>NZ_BNBF01000009.1:81325-86577 GCF_014654935.1 Streptomyces capoamus
CGCCAACGGGTCGGGTAAGTCCACCCTGCTCGGCGCGCTGCTGGGCCGCGTCCCGCTCGACTCCGGCCACGCGGCCCTCGGTTCCGGGGTGCTCGTCGGCGAGGTCGACCAGGCCCGCGGCCTGTTCCACGGCCCCGAGACCCTGCTCGACGCCTTCTGCGCCGCCGTCCCCGACACCGAACCGGCGGAGGTCCGCACCCTGCTGGCCAAGTTCGGCCTGAGGTCCGCCCATGTGCTGCGCCCGGCCGCGACCCTCTCCCCGGGCGAACGCACCCGCGCCGCGCTCGCCCTGCTCCAGGGCCGCGGCGTCAACCTGCTCGTGCTGGACGAGCCGACGAACCACCTGGACCTGCCGGCCATCGAGCAGCTGGAGGAGGCCCTCGACGCCTACACCGGCACCCTGCTGCTGGTCACCCACGACCGTCGCATGCTGGACGCGGTCCACGTCACCCGGCGCCTGGAGGTGGCGGACGGCAAGGTGACCGAGCGCTAGGTCATGTATCGGAGGTGAGTTCCAGTTCGCCGACGCACTGGTCGCCACTCATCTCTCCGGTCAGCCGGAATCCGAGTCCGAGGTAGAAGGCTTCGGGGCCGTCGCTGCCGGGATGCCAGCAGGCGGTCAGGCGGGTGCCGCCACGGCGGCGGATCTCGTCGGCCACCGCCTGGACCGCGAAGCGGCCGTAGCCGCGGCCCTGCTCCTCGGCGGAGATGTTCAGACGCCACAGCCCGGAGCGGATGTCGGTGCCGGTTCCGTCGCCGGCGAAGTCGATGTCGAAGAAGGCCATCAGGAAGCCGACGACTCGGTCGTCGTCGAGGATGAGCCGGGGCCAGGCGACGCCGGGGTGCACGTACGCCTCGGCGAGGGACTTGACGACCGGAGAGACCAGGTGGTCCTGGGCGGGTCGTACCTTCAGGCGGAGCGCACAGCCGATCGGGCACGCGTACGCCCGCGCAGCGGAATGGGGCGATCACGTACCGCCGCGGCGCCGGATGCCCTACCGTATGGCGCCGTGGCACGGTGAGCGCCCGCTGTCCGTGTCACCGGTGGGGGAGGGACGGGTGGACACAGGGGAGGAACGGCCCACGGGCCCGGCCAGGTACCAGGACCACGTGGACTTCCGCGGCGGCCAGTTCCACGGCCCGGTCTCGCTCGGCGCGCCGTGCGACCACGCGCCGCCGTACGAGCCGACCGTGCTGTCCGCGCTGCCGGCGGCCCCCGCCGGGTTCGCCGGCCGCGACCGCGAACTCGCGGCGCTCCTGGAGGGGTTACGGCCGCCCGACGGCCCCGCGGACACCGACGCGTCCGTCCTGTGGGCCGTGACCGGGCTCGGCGGCATGGGCAAGACGGCGCTCGCGCTCCAGGCCGCCCACGTGGCCCGGCGCAACGGCTGGTTCACCGGCGGCACCCTCTTCCTGGACCTCGCCGGCTACGACGACGCCCCGGTCACGCCCGCCCAGGCCGTCGCCGCCCTGCTGTACGCCCTCGGTGTCGGCAACGCCCACCTGCCCTCCGAGGAGATCGACCAGCACGCCTTGTACCTCAGCCGTCTGGCCACCCTCGCCGACCAGGGCAAACGGGTCCTGCTGCTGTTCGACAACGTCTGTGAGCCCGGCCAGCTCCCGCCGCTGCTGCCCGGCAGCGCCGAGCACTGCGTCGTCTTCACCTCACGGGAGTCCCACCCCTCGCTGCCCGCCCGGGAACTCTCGCTCGGCCCGCTGTGCCCGCAGGACTCGGCCGCGCTCGTCGCCGGGGCGCTGCGGCTGCGCGAGCCCGGGGACGACCGGCTGGAACCGGAGGCCTCGTCCCTGGGGGAACTCACCGGCCTGTGCGGGCACATGCCGCTGGCGCTGCAGATCGCGGCCGCGCTGCTGCGGCACCGCCGTTCCCGGGGCCGGGTCGCGTCCCTCGTCGCCGAACTGCGGTCGGGGACCGGTGTGACCGACGCACTGCGCAGCCGGGGCGTCGACCAGTACGGCAGGCCGCTGGCGCTCGCACCCGTGCTGGAGGCGTCCGTGCGCCGGCTGCCCGCCGACCGGGCCCGGGCCCTGTGCCTGCTGGCGCAGGTGCCGTGCGCGGACTACGACACGGACACCGCGGCGGTGATCACCGAACGGACGCGGCCGGCGGCGCTGGACCTGCTCGACGACCTCGCCTGGGCGCATCTGGTGACCCGGGAGCAGCCCGACGGGCAGGGCCGGGAGCGCTGGGGCATCCACGACCTCGTCCGCAGCCACGCCTCGGCCCTGGGAGCGTCCGACCCGGACCTGGCCGTGGCGGCGCGCGGCGCGCGGACCCGGGTGCGGGAGCACCTGCTGCGGCAGGCCGCGCGCTGCGCCCGTCACATGCCCGCGCCCGTGCACGATCCGTCCCCGGTCGCCGTGGCGCGCCGGGACGCCGCCCTGGCCTGGTTCGACAGCGAGCGCCACAATCTCGTCGCCGCTGTGCAGTGGCCCGACGGGCAGGACGCGCGGGCCCGGGTGGCCCTCGCCCTGCACCTCGCCGGGTACCTGCGCTGGCGCCGTTTCTTCGCAGACTGGATCGCCGTCGGCCGCACCGCGCGCACCCTCGCGCACGATCTGCGGGACGACCGTGCCGAGGCCGAGGTCTGCAACCACCTGGGCTCCGCGTTGTCACGCGGCGGACGGCCCGGCGAGGCCCTCGAACCGCTCACCCGCGCGGCCCGCCTCTTCCGGCGCATCGAGGATCCGAGGGGCGAGGGCATGGCGTGGAACAACCTCGGTCTCGCCCAGCGCCGGGCCGGCACGTTCGAGCTGGCCCTCGACACGCACCGCAGGGCCCGGGACCGCTTCCAGGCCCTCGGCGACCGCTGGAACGAGGGCCGCGCCCAGCACAACCTGGGGCTGGCCCTGGACGCGGCGGGCCGGCACACCGAGGCCGCCGCCGCCTTCCGCCGTGCCTGCGACCTCCACCGGGAGCTGGACCGCATCTACTACGGCGACTCCCTCAACAGCCTCGGCTGGGCCCTTGTCGCGGCGGAGCGGACGGGCGAGGCGATCACCGCGCTGCAGGAGTCGCTGCGCATCCGCCAGGAGTACGACAACTGGTACGCGACCGGCCTGACCGGGTCCAACCTCGCGCTGGCGCTGGAGTCCGCGGGCCGGCACCCCGAGGCGGCACGCGCCAGGGCCCTGGCGGACGAGGCCTGCGCCCGCGCGGGCACCCGAGCGGCGGTGTACGGCCACCACCACTGACCGCCCCGCGGAAGGCTCCCCCGGACAGCCCCCGCCCGCCTCGACGCGACCCGACAGCCCGGGGCCGGAGCCCAGTGGCCCCGGCCCGGGTCGTCAGCGTTTCTTCGGGTCCAGCAGCCCCGCGCGGCGCAGGGCGTCGGCCATCGCGCCGTCGGCCGGTGCCGGCGCCTGCCGGCCGCCGCGGTCGGCGCCGCCCCGGCCCCGCCGCCCGCCGCCCTGCCGCTGCTGGTCACCGCTCTGCCGCTGCTGGCCGCCGCCCTGCCGCTGCTGGGGCGGACGGGTCCCGCCGCCGCGCTGCCCCTGCGGGGCCGCCTCGTCGTCCAGCCGCAGGGTCAGGGCGATCCGCTTGCGCGGGAGGTCCACGTCCAGGACCTTCACCTTGACGATGTCACCGGGCTTGACGACATCGCGCGGGTCCTTGACGAACGTCTTCGACATCGCCGAGACGTGCACCAGGCCGTCCTGGTGGACACCGACGTCGACGAACGCGCCGAAGGCGGCCACGTTGGTGACCACGCCCTCCAGGACCATCCCGGCGGACAGGTCGGAGATCTTCTCCACGCCCTCCTTGAAGGTGGCCGTCCGGAACGCCGGACGCGGGTCGCGGCCCGGCTTCTCCAGTTCCTTGAGGATGTCGGTGACGGTCGGCAGACCGAAGGTGTCGTCCACGAACTCGGCCGGCCGCAGCGAGCGCAGCACGCCCGTGT
Source organism: Streptomyces capoamus (assembly GCF_014654935.1). GTDB lineage: Bacteria > Actinomycetota > Actinomycetes > Streptomycetales > Streptomycetaceae > Streptomyces > Streptomyces capoamus. Next base: position 85,246 of record NZ_BNBF01000009.1, read on the forward strand.
TGCCGATGAGGGACGCCACCTCCTGGCCCGTGGTCTTCACCATGCGGCGCACCACCGGGTAGGCCTCGGGGTGCACGCTGGAGGCGTCCAGCGGGTCGACGCCGCCGCGGATGCGCAGGAAGCCCGCGCACTGCTCGTACGCCTTCGGGCCGAGCCGCGCCACCTTCTTCAGCTCCGAACGGGACGTGAACGGCCCGTTCTGGTCCCGGTGCGCGACGATGTTCTCGGCGAGCCCCGCCGAGATGCCCGACACCCGCGCCAGCAGCGGCACGGACGCGGTGTTGACGTCCACGCCGACGCCGTTCACACAGTCCTCGACCACCGCGTCCAGCGAGCGGGACAGCTTCACCTCGGACAGGTCGTGCTGGTACTGCCCGACGCCGATCGACTTCGGATCGATCTTCACCAGTTCGGCCAGCGGGTCCTGCAGCCGGCGGGCGATGGAGACCGCGCCGCGCAGCGACACGTCCATGTCCGGCAGCTCCTGCGAGGCGTAACTCGACGCGGAGTACACCGAAGCACCCGCCTCGGACACCATCACCTTGGTGAGGTTCAGCTCCGGGTGCCGGGCGATGAGGTCGGCGGCGAGCTTGTCGGTCTCTCGGGAGGCCGTGCCGTTGCCGATCGCGACCAGTTCGACCGCGTGCTGCTTCGCCAGCCGCGCCAGCTTGGCCAGCGCCTCGTCCCACTTGTTGGCCGGGACGTGCGGATAGATCACGTCCGTGGCGACGACCTTGCCGGTGGCGTCGACCACGGCGACCTTCACGCCCGTGCGGAAACCGGGGTCCAGGCCCAGCGTGGCGCGCGTGCCGGCCGGGGCGGCCAGCAGCAGGTCGCGCAGGTTCGCCGCGAACACGTTCACCGCCTCGTCCTCGGCGGCCGTCCGCAGCCGGAGGCGGATGTCGATCCCGAGGTGGACGAGGACGCGGGTGCGCCAGGCCCAGCGGACCGTGTCTCCCAGCCACTTGTCGGCCGGGCGACCCCGGTCGGCGATCCCGAACCGCCGGGCGATGATCTGCTCGTACGACGACGGACCCTCGGTCGCCTCCTCCGGCTCCAGGACGAGGTCCAGGACCTCCTCCTTCTCGCCGCGCAGCATCGCCAGGACCCGGTGCGAGGGCAGCTCGGTGAACGGCTCGGCGAAGTCGAAGTAGTCGGCGAACTTGGCGCCCGCCTCCTCCTTGCCCTCCCGCACCTTCGCGGCCAGCCGCCCGCGCGTCCACATGCGCTCGCGCAGCTCGCCGATCAGGTCGGCGTCCTCCGAGAACCGCTCGGTCAGGATCGCCCGCGCGCCGTCCAGCGCGGCCTGCGGATCGGCGACGCCCTTGTCGG
>NZ_BNBF01000009.1:86629-96756 GCF_014654935.1 Streptomyces capoamus
CGTCGACGAACGCGGCGGCGGCCGCCTGCGGATCGACCGTCGGGTCGCCCAGGAGGCCCTCCGCGAGCGGCTCCAGACCGGCCTCCCGGGCGATCTGCGCCTTGGTGCGGCGCTTGGGCTTGTAGGGGAGGTAGATGTCCTCCAGCCGCGCCTTCGTCTCGGCGCCGTGGATCCGCGCCTCGAGTTCCGCGGTGAGCTTGCCCTGCTCCCGCACCGAATCCAGGATCGCGGTGCGCCGCTCCTCCAGCTCCCGCAGATAGCGCAGCCGCTCCTCGATGGTGCGCAGCTGCGCGTCGTCGAGCATCTCGGTCGCTTCCTTGCGGTAGCGAGCGATGAAGGGAACGGTGGAGCCGCCGTCGAGCAGTTCCACCGCGGCCTTCACCTGCCGCTCCCGTACGCCGAGTTCCCCGGCGATCCTGCCTTCGATGGACCCTGCTCCGAGGGACCCGGGTGTCGTCACGATCCCGTACCGCCTTCTCCACTCAACGTTGCGCGGCAATTGTGGCAGGTGGCACCGACATCCGGGCACCAGGGCGCACCCGGCGGGGCGACCGCGTCCGGGCCGGCGGTTCAGCCCGGCGCGGACACGCTCCAGGTGAAGTGCGGCTGCCTGCGCCCCAGGAACGCGGCGACCCCCTCCGCGGTGTCGCCGCTGCCGCGTGCCTGCTCCGTCCAGTAGGCGTCGCGGTCGGTGCGGCCGCCGGCGAACTCCTTGGCGGCGGCCTGGGTGAGCTGCGAGCGGGACGCCAGCACCCGGGTCAGGTCCGCGACCCGCTTGTCCAGTTCCCCCTCGGGCAGCACCTCGTCCACCAGGCCGGTGGCCAGCGCCCGTCCGGTGTCGATCAACTCGCCGGTGAACAGCAGGTACTTCGCCGTGGCCGGGCCGACCAGGGACACCAGCCGGCGGGTCGAGGAGGCGGGGTAGACGACGCCCAGCTTCGCCGGTGTCACCCCGAACACCGCTCCCTCCTCGGCCAGCCGCAGGTCACAGGCCGCCGCAAGCTGCGCCCCGCCGCCCACGCAGTGCCCGCGCACCGCCGCGAGGGTCGGCTTGGGGAACGCGGCCAGGGCCTCCTCGGCCGCGACCGCGAGCGCCTGCGCCTCCTCCGGCGAGCCCTGCAGCGTGGAGATGTCGGCGCCCGCGCAGAACGTGCCGCCCGCACCGGTCAGCACCAGCGCCCGCACCTCGCGGTCGCGGGCCAGCGCGTCCAGCAGCGGGGGCAGAGCCCGCCACATCGCGGTCGTCATGGCGTTGCGCTTGGCGGGACGGCGGATCACCACGGTGGCGACGGAGTCGGTGACCTGGTGGGACAGCTGGGGCTCCATGCGGGGATCGTATCGTCGGCCTCGTACAACCCGACTAGTTCGCGAACCGGCGCCCGGGGAACAGGAACAGTCCCGACCGCGTCCAGGTCATGCGGAGTCGGTCAGAAACCGTTCGATACCCGCCGACTTGTGTTCAGGTATCCGGGCCGGAGCGCCTCGTTACCAACACTCGACGTGTGGTGACAATCGAGCGCGAGGGTGGCGACCGGACGATGGACGACCATGGGCGCGGGGACGGCCCGCGCCCAGCGGGGGGCGGCGCCGAGCGGCCGCGGGACCCCCTGCCGTACGAAGGTGTCTGGCGTTTCACCGCGGCCGCGGTGGACGCCTCGGTCCCGCAGGCCCGGCACGCGGTGCGGGACCTGCTGCTGCGCCAGGGCGTGCCGGTCTCCGACGACCTGGTGCACGGCCTGCTGCTGATCGTCTCCGAGCTGGTCACCAACGCGGTCCGGCACGCGGCGCTGCTGTCGCCGGTGCTCGCCGTGGAGGTGGCCGTCGGAGCCGAGTGGGTGCGGGTGTCGGTGGAGGACAACCATCCCTACCGCCCCACCGCCCTGGAGGCCGACCACGGCCAGACCGGCGGCCGGGGACTGCTCCTGGTGCGCGAGGTGGCCCGGGAGGCGGGCGGGGTGGTCGACGTGGAGCACACGGCGAGCGGCGGCAAGGTGATCTGGGCCGCCCTGCCGCTCAAACCCGCCCCGCTGCCGTAGCGCCTACCAGCCCGCGGACGGGCCCGTCAGTTCCCTGATCGCCGGGCGGGCCGCGTCCAGGACGGTCATGAACCAGGCCGAGAACGGGTCGGCGGCATGCCGCTCGGCCAGCTCGGCCGCCGTCACGAAGGCGGTCTGGGCGACCTCCTCCGGGTCCGGTCCGAGCGGCGCCTGCACCAGGCCGACGAACAGGTGGTTGAACTCCTGTTCCACCAGGCCCGAGGCGGGGTCCGGGTGGTTGTACCGGACCGTGCCGGCCTCCGCGAGCAGCGACGGCGACACGCCCAGCTCCTCGAACGTGCGCCGGGACGCCGCCGCGAACGGCGCCTCACCCGGGTACGGGTGGCCGCAACAGGTGTTGGACCACACACCGGGGGAGTGGTACTTGCCGAGCGCCCGCTGCTGCAGCAGGAGCCGGCCCTGCTCGTCGAAGAGGAACACCGAGAACGCCCGGTGCAGCTGCCCGGGCGGCTGATGGGCGGCGAGCTTCTCCGCCGTACCGGTCGTCACACCCTTCTCGTCGACCAGTTCCAGCAAAATCGCCTCTGCGGTGCCCTCCGACGAGCTGTGCGTCGCGGTGGCAGGTGTGATCGGCATACCCATCCTTCGCCTCGGTCTTCGCACCACAAGTCTGCCGTACGAATACGGCACTCCCGGCACGTGAGCCGGTCCGCGCGCGGCGCGGCACCGGGAGCCGGGCCCGGTGGATCATCGTGCCCGGCGTCCGCCGCCGGGAACCCCCGGGGACGTCCCGAACAGGAGTGCCGGGCGTCAGTGGCACAGCCGTGCTTCATGCTCCGCGTGGCCGCCCGGCTCCAGCTGGAAGGTGCAGTGCTCCACGTCGAAGTGGTGGCCGATGCAGCCCTGGAGCTCGTGCAGCATCTTCTCGTTGCCGATGGCGTTCAGCACCTCGGAACTGACCACCACGTGCGCCGACAGCACCGGCATGCCCGAGGTGATCGTCCAGGCGTGCAGGTCGTGGACGTCCTCCACGCCGTCCAGTGCCAGGATGTGCGCCCGGACCTCCGCCATGTCGACCCCCTTGGGGGCCGCCTCCAGCAGCACGTCCAGCGTCTCGCGCAGCAGCTTCAGCGTCCGCGGCACGATCATCAGCCCGATGACCAGCGAGGCGACCGGGTCGGCCGGCTGCCAGCCGGTGGTCAGGATCACGGCCGCGGAGATCAGCACCGCCACCGAGCCCAGCGCGTCCGCGGCCACCTCCAGGAAGGCGCCGCGCACGTTCAGGCTCTCCTTCTGGCCGCGCATCAGCAGCACCAGCGAGACGGAGTTCGCGAGCAGGCCGACGAGACCGAACACGACCATCAGGCCGCCCCGGGTCGCCGCGGGCTCCACGAACCGCTGGACGGCCTCGTACAGGACGTACCCGCCGACCCCGAGCAGCAGCAAGCAGTTGGCCAGGGCCGCGAGGATCTCGGCCCGGGCGTAGCCGAAGGTGCGGTTGGTGCTCGGCGGGCGGTTCGCGAAGTGCACGGCGACCAGCGCCATGCCGAGGCCCACCGCGTCGGTCGCCATGTGGGCCGCGTCCGCGATCAGCGCGAGCGAGTCCGCGACGAGGCCGCCGACGATCTCGACCACCATGACCGTGAGCGTGATGCCGAGCGCGATGCGCAGCCGGCCCCGGTACGCGGCCGTGGCCGTACCCGGCGCCGGCGCGTGGGAGTGCGCGTGCCCGTGGTCGTGCCCTGCCCCCATGACTACCGCCTTCCGTGTGGCTGCCCGGAGGCCAGTGAACTACGCGGCGGGGGGAGCGGGCAACGCGGCACTGAACACCGTTGTCATGTGCCGTGACCTGCGGAAACGTTCCGCAGGTCAACGCCACCCGGCGCACTCGCCATGGTGCGGGGGCCGGGGCTCACCCGTCGTGGTGCAGGGGCCGGGGCACACCGGTCGTGGTGCAGGACCCGCGCTCACCCGCCGTGGTGCGGTCGTGGCCTCGCCGGCCGTGCTGCGACCTCGCGCGCTGAACCGTCGTGGTGCGGTGGCGGGCGCTGATCCGCCGTGGTGCGGCTGCCACCCCGCCCCCGCCGGCCGCGCTGTGCCCCCGGGCGCTGATCCGCCGAGGTGTGTGCCACCCCGCCCCCGCCGGCCGTGCTGCGACCCCGCGGGCTCAGCCGCCGTGGTGCAGCCGCCACCCCGCCCAGGCCGACTCCACCATCTCCCGCACTCCGCGCCGGGCCCGCCAGCCCAGTACCTCGGCGGCCCGCTCGGCCGAGGCGACCGCGCGCGGTGCGTCGCCGGGACGGCGGCCCTCCACGACGGGCGCCCGGCGGTCCCCGGTGACCTCCCCGATCACGGTGATCAGCTCGCGCACCGAGACGCCCTCGCCCCGGCCGATGTTCAGCGTCAGATCACCGGACAGGTCCCCGTCCGCCAGCCGGCGCGCCGCCGCCAGATGGGCGTCCGCGAGGTCGGCGACGTGGATGTAGTCCCGCACGCAGGTGCCGTCCGGCGTCGGGTAGTCGTCACCGAAGACGCGCGGGGCCTCGTCACGGGTCAGCCGGTCGAAGACCATCGGCACGATGTTGAACACGCCCGTGTCCGCGAGCTGCGGCGCCGCCGCGCCCGCCACGTTGAAGTAGCGCAGGCAGGCCGTGGAGATCCCGTGCGCCCGGCCCGCCGCCCGCACCAGCCACTCCCCGGCCAGCTTCGTCTCGCCGTAGGGGTTCACCGGCGCGCACGGGGTGTCCTCGGTGATCAGGTCCACGTCCGGATTGCCGTACACGGCCGCCGAGGAGGAGAACAGCAGCCGGCCGACGCCCGCCTCGGCGACCGCGTCCAGCAGGGTGGCCAGCCCGCCCACGTTCTCCCGGTAGTAGCGGGTGGGCTGCGCCACCGACTCCGCGACCTGTTTGCGCGCCGCGAGATGGACCACGCCCGTCACGCCGTACTCCGCCAGGACCCGCTTCAGCAGGTCCCCGTCCAGCGTCGAGCCCCGGACCAGCGGCACCTCGGCCGGGAGCCGCTCGGGCACGGCCGCCGACAGGTCGTCCAGCGCCACGACGCTCTCCCCGGCGCCCGCCATGGCCCGTGCCACGTGCGCCCCGATGTATCCGGCTCCGCCGGTGATCAGCCACGTCATGGTCGTCCACCCTATGCCGAGCCGCCCGGTGTCCCGGTTGCCCGGGTCTGCCCCATCGGTTTGTGGGCCGGGCCCCCGATCCCCGATGATGATCGCGGCAAAGGCCGGGGCAGCCACCGTGGACCGGGCCGTGAACGGCCGGTGAACACGGGCTCCGGCCCATCCGATAGCCTCTGCCGACATGCCGCCCGGGTGCCGCAGGCAGGGGCGCCCCACCAAGCAGACGACCGGCGCCCGAGCGCCGGCACCCAGGGAGTGAGTTCGGTTGTCGACGGCCATCGTCACCGGTCAGCCGGTCCCCGGATCGTCACTGGAGCACGATCTGCGGTCCCTCGGCTTCGAGGTGCGGGCCGCGGCCGACGCCGCCGAGGCGGAGTCCCTGCTCGCCGCCGTGCCGGCCGGCCGGCGCGTGGCCCTGGTCGACGCCCGCTTCGTCGGGCACCCGCACGCGCTGCGCCTCGGCCTGACCGACCCGCGCTTCCCGCTCGCCGCCGTGCCCGGCGCCGTCACCGCCCAGCCCGCCGCCCGGCAGGCGCTCACCCGGGCCGTGGCCCGCGCCACCTCCGCCGACGGCACCACCGCCGGGGCCGGCGGCGCCCCCGCGCTCGCCGTGGACAGCCTCGCCGACCGCGTCGCCGGCGCACTGGACACCGACGGCGGCGCGGTGCACCGGCCCGAGCTGGGCAGCCTGGTCGCCACGGTCCCGGCGGACCCGCAGGCCCGCAACGAGGCCCGGCAGGCCGTGGCCGCCGTCGACGACGAGGCCGTACGCCTGAAGTCGGCCGTGAAGTCCCGGGACGGCTTCTTCACCACCTTCTTCATCAGCCCCTACTCGCGCTACCTCGCCCGCTGGTGCGCCCGGCGCGGCCTGACCCCGAACCAGGTCACCACGGCCTCGCTGCTCACCGCGCTGATAGCCGCGGGCTGCGCGGCGACCGGCACCCGCGGCGGCTTCGTCGCGGCCGGCGTGCTGCTGATCGCCTCCTTCGTCCTGGACTGCACCGACGGCCAGCTCGCCCGCTACGCGCTGAAGTACTCCACCCTCGGCGCCTGGCTCGACGCCACCTTCGACCGGGCCAAGGAGTACGCCTACTACGCCGGGCTCGCCCTCGGCGCGGCCCGGGGCGGCGACGACGTGTGGGCCCTGGCCCTGGGCGCGATGATCCTGCAGACCTGCCGGCACGTGGTGGACTTCTCGTTCAACGAGGCCAACCACGACGCCACCGCCAACACCAGCCCCACCGCCGCCCTCTCCGACAAGCTGGACAGCGTCGGCTGGACGGTCTGGGTGCGCCGCATGATCGTGCTGCCGATCGGTGAGCGCTGGGCGATGATCGCGGTCCTCACCGCGGCCACCACCCCGCGGATCACCTTCTACGTCCTCCTCGCCGGCTGCGCCTTCGCCGCGACGTACACCACCGCCGGCCGGGTGCTGCGCTCCCTGACCCGCAGGGCGCGGCGGACCGACCGGGCGGCCCAGGCCCTCGCCGACCTCGCCGACTCCGGACCGCTCGCCGGTGCCCTGCGGCGCGTGGCCGGCAAGGGGCTGCCCGGGCTCGCCGTGCCCGCCGTCGCCCTGCTCGGCGGCGCCGCCGTCACGGCCGCGTCGGCCCTCACCGGCTTCGGCGGCCTGCTGCCGGTCGCCGGCGCCGCCGTGTACGTCCTCACCTCCGCCCTCGCCGTCGCCCGCCCCCTCAAGGGCGCCCTCGACTGGCTGGTCCCGCCCTTCTTCCGGGCCGCCGAGTACGGCACGGTGCTGGCCCTGGCCTGGAAAGCCGGCGTGAACGGGGCCCTTCCTGCGGCTTTCGGCCTGGTGGCGGCCGTCGCCTACCATCACTACGACACGGTGTACCGCATCCGCGGCAACGCCGGAGCGCCCCCGGCCCGGCTGGTGCGCGCCATCGGGGGGCACGAGGGGCGGACGTTGCTGGTCACCGTCCTCGCCGCGGTGCTCACCGCCACGCAGTTCAAGGCCGCGCTCACGGTCCTCGCCGTGGCCGTCGCCCTGGTGGTGCTCGTCGAGAGCATCCGCTTCTGGGTGTCCGCCGGGGCGCCCGCAGTACACGACGAAGGAGAAACCGCATGATCGGCCTCGTGCTCGCGGCCGGCGCCGGACGGCGTCTGCGCCCCTACACCGACAGCCTGCCGAAGGCGCTGGTGCCGGTGGGGCCCGCGGGCATAGAGGACTCGATCACGGTGCTGGACCTGACGCTCGGCAACTTCGCGGAGATCGGGCTGACCGAGGTCGCCATCATCGTCGGCTACCGCAAGGAGGCCGTCTACGAGCGCAAGGCGGCCCTGGAGGCCAAGTACGGCCTCAAGCTCACCCTCATCGACAACGACAAGGCCGAGGAGTGGAACAACGCCTACTCCCTGTGGTGCGGCCGGGACGCCCTCAAGGACGGCGTGATCCTCGCCAACGGCGACACCGTGCACCCGGTCTCCGTCGAGAAGACGCTGCTGGCCGCGCGCGGCGAGGGCCGTCGCATCATCCTGGCCCTGGACACGGTGAAGGACCTCGCCGACGAGGAGATGAAGGTCGTCGTCGACCCCGACAGGGGCATGACGAAGATCACCAAGCTGATGGACCCGGCCGAGGCCACCGGCGAGTACATCGGCGTCACCCTCATCGAGGGCGACGCCGCCCCCGAACTGGCCGACGCGCTCAAGACGGTCTGGGAGACCGACCCCCAGCAGTTCTACGAGCACGGCTACCAGGAGCTCGTCGACCGGGGTTTCCGCATCGACGTGGCACCGATCGGCGACGTCAAGTGGGTCGAGATCGACAACCACGACGACCTCGCCCGCGGACGGGAGATCGCGTGCCAGTACTGACCCGGCTCATCCCCTCGCCGGTCGTCGTGGACATCCGCCCGGGTGCCCTGGACGACCTGGCCTCGGTCCTCGCGGACGAGCGCGTCTCGCAGTCCGGCAGGCTCGCCATCGCCGTCAGCGGCGGCTCGGGCGCCCGGCTGCGCGAACGGATCGCCCCCTCGCTGCCCGGCGCCAGCTGGTACGAGGTCGGCGGCGGCACCATCGACGACGCGGTGCGGCTGGCGAGCGACATAAAGGCCGGCCATTACGACGCGGTCGTCGGCCTCGGCGGCGGGAAGATCATCGACTGCGCCAAGTTCGCTGCGGCCCGGGTCGGCCTGCCGCTGGTCGCGGTCGCCACCAACCTCGCCCACGACGGCCTGTGCTCCCCGGTCGCGACCCTCGACAACGACGCGGGCCGCGGCTCGTACGGCGTGCCCAACCCGATCGCGGTCATCATCGACCTCGACGTGATCCGCGAGGCACCCGTCCGGTTCGTCCGCTCCGGCATCGGCGACGCCGTCTCCAACATCTCCGCGGTCGCGGACTGGGAGCTGGCGAACCGGGTCAACGGCGAGAAGATCGACGGTCTGGCCGCCGCCATGGCCCGCCAGGCCGGCGAGGCGGTGCTCCGGCACCCCGGCGGAGTCGGTGACGACGGTTTCCTCCAGGTGCTCGCCGAGTCGCTGGTCCTCACCGGCATCGCCATGTCCGTGTCGGGCGACTCCCGCCCGTCCTCCGGCGCCTGCCACGAGATCAACCACGCCTTCGACCTGCTCTACCCCAAGCGCGCCGCCGCCCACGGCGAGCAGTGCGGCCTCGGCGCCGCCTTCGCGATGTACCTGCGCGGCGCCCACGAGGAGTCGGCGTACATGGCCCAGGTGCTGCGCCGGCACGGGCTCCCGGTGCTGCCGGAGGAGATCGGCTTCACGCTGGACGAGTTCGTCCGCGCGGTGGAGTTCGCCCCCGAGACCCGGCCCGGCCGCTACACGATCATCGAACACCTCGACCTCAAGACGAACCAGATCAAGGACATCTACGCCGACTATGTCAAGGCCATCGGTAGCTGAACTCCGTCCGGTCGTCCACCCCGCGGGGGTGAAGGACCGGCGCAGCGGTGAGCACTGGGCGGGACGCCTCTACATGCGCGAGGTGTCCCTGCGCGTCGACCGCTACCTGGTGAACACCAGGGTCACGCCCAACCAGCTCACGTACCTGATGACCGTGTGCGGGGTGCTCGCGGCCCCGGCCCTGCTGGTGCCGGGGATCGCGGGCGCCGTGCTCGGCGTGGTCGCCACCCAGCTGTACCTGCTGCTGGACTGCGTCGACGGCGAGATCGCCCGCTGGAAGAAGCAGTACTCGCTCGGCGGGGTCTACCTGGACCGCGTCGGCGCCTACCTCACCGACGCGGCCGTGCTGGTCGGCCTCGGCCTGCGCGCCGCCGACCTGTGGGGCAGCGGCCGGATCGACTGGCTGTGGGCCTTCCTCGGCACCCTCGCCGCGCTCGGCGCCATCCTGATCAAGGCCGAGACCGACCTGGTCGGCGTCGCCCGCCACCAGACCGGCAGGCCGCCGGTGCAGGAGGCCGCCTCCGAGCCGCGCTCCTCCGGCATGGCGCTGGCCCGCCGGGCCGCCTCGGCGCTGAAGTTCCACCGGCTGATCCTCGGCATCGAGGCCTCGCTGCTCATCGTCGTCCTCGCGATCGCGGACCAGGTCCGCGGCGACCTGTTCTTCACCCGCCTCGGCACGGCCGTCCTCGCGGGCATCGCCCTGCTGCAGACGCTGCTGCACCTGGTGTCCATCCTCGCCTCCAGCAGGCTGAAGTGAGCGCCCCCGTGAAGGTCGGCGCCGTCATCATCACCATGGGCAACCGGCCGGAGGAGCTGCGCGCCCTGCTGGACTCCGTCGCCAAGCAGGACGGCGACCCGGTCGAGGTGGTCGTCGTCGGCAACGGCTCGCCCGTCCCGGACGTCCCCGAGGGTGTCCGGACCGTGGAGCTGCCCGAGAACCTCGGCATCCCCGGCGGGCGCAACGTCGGCATCGAGGCCTTCGGGCCCGGCGGCCGCGACGTCGACATCCTGCTCTTCCTCGACGACGACGGCCTCCTCGCCCGGCACGACACCGCCGAGCTGTGCCGCGAGGCCTTCGCGGCCGACCCGGAGCTGGGCATCATCAGC
>NZ_BNBF01000009.1:96794-110436 GCF_014654935.1 Streptomyces capoamus
TTCCGCATCGCCGACCCCGAGACCGGCGAGACCCAGCGCCGGCACGTGCCGAGGCTGCGCGCCTCCGACCCGATGCGCTCCTCCCGGGTCACCACCTTCCTGGGCGGCGCCAACGCCGTCCGCACCCGCGTCTTCGCGGACGTCGGCGGGCTCCCGGACGAGTTCTTCTACGCGCACGAGGAGACCGACCTCGCCTGGCGGGCCCTCGACGCCGGCTGGATGATCGACTACCGGTCGGACATGGTGCTGTACCACCCGACGACCGCGCCCTCGCGGCACGCGGTCTACCACCGCATGGTGGCCCGCAACCGCGTCTGGCTGGCCCGCCGCAACCTCCCCGTGCTCCTGGTCCCGGTCTACCTGGGCGTCTGGCTGCTGCTGACCCTGCTCCGCCGCCCCTCGGGGCCGGCCCTGAAGGCATGGTTCGGCGGTTTCCGGGAAGGCTGGACCTCGCCTTGCGGTCCGCGCCGCCCGATGCGCTGGCGTACGGTGTGGCGGCTCACCCGACTGGGCCGTCCCCCGGTCATCTGACAAGCTCGTCCTCGTGCGCCGGTGTGCCCGGCGCACGGCAGGACGACCCTCGAACGCGAACCCGAAGACGAAAGTTTCCAGACCTGTGAGTGAGACCACGCACGACGGTACGGTCGCGGTGACCGCGGCCCCGTCGCCCGACGAGGGACTGACGGCGGCCGAGCTCGCCGCCAAGTACGGGCTCTCCGTGAGCGGCGCCCGGCCCTCGCTCGTGGAGTACGTCCGTCAGCTCTGGGGACGCCGCCACTTCATCCTCGCCTTCTCCCAGGCGAAGCTGACCGCGCAGTACAGCCAGGCCAAGCTCGGCCAGCTCTGGCAGGTGGCCACGCCGCTGCTGAACGCGGCCGTGTACTTCTTCATCTTCGGGCTGATCCTGCACGCCAGCCGCGGCATGTCCCGGGACGTGTACATCCCGTTCCTGGTCACGGGCGTGTTCGTGTTCACGTTCACGCAGAGCTCGCTGATGTCCGGCGTCCGTGCGATCTCCGGCAACCTCGGCCTGGTGCGCGCCCTGCACTTCCCGCGCGCCGCGCTGCCCGTCTCCTTCTCGCTCCAGCAGCTCCAGCAGCTGCTGTTCTCGATGATCGTGCTGTTCGTCGTCGCGATCGGCTTCGGCAGCTACCCGGGCCCGGCATGGCTGCTCATCGTGCCGGTACTGGCGCTGCAGTTCCTGTTCAACACCGGTCTCGCGCTGATCGTGGCCCGCATGGGCGCCAAGACGCCGGACCTCGCGCAGCTGATGCCGTTCATCCTGCGGACCTGGATGTACGCGTCCGGCGTGATGTTCTCCATCCCCGTCATGCTGCGGGGCAAGCCGCACTGGATCGCGACGCTCCTGCAGTGGAACCCGGCCGCCATCTACATGGACCTGATGCGCTTCGCCCTGATCGACGGCTACGGCGCCGAGAACCTGCCCGACCACGTCTGGGCCGCGGCCGGCGGCTGGGCCGCGCTCTTCGCCGTGGGCGGTTTCGTGTACTTCTGGAAGGCTGAGGAGAGGTACGGCCGTGGCTGAGCAGAACACCGGGCAGCACGACGGGCTCGCCGGGGACGCGGGGGAGCGCCGCCCCACCGTCATCGCGGACGACCTGCACATCGTCTACCGGGTCAACGGCGCCAAGACCGGCAAGGGCAGTGCGACGGCGGCCCTGAGCCGGATCCTCAAGCGTGGCGAGGAGCGGGGCGTGCGCAAGGTGCACGCCGTGCGCGGGGTGTCCTTCGTCGCCTACCGCGGCGAGGCCATCGGTCTGATCGGCTCCAACGGCTCGGGCAAGTCCACCCTGCTGCGCGCCATCGCCGGACTGCTGCCCGCGGAGCGGGGCAAGGTCTACACCGACGGCCAGCCGTCCCTGCTGGGCGTGAACGCGGCCCTGATGAACGACCTCACGGGCGAGCGGAACATCATCCTGGGCGGCCTCGCCATGGGCATGTCCCGGGAGCAGATCAAGGAGCGCTACCAGGACATCGTCGACTTCTCCGGGATCAACGAGAAGGGCGACTTCATCACCCTTCCGATGCGCACGTACTCCTCCGGCATGGCGGCACGCCTGCGCTTCTCCATCGCCGCCGCCAAGGACCACGACGTCCTCATGATCGACGAGGCGCTGGCCACCGGTGACCGGAAGTTCCAGAAGCGTTCCGAGGAACGCATCCGGGAACTGCGCAAGGAGGCGGGAACGGTCTTCCTGGTCAGCCACAACAACAAGTCCATCCGTGACACCTGCAACCGTGTGCTGTGGCTGGAACGCGGTGAACTGCGTATGGACGGACCGACCGAAGAGGTCCTGAAGGAGTACGAGAAGTTCACGGGGAAGTGACGCCTTTCGGCCAGGGCCCCGCCGGAATTCGTCCGGCGGGGCCCTGCGTCTGCAAAGGAAGCGTCAACTCGCCCTGGCCCTAGGAATCTTGGAGCCAATCGGTGTGTTGTTGTGATGTGCGGGACACCCCGACGGTCCGTGCCGCGTTGTACAACGTAAGCTGTACCGGTGCCGGAAACCGGCAAGTGGGGCGATAATGCGCGACACCCTGCGACGGGACGGCCCTCCACAATGCGGGGCGGCGTGTCCGAAATAGTGTGTATTGGGTCGGCAGTGTAGAACGGGAGATGTGACGGCAATGGCTACGGAAACTCCCCTGCTCACCGCAGCATGTGCCGTCCCCGCGCCGGGCAGCGCCCGATGACGGCGACCCGCACGGCGCCCGACCCGGAACGCGCCACCCTCGACAAGGCCGCGGGCGAGAACTTCCCCGTGGCCCCCTTCTTCCTGCCCAGGGCCTGGCGCGAGGACCTCATGGCCGTCTACGGCTTCGCCCGCCTCGTGGACGACATCGGCGACGGCGACCTCGCCCCCGGCGGCGCCGACGCCCGGCTGCTCGGAGTGCCGCCCGCCGCGGCCGCCGACCGGCTGGTCCTCCTCGACGCCTTCGAGGCCGACCTGCGCCGCGTCTTCGGCGGCACCCCGCGCCACCCGCTGCTGCGCCGTCTGCAGCCCACCGTCCGCCGCCGCGCCCTCACCCCCGAGCCGTTCCTCGGGCTGATCGCCGCCAACCGCCAGGACCAGCTCGTCACCCGGTACGAGACCTACGACGACCTCCTCGCCTACTGCGAACTGTCCGCCAATCCCGTCGGCCGTCTCGTCCTCGCCGTCACCGGCACCTCGACCCCCGAGCGGATCCGGCTGTCCGACGCCGTCTGCACGGCGCTGCAGATCGTGGAGCACCTCCAGGACGTCGCCGAGGACCTCGGCCGCGACCGGATCTACCTCCCCGCCGAGGACATGAAACGATTCCACGTCCAGGAAGCGGACCTCGCGGCGAAAACCGCGGGCGCATCCGTGCGCGCCCTGGTTGCATACGAAGCGCAACGCGCCCGCGATCTGCTGAATGAAGGCGCCCCCCTGGTGGGTAGCGTCCACGGAAGGCTGAAGCTGCTGCTCGCAGGGTTCGTGGCGGGGGGAAGGGCGGCGGTCAGGGCGATCGCCGCCGCCGAATACGACGTACTTCCCGGCCCGCCCAGACCCGGCAAGGTCCAGTTGCTGCGTGAGGCGGGCGTGATCCTGCGAGGAGAGGGGTGATCCGGACCGTGGAGTCTCCGCCGCACGTGTCCGCGCCGGTACTCGCCGCCTACAGCTACTGCGAGGCCGTGACCGGGCAGCAGGCCCGCAACTTCGCGTACGGCATCCGGCTGCTGCCGACGGCCAAGCGCCGCGCCATGTCGGCACTGTACGCGTTCTCCCGGCGCGTGGACGACATCGGCGACGGCGACCTGCCCGGCGAGGTCAAGCTGGCACGCCTGGAGGACACCCGGGCGCTGCTCGCCCGGATCCGCGAGGGCAAGGTCGAGGAGGACGACACCGACCCGGTGGCCGTCGCCCTCAGCCACGCCGCGGACGCCTTCCCGATCCCCCTCGGCGGCCTCGACGAACTGATCGACGGCGTCCAGATGGACGTACGCGGGGAGACCTACGAGACCTGGGACGACCTGAAGGTCTACTGCCGGTGTGTCGCCGGAGCCATCGGCCGCCTCTCGCTCGGCGTGTTCGGTACCGGACCGGGAACCGGCGGCGCCGAGCGCGCCGCCGAGTACGCCGACACGCTGGGCCTCGCCCTGCAGCTCACCAACATCCTGCGCGACGTGCGCGAGGACGCGGCCGGCGGCCGTACCTATCTGCCCGCCGACGATCTCGCCAAGTTCGGCTGCTCGGCCGGCTTCGCCGGGCCGACCCCGCCGGAGGGCTCCGACTTCGCGGGCCTCGTCCACTTCGAAGTGCGGCGCGCCCGGGCCCTGTTCGCCGAGGGCTACCGGCTGCTGCCCATGCTCGACCGGCGCAGCGGCGCCTGCGTGGCCGCGATGGCCGGCATCTACCGCCGGCTGCTGGACCGCATCGAGCGCGACCCGGAGGCCGTGCTGCGCGGCCGGGTCTCGCTGCCCGGCCACGAGAAGGCCTACGTCGCCGTGCGCGGCCTGTCCGGGCTCGACACCCGGCACGTGACCCGTCACGTCTCCCGGCGCTCCGTCCGGAGGCGCGCCTGATGCACCGCACCGCACCAGAGCCGGCCGGACGGGACGGCAGGCGACAGGCAACCCTCGCCTGCGGCGTGGCGTCCCTGACTGCGACGGCCGGGCGTGCACCGTTCAACCAGCACCCGCGCACCCGCGAGGGGCGCGGAGAGCTGCGCGCCCGGCCACGCCCGGCCCGCGGGCGGCCGGCCGCCCCTGCCGGCCCCGCCCGCGGAGCGCTCGCGCACGGACGGAAGGACGCACGATGAGCGACGGCTCACCCCCCGCGCCGGCGCGGCGCGGCACGCCGCGCACGGCGGACCGCAGCGCGGTCGTGGTCGGCGGCGGCCTCGCCGGTGTCACCGCGGCGCTCGCCCTCGCCGACGCGGGCGTCCGGGTCACCCTGCTCGAAGGCAGGCCCCGGCTGGGCGGCCTCGCCTTCTCCTTCCGGCGCGGCTCACTGACCGTCGACAACGGCCAGCACGTGTACCTGCGCTGCTGCACCGCCTACCGCTGGTTCCTCGACCGGATCGAGGCCACGGCGCTGGCACCGCTGCAGGACCGCCTGGACGTGCCCGTCGTCGACGTCGCCAAGCCCGAGGGGCGGCGGCTCGGCCGGCTGCGGCGCGACCCGCTGCCCGTCCCCCTCCACCTGGGGCGCAGCCTGGCCGCCTATCCGCACCTCTCGCTCGCCGAGCGCGCGGCCGTCGGGCGTGCCGCGCTCGCACTGAAGGGGCTCGACCCCGCCGACCCGGCCCTCGACGGCCAGGACTTCGGCAGCTGGCTGGCCGCGCACGGCCAGTCGGCACGCGCCGTCGAGGCCCTGTGGGACCTGGTGGGCGTCGCCACGCTCAACGCGGTCGCGGGCGACGCCTCGCTGGGGCTCGCCGCGATGGTGTTCAAGACCGGTCTGCTGTCCGACCCGGGCGCGGCCGACATCGGCTGGGCCCGCGTCCCGCTGGGCGAACTGCACGACCGGCTGGCCCGCAGGGCGCTCGACTCCGCGGGCGTGCGTACCGAGGTCCGTACACGCGTCACCTCCGTCTCTGTCAACGGGAACGGGGCGTGGAGCGTTCAGGTTCCCGGCGGGAATCTCGAAACCGACGCGGTCGTCCTGGCCGTACCCCACCGCGAGGCCCACGACCTGCTGCCGCCCGGCGCCCTCGACGCGCCCGAGCGGCTGCTGCGGATCGGCACCGCGCCGATCCTCAACGTCCACGTGGTCTACGACCGCCCGGTGCTGGCCCGGCCCTTCCTCGCCGCCCTCGGCACCCCCGTGCAGTGGGTGTTCGACCGCACCCACGCCTCCGGGCTGCGGACAGGGCAGTACCTCGCGCTGTCGCAGTCGGCCGCGCAGGACGAGATCGACACCCCCGTCGCCGAGCTGCGCGAGCGCTACCTGCCCGAGCTGGAACGGCTGATCCCGGGCACCCGCGCGGCCGTGGTGGAGGACTTCTTCGTGACCCGGGAGCGCACGGCGACGTTCGCCCCCGCCCCCGGCGTCGGGCGGCTGCGGCCCGGCGCCCGCACCAAGGCCCCCGGCCTGTACCTGGCCGGAGCGTGGACCGCCACCGGGTGGCCCGCGACCATGGAGAGTGCGGTCCGCAGCGGAGTGAGCGCGGCCGACGCCGCCCTCAGCGCCCTGGGCCGGCCCCGCCCCCGCCACCTCTTCGAGTTCGAGGAGGCGGCCTGATGCCCGACCGGCAGGCGGTACGCCCCCGCACCCCCGGCACCGCAACAAGAGGAGAGACTGTGCCCACTGTGCCCCCGGCCTCGACGCCCGCTCCACGGGCCGCGGTGGACGTCACCGCGCTGCTGGAGCGCGGCCGGACCCTGGCCACACCGGTGCTGCGCGCGGCCGTCGACCGCCTGGCACCTCCGATGGACACCGTCGCCGCCTACCACTTCGGCTGGATCGACGCCGCCGGCAACCCCGCCGACGGTGACGGCGGCAAGGCCGTCCGCCCCGCGCTCGCCGTGCTCTCCGCCGAGGTCACCGGCGCCGCCCCCGAGGCGGGCATCCCGGGAGCGGTCGCCGTCGAGCTCGTGCACAACTTCTCGCTGCTGCACGACGACCTGATGGACGGCGACGAGCAGCGCCGGCACCGCGACACCGTCTGGAAGGTGCACGGCCCCGCCCAGGCCATCCTGGTGGGTGACGCCCTGTTCGCCCTCGCCGGCGAGGTCCTGCTGGAACTGGGCACCGTCGAGGCCGGCCGCGCCACCCGCCGCCTGACCACCGCCACCCGTGCCCTGATCGACGGCCAGGCCCAGGACATCTCCTACGAGCACCGCGACCGGGTCACCGTCGAGGAGTGTTTGGAGATGGAGGGCAACAAGACCGGTGCCCTGCTCGCCTGCGCCTCCTCCATCGGCGCCGTCCTCGGCGGCGCGGACGACGCCACCGCCGACGCGCTGGAACGGTACGGCTACCACCTCGGCCTCGCCTTCCAGGCCGTGGACGACCTGCTCGGCATCTGGGGCGACCCGGAGGCCACCGGCAAACAGACCTGGAGCGACCTGCGCCAGCGCAAGAAGTCCCTGCCGGTGGTGGCCGCCCTCGCGGCCGGCGGCCCCGCCTCCGAGCAGCTCGGCGAGATCCTCGCCGCCGACGCCAAGAGCAGCGACTTCGAGAACTTCTCCGAGGAGGAGTTCGCGGCCCGGGCCGCCCTCATCGAGGAGGCCGGCGGCCGCGAGTGGACGGCCGCGGAAGCACGCCGTCAGCACACCGTCGCCGTCGAGGCCCTCGACACCGTCGACATGCCCGACCGGGTGCGGGACTCCTTCGCGGCGCTCGCCGACTTCGTCGTCGTACGGAAGAAATGACCCATATGGCTCGATGAGCCTCGCGTAGTCGCCGGCCGGTGCCCCAGGGTTCCAGGACACCGGCCGACGGCGGACCCACAGCAGCACGACTCGCACGACTGCACGAAGGGGAAGCCATGACAGCGACGACCGACGGAAGCACCGGGGCGACCTTGCCGTCCCGCGCTGCCGCGGCCAGCGACACCACCCTCACCACCCTCACCACCCCCGAGGCGACCGGGGTACAAGAAGCCGCCGCCCACGCCGCCCGGCGCGCCACCGACTTCCTGCTCGCCACCCAGGACGCCCAGGGCTGGTGGAAGGGCGACCTGGAGACCAACGTCACCATGGACGCCGAGGACCTGCTGCTCCGCCAGTTCCTGGGCATCCTGGACGACGACACCGCGCAGGCCGCCGCCAGGTTCATCCGCGGCGAGCAGCGCGAGGACGGCACCTGGGCCACCTTCTACGGCGGACCCGGAGAACTGTCCGCCACCGTCGAGGCGTACGTCGCCCTGCGCCTGGCCGGCGACCCGCCCGACGCCCCCCACATGGCGAAGGCCTCCTCCTGGATCCGCGAGCGCGGGGGCATCGCGGCCGCCCGGGTCTTCACCCGGATCTGGCTGGCCCTCTTCGGCTGGTGGAAGTGGGAGGACCTGCCCGAACTCCCCCCGGAACTCATCTACTTCCCCACCTGGTTCCCGCTCAACATCTACAACTTCGGCTGCTGGGCGCGGCAGACCATCGTGCCGCTCACCATCGTCTCCGCCAAGCGCCCGGTCCGCCCGGCCCCCTTCGCCCTGGACGAGCTGCACACCGACCCGGCGAACCCGAACCCGCCGCAGCCGCTCGCCCCGGTGGCGAGCTGGGACGGTGTCTTCCAGCGGCTCGACAAGGTGGTCCGCGGCTACCGCAAGGTCGCCGTGCGCACGCTCCGCAGGGCCGCGATGAACTCGGCGGCCCGCTGGATCATCGAACGCCAGGAGAACGACGGCTGCTGGGGAGGCATCCAGCCCCCGGCCGTGTACTCGGTCATCGCCCTGCACCTGCTCGGCTACGACCTGGAGCATCCGGTGCTGCGCGAGGGCCTCGCCTCGCTGGACCGCTTCGCCGTCTGGCGCGAGGACGGCGCCCGGATGATCGAGGCCTGCCAGTCCCCGGTCTGGGACACCTGCCTGGCCACCATCGCCCTCGTCGACGCCGGGCTCCCCGTCGACCATCCGCAACTGGTCAAGGCGGCCGACTGGATGCTCGGCGAGGAGATCGTCCGGCCCGGCGACTGGGCCGTACGGCGCCCGCAGCTCCCGCCGGGCGGCTGGGCGTTCGAGTTCCACAACGACAACTACCCGGACATCGACGACACCGCCGAGGTCGCCCTCGCGCTGCGCCGGGTCCGGCACCACGACCCCGAGCGCGTGGACAAGGCCATCGGACGGGCGGTGCGCTGGAACCTCGGCATGCAGTCGAAGAACGGCGCCTGGGGCGCCTTCGACGTCGACAACACCAGCCCGTTCCCCAACCGGCTGCCGTTCTGCGACTTCGGGGAGGTCATCGACCCGCCGTCCGCCGACGTCACCGCGCACGTCGTGGAGATGCTCGCCGCCGAGGGCCTGGCCGACGACCCCCGCACCCGGCGCGGCATCGACTGGCTGCTCGCCGAACAGGAGCCCGACGGCTCGTGGTTCGGCCGCTGGGGCGTCAACTACATCTACGGCACCGGCTCCGTGGTGCCCGCCCTGACGGCAGCCGGCCTGCCCGGCTCCCACCCGGCGATCCGGCGGGCCGTGGCCTGGCTGGAGAGCGTCCAGAACGACGACGGCGGCTGGGGCGAGGACCTGCGCTCCTACAAGTACGCCAAGGAATGGAGCGGCCGGGGTGCCTCCACCGCCTCGCAGACCGCGTGGGCGCTGATGGCACTGCTCGCGGCGGGGGAGAAGGAGTCCAAGGCCGTCGAGCGCGGCGTCCGGTGGCTGGCCCAGACCCAGCGGGAGGACGGCACCTGGGACGAGCCGTACTTCACCGGCACCGGCTTCCCCTGGGACTTCTCCATCAACTACCACCTGTACCGGCAGGTGTTCCCGCTCACCGCGCTCGGCCGGTACCTGCACGGCGACCCCTTCGAGCGCAAGCTGCTCGCCAGGAAGCCTCGTTCCGGGACCAAGGTGAGCTGAGGTGCGCGACCAGCCCGCCCCGGCCCCGCTGCTGATCGCCTGCGCGCTCGGCATCGAGCGCCTCGCCCTGCGCACCGGTGATCACGGCGGCGCCGGCGGGCCGGTGACCGTCGTCCGCACGGGCATGGGCCCCCGTGCGGCGGAGCGCTCCGTCACCCGGCACCTGGCCGGCCCGGCGGCGGCCGGCACGGCCGTGCTGGCCACCGGCTTCTGCGCCGGGCTCGCCCCCGGCATGCACCCCGGCGACCTGGTCGTCGCCGAGGAGACCCGGGACCCGCGCGGGGCCGTCCCGTGCGTGGGCACCGAACTGCTGGTCAAGGAACTCGTGCGCCTGCTGCCCGGACGCACGGTCCACACCGGCCCGCTCACCGGCTCCGACCACGTCGTGCGGGGGCCCGAGCGGTCCGATCTGCTCGCCACCGGCGCGCTGGCCGTCGACATGGAGTCGGCGGCCACGCTGCTGGCCGCCGTCCGCGCGGGCGAACGCCCGGTCGCGGCCGTCCGGGTGGTCGTGGACGCTCCCGAACACGAACTCGTCCGGATCGGCACGGTCCGCGGCGGGATATCCGCTTTCCGTGTGCTCCGTTCCATCCTTCCCGCATTTTTCGAATGGCACCGTTCTTTGCTGCTCCCCCGGAGGTGAGCCAGATGGCCATGCCGTTGCGCCAGTCCATCAAGGTCGCTACATACCTGGCCGAACAGAAGCTCCGCAGGCGGGACAAGTTTCCGCTCATTGTCGAGCTGGAACCGCTGTTCGCCTGCAATCTGAAGTGCGAGGGCTGCGGCAAGATCCAGCACCCGGCCGGTGTGCTCAAACAGCGCATGCCGGTCGCCCAGGCGGTGGGCGCGGTGCTGGAGTCCGGGGCGCCGATGGTCTCCATCGCCGGTGGCGAACCGCTGATGCACCCTCAGATCGACGAGATCGTCCGGCAGTTGGTGGCGAAGCGGAAGTACGTCTTCCTGTGCACCAACGCGATGCTGCTGCGCAAGAAGATGGACAAGTTCACGCCCTCGCCCTATTTCGCCTTCGCCGTGCACATCGACGGACTGCGCGAGCGGCACGACGAGTCGGTGGCGAAGGAGGGGGTGTTCGACGAGGCGGTGGCGGCCATCAAGGAGGCCAAGCGGCGCGGCTTCCGGGTGACCACCAACTCCACCTTCTTCAACACCGACACCCCGCAGACCATCATCGAGGTGCTCAACTTCCTCAACGACGACCTCAAGGTCGACGAGATGATGATCTCGCCCGCCTACGCCTACGAGAAGGCCCCCGACCAGGAGCACTTCCTCGGTGTCGAGCAGACCCGCGAGCTGTTCAAAAAGGCCTTCGCGGGCGGCAACCGCAGGAAGTGGCGGCTCAACCACTCCCCGCTCTTCCTGGACTTCCTGGAGGGCAAAGTCGACTTCCCGTGCACCGCCTGGGCGATCCCGAACTACTCGCTCTTCGGCTGGCAGCGCCCCTGCTACCTGATGAGCGACGGGTACGTGCCGACGTACCGCGAACTCATCGAGAAGACCGACTGGGACAAGTACGGCCGCGGCAAGGACCCGCGCTGCGCGAACTGCATGGCGCACTGCGGCTACGAGCCGACCGCCGTCCTCGCCACCATGGGATCCCTGAAGGAGTCGCTGCGGGCGATGCGCGAGACCGTCTCCGGGAACCGGGAGTGAGGCGGTGACCGCCGTACCCCTGGGCCTCCCCGGGGTACCGGCCCGTCCGGTCGCGCCGCGGCGCCCGTCGCGGCGGATCCAGGTCGGGCCGGTGGCGGTCGGGGGCGGAGCCCCGGTGTCGGTGCAGTCGATGACGACGACCCGTACGTCCGACATCGGCGCCACCCTCCAGCAGATCGCCGAACTCACCGCCTCCGGCTGCCAGATCGTCCGCGTCGCCTGCCCCACGCAGGACGACGCGGACGCCCTCGCGACCATCGCGGAGAAGTCCCGGATCCCGGTGGTCGCGGACATCCACTTCCAGCCGAAGTACGTGTTCGCGGCCATCGAGGCCGGCTGTGCCGCCGTCCGGGTGAACCCCGGCAACATCAAGAAGTTCGACGACCAGGTGAAGGAGATCGCGCGCACCGCCAGGGACCACGGCACGCCGATCCGCATCGGCGTCAACGCCGGCTCCCTGGACCGGCGCCTGCTGCAGAAGTACGGCAGGGCGACCCCCGAGGCCCTGGTCGAATCGGCCCTGTGGGAGGCGTCCCTCTTCGAGGAGCACGACTTCCGCGACATCAAGATCTCGGTCAAGCACAACGACCCGGTCGTGATGATCGAGGCCTACCGGCAGCTCGCCGAGGCCTGCGACTACCCCCTGCACCTGGGGGTCACGGAGGCCGGCCCGGCGTTCCAGGGCACGATCAAGTCGGCCGTCGCCTTCGGGGCGTTGCTCTCGCGCGGCATCGGGGACACGATCCGGGTGTCGCTGAGCGCACCGCCCGCCGAGGAGGTCAAGGTCGGCATCCAGATCCTCCAGGCGCTGGGGCTCAGAGAGCGGCGGCTGGAGATCGTCTCCTGCCCGTCCTGCGGCCGGGCCCAGGTGGACGTGTACAAGCTCGCCGAGGAGGTCACCGCGGGCCTGGACGGCATGGAGACACCGCTGCGGGTGGCCGTGATGGGCTGCGTGGTCAACGGCCCCGGCGAGGCCCGCGAGGCCGACCTCGGCGTCGCCTCGGGCAACGGCAAGGGCCAGATCTTCGTCAAGGGCGAGGTCGTCAGGACCGTCCCCGAGTCGAAGATCGTTCAGACCCTGATCGAGGAGGCCATGAAGCTCGCCGAGCGGACGAGCCCCGCAGACCAGTCGAGTTGAGGCAAGCCACGGACCGAGAGGGGGCCCGAGCGTGACCATTCTGGAGAGGATCCGGGGACCACGCGACCTGAAGGCGCTGTCCGAGACGGAACTCGGGGAACTGTCGAAGGAGATACGTGAGTTCCTGGTGCACGCGGTGTCCAGGACCGGCGGGCACCTCGGACCCAACCTGGGCGTGGTGGAACTGACCGTCGCCCTGCACCGGGTGTTCGAGTCACCGGTCGACCAAATCCTGTGGGACACCGGCCACCAGAGCTACGTGCACAAACTGCTGACCGGCCGTCAGGACTTCTCGAAGCTGCGCGGCAAGGGCGGACTGTCCGGTTACCCCTCGCGCGAGGAGTCCGAGCACGACGTCATCGAGAACAGCCACGCCTCCACCGCGCTCGGCTGGGCCGACGGCCTCGCCAAGGCCCACCAGGTGCTCCGGGACGAGGGCCATGTGGTCGCGGTCATCGGCGACGGCGCGCTGACCGGCGGCATGGCCTGGGAGGCGCTCAACAACATCGCCGCGGCCAGGGACCGGCCGCTGATCATCGTCGTCAACGACAACGAACGCTCCTACGCCCCGACCATCGGCGGCCTCGCCAACCACCTGGCCACCCTGCGCACCACCGACGGCTACGAGAGGGTCCTCGCCTGGGGCAAGGAGGTGCTCCAGCGCACCCCGGTGGTCGGCACCACCCTCTACGAGTCCCTGCACGGCGCGAAGAAGGGCTTCAAGGACGCCTTCGCCCCGCAGGGCATGTTCGAGGACCTGGGCCTGAAGTACCTCGGCCCGATCGACGGCCACGACATCCAGGCCGTCGAGTCCGCGCTGCGCCGCGCCAAACGCTTCCACGGCCCGGTCCTGGTGCACTGCCTCACCGAGAAGGGCCGCGGCTACGAACCCGCCCTCGCGCACGAGGAGGACCACTTCCACTCGGTCGGCGTGATGGACCCGCTGACCTGCGAGCCCCTCACCCCGTCCGCCGGGCCCTCCTGGACCTCGGTGTTCGGCGAGGAGATGGTGCGGATCGGCGAGGAGCGCGAGGACGTCGTGGCGATCACGGCGGCCATGCTGCACCCGGTGGGCCTCGGCGGATTCGCCGAACGCTTCCCGGACCGCGTGTGGGACGTGGGCATCGCCGAGCAGCACGCGGCCGTCTCCGCGGCCGGCCTCGCCACCGGCGGGCTGCACCCCGTGGTCGCCGTCTACGCCACCTTCCTCAACCGGGCCTTCGACCAGCTGCTGATGGACGTCGCCCTGCACCGCTGCGGGGTCACCTTCGTCCTGGACCGGGCCGGCGTCACCGGCACCGACGGACCCTCGCACAACGGCATGTG
>NZ_BNBF01000009.1:110471-113732 GCF_014654935.1 Streptomyces capoamus
GGACATGTCCGTCCTCCAGGTCGTCCCCGGCCTCAGGATCGCCGCCCCGCGCGACGCCGACCAGCTGCGCGCCCAGCTGCGCGAGGCGGTCGCCGTGGACGACGCCCCCACCCTGGTCCGTTTCCCGAAGGAGTCCGCCGGCCCGAACGTCCCGGCGCTCGACCGGGTCGGCGGGATGGACGTCCTGCACCGCTCTGCCCGCCCCGAGGTGCTGCTGGTGGCCGTCGGCGTGATGGCCCCGGTGTGCCTGCAGGCCGCCGAGCTGCTCCAGGCCCGCGGGATCGGCTGCACGGTGGTGGACCCGCGCTGGGTCAAGCCCGTCGACCCCGCGCTGCCGGGCCTGGCGGCCGGGCACCGCCTGGTGGCCGTGGTGGAGGACAACAGCCGTTCCGCGGGCGTGGGTTCGGCGGTGGCGCTGGCCCTGGGCGACGCCGACGTGGACGTGCCGGTCCGGCGCTTCGGCATCCCGGAGCAGTTCCTCGCGCACGCCAAACGCAGCGAGGTCCTCGCCGACATCGGCCTCACGCCGGTGGAGATCGCCGGGCGGATCAGTGGGAGTCTGGCCGTCAAGGACGTCGAGGACGCCGACGGCACCGTCAAGGAGAGTGAATGACCACCGAGTTCGACCTCGGCGCCCTGCTCGCCGAGCGCGGAGCCGAACGCTACGAGCTGCACGCGAAGCACCTCAACCCGCAGCTCCCGCGCATGCTGCACACCATCGGCTTCGACAAGGTCTACGAGCGGGCCGAGGGCGCCCACTTCTTCGACGCGGAGGGCAACGACTACCTGGACATGCTCGCCGGGTTCGGGGTGATGGGCCTGGGCCGCCACCACCCGGTCGTCCGCAAGGCGCTGCACGACGTCCTGGACCTGGACCTCGCCGACCTCACCCGCTTCGACTGCCAGCCGCTGCCCGGCCTGCTCGCCGAGCGGCTGCTGGCCCACAGCCCGCACCTGGACCGGGTGTTCTTCGGCAACAGCGGCACCGAGGCGGTCGAGACGGCCCTGAAGTTCGCCCGGTACGCCACCGGCAGGCCGCGCGTCCTCTACTGCGACCACGCCTTCCACGGCCTGACCACCGGTTCCCTGTCGGTCAACGGCGAGAGCGGCTTCCGCGACGGCTTCGCACCGCTGCTGCCCGACACCCCCGTACCGCTCGGTGATCTCGACGCGCTGGCACGGGAACTGAAGAAGGGCGACGTCGCCGCGCTGATCGTGGAGCCGATCCAGGGCAAGGGCGTGCACGAGGCGCCGCCCGGCTACCTGCGGGCCGCGCAGGAACTGCTGCACCGGCACAAGGCGCTGCTCATCGCCGACGAGGTGCAGACCGGCCTCGGCCGCACCGGGGACTTCTACGCCTACCAGCACGAGGACGGCGTCGAACCGGACCTGGTGTGCGTGGCGAAGGCCCTGTCCGGCGGCTACGTGCCCGTCGGTGCCACCCTCGGCAAGGAATGGATCTTCAAGAAGGTCTACTCGTCCATGGACCGGGTGCTGGTGCACTCGGCGAGTTTCGGCTCCAACGCCCAGGCGATGGCGTGCGGGCTCGCCGTGCTGTCGGTCATGGAGAACGAGCAGATCGTCGCCGGGGTGCGCCGCACGGGTGAGCTGCTGAAGTCCCGGCTGACCGCGCTGGTCGGCACGTACGAGCTGCTCGCCGACGTCCGCGGCCGGGGCCTGATGATCGGCATCGAGTTCGGCAAGCCGTCCTCGCTGAAGCTGCGCAGCCGCTGGAGCATGCTCCAGGCGGCCCGCAAGGGCCTGTTCGCGCAGATGGTCGTCGTACCGCTGCTGCAGAAGCACCGCATCCTCACCCAGGTCTCCGGCGACCACCTGGAGGTGATCAAGCTGATCCCGCCGCTGATCGTCGACGAGGCGGACGTGGAGCGGTTCGTGGACGCCTTCACCGCGGTGATGGACGACGCGCACAGCGGCGGCGGCCTGATGTGGGACTTCGGCAAGACCTTGATCAAGCAGGCGGTGGCGAACCGCTGACGGCGACGCCGGGCGGCGCGGCGGCTTCGGCTGCGCGGAGGCCCGGGCGGCGCGATGAGTCCGACCGCTTTTGCCTGTGAGGCAAGAAAATTGCCCCAGGGGCAAAAGTGGGGCTCAATGGAGGCATGAACGCCCCAGACGCCGCCCCGCCGCCGGGCCCGGCCCCCGAGGACGGCCTGCCGGCCGTCGCGCCGCAGCTGCGCGCCCTGCGCCGGCGCGCCGGGCTCACGCTGGAGGCCGCCGCCCGCGCCGCCGGGCTCTCGCCGGCCCACCTGTCCCGCCTGGAGACCGGCCACCGCCAGCCCTCGCTGCCGATGCTCCTCGCGCTGGCCCGTGTCTACGGTACGACGGTCTCCGAGCTGCTCGGCGAGACGGTCGCCGAACGGGACGCGATCGTGCGGGCCGCCGACATGGAGCCCACGCGGGCGGGCGGCTGGACCTACCTCCAGGCCGGCGCACCCGGCCGCGGGATGCAGGCCCTGCGGGTACGGGTGCCGTACGGCTCACAGGGCGACATCGTGCGCGTCCACCCCGGTGAGGAGTGGCTCTACGTCCTCGCCGGGCGGCTGCGGCTGCGACTCGGGGACACCGCCCACCTGCTCGGATCCGGCGACAGCGCGCACTTCGACTCGCTCACCCCGCACCGCCTCGCCGCCGAGGACCACGACGGCGTGGAGCTGCTGTTCGTCCACACCCTGCTGCAGAGCCCCACGGCCACGCTGTGCCTGGGCCCGCCGACCGGAGAACTGCCATGAGCAACTACGAGACCAAGTTCCCCCGTTCCCTGTGGATCCGGCTGATCATCTACATCGCCCTCGGGCACGTCCTGGCCGCGTTCCTCTACCTGCTGTTCGCGGTGGGAGCCAAGGGCTGACACCGGCGGCCGGGTCAGTCCAGCAGGCGCTCGCGCAGCCGGTCGCGGGACTCGGCTGAGAGGCCCAGGCCCTGTGCCAGGTAGGTGTCCACGTCGCCCCACCTCTCCTCGATGCTCGCGAAGGCCGCGTGGAGGTATTCGGCGCGGGCGTCGAAGAGCGGGTCGAGCAGCTCCATCACCTCCGGCGTGTACGCGGTGTCGGCGCTGCCGCTGCGGCGGACCTTGTAGCGCCGGTGCCCGGCGGCCGACTCCAGGTAGTCCGCGACGATCGCCTCCCGCTCCACCCCGAGGGCGAGCAGCGTCACCGCGATCGAGATGCCCGCGCGGTCCTTGCCGGCCGCGCAGTGCATCAACGCGGGCACGCTGTCGTCGGCGAGCGCGTGCAGCACCCG
>NZ_BNBF01000009.1:113774-122195 GCF_014654935.1 Streptomyces capoamus
GGAGTGCTCGGCGGTGCGGTCGACGACGATCTTCCGGTACGAGGCGATCATGCGCGCCTCGCCCTTGCCGCCGTCCAGGATCGCGCGCAACTGGTCGAGGTCGCCCTCGCGGACCATCTTCCAGAACTCGGCGCCGTCCGCCGGGTCGCTCAGCGGCAGGTTCACGTTCCGCACGCCGGGCAGCTCGACGTCGGGGCCCTCCAGCTTCTGGTCGGCTGCGTTGCGGAAGTCGAAGACCGTGTGCAGGCCCAGGGAGGCAAGGAAGGCCGCGTCCTCCTGCGTCGCGTGCGCGAGGTGACCGCTGCGGAAGAGAACTCCATGACGCACCCGCCGCCCGTCCACGGTCGGCAGCCCGCCGACGTCACGGAAATTGCGCACTCCGGCCAGCTCGGGCTCGGTCGACGGGACCTGCTGCGTCACGGGGGCTCCTCCCGGTCGGTCGCCGCCGTCACGGCTCGTCGGCGGGCGCTCCGTCGACCATACGGCATCGATTTCCCCGGGCAATGAGTTGTCCACAGGCATTGCCAGCGGGGTGCGCGCCCCCGATGATGTTGGCACTTGCGCGGATCTGTTGGCACTTGTGAGGTCTCGATGGTGGACATCGCCGAAAACGGTCGTACCTGGCTCCTGTCGGGCCCCCACAGCAGTTACGCACTGCATCTCACCGACGCGGACGAGCTGCTGCACCTGCACTGGGGGCCGCGGATCGCCCTCGCCGACGCCGAGGCGCTCGCGCTACGGCCGCTGCCCGGCTACTGGCCCTTCGAGTCCCCGCTCGACGGCCGTGAGGAGTATCCCGTCGAGGGCGGCCCCCGCTTCGTCCGCCCGGCCCTGTCCGTCCGCACCGAGGAGCGGCGCGGCACCGAGTGGCGCTTCGAGTCGTCCCGCACGGAGGGCGACGAGCTGCGGCTGCGCTTCGACGACGACGGTGTGGGGATCACCCTGCACTACCGGATGCGCGGCGACGTGGTCGAACGCTGGGTGACCGTCGTGAACGGCGGCCCCGCGCGCGTGGAACTGCTGCGGGCCGACGCGGCCACCTGGACGCTGCCCGACCGCGAGGGGTGGCGGCTGTCCCAGCTGCACGGCCGCTGGGCCGCCGAGTCCCGGCTCACCGCCGCCCCCCTCACCTACGGCGAGAAGGTCATCGGCAGCCGCCGGGGGCACACCGGCCACCAGCACCTGCCCTGGGTCGCCCTCGACACCGACGCCACCGAGGAGCGCGGCGAGGTCTACGGCTGCGCGCTCGGCTGGTCCGGCTCGTGGCGCATCGCCGTCGCCCAGCTCCCGGACGCGCGCGTGCAGATCACCGGCGGCGCCGGCCACGACGACTCGGGTCTGATGCTCCTCGCGCCGGGGGAGTCGTA
Organism: Streptomyces capoamus; assembly: GCF_014654935.1. Taxonomy (GTDB): domain Bacteria; phylum Actinomycetota; class Actinomycetes; order Streptomycetales; family Streptomycetaceae; genus Streptomyces; species Streptomyces capoamus. The sequence goes on from NZ_BNBF01000009.1 coordinate 115,142, forward strand.
CACCACCCCGGTCTTCGCGGGCCTGTGGAGCGACGGCGGCTTCGGCGGCGCGAGCCGCGCCTGGCACGCCTACCAGCGGGCGCACGTCGTCCCGGACGCCGGCCGGGACCGGCCCGTGCTGTTCAACTCCTGGGAGGCGACGTACTTCGACATCTCGGAGGAACAGCAGCTCGCGCTCGCCCGCCGGGCCGCCGGGATCGGTGTCGAGCTGTTCGTGGTGGACGACGGCTGGTTCGGCGCCCGCACCAGCGACCGCGCCGGCCTCGGTGACTGGACGCCGAACCCCGACCGCTTCCCGCACGGCCTGGCGCCCCTGGCCGGCCAGGTGCACGACCTGGGCATGCGGTTCGGTGTCTGGGTCGAGCCCGAGATGGTCAACCCCGACAGCGAGCTGTACCGCGCCCACCCCGACTGGGTGCAGTACCAGCCGGGACGCCGGCGGACGGAACTGCGCAACCAGCTCGTCCTCAACCTCGCGCGCGCGGACGTCCAGGAGTACCTCTTCGAGCGGCTGGACACCCTGCTGTCGAGCGCCCCGATCGACTATGTGAAGTGGGACTTCAACCGCTGCTTCACCGACGCCGGCTGGCCCGGGGAGCCGTACCCGCAGCGCCTGTGGGTGGATCACGTCAACGCCCTGTACGGCCTGCTGGACCGGCTGCGGGCGGCCCACCCCGGCGTCGCCTTCGAATCCTGCTCGGGCGGCGGCGGCCGGATCGACCTCGGCGTGCTCGGCCGCACCGACCAGGTGTGGACCTCCGACAACACCGACCCGCTGGACCGGCTCGCCATCCAGCACGGCTTCACCCAGATCCACCCCGCGCGCGTGATGGCGGCCTGGGTCACCGACAGCCCCAACGCCCAGCTCAACGGGCGGGTCAGCTCGCTGCGGTTCCGCTTCGTCAGCGCCATGGCCGGCGTGCTCGGCGTAGGCGGGGACCTGACCGAGTGGAGCACCGAGGAACTGGCCGAGGCCCGGGGGTGGATCGAGCTGTACAAGGAGATCCGCCCGCTGGTGCAGCATGGCGAGCTGTACCGGCTGCGGCCCCCGGCGGGCGGCCTGAGCGCCGTGCAGTATCTGCGGGGCGAGGAGGCGGTCGTCCTGGCCTGGCTCCAGGCGCAGAGTTACGGCGAGCCGGTGCCGGCGGTGCGGCTGCGCGGGCTCGACCCGACGGCCTCCTACGCCTGCCGTGAAACGGGCGAGGTGCACCGGGGTGCCGTACTGCTGCACCACGGACTGCACACCGGACTGAAGGGCGACCTGGACGCGACGGTCATCCGGCTGCGCCGTATATGAGCCCGGGCGCGCACGGCGTCCCCGTCGGCCGGCACCCGACTTCCCGCTGCGCCGGCACCGCCTATTCCCGCCCGGCACACAATTGCGGAGTGGCTCTTCTCACCGCTAGTCAACCCCGCCCTACGGTCGCGTAAGTCACACCGAAAGGTGAATCATGGTCCGACGTGGCAGACGATTCGAAGAATGACAACGCATCAGTGATCGGGTCGTACGTAGCGGTGGGGGACAGCTTCACCGAGGGCGTCGGCGACCCCGGCCCCGACGGGGCGTTCGTGGGCTGGGCCGACCGGTTCGCGGTACTCCTCGCCGACCGGTGCCCCGAGGGACACTTCCAGTACACCAACCTCGCCGTGCGCGGGAAGCTGCTGGACCAGGTCGTGGCCGACCAGCTCCCCAGGGCCGTCGAACTCGCCCCCGACCTCGTCTCCTTCTGCGCGGGCGGCAACGACATCATCCGCCCCGGCACCGACCCGGACGAGGTCGCCGAGCGCTTCGAGAGCGCCGTGTCCCGGCTGACCGAGGCCGTCGGCACCGTGCTGGTGACGACCGGCTTCGACACCCGGGGCGTGCCCGTGCTCAAGCACCTGCGCGGCAAGATCGCCACCTACAACGGGCACGTCCGGGCCATCGCCGACCGGTACGGCTGCCCCGTCCTCGACCTGTGGTCCCTGAAGTCCGTCCAGGACCGCAGGGCCTGGGACAACGACCGGCTGCACCTCTCGCCCGAGGGCCACACCCGCGTGGCGCTGCGCGCCGGACAGGCCCTCGGCCTGGACGTCCCGGCCGACCCGGAGCAGCCGTGGCCGCCGCTGCCGCCGCGCGGCACCCTGGACGTCCGCCGCGACGACGTCCAGTGGGCCCGCGAGTACCTCGTCCCCTGGATCGGCCGCCGCCTGCGCGGCGAGTCCTCCGGCGACCACGTCACCGCCAAGGGCACCCTCTCCCCGGACGACATCAAGATGCGCATCGCCTCGGTGGCCTGACCCGGCGACACTGCCGTGGCCCGCGAGGGCCGGAGTCCGGGACGGCCGCCCGGCAGGCAGCCGTCGGCGCCCGGCTGTCGGCACCGCGCGGCAGCGGTGGCGGGCCCCCGAGGCCGTCCCGCCGCCCGCGCGGCGGCGGGACGCGGCCGGATCGACGGTCCGGGCCGGGTGGCGCGGTGTGTTCGGACCGGGCGGTGTGGCGCGGTCCGGGTGCTCACCGCGTCCGCTCGGTCAACGTGGCCCGGTCCAGGCCCAGTTCCCGGGCGAGGGCGTCGTCCACCCATTCCTGTGCGCGGGAGCGCACCACCGCCCCCGGGTACGACGTCAGCTGCACGGCCAGGCCGTCCAGCAGCGCGGTCAGCCGCAGTGCCGTGCCGGCCGGGTCCGCGCACGCGAACTCACCGGCGGCCACGCCCTCGGCGATGACCCCCGCGATCGCCGCCTTCCACTGCTCGTCCAGTTCCCGGGTGACCTCGCGCAGCGCGGGCTCGCGCAGGGCCACGGCCCAGCCCTCGATCCACAGCCGCCAGCCCTTGGCCTGCCCGGTCGGCGCGTACCAGCGCACCGCGGCCCGCAGCCGCCGCAGCGCGGTGGTCCGCCGGCCCACCACCTTGCGCAGGTGCGCGAGGTCGTCCTCGGCCGCGTACGCGAACGCCGCGGCGACCAGCTTCTCCTTCGTGGAGAAGTGGTACAGCACCAGCGCGTTGCTCACCCCGAGGCACGCGGCCACGTCGGCGATCCGCACCGCCGCCACACCCCGCGCCTCGATCTGCCCGATGGCTGCCCGCAGCAGCTCCTCCCGCCGCTCGGCCACGCCCATCCGCACTCTTGCCACGCGCTCACCCTAGTCGCAGTCGATCGCAAGTGAGCGCGGCCGGTCGCACATGATTGCGCCGTCGGCCTCGCACCGGTGCCGCGCAGGAGCCCATCGCCGGCCGCCCGGTCGGGCCCACCGTCGGCCGGCCGCAACGGAGTTGACCCCGGGGCCGCATCCCGGCGCCCGGGCGGTCGCGCGACGGGCCCCCGGCAGCGGCGCGGGCACACCCCTGCCTACCGGGACCGTCGCGCGGGCCGACCATAATGGAGGGCCTCACCCACTGCACGGGAGGTACCGTGACCGGTTTGCGTTCTTCGAGCTCCGGGCTCCGCGCGCTGCGGCCCGAGGCGTTCGGCGCGGACCCCGCCGGTGAGCGCCTGGCACGCATCCGCCGCTCGCCGCACTTCAGGAACGGTGTCTTCCTAAACCCCGGCGGCCCCGCCTGTACCCGCCCCTCCGGCTCCCCCGTGGACCTCGCGAAGGTGTTCCTGGACAAGGAGACCCGGCCGTTGCGCGCCCCCAAGGGCACCGTTCCGGTGTACCCCACCACCTTCGCCGACCTGGCCGGGCCGCCCACGACGGGGCTGCGGCTGACCTGGATGGGACACTCCAGCGTCCTCGCCGAGATCGACGGCCACCGGGTGCTGTTCGACCCCGTCTGGGGTGAGCGCTGCTCCCCGTTCCCCTTCGCCGGCCCCAAGCGGCTGCACCCGGTGCCGCTGCCGCTGGCCGCGCTCGGCCCGGTGGACGTCGTCGTCATCTCCCACGACCACTACGACCACCTGGACCTGCCCAGCATCAAGGCGCTGGCGGGCACGGACACCCTGTTCGCCGTGCCGCTCGGTGTCGGCGCCCACCTGGAGCACTGGGGCGTCCCGGCGGACCGGCTGCGCGAGCTGGACTGGCACGAGTCCACCGAGATCGGCGGGCTGACCCTGACCGCCACCCCGGCCCGGCACTTCTGCGGCCGCGGACTGCGCAACACCCAGCACACCCTCTGGGCGTCGTGGACCGTCGCCGGCGCCGAACACCGGATCTACCACAGCGGTGACACCGGCTACTTCGACGGCTTCCAGGAGATCGGTGCCGCGCACGGCCCCTTCGACGCCACGATGATCCAGATCGGTGCGTACAGCGAGTTCTGGCCCGACATCCACATGACTCCCGAGGAGGGCCTGCGGGCCCACCTCGACCTCCAGGGCGGGGCACCGCACGGGGTGCTGCTGCCGATCCACTGGGGCACCTTCAACCTCGCCCCGCACCCCTGGGCCGAGCCGGGGGAGTGGACGAAGGAGGCCGCCGAGGAGGCCGGCCAGGCGGTGGCGCTGCCCCGGCCCGGCGAGCCCTTCGAGCCGGCCGGCAAGCTGCCCGCCGAGGCGTGGTGGCGAGGCGTTGCGGGGGAGGTGCGACGCACCTGGCGCTCGGTCGGCGCCTTCGTCGCGGAGCCGCCCGCCCGCCCCACCGGCGACCGCACGGACTGACCCCGGACGCCTGTCACCTCGGCCCGGCAGCGCCGGCCCGGGCCAAGGCCAAAGCGGTGACTTTCCGTGACGGTCACCTCCGTGGCCGGGTGGTCGTCAGGGCTCGCCGCGGCACATCCGGCGGCGCACCGGGAGCATCGGACGGCGAGCGGGAGGGGCGTCCGGAGGCTGCGGGCGATCGATCGCCCGTTCCGTTTGTGACCACTTGTGAGCAGGGCAGATCGCCTTTGTGCGTAGCCGGACTGTGTGCTCGACCCCGGTCATCGGACTTTCGTACGACACCTCATACCAGAGCGGGACGCTCCTCGGGGGACTTCGTCAACTGCCCACCGCACATGTGGCTCAGGCGACTACTGTGAGTGTCCGTCGGGCGACGCGCGGCCGGATCCGCCGGTGCCGCCGGCCGACGCCGTGACGACGCCCGCCCGCATCGACGCAGGCCCGCGGCGCACCGCACGGGAACACACACCCGACGGACAGTACGAGGACGCAGATGTCTCACCTCCGAGCACCGGCCGCCCGTGCCGACCGCCGCGAGGGCGGCCGGCACGGGCGGCCGGTCGCCCGACCCGCTCCCGCACTGCCCGAAACCCACATACGGCCCCAGCTCATGCGGCTGGCCGTCCTGCCACCCCTCGCGGTCGCGCTCAGCGCCACCGCCGCGGTGCTCTTCAGCATCCGCTCCACCGGCGCCCGCAGCGGACCCCTGCTCTGGACCGTGCTCGCCGGAGCGGTCACCGTGGCCGTCGCCGCGATCCTCATCGCCGCCGTGGCCGCCGACCGCGCCGCCCGCTCGGTCACCGACCGCGTCGACGCACTGCGCCGCACCGCCGCACGCGGCGAGGCAGACCTGCAGGCCCTGGTCGACGCGCTCCGGCAGGGCGAGACCCCGCCCGCCCCCGGCCCGCGCCGCCGGCCGCCCGCGGACGCCGACGACTTCGAACTCCTCGCCGCCGACCTGGCCCGCGCGTACGACGGCGCCGTCACCGCCGTCGTCCGGGCCGCCCAGCTCTCCAGCCGGGCCGGGAGCGAGCAGAAGCTCGAAGTGTTCGTGAACCTCGCGCGCCGGCTTCAGTCGCTCGTGCACCGGGAGATCTCGATCCTCGACGACCTCGAGAACGAGATCGAGGACCCCGACCTGCTCAAGGGCCTCTTCCACGTGGACCATCTCGCCACCCGGATCCGGCGGCACGCCGAGAACCTCGCCGTGCTCGGCGGCGCGGTCTCCCGCCGGCAGTGGAGCAACCCGGTCAGCATGACCGAGGTGCTGCGCTCCGCCATCGCCGAGGTCGAGCAGTACTCCCGGGTCAAACTCGTGCCCCCCGTCGACGGCGAACTGCGCGGCCACGCCGTCGCCGACGTCATCCACCTGCTCGCCGAACTCATCGAGAACGCCACCGTGTTCTCCGCCCCGCACACCCAGGTCCTGCTGCGCGCCAACCTCGTCACCTCCGGACTCGCCGTGGAGGTGGAGGACCGGGGGCTGGGGATGCCCGTCGGCGAACAGAGCCGCATGAACGCCCTGCTCGCCGACCCCGACCAGGTCAACGTCGCCAGCCTGCTGGCCGACGGCCGCATCGGCCTCTACGTCGTCTCCCAGCTCGCCCGCCGGCACCACATCCACGTGCGGCTGCAGACGAACATCTACGGCGGTGTGCAGGCGGTGCTCGTCGTCCCGCAGGCGCTGTTGGGCAACGCGCCGGGGGTACCGGGCGCGGATGCCGGCACGGCCGCCCCGCAGCCCCAACCCCAGCCGCCCGCGCCGGCACCGGGGAACGACGGGACCGGCATCGGGACCGGGGCCGGCACCGGCAGGCGACGGCACGCCCAGCGCGGAACCGGGCCGCGGGGCACCGAGAGCGGTGGGCACGGACGGCACGGAGCCGCGCCCGACCCGCTGCCCGTGCGCGGCGCCCAGGGGACGCGGCCGGGCCCCGCCGACGCCGTGCCCGGCGTCAGCGCCGAGGACCGGCCGGTGGTGGAGGCGCACTCGGGCGTACTGCCCACCCCGCGCGTCGGTCCGGTGCGCGGCACCATGGACAAGCCCCGACTGCCCCGCCGGCGCGCCCAGGAGCACATCGTGCCCCAGCTGCGCGGCGGTCCCGCGCCCCGCCAGGACTCCGACATCGTGGCCGGCCACGACCCCGGCCTGATGGCCGCCTTCCAGCGCGGAATCGGACTCGCCGAGGCCCAGCAGACAGCCACGGGAGCCGGCGACACAGGTGCGGGCCACATGCGTGCGGACTACACGGCCTCAGGCCACATGGGCGCGGACTACACGAGGCCGGACTACACGAACCCGGACCGCAGGAGCATGGACCACGCGAGCGCGGACAGCGCGGACAGCGCGGCCCCGAGCCAACTGGCCGGGTACAGAACGGCCGCAGACCACTCGGGGTCCGCGCACACGGGTGCGGGCCACACAGGCGCCGACTACACGGCTCCGCTGCCCCGCCCCCACCACACGGCCCCGCAC
>NZ_BNBF01000009.1:122236-126080 GCF_014654935.1 Streptomyces capoamus
CACACACCCCTTCCCTCCTTGCCCCCCTTGCCCCCTTTGTTCCGAGAAGACATCACCCCGGCCCCCATACCCCCGGCGCCCGCGCCCGCGCCCGCGCCCGCAGGGGACGGTGGCCGCGGCACCGGTCGGTCCGAGGGGAGCGCCCCGGCCGGATGACCGCCCCCGCACCTCCACGCCGTACCCCCACCCCCAGCGCTCCCGCAGCTCTTCGTACCCCAAGGAGTCGATCCACCATGGCGAGCGACGCGCCGACCGTCCCCGCATCCGACCTCGACTGGCTGCTGAGCGGCCTCGTGCAGCGCGTACCGCACACCTCCAGCGCGGTGCTCCTGTCTTGCGACGGGCTGGTGAAGTCCGTGCACGGCCTGGACGCCGACAGCGCCGACCACATGGCCGCCCTGGCCTCCGGCCTGTACTCCCTCGGCCGCAGCGCGGGCGTCCGGTTCGGCGACGGCGGAGAGGTCCGCCAGGTCGTCGTCGAACTCGACTCGACCCTGCTGTTCGTGACCACCGCCGGCTCCGGCACCTGCCTCGCCGTGCTGGCCGGCCGCGAGGCCGACGCGGCGGTGCTCGGCTACGAGATGGCGATGCTGGTCAAGAGCGTCCGCCCCTACCTGGTGACCGCTCCGCGGCAGCACGCCGTCGAACCCACGGGGACGAGGCCCTGAACATGGCCGCAGCCGGCGACGGGCCCTGGCTGGACGACGCGGCCGGGCGGCTGGTGCGGCCGTTCACGGTCAGCAACGGCCGGACCCGGCCCAGCATCGCGCTCGACCTGATGTCCCAGGTGATGGCCACCGGCGTGACCCCGCTCGGCTACCTCGGCCCCGAGCACGCCCAGGCACTCGACCTGTGCCGCGCGCCCGTCTCGGTCGCCGAGGTCGCCGCCCAGCTGAAGCTGCCCGCCGTGGTCACCAAGGTGCTCCTGTCGGACCTGGTCGACTGCGGGGCGCTCACCACCAAGCCGCCCGCGTACCACCACACTCCCACCGACCGGTCCCTGCTGGAGGCAGTGCTCGATGGACTACGACGACAGCTGTGACCCGTTCCCGACCGCGCTCAAGATCCTGGTCGCGGGCGGGTTCGGGGTCGGCAAGACCACTTTCGTGGGCGCGGTCAGCGAGATCGCGCCGCTCAGCACGGAGGAGCTGCTCACCACGGTCAGTGTCGGCACGGACAGTCTCGACGGCGTCGAGAACAAGATGGAGACCACGGTCGCCATGGACTTCGGCCGGATCACCCTGGACCCGGCACATGTGCTGTACCTGTTCGGCACGCCCGGGCAGGAGCGGTTCTGGTTCATGTGGGACGAGCTGTCCGAGGGCGCGCTCGGCGCGGTGATCCTCGCCGACACCCGGCGCCTGGAGGACTGCTTCGCCGCCGTGGACTTCTTCGAGGAGCGCGGGCTCGCCTTCGTCGTCGCCGTCAACGAGTTCGACGGCGCCCACCGCTACGACCCCCAGGAGGTGCGGACCGCCATCGACCTCGACCCGGAGATCCCGGTGGTGCGCTGCGACGCCCGGATCTCCAGCTCCGGCGTCCAGACCCTGCTCGTCCTCGTCCGCCACCTCCTCGCCCACGCCCCCGCGACCGCGCCCAGCCATGGCGCCCGCATGTGATCCCGTACTACCGCCCACGGAGCCGATATATGAGGTACGCCCACCGCACCGGAGCCCGGCCATGAGCTACGAGCCGCCCCGGCCGGTCCGGGGTCTGCTGCTCACCCCCGAGGACAAGGAGGCCCCCGCCCGCGTCCACCGGCTGCGCCGGCTCGGCCTGGCGGACCGGCCCGACCCCGTGCTCGACACCTTCGCCGGCCACCTCGCCCAGCTCACCGGCGCGCCCTACGCCATGGTCAACTTCATCGGCGAGGACCACCAGTTCTTCGCGGGCCTGAGCGCCCCCGCCACCGCACCGGTCGTCCGGGACGACGGCAGCAGGGCGCGGATCGGCCGGGTGCTGCCCCGCGACCACGGCTTCTGCCCCCATGTGGTCGTCCGCCATAAGGCTCTCGTGCTGGAGGACGTCCGCGACTATCCGCGGTTCGCGGGCAACCTGGTGGTCGACGAGTACGGCATCCGCTCCTACCTCGGCGCCCCGCTGATCGACAGCTCCGGCATGGCACTCGGCACCGTGTGTGCCGCCGACACGGCGCCCCGCGCCTGGGGCAGGCCGGGCCTGGAGACCATCAAGGCGCTGGCCGCCGAACTCGTCGTACGACTGGAGCGCGGCACGGGGGACGGGCTGTTGATCTGACACGCGGACACGGTGTGTAGGAAAGCTGAGGCGCCGGTTAAGAAAAGCTCGATGGACCCCGGCCCGCGCGTACGGCAGATTGCAGGGTGATTCCACCCCTCTGACCCGGTGCGGGCTCCTTCGGCGTGCCCGTGGGCCGGGCCTCACTCACAGGAGCCCTAGCGTTGAAGGCGCTCGTCAAGGAGAAGGCGGAGCCGGGACTGTGGCTGACGGACGTCCCGGAGCCGGCCATCGGCCCCGGTGACGTCCTGATCAAGGTCATGCGGACCGGCATCTGCGGCACCGACCTGCACATCCGGGCCTGGGACGGCTGGGCGCAGCAGACGATCCGCACGCCCCTCGTGCTCGGCCACGAGTTCGTCGGGCAGGTCGTGGAGGTGGGCCGGGACGTGGCCGACATCCGCATCGGCGACCGGGTCAGCGGCGAGGGCCACCTGGTGTGCGGCAAGTGCCGCAACTGCCTGGCCGGCCGCCGCCACCTGTGCCGGGCCACCGTCGGCCTCGGCGTCGGCCGCGACGGCGCGTTCGCCGAGTACGTCGCCCTGCCCGCGTCCAACGTCTGGGTGCACCGGGTCCCCGTCGACCTCGACGTCGCCGCGATCTTCGACCCGTTCGGCAACGCCGTGCACACCGCGCTCTCCTTCCCGCTGGTCGGCGAGGACGTGCTGATCACCGGGGCCGGCCCGATCGGTCTGATGGCCGCCGCCGTGGCCCGGCACGCGGGCGCCCGCAACGTCGTCATCACCGACGTCAGCGAGGACCGCCTGGCGCTCGCCCGCAAGATAGGGGTCAGCCTCGCCCTGAACGTCGCCGAGACGACGATCGCCGACGGGCAGCGCGAGCTGGGGCTGCGCGAGGGCTTCGACGTCGGCCTGGAGATGTCCGGCCGCGGCGAGGCCATGCGGGACATGATCGCCAACATGACGCACGGCGGCCGGATCGCCATGCTCGGCCTGCCCGCCCAGGAGTTCCCGGTGGACTGGGCCCGTGTCGTCACCTCGATGATCACCATCAAGGGCATCTACGGCCGTGAGATGTTCGAGACCTGGTACGCGATGTCGGTGCTGCTGGAGGGCGGCCTCGACCTCGCCCCGGTGATCACCGGCCGGTACGGCTACCGCGACTTCGAGGCGGCCTTCGCCGACGCGGCGAGCGGCACCGGCGGCAAGGTCATCCTCGACTGGACCGTGTGACCCCCTTCATCCGCAAGCACCTTCAGGAGAGCCCCCATGTTCGACACCGTCCGTGAGGACCTGCGCGCCACCCTTGACGAGATCCGCGCCGCCGGCCTGCACAAGCCCGAGCGGGTCATCGACACCCCGCAGTCCGCGACCGTCAACGTCTCGGCCGGCGGCCGCCCCGGCGAGGTCCTCAACTTCTGCGCCAACAACTACCTCGGCCTCGCCGACCACCCCGAGGTCGTCGCCGCCGCCCACGCCGCGCTGGACCGCTGGGGCTACGGCATGGCCTCCGTGCGCTTCATCTGCGGCACCCAGGAGGTCCACAAGGAGCTGGAGGCCCGGCTGTCGGCGTTCCTCGGTCAGGAGGACACGATCCTGTACTCCTCCTGCTTCGACGCCAACGGCGG
>NZ_BNBF01000009.1:126120-129819 GCF_014654935.1 Streptomyces capoamus
TGTCTTCGAGACCCTGCTCGGCGAGGAGGACGCGGTGATCTCCGACGCCCTCAACCACGCCTCCATCATCGACGGCATCCGGCTGTCCAAGGCCCGCCGCTTCCGCTACGCCAACCGTGACCTCGCCGACCTGGAGACCAAGCTCAAGGAGGCGTCCGACGCCCGGCGCCGCCTGATCGTCACCGACGGCGTCTTCTCCATGGACGGCTACGTGGCGCCCCTGGCGGAGATCTGCGACCTCGCCGACCGCTACGACGCGATGGTCATGGTCGACGACTCGCACGCCGTCGGCTTCGTCGGCCCGACCGGCCGGGGCACGCCCGAACTGCACGGCGTCATGGACCGGGTCGACATCATCACCGGCACCCTCGGCAAGGCCCTCGGCGGCGCCTCCGGCGGCTATGTCGCCGCCCGTGCCGAGATCGTCGCCCTGCTGCGCCAGCGCTCCCGTCCGTACCTGTTCTCCAACACGCTCGCCCCGGTCATCGCCGCCGCCTCCCTGAAGGTCCTCGACCTGCTGGAGTCGGCCGACGACCTGCGCGTGCGCCTCGCCGAGAACACGGCCCTGTTCCGCCGCCGGATGACCGAGGAGGGCTTCGACGTCCTCCCCGGCGACCACGCCATCGCCCCCGTGATGATCGGTGACGCGGCCGAGGCGGCCCGCATGGCCGAGCTGTTGCTGGAGCGGGGGGTCTACGTGATCGGGTTCTCCTACCCGGTCGTCCCGCAGGGCCAGGCCCGCATCCGCGTCCAGCTGTCCGCCGCGCACTCCACGGACGACGTCAACCGGGCGGTCGACGCCTTCATCGCGGCGCGCGCCGCACTGGGGGTCTGACCGACCGGATGACCTGGGATAATTGAGGTCATGATCGAGGCACGGCGGCTCCACATCCTCCGTGCGGTGGCCGACCACCGCACGGTGACGGCGGCAGCCGCCGCGCTCTACCTCACCCCCTCCGCCGTCTCCCAGCAGCTGACGGCGCTGGAGCAGGAGACCGGCCACCGCCTGGTCGAGCGCGGCGCCAAGGGGGTACGGCTCACTCCGGCCGGCGAGATCCTGCTCAGCCACACCAACGCGGTCCTCGCCCAGCTGGAGCGGGCGGAGGCCGAGCTGGCCGCCTACGGCTCCGGCGAGGCGGGCACGGTGACCGTGGCGGCCTTCGCGACCGGCATCGCCCAGGTCGTGGCGCCGGCCCTGGCCCGCCTCGCCCACCTGGCGCCGGGCATAAGGATCCGGGTGCAGGACGCGGAGGGCGACGCCAGCCTGCCCATGGTGCTGGACCGGCAGGTCGACGTCGCGGTCGCCGTCGAGTACCGGGGCGCGCCGCCCGCCGACGACCCCCGGCTGACGCACGTGCCGCTCTACGCCGAGCCGTTCGACGCCGTCGTACCGCTGGGGCACCGTCTGGCGGACGCCGCCGAGGTCCCCCTCGCGGAACTGGCCAAGGACGCGTGGATCGGGCCGTACCCCGGCAACCCCTGCCACGACGTGGTCGTCCTGGCCTGCGAGAGCGCCGGTTTCCAGCCCCGTCTGGAGCACTCCTCCGACGACTTCCGGGCCGTCGTCGCCCTGGCCTCGGCCGACGCGGGAGTGGCGCTCGTACCGCGCTCCGCGCTGCGCGGGACGGACCTCACCGGGGTGGTCGTCCGGCCCGTCGACGGTGTCGCACCGACCCGCCGGGTGTTCGCCGCCGTCCGCCGGGGCGCCGAGGGGCATCCGCTGATCCGCCCGGTGCTGGAGGCGCTCGGCGCCGCGGCGCAGGCGTGAGGGGCCGAGGCCCGTGCTTCAGCCCTGCCCCGGCTCCGTGCGCCCGGCGTCCAGGAACCGGCTGATCCGCTCCTGCAGGCCCCTCGCGTCCAGTCCGTGCGCGGCCGTGTGCTCCTCGATCGTGCCGTAGCGGCGCAGCTCGCGGCGGCCGACGCCGAGGCCGAGCACCCGGTGCGGCACATCGGCCAGGGCCTCGCTCGCCGCGGCCGTCGACGTCCCCGCGAGGTAGGGCTCGACCAGCACGACGTCCGTACCCGCCGCCCGCGTCGCCCGGCGCAGCCCGGCCGCGTCGAAGGGCCGTACGGTCGTCGCGTACAGCACGGTCACGTCAAGGTCCGCCGTGGCGGCGAGGACCGCGTCGAGCATCGGTCCGACGGCGACGACCACGCCGGAGCGGCCCTCGCGGACGGGCAGGAAGTGCTGCCCGTCGACGGCCCGGCGCTGCCCGTTGGACTGCACGGACAGGCGTACGTACACCTTGTCGTCCCCCGCGGCGACCGCCTGTCGCAGCAGCGTCTCGGCCTCGTCCGGGTGCCCGGGCACATGCACGGTCCAGCCGTCCAGCGTGTCGAGGAGGGCCACGTCGCCCGGGGCCATGTGGGTGAAGCCGCCGGCCGGCCAGTCGAAGGAGGCGGCGGCGCTGACCAGTACCGCGCCCGTGTCCTGGTGCCCGAAATCCAGTTTGACCTGCTCGAACGGCCGCTCCACGAGGAAGCTGGCAAAGGTGTGCACGACCGGGCGCAGCCCCGTGAGGGCGAGCCCCGCCGCCGCGCCGACCAGCAGCTGCTCGCGGATGCCGACGTTGATCACCCGGTCGGGGTGCCGGCGCTCGGCCTCGCGGAACCCGTCCCGGCCGATCTCGGCGAGGACGACCGCGACCCGCGGGTCCTCGTCCAGCAGCCGGGAGACGACGGGGGCGAGACGGTCACGCATGGTGTCCATGGCGATGGGGCCTTTCGGGAGACTTCGGGGCATGCGGGGAACAGGGGGAGGGGAGGGCCCGGCGCTCTCCGGGACGGGCCGGGGTCAGGCGTTCTTCGGCTCGACGCGGGCCACGACCGCGTGCGGCCGGCCCGGGTGCGGCGCGGTGAACGCGGCGTACAGCGCCTCGTGGTCGCGTCCGTCGACGGTCACCGCGGACCAGCCCGCCGCCTCGAACCGGGCGGCGATCCCGCCGGGCAGCGCGTGGCTCGCGGAGGAGTTGTCGATGACGACGGTGTGCAGGCGGTCCAGCCCGGCCGGCCCGGCGAAGGCGATCGCCTCGTGGTTGCTGCCCTCGTCCAGCTCCGCGTCCCCGATCAGCACCCACACCGCCGGATCGGGCCGGCCCTGCGCCCGCAGGCCCAGCGCGGTGCCCACGGCGATCGGCAGCCCGTGCCCGAGGGACCCGCTGCCGATCTCGGCCCCCGGCACCAGCACCCGGTCCGGGTGGTGCCCGAGCGGGGAGTCGTAGGACCCGAACCCCGGCAGCCAGTCCACCGGCACGAACCCCTTGGCGGCGAGCACCGCGTAGTACGCCATCGGGCCGTGCCCCTTGCTCAGCAGGAACCGGTCCCGGGCCGGGTCCGCCCGCCGCTCCGGGGTGACCCGGAGCACCCGGTCGTAGAGCACCCACAGCACGTCGAGCGTGGAGGTGGCCGCCGGGCCGTGCTTCTCGTCGCCGGTCATCATGCCCATCAGCCGGGGCAGGTCGTCGTAGCCGTGCGTGCGGCTCTGTTCCGCTGCGGTCGTCATACCGGTGATCGTGCAACCTCAACCGGACTTGAGGTCAACACCGGAAGGTGCGCGCGACCACCGAGGGGAGTGCGGTATTGTTTCCCTGCGCGTTGCGACCGGGGAAACCCCAGGTCACACGGCAACGGGACGTGGCGCAGCTTGGTAGCGCACTTGACTGGGGGTCAAGGGGTCGCAGGTTCAAATCCTGTCGTCCC
>NZ_BNBF01000009.1:129872-132041 GCF_014654935.1 Streptomyces capoamus
TCGTGAGAGTCGCCGGTGAGGGCCGGTTCCGGAGCAATCCGGAACCGGCCCTCATGCGTGCGGTGCCGGTGGTCAGGAAGCCGCCTTGCCGCCCTTGGTGCCGTCGATCACCTGACCCGCCGGCGGAGGCGTGGCCTTGACCGGCTTGCCGTAGTCCGAGAAGACGATCGTGCCGGGATTGTCGCCGCCGGACTGGTGGAGCTTGAGAATGTACGGCTTTCCCTCCGTGGCGACGTACATGGTGATGGTTTCGGCACCCTTCTTCTTCTTCAGCGGGAGTGCCTTGTGGCCATTGACCGTGGTGACGTCGCCCTTCGTCATTCCCTTCCGCTCGGACTTGTCGCTGTCCATGTCGGCCAGGAATCCCTGTTTGTCGCACAGTCCCGTCGTACGGGAATCGCCGACCGGTACCTTCACCCAGCGGCCGCTCAGCGCCTCGGTCTGTTTCCGCCGGCCGCCCGAGTTCTCGGCGGCGCCCGCCCAGAACTCCTTGTCACCCTTGATGTAGGTGGCCTGGCCTGCGTGGATGACATCGGCCGAGCCCCGTTGCATGGCCATCCGGCCCTTGCAGTTCTTCTGGGTGTCGACGTGGAAGTCGACCGTCAGGGGCTGCCCGTCCGCGGAGACCTTGCCGGCCATGCGCAGCGACTCGGAATTCCGGGTGGCGGCCACCGCCTTGGCTGCCACCTGGTCCGCGCTCTGCCCCTTGAACGGCTGGTCCGAGGATCCGTCGCCCGAGCATGCCGTGACACCCAGGGCGGCGGTGACGCAGATCGCGGATGCGGTTAACGTGCGGCTCACAGACATGAAAAACCCTTCCCGGGGAAATCCGCTGCTTTTCCTTGCGGCCGCTTCCACTGAGGGCGGCCGCCGTGCAAGTCCGGTTTCCCGGTGATCGTGGAATAGTCGCTTCCTCTTTTCCCGGGGGTGAGGTCACGTCCGCCGGCCCGGGGTGGGAGACTCCTGGGCATGGACATCGCCCGCAGGAACAACGTCACCGTCACCGGTAACCCCGGGGGCCGGCCGGTCGTGCTGGCGCACGGGTTCGGCTGCGACCAGAACATGTGGCGGCTGACGGTTCCGGCCCTGGCCGAGGAGTACCGGGTGGTGCTGTTCGACTACGTCGGCTCGGGCCGTTCGGACGCGTCCGCGTTCTCGGAGGACCGATACTCCTCCCTCGACGGCTACGCCCGGGACGTGGTCGAGATCTGCGAGGCGCTGGACCTGCGCGACGCGGTGTTCGTCGGCCACTCGGTGAGCGCGATGATCGGCGTGCTGGCCGCCGGCCGGGCCCCGGAGCGGCTCGGCGCGCTGGTGATGGTCGCCCCCTCGCCCCGCTACATCGACGACGACGGCTACCGGGGCGGGTTCAGCGCCGAGGACATCGACGAACTGCTGGACTCCCTGGAGTCGAACTACCTCGGCTGGTCGGCGGCGATGGCTCCGGTGATCATGGGCAACGAGGACCGGCCCGAACTGGGCGCGGAGCTGAAGAACAGCTTCTGCGCCACCGACCCGGACATGGCGCGCGTCTTCGCGCGCACCACCTTCCTGACCGACTCGAGGGGCGACCTCGCGAGCGTGCGGGTGCCGACGCTGGTGCTGGAGTGCACCCAGGACGTCATCGCCCCGCGTGAGGTCGGTGCCTTCGTCCACCGCTCGATCCCGGGCTCCACCCTGGTCACGCTCGACGCCACCGGACACTGCCCGCACCTGTCCGCGCCCGAGGCCACCAACGAGGCGATCACCTCCTTCCTGGCTGCCCTGCGATGATGTGCCGCGCCGACCAGCAGCCCGACCCGTCCGGGACCGAGGACACGACCGGCTCGGCCGCGGCGTTCGCCGCACTGCTGGAGGACAGCGCCGAGGAGCTCTACGAGAGCGCCCCCTGCGGCTACCTGTCCACGCTGATGGACGGCACCATCGCCAAGATCAACACCACCTTGCTGCAGTGGCTCGGCCTGGACCGGGAGGCGGTGGTGGGCCGGATGCGGTTCACCGACCTGCTGACGGTGGGCGGCAAGCTGTACCACGAGACGCACTTCGCCCCGCTGCTGCGGATGCAGGGCGAGATCAGCGGCATCGCCCTGGAGATCAAGCAGGCCACCGGCGACCGGATCCCCGTGCTGGTCTCCTCCGTGGTCAAGCACGGCAGCACCGGGGAACCGC
>NZ_BNBF01000009.1:132097-142238 GCF_014654935.1 Streptomyces capoamus
TGCTGGTCCGCACCACCGTCTTCGACGCCCGGGACCGCCGCTCCTACGAGGAAGAACTGCTGCGCCGCAGGAAGGACGCCGAGGAAGCGCGCAAGCAGGCCGAGGAAGCGCGCAGGCAGGCCGAGGAGGCCCGCAGGCAGGCCGAGGCCGATCGCGCCCGGCTCCAGGACGCCCTCGTCGTGCTGCAGCGGTCGCTCCTGCCCGACACCCTGCCGGCGATGCCCGGCATGGAGGCGGCCGCCTACTACCACACCGCGTCCCCCGACCGGCTCGGCGGCGACTTCTACGACGTCTTCCCCGTGGACGGCGCACGCTTCGCGTTCTTCCTCGGCGACGTGTGCGGCAAGGGACCCCAGGCCGCCGCGGTCACCTCGCTGACCCGCCACACCCTGCGCGCCGCGGCACTCCACGACCCCGATCCGGTCTCCGCCCTGACCATCCTCAACAGGGTGCTGCACGCGCGGTACTCCGCGAGCGGGGACCCGCGCTACTGCACCGCCGTCTTCGGCTGGTTCCAGCCGGACCCGGCGACCGGCGAGGTCACCGTACACCTCGCCTCGGGCGGACACCCGCCGGTGCTGGTCCTGCGCGCCGACGGCACCGCCGAGTTCCTGCCCACCCCCGGCGGACTCCTGGTCGGCATCCTGCCCTCCGCGCCGTTCGTCACCGCCACCACCGTGCTCGCCCCGGGCGACACGATGCTGCTCTACACCGACGGCCTCACCGAGGCCCGCACCGGCACGGACCGCACCACCCTGTTCGGCGACGAGGCCCTGCTGGCCTTCGCCGCCGGACAGGCCGACACGTCCCCCCGGGCCGTCGTCGAGGCCGTGACGGCCCTGCTGGAGAGTTTCGGCGACGGCCTCGACGACGACACCGCCGTCGTCGCCCTTTCACCCGCCCCCCGGACGAGACACCCACGATGAGCCCGCTGAAGATCACCACCCGAGACGCCGCCACCGGTCCCGTTCTGGAGATCTCCGGCGAACTCGACTACGCCAACGCCCCACAGCTGCGCGACCTGATCCCCACCATCGGCCTGCGGCCCGGCCAGCGCCTCACCCTGGACCTGGGCCGGATGGCGTTCTGCGACTCCAGCGGCATCACCGCCATGATCGCCGCCCGCAACCACGCGCACGCCGCCCGGGCGGACGTCGCGCTCGCCGCCGTGCCCGCCCACACCCTGCGCGTCCTGCGTATCGTCGGCCTGGACCGGATCTTCACCATCCACCCCGACGGCGAGACGGCCGCCGGCTCCTGACGGGAGGCGGCGGCCGAACGTCAGAGGGCCAGTCCCACGTGGGCGAGGGCCTGCTTCAGCAGGACCCCGTGACCGCCCGGCATCTCGCTCTGCACCGCTGCGGAGGCGGCCTCCTGGGGGCTGAACCAGACGAGGTCCAGCGCGTCCTGGCGGGGCCGGCAGTCCCCGGTCACCGGCACGACGTAGGCGAGGGAGACCGCGTGCTGGCGCGGGTCGTGGTACGGCGTGACGCCGGCGGTGGGGAAGTACTCGGCGACCGTGAACGGCTGCAGCGAGGCGGGGACGCGGGGCAGGGCGACGGGGCCGAGGTCCTTCTCCAGGTGGCGCAGCAGCGCGTCGCGGACCCGCTCGTGGTGCAGGACGCGGCCGGAGACCAGGGTGCGGCTGACGGTGCCGTCCGGGCCGATGCGCAGCAGCAGCCCGATGCTGGTGACTTCGCCGCTGTCGTCCACGCGCACGGGCACGGCCTCGACGTACAGGATCGGCATCCGGGCCCTGGCCATCTCCAGCTCGTCCGAGGTCAGCCAGCCGGGCGTGGTTTCGGTCATGTCAGACATTGCTTGATCATACTTTCCGGGTGGGGGGCCCGCCGGAATCGCGGGCCGGTTCGGATACGGGCGGTCCGTACAGCCGGCGGGCGTTGTCGCGGCCCGTCCAGTCCGCGATGCGCAGGGCGTCGCCCAGGCTCAGCTCGTCGGCGTCCACGCGGTCCTGGAGCAGACCGGCGAGCCCCTGCCGGAAGCACAGGGCGCCCAGGTGGTGGAACTCGGCCACACCGTAGGCGTCCGAGCTGTACAGCAGTTTGCGGAACGGGGTGATCTCCAGCGCCTCCTCCAGCACCGCCCGGCAGCGGGCCGGACCGGTGTGGTGCAGGGCGAGGCCGACGTCCAGGTACACCTGCTCGAACACCGCGGCGAGATAGGCGGCCTGGCGGTGGTACGGCCAGCAGTGCAGCAGCAGCACCGGCACGGTGCCGGCGGTCCGGCGCAGCCAGTCGGTGAGCAGCGCCGGGTCGGCGTGGTCCAGCCGCAGGTCCGCGTCGCCGAACCCGGTGTGCAGTTGCAGCGGCAGCCCCAGCCCGACCGCGGTCCACAGCACGTGCCGCAGCAGGACCGGATCGTCCAGGCGTCCGCCGCGCGCCAGCCAGCGCCCGGCCGCCCGGGCCACCTCCGGCGCGGCCGGGCGCTCCGGGTCCAGCGCGAAGCCCGTCCGGTACGCCGCGACGGACTTCACCGCGACCACGCCCGGCCGGCGTACGGCCGCTTCGGCGGCGGCCTCGAACGCCGTCGCGTACCCGCCCGCCGTCACCCCGCCCGCGGCCACCGACTCCGCGATCCGCTCCAGCCGTACCACCTCGCAGGCGGTGGCGCCGGCCGCGGCGGCCAGTTCCGCGGGGGAGGTGAGCGGGTACGGCGCGTAGCCGGTGTCCACGCAGAACACGCCGGCTCCGGACGCCGTCAGGAACCGGCGGTTGACCTCCTGCCAGCCCAGCTCCGCGCGCCGGGCCACGTAGTCGGCGGGCGGCGCGTGCCGGGGCAGGTCCAGCAGGGGAGCGCAGTGGCGTCGGACGGCCACCCCGGCGGGGCTGTCGAACGGGGAGACACCGGGCCAGGCCGCGCCCTCGGTGAGCAGGGACGCGAACTGGGCCGCGCTCAGGTCGGCCGTGACCGCGCCGTGGCAGTGGTGGTCCACCAGCGGCAGGGCGGCGAGCGCCTCGTGGACGGGTCCGGGTGCGGCCATGGTCAGTACGTCCAGCGGTAGGCCGCCGCGATCTGGTCGGGGCCGAGGCCGTCGACGTCCGCCGCCTCCCCGAGCCGCACGGCCGTCACGGCGTCGGCGAGGACCGGTCCCAGCGCGGACCGCAGGACCGGGTCCGCGCGGAACTCCTCGACGGCCTCCGGCAGCGACCGCGGCAGCCGCCGGACGCCCAGGGCCGCCGCCTCGTCGGGGCCGTAGCGGGCCGGGTCGCCGGTGATCTCGTCGGGCAGCGCGCGGCCCGCGGTGACGCCGTCGAGTCCGGCGGCGATCACACAGCCGAGGGCGAGGTACGGGTTGGCGGCCAGGTCGACGGGCTTGACCTCCATGTTGGCGTCCTTCTCATGGCGGCCGGCGGTGCCCGTGACCATCCGCAGGGCGGCCTCACGGGTCTCCCGGCCCCAGCCGGTGAAGACCCCTGCCCACTGGGAGGGCCGCAGCCGCAGATAGCTGGCGGGGCTCGGGGCGGTGACCGCCGTCAGCGCCGGCAGACGGGCGAGGACCCCGGCCGCGAAGGACTCCGCCTCGGCCGTCATGCCGTACCGGCGCCCGCCGCCCGCGTGCAGGTTCACCCCGTCGCGCCAGCAGGACAGGTGCAGGTGGCCGCCGTTGCCGACGCCCTCGCCGGACACGGCGGGCGCGAACGACACCCTCAGACCGTGCCGCCGGGCCACCGCCCGGACGGTCTGGCGGACCAGGACACTGCGGTCGGCCGCGGCCACCGGGTCCCGCGCGCCCACCGAGATCTCGAACTGCCCGGGCGCGTACTCGGGGTGCAGCTGGTCGACGTCCAGGCCCTGGGCGGCGCACGCGGCCAGCAGGTCGGCGCCGTAGTCGCTCAGCTCCACCTGCCGGATCGCGCCGTACGCGGGCCCGGAGACCGCCGGGACGAACTCCCCGGCGGGCGCCGAGTCCAGCCCGAGGGACCATTCGATCTCGATCGCCGCCTTGAAGGCGAGGCCGTGCCGTTCGGCGGCGTCGGCGACGACCCGGCGCAGGAAGGTCCGGGAACAGCCGGGGTGCCGGGCGCCCTCCTGGGTGATCCGGTCCACCGGCGCCCAGGCCCAGCCGGGCTGCCCGGCCAGGACGACCAGCTGGTCGAGGTCCGGGTAGAGCCGCAGGTCGCCGTCGGGGGAGCCGAGGACGTCGGTGGTGACGACACGGTCGTGGGCGAGGAAGGTGTCGAACACCGGGGACATGCCGACGCCCCGGGACACGGCCGCCTCCAGCCGTGCCGTGGGGATGGTCTTGACCCGGCCGACGCCCGCGGTGTCGACGTACGCCAGCACGATGCCGCGCACGTCCCGCGCGGACAGGTCGGCGGCGAGGGCGGCGGCCCGGCGCGGCTCACCGGGACGGCCGCCCGGCACCGGGTCGGCGTCAGTCGTCATACGTCCTCCAGGCCGTCCGGGACCCCGACGGTCCGCTGCGGTCGCGTGCGGTGATCGGGAGCGGTCGTCCGCCGTCATTGTGCCGCCCGCCGATCGCGCTGTCCCGGCAACCGGGCACCATGGGCGGTTCCGGGCACGCGGGGCGCATGAGGAACACTGGACCGGTATCCCCGCACCCGACCGGAAGCAGGACATGCCCGCCACGCCCGCCTCCCTCCTGGACCCCTGCGGACCGGCCGCCGGCCCCGCCGACATCCGGCTGGTCGTCACCGACATGGACGGCACGCTGCTGGACGACGCCAAACGGCTCCCCGAAGGCTTCTGGCCGATGCTCGCGGAGCTGCGCCGCCGCGGGGTGCTGTTCTGCCCGGCGAGCGGCCGCCAGTACGCGACCCTGCACCGGCAGTTCGCGCGGGTCGCCGAGGGCATGGTGTTCATCGCGGAGAACGGCACGTACGTGGTCCGTGACGGCGTGGAGCTGAGCTCCGACCCGCTCGACCGGTCCGTCGTCGCCGGGGTCGTCCGGACGGTAAGGCGGCTGGTGGCGGCCGGCGCGGACGTCGGAGCCGTGGTCTGCGGCAAGCGGGCCGCGTACGTCGAGCGGACCGACGAGGCGTTCCTCGCGCAGGTGCGCACCTACTACGTCGAGCACCGGATCGTCGAGGACGTCACCGCGGTCGACGACGACGTGATCAAGGTCGCCCTGTTCGACTTCGGCTCCGCCGAGCGCGGCATCGCCCCGGGCCTCGCCCCGTTCGCCACAACCCACCAGGTCGTGGTCTCCGGGGAGCACTGGGTGGACGTGATGAACCGCACCGCCAACAAGGGCGCCGCCCTGCGCGGCCTGCAGCGGGAGCTGGGCATCACCCCCGCGCAGACCATGGTGTTCGGCGACTACCTGAACGACCTGGAGATGCTCGACGCCGCCGAGTGGTCCTTCGCCATGGCGGGCGCCCACCCCGAGGTCGTCCGCAGGGCCCGCCACCTCGCCCCGTCCAACAACGACGGGGGCGTGCTGCGGACCGTGGCCCGCGTGCTCGGCCTGTAGCCCGGCTCAGGGCTTGCGCGCGACCCCGCCGTACAGCGAGACCGGCCCGTCGGGCGCGTCCTCGGACCGCCAGCGCGCCACGGGGACGATGCCGGGCTCCAGCAGATCGAGGCCCTGGAAGAACGCGCCCACCTCGGCGTGCGAACGGGCCACCAGGGTGACACCGCCGGCCGCGTAGGCCGCGATGCCCTTGCGGACGTTCTCCGGTTCGAAGTCGGCGGTCATCGTGGACAGCACCAGGAAGCTGCCCGGCGCCAGCGCGCCGACCAGGGTGCCGACCAGGTCGCGGGCGCCGTCCTCGTCGGCGACGAAGTGCAGCAGGGCGATGAGGGAGAGGGCCACCGGGCGGTCCAGGTCCAGGACGCGGGCGGCGCGCTCCAGGATGCTGCCGGGATCCCGGGCGTCGGCCTGGACGTACTCCGTCACGCCCTCGGGGGTGCCGCGCAGCAGGGCGCTCGCGTGGGCCAGCACGATGGGGTCGTTGTCGACGTAGACCACGCGGGCGTCCGGCGCCACCGACTGCGCGATCTGGTGCAGGTTCGGCTCGGTCGGTATGCCCGTGCCGATGTCCAGGAACTGGCGGACGCCCTGCTCCGCGGCCAGCGCCCGGGTGGCGCGGTGCATGAACGCCCGGTTCGCGCGGGCGGCCCTCGGGGCGCCCGCGTCGATCGCCGCGATGCTGCGGCCGAGTTCCTCGTCGACCGGATAGTTGTCCTTGCCGCCGAGGAACCAGTCGTACACCCGGGCCGGATGCGGCCTGCTGGTGTCGATGCCGTCCTGCGTCCGCGGGCCGGTCCCCGTCACGCGCCGCTCCTCCACCCGTCCGGTCCCGGTGGTCGGTCCGGGACGTGCGGGAAGCAGTCTGGCACGTCGTGCGGCGTCGGCGCAGACGGTCTTCGGCCACCTGTCCGCCGAGCGACCGCCCCACGATGCGGCGGCCGGCCGGCGGTCCTGTGCCGTAGCGGCTACGGCTTGAGCGGGTCGTGGCCCAGCGTCATCAGCCGGTGCCGCCGGCGGGTGTCCTCCGGCGTGTTCTCCGGCTCCGGTTCGTTCTCCGGGTCGATCAGGTCACCGACCGTGTCGACGACCTCGTGCATGACCCGGACGTCGTCGTCGGTGAGGTCGGTACGCCGTTTCTGCAGGATGCCGAGGACGTGCTGCCCGGTGGGCGTGCCCGCCTCCTCCGGCAGCGGTTCCGTCTCCTCGTCGGCGTCCCGGACCCTCAGCCAGGCCGCGAGTTCCGCCGAGGTCATGTTCACCACGCGGTGGAAGTCCTCCCACAGCGCATCGAGCTCCAGGGCGTCGGCCATGGTCTCCCCCTTCCGTGCGGGAGCGGATGTCCTAGCTGGCGTCGTCGCGCGGGTGGTTCTCCGCCTCGAACATCCAGCGCTGCTTCTCCAGGTCGGCGGTGACGGAGATCAGCAGGTCCTGGGTGACCGGGTCGGCCTTCTCGGTCGCCTCGATGCGCTCGCGCAGCCGGGTGATGGCCGCCTCCAGCGCCGACACCATCAGCTCGACCACCTCGGTGTCGCGCAGCCAGCCGTCCTTGGCGCCGGGCAGCGCGAAGGTCGCGGCGATGGTCTCCGGCCGGCCGTCCGGCGACACGCCCAGCGCGGCGGCCCGCTCGGCCACGGTGTCCGAGTGCTCCCGGGTCGCGGCGACCACCTCGTCCAGCTGGAGGTGGATCGACCGGAACCGGGGTCCCACGACGTTCCAGTGCGCCTGCTTGCCGATCAGCGACAGGCCGAGCAGGTCGACCAGGGTCTCCTGCAGGGCGGTCCCGGTGACGCCGAGTGCCTCCTCGGGCAGCGTGCTCTTGACCACGGTCATGGCGCGTACGTCCCCTTTCGTGAGCTGTGCACGGTCATGTCCGTGCAAGCGGGTGCCCGCTGCACCGAGGGGCAAACCGGCTGCTCAGCGGGGCAGTACCCGGTCCAGGAAACGCAGCGTCTCGGCCAGCACCTCGTCCTTGCAGGTCTCGTGGAACACCTCGTGCCGGGCACCCGGGAAGATCCGCTCGGTCAGCCGCCCACCACTCAGCCGCTCCACCCCGGTCCGGCTGCCGGACAACGGCACCAGCCGGTCGTCCTCGCCGTGCAGCCACAGCAGCGGCAGTGGGCCGACGTCACCGCCGCGGGCGGCGGTGTCCAGGGTCCGCGCGAACGCCTCGAGCGTCGGCCGCTTCATGGGACCGTGCCAGACCAGCGGGTCGGCGGCGTACGCGGCGCCCACGGCGGGGTCCCGGGAGAGCGCGGCGGGACTGATGGGGACGTCGGGGATCTCCGCCATCGCCAGCAGCCGCCCGGGCAGCTCCCAGGTGCCGATCACCGGGCCGGACAGGACCAGCGCGCTCAGCGTGCCGCCGTACCGCTGGGCGTAACGGGCCGCGATCAGTCCGCCCATGGAGTGGCCCACCATGACCAGCGGCAGGCCGGGGTGGGCGGCACGGGCCGACTCCGCGACCGTGTGCACGTCCGTGACCACGTCCTCGAAGTCCTCGATCAGCACCCGCTCGCCGGCCGAGCGGCCGTGGCCGACGTGGTCGGGCGCGTGGACGGCGGCACCGTGCCCGGTGAGCGCACGGGCCGGTTCCGCGTACCGGCCGGCGTGCTCGCCGTAGCCGTGCACCAGGAGCGCCAGGTAACGGGGGTCCGGACGGGGCCACTCGTGGACGGCGAGGGTGCCGTGGGTGCCGTCGAGGGTGTACTCGCGGACGGGGGGCATGTCTCCTCCAGCTGCTGCGGTGAAGCTCCTGGGGATCTTCCCAGCGAGGCGGTCGGGGGTCTATAGTCCAAAACTAGCAGTGCTAATTAATTGATCCGTGATCCACAGCGTCGTAGGTCAGGAGTCCCAGCCGTGCGTCCCGTCCACTTCGCGGCCGCCCGCCGCACCCCCATCGGCAAGCTGCGCGGAGCCCTCTCCTCCGTCCGGCCCGACGATCTGGCCGCGACCGTGATCCGCCACCTGGTGGCCGAAGTGCCCGCGCTCGACCCGGCCCGCATCGACGACGTCTACTGGGGCGCCGCCAACCAGGCCGGCGAGGACAACCGCAACGTCGCCCGGATGGCCGTCCTGCTCGCCGGGCTGCCCGACTCCGTGCCCG
This sequence comes from Streptomyces capoamus, assembly GCF_014654935.1. Taxonomy (GTDB): domain Bacteria; phylum Actinomycetota; class Actinomycetes; order Streptomycetales; family Streptomycetaceae; genus Streptomyces; species Streptomyces capoamus. The sequence continues at coordinate 140,656 of NZ_BNBF01000009.1, forward strand.
GCGCCACCGTCAACCGGCTGTGCGCCTCCGGACTCGAGGCCGTCACCGCCGCCGCCCGCACCATCGCCGCGGGCGAGGCCGACATCGTCATCGCCGGCGGCTCCGAATCGATGAGCCGCGCCCCCTTCGTCCTGCCCCGCCCCGACGAGGCCCTGCCGCAGCGCGTCGAGACCCACGACACCCGGCTCGGCTGGCGGCTGGTCAACCCCGCCATGAAGGAGCTGCACGGCCTGCTCTCCATGGGCGAGACCGCCGAGGAGGTCGCCGGGCGGTACGGCATCTCCCGCACCCGGCAGGACGAGTTCGCCCTGCGCAGCCACCGGCTCGCCGCCACCGCACGCAAGAACGGCCACTTCGACGACGAACTCCTGCCCGTCGAGCGCCCCGACGGCGTCGTGGTCGAGCAGGACGAGTGCGTCCGCGAGGACACCTCCCTGGAGAAGCTGTCCCGCCTCAAGCCGGTCTTCCGCGCGGACGGCACCGTGACGGCCGGCAACGCCTCGCCGATGAACGACGGCGCGGCCGGCCTCCTGCTGGTCAGCGAGGAGGCCCTGAACGAGCTGGGCCTGGAGTCCCTCGGCCGGTACGTCGCGGGCGCCTCCGCCGGCGTCCACCCGGACGTGATGGGCCTCGGCCCGGTTCCCGCCACCCGCAAGGTGCTGGCCCGGGCCGGCTGGCGCACCGCCGACCTCCAGGAGGCCGAGTTCAACGAGGCGTTCGCCGCGCAGGCCCTCGCCTGCGTCGACCAGCTCGGCATCGACCCGGAGCTGGTCAACCCCACCGGCGGCGCCATCGCCCTCGGCCACCCGCTCGGCTGCTCCGGCGCCCGCATCCTGACCACCCTGCTGCACCGGATGCGGCGCACCGGCGCGGAGCGCGGGCTCGCGACCATGTGCGTGGGCGTGGGCCAGGGCAGCGCGGTGCTGGTCGACAGGCACTAGAGCATCCGCATCGGGGGGGATCCCCGCGCGGGGATCCGGTACACGAGCCGCAGCAAGGAAACGGAGCACCACTGGCATGGCCACCTTGTCCGTCGCCGCCATCCTCGCCGAGAACGCCCGGCGCCGCCCCCACAAGACGGCGCTCGTCGAAGGCGGGCTGCGGCTCACCTTCGCCGAGGTCTGGCAGCGGGCGCTGGCCCAGGCCGGCGCGCTGACCGGGCTCGGCGTACGGCCCGGCGACCGGGTCGCCCTCATGGCGCCCAACACCGCCGAGTTCCCGGTGGCCTACTACGCGATCGCTGCGGCGGGCGCCGTCGTCGTCCCCGTGCACCTGCTGCTGTCGGCCGGCGAGGTCGAGCACGTCCTGCGGGACAGTGAGGCCACGCTGCTGCTGGTGCACCCGGGGCAGGCGGAGACCGGCACGGCCGCCGCACGCGCCACCGGCGTCCGCGCGGTCGTCCTGGGCGGCGAGTTACTCGTCCTGCTGCCCCGCTTCGACGCGGCCCGGGCCATCGAGCTGATGGTGGAGGAGGGCGTGAACACCTTCCACGGCGTGCCGACCATGTTCCTGGCCCTCGCGGCGGCCGCCGCCGACGCCGGCCGGCTCCCCGAGCTGCGGGTGTGCGTCTCCGGCGGGGCCGC
>NZ_BNBF01000009.1:142281-142793 GCF_014654935.1 Streptomyces capoamus
GCTGCCGGCCGCCGTGCTGGAGCGGTTCGAGGCCGCCTTCGGGGCGAAGATCTACGAGGGGTACGGGCTGTCGGAGACCTCGCCGACCGCCAGCGTCAACCAGCCGGTGTTCGGCACCAGGGCCGGCACCATCGGCCACCCGCTGTGGGGCGTCGACGTCGAGATCGCCCGCGCCGAGACGGAGGGCCGGATCGAGCTGCTGCCCCCCGGTGAACTGGGCGAGGTCGTCATCCGCGGCCACAACGTCTTCTCCGGCTATCTGGGCCGCCCCGAGGCCACCGCCGAGGCACTGGTCGACGGCTGGTTCCGCACCGGCGACCTCGGCACCAAGGACGACGAGGGCTTCCTGCGGATCGTCGACCGCAAGAAGGACGTCATCATCCGCGGCGGCTACAACGTCTACCCCAGGGAGGTCGAGGAGGTCCTGGTGCGCCACCCGCAGGTCGCCCAGGCCGCCGTCATCGGCCTGCCCGACGAGCTGCACGGCGAGGAGGTGTGCGCCGTCGTCGTCC
>NZ_BNBF01000009.1:142839-145379 GCF_014654935.1 Streptomyces capoamus
CGGCGCCGGGCACCGCCCCCGACGCCGCCGCGCTCATCGAGTGGTCCAAGGAGCACTTGGGCAAGCACAAGTACCCGCGCCGCGTGGAGGTCACCGACGGGCTGCCGCTGGGGCCGAGCATGAAGGTGCTCAAACGGGAACTGCGGACGCGCTACACGGACCGCTAGACGCTGCGCCGGCGTCACGGGGCCGGCCGGCGGACCGCGCCGGACCATGCATGCGCATAGCATCGGTTCCTCCATGAACACGATGACTCTGTGGCACCTGTCCGGCTGGGGGTTCGCGGCGCTCGCCTCCGCGGCCCTGCTGGTCGGCTTCTCCAAGACGGCGGTCAGCGGGGCCAACACGGTCAGCCTCGCGGTCTTCGCCGCGGTCCTGCCCGCCCGCGCCTCCACCGGCGTACTGCTGCCCCTGCTGATCGCCGGTGACGTGCTCGCCGTCCTCACCTACCGGCGGCACGCGCACTGGCCCACGCTGTGGCGGCTGTTCCCGGCCGTGGCGGCGGGCGTGGTCGCCGGCACCCTGTTCCTGGTGTGGGCCGGCGACGGGATCGTCCGCACCTCGATCGGCGCGATCCTGCTGCTGATGGCCGGGGTGACGGTGTGGCGCCGGCGGACCGCCGAGACCCCGCGGGCGCCGGAGGAGGTGACGAGCCGGGCGGGGCGGGCGAAGGCGCGCTCGTACGGCGTGCTCGGCGGGTTCACGACGATGGTCGCCAACGCGGGCGGTCCGGTGATGTCGATGTCCCTGCTGTCCGCGGGCTTCCGCAAGCTCGGCTTCCTGGGCACCTCGGCGTTCTTCTTCCTCATCGTGAACGTCTCGAAGGTGCCGTTCAGCGCCGGTCTGGGGCTGATCGACGGGCGCTCGCTGCTCCTCGACGCCGCGCTCGTGGTCTTCGTCGTGCCCGGGGCGTTGATCGGCAAGTGGGCCGTGAACCGGATCAACCAGCGGCTCTTCGAACAACTCGTGATCGCGGCGACGGTCGTGGGCGGCCTCCAACTGCTCCTGCGCTAACGGGGCCGCGCCGGTCGGTCCTGGCCGCGGCCGTCCCGCGCGGAACCCCGCCGCAGCAGGTAGGTGTCCATGATCCAGCCCTTGCGTTCCCGCGCCTGAGCGCGCAGCCGCTCGATGCGCGGGCCGGCCTCGGCGATCGGACCGGAGACGAGGATCTCGTCCGGCGTGCCGATGTACGCGCCCCAGTAGATGTCCATGTCGTCCTCGGCGAACCGCCGAAAGGCCTGGTGCGCGTCCAGCATCACGACCACGTCGTCCACCCCCTCCGGGAAGCCGCCCTCGGCCAGCCGCCGCCCCGTGGTGATCTGCACCGGCCGGGCGACCCGGTTCAGCCCCGTGCGGTGCCGGGCGGCCAGGGCGGAGACACTGCTGACGCCGGGCACCACGTCGTACGCGAACTCCACCGCGCCCCGCTCCCGCACCTCCTCGAGGACGGCCAGCGTGCTGTCGTACAGGGTCGGGTCGCCCCACACCAGGAAGGCACCCGTACCGTCCTCGTCCAGCTCCTCGGCGATCAGCCGCTCGTAGATCCCGGCACGGGCGCCGCGCCAGTCCCCGACGGCCGGCGCATAGGCCGCCCCGCCCGCCTTCCGGTCCCGCTCCGGGTCCCGGGCCTCCACCACCCGGTACGACCCCGCGGGCAGGTGCGCGTCCAGGATGTCCCGGCGGAGCCGGATGAGATCGCCCTTCACCTCACCCTTGTCGAGCAGGAAGAACACGTCCGTGCTCCGCAGCGCCTTGACCGCCTGCAGCGTCAGCTGGTCGGGGTCGCCCGCGCCGATACCGATGACATGAATCTCTCGCACGCCCCGAGTCTGCCGCACACCCCGGCCGGCCCCGGTCAGGGGCCCAGCCGGGGCGCCTCCGCCCGGGGGTCCACCGGTGCCGAGCCGCGCTCCACCCGGTCGGCCAGCTCCCGTGCCCACCGGGTGAGACCCGGCAGGTCCAGCCCGTACGGCCGGTCCTCGCCCCGGCCCGTCTCCCACTCCTCGACCGCCCCCGCGCCCCGCCGCAGCAGCCGCACCCCGCCGACGGTGTTCCCCCGGGCCGCGTGGGTGAGCCCCACCGCCAACTGGGCCAGCCCCCGCCACAGCGGGCGCTCGTCGCGCGGGCCCGACTTCCAGGCGTCCTCGAACACCTCGTGCGCGTGGAACGGCCGCCCCTCGGCCAGCAGCTCCTGCGCCTCGGCGACCGTCTCCCGCGGCGCCCGCACGACCCCCTCCGGCTGCCGCGGCACCCCCTCGGCGCCGTACGGCAGCGGACGCCCCAGCCCGTCCCGCGGCCGCGCGTTCCGGGCCCGCCCGGCCTCGTCCCGGTCCCTGGCGTCCGATGCGCCCGTGTTCGTCATACCGTCGATTGTCCCCCGCCGCCGCCCGGGCCTTCTTCGGCGCACCGGCCCGCGTGGGGTAAAGTGCTGTCCGCGCGATCACGCGGGGCACCGCGGGTGAGGGCAACGGGACGTGGCGCAGCTTGGTAGCGCACTTGACTGGGGGTCAAGGGGTCGCAGGTTCAAATCCTGTCGTCCC
>NZ_BNBF01000009.1:145428-160761 GCF_014654935.1 Streptomyces capoamus
GTGTGACAGTCGGAGGTCAGGGCGGGTTTCGGAGGATTCCGAAACCCGCCCTTGGTCGTCGTAGGTGCTGTTCATGGCCCGTCACGAACTAGGCCCGATCATCCAGCCGGGTGGGCCGGCCGGGTGCTGTGCGGTCTGTCAGCCCATGTCCGTCAGGAGGGCGTTCAGTTCTTTCTCCTGCTGTGCAGGCGACATCGGCGGGTTCGAGTGGTCGATGCCGAACGTCTTGAGCATCTTGTCCATCTGGGCGTCGATGGAGTTCCAGCCGGTCCGGTCGAGCGGCTGCAGCGACGCCTGGTCGGCGTCCCACAGGTCACGCAGCTTCTGGGCGGCTGTGTGGGCCCCGGTCTCGTTCCCCGAGCGTGCGTCCTTGAGCGAGGTGGAGGCGAGGGTCTTCAGCGCGGCGACCTTGGCGGGCGGGAACTTCTTCACCGCCTGGCCGGGAGCCAGCTGGACGGCGGAGGTGTTGTCCTCCTCCGGCGCCGGGCCGACGTGCGGCTGGCTGTGGGCCCAGACGAGCAGGCCCGCGGTGGCGACGGCGAGCAGTCCGAAGCCGGCCAGCGCGAGGCGCTCCTTGCGCGGGTCGCCGGTGGTGGGTGCGGTGTGGGCAGCCTCGTGGGTCTCGGTCACGTCCGAGCGCGTCACCGTCAGGTAGACCACCGTGGCCAGGATGAGGCCGAGGAAGATCAGGCTGGTGGTGAACGTGCCCAGGGCGAGACCGGTGGGGTCGCCCGGGTTCTCGGCGACCTTGGGGGAGGCGAGCCAGTCGCCGATGTTCGCGCCCAGCGGGCGGGTCAGGATGTAGGCGAGCCAGAAGGACAGCACCGGGTTGGCGCCGAACCTCCACAGCAGCGTGATCGCCGCGATGAGGCCGAGCGGCAGCAGGACGGAGACTCCGGGGCTCCAGCCGGTGAGCTCGAGGGTCCAGTCGCCGGTCGCGGTGCCGAGCGCGAAGGTGACGAGCACGGCGAGCCAGTAGAACGACTCCCGCGGCAGCGTGGTGACCGAGTGGATCGACAGCGTGCGCTCCCGCAGCCACCACACGCCGAAGACCACGGCGAGCAGCACCGAGAAGACCGCGGAACTGATCCACAGCGGCACGTTGAGCTGGTCGGTCAGGATGTCGGTGTACAGGGTGCCCGTGACGCTGACAACGACCACCGTCAGCCAGTAGGGAAACGGGACGTACCGCTTGAGCCGCAGCTGGACGGCCAGGACCACCACGAACACCGCGGTGAAGATCCAGGCCGTGTTCACCAGGCCGACGCCGAGCTTCATGTTGATCCAGTCGGCGAAGCTCTCACCGACGGTCGTGCACAGGACCTTGATCACCCAGAACCAGACGGTGACCTCGGGGACCTTGTTGAGCACGAGGCGCCCGCCGCGCGTGCGTGCTTCCGTTGTCGTTGTCATGCGGGGAGGTTGACGCGGGGAATCTGCACATAACCTGACTACGCGGCTACGCGGCTACGCGGCCACGCGGGCGGCCGGGAGTGTCACCTCGACGTGACCGTGGCCGTCCGCGATCGCGCGGACCTCCACACCGGCCGAGGCGGCGATGCGCCGGACCACCGGCAGCCCCAGCCCGTACCCGCCGCCGCCGGTCACCCCCGCTTCGAAGACCCGGTCGACGTCCGCGGGATCGAATCCGGGGCCGTCGTCCAGGACATCGACCACGATGGCCTCGTCCTGGTTGCGGGCGGTGATCCACACCCGGGACTTCGCATGCCGCAGGCCGTTGTCCAGCAGGGGGGACAGCAGCGACACGGCGACGTCGACCGCCACGGCGACCTCGACCTTCGGGGGGAAGGCGACCTCGACCGCGCGGCCGGCGATCGCCTGTCGTGCGGCGGTGCGCAGGTCGCACCGGGTCCCCGTGTCCGTGCGTGCGCGGGCGGCGCGCAGAAGTGTCGTGATCGCCGTATCGAGGCGGTCGACCTCGCTCAGCACCGCCTCCGTCGGCACCGGCTCGCCGGACAGCTGCGCCAGCTGCGCCTCGGCCCGCAGGACCGTGAGCGGTGTCCGCAGCTCGTGGGCGATCTCGTCGGTGAGCCGGCGCTCGTCCGCCAGCGCGTTGTCGACGCGCTCCAGAAGGTGGTCCAGGGTCCGCCCCAGTTCCCCGAACTCGTCGCGGGGGACGCCGAGGTCGAAGCGGCGCCCGGGTTCGTGCCGGCCCCAGTCGTCGGCGAGGGCGGCCATCTCGTGCACGACCCGCAGCGCGCGGCGCACCACGAGGTGTGCGACCCCGCCGGCGAGGAGGATCGTGAGGCTGCCCAGTATCAGGGACAAGGTCAGGCTGCGCTGCTCGGACGTCTCGTAGGGCGTGAGGTCCACCCGGACGATCACCATGGCGTGGTGGCCGTGGACCGGGATCTGCCGCGCGTACAGGAGGTAATCGCCGACCGACACGGTCTGCGATCGCCCCGAGCCCGCGAGCTCCTCGACGCGATCGACCAGGCTCGGCGGGACGTTTCCGTCGATCAGGCGACCGTCGGCATACACCCAGGCGACCTCGTCGAGCGCCTCGCTGCTGTTTTCCGTCAGGACGACACGGCCGTCCTCGGCGGTGACGTTCGCCGCCACCGCCTCCGCGCGCGCATGCGCCAGATCGTGCGCGTCGGCGTTCGTCACCCGGCTCAGCAGTACGTGCGAGACCACGACCAGGATCGCGACCACGGCGGTGGCGATCAGCACGGTGAGTGCGACGACCCGCTTACGGAATCCCGTCACTGCCATCGGTAGCCCACGCCGCGGACGGTCGCCAGACGCTCGGCCACACCCAGCGAACCGAGCTTCGCCCGCAGTCGGCGCACATAGGAGTCGAGCGTGTTGTCGCTGACCTGCGCCCCGTGCGGCCAGCCGGCAGCGACGAGGGCGTGGCGGCGTACCGCGTCACCCTGCGAGGCGATCAAACGGCCCAGCAGCCGGAACTCCGTCGGGGTCAGGCCCATGCTCACCGAATCGTAGGTCACCACGTGCTTCGCCGGATCGAGGACGACTTCGCGCGGTGTGGGCGCCACGGTGGCCCGGCGCAGCAGCGCCCGGACCCGGACCAGCAGCTCCGGGATGTCGAAGGGTTTGGTCATGTAGTCGTCGGCGCCGGCCTCGAAGCCGCCCACCTTGTGGTGCAGGCCGTCCAAGGCGGTGAGCATCAGCACCGGCGCGTCGACGCCACGAGCCCGCAGGGCCAGGCACACGTCGCGGCCGTCGGCGTCCGGGAGACCGAGATCCAGGACGACGAGATGGGGCGCCGGTGTGAGCTGCCGCAGCAGGCTGTCGGCCGTGGCGGCGACGGAGACGGTGTGCCCGTCGTGCTCCAGGGCGCGCCTGAGGACGCCGCGGACCGCCGCGTCGTCTTCGCACACCATGATGAAAGCCACGGGCTGACCCTAGATACTCCCGCCCCACTTCTCCATCTGCCCTGGTCAGGCGCCTGACGGTCGGGAGTGGTCCGCGGGTGCCAGGCACAACCGGCCCGCGCCGCGATGAAGGAGCCGAGGGTGCTGTTGTGGACACGGCCCACACACCGCAGCCGGGCCGCCGGCTACGCAGTGGAAGGCAGCACGTGGTCGCCGATCTTGTCAGTGCTCAGGCACAGGGAGCAGACGGCCGCGTCGTGAGTGGCGCAGGCGGTCAGGTCCGGGCGCTCGTAGGGCTGGTGGCAGACGTGGCAGTCCAGGGTGACCGCGCTCGGGTTGCCGTCCGGGTCCAGCAGGGGCTCGGCGATGCCGTCGTCGGTGCGGCGGAGGTAGTACTTGCCCTTGGTGGCGATCGCCGTCACCGGGGTCAGGGCGAAGGCGATGACGGCGGCGGCGACGGGGGAGTACGGCTGGAGGGTGTCGCCCAGCAGGTGGAAGTACATGGCGATGGACAGGCCGGAGGCGGCGACGAAGGCCACGACGCCGACCGGGTTGACGGCGTGGAGCATGCCCCGGCGGAACTCCGGCTGGAGCGGGGAGAGCTTCAGCAGGTACTTGTTGACGCCGATGTCGGTGGCGACGGTGACCACCCAGGCGATCGCGCAGTTCGAGTAGAAGCCCAGGATGCTGTTGAGGAAGCTGAACATGTCGGCTTCCATCAAGGCGAGCGCAAAGCCCAGGTTGACCAGGACGAAGACCATGCGGCCGGGGTAGTGCCTGGTGACTCGGGTGAAGGAGTTCGTCCAGGCGAGGGAGCCGGAGTAGGCGTTCGTGACATTGATCTTGATCTGGCTGATGACCACCAGGGCCAGGGCGAGCGGGATGATCATCCAGGAGGGCATCATCGCGTCGAAGGCGCCGCGGAACTGCTGGATGGGTTCGGTCGCGGCAGCCGGGCCGACCTTGGCGAGGATGTACACCGCGAGGAAGACGCCGATGGCCTGCTTCAGCGCGCCGAGCACCACCCAGCCGGGCCCCGCCATGACCACGGCCGTCCACCAGGTGCGCTTGTTGGTCTCGGTCTTGGGCGGCATGAAGCGCAGGTAGTCGATCTGCTCGCCGATCTGGGCGATGAGGGAGAGGCAGACGCCGGCACCGAGCAGGACCGAGGCCGTGTCGACGCCGCCGTCGCCGTCCGTGCCGGTGTGGGCGAGGAAGCGGTCGACGGTGCCGGGGTCGGTGGCGATCAGGTAGACCAGCGGGCCGACCATCAGCAGCAGCCAGACCGGGGTGGTCCACACCTGGAGCTTGCTGAGTGCCTTCATGCCGTAGATCACCAGGGGGATGACCATGAGCGTGGAGATCAGGTAGCCCAGCCACAGGGGCAGTCCCAGGCCGAGTTCGAGGCCCTGGGCCATGATCGAGCCTTCGAGGGCGAAGAAGATGAAGGTGAAGCTGGCGAAGATGACGCCGGTGAGGACCGAGCCGTAGTAACCGAAGCCTGAGCCGCGGGTGATGAGGTCGAGGTCGATGTTGTAGCGGGCGCCGTAGTAGGCGAGGGGGAAGCCGGTGATGAAGATGACCACGGCAGCCACCGCGATGGCGACGAGGGCGTTGCCGGTGCCGTGCGCCAGGCCGATGCCGGCGCCGATGGAGAAGTCGGCCATGTAGGCGATGCCGCCCAGGGCGGTGGTCGCCACGACCATGGGGGTCCAGCGGCGGTAGCTGCGGGGAGCGAAACGGAGGGTGTAGTCCTCCAGCGTCTCCCTGACCGCCTGATCGGCGGCGGCCTTCGGCGTGCCTGCCGTCTCGGTTCGTGACTCGGTGGTGCTCATCTCGCGCCTCCCGATGATGCTGGTGCGGGTGCCTCTGTGGGAGGGAAGGCCCCGCGTGGCGTCATCGGCAGGACGGGGGAGCCGACGGACCCTCGTGTGTTCCGTTCGGCCGGGTACACGACTCCGATCCCACGGCCGGTCATGCTAGAAAACGGCTGTTACCGTCGGTGCCCGCCGTCGTGAACGCGAAGTATCCGAGAACTCACCTGCTGCCGGTGGGCGTTGGTTCAGACCCGGTGGCCCGACGCCACTCGGAGTGCGGTTGCGAGGTGTTCGGGGCGGAGTAGCCTGGAGTTGATCGACGCCACCGTTTCTGGAGGTAGGCGATGTTCATCCGATTCCTGAGGCGTCGTATGCCACGCGGGCTTGTCCTCCTCGGCGGCAGCCGGCTGATCCGGGGTTTCAGCGGCGGCGACTACGACGGTCACGGATACCAGTCCTGACACCGTCCGCCGGTGCACGGGAGGTTGGGCCGTGACACAGCACACCGACCCCCTGGTGGCCCTGGAGCGGATTCTCTCCCCGCACTGCCGTGTCACCAGGCTGTCCGCAGGGGCGCTCATCTCGGACTGGCGGCGCACGCGGTTCCTCGGCATGACCACCGCGGACGTGCGCACGCTGGCCGGGCGGGACTGCGCGGAACGCGCGGAACTCGTCACCGGACTCGTCCGGGCCGGCTGCGCCACGACCCGCCGCACCGCGTACACGGACGCCGAGGTCCGCCGCCGGTTGCGCGCCGTGCACCTGCTGATCCGGACGCTGGGCTTCGGGCGGGTCCTGCGGCTCCTGCCCCTGGCCGCCCCCGCCTACGCGCGGACGGACCTGCCGTCCCCGGCGGACGTCGCACGGCTGAAGAGCACGGTCGAGGCCCACGGCCGGAGCAGCTGGCTCGTCAACGACGACTGCAAGACCGAGGCCGTCACCGCATTCATCCTGCTACGGCGGCGCGGTGCCGGGGCCGTACTCCATGTCGGCGTCCGCGAGCACCCGTTCGCCCTGCACGCCTGGACCTCCACGGCCGGCCTGTGCATCCCGGACGCCGAACCGGGAGGGCACCCCTTCGCACCGGTCCTCTCGATCGGCGGCTGAGGGCGTCGACGTGAAAGCGCTCCGGGTCGAGTTCGACGGGGACGCGCCCCGGCTCCGGACGGACGAGAGCATGGCCCGCCGCGGCCTCGTGACGACGGTGTCGGCACCGGCCGGCACCGCGGCGGTCGTCGGCTGGGCCGGCTCGGTCCGCGACCGGCCGGCCGGTGCACGCGCCCTCCTCGCCGCCTTCGCCCGCCCCGGACACCTACCGCCGCTGCCCACCGGCGACTTCGCGGCGGTCCTGCTGTACCGCGACCGCGTCCTGCTGCTACGGGACCGGCAGGCACGCATCCCGCTGTTCATCAAGGAGTCCGGTGGCCGGGTGAACGCGGTGAGCACCTCGGCGCGCGACCTGGGCGGCACCACGGAACTCGAACCGCGCTACTTCTGCCGGTACCTGACCGGCACCATGGCACAACCGCACAGCGAGCTGAGCCCGTTCGCCGGGGTGCGCCGGGTGCTGGGCGGCGAGGTCGTGGAACTCTCCGCCACCGGCCGGATGCGTCACCGCGTGACGGACCGCACCCTGGACACCGGCGGTCCGCCGGGACCGGTGGCGGACGGGGCCGGACCCGGGCAGGAACTGCGCCGGGCGCTGGAGCAGGCGGTCGCGCGCCGCCTCGGCCGGAGAGTCGCCTGCCACGTCTCCGGCGGCACCGACTCCACCAGCGTCGCCCTGCTCGCGGCCCGCCTGCTCGCCGCGGAACAGGGCGACGGCGGTGACCTGGTGCTGCTCGCCGGACGCTACGGCCGGGGCGAACTGGCCGGTGAGCGGCCGTACCTCGACGAGGCGGTGGAGGCGGTCCGCCGGCAGGCGCCCGGTGTCCACCCGGTGATCGTCGACGCCGACGACGTGGCCGACTTCGACGATTTCGCGCAGCACGCGGGGGACGCCGACGAGCCCCACGCCCACGCCTTCCGTGCCCCCTTCTGGAGCCGACTGCACGCCGCCGCGGCGGAGCTGGGCTGCGACACCCTCCTCACCGGCTGCGGAGCCGACCCGGTGGTGGACGCCAACCCCTTCCGGCTGCACCAGCTGGCCCGGTCCGGACAGCTCGGGGAGATGACGCGTCAGGCGCGGGTCCGGTCCGCGGCGAGCGGGCAGGGGGTACGCGACGTCGTCCGCGCCCACGTCGTGCGGCCGGCGCTGCCGCTGGCCACGGAGCGGGTCACCAGGCTCGCCCACCGCGGCACGGTCCTCGGCGGCCTCGGCCACTTCACCCGCCCGCCCTGGCTGCTCCGCCGGTTCGCGCGGGCGCACGGCTACCGCGCGGCCGAAGCCGCCGAGAGCCGTTTCGTGTTCGGGCGCGCACCGGAACAGTCGCTGTACGACGCGGCGAACTACCTGGCCGCGCCCGATCCGCTGTCCTGGCGCCGCGCACCGCGGGACGGCTTCTTCCTCTCGCACCCGTTCCTCGACCCGGAGGTCGTCGACATGATGCGCCGCCTGCCCGCCGACGTCACGTTCCGGCCGGGCCGTCCGAAGGCGCTGCTGCGCGAGGCCATGGCCGACCTCCTCCCGCCCGGGATACGCGAGCGCACCGCGAAGATCCCCTTCAACGAGCCGTACGCCCGGGGGCTGCGCTCCCACGGCGACGAACTCATCGACCTCTGCCGGTCCGCACGGCATCCGCTCACCACGGAGATGTTCGACCTGGGGCTCCTCTGCCAGGCGGTGCGGGAGGCCCGGCTGGGCATCGGCGACTCCCACTCCTGGGACCGCGTGAACGCTTCGCTCGCACTGGTGGTGTGGCTGGAGGGACTGCGGACCGGTCAGTGCTGATTCTTGACGTCCCACAGGGTCGTGGTGACCGGGCCCGTGTACACCTGGCGTACCCCGTACCGGTTCTCCACCACGTCCTGCGACTCGTCCTTGCCGCCCGAGGTGTTGATCGTTTCGAGGAGGTTGACACCGTGCTGACCGAACTGCCAGTACACGGTGATGTACCGGGCCTTCCTCGTTCTTGCGTCGATCGAGTTGTTCTCCCTGATCCGGCTCTCGTAGGCGAGGGAACTGAAATCCTTCTGCTTCTTCACCCACGCTGCCACCCGGGATTTGTTCTCCCAGGAGCTTCCGCTGGCCTTGAGGCGGTCCACCGAAGACAGGTCCTTGCGGGTGAGGTGCGCGCCGGCGTAGAACGTCAGCTGGTCGTACCTGTTCTTCTTGGGAAGCTGTACGACCACGCGGGCGGAGAACATGTCCTTGGCGTAGATCCAGCGTCCGTAGGGCATCCATGGCTGTGCCGACACCAGCACGCCCGGCTGGTGGATCTCCCTGCGGGAGACCGGGTTGTACGCCCTGAAGTCCTTCCACCTCTCCGCGTCGGCCCGCCAGTCCCGCGTGGACCTGTCCTTCCGGCTCAACCGAACCTGCTCCGCCATGGCATGGAATTCGGTGGCCAGAACATAGAAGGCCGCGTCACCGCGGTTCTCGATCTCGATGTCCACCGGTACGGAGAACGATCTGCCGCCCCGGTTCTGCATGGCTTTGCCCACGTCCAGTCTGATGACGGGCAGGGTTTCCCGCTGGGACGGCTGGTAGAGGTTCTGGTAGCCGAAGTTGGCCACCGCGATGACCGTCGTGACGACCAGCGTGGCGGCCACCCGCTTGGGAGCGGGGATCTGGTCCAACGTGCGGTAGACCGTGAAGGCGGCCCAGACCGAACCCACCGTGAGGAGACCGAACAACACCTGGAAGTACCAGTAATCGCCGTTCTTCAGGATCTCGGCCCACACAAACAGGTTGGTCAGCGCTGCCGCGAAGGTGCCGATCAGAGCGATGACACCGGAGGAGTCGTACTTCCCCGACAGCCAGTGGTCCGCGGCCGCGACGGCTCCCAGCAGCGTGGTGAAGGCCACCGCGACGAGCACGGCACCGGTGAGGCGGCCGGTGAATCTCAACGCCGTCACGACGTCCTCGTAGCCGAGCCACCCCAACATCCCGGTCGTCACGAGCAGAATCAGCGTGATCAGAACCAGGGAGACCCGCGACGGTCGGGCTTTCGCGTTCGCCAGCGTACGTTGCGCCCGCTGACGTGCACTGGCAGGTGAGTTGCTGTGGATCTTCATTCCCGTGCCTCGCCGAGGTTTGCTGACGGCCGAGAGGGATGCGCACAGGGCGCTCACTCACACGCTAGTCACCCGCGGAGCGTGCTGCACCCCGGAGAGGTGTCCGGTGCGGTCGGTCGGGGGTCGCGGTGACCGTCACCTCGCTGTCCGGGGCGGCCAGTACACGGGCCCGGCCCGCCGGGCCGTGCAGGACGCGGGCGCCGGCGGTGGCCGTCAGGCGCCAGGAGCCCGGTGGCAGGGACAGGACGGTCGTCCGGGAACCGTGTGCGGCCGCCCGGTAGGACAGGCGGTACACGCCCGCCCCGGGGTCGTACCCGGCGGAGCGGACCGTGCCCGCCACGGCCTCCGCGTACGGTTCGGCGGTCAGCTCCTTGTGGGGGCGGAAGGCGCCCGTGGGGTCCACCGCGCAGTACCCGCCGCCGTAGCACCACACGTAGCCCGCCCAGCCGGAGGCGTAGCGGCCCAGGGAGGCCATCGCGTCGCGGTAGAAGCGGTTCATGTGGGGCAGGGTGCTGTCCGGCGGACCCCACTCGCCCACGACCACCGGCACCCGGTACCGCCTCGGGTACTCGGTGACGGCCCGTTCGTACGCCTCGATCCAGCCGGCCCCGGGGTCGTAGTCGGCGCCCGCCTCCATCGCGGTGTCGTAGAAGTGCGGCGCGTACACGACCCGGGGGTCGTCCACGCGGCCGAGTCCGGTGGGCACGCCCTCGCCCACGACCGGGGTCGGCTCTACGAACAGCCAGGCGTCCCGGTCGGCCGAACGGACCGCGCGGGCGAGACGGTTGTACATCGGGGTGAGCTGCTCACGCTCGATGCGCCGTGCGGCCGTCGGCAGGTCCTCTCCCGGTCGTCGCTCGCCCATCGGCTCGTTGATCAGGTCGTAGCCGAGTACCGCCGGGTGGTGGGCGAAGCGGGCGGCGAGGGTGTGCCACATCGCGGCCTGGGCGCGCCGCAGGTCCGCGTCCTCGTACAGGTGGGTGAAGGCGCGCTGCACCGCGGGCTCGAAGTACTCGGCGAACCAGTCGTCGGGGTGCGCGGTGAACGGCAGCCCGTCGGTCCTGGTCGCCCACGCGGGGATGCCGCGGTGGCCGAACGCGGGCCCGAAGACGTCCTGGTGGGCGTCGAGGACGACCTTCACGTCATGCCGCCGCGCCCAGTCCAGCACGCGTTCTATCTTCCGGAGGTAACCGCGGCTGTACCGTCCCGGGCTCGGCTCCAGGTCGTCCCAGAAGACCAGCAACCGGGCGAAGTCGAAGCCCTGGGCCCGAAGGTCGCGCAGATGGCGTTCGGTGACGGCGGTGAGAGCCTGGGCGCCCCGGTGCGTCTTGTCCTCGATGTTCCAGCCGTGCAGGGTGAGCACCCGCCCCTGCCGGTCGGTGAGCCGGGGCACGTCCCGCCCGTGCTGCCCGGTGTGGGCGGTGGCGGTGGCGGTGGCGGTGGCGGGGGCCAGCAGGGCGGCGAGGGCCGCGCCCGCCGTCAGCATCGCTCGCAGCACGGGAGACCTCCGGGGAGCCGGCGTAGTTCCTTGACGTCGCGCGCACTTCCAGCGGAACACCCCGGCGCTGTCGGTCACGCGCCGGGAGGTCCAGCATGAAGTACCGCGCCGTCGGAGTCGATCCCGCCACCGGTCGGCCGGGCCGCCGGCCGTGACTGCCCTTAGAGGGCCGTGACTGCGCGTACGGCCGGGCGCGGCTCAGCGGGCGCGCGGCTCCCGTACGACGGCCACCTCGCCCGGGGCGACGGTCACCGTGCCGGCCGTCTCCGTGCCGGTGAGGAGTTCGAACGCGCCTTCCGCCACGCGGACTTCGGCGCCCTGGCCGGTGTGGTCGATGACGAAGAGGTAGTCCGCCCGTGGACCGCGCCGGCGGACCACCTCCACGCCGGGCGGTGCGGAGCGCACCGGCTCCACCCCCGCCTCGGTGCGGACCCGGTCCAGCAGGGCGGACAGTGTGTCCGGGTCGGGCAGCGTCGCCAGGTACCAGGCGGTACCGGCGCCGTAGCCGTGCCGGGTCACCGCCGGGACACCCGCCAGGGGACCGTCGGCGAACGAGGCCACCGTCTCGGCGCCCGCCGGCCGCAGCCGCTCCGACCACAGCCTGCCCGACGCCCCGTCCGGCACCGCGCCGCCCAGGCCGACCGGCGCGTCCGGCAGGAGTGGGAACGGTTCGTCGGAGCGCACGCCCAGCACGTCCCGGAACGCGCCCGGGTAACCACCCAGCCGGACATGGCAGTTCTCGTCCACGGCACCGCTGTGGAAGCCCACGGCGAGCGTGCCGCCCCGTTCGGCGAACGCGGACAGGTTCGCCGCGCCGGCGTCGTCGACCAGGTAGAGGCTCGGCGCGAGCACGAGGCGGTACCCGGACAGGTCCGCGTCCGGCCGTACGAAGTCCACCGCGACGCCCGCGCGCCACAGCGGCTCGTACCACGCCCGGACCAGGTCCAGGTGGCGCAGCTCGCCGCTCGGCTGGGCGGGCAGTTCCAGGGCCCAGGCGGCGTTCCAGTCCCAGACGACGGCCACCTCGGCGGGGACAGTGCTGCCGCGCACCTCCGCCAGTGCCTTCAGGTCGGCTCCGAGCCGCACCACGTCCTGCCAGACGCGGCTGTCCGTCCCGGCGTGCGGCAGCATCGCCGAGTGCCACTGCTCGGCGCCGGCCGTCGACTGGCGCCACTGGAAGAACGCGATGCCGTCGGCGCCGCGTGCCACGTGCGCGAGCGCGTTGCGGCGCAACTGACCGGGACCCTTGGCGCGGTTGACGGGCTGCCAGTTCACCGCGCCGGTGGAGTGCTCCATCAGCAGCCACGGGCCGCCCGCGAGCGAGCGCACCAGGTCGCCGCTGAGCGCGATGTCGATCTGCGACTCGGGGTCGGTGGACCGGAGGTAGTGGTCGTTGGAGACGATGTCCGGTTCGGGGGCCCAGCGCCAGTAGTCCAGCGCCTCGAAGCTGAAGTTCACCATGAAGTTGGTGGTGGCGGGGACCGACGGGGCCGCCGTGCGCAGCAGGTCCCGCTCCGCCCGGTACAGCGAGAGCAGCTCGTCGGAGCAGAAGCGGCGCCAGTCCAGCTGGTGCGTCGGGTTGGGTACGGCACCGGTGGCGCGCGGCGGCAGTACCTCCTCCCAGTCGTGGTACCACTGGGACCAGAAGGCGGTGCCCCAGGCGGCGTTGAGGGCTGCCAGGCCGTCGCCGTACCGGTCGCGCAGCCAGCGCCGGAAGGCCGCCGCACTGGTGTCGCAGTAGCAGGCCGCGTTGTGGCAGCCGTACTCGTTGTGCACGTGCCACATACGGACCGCGGGGTGGTCCGCGTACCGCTCGGCGAGCGCGCCCGCGATGCGCAGCGCGGCCTCCCGGTAGGCGGGCGAGGACGGACAGAACGTCTGGCGGCTGCCGTAGGAGAGCCGGCGGCCGTCCCGGTCCACCGGCAGCGCCTCGGGATGGGCCCGGAAGAACCAGGCCGGCGGCGCCGCCGTGGGCGTGGCCAGGTCGGCGGCGACACCGCCCGCATGCAGCAGGTCCAGGACCTTGTCCAGGCGCGAGAAGTCGTACACCCCCTCGGCCGGCTCCAGCAGCGCCCAGGAGAAGATGCCGACGCTGACCAGGTTCACCCCGGCCTCGCGCATCAGGCGCACGTCCTCGGCCCACACCTCCTCGGGCCACTGCTCGGGGTTGTAGTCGCCGCCGTAGGCGAGGCCGGGGACGGACAGGGTGCGCTTCACGGGGATCTCTTTCACGTGCGGGTGCCTCAGCCCTTGTTGGAGCCCAGGGTCAGGCCGCTGACGAACTGGCGCTGGAGCACGAAGTACACGACCAGCGTGGGGATCGCGGTCAGCAGGGAGCCGGCGGCGACCAGGTTGGGGTCGGTGAAGTACTGCCCGGAGAGGTTGTTCAGCGCCGAGGTGACCGGCATGTTCTCACCGGTGGAGATCAGCACCAGCGCCCAGAAGAAGTCGTTGTAGATCCAGATGGACAGCAGGGTCGCCAGGGCGGCCATCGCCGGCTTGCACAGCGGCAGCGTGATCTGCCAGTACAGCCGCCACACCGAGGCGCCGTCGACCAGCGCGGCCTCGGTCAGCTCGTGCGGCAGCGAGCGCATGTAGTTGCTGAGCACGAACGCGCAGAACCCGGACTGGAACGCCACGTGGATCAGGACCAGGCCCAGCGCGGAGTCGTACAGCTTGCCGCTCGCGGTGATGCCCGGCAGGTCCGTGAGCAGGTACAGCCGGTACAGCGGGGTGATGATGACCTGCTGCGGCAGCAGGTTGCCGGCCGTGAACACCAGCAGCAGCGCGAGGTTGACCCGGAAGTCGAACCGGCTGACGTAGAAGGCGACGCAGGAGGACAGGAACAGCGTCAGCAGCACCGCCGGCACCGCG
Source organism: Streptomyces capoamus (assembly GCF_014654935.1). GTDB lineage: Bacteria > Actinomycetota > Actinomycetes > Streptomycetales > Streptomycetaceae > Streptomyces > Streptomyces capoamus. The sequence continues at coordinate 159,153 of NZ_BNBF01000009.1, forward strand.
ATGAGCAGCGTGTTGCCGAAGTAGTGCAGCATGTCCGACTGCTGGAACGCGTTCGTGAAGTTGTCGAGGTTCAGCGTGTCCGGCCAGGACACATAGCCCTTGGCGCTGGTCTCGCCGTACGGCCGCAGCGCCGAGAAGACCGCCCAGAGCAACGGGGCGAGCCAGGCCAGCGCGGTGCCCGTGAGGAAGACGTGCAGCAGGATCCGGGCCGGCCGGACGGGGGTACGCCGCTTTCCCAGGGCGCTCACGGTGCTCATGCGCGCCGCTCCTTCCGGAAGGTGGCGATCAGGTAGGGGATGATGACGGCGAGGGAGATCACCAGCAGGACGACGGCGATCGCGGAGCCGTATCCGATGCGGCTGGACTCGCCGATGATGTTGTTGGTGACGAGGATTGACAGCAACTCGGTGCCCTGGGCGCCCTTGTTGAAGACGAAGACCAGGTCGAAGGCGCGCAGTGCCTCGATGATGGTGACGACGAGGACGACCGTGTTGGTGGGGCGCAGGGTCGGGAAGATGACGTTCTTGAACGTCTGCCACTCGCCCGCGCCGTCCAGCGCGGAGGCCTCCCGCAGCGAGGGGTCGACGCTCTTGAGACCGGCCAGGTACAGGATCATCATGTAGCCGGTGTGCCGCCAGGACGCGGCGATCAGGACGGCCCACAGGTTGAGGTGCGGGTCGCCGATCCAGTCGATGTAATGGCCGGGCTTGTTGGCCCCGGCGATGCTGTTGATCAGGCCGGTGTCCGGGTTGTAGATGAGCTGCCAGACGAAGCCGATGCAGGCCATCGAGATGACGACCGGCAGGAAGAACGCGGTCTGGTAGACCCGGGTGAAGCGGATCTTCTTGTCCAGCTGTACGGCGAGGAACAGGCCGAACGGCGTCGGGACCAGGATCAGGACGACGAACCAGATCACGTTGTGCTGGACGGCCGGCCAGAACTGCGGGTTGTCGGTGAACAGTTGCCGGAAATTGTCCAGGCCGACCCACTTGATCGAGTCGAACCCGATGCCGTCCCAGGTGGTGAAGGCCAGCAGGATCGAGGCGAGGGCGGTGACCCAGACGAGGATCACGTGCAGGACGGTCGGCACGCCCGCCATCAGGGCGAGCGTGAACCGGTCACGGCGGGTCAGCAGGCGCCGGTGGCCCCGGGTGACCCGCTTCTTCGCGGGCGCGGCCCCCGGAGCGGGCGCGGTGGCCGGCTCCGGGGTCTTCGTCGTCGTATCGGTGGTCATCGGGCCGCTCACGAGGAGGTGAAGATCGTCTTCTTCTGGCGTTCGACGGACGACAGCAGGCCGTCCACGTCCTTCGGGTTCTGCAGGAACTTCTGCAGGCCGGGCTGCATCACCGTGGAGGTGAAGTCGGGCCGGGAGTCGCGGTCCATGAACTGGGTGAGGCTCTTGGCGCCGGAGATCATCTCGAACGCCTTCTTCTGCAGCGCCGAGTACGACGCGGTGGAGGCCTTGTCGGAGGCGGCCACCACGCTCGGGTCGCTCTTGAGGTAGATCTCCTCGGCCTGCGGGGTGCCGGCGAACTCCAGCAGCTTCACCACACCGGCGTGGTTCTTCGGCGACCTGGAGACCATGAACCCGTCGGTGGGCGCCTCGACG
>NZ_BNBF01000009.1:160801-177707 GCF_014654935.1 Streptomyces capoamus
GTGTCCTGGCCGTACGCGGAGTTGATCTCCGGGAAGGGAAAGAAGTCGAGGTCGTCCAGGTCGGCCTTGTCGGTGAACTGCTGGGCCACGAAGGAGCCGAGGAGGTACATGCCGGCCTTCTTCGCCACCAGCGTCTGCGCGGCGTCCTGCCAGGTGCGGCCCATGAAGCCGTCCTGGTGGTAGGGGAGCAGCTCGGCCCAGTGGTCGAAGACGGCCTTGACCTTCGCGTCCGTCCAGGAGGCCTTGCCGGCCATCAGCTGGACGTGGAAGTCGTAGCCGTTGAGGCGGAAGTTGATCTGGTCGAAGGTGCCCATCGCGGGCCAGGCGTCCTTGTCGCCGAAGGCGATCGGGACCAGGCCGTCCTTCTTCATCCGCTTGCACAGGGCGACCAACTGGTCCCAGGTGGTGGGAACTTCGTAACCGTGTTGCCGGAAGACGCTTTTGCGGTAGAAGACCGCCCAGGGGTACGTGGTCAGCGGCACGAAGTAGTACTTGCCGTCCGCACCCTTGCTCAGCTTCTTCATGGCCTCGGGGAAGTTGCCCCCGATCTTCTCCCACACGTCGTCGACCGGGCTGGCGAGGCCCTTGGCCGCGAAGAACTGCATGCGGTAACCGGCGAACCAGTTGAACACGTCGTCCGGGGTGCCCTGCAGATACGAGTTGATCTGCTCCTGGAAGGTGTTGTGGTCCTTGGTGTTCACGTCGACCTTGAGACCGGACTGCTTGGTGAAGGCCGTGTAGATGTCGCCGTAGGCCTTCTTCGGCACGGCGTCGGACTGGTTGGAGCCGACGGTGACGGTCTTGGGGTCGGAACCGGAACCGCTGCCGCCGCAGGCGGACAGCAGGGGTATGCCGGTCCCGGCGAGGAGGGCGGCACCGCCCGCTCCGCGCAGCAGGGAACGGCGGCTGGGACCGGGGAGGGACAGACCGGAGGGGGAGAGGCGCATGGCGGCTCCTGAGGAATGCAGGGTTCGGCCAAGGGGGTGAGTTGATCACCGAAAGGTCTTCGAAACCGCTCAGAAACCAACTCGACCGAACATCGTGGGCGTAATAACAGCCCCAGGTCCGCTCATGCGTCAATAGCTCCGGTCGCAACGGGGGGTCTCTTGCCCGAAACGTAATCGTCACCGTCGCGGGGGGTCGCGGCCCAGGTGAGACGCTTCGTCCCGGGCATCCGGACCTGCTCGTGAAATGATGTCCTGACAAACTATGGACAGCGGGCCGGGCAGGGGGCTTGTATCCCTTCCGTGGGCCCGGCGCACGGCGACCCGGAGGTGAAGCGATGACCGACCGACCCGCCCACGGCACCGCCGTCACCGCCGTCACCGCCGTCCGGGAACCGCCCCCCTCCGCCGGCGGGCCCCTCGTCGAACTGTTCTTCCTCGGCTCCGAGACGGCCAAGGGGCCTCGGCCGCTGGGCCGGCTCGACATCGTCCGGACGAAGGAGACCACGGACCGGGAACTGCACACCATGGGCGTCGTCCTGGACTGCCTGCTGAAGTCCATCGCCGCCGCCCGCGACCGCGGCCTCGGCGTCATCTTCATCACCCACCCGGCGCAGAACTCGTCACGCTCAGGCACGAGTCGGGCCAGGTGCACGGCGTCGACACGGGAGGGCCGCCCGAGGCGGGCGGCCTCGGCGCACCCGTGGCGACCTTTCCCGAAGGAGAGTCCTGAATCATGGCGCAGCCCACTTCGCTCGACCGCATCCGGGTCGGCTCGGCCCCGGACTCCTGGGGCGTCTGGTTCCCCGACGACCCCCGGCAAGTGCCCTGGGAACGCTTCCTCGACGAGGTCGCCGAGGCCGGCTACGACTGGATCGAACTGGGCCCGTACGGCTACCTGCCCACCGACCCGGCACGGCTCACCGACGAGGTGGCCCGGCGGAACCTGAAGGTCTCGGCGGGCACGGTCTTCACCGGCCTGCACCGCGGCCCCGCCGTCTGGGAGGAGACCTGGGCGCACGTCGGCCAGGTCGCCGCGCTCACGCGGGCGATGGGCGCCCGGCACCTGGTGGTCATCCCCTCCTTCTGGCGGGACGACAAGACCGCCGAACTCCTGGAACCCCCCGAGCTGACCGCCGAGCAGTGGGCCCACCTGACGAAGGGCATGGAACGGCTCGGCCACGAGGTCAAGGAGGCCTACGGCCTGGACATCGTGGTACACCCGCACGCCGACACCCACATCGACACCGAGGAACACGTCGAGCGCTTCCTGGACTCGACCGACCCCGACCTGGTCAACCTGTGCCTGGACACCGGGCACTACGCCTACTGCGGAGGGGACAGCGTCAAGCTGATCGAGACCTACGGCGAGCGCATCGGGTACCTGCACCTCAAGCAGGTCGACCCGGACATCCTCGCCGAGGTCGTCGCGGGCGGGGTGCCGTTCGGGCCGGCGGTGCGGCGCGGGGTCATGTGCGAACCGCCGTCCGGGGTCCCCGCACTGGGGCCGGTGCTGGAGGCGGCGCAGCGGCTGGGGGTGGAGCTGTTCGCGATCGTCGAGCAGGACATGTACCCGTGCGAGCCGGACAGGCCCCTGCCGATCGCGGTACGCACCCGCCGCTTCCTGCGGTCCTGCGGGGCCTGAGGGACCGGACCGTCCCGCCGGGCAGGGATGCCGTGCCGCCGGCCGCCGCGCCGGACCGGGCCGTGGTGCCGCCGGCCGCGGCCCGGTTCCTGCGTGGTCCCGATGGATTCGGTCACCGGATGGCCGGGAACCAACGGGGGCACGCGGTCGTTTCGAATACAACGGGGAACGCCCGCGCGGACGGGAGGACGAGATGACACACCGTACGGAAGCCCGCACCAGGCCCGAGGACCCGGCCGAGACCGCCGCGGCCCTGCGCCGCGACCGCTTCGGCTCGCTGCCCGAGCGGATACGTCCGCAGGACACGGTGGAGACCAGGCCGGCGACCGTGCCGGACCCGGCACGGGACACCTACAACCCGGACGAGTGGCTGATCCGGTACTGCGGCTGACGCGGACGGGCGGGGCGGCGCCGGACGACCGCCCGGCGCCGCCCCGGACGCTCACCCCCGGCGCGCCTCCGCGAGCGTCACCGGCCGGTGCTCGCGCAGGGACAGCGTGCACGCCTCGGCGATCCAGCCCGCCTCCAGCGCGTCCTCGACGGTGCACGGTGAGGGCAGGCTGCCGGCCACGACCTCGGTGAACGCGGTCAGTTCGGCGCGGTAGGCGGCGGCGAAGCGGTCCATGAAGAAGTCGTGCGGGGTGCCGGACGGAAAGGTCGCCCCAGGTTCGACCGAGCGCAGCGGCAGCTTGTCGTCGAGGCCGACGGCGATGGAGTCGGCGAAGCCGTGGATTTCCATGCGCACGTCGTAACCACGCGCGTTGTGCCGGGAGTTGGACACCACCGCGAGGGTGCCGTCGTCCAGGGTGAGGATCGCGCCCGTGGTGTCGGCGTCGCCGGCCGCCTCGATGTAGTCGGCGCCCCGGTTGCCGCCCACCGCGTAGACCTCGGTCACCTCGGCTCCCGTCACCCAGCGGATGATGTCGAAGTCGTGCACGGAGCAGTCGCGGAAGATGCCACCGGACGCGGCGACGTACGCGGCCGGCGGCGGCGCCGGGTCCAGGGTCGTGGAGCGGACGGTGTGCAGCGGGCCGAGCTCACCGGCCCGTACGGCGGCCCGCGCGGCGGCGAAGCCCGCGTCGAAGCGCCGGTTGTAGCCGATCTGGACCGGTACGCCGCTGCCCCGCACGGCCTCCAGGACCTCGACGCCCTCGCCCATCGTCCGGGCGACGGGCTTCTCGCAGAAGACCGGGACGCCGGCCTCGACGCCCGCCAGGATCAGCGCGGGATGGGCGTCGGTGGCCGCCGCGACGACGAGGCCGTCCACCCCGGCCGCCAGCAGGGCCTCGGGCGAGTCCGCGACCTCGGCGCCGAACCGCTCGGCGGCGGCCTTGGCCGCCTGCGCGAACGGGTCGGCGACGACGAGCGACTCGACGGCGTCCAGGCCGGCGAGGGTCTCGGCGTGGAAGGCGCCGATGCGGCCGAGGCCGAGGATTCCGATACGCATGCGGTACTGCTCCTAGGGTTGTGCCGAGTCCTGGTCGAGGCCGCCGGGGCACGTCCCGTCCCGCTCGGTCACCGACCCGGTGCGGCATCCGCCAGGCCGGCCCGTACGTACGGCGCCCCGCGCACGCAGGTCCGCGCAAAAGCGGTCCCCGCGCACCGGCCGCCGCCGTGGACGCGGCCGGCGCGGCGCGGTCCTGCCATTCTTGTCAGTACAAACCCCTCGAACAAGCAGCGGCCGGTGCTGCCGTCGGCGATCCAGGTGGTCACTCCGTACGACGTGCCCGCAGGCTGACCCACCGGCCGCTGCGCGCCGACTCCGCCATGGCGTCCAGAGCGGTCGCGCTGTACACCGCGTCCGCGAGAGTGGTGCCGTACGGCGTGCCCTCGGCGATGGAGCGGACGAAGCGGTACGCCTCGATCACCTTCAGGTCGTCGTAGCCCATCGCGTTCGCCGCACCCGGCTGGAACGCGGCGAACTCGCCGGCGCCCGGGCCGACGTACACCGTGCTCACCGGCTGGTCCTGGTAGGCCGAACCGCGGCTGACCCGCAGCTCGTTCATCCGGCGGAAGTCCCAGAACACCGCGCCCCGCGTACCGTGCACCTCGAAGCCGTAGCTGTTCTGCTCGCCGACCGAGACCCGGCAGGCCTCCAGCACCCCACGGGCACCGGAGGCGAAGCGCAGCAGGCAGCCGGCGTAGTCCTCGTTCTCGACCGGGCCGGGCTCGCCGCCGGCGGCCGGCGCGTGCCCGGCCGTCGCACCGCTCGGACGCGCCCGCTCCGGTACGAAGACCGCCGTGTCCGCGGTCAGCGCCGCGATGTCACCGAGCAGGAACCGGGCCAGGTCGACGCCGTGCGAGGCCAGGTCGCCCAGTACCCCGCTGCCGCCCCGTTCGCGTTCGTACCGCCAGGTCAGCGCAGTGTCCGGGTGGGCCGCGTAGTCACTGAAGAAGCGGATGCGCACATGCGTGACCGTGCCGAGCTCACCGGAGGCGATCAGTTCGCGGGCGGTCTCCACGGCGGGTGCGTTGCGGTAGTTGAAGCCGACCGCGCCCTGGACGCCGGCCCCGGCGACCGCGTCGGCGACGGCGCGGGCGTCCCCGGCGGTCAGGCCCACCGGCTTCTCGATCCACAGGTGCTTGCCGGCCTCGGCCATCGCCACCCCGATCTCCCGGTGCAGGAAGTTCGGCACGGTGACGCTCACCGCCCGCACCCGCGGATCGGCCGCCACCTCCCGCCAGTCGCGGGTCGCCGAGGCGAACCCGAACCGCTCGGCGGCCTCCTCCGCCCGTCCCGGCACCTCCTCGGCCACCGCGATCAGCCGGGGCCGCAGCGGCAGCCGGGGATAGTGGTGCGGGAGGCGGGCGTACGCCCGGGTGTGCACCCGGCCCATCCAGCCGAACCCGACGACCGCGACACCGAGCGCGTCCACCATGACTGCCGCCTCCCTGTCGGAAACTGGGTCGGACCGGTCCGGGGGACGACGGGCCCGCCCGCGGCCGGCCTCACAGACTGATCGCGTACGCCTTGCGCAGCGTCTCGTGCACCGTCCAGGTCGTACGGTCGCCCGCGCGGAGCACCGCCAGGTCACCGGGCCCCACCGTCAGCGTCGGCCCGTGGGCCACCTCGATCGTCGCCGACCCGCTGATCACCACGAACAGTTCGTCCGCCTCCGTGTCCGTGACCACGCCCGGGGTGATCTGCCAGATCCCGCGGATCTGCCGGCCGTCCGCCGACTCCCAGACCACCTTCCCGGTGACCTCCGGGCTTCCGGAGACGATCTGGTCCGGGTCCAGGGGCTCGGGTTCGAGGTCGGCGTCGGCGATGTGGAGCGCGAAGCTGGGCGTCATGCGGTTGACCCTAGTCGGCGCGCGAGCCCCGCCGCCGTCGACAGGGTGTGCGGCATCGGGCCCGGTGGCAGGACACTTCGTCGGGCCGCGCGGTGGCGGGGACGCCCGGCCCGCGTGATCGTGGGGACATGGCTGACTCCACGGCGGTCGCCACGGCACCGTCCCGGCACCAGAGCACGCGGGAGATCGTGCTCTTCGGCGGGGTGTACGGCGCCGTTCTCGCCAGTTCCATGGTCGCGGCGCTCACCCAGTACGGGCACACCTCCGCCGAGGTCCGCGGGTACGACGCCGCGTGGGTGCTGGTCACCGCGTGCGCCTCCGCCCTCGCCCACGGCTACGCCCACTACATCGCCGAGCGCGCCCCGCACCGCCGCTGGGACATCCTGCTCGCCGTCCGCAACGAGTGGCCGCTCGTCGCGGCGGTCCTGCCCACCGTCTTCCTGCTGGCGGGCGCGCGCTGGGGATGGTGGCCCGCGAAGGGGATCGAGTACGCGGCGTTCGGCCTCAACGTCGTGATCCTGTTCGCGCTGGGGCTCCTCACCGCCCGCTGGTCCGCCCGCAGCTGGCCGGTCGCCGTCCTGATGGGGCTGGGGGACGCGCTACTCGGGCTGATCGTGGTGGTGGCGAACGCGCTCATCAAGTAGCCGGCGACCCGTGCCGTCCGGCGGGTGGGCGGGTCAGCGGGTGGGCGGGTCAGCGGGTGGTGCGGACACCGGCCATGCGGTCGTCGGGACCCGGCCGCGCTGGGCGTCGTCCTCGCCCTCCTGGTCCCGGTACGCCGCCCCGCCCGGCCCCCGCCGGTCCCGTCCCGGCCCGGGCACGCGTGCGCGTGCGGTAGGGTTGGCCTGCGTGATCACGCGGAACACCGCGTGAGACCGTGACGGGACGTGGCGCAGCTTGGTAGCGCACTTGACTGGGGGTCAAGGGGTCGCAGGTTCAAATCCTGTCGTCCCGACGGAGGCAACGCTTCGTAGTCGCGGGTCAAAGGGCTCCGCCTCACACTGGTGAGGTGGGGCCCTTGATCGCGCATCGGCACCCCGCAGGGGCACCGGGAACGGACCGGGTACACGATCCTGCTCCACACCACCTGCTGGTAGGTCGCCGCACGCGTCTTCAGCAAGTCCCTCTTCGCGTCGTACACGCAAGCCCTGGAAGGGTTGCGGGCCACGCTCGACCCGGCGTCCTGCACCTGCCCGGCCGGAGCCCGTCCCACGGACGTGGACGACGAATACGGCGTCGAGGCCGGGGTGAGCATGCTGTCCGAGGCCGGCCGTGCCGTGTTCGCCGAGGAGTACGGGCTGGAGGACGAGGAGCTGGCGGCGTTCGACTGCGAGGCGTTCCTCGCCGGCCTCGCCGACGGGGCCGCCGCCCGCATGCGCGAGGCCCACGAGGAGCTCTTCGGCAGTGCGGACGTCTCCCACCTCGACGCGCGGTTCCTCCAGGAGGCGATCCGGCGTTCCTGGGAGGACAACACCGGCCCCGTCGCGCTGTGGTCCGCCCGCCGCTGGCTGTCCGGGCAGGTGCGCGACGAGGAACGGATCGGCCTGTTCCTGTCCCTGTGGATGGGCATCGCCCAGACCTACGAAAGCCTGCCCCCCTACGCCCGCGACTTGGTCGCGGCCCTGGACACCATCGACGCGGACGCCTCGTGCGAGCACCCCCAGCACCCCTGGTCCGCGACCACGCACGTGGACTCCCGGTATGAGGCGGTGGTGCATCTCTACGCGCCCGAGGACCACCCGGACACTCCCGTGCCCGTCGAGCTCTCGGCCCGCGAACAGTGGGAATGCCCGGCGCACTACGCCGGGCTGGCAGCCGCGCCGCGGTCCCCGGCCCTCGTCCGCGTGGCGGCTTCCCTGCGGGCGACGTGGTTGCGGGTGCTGCTCCGATGTACAGCCGCACGTCAAGGGCCGGTTTCGGAACCATCCGAAACCGGCCCTCGGTCGTTCGCCGCCGGCGACCGGCATTCCAGTGCCCGTTCAGCGCTCTCTCAACGACCTCAGCAGCTTGATGTAGGCACTGTTGTACCGGGCGCCTTTGTCCAGGTAGGCGGCCCCCACCGCGGTGCCTTCCCGCAGGTACGCGACGAGGACTCCCTGCTCCGGCTCGTCCGGGTCTCCGCAGACGACCTCCATCGCGTCCGACGCCCTCGGATCGCCGGCGATCTGGATGCGCAGTCCGAGTACTTCCGTGGACATGCTGGGGAAGTATCCGATCGGGGAGGTCACGGAACCGTACCCCAACGACGACGCCAGGGACCGGCCCGCGAGATCACCCGTGTCGATCGCGTTCTTCCAGAATTCTCTGCGCGTGAGGCTCCCGGCCGTCCACGGGTCGGGGTACCGGGCCACGTCCCCGGCCGCGAACACGTTGTCCCAGGGCGAGACGCGCATGTACGCGTCGACGCGCACCCCGTCGGACAGGTCGAGGCCGTTCCCGTCCAGCCACTCCACATTGGGGACGCTCCCGATGGCCTCGATGAAGAGGGACCTATCGGAAAGGGACTGATCGGAAAGGGACCGATCGGGCGGGGGCTCCGCATGCGACGGTTCCGCGGCGCAGAGCAGTTCCCTCGCGGAATCGCCCGTCAGGAACGTGATGCCGTGCTGGACGAGCCGGCGGCCGAGCGCCGTCGCCAGCCGTTCGCCCAGGAGGCTCTCGAACGGCCCGCGGCGCAGTGCTTCCAGCATGAGGACTTCACAGCCGTACTCCTTGGCCAGCGAAGCGAGCTCACAGGCGACGAATCCGGCGCCCGTGATCGTGACCTTCTCGCTCGCCTGGAGCCGCTGGTGGACGTAGCGCGCATCGCCCAGACCGCGCAGGGTCCTGTGCGTGTGGAGCGCGCACTCCCCGCCGTCCCCGAACGCGGTCCGCGGACGTACGCCCGCGGCGATCACCAGAGCGTCGTACTCGAACGTTTCACCGGTACTCAGGCGCAGCGTCCTGCCGCTCAGGTCCGCGGACCGCACTCCGGTGCCGAGGCGCCAGGTCACGGCGTCGTTCTCGGCTCCCTTCACCCTTACGTCCTCGGCGATCGTGCTCTCGAGGGCGTCCGACAGGGGATAGCGCTTCTTCGTCAGACCCGGCCGGTTGTAGGTGCGGTGGGGCTCGTCCCCGAAGACGACGATCCTGGCGTCGACCTCGCGTTTGAGCAGGGCGTCGGCCGCTCGCAGTCCGGCTATGCCGGAGCCGACCACGGCGATGTGCGGCCGCCTGTCAGCCACCGGCGGCATCACGACTTCAGGGTGATCGCTTGCAGAGGGCAGGAGTCGGCAGCGTCCTCGATGTCGCCGGTGTTCTCCTCATCGAACGCTTCCTGGTATCGAAGCTCCCCGTTGTCGTCGAGCTCGAAGTTGGTCGGAGCCGAGATCGCGCACTGTCCGTGGTTCTGGCACTTGACCCTGTCGACAAAAATCTTCATGGTCCCTGATCTTCCGTCGCTCGTCCCTTTCGCCGGTTCTTTCTCCGGCGATCACGACCTTACGAGCCCGGTCGGGGCGGAGGAAGGAGTGGCGGCTGGCCTGAACCGGTCCTGGCCCGTTCAGGCCCTTCGCGGGCGGCCCGTGGGTGTGGCAATCGCGGCCGGCGATCCGTGCTGGTTTCCCCAACCGGCCTTCGGGCACTCGATGTTGACCTTGGAGGGTGTACGGGATCTCCGGGTCGCCGTAGAACCGCCTCTGACGGTTCTGGCATGCTTGCCCTGCAGGAAGCAACCGGCTAAGGTGGTTCCATGGCGGTGGTGTATTTTCCGGAGTTCCGTCTGGGCAAGGTGCTGACGACCAGCTTCACGGGTACCCTCTCGGAGCGTTACGGCGAGGCGCTGGAGCGCATTCCCGTGCCGTCCCGGTTCGCGGACTGGCTGGCGGTCAACGGACTCGCCGTCGACTCCTGCAGTCAGTCCCAGCTCGATCACGCCCGGGAGCTGCGGGAAGCGATCCACGCTGCCGCCACCGCCGTCGCGATCCACGACCCGCTGCCCTCCCCGGCCGTCGATGTCATCAATGACTGCAGCACGCACGGCCTGGCCTCGGCGGTCCTGACGGCCGAGGGCAGCCGGGAGTGGCGGCTGGGTTCCGCCTCCGTGGAAGACGCGCTCAGCGTGATCGCCGCCGACGCGATCAGCCTCCTCGCGGGAGAACGAGAAGGAAAGATCTCGTTGTGCGCTTCGCCGACGTGTCGGGCCGCGTTCGTCGACACCAGCCGCGGTCACACCCGCAGATGGTGCGACATGAACACGTGCGGGAATCGTGAGAAGAAGGCACGCTTTCTCGCCAACAAGCGCGCGAAGTCGGGCCTCGCCGACTGACCGTGCTGTTTCGTCACTGATCATCGTGACTTCGTGGTAGCGAGACTCCCGCGCTTCGTGGTCTCGCTGCCGAACGCTGCTCAAAAAAGGGGGAATCCCATGTACGACGTTCTGGGAATGGACGCCACGGCCGAGGTCGTCTACCGCGAGATGCTGGCACACCCGCAGGACGGTGTCGTCGATCTGATGCGCCGGCTCCGGCTGACCGAGCAGGCCGTACTGACGGCACTCGACACCCTCAGTGAACTGGCCCTCATAAGGAGTTCCTCCGAAGATCCCCGGAATTTCCACGCAGTCGACCCGCACCTGGCCGCGGACATCCTGCTGGCAAGGCAACGAGCCGAACTCGCCGCGCAACAGAAACGGGTACAAGAGGCCCAGGCCGCCGCCGTACGTCTCAAATCGGAGTTCACCCAGGACAGGGAAGAGTTACTCCGCCTGAACGGCGTCGACTGCGTCCGCGACTACCTGGCGACCCTGTACGACAGGGTGGAGGACGAACTGCTGACCTTCGCTCCGGGCGGAGCCCAGACGGCGGCCAATGTGCGCAGTTCGCGGCCGCTCGCCGAGACCCTGCTGGAGCGCGGCGTGCGGATGCGCACCGTCTACCTGGACAGCGCCCGCAACGACCCCGCGACCGTGGCGCACGCGGAGTGGCTGGCCACCCTCGGCGGGCGCATACGGAGCGTCCCCTCCTTGCCGAACCGCATGATCATCTGCGATCGGAGGATCGCCGTCGTCGCCGCCGACTGCGACGACACCGCAGCCGGGGCGGTCGTCCTGCAGACACCAGGAGTGGTGTCCTCGCTGTACGCCCTGTTCGACTGTGTCTGGCAGTGCGCCCGGCCCCTGGGCGACACCCCCTCACCCGCGGACACGCAGGGGCTGGGTCCCCAGCAGGCGGAGGTCCTGCGGCTGTTGTCCCAGGGGCACACCGACGAATCCGTCGCGGCACGGTTGGGCGTGTCGGCTCGCACGGCACGCCGTATCGCCACCAGGCTCATGGACCACCTCGGCGCGCGAAGCCGCTTCCAGGCCGGTGTGCACGCGGTCGCGAGGGGGCTCATCCGGCCATGAGGGTCCTCAGGGTCACTGGTCGACAAGCAGTGGAAGGGATTGACGATTCGAATAGGACAGTTGCCTCATGTACCTCGTCCATCTCGCGGTCTCCCCTCCGGGCGGCGATGCCTGCCTGCCTGCTGAGATCAGGCAGCTGCTGGAAGCCACCGCACCCGACGTTCTCGAACACGTCAGTGTGCACCTCCAGTCACGACCTCATCCCGTCATCGGTCTCTTCCTCCGGGTCGCGTCCCTGAACGAGGCCGAGTCGACCGCGGAACTGATCTGGGTGCGTGCCGCCGCCGCGTGCCCTCAGCTGGCCGACTGGGGCCTGCGGCGCGCCGAAGCGCCGCTCATGCACTACGAGTTCGACTGAGGCCGACCCCTGCACGGCGGCCCGTCGGCGCACGGCCCCGCGCGGCCGGCCGTCGGTATGGATACCCAATGCATACCCAATGCCCTGGACGCCTGATGTCCCGGGCGCCTGTTGTCCCGGGCGCCTGTTGTCCCGGACGTCTGACGCTCCGAACGCCTGATGCCCCGAATGTCCGGCCTTTTTCATCGGTTTGATTCAACGTACACGGGGAATATCGCGAACGCCTTGGATCCATTGGGCCGACACCAAGTCCGAGTGCGGGCCTAAATAGGTCAGGACCGATTCAGTCCACCCGCCAGTTCTTCCTTCGCCAGGCGGAAGCTCGCAGAATCGTGATTGCTGGATGACAAACCAGTGAGAGAGGCGAGCGATGAAAGAGCGGACATCCATCCCAGGCAGCTCACTCGCGAAGGAGCGGACCGTAAGCCGTCGGCTCGACGACGGCGGATGGCAGTGATTGTATGGCTATCTCGAACGACCACATCCAGGGCAATACGATGGCGGAACTCGCCGAGGAGTTCGGCACCCCGCTGTTCGTCTACGACGCGGACATCCTGGAAGACACGTACCGCAGGCTGCGCAGCGTGCTCCCCGCCGGTGTCGACGTCTTCTACTCGCTCAAAGCCAACCCCAACGTCAGTGTCTGCGCACTGCTGAACTCGTTCGGTGCCGGCGCCGAGGTCTCCTCCTATGCCGAACTCGTCACCACGCTCCGCGCCGGGGTCGCGCCCCAGGACATCATCTTCCTCGGCCCCGGCAAGGACGAACGAGAACTCACCGCGTGCGTCGAAGCCGGAATCCACGCGATCGTCTGCGAATCACTGGACGAACTCGACCTGCTGGACTCGCTGCTGGCGACCGCCGGCCGTGACGAGTTCCCGGTGCTCCTGCGGGTAAACCCCGCCTTCGGCAGCAAGGGGTCGGGACTGGCGATGGGGGGCAAGCCCCGGCAGTTCGGCATCGACGAAGCCGAACTGCGCGACTCCAAGCACCGGCTCGCGGCCCTGCGCCACATCCGGGTGAAGGGCGTGCACGCCTACATGGGGACACGGTTCCTGAACCACGAGGACGTCGTCCACAACACCGGCCGGATCCTGGCCACCGCGGAGGAGCTGGCCGGACGGCTCGGCTTCCCCCTGGAGACCGTGGACTTCGGCGGCGGACTCGGCGTCGCCTACTTCGACAACGAGGAGGACCTGGACCTCGACGCGCTGGGCACGGGACTGGCGGACGTCCTCTCCTCCTTCGCCGCGCGCAACCCGCGCTGCCAGATGATCATGGAGCTGGGGCGCTTCCTGACGGCCATGGCCGGCACGTACCTCATCCGGGCCCGCTATGTGAAGGACTCCATGGGGGAGAGCTTCGTGGTCGCCGACGGCGGTACCAACCACCACATGGCCGCGGTCGGCGTCGGCAGCTTCGTCAAGCGCAACTTCCCGATCCGCCACGTGGGGAGCCGGGACGCCGAAGCGCTGCGGCCCTACAGCGTGACCGGGCCGCTGTGCACGCCCAACGACGTCATCGCCAAGAAGGTCCGGCTGCCGGAGGTACGGCCGGGGGACCTGCTGGCGGTGGAGCGGTCCGGGGCCTACGGGCCCACCGCCTCACCCGGGCTTTTCCTCAGCCACGGCTTCCCGGCCGAGGTGATGGTGCACGGGGGGCGGGCCCATCTGATCCGGGAACGCGACACCACCGAGGACCTGCTGGCCAAACAGCACCTCGTCGACTTCCGCGCAGCATCCCGATGACCACCGCGGCAGACCGGGCCGCCCGGGTCGGGGTCGACGTCCTCGACTGCTCGGAACTGCGCCGCCTGGTCGAACGACCCTGGTTCCTGCGCTTCAGCTTCGCCCGGGAGGAACTGGACCACGCCGAGGGCCTCGGCGGCCGGCGCCGACTGGAGTTCCTGGCAGGACGATTCGCCGCCAAGGAGGCCATCCTCAAGGTCCTGGGCCTGGGCTTCCTGCAAGGAGTGTCGCCGCGCGAGATATGTGTGGAGCCCACACCGCACGGCGCCCCCGTCGTCCGTTTCCGGGGCAGAGCCGCCCAGTTGGCCCCGCCCTCCGTCTCGGTGTCCATCACCCACAAACAGGACGTCGTAGCCGCAGTCGCCATCGGCGTCCCCGGCCGCGGCGGTGCCGCGGCCGACATCGGACCCACCGCATCCACCGAACCGAAGGAGCCCGACGCCGTGTCGCCGCCCAGCACCAGCACCACCGCCCCCGCCCCCGCCCAGCACAGTGCCCACGGTGAACAAGCCCCGCAGACCACGGCCTTCCTGCGGGTGCGAGTCGGCCAGGAGGAAGCCCACTACGGGGGTGACCTGGTGGACGGCGCCCGCATCCTGCGGCTGTTCGGCGATCTGGTCACCGAGATCACCGTCCGCACGGACGGCGACGAGGGGCTGCTGGCCCAGTACGACGACGTCCGGTTCGCCGCACCCGTCAGGCCGGGCGACTACATCGAGGCCCGCGCACGACTGGTACGGCGGACCAGGCTGCGGCGGGTGGTCGAACTGGAGGCGCACAAAGTCCTCAGTGCCCGCCCGGGAGCGGGAGAGAGCGCCGCCGTCGTCCTCGACGCCCCTCAGCTCGTGTGTTCCGCCACCGCCACCACAGTCGTCCCCTACCGCAGGACGGACACGGCGACCGCCCCCCACCCCGTTGCCGAGGAGACCTGATGGGCCGTACAGCGCAGCTGCTGCACGAACTCCTGGAGTCGGCCGCCGAACGCAGCCCGGAATCCGCCGCGCTGAGTTCCCAGGGCCGCAGCCTGACCTACGCAGAACTCGCCGCCGCCAGCACCCGGACGGCCGCTGCCCTGCAGCGCGAAGGACTGCGGCGCGGCGACCGGATCGTCGTCACCGCGGCCGACGGGATCGGCATCGCCGTACTCCTCTACGCGGCCTCCCGCCTGGGCGCCGTCTTCAGCGTGCTGCACGAACAGGTACGCGGCGGGCCGCTGGAACACGTGCTGCGGGACTGCGGACCCACGCTGTTGGTCTCCGACGACCCCGCCGCGGGACGGACCGCCGCCGAGCACGGGGTGCGCTTCCTCGAACTCGACGAGCTGGTCCGGTCCGCCCTCGACGCCGACACCGACGAGTCACTCGCCCCCGGTGGCCCGAGCGCCCTGACGGTGGACCCCGTCAGCCTGATCTACACCTCGGGCACCACCTCGCTGCCCAAGGCCGTGGTCAGTACCCACCAGCAGGTGCTCTTCGCCGCCTCCGCGATCCAGGAGTGCCTGCGGTACCGCAGCGACGACGTCGTGTACTGCCCGCTGCCGCTCTCCTTCGACTACGGCCTCTACCAGGTCTACCTGGCGGCCCTGAGCGGCGCCCGACTGCACCTGGGCACGGTCGCCGAGGTCGGTCCGCCGCTGCTGCGCAGCCTGGAGGAAGCCGGGGCGACCGTGCTGCCCGCCGTGCCCTCCATCGCCGACCGGCTCGCCTGGCTGCTCCGGCGCAGCAGCTCAGGGCCGAGCCGGCTGCGGCTGCTGACCAACACCGGAGCGGCCCTGTCCGACACCACCATGGCCGCGCTGCGCGCCGCACTGCCCCGGCTGAGGATCCAGGTCATGTACGGCCTCACGGAGTGCAAGCGCACGGCGATCATGCCGCCGGACGGAGACCTCGACCATCCGGGATCCTGCGGACTGCCGCTGCCGGGCACCGAGGTCTTCGTCATCGACGACGACGGCAGCCGGCTGCCTCCCGGACAGATCGGCCAGTTCGTCGTGCGCGGCCCGAACGTCATGGCGGGCTACTGGAAACGCCCCGAGCTGACCGCCGAGCGTTTCCCTCGCGCGGAGGGACTCTTCCCCGAGCTGCGCACCGGCGACTACGGCTGGCTGGACAAGGAGGGCTACCTCTACTTTTCCGGCCGCCGGGACGACCTCTACAAGGAGCGCGGATTCCGTCTCAGCGCCACCGAGGTCGAAGCCGCCGCGACCCGTGTCGACGGGGTGACCTCGGCCGCCGTGCTGCCGCCCGAGGGCAAGCGGGGCGCGCTCCTCGCGGTGGTCGCCGACATCGGCGCGGACGAGGTGCGCGAGGGCATGCGCGACCACATCGAGCCCTTCAAGATCCCGCGGCGCTGCGTCCGCCTCGACGCCCTGCCCACCAACGGCAACGGCAAGGTCGACCGCAAGAAACTGGCCGCCCTGATCGAACAGGCCCCCGCCGCCCCGGTCACCGCCGAAGCCTCCCGGGCCGGCCTCGCCCACTGACCCTCCTCCCGCCGACCGCAGCAACTCCTCACCCCACACAAGGACATGACCATGGATCGCCAGAACGTCGTCACCGCCCTCGAGACCGCCCTCACCGACGTCCTGGAGCGGCCCGTCACCGGCCTCACCGGTGACGTGAAGCTCTTCGACGACCTGCACCTCGACTCGACCACCATGCTGGAGATGCTGATGGCCCTGGAGGACTCCATCGGCCTGGTCGTCGACCCGGAGGACCTGGACGCGGACGACTTCGTCTCGGTGGACACCTTCACCGACTTCGTCCTGCGCACCCAGCTCGAGCAGGTCTCCGCATGACGCTCATCCAGCCCGACCTGAGCGTCTTCACGACCCTGGAGTCAGAAGTGCGCAGCTACTGCCGCAGCTGGCCCACCGTGTTCGACCGGGCCCAGGGCAGCCGGATGTACGACGAGGACGGGCACGCCTACCTGGACTTCTTCGCGGGCGCCGGATCCCTCAACTACGGCCACAACAACCCGGTGCTGAAGCGCGCCCTGCTCGACTACCTGGAGCGCGACGGCGTCACCCACGGCCTGGACATGTCGACCACGGCCAAGCGCGCGTTCCTCGAGTTCTTCCAGAACACGATCCTGCGCCCGCGGGACCTGCCCTACAAGGTCATGTTCCCGGGCCCGACCGGCACCAACGCCGTGGAAGCCGCCCTCAAGCTGGCGCGCAAGGTCAAGGGGCGCGAGACGGTCGTCTCCTTCACCAACGCCTTCCACGGCATGTCGCTGGGCTCCCTGGCCGTGACCGGCAACGCCTTCAAGCGGGCCGGTGCCGGAGTGCCGCTCGTGCACACCACTCCCATGCCCTTCGACCACTACATGGGCGGGAAGACACCCGACTTCCTGTGGTTCGAGCACCTGCTCGCGGACAACGGGTCGGGGCTGGACAAGCCCGCCGCGGTGATCGTGGAGACGATCCAGGGCGAGGGTGGCATCAACGTGGCCCGCCCGCAGTGGCTGCGGGGCCTCGCCCGGCTCTGCCTCCAGCACGACATGCTGCTCATCGTCGACGACATCCAGATGGGC
>NZ_BNBF01000009.1:177746-178359 GCF_014654935.1 Streptomyces capoamus
TGCGGCCGCACCGGGGCGTTCTTCTCCTTCGAGGAGGCCGGCATCACCCCGGACATCGTCACCGTCTCCAAGTCCATCAGCGGCTACGGCCTGCCTATGTCCCTCTGCCTGTTCCGGCCGGAACTGGACGTCTGGGAGCCGGGCGAACACAACGGCACCTTCCGCGGCAACAACCCGGCCTTCGTCACCGCCGCCGCCGCGCTCAACACCTACTGGGCCGACGACAAGCTGAAGCAGCAGACCCTGGCGCACGGGCAGACCATCGAGGCCGCGCTGCGCGACACCGCCGCGCACCACAGCGGATCCTCCTACCGCGGCCGCGGGATGGCATGGGGCCTGGAGCTCGCCGACCCCCGGCACGCCGGCCGCGCCGCACGCCGAGCCTTCGAACTCGGACTGCTCATCGAGACCTCCGGTGCGCACGACCAGGTCGTCAAGCTGCTGCCCCCGCTGACCATCACCAGCGACGAACTCGACCAGGGGCTGCGCATCGTGCAGCGCGCCGTCTACGAGACGGCATGAGCGCGTCCGGTACCGCCGACGGAGAAAGGACCCGTCCCGCCATGACCCGTCCCGCCATGACCCGTCCCGCCATGACCCGTCCCGCCATGAC
>NZ_BNBF01000009.1:178416-186846 GCF_014654935.1 Streptomyces capoamus
CAGAGACCGAGGCGGTCTGACCATGACGATCAGTGCTACCCCCGCAGCCGCCGCAGAGCAGCGCACCGCCGCGAGCAAGCGGGCGGTCTTCCGGGCCCCGGTGCCCGAGGACGGCCCGGCCGTGTGGAAGCTGGTCGAGAACACCCCCGGCCTGGACTCCAACAGCATCTACTACTACACGCTGTGGTTCCGGGACTTCACCGACGGCTCGCTGGTCGCGACCGTGGACGACGAGATCGTCGGCTTCCTCACCGGCTACCGCCGCCCCGAAGAGCCGGAGACCTACTTCGTCTGGCAGACCGCCGTCAATCCGCGCCACGGCATCCCGTTCCTCGGGGTGAAGCTCTTCCAGGCCGCGGCCGACCAGCAGGTGGCCCAGGGCGCCCGGTACGTCGAGGCCACGGTCTCCGCCGAGAACAAGGCGATCCTCATGGTGCTGAAGCAGTTCGCGAAGAAACACTCGGCTCCCGTCGAGACGCGCGTGCTGTTCCCCAGCAGCCTCTTCCCCGACAGCCACCACGACGAAGTCCTCTACCGCATCGGCCCGTTGACGGCCGGCTGACACCGGTCCGCCCGCCCCCGGTCCGCGTGCCGCCTCGGCAGGGACCGATCGTGGCCGCGACTTCGGTCCGGGGGCGGGCACCGGTGATCCACGTGATGAGCACCATGTTCGACGACTGGGAGATGTTAGCCATGGCGCAGCCATCCTCACCTGTGTACATCGACATGAACGACGACAGCTTCCGCATGGACTCGGAAGAGATGCGGAAGGCGCGAGCTGCGCATTGGTACGCACGAACCGACTGGGGTATCGCCGTCCTCTCCTACGAGGACAGCAATTTCCTCCTGAAGAACCCTCGTCTGACGCAGGGTTCGGCGAAATGGCCCGCCCAGCACGGAGTGTCCGAGGGGCGCTTCGCCGACTGGTGGCGGAAGACGCTGCTCGTACTGGAGGGCGACGAGCACCACAGGATCCGGCGCCTGGTCAATCCCGCGTTCTCGCCGCGTCGCATCGAGCCGTTGCGCCCTCGCTTCCGGGCCCTGGCCGACAGCCTGATCGACGACTGGATCGACGAGGGGCGGACCGAGTTCACCAGTCGCTTCGCAGCGCCGTATTCGACCAGGATCCTGTGCATGATGCTGGGCATCGACGAGCGTGACTGGAACAAGATCCACCGGCTCGCGGCCACGATCGGCCTCAGTATCGGCATTTCCATCAGGGAGAACATCGAGCGCATCGACGATGCCGTCGCCGAAATCACTCAGTATGCGCAATCCCTGGTGCGGAGCCGGAGGGAGGCGCCTCGGGACGACATCCTGAGCACTCTCGTGGAGACGAGGGACGAGGACGACGGCAGGCTGTCGGACCAGGAGCTGATCAACCTCATCATCCTGCTCATATTCGCCGGGATCGACACGACACGGAACCAGTTGGCGCTGGCCGTGCAGTCGTTCGCCGAACAACCCGACCAGTGGGAAAAGCTGGCCGCCGACCCCGACCGCTATGCCGTCAAGGCGGTCGAGGAGGTACTCCGCGTGAATCCTGTGGGCCGATGGGTCACGCGCGAAGCGGCGGAAACCCTGGAGCACAAGGGGTGCACGATCGACAAGGGGACGACCGTCCACCTGTTCACCCAGTCGTCGGGCACCGATCCGGCCGAGTACAAGGACCCGGACCGTATCGACCTGGACGCCGACCGCTCGCCTCACTTCGCGTTCGGTGGCGGCATACATCATTGCCTCGGCCATTTCGTCGCCAGGGCGGACATGGACGTGGCCCTCTCGGCGCTGTCCGCACGCATGACCGATCTGCGGATAGGAGAAGGCGCCGAGTGGCTGCCCGATTCCGGGAACACCGGGGCGAAGAAGCTGCCGATCACCTTCACCCGGCGTTCTTGAAAGGTCGCGGGAACCAGCTCAGCTGGTTGCTTGCGGAAGCGCCCTCATGGTAGAACCGGCTTAGGCGGTTCTAAGTCGACTCGGAGATCCCATGACACCCTCCAGGGCCAGCACCGGACGCCCGGCCGCCGGCTGCGGCAAACCAGCACGGAACGACCACTACCAGCCCCTCGGGGGCCCCGCGCCGTACGCCGGGGGAGGTCACTGACGATGGTGGATGTGACGGTGCTGCCGGGCTACGTCGCAGTGATCCTGCTCTTCCTCGGTCCACCCGGGCCGGACATGGCCTACATGCTGGCCGTGGGTCTCGAAGGCGGTCGGCGGGCGGCGGTGAAGGCCATCCTCGGCATCGGTACGGGCATGAGCATCTATGCCGCCGCCGTCGTCGCCGGCATGGGCCAGGTCGCCCGGTCGCACCCCTTGGTGCTCGACGCGGTCAGGATTCTGGGCGCGGCATATCTGCTGTGGCTGGCGTTCGCCACGATGCGCCATGCGCGTCGTGCGATCAGCGGGCACAGCGGTGTCACGGCGGGACGGTGGTACCTGCGAGGTGTCTTCGTCTGCCTGACCAATCCGAAGATCATCCTCTTCTTCCTCGCGGTGCTCCCGCAGTTCATCGGGGACGCGGAGAATCCGGGAGTGCAGATGGCGGTCCTCGGGGCGATTGACGTCGTGATGGAGGTGGTCCTGTACGGGGCCGTCGGAATGCTGGCGGGATTCTTCCACGCACGTCTCGTCGACTCGACCAAGGCGACGGCCGTCCTCAACTACATCGCGAGCACCGTATACGTCCTCCTGGCCGGGACGATCTTCGGCGAGATCCTGCTGGCTTAGTCCCGGTGGACGTCGTAGACGATCAGACCGTCGCCGCGCAGGCGCACTCCCGGTGTCGGGGAGTGCGCCGTGAGGCGTCCGTCGTGCATCAGGTGCAGGACGTGCACGCCGAGGGCCAGGACGGCGAAGTCGGCGATCAGGCGCCGGTGGCACCGCCACCACACCGCCTCACTGCACATCACCGCGGTGCGTTCCCCGGCCGCCTGCGCCATCAGGACGTCCATCGCGGCGACGAACTCCGGGCTGCGCGTGTGGGCGGCGTAGCCGCGGAAGGACTCGTTGCGCCAGACCGTGTCGGGGGAGTCGGGCGGCGGCTTGCGCCAGCCCCCCAGCCGCTGCTCCCACCGGTAGGCGAGCCGCTCCTCGGGCAGCCACTGGGCCAGCCGCTGACGTGACACGTCCGGATTGCGGCGACTGCCGGGCGCGGTCCGCACGTCCACGACGGCGGCGACGCCGGCTCCTCGCAGGAGGCCGGCCAGGGTGGTCCGGTCGGCCGTGCCGTGCCCGAACGTGAGGAGCTCCGGACGCGGCTCGGGAGCGGCGTCCGCGGGGTCGGTCCGGCCGTGGCCCATACGCCGAGTGGACCACGGACCGGCCGAGGCGGCACGCACGGCCGGCCCCCGGCCCCCGGTTTCAGCGCCCGGGGGCGTCCCCGCGGGGGAGCGGTCCGACACCGGAGCGGCGGCCGGGGCGGAGGGCGGCGTGCACCTGCCCCGGGCCGGGGCCGCCGCGGTCGGCCAGGGCGTCGGCGACGGCACCGGTGGCGAAGGCGTAGACCGCCTTGTGCAGGACGTCCACGACGACCTCCCCGCGCGGCCAGGTGCCCGGCGGGGCGCCCACACCGGTCGCGTTCTCCAGGATCTGGTCGTTGGTGAGGCGTACGACGGCGAACTTCGCGGAGGCCAGCGGCCCGCGCAGACCGGCCTGGGCCATGATCGAGCGCACGACGCCGAGCAGGGCGGCCTGGCCGAAGTGCATGGCCCAGTTGAGCGGCACCGGTGGTGTGCCCGGGCTCTCGGGCAGGCCGGTCAGGCGCTGGAGGACCCGCGCGGGCACATGGGAGTCGGGGCGGCCTGTGATGGTCTGCTCGATCTTCTCGCCGAGGGTCATCACCAGGCCCCCGACGGTGCCGGCCACCAGCCCCTGCCGGAGGACTCTTCCGATCATGTGCCGCCGGGTACCCGGCGGCGGCCCCGTTCACGCGCCCGCGGCAACGGGGGTGCGGCTCCTGCGGCACCCCTCCGCGGCCCGGCACGGAGGCCGGACACCGGAGCCGGACAGAGCTGTCGCATCGGTTTCGTGATGCGTACACTCCACTGCGAAGTGTGATCATCGCGGTCGGAGGACGCGGCATGGGTGCACCTGGGACTCCTCGGCGTGAGGTGGTCACGGGGGCTGCGCGTGCGGCCCGTCCGGCTCGGGGAAGGCACGGCCCCGCGCGCCCCGGCCCCGCCGTCGACCCTCTCGCCCTCCGTGACCTGATGCGCCGTCAACTCGCGCTCTCTCTCAAGACGTTCGGCATGCTCGTCGTTCTGCTCGGGCTGCTCCCCCTCGCCTTCACAGCCCTGCCGGACCCGGCGGTGCGGCCGGGCGGCACGCTGGTCGTGTGGGCCGTCCTCGGGGTCGCCGCCTACCCCGCGCTCGTCGTCATCGGCCGCTGGTACGTCGTACGCGCCGAGCGCGTCGAAGGAGACACCGCGGACCGCGCCGGAGGGGACACCGCGGACCGTGCCGAAGGGGGCCGGCGGTGAGCGACGTCCCGCCGTACCCGTCCGGCCGGACGCCGGGAGCCGCCGGGTGAACCAGACGTACGGCATCGCAGCCGTGTCGGCGGCGGTCGTCGGGACCCTGGTGACGGGCTCGGCGGGCCTGCGCATCTCCCGCACGACCTCCGACTTCTACGTCGCCTCCCGTACCGTTCCGCCGTACCTCAACGCCATGGCGATCAGCGGCGAGTACCTCTCGGCGGCCTCGTTCCTCGGCATCGCCGGACTCGTCGCCGCCCAGGGCGTGGAGATGCTCTGGTTCCCCGTCGGCTACGCCGCGGGCTACCTCGTCCTGCTTGTCTTCGTCGCCGCCCCGCTGCGCCGCTCCGGGGCCTACACCCTGCCCGACTTCGCCGACGCGCGGCTGGAGTCCCGGGCCGCCCGGCGCGTCGCCGGTGTGCTCGTCGTCGGCGTCGGCTGGCTCTACCTGCTGCCCCAGCTGCAGGGCGCGGGCCTCACCCTCGGCCTGGTGACCGGCGCCCCGCGCTGGTTCGGCGCGCTGCTCGTCGCGGTCGTCGTCACACCGGCCGTGGCCGCCGGCGGCATGCGCGGCATCACCTTCGTGCAGGCCTTCCAGTACTGCCTGAAGGTGACCGCGCTCCTCGTGCCCGCCGTCTTCCTCCTCCTCGCCTGGCACGGCGATCCCCGCCCCGCCGAGGCCCTGGACGAACCGCCCACCTTCCGCCGCCACACCCAGGTCACCGTCGAGACCACCGTCCGTCTCCGCGTCGAGACGCCGCTGCGCGCCGTGGCGACCGGCGCCGTGGACGGCCGCCGCCACGACGGCGACCGGCTGTCGCTGGACCCCGGGGTGCACGAGGTCCGGGCCGGTACGACCCTCAGGTTCCCGGCGGGCACCCCGGTGCCCGAGCGCGAGCCGGGCGACGGCCGGCGCGCGGGGGCCTCCAGCTGGGCGGCACCGCTGTCCGGCGGCAGGGACGACCACCCGCTGTACACGACGTACGGGCTGATCTTCGCCACCTTCCTCGGCACCATGGGCCTGCCCCACGTCCTCGTCCGCTTCTACACCAACCCCGACGGCCGCGCCGCCCGGCACACCACCGTGATCGTCCTCGCCCTGGTCGGAGGCTTCTACCTGCTCCCGCCGCTGTACGGCCTGCTCGGCCGCATCTACGCGCCCGACCTGCTGCTCACCGGCACGACGGACGCCGCCGTACTGGTCCTGCCGGAACGCCTCGTCGGCGGCACGCTCGGTGATCTGCTCGGGGCCCTGATCGCCGCCGGCGCCTGTGCCGCCTTCCTGTCCACCGCCTCCGGGCTCGTCCTGTCGGTCGCGGGCGTGCTCGGCCAGGACCTGCTGCCCTCGCCCGGCGTCCGCCACTTCCGGCCGGCCACGCTCCTGGCCGTCGCCGTGCCGGTCACGGTGAGCGTGGCGGCCGGCGAACTCCCCGTCGCCCACGCCGTCGGCCTCGCCTTCGCGGTGGCCGCCTCCTCCTTCTGCCCGCTGCTGCTGCTCGGCATCTGGTGGCGCGGCCTCACCGCGCCCGGCGCGATCGCGGGCCTGCTCACCGGCGGCGGCAGCGCCCTGACCGCGGTGGCCCTGACCATCGCCGGACCCGTCACCGACGGCTGGCCGCACACCCTGCTCGCCTGGCCGGCCGTGTGGTCGGTACCGCTCGGCTTCCTGACCATGATCCTGGTCTCCCTGGCCACCCGGGACCGGATCCCGCCCGGTACCGAGGCCGCCATGGCCCGCCTCCACCTGCCCGAACCCCCCGTCCCCCCGAACCCGCCGGCCGGGACGCGGCCGCCGAGGAGTGATCACCCCATGACGATCCGCCGGCCCGGCGCAGGGCCCCGCACGTGAACGGGCCCGCCCTCCTCGCCGCCGCGGCCCCCGTGTTCGCCGCCGGCCTGGCCGCGGGACATCTCCTGGCCCGCCGGGGCGGCCGGGACGGAACGCACCGCGGCGGCCCCGTGGAGCGCGCCACCTTCCGCACCCTGCACACGGCGTCCGCGGCCGCGCCCCCGCTGCGCGCCGGACTCACGCAGGACACGGCCCGCAAGGCGGTACGACGGCTCCGCCCGCTGTTCGGCACGGCCGCGCTCGCGCTCACCGCCGAGGACCGGCTGCTGGCCTGGGACGGACCGGGCCGGCACCACGCGGACACCGCCCTGGGGAGCGTCCGCCGTCTCCTGGAGAGCGGGCGCACCCAGACGTTCGCCGTCCGCTGCCCGGACCCGGACTGCTCCGTGCGCCGGGGCGCCGCCG
The DNA here is from genome assembly GCF_014654935.1 of Streptomyces capoamus. GTDB lineage: Bacteria > Actinomycetota > Actinomycetes > Streptomycetales > Streptomycetaceae > Streptomyces > Streptomyces capoamus. The sequence goes on from NZ_BNBF01000009.1 coordinate 185,149, forward strand.
CGCCGCTCACCGTCGACGGACGGGTGCTCGGCGCGCTCGTCGTGCTGGGCGCGGGGGAGTCGGTGCCCGCGGCCCGGGCCACCGAGGAGGTGGCGCGCTGGGTCTCCGTCCAGCTCGAACTCGCCGAACTCGACCGCACCCGCACCGGCCTGATCGAGGCGGAGATCCGGGCGCTGCGCGCGCAGATCTCCCCGCACTTCGTCTACAACTCCCTGGCGGCGATCGCCTCGTTCGTCCGCACCGACCCCGAGCGCGCCCGCGACCTGCTGCTGGAGTTCGCCGACTTCACCCGCTACTCGTTCCGCCGGCACGGTGACTTCACCACCCTGGCCGAGGAGTTGCGCTGCGTCGAGCAGTTCCTGGAGCTGGTACGCGCCCGGTTCGGGCAGCGGCTGCGGGTGACCCTGCAGATCGCCCCCGAGGTGCTGCCCGTGGCCGTGCCGTTCCTGTGCCTGCAGCCCCTGGTGGAGAACGCCGTCAAGCACGGGCTGGAGGAGGGCGTCGCACGCGGCCGCATCGGCATCACCGCGCAGGACGAGGGGGCGACGGCCCGGATCGTCGTCGAGGACGACGGGGTCGGCATGGAACCGGACCGGCTGCGCCGGATCCTGCGCGGCGAGGACGGACCCGCGGCGGGCGTCGGACTGCGCAATGTCGACGAGCGGCTGCGTCAGGTGTACGGCGACGACCACGGGCTGGTGATCGAGACCGGCGTCGGAGCCGGCACGAGGGTCACGATCCGGATCCCCAAGTACCGGCCCGGCGTGCACAGCGCGCCCCCGGGATCGCCCCGGCCCGTCACCGGGCCTGCTTCCGCTGCCGCCGGGCCGCCATCACCGCGTAGACGATGATCCCGGTGAACAGGAACAGCGCGCCCTGGTAGACCGCTGCGTAGCCGGCGCCCGCCATCAGCCAGACCGAGAACGCGGCGGCCACCGCGGTGACCACGGAGTCCCGCACCAGCCGGGACCGGTCGACGGCCTCGGGCCGGCCGGCCACCAGGTGGAAGATCTGCGCGGCGGCGGCCAGCAGGTACGGCACGGTCGCGGTGAACGTGGTGACCAGGACCAGGACCTCGAAGACCTTGCCCGAGCCCGAGAAGTAGTTGAAGACGGTGAGCAGCGAGGCGAGGACGACCGTCACACCGACCCCGACCGTCGGCACGCCCCGCCGACGGCGCGTGAAGGCGCTCGGGAACAGTCCGTCGCGAGCCGCCGCGTACGGCGTCTGCGCGCTCAGCAGGGTCCAGCCGTTGAGGCAGCCGGTCATCGACACGAGGGCGGCGAGCGCCACGGCCGTACCGCCCCAGCTGCCCCCGAACATCGAGTTCACCGCGTCGGAGAACGGGGCGGTGGACGTCACCAGGCGGTCGTGCGCGACCGTGCCGAACACGGACAGCGTGCCCAGCAGGTACACCAGCGCGGCGCCCGCGGTGCCGATGACGGTCGCGCGTCCCACGTTGCGCCGGGCGTTGTTGACCTCGCCCGCGCTGACGGCGGCGGACTCCACCCCGAGGTAGGAGAACAGGAGCAGGGCGGCGGAGGCGGACACCGCGCCGATCGCGCCGTGGCCGCTGGAGTTGAACGGCCCGAGCCGGTCGGGGTCGAAGAAGAACAGCCCGCCGACCGCGACGAGCAGGAGCGGCACGAACTTCAGCACCGTGGAGACCAGCTGGACGGCGCCCACGTACCGGGTGCC
>NZ_BNBF01000009.1:186878-196223 GCF_014654935.1 Streptomyces capoamus
GGCGAAGTTGGCGAGGGCGGGCAGCCACTGCAGGGCCAGCGCGGCCAGGCACGCGGTCCAGCGGTGGCCGTTGACCGGGACCAGGACGTCGAGGTATCCGACCGCGGCGACCGCGAGCGCGGCGTTCGACACCCAGGTGGTGATCCAGTACGACCAGGCCGCGAGGAATCCCGCGAAGTCGCCGAACGCCTCGCGGGCGTAGACATAGGGGCCGCCGGTGCGCGGGTCGCGTGCGGCGAGCCGGCCGAAGACCAGTGCGAGCGCGATGGCGCCGACGGTCAGCACGCCGAAGGCGACCAGGCTGACCGTGCCGTACGGGGCGATGGAGGCGGGGAGCAGGAAGATGCCGCCCCCGATGATGTTGCCCATGACCAGCGCGGTGGCGACGGGCAGGCCGAACCGGCGGGCGTGCCTGCCGGAGTCGCCGTGCGGATCCCCGGCGGTGGCCGCGGGTGTCCCGGCGGTGACCGGGGGGATCTCGGCGGAGGCCGGAGCCGGGGCGGTTCCGGTGCTGTGCATGGGTGGTGCGCCTCTCATGGAACTGACGTTCCCGGGATCACCGGGACGGGTCCCATGGTCGGGGATGCGCCGATCTGGCTCAAAATCGCCGTTTTTTGTTCCGTGCGGACCGGCTGATCGTGGAAAAAGCGTCGTGGCGTGGGACTCCGGCCGTCAGATGTCCGGCGTCGGACGCGGTCGGTCCGTGGCGGCCCACAAGCTGCGCACATGCCCCAGGTGCCGGGTCATGATCGCGTGGACGGCCTTGTCGTCGCGCTCCAGCAGGGCGTCCAGCAGCTGGAGGTGTTCCTCCGCCGAGGCGAGCAGCCGGCCCGCCTCCACCAGCGCGGTCAGCCCGTACAGGCGGGAGCGTTTGCGCAGGTCGGCCACGACCTCGACCAGGTGGGCGTTGCCGGCCAGGGCGAGCAGACCGAGGTGGAAGCGGGTGTCGGCCTCGACGTAGGCGATCAGGTCGCCCGCCACCGCGGCGGTGACGATCTCCCGGGCCGCCGGGCGCAGCGCCTCCAGGGAGACCCGGTCGGCCGTGCGGGCCAGCTCCACCACGGTGGGGATCTCGACGAGCGCCCGGATCTGCGTGTACTCGTCCAGCTGCCGGTCCGAGACCGCCGTGACCCGGAAGCCCTTGTTGGGCACGGTGTCGACCAGCCCCTCCTTGGCCAGGTCGAGCATGGCCTCGCGCACCGGGGTCGCCGAGACGCCGAAGCGGGTGGCCAGCGAGGGTGCCGAGTACACCTCGCCGGGCCGCAGCTCGCCCGCGATCAGCGCGGCGCGCAGCGCGTCCGCGACCCGTTCGCGGTAGCTGCTCCGCCGGCCGCCCAGCCGGGGGAGCGCGGGCATCTCGGCGTCCCGGGGATTTGGTGCCATGTCACGCGTCACCGGGGTGAGTGTAGAGGACGCTAGAGGACGAACCCCTCCGGGAAGGGATCGGCCGGGTCCAGCAGGTACTGGGCGGTGCCCGTGATCCACGCGCGGCCGGTGAAGCTGGGCAGCACGGCCGGCACCCCGGCGACCTCGGTGGTCCCCAGCAGCCGGCCCGTGAACCGGGTGCCGATGAAGGACTCGTTCACGAACTCGGTGTGCAGCGGCAGTTCGCCGCGCGCGTGGAGCTGCGCCATGCGCGCGCTGGTGCCCGTGCCGCACGGGGAGCGGTCGAACCAGCCCGGGTGGATGACCATGGCGTGCCGGGAGTGCCGTGCCGTGGTGCCGGGTGCGTACAGGTGGACGTGGTGGCAGCCCCGGATCGACGGGTCCTCGGGGTGCACCGGCTCCGCCTCCGCGTTGACGGCCGCCATCAGGGACAGGCCCGCCGCCAGGATGTCGTCCTTGCGGGCGCGGTCGAAGGGCAGTCCGAAGGCGTCCAGCGGCACGATCGCGTAGAAGTTGCCGCCGTAGGCCAGGTCGTAGCCGACGGTACGGCCGTCCGGCAGGGTGATCTCGCGGTCCAGGCCGGCCGCGAACGACGGCACGTTCCTGAGCGTCACGCTCCGGGCGGCGCCGTCCGTCACCGCGACCTCGGCGACCACGAGCCCCGCCGGGGTGTCCAGCCGGATGGTCGTCACCGGTTCCGTGACCTCGACCATGCCGGTCTCCACCAGCACGGTGGCCACCCCGATCGTGCCGTGTCCGCACATCGGCAGATAACCGGAGACCTCGATGTAGAGGACGCCCCAGTCGCAGTCGGGACGGGTCGGCGGCTGCAGGATCGCGCCGCTCATCGCCGCGTGGCCGCGTGGCTCGTTCATCAGCAACTGCTTGACGGCGTCGCGGTGTTCACGGAACCACAGCCGCCGTTCGTTCATGGTCGCCCCCGGGACGGTGCCGATCCCGCCGGTGATCACGCGGGTCGGCATGCCCTCGGTGTGCGAGTCGACGGCGTGCAGGACGAGTTTGCTGCGCATCAGGACTCCTCACGCGAGGCCGGCGGCGACGGCCTTCCCCGTGACCGCGCGGACCGCGGCCTCCTGCTCGGGCGGCAGCGGCACCCGGGGCGGGCGCACCGGACCCCCGTACCGTCCGACGACGTCCATGGAGAGCTTGATCGCCTGGACGAACTCCGTCCGCGAGTCCCAGCGCAGCAGGGGATGCAGCTGCCGGTACAGCGGGAGGGCGGTGGCGAGGTCCCCGGCCAGGGCGGCGCGGTAGAGCTGGGCCGAGGCGCGGGGGAGCGCGTTGGGGTAGCCGGCCACCCAGCCCTTGGCGCCGGCCACCGCCAGCTCCAGCAGTACGTCGTCGGCGCCGATCAACAGGTCCAGTTCCGGAGCGAGTTCGGCGATGCGGTAGGCGCGGCGGACGTCACCGGAGAACTCCTTGACGGCCTGCACCAAGCCCTCGCCGTGCAGCCGGGCGAGGAGTTCGGGCACCAGGTCGACCTTGGTGTCGACCGGGTTGTTGTACGCCACCACGGGCAGTCCCGCCCGGGCGGCCTCCGTGTAGTGGGCGAGCACCGACCGCTCGTCGGCGCGGTAGGCGTTGGGCGGCAGCAGCATCACCGAGGCACAGCCCGCCTCGCCGGCCTGCTCGGCCCAGCGGCGGGCCTCGGCCGAGCCGTAGGCGGAGACGCCCGGCATCACCCGGTCGCCGCCGACCGCGGCCACGGCGGTCTCCACCACACGGGAGCGCTCCTCGTCGGTGAGCACCTGGTACTCGCCGAGCGAGCCGTTCGGCACGACGCCGTCGCAGCCGTTCGCGACGAGCCAGGCACAGTGCTCGGCGTACCGGTCGAGATCGACCGAGAGGTCGGCGCGGAGCGGGAGGGCGGTGGCGACGAGGATGCCGCGCCAGGGGCGGTGGTGGGGCGGGTGGTCGGTCATGGGAGTCTCCCAAGAAGTAGGATGTGACATGGTACTGGGGAAGGGGTGTCCAGTCCGCCCCACGGCAGACGGGTTCAGTCCCCCGCGGCCGGGTCGGTTTCAGTCCGCCTCCGGCAGGTCGGTTCTGTCCGCCTCCGGCAGGTCGGCCAGGACGCCGATCGGTACCGGGCGGGCGAACGGCCGCCGGCCGGGGTCGAGGGGACACCCGGTCAGACCGGCCACCGCGGGCGCGCACACCCGCCCCTGGCACCAGCCCATCCCGGCCCGGGTGAGCAGCTTCACGGTGCGCAGGTCCCCCGCGCCCAGCGAGCCGGTGGCCGCGCGCATCTGCCCGGCGGTCACCTCCTCGCAGCGGCACACCACCACGTCGTCCGGGACCCGGTCCGGCCAGCCCGCCGGCGGCGCGTACACCGCGTCCAGGGCCGTGGCGAACTCCCGCAGCCGGGTCCGCGCCCGGGCGGCGGCGGCCCAGCGGCGCGGGTCGGGGGCGGTGCCGTGCAGCCGGGCCGCTGCCGAGCGCCCGGCGATGTGCCCCTCGGCGAGCGCGAGGGCCGCACCGCCGATGCCGGTGGCCTCCCCGGCGGCCCAGACACCGGGCACGTCGGTGCGTTGCTCCGCGTCGACCCGTACGGCGGTGCCGGACAGGGTGCAGCCGAGGGTCTCGGCGAGGTCGGTGTGCGGCAGCATGCCGTGGCCGACGGCGAGGGTGTCGCAGGGGATGCGGCGGGCGCCGCCGGGCCTGAGCCTGCCGTCCCGGTCGAGCGCGGCCACGGTCACGGCCTCCAGCCGGTCGGTGCCGTGCGCGGCCACGACGGTGTACCCGGTCAGCGTGCGCACCCCGTGCCGCAGCAGCCGGGCCGCGTATCCGGCGCCCTCGGCCAGCTTGCCGGGCTGTGCGGCCAGGGCGGGCGCCCGGCGCAGCAGGGCGCCGGGGCTGGCGGACTCGACGAGCGCCGCGACCCGGGCCCCGGCCGCGGCGAGTCCGGTGGCCACCGGCAGCAGCAGCGGCCCGGTCCCGGCGACCACGGCCGTCCCGCCGGGCAGCACCAGACCGCCCTTGAGCATGGCCTGCGCGCCCCCGGCCGTGACGACCCCGGGGAGCGTCCAGCCGGCGAAGGGCAGCACCTGCTCGTACCCGCCGGTGGCGAGCAGCACGGCGTCGGCGCGGACGGTGACGCCTTCCTCCTGCGCGGGGCCGCGCAGGGCGTGCACGGTGAACCCCCCGGCGGTGGAGCCCCGCCCGGCGGGGGCTCCCTCGGCGGTCCCCGGCTCACCGGATTCCCGCTGCACGCACCAGACGTGATGGTCGGTCAGATGGATGAGGCGGCCGGCCGAGCGGTGCCGGTCCAGGCCGTCCCGCAGCCGCTCCCAGGTCCGCCACCGGTGGTCCGGGAGCCGGGGCCGGCGGGCGCCGAGGGCCGGGGCGGGCTGCCGGTAGAACTGGCCGCCGGCCTGCTCGCCGGCGTCGACCAGGATCACCCGGACCCCCCGTGCGGCCGCCGCCAGCGCCCCGGCGACACCGGCCGGCCCCGCGCCGACGACGGCGAGTCGCGGTCGTTCAGTCATCGTCCCGGCCCGTCCCCTCCTGTGTGCGGATCACATCGCCCGGGCGTACCGGCACCAGGCAGGCCCGCTGGTTCGGGCGGCCGTTGACGGTCACCAGGCAGTCGAAGCAGACCCCGATCCCGCAGAACACCCCGCGGGGCCGGCCGGTGCCGCGCGTACTGCGCCAGGCCGTCACGCCCGCCGCCCACAGGGCCGCCGCGACCGTCCGGCCCGGCAGCACCGTCAGGGTCCGGCCGTCGAAGGTGACGGTGCAGGTCTCGCCCGGCCGGGCCCGGGCCGGTTCCGGCGGCTTCACCGGACGTCGCCTCCCTCGGTGTCGAACCGCTCCGGCCGGAACGGTGCGAGATCCGGCCCGGACGCCTCGCCCGTGAGCGCTCGCGCGATCAACTGCCCGGTGCCCGGAGCGAGTCCGATGCCGGCGCCCTCGTGCCCGCAGGCGTGGAAGAGGCCGGGTGCCCGCGGGTCGGGGCCGATGGCCGGCAGGTGGTCGGGCAGGTACGGCCGGAAGCCCGCGTACGTCCGCAGGGCGCGGACCCGCCTCAGGAACGGGAACAGCCCGACCGCCCCGGCCGCCAGTGCCCGTACCGCCGGCAGCGACAGCGAGCGGTCGAAGCCCACCCGTTCCCGGGTGGCGCCGATCAGCACCGGACCGGCGGCCGTGCCCTCCACGACCGGCGAACCGCGCAGGGCCGCCGAGTCGCTGGCCACGTCGGCCACGTAGTCCGCCGCGTACACCTTGTGCCGGACCAGTCGCGGCAGCGGCTCGGTGACCAGTACGAAGCCGCGTCGGGGGAGGACCGGCAGGCGGACGCCGGCGAGCGCCGCCACCTCGCCGCCCCAGGTGCCGGCCGCGTTCACCACGGCCGGGGCGTGGATGTCGCCCCGGTCGGTGCGCACGCCGTACACCGTGCCGTGCGGCGTGCGCAGCACCCCGGTCACGGTCCGGCCGGTGTGCAGGGCGGCACCGGAGGCGCGGACCAGGTGGGCGGCGGCCAGCGCGGGCATGACCTGGGCGTCCTGCGGATAGTGCACACCGCCCGCCATGCCGGGCGCCAGGTGTGGTTCCAGCTCGGTCAGCTGCCGTGCGTCGACCGGTACGGCGGTGACCCCGGCGCCGCGCTGGCCGGCCGCGAACTCCCGCAGCGCGGCCAGGGCGTCGGGGGTCGGGGCGACCACGAGGCCGCCCTTGGGTTCGTACTCGAACGCCGCGCCGTGCTCCCGGGCCAGCTCGGCCCACAGCCGCGCGGACGACAGGGCGAGCCGGAGTTCGGGGCCCGGTTCCTTGTCGGAGACGAGGAGGTTGCCCTCGCCGGCGCCGGTGGTGCCGCCGGACACCGGGCCCCGGTCCACCAGGCGGACGCCGAGTCCGGCGCGTGCGGCGTACAGCGCGCAGGCCGCGCCCACCATCCCGGCCCCGACGACCACGACATCGCAGGTCAGTCGCTTGGTCACAGCAGTACTATGTCACATGTCGCTGCTTCTGAGGAGTACCCGGAACCGACACCGATTCCCAGGCGTGGACGCCCTCTTGACGCCGTACCGAGCCGGATCGACACTCCAAGGAGAGAATCCTAGTGAACAGGTAGGGAATCATGGCGCGCCTCCTGACGGGCACCGGCTCCACGGGCCGGACGCCGTTGCGCGCTCCCCTGCTCACCTCCCGCCGCCACATCGACCTGCAACGCGTCTGCAGCGCGATCAGCCGTCACCGCTGAGCCGGCCCCGCTCGCCCCCACCGACCGGCCACGCTCCCGCCGACCGGCCACGCCCGCGCCGGCGCGTCCCTCCGCACGCCCACCACCCGGGGAGACCCATGTCCATCACTCCGCTCGCCGCCGTCCCGTCCGCCCGCCGCACCGCCCCCGTCTTCCGGGGCCGCATCGGCCGGGACGCGCGCAGCGGCCACTACGCCGTGCCGCACCGCTACCGGCTCCATCTGTCCACCGCCTGCCCCGACGGACTGCGCCTCGCCGTGGGCCACAGCCTGCTCGGCCTGGACGCGAGCTGTCCGGTCACCCTCCTGCCCCCCGTCCCGGACTGTCCCGGCGGCGGCCACTCGGCGCTGCGCCCCCTGTACGAGGCCAGCGCCCACCACTACACCGGCCCGGCGCTCGCGCCCGTGCTGAGCGACGACTGGTCCGGACGGATCGTCAGCACCCATGCCCCCGACATCCTGCGCGACCTGGACCGGTTCGGCCCGCAGGGCCGTACCCGCCTGTACCCCGCCGGGCTGGAGTCCGTGATCGAGGCCGTCGAGCGGATGTGCGCCGAGGGCATCGAGGAGGCCGCGCAGCGCGCCGGCCGGGCCGACGCCGACCCCGCCGAGCGGGCCGCCGCCCTCGACGTGCTGCTCGACACCCTGGGCCGGCTGGAACGGCGGCTCGGCGCCGAGGAGTACCTGGCCGACGACCGGCTCACCGCCGCCGACGTGGAACTGTGGGTGACCCTGGTGCAGCTGGACACCGTCCACCGCTGCCACCTCGACGCCGCCGCGGTGCACCGCATCGCCGACCACCGCGCCCTGTGGGCCTACGCCCGCCGTCTGGCCGCCCGCCCCGGGTTCGGCCGCCACCTCGACCTCGACGGCATCGCCCGCCGCCACCACGGCCGCTGCCAGGGCCTGGAGGCCGCGGGAGCCGCTGTCCAGATCCTGGACTGGGCAGGCCATGCCGCGGACAGCCCAGATGCTTCTCGCAGGTGAGAGCTGCCGGACAGTGTCCAGTTGGCGGACGGCCGTTGACAATCGAACGGGCAACTGCCTTACTTACGGCTCAGAACGGTCATGAGCGTCAGCGCCAAGCCCTGGCTCGCTGACCGGCAACCCTCGCGTCGCGGTGGGGTGCCCCAGGTGACGACCGGACCGGACGACGCATTCGGTAAGCGCGAGGCCCCACGGGGCCGGAACAGTGACAGGTGACGCCATGTACGCAGCTCCCAGGACGGCCGCGAGCCGCCCCCAGGGCTGCGTACCGTCGTACGCCGGTCTCCTGGTCGCCGACCGTGCCGTCGACCTGCTCCGCGTGAACAGCGCACTGTGTACCGCACCGGGCTCTGCCCGCTGTCAGGGCTGACGTCCCCTCCCAGCCCCCGCGTTCCCGCCGCACACCCACCGCCCGGTGTGCCGTTGTCCGCCCCGCCCCCGGTTCCGCGCCCGCCCGTGCGCCGCCTCGTGCCCCCGTGCCGACGCGGCCCGCCTCCGACCGCGCGCGGTCCCGGGGTGTCCGACCCCGCCGGAGCCCGCCATGAGTGAACCACCAGGCACCGCCGTCTCGACCGCCGAGCCGCCGGTACGCGCCGACACCCCGTCACCACCCCTCACCGCACAGCGCGTCCAGCCGCTGCGCCGGCCCGGCCGGTGGATCGTCACCGCCGCCGTCCTCGTGCTCGTCGCGCAGATCCTGCACGGACTGGTCACGAACCCCTTCTACCAGTGGGACCGCTTCCGCTACTGGTTCCTGCGCCCGGCCGTCCTCGACGGCCTCGTCGTCACCCTCGAAGTCGCCGCGCTCAGCGCGGTGCTGGGGCTCCTCGGCGGCATCCTGCTGGCCGTCACCCGGCTCTCCGGCAGCCCGGTGCTGCGCGCGGCCAGCTGGACCTACACCTGGCTGTTCCGCTCCGTACCGCTGATCGTGGTGCTGATCTTCCTGTACAACTTCAGCGCCCTGTACAAGACGCTGAGCCTCGGGGTGCCCTTCGGGCCCGCCTTCGTCACCTTCGACGAGTCGCGGCTGGCCACGGACATGACGATCGCCGTCCTGGGCCTCAGCCTCAACGAGGCGGCGTACGCGTCCGAGGTGGTCCGCGGCGGCATCCTCTCCGTCGACCAGGGACAGCACGAGGCGGCAGCCGCGCTCGGCCTGCCCAAGGGCTACCAGTTCCGCCGGATCGTCTTTCCGCAGGCCCTCAGGTCCATCACCCCGAACTACGTCAACCAGCTCATCGGTCTCATCAAGAGCACTTCCCTGGTGTTCTACGTGTCCCTGCTCGACCTGTTCGGATCCGTGCAGTCGATGGGCAACACCTACCCGGGTGACATCGTGCCGCTGCTGGTGGTCGCCACCGTCTGGTACCTGATCCTGACCAGCGCCGTGTCCGTCGCCCAGTTCTACGTCGAGCGGTACTACGCCCGGGGCGCCACGCGCACCCTGCCGCCGACCCCGTTGCAGAAAGCCCGGGCCAGCCTCGCCGGACTGCGCGACCGGCTGCGCAGGGAGGCCGCCGTATGACCACCGCACCGACGCTCGCCAAGCCCGCGCCCGCCGCACTCGAGATCCGCGGCGTCCACAAGTGGTACGGCAGCCACCGCGTCCTCGACGGCATCGACCTGACCGTCCGCCCCGGCGAGGTCACCGTGATCATCGGTCCGTCCGGCTCCGGCAAGTCCACCCTGCTCAGGGTCGTCAACCACCTGGAGAAGCCCGAGATCGGCCACGTCAGCGTGGGCGGCGAA
>NZ_BNBF01000009.1:196261-199807 GCF_014654935.1 Streptomyces capoamus
CTCATCGGGGTGAAGCGGCAGGGGGAGCGGCTGAAGGAGCTGAGCGAGCGCACCATCCTCGCCCAGCGCAGCCGGATCGGCTTCGTCTTCCAGAACTTCAACCTCTTCCCGCACCTGACCGTCCTCGACAACGTCGCCGCCGCTCCCGTCGCCACCGGCAGGCTGGCCCGGCCGGCCGCCCAGGAACTCGCCCGCGAACTGCTCGGCCGGGTCGGCCTGAGTGACAAGGCGGGCGCCTACCCGCGGCAGTTGTCCGGCGGCCAGCAGCAGCGCGTCGCCATCGCCCGCGCCCTCGCCCTGCGGCCCGGAATCATCCTGTTCGACGAGCCGACCTCCGCGCTCGACCCCGAACTGGTCGGCGAGGTGCTGGCCGTCATCAAGGACCTGGCGACCAGCGGCACCACCCTGCTCATCGTCACGCACGAGATCGGGTTCGCCCGCGAGGTCGCCGACCGGGTCGTCTTCATCGACGGCGGACGGATCGTCGAACAGGGCCCGCCCGGCCAGGTGCTGGACCGGCCCCGGCACGAACGGACCCGGGACTTCCTCGCCAAGGTGCTCTGACCGCCCACCCGCCGGCCGACCCGCCCGCCCCCGTGCCGTTCCCCCCGGCATCCCGTACGCCCTGAACCCCCGCCTCCCCCCGCACCCTGCGCACGACCCGAGCCCCCCCGCAACCCCCGCACGACCCGGACCTTCCCGAACGACAAGGACAGCCATGCCCAGCCAGTTCTCCCGACGCAGCCTGATACGCGGTTTCACCGCGGCGACCGTGACCCTCTCCCTGGCCGGCGGACTCGCCGCCTGCGGGGGAGACAGCGACGCGGCGACCACCACCGACACGGCCGGCACGGTGACCGTGGGCCGGCTGTCCAACGGCGCCGCGAAGGAGACCGCGCTGAAGGTCTCCGAGGTGAAGTCGATCAGCGCCCACCTGCCCGCCTCCCTCCGCAAGAGCGGCAAGCTCGTCATCGGCGTCGGTGCCCTGCCCTCGGGGTCCGCACCGCTGAACTTTGTGGGCAGCGACCAGAAGACCCTCACCGGCTCCGAGCCCGACCTCGGCCGCCTGGTGGCCGCGGTGCTCGGCCTCAAGCCCGAGGTCAGGAACAACACCTGGGAGAACCTCTTCGTCGGTGTCGACAGCGGCAAGGTCGACGTGGCCTTCTCCAACGTCACCGTCACCGAGGAACGCAAGAAGAAGTACGAGTTCGCCTCCTACCGCAAGGACAACCTCGCCTTCGAGGTGCCGAAGAAGAGCACCTGGAACTTCGACGGAAACTACGAGAACCTCGCCGGGAAGACGGTCACCGTGGGCGCCGGCACCAACCAGGAGAAGATCCTCCTGGAGTGGAAGACCAAGCTGGCGAAGGAGGGCAAGAAGCTCACCGTCAAGTACTTCCCGGACCAGAACGCCATCAACCTGGCGCTGAGCAGCGGCAAGGTCGACGCGTACTTCGGCCCCAACCCCGCCATCGCGTACCGCGCCCGGCAGAGCGCGAACACCCCGAACCCGACCCGCAACGCGGGCACCTTCTCCGGTGCCGGTGCGACCCTCCAGGGTCTGATCGCCGCCACCGCCAAGAAGGACAGCGGGCTCGCCGAGCCGCTCGCCGAGGCCCTCAACTACCTCATCGAGCACGGGCAGTACGGCAAGTGGCTGGCCGCGTACAACCTCTCCAGCGAGTCCGTGGCGAAGGCGGAGGTCAACCCGCCCGGACTGCCGCTGACCAACTCCTGATCATCCGTCGCACCGTCGCCGACCGCTCCTGCCGGCGCAGAGAGGACTCCGTTTCCGTGGCCCACCCGACCGACGTCCGCGGAGACGGGGTCCCGCTCCTGCCCGGCGCCCCCGCCCTCGACAACCCCGTCTGGGCCGCCCTCACCGGCCCGCACACCCACCTCGCCGACCGCTACGGCCGGGCGGCCCGCTACCGGCCGGAGACGTACGCCTTCGCGGCGCTCGCCGACCCGGCGGACCCGGCGGCCTGGGCCGACCTGCACACACTGGCCGGACCGGCGGCCACCGTACGGGTCAAACCCGTCGGGCAGGTCCCCGACGGGTGGGAGGTGCTCGGTGAGGGCGAGGGCGTCCAACTGGTCGCCACCGCGCTGCGGGCCGAACCGGACCCGGAGGCGGTGCGTCTGGGACCCGGGGACGTGCCCGAGATCCTGGACCTGGTCGCCCGCACCCGGCCGGGCCCGTTCCTGCGGCGGACCGTCGAGCTGGGCGGCTATCTCGGCATCCGGCACCACGGCGGGCTGGTCGCCATGGCGGGGCAGCGGCTGCGGCTGCCCGGCTGGACCGAGATCAGCGCCGTGTGCACCGACCCCGCCCACCGCGGCCGGGGCCTGGCGACCCGGCTGGTGCGCGCGGTCGCGGCGGACATCCGGGACCGCGGCGACACACCCTTCCTGCACGCCGCCGCCGGCAACGCGGCCGCGATCCGGCTGTATGAGTCCCTCGGCTTCACCCTGCGCCGCCGCACCCGCATCGTGCGGCTGCGCACCCCGGGAACAACCGGCGCCGGCCGGACGTTGGGTGTCGTGACGAGGTCCGCCAGGCGGACGCCGATCCGGCCCGACGGGCCCGGCACAGGGAGGTGACGGCCGTGACCCGAGTGCCCCCGCAGGCGCACACGCCGTTCGTCCCGCACCCGTACCGCACCGTCCGTCTGCACTCCCGGGCGCACATAGACCTCCAGCGCGTGTCCGCCGCGCTCTGTCGCCACTGACCCTTTCCCCGGCCCGTTCCCCGCACCGGGTCCCGCACGCCGCGACCCGGCCCGGGTCCCGCCCTGCCGCGACCCGGCCCGGGACCAGCCCTGCCGCGCTCGCCCGTGGCCGCCGCGCGCCGGCACCGCGAGCCGGTGTTCTCGTACGGACATCAAGGAAGGCACCGACGTGTCCTCGACCTCCCCCGTTCCCCTGCACCTCGCCGTCGCCCTGGACGGCACCGGCTGGCACCCCGCGTCCTGGCGCGAACCGGTCGCCCGCCCCCGGGACCTGTTCACCGCCCGGTACTGGACCGACCTGATCACCGAGGCCGAACGCGGCCTGCTCGACTTCGTCACCCTCGAGGACGACCTGGGCCCGCAGTCCTCCCGGCTCCTCGCGCCGGACGAGCGCACGGACCAGGTGCGCGGCCGGCTCGACGCGGTCCTCGTCGCCTCCCGCGTCGCCCCCCTCACCCGCCACATAGGCCTGGTCCCGACCGTGGTGGCCACGCACACCGAGCCGTTCCACATCTCCAAGGCGATCGCCACCCTGGACTACGTCAGCACCGGACGCGCGGGCCTGCGGGTGCGGACCACGTTCCGCCCGGACGAGGCCGCCCACTTCGGCCGGCGCACCATCCCCCGGATCGACGGCTTCGACGCCCCCGGGGCGGGGGAGGCGATCACCGAGCTGTTCGACGAGGCCGCCGACTACGTGGAGGTGGTCCGCCGGCTCTGGGACAGCTGGGAGGACGACGCCGAGATCCGGGACGCGGCGACCGGCCGGTTCATCGACCGGGACAAGCTGCACTACATCGACTTCGAGGGCCGC
>NZ_BNBF01000009.1:199846-212292 GCF_014654935.1 Streptomyces capoamus
TTCTTCAGCGTCAAGGGCCCCTCCATCACACCCCGCCCGCCGCAGGGCCAGCCGCTGGTCACGGCGCTCGCCCACCAGACGGTCCCGTACCGGCTGGTGGCCCGCCAGGCCGACGTCGGCTACGTCACGCCCCGGGACGCGGACGAGGCCCGGGCGATCGTCGCCGAGATCCGCGCCGAGCAGGAGGCGGCGGGCCGCGCCGAGGAGACCGTGCACGTCTTCGGCGACCTCGTCGTCCTGCTGGACGACAGCCCGGCCGAGGCGGAGGCCCGCCGGGACCGTCTCGACACGCTCGCGGGGGAGCCGTACACCAGCGACGCCCGGATCTTCACCGGCACGGCCGCGCAACTGGCAGATCTGCTGGAGGAGTTGGCTCAAGGCGGGCTGACCGGTTTCCGGCTGCGGCCCGCGGTCGCCGGCCACGACCTGCCCCGGATCACCCGGGACCTGGTGCCCGAACTGCAGCGCCGCCGCCGCTTCCGGGACGCCTACGAGGCCGGCACCCTGCGCGGTCTCCTCGGCCTCGCGCGCCCCGCCAACCGCTACGCAGCAGCCTGAACGCCGGAGAGGACGACCGTACGCCATGAGCAAGCCGCTGAAGCAGATCCACCTGGCCGCGCACTTCCCCGGGGTCAACAACACCACCGTGTGGAGCGATCCGGCCGCCGGCAGCCACATCGAGTTCAGCTCCTTCGCCCACTTCGCGCGGACCGCCGAACGCGCCAAGTTCGACTTCCTGTTCCTCGCCGAGGGACTGAGGCTGCGCGAACAGGGCGGGCAGATCTACGACCTCGACGTCGTCGGCCGCCCCGACACCTTCACCGTGCTGGCCGCGCTGGCCGCCGTCACCGACCGGCTCGGCCTGACCGGCACCATCAACTCCACCTTCAACGAGCCCTACGAGGTGGCCCGCCAGTTCGCCAGCCTCGACCACCTCTCCGACGGCCGGTCCGCGTGGAACGTGGTCACCTCCTGGGATGCCTTCACCGGTGAGAACTTCCGGCGCGGCGGCTTCCTGCCGCAGGAGGAGCGCTACTCCCGCGCCAAGGAGTTCCTCGCCACCGCCCACGAGCTGTTCGACTCCTGGCGCGGCGACGAGATCCTCGCCGACCAGGCCACCGGCACCTTCCTCCGGGACGCCAGGGCCGGCGCCTTCGTGCACCAGGGGCAGCACTTCGACATCCACGGCCGGTTCAACGTGCCGCGCTCCCCGCAGGGCCGGCCGGTCGTCTTCCAGGCCGGCGACTCCGAGGAGGGCCGCGAGTTCGCCGCCTCCAGCGCCGACGCCATCTTCAGCCGGTACGCCACGCTGAAGGAGGGCAAGGCCTTCTACACCGACGTCAAGTCCCGCCTCGCCAGGTACGGCCGCCGAGCCGACGAGCTGCTCATCCTGCCCGCCGCGACCTTCGTGCTCGGCGACACCGACCAGGAAGCCGCCGAACTGGCCCGGGAGGTCCGCCGGCAGCAGGTCAGCGGGGCCACCGCCATCAAGCACCTGGAGTTCGTCTGGAACCGCGACCTGTCGGCCTACGACCCGGAGGGCCCGCTGCCCGACGTCGACCCGGTGGTCGCCGAGGAGCACATCTCCCGTGGCCGCGCCCAGGTAAGGATGTACCGGGACCCGGTCGCCATCGCCCGCGAGTGGCGGCAGCTCGCCGAGGCCAACAAGTGGTCCATCCGCGACCTGGTCATCAACACCGGCAACCGGCAGACGTTCATCGGCACCCCGGCCACCGTCGCGCGGACCATCAACGACTTCGTGCAGGCCGACGCCTCCGACGGTTTCATCCTCGTCCCGCACATCACCCCCGGCGGACTCGACCCGTTCGCCGACAAGGTGGTCCCGCTCCTGCAGGAACAGGGCGTCTTCCGCGCCGACTACACGGGCACCACCCTGCGCGACCACCTCGGCCTCGCCCACCCCGACGAGGCCCGCGCGGCCGAGCGCGCCGCCTCGTGAGGTTCCTCGCCGTCACCCTGATCGTGCACCGGCCCGACCCGGTCACCGGCGTGCTGGCACCGGCGCACGACAGGTTCCGCGAGGTCCTGGACAACGCGGTGCTGGCGGAGGAACTGGGCTTCGACGGGTTCGGCGTGGGGGAGCGGCACGAGCGGCCGTTCCTGTCCTCCGCGCCGACGGTGGTGCTCGGCCATGTCGCCGCGCTCACCCGCCGCATCCGGCTCTTCACCGCCGTCACCACGCTGAGCCTGCTCGATCCGGTCCGGGCCTACGAGGACTACGCCACCCTCGACCACCTCTGCGACGGCCGGCTCGACCTGATCATCGGCAAGGGCAACGGCTCCGCCCAGCGCGAGCTGTTCCACGTCACCCCCGAGGACCAGTGGGACCGCAACGCGGAGGGCTACGCGGTGTTCCGGCGGCTGTGGCGGCAGGACCGGGTGACCGCGGACACCCGCTTCCGGCCGCCGCTGAGGGACGCCGAGGTGTGGCCGCGGCCGTACCAGCAGCCCGTCCGCGTCTGGCACGGCAGCGCCACCAGCAAGGAGTCCGTCGACCTCGCCGCCCGCTACGGCGACCCGCTGTTCTCGGCCAACGTCACCCACCCTATGGAGCCGTACGCCGAGCTGATCCGCCACTACCGGCAGCGCTGGGAGCACTACGGCCACGACCCGGCGGACCTGACGGTGGGCGCCGGCTCGGCCGGGCTGTGCGTGGCCCGCACCTCCCAGGAGGCGGTGGAGGCCTACCGCCCGGTCTTCGAGAGCAACCTGGCCCACCAGAGGTCGGCGGGGCTGCCCGTGGTCTTCGAGACCCTGGAGGACTTCGTGGCCCGCAGCTCGGCCCTGATCGGCAGTCCCGAGCAGGTCGTCGACAAGGTGCACCGCTACCACGAGCAGTTCGGGCACACCGTGCTGCACGTGGCCGCGGACGCCGGCGGACTGCCCGCCGCCCGGCACCGCGACTCGCTGGAGCTGTTCCAGTCGGCGGTCGCCCCGGTGCTGCGCCGGGCCGTCCCCGACCCGCCGTTCCCCTGGGCCCCGGTCCTGCCCCGCCAGGAGCCCTCGCGGAGGGGATGAGGAGCGGCCCCCCTCATCCGTCGCGGCGACGGGCCCGGAGGTCCGCCACCGGTGCCGGCGCCGCCAGCAGCGGGGCCAGGGCCTCCTCGGGGGGCCGGCCCGCGGTGTCGACGACCACGTGCGCGCGGTTCCACGGCTCGTACCGCCGGCCGGTCACCTCCGCCCACCCGGGCAGCGGCAGCCCGGGCACGTCCACCGTCCGGGTGCGCACACGGCGCCGGTGCTCCGCCCGGTCCGAGCAGACCACCTCCGCCTCCACCACGGGCACGCCGGCCCGAACGGCGGTGCCGCGCCAGGCGTCGCGGGTGACGGCCGGCGGGTTCACCGACTCGGCGATCACGGTCAGGCCCTGCCGCAGCTGCTCCTCGGCCAGGGCGTAACCGACGACGTACCCGGCCGGCCCCACAGGATGCTCGGCCACCCCGGCGCGGACCAGGGCCTGCTCGATCGTGTCGATCCGCAGGTGGACCGCGTCCGTACGGGCCGCGAGCAGACGCGCGAGCGTCGTCCTGCCCGTGGCGGGTAGGCCTCCGAGGACGATGAGCATGCCGTCATCGTGCCCCGGGGGAGCGCGGGCGGCCGGGACACGCGCGAATGTTCACGCGAGTGCAACGGTGGAGGCTGGCCCGAGGCCGGGGCGCCTGCCTACCGTGGTGGGGTGATGACCCCGGCGTTGTCCCGCAGCCCGCACACGTGTCCGGCGCGCACCGGCGCGCCGGGCTGTCGGCGCGCCTGACTCCTCCCCAGCACCCGCGGACGCGCGGGGAGTTCCGAGCTGCCCGCTCCTCCCCGCGTACCGTCCCCGGGTGTCCCGTCCGCACGGCGTTCCAAGGAGATGGGCATGACCACTGTCACGAGCCACGACACGCACCTCGCCCTGCACCGGGCCGGACCCCGCTTCGGCGCGGAGGTGAGCGGCGTCGACCTGACCCGCCCGGTCGACGAGGCCACCGCCGACGCGCTGCGCCGGGCCTTCCGCGACCACAAGGTGCTGGTCTTCCGTGACCAGCACCTGACGCCCGCACAGCACGTGGCGGCGGTACGGCTGTTCGCGGAGCCCTTCGACCACCCCACCGCCGCACGCCACCCCGACCACGCGCTGGTCTACCCGTACAACGTGCGGCACACCGGCAAGGCCAGCACCTGGCACATCGGCGGCCTGTGGCGCAGCCCGGCCTTCGCCATCGAGTCGCTGACCTACGACGAGGTGCCCGACCTCGGCGGACACACCCTGTGGGCGGATCTGCAGGCCGCCTACGACGACCTGTCCGATCCGTTCAAGACCTTGCTGGCCGGCGTCGGCGCGGTCTACGACGGCAACCCCGAGAACTACGCGCAGGGCAGCAGGAAGACCGGGATCGGCGAGACGACGGTCGAGCACCCCGTCGTCCTGGAGCACCCGCTCACCGGGCGCAAGGGGCTCTTCCTCAGCTCCTCCGCGCTCGGGCTGACCGGTGTCACCCCGCAGGAGGGCCGCGCCCTGCTCGACCACCTCCTGCGGCATGCCTCCTCGCCCGACTACACGATCCGCTTCGGCTGGCGGCCCGGTGACTTCGTCCTCTGGGACAACCAGGCCACCTGGCACTACGCCGTCGACGACTACGGCGACGGCGCCCGCGTGTACCGCAAGGTCATCGGCGTGGAGCCGCTGCGCACCGCGTCCTGAGCACGTCCGGTCACGCCGGCGCGGGCATGGACGTCACCTCCCCCGTGGGTGACGTCCATGCCCGTTCCCCCGGCGCCGGTCCGTGCGCCGCCGCCGTCCGTGTGCCGTCACCAGCACATGACCGCCGTCTCCCCCGACCCCCACGTGGAGTACAGGCGGACCCGGACGACGTAGCGGCGGCCCTTGACGAGCCGGACGCGGACGGCGGCGTTCCGCGGTGTGCCGCCGTCGTCGTGGCCCGCGAGGAAGCGCGGTTCCCCGTCGCGCTCCTCGAAGACCACCAGTACGGTGTCGGCGTCGCCGAAGGTGCCCACGGTGTATTCGCGGGTCTCCGGCGGCTCGACGGTGAGATCGGCCTGCCCGCCCGGTGCCAGGCCGAGCGGCGCGGACCGGAACGGCACCAGCCGGCCCGGCCCGGCGGGACCGGTGGGCGGGTACCAGCGCAGCACGAACTCCTTGTCCGCCGGGGACGGCGTGCCGGGCGGACACAGCCCCCCGCGGTACTGCTCCGGTTCCAGCACCAGCCCCGGCCCGAACGGCAGCGTCATCACCGACTGCGGGTCCCACACCGAGCCGCCCGCCTCGCAGGAGTCCAGCTGGCCCAGCACGTTGCGGTACGTCGTCTCCCGGCTGAAGAAGTTCGGCGGGCCCGCCAGCTCGGCGTACACGGCCTCGTCGTCCCAGTGCAGCCCGGCGAACGGACTCTGGTGCTCGTGCACCCTGCCGAGCGCGTGCCCGATCTGGTGCAGGACCGTCCCGCGCTCCCCGGGCGCGGTCACGTCCCAGCCGAGGTTCATGGTGCGCTCGGCCCGGCCCACCGACAGGGCGTCCCGGCCCACCGCCGACCAGGACCCCGCACCGGCCTGGAACCCGATCCGCAGCTCCGCCTCACAGCGGTCGCCGACCTCGGCGAAGCCGACGCCGATGCCGAGGTCCCGCCACTCGCCGAAGCACGCGCGGACCACGTCCCGCTGCTCCTCGCCGCCCGCCCACGGCACCCGGCGCAGCTCCCCGGTC
This sequence comes from Streptomyces capoamus, assembly GCF_014654935.1. Taxonomy (GTDB): domain Bacteria; phylum Actinomycetota; class Actinomycetes; order Streptomycetales; family Streptomycetaceae; genus Streptomyces; species Streptomyces capoamus. Next base: position 205,569 of record NZ_BNBF01000009.1, read on the forward strand.
CCGGGGACCGGGATGACCGAGGCGTCCGTGCGGGCGTCGAGGAAGCAGTAGTGCAGCACCGTGCCGTTGACCCACATCCGGCGCCCCGCGAGCAGCGCGTCCAGCCGCCCCGCCGTCAGCCCGGGGGCGAACGCCGGGGCCGGCTGCCGCGGGAGCGAGCAGAGGCGTCGGGTCATGCGGCCAGCGTGCCGCCCGCCCGGCCCACACGCCTGAGTCGGGGGCTACTCAAGTCGCCCTGTATCAAACCTGAGTACGCGCGCTCTGCATGATGTGACGATCTACGAACCCGACGCCGGGACCCCGGAAGCGCCCTGGCCGTTCACCGGCCGGGACGGCGAACTGGACCTGGTGCGCGGTGCGCTGACCGCCGGCCGGCCCGGCATCGTGGTGACCGGCCCGGCGGGCCGCGGCAAGACCCGGCTGATCACGGAGGCCGTCCGGGGCACCGACCACGCCCGGGTGACCGGCACGCCGGAGGCCCGGGACCTGCCCCTGGCGGCGTTCGCGCACCTGCTCCCCGACACCGTCTCGCTGCACCGCGCGGTCCGCGCCCTGTCCGGGGTACGGCTCCTCGTCGTGGACGACGCCCAGCTCCTGGACGAGACCTCCGCCGCCCTGGTCCACCAGCTGGCCGTGCAGGGCCGCACCCGCCTGGTCGTGGCCGCGGCGGACGGCCCGCCCGCGCCCGCCGCGGTGTCCCGGCTGTGGACCGGGGAACTGCTGCCCCGGCTGCCCCTCGGCCCGCTGTCCCCCGAGGACACCGCCCGGCTGCTCGCCGGCACCGGCCTGGAACCGCTCACCGTGCGTCGGCTGTACCAGGCGTGCCGGGGCGACCTGCGGCTGCTGCGCGACCTGGTGACCGCGCTCGCCGGCTCCGGCCGGCTGACGTCCGACCCGGACACCGGCGAACGGGCCTGGCGCGGCCCGCTGCCGGTCACACCCGCCGTCCGCGAACGGCTCGCCCCCGCCCTGGAGCGGCCGGGACCAGGCGAACGCGACGCCCTGGAACGCCTCGCGTTCGCCGAACCCGTGCCGCTGCCGGTGGACGAGCTGGACCTGGCCGCCCTCGAACGGCTGGAGGCGGACGGTCTGGTCGACGTCGACGAACAGGGCGCCGTCACCCTCGCCCACCCCCTGCACGGGCCCGCGCTGCGCGCCGCCGCCGGCCGGCTGCGGGCCCGGCGGCTCGGCCGCCCGCCCTTCGCCCACGGCCCCGCGCTGGCCGCCGAACAGCGCGTGCTGACCCGGCGGATGGAGCGGTACGACGTCCGGGCGGTGCCGACGCCGGTGGGGGAGTGGCTGGTGGCGCAGGGCGGTCCGCTGCCCGCCGGGTACGCCGCGGTCCGGGCCCGGTTCGCCCGGCTGCGGGGCGAGCTGCGCGAAGCGGCGGCGTGGGCCCGGGAGGGGCTGCGGGAGACCGGTTCGGACGACCGCTGCCTGACCGAACTCGCGCTGGCCGAGCAGCCCTTGGGGGAGGTGACCGATCCGGACGCCGTCCACGCGCTCTACGGCCGGGTACGCCTCGGTGAGCCCGGACGGGCACTGGGGCGGCTGCCGGCCGGAAGTGTGTTCGCCCGGCACGCGGAGGCGCTCGCCCGGGGCGACGGCGCCGCGCTGGACCGGGCCGCGCAGGCGCTGTCCGAGCGGGGATTCCTGCTGTACGCGGCGGAGGCCCACGCCCAGGCGGCACGGGTGCACCGGGACCCGCGGGCCGCGCGGCTGTCCCGGACCCGGGCCGTCGCCCTGGCCCGGCGCTGCCAGGGGGCCGGCACGCCCGCGCTGGCCGGACTGGTGCTCGGTGAACTCACCGCCCGGCAGCGGGAGATCGTCACGCTGGCCGCGGCGGGGCTGAGCAACCGGGAGATCGCCGAGCGGCTGACCCTGTCCGTGCGGACGGTCGGCAACCACCTCTACGGCGCCTACGCACGGCTCGGCACGGGGGACCGGAGAGCGTTGCCCTGGCTGGTGGACGCGCCCGAGCGGGAGACGGCCTGAACGGCGGCCTCCGCACGCCGCCCCCGAACGGCAGCCTCCTCACGCCGCCCCGAACGCGGCGAACGCCCAGCCGGTCGCCTGGTGCACGGCGTCGCCCGGCAGGGCCGAGCGGGCGTCCCGCAGGGCCTCGGCCAGGCACAGACCCGCGTCGAGGCCCTTGTGCAGGGACAGCATCAGCGGGACCACCGCCGCGTCGTTGACCGGAGCGCTGCTCGCCACCACCCCGGCCGTGCCCAGCGGCAGCAACGCCGTGACCAGCCCGAGGAGTTCGTCGGCGCCGACCGTGGCGAGGCGGGCGGTGTCGCAGCTGGAGAGGATGATCCGGTACGGGCTGCGGGCCAGCCGCTCGAAGTCGTGGACGATGAGCGGGCCGTCGGCCATCCGGAGGGCGGAGAACAACGGGCTGTCGGCGCGGAACGTGCCGTGCGCCGCCAGGTGGGCGAGGCCCGCGCCGTCGAGTTCCGCCAGCACCCGCGGCACCTGCGCCGCCTCGCCCTCCAGCACCGTCGCCGTGCCGTAGCGGTCCGCCAGTCCGGGCACCTCCGCGCCGCCGGTCGCCAGGCCGGGGCCCCGCACCAGCACCGGCCGGCCGTCCGGCGGCGGGGCCGTCTCCCGGGCGCGCAGCCAGCTGCCCGCCGACGGCGACACGCTCAGCACCCGCTCCCGCAGCGCGGGCAGCAGCGCCCACGGCACCCGGTGCAAGGCGCCCGGCGGCACGACCACCACCGGGCCCGGGCCGAGCTGCTCCGCCGCCCCGCCCAGCAGCAGCTCCTGCAGGCGCCGGCCGGCTGCCTCCACCAGCGGCAGCCGGGCCTCGGCCCCGGGGTGGGCGAGCCGCCGCAGCCCCGCCTGCACGTGCTCGGCCTCGGCCACCGCCTCCGCCAGCGCGCCGGCCGGGAACCGGCGCACCCTGCCCTGCCCGCACAGCAGGACGTGCACCCGGCCGTCCACCACGGCCAGTTCGACCAGCCGTCCGTCGCCGAGCCGGTCCAGCAGCCGGCCCACGTCGAGCCGGTCGCCCGTGCCGGCGGCGGCCCCGCCGATGTGCCGGGTGCGCGAGCGGATCTCCCGCTCCAGGCGCCGCTGTTCGCGCTCCAGCGCCGGCACCGGGCGGCCCTCCATCCGGGCGGCCTCCGCCCGGGCCGCGATCTCCCGGCAGGCGGTCAGCCCGGTCAGCAGCGCCGGATCGTCGGGCGGCCGGGCCGGCGGCGCGGACAGCACGGTCGCCCGCCACCGCTCGCTCCACCCCAGCAGCCGGCGCGGACCGCCCTGCGCGAGACTCGCCTCCTGCGCCAGCGCGGCCAGTTCGGCACCCTGCGCGGTCGCGTGGGCGCGCAGTTCCGAGGCACCCAGCGTCATCCGGTGGTCGTCCAGGACGTCCAGACCGCGCCGGCACGCCTCCAGCACCCCGCGCCGTGAACCGGCCGCCCGCGCCCGCAGCGCCTGCGCCACCCAGCCCGTCATCCGGGCCGTCGGCGGCCCGCCGTGCCGGCTGCGCGCGGCCACCGCCAGGTGCCGCTCGGCGTCCGCCGTCCAGCCCAGCGCCAGCGCGATCCGGCCCGCGAGCAGCGACGCCTCCGGTGCGGCGGGCGAACCGAAGGAGGCCAGCCGCTCGGCGACCGCCGCCGCGTCCGCCACCATCCGCCCCGAGCGCCGCCCGGCCGCCACCCGCGCCTGGAGCACCACCAGCCGGGCGTGCGTCTCCCACCAGGGCCGGCGCTGCGCCGCGAACAGCCGTACGGCGACGGCGGCGCGGGCTATGGCGGTGTGCGCGTCCCCCGCCGACCGGGCGGCCCGCGAGGCGGCCAGCAACAGCTCGGCCTTGCGGGTGGACTGCCCGCCGATCCGGTCCAGCAGCGCGATCGCCGCGTCCGCCTCGGCCAGCGCCTCCGGGGCGAGCCCCGCCGCCATCAGCACCTCGCAGCGCCGGATCGACAGGTTGTACGTGGGCGTGCCCAGGGTGGCGTAGCGCTCCTCTGCCTCGTCCAGCAGCCGCAGCGCCGCCGGGATGTCCCCGGACCGGAACGCGGCCAGCCCCCGGCTCTCCACCGCGTCCGCCTTGTCGTGCTCCTGGCCGGTGGTGTCCCACAGCCGCTCCGCCGCCGTGAAGTCGGCGACGGCCCGTTCCACCGCGCCCAGCGCCAGGTGCACGGTGGCCCTCAGGGTGAGGGCCCGCGCGGTCCAGATGTCGTCGGCGGCCTGCCGCAGGACGGGCAGGGCCCGCCGTACGTCCTCCAGGGCCTCCCGGTGACGCCCCAGCACCCACCACACGTACGCCCGCCGGTACAGCACCCGGGCCCGGGTGTGCCCGCTGCCCCGGGCGACCCCCCGCTCGAAGGACGCGAGCCCCTGCCGTGTGCGCCCCGCGTGCACCAGTGCGACCCCCAGCGTGGCCAGCACATCGGCCTCCCGGTCGGCCGACTCGGCGCGCGCGGCCAGGTCCCGGGCCCGCCGCAGGTGGCGCAGCGCGATCCGCAGATCGCCGAAGTCCCGCTGCCAGATGCCGAGCACCTGGTGGGCGACGCTGGCGTGGACCGGGGACGGAGCGGCGCGCAGCACGTGTTCGGCCCGTGCCCGGGCCTCGCCGGGGTCGGCGAACACCAGGGGCAGCAGTTCGAGGACCGACTCGCTTCCCGCTGTCACGTCTCGCATGGTAGTGGCCTGCTGTATCAGACGGTGACCCCGCGACTCCCACTGTCGGACACCGTCTCCAGGGGGAGGACACCACATGGCACCACAGCGTTTCCACGAGCAGTTCGAGCACATCCGGCGCTCCCTGCCGGACGTGCCCCTGACCATGGGGCCGGACGAATCGGCCGGGTACTTCTACGAGAAGGGCGTCGTCCTGGTGCGGGACGGCGAGGAGGCCCGCTTCGTCGAGGACGCCGTGCGCACCCACTTCACCGAGACCCGGGGGCTCGTCCCCGACCACGTGCGCCGCCTCGGCCCGCAGGCCGGCCGCACCGGCGTCACCCGCATCCGGGTCGGCGACCCGGACGGGGCCGAGGACACGGTGCCGCACGCGCTGCGCGCGGTACGGGGGGCCGAGGACCGCCGGGGCCGCAGGCTGGCCGGACGCAACCACGTGGTGCACATCGCGGTCAACGCCTGCCCCGGCGACGAGCCGGTGCCGGTCGCGCGCACCGAGCCGGCCAACCCGGGTGCCGCCGAGGACAGTTACGACCCGGCCACCGCGGTCGGCGTGCTCGTGGTCGACACCGGCCTGGTGCACGACCACCGCTCCTACCCGCTGCTCGCCCACACCACGGGCGACGCCCAGCTGACCGAGACCGACGACGACGGCGTGCTCCACCAGTACGTCGGGCACGGCACGTTCATCGCCGGGGTCCTCGCGGCCGTCGCGCCCAACACCGACATCACCGTGCGCGGCACCCTCAACGACGCCGGGGCCGTGCTGGAGTCCGAGTTCGGCGCGCTGCTCTTCGAGGCCGTCGACCGCGACGGCTGGCCGGACATCATCAGCCTGTCCGCGGGCACCCCGAGCCCCGACGCCGACGGTCTGATCGGGCTCGACGGGTTCCTGCGGGAACTGCGCGACCAGCGCACGCTGCTGGTGGCCGCCGCCGGCAACAACGGCAGCGACACCCCGTTCTGGCCGGCCGCCTACGCCGCCCTGCCCGAGTACGCCGACTGCGTGCTGTCGGTCGGTGCCCTGCGCGCGGACGGCGCGTCCGGGGCCTGCTTCACCAACCACGGGCCCTGGGTGCGCGTCCACGCCCCCGGCGAGCGCCTCACCAGCGCCCTCACCGGCTTCACCACGCCCGTCCCGTACGTCTACCAGCACTCCACCTACGACTCCTGCCGGTTCGGCGCCGACTACCCGTGCACCTGCCGGTACCCGCGTCACACCGGGGTGCTCAGCGAGGGCCGGGAGAGCACCGGCGGCAAGCCGGACCAGGTGATGTTCGACGGTCTCGCCCAGTGGAGCGGCACCTCCTTCGCCACCCCGGTGGCCGCGGGTCTCGTCGCCGCCCGGATGTCGGCGTACCGGGAGCGCGACCCGCGGGCGGCGGCGGCGGGGCTGCTGGCGGCCGCCGGGGAGCGCGCCGAGGTACGGGGGGCGCAGGTGCCGGCGCTCCGGCCGCCCACCTGGCGTCCCGTGGCGGCCGTGGTCCCGGCCGTGCCGGCATGAGGTCCGGAACCCTCCGCTCCACGGCGTACGATGACAGGCCGTACACGAGGGGTGGAGCCGTGGACCGAGCACAGGTCGGCGCGTTGGTCCAGTCCGCCGTCGACGGGGACGCCGCGGCCTGGAAGGCGCTGGTGGAAGGCATGAGTCCGCTGGTGTGGTCGGTGGTGCGCGCGCACCGGCTGTCGGACGCCGACGCGCACGAGGTCTTCCAGACCACGTGGTTCCGCTTCGCCCAGCACCTGGGCCGGATACGGGAACCCGACAAGGCCGGCGCCTGGCTGGCCAGCACCGCCCGGCACGAGTGCCTGAAGGTGCTCAAGGGGCTGGCGCGGCTGTCCCTGACCGACGATCCGCGGGTGCTCGACCGGGCCAGCGAGGAGCGCACGCCGGAGGAGTCGCTGATCGACTCGGAGGAGGCGGCGGACCGGGCCGAGCGGGTCCGCCGGCTGTGGCAGGAGCTGGACGGACTGGGCGAGCGCTGCCGGCAGTTGCTCCGGGTCCTGGTGGCCTCGCCACCGCCCAGCTACGGGGAGATCTCGGCCGCGCTCGGTATCGCGGTCGGCAGCATCGGCCCGC
>NZ_BNBF01000009.1:212338-246296 GCF_014654935.1 Streptomyces capoamus
TGCGCCAGCGCTGTCTGCGCCGGCTGCGGGCCCGGATGAACGCACGGGGTGCGGTGTGAACGCAGACGACGGCAGGCCCGAGGGGCCGGAGGAGTTCGCGGACGGACTGCTGGAGGAGGAGCTGCGCCAGGCGGCGGCCGTGCTGGACCCGGTCCCGGCCGAGCTGGTGCAGGCGGCCCTGGACGCGTTCGCGCTGCACGACCTGGACGCCCGCCTCGCCGAGCTGACCTTCGACTCGCTCGTGGACGCGCTCCCGGTCAGGGGCGCCACGGCCGCGCCGCGCATGCTGACGTTCCGCGCGGGCGGGACGACCGTGGACGTGGAGGTGACCGAGGACGGTCTGATCGGCCAGGTGCTGCCGCCGCAGCCGGCCCGCATCGAGGTCCTCGGCGGCCCCCAGAGCACCGACGCCCCGCTCACCGCGGACGCCCTCGGCCGTTTCGCCGGCGACGTACCGCCGGCCGGCCCGTTCGCCCTGCGGCTGCACACCGGCGGGCAGGTGATCGTCACCGAGTGGCTGCGGGCCTGAGCCGCCGACCGGCGCCGTGCCGGGCGTCGTGGCTCAGCGCCCGACCGCGTCCACCAGTGCCGCCAGCGCGGTGGCGAGGTGGCCGAGGCCGGGGCCGGCGGGGCCGCCCGGTTCCGCCATGTAGGTGTCCCGGCGGATCTCCACCATCAGGGCGCTGACCCGGGCGTCCGTGCCGTAGAAGTCCAGCGGCACGTACGTCCCGGCGAACGGGCTGTCCAGCCCCGTCCCGCCGCGGCCGGCGAACGCCTCGCGGGCGGCCTCGGTCAGCTCCGGCGGGGTGTGGAAGGGGTCCGTGCCCAGGCACACCGGCGGGCGTGGGCCGGTGCCGTGCAGTTCGTAGGGCAGCGGCTCGGCCGGATACGAGTGCACGTCGATGATCACGGCCCGCCCGGTCGCGGCGAGCCGGCCGGCCACCGCCCGCGTCATCGCCGCGGCGTACGGCCGGAAATAGCGGGCGAGCAGCGGCTCCGGGTCGGTGTCCGCGGGCCGCAGCACGCCCCGCTGCGTGGTCCGCGTGTACACGGCGCCCATGCCGACCGCCGCCATCTCCTCCCGGTCGTCCGGGAACCGCTCCGGGTCCACCACCAGCCGCGACAGCCGGTTCACGAACCGCCAGGGCCGTACCCCGGCGAGCGCGGCGGCCCGCTCGGCGAGTTCGGCGGTGTGCGCGTCCGTGATCCGGTCCAGCTCCCGTTCCAGCTCCGCGTCGTCCGGCACGATCCCGGCGCGCACGTCCTGCGGTATCGCCCGGGCCGAGTGCGGCACGTGCAGCAGCACGGGGGAGTCCGGGGCACCGGGCAGGAGGTCGAAGGAGGGCAGGGGGTCGAAGGAGGTCACAGGCCGCTCCAGGGCGTCGTCGGTGGGGTCGTGCGGGATCAAGGTGTCACATCCCGCCGACAACGGCCGGGGCCCGTACGTACGACCGCGCCCCGGCCGGGCGGTTGCCGGCCGGGGCGCGTCACGCGGGCGCCGCGGGCGTCAGCTCAGGGACGCCAGGGCCTCGTTCCAGGTGGCCGACGGGCGCATGACCGCGTCCGCCTTGGCCTTGTCGACCTGGTAGTAGCCGCCGATGTCGGCCGGGGAGCCCTGCACCGCGTTCAGCTCCTCGACGATCTTCTGCTCGTTCGCGGCGAGGGTCTCGGCGAACGGCGCGAAGGCCTTGGCCAGGTCGGCGTCGTCGGTCTGCCGCGCCAGCTCCTGCGCCCAGTACAGGGACAGGTAGAAGTGGCTGCCGCGGTTGTCGATGCCGCCGACGCGCCGGGTCGGGGACTTGTCCTCTTCGAGGAAGGTCGCCGTGGCCCGGTCCAGGGTGTCGGCGAGGACCTTGGCACGGGTGTTGCCGGTGGTCTCGGCGTACTGCTCGAAGGACGGGACCAGCGCGAAGAACTCACCGAGGGAGTCCCAGCGCAGGTAGTTCTCCTTGACCAGCTGCTGGACGTGCTTGGGCGCGGAGCCGCCGGCACCCGTCTCGAACAGGCCGCCGCCCGCCATCAGCGGGACGACCGACAGCATCTTGGCGCTGGTGCCCAGCTCCAGGATGGGGAAGAGGTCGGTCAGGTAGTCGCGCAGCACGTTGCCGGTCACCGAGATGGTGTTCTCGCCGCGGCGGATGCGCTCCACCGACAGCTTGGTGGCCTCGACCGGGGACAGGATGCGGATGTCCAGGCCCTCGGTGTCGTGCTCCGGCAGGTACTGCTTGACCTTGGCGATCAGCTGCGCGTCGTGGGCGCGCGTCTCGTCCAGCCAGAACACCGCCGGGTCGCCGGTGGCGCGGGCGCGGGTGACGGCCAGCTTGACCCAGTCGCGGATCGGGTCGTCCTTGGTCTGGCAGGCGCGGAAGATGTCGCCCTGCGCGACCGGCTGCTCGATCAGCACGTTGCCGGCCTGGTCGGTCACGCGGACGGTGCCGGCGGCCGGGATCTCGAAGGTCTTGTCGTGGGAGCCGTACTCCTCGGCCTTCTGCGCCATCAGGCCGACGTTCGGGACCGAGCCCATGGTGGACGGGTCGTAGGCGCCGTTGGCCCGGCAGTCGTCGATGACGGCCTGGTAGACGCCGGCGTAGGAGGAGTCCGGGATCACGGCGAGGGCGTCGTGCTCCTGGCCGTCCGCGCCCCACATGTGGCCGGAGGTGCGGATCATGGCCGGCATGGAGGCGTCGATGATGACGTCCGAGGGCACGTGCAGGTTGGTGATGCCCTTGTCGGAGTCGACCATCGCCAGCTCCGGGCCCTCGGCGATCTCGGCCTCGAAGGAAGCCTTGATCTCGGCGCCCTCGGGCAGGTTCTCCAGGCCCTTGAGGATGCCGCCGAGGCCGTCGTTCGGGGTGAGGCCGGCCGCCTTGAGGGTCTCGCCGTACTGCGCGAACGTCTTCGGGAAGAAGGCGCGCACCACGTGACCGAAGATGATCGGGTCGGAGACCTTCATCATCGTGGCCTTCAGGTGCACGGAGAACAGGACGCCCTCCTGCTTGGCGCGGGCGACCTGCGCGGCGAGGAACTCGTTCAGCTCGGCGACGCGCATGACGGAGGCGTCGACGACCTCGCCCGCGAGGACCGGTACGGACTCCTTCAGGACGGTGGCGGTGCCGTCCTCGCCGACCAGCTCGATCTTCAGGGTGCCGGCCTCGGAGACGGCGACGGACTTCTCGGTGGAGCGGAAGTCGTTCTCCCCCATGGTCGCCACGTTGGTCCTGGACTCGCCGGACCAGGCGCCCATGCGGTGCGGGTGGGCCTTGGCGTAGTTCTTGACCGAGGCCGGGGCACGGCGGTCGGAGTTGCCCTCGCGCAGCACCGGGTTGACGGCGGAGCCCTTGACCTTGTCGTAGCGGGCGCGGATGTCGCGCTCCTCGTCGGTCTTCGGGTCGTCCGGGTAGTCCGGCAGCGCGTAGCCCTTGGCCTGGAGCTCGGCGACGGCGGCCTTCAGCTGCGGGATGGACGCCGAGATGTTCGGCAGCTTGATGATGTTGGCCGCGGGGGTCTTGGCCAGCTCGCCCAGCTCGCTCAGCGCGTCGGGGATGCGCTGGTCCTCGTTCAGGTACTCCGGGAAGACGGCGATGATGCGCCCGGCCAGTGAGATGTCACGCGTCTCCACGGGCACACCGGCCTGCGAGGCGTACGCCTGGATCACCGGCAGGAACGAATGCGTCGCCAGGGCCGGGGCCTCGTCTGTGTAGGTGTAGATGATGGTCGAGTCAGTCACCGGGTGCTCCGCTCCACGTCTGCAACATTGCTCGACATCAAGATATCTCGTGACCGGGGTCGGTTCGACAGGGGTCCTGGCCGGAAAAAGCGCCGCCCGCCATCTCGCGCGCGATCCAGTGACAGATCACGTCCACCACGTACACGTGTTCGTCCCGGGTCAGTGTCCGCCCCTTCGGGATTCCGTGCCAGCGCTGGAGGCAGCTCCGGCAGCAGGTCGCGGTCGCGTGCTGCGCCACGAACACCGGGTGCCCCCGGTACGGCGTCTGCTTGCCGTCCTTGTACGGCTCGGCCGGCGCCAGCCGCTTGGCCACCAGGTCGTAGGCGTGCCACCGCAGGGTTGCCGGGCCCTTCAGCCCGGCGGTCGCCCGGTCCCGCCCGCGCAGGTGGAACCGCGCCCGGAACGGCTGCCGGGCCAGGGCGTCCAGCAGCTGGTCGAGCGAGCGGGGGGCGGGGGACGGGCTCATGCTGCTTCGAGGGTAGTCCGTGGGCCGGCGGGCGCGCCCCCGGTGGCGGGGCTCGCCGTTCACCGTCCGGCGTCGGCCGGCTCCCAGGGGCAGCGGCCCGTGCCCCGGCTCCAGGCCGCCAGCTCGTCGCCGTTCACGCAGACGATCCCGCACTGGGCCGCGTAGTCGAGGGCGGGCTCCGTGAAGTCGCTCGTGGTGACCACCGCCGCGACATCGGCCTCGTGGATGGTGAAGCAGGTCCCGCCGAAGCGCTGCATGTCCTGGGAGCCGACCTTGTTGTCGTCGCCGTACTGCTTGCACTGGATGACCAGGCGCCGCCCGTCGGGGGTGCGGGCGACGACGTCCGCCCCGAGGTCGCCGGCTCCGCCCACCACCTCCACCTCGCGGCAGTCGCAGAGCGCGCACAGCTCCGCTATCGCCTGCTCGAAACCGTCCGGGTCGAGCGCGGCGAAGTCGGTCACGGGCACGGCGACGGGGACGGCGGGCTCGGCCACCGGCGCGGCGGCCAGGGTGTCGGAGGCCTTGTCGGCGGCCTCCTCCAGCGCCCGGGCGGCCCGGCGCGCGTACCTGCCGGCACAGAGGCGGCGCCGCCCCGAACGCAACCGCAGCGCGGTGGCCGCGGCCAGCACCACCAGGACACCGGCCCAGAGCGGACGGCGTTCCACCATGCCCGCCGCCGTGCGCGCCAGGAAGCCGAGGACGCACAGGATGATCGCGAGCAGTACGAAGAACATCGCGGTGCTGCGCAGATCGAAACGCCCACGGCGCTCCACTGCGCGCACCGGGCGCACGGGTACGGTCATGCCGGCTTCCTCCTGACAGCGACGAAGATCTCCTGGCTACGGATGCCCAAGATCCACGCCCGCTCCCAGACACGGCCCGGCCGGCGCGGCTCAGCCGGTCACGCCCGCCCCGTCGTTGACGTCCTCACCGGTGCGCTGGTGCGGGATGACCACCGAGCCCGGCTGGAGGGAGACGGTGCGGGCGGGGGCCGGGATGCGGATGCCCTCCTCGCGGTAGCGGCGGTGCAGGCGCTTGATGAACTCGTGCTTGATCCGGTATTGGTCGCTGAACTCGCCGACGCCGAGGATCACCGTGAAGCCGATCCGGGAGTCGCCGAAGGTGTGGAAGCGGATGGCGGGCTCGTGGTCGGGGACGGCGCCGGCGACGTCCGTCATGACCTCCGTGACCACCTCCATGGTGACCCGCTCCACGTGCTCCAGGTCGGAGTCGTAGCTCACGCCGGCCTGGACCAGGACGGTCAGCTGCTGTTCGGGGCGGGTGAAGTTGGTCATGTTGGCCTTGGCGAGCTGGCCGTTGGGGATGACCACCAGGTTGTTGGAGAGCTGGCGGACCGTCGTCTGGCGCCAGTTGATGTCGACGACGTAGCCTTCCTCCCCGCTGCTCAGCCGGATGTAGTCGCCGGGCTGGACGGTCTTGGAGGCGAGGATGTGGACGCCCGCGAAGAGGTTGGCGAGAGTGTCCTGGAGGGCCAGGGCGACCGCCAGGCCGCCGACGCCCAGGGCGGTCAGCAGGGGCGCTATGGAGATGCCGAGGGTCTGCAGGACCACCAGGAAGCCGATGGCCAGGACCAGCACCCGGGTGATGTTGACGAAGATGGTCGCCGAGCCCGCGACACCCGACCGGGACTGGGTGACCGTACGGACCAGACCGGCGATCACCCGGGCCGCGGAGAACGTCACCACGACGATCACCCAGACCTGGAGCGCCTGGTACACGTGGTGCTGGACGGCCTTGGTGCACGGCAGCACGGCCGTGCCCGCCGCGGCGCCGCCCGCGATCGCCGCCCAGGGGACGACCGAGCGCAGCGCGTCCACGATGACGTCGTCACCGCTCCAGCGGGTGCGTTTGGCGTGCTTGGCCAGCCAGCGCAGCAGTGTGCGCGACATGAAGGCGAGCACCAGGCCGGCCCCCAGGGCGATGCCGGCGAGGACGAGGTCGTCCAGGGTCGGCGTGCGGTTCACCGGTCACCTCCGGGGCACGGAACCGCTGCGGAGCACCACTTGTGAAGTCTCGTCACGTTGTCACCTGCTCGATGTCCGGGATGTGCGACCGCGCCGGCCTTGGGAACTCCGCTGACCGGCGCGCTCGTTCATCCTGCCGTATCCGGCACACCGGTCCGTACCGGGACCGGAGCCGCCCGGACGGCCGGCTCAGACGATGCCCTCGGCGAGATCCGCCTGGTCACGGTCGCTGCCGTACGCCGCGGTGGTGGGCGTGCCGTACGACCGCCGGGCGACGTACCACCAGACGCTGGCCAGTACCAGCACCACGGCGAGGGCGACGGAGGCGTAGTTCATCGTGTCCACCGTGACCGGCGACGCCTGCGGCAGACAGAACAGGACCGTCACGCACGCCACCCAGACGACCGCGATCCAGCCGATCGGCCTGCTCCAGCGGCCCAGGTGCCACGGCCCCGGCCGGAACCGGTCACCCGCGCGCAGCCGCAGGTAGACCGGGATCGCGTAGGCCGGGGTGATGCCGATGACGTTGATGGCGGTCACCGCGTTGTACGCCGTCGCCGAGTACAGCGACGGCAGGGCGAGCACGCCGGCCACCACGACGGACAGCCAGACGGCGGCGACCGGGGTCTGGGTGCGGCTGCTCACCTTGCGCCACAGGTGCGAGCCGGGCAGCGCCCCGTCCCGGCTGAACGCGAACACCATCCGGCTGGCGGCGGCGACCTCGGCGTTGCCGCAGAACAGCTGGGCGACGATGACGACGAGGAGCAGCGCGCTCGCACCGTCGGAGCCGAGGCCGTCGAGCAGGATCTGGGCGGGCGGCACGCCGGTGGCGGTGGTGCGGGTGGCGTCGTAGTCCTGGATGGCGAAGGTGAGTCCGGCCAGCAGCACGAAACCGGCCAGCCAGGACGCCCAGATGGCCCGGACGATGCCGCGTGAGGCGGCCACCGAGGCGTGCGAGGTCTCCTCCGACAGGTGGGCGGAGGCGTCGTAGCCGGAGAAGGTGTACTGCGCGAGGAGCAGGCCGATCGCCGCCACGTACAGCGGGTTGTCCCAGCCGGTCTCGTTGACGAACTTCGTGAACACGAAGGACGGCGACTGGTGGTGGTCGGGGACGATCGCGAGCGCGCCCACGATCAGGGCGACGCCCGCCAGGTGCCACCAGACGCTGACGGAGTTGAGGACGCTGACCAGGCGGACGCCGAACAGGTTCAGCACCGCATGCAGCAGCAGGATGGCGCAGAAGATCAGCATCGTCCTGCCGGGCGTCGGCTCGAAGCCCCACTGGAGGTTGGCGAACGCGCCGGTGAACAGGGCGGCGCCGTAGTCGATGCCGGCGATCGCGCCGAGCAGGCCGAGCAGGTTGAGCCAGCCGGTGTACCAGCCCCATCTTCTGCCGCCGAGCCGGTCGGCCATGTAGTACAGGGCGCCGGAGGTCGGGTAGGCGCTGGTGACCTCGGCGAGCGCGAGGCCGACACACAGCACGAACAGGCCGACGCCGGCCCAGCCCCACAGCATCACGGCGGGGCCGCCGGTGTTCAGGCCGAAGCCGTACAGGGTCATGCAGCCGGAGAGGATCGAGATCACCGAGAAGCTGATCGCGAAGTTGCCGAAGCCGCCCATGCGGCGGGCCAGCACGGGCCGGTAGCCGAGTTCGCGCAGCCGCTGCTCCTCGTCCTGCTGGGGCAGGCCGGGGGAGGGCGCTGGTTCGGGGGTGCGGGACATGCGGAAACCTCCGGGATCGACAGGCTTGCGGAACGGGGAGTGCTCGACTGAGCGGGTGCGGGTGCGGGTACGGGTGCGGGTGGGGGTGCGGGTGCGGGTACGGGTGGGGGAGCGGGTGCCGGGGCCGGTCGGGAGGTCAGGGGCGGGAGCCGTCCGCGGTGGCCCGACAGCGGTCCCGGGCCTGGACGAAGACCTCCACGGCCCGGTCCCGGTCCGGGGTGCGGTACATCCAGGGCGGGGGCGTGAAGTACGGGCCGATCGCCTCGAAGACCCGGGCCGCCTCCGGGAACTGCAGCGAGCCCCACAGGGCGTGCGCCAGGTGGTTGAGGTCGGGCAGCGCGCGCTCGGCGGGCCGCGTCCGCTCGAACCACAGGTCCAGCGCGCGCCGCGCCTCACGGGCGGCCTCCTCCACCACCCAGTGCAGGTCCAGCGCCGCGTCGTGCCCGCTGTCCCGGCGGTAGCGCTCGACCCGGACGTACAGCGGCAGCAGGTGCAGCGCGGAACCGGGCGGCGCCTGGCCGGCGGCCCACTGCGCGTACCCGGAGGCCTCCGCGAGCCGGCCCGAACCGCCACGCACGTACAGGAACTGCAGCATGCGGTGGTGGGCCTCCCGGTTGTACGGGTCGCGCCGGCCGGCCTCGGCCAGCAGCCCCCAGGGGCCCGGCGGCAGCATCGGCTCGGGTGCGGCGGCCCGGTGCTCCTCCCAGCGCTGTTCCGGATCGAGCTGGGCCAGCGCCAGCAGGCACACCCAGGGCACCGGGTCGCGTGGGGCGGCCCGGATCGCCGACTGGGCCGCGTCCCACGCCTCGATCCACAACTCGTGTGTTCGGCGGTGCCGTTCGCGCCGGGCCCGCAGGGCGCGCTCCACGCCGACCCGGGCGTGCATCACCACCGCGTGGGCGCTGTCGGGCTCCTCGGCGATCCAGGCGCGCACCACGTCGGTGCCGGCCGCGGCCGCCGCCAGGATCTGGGTGCGCCGGGTCCACTGCTCCCCGGGGGCGGTCTCCGCCAGCAGGGTGCGCATGGCCATCCAGCGGCCGGTGCGCAGGTCCTGCAGGGCGGCGCGCAGCGCGTGGTCGGGGCCGGCGGGATCGTAGGAGGGGCGGGCTCCGTCTCTGGCCATCAGCGAGCCCCCGGCCACTGGCGCACGGGCGAGGTGGCGGGGTGACGTTGCAACAGCCCTCCCCTGGGCGGTGAAAAGTTCCCTCGTGTGGTCGGCGGTCACTATAGGGGCGGAGGTTCCGCCGTACCATTGTTGCCAAGTCAACAATCCAGCCAGGGCAGTTGGCCTCGCAGGGAGATCTTGACGCCGGGCCCGGGACGACGGCAGGCTGGCGCGGTGATCTTCACGGCCAGGGCGGGGTGCACGCGATGACGGGGCCGGTGCTCGCCGTCGACCAGGGCACCTCCGGCACCAAGGCGCTGGTGGTGTGCCCGGAACGCGGGGTCCTCGGCACCGGCTTCGCCGAAGTGCGCCCCCGCCACCTGCCCGGCGGCCTGGTCGAGGTGGACCCGGCCCGGCTGTACGACTCGGTGGTGCGGGCCGGCCGGCAGGCACTCGCCGAGGCCGGCGAGGACGTCGTCGCGTGCGGACTCGCCAACCAGGGCGAGACCGTCCTCGCCTGGGACCCGGCCACCGGCCGCCCGCTCACCGGCGCCCTGGTCTGGCAGGACCGGCGCGCCGCGTCCGTCTGCGCGGAACTCGCCGAGCACGCCGAGGAGTTGCGGCAGCTGACCGGTCTGCCCCTCGACCCGTACTTCGCCGCGCCGAAAATGGCCTGGATCCGCCGCCACCTCACCCGCGACGGCGTCGTCACGACCTCCGACGCCTGGCTGGTCCACCGCCTCACCGGCGCCTTCGCCACCGACGCCGCCACCGCCGGCCGCACCCAGCTGCTCGACCTCGACCGCGCCGAATGGTCCCCGCGCGCCCTCGACCTGTACGGCCTGGCCGGCGAACGTCTGCCCGAGGTGACCGACACCGCCCGACTGGTCGGCACCACACGGGCGTTCGGCCCCGAGATCCCGCTCACCGGACTGATCGTCGACCAGCAGGCCGCGCTGCTCGCCCAGCGCGTCACCGGCCCCGGCGCCGCCAAGTGCACCTACGGCACCGGCGCGTTCCTGCTGGCGCACACCGGCGACCGGCCCCGGCGCGGCGCCTCCGGCCTGGTCAGCTGCGTGGCCTGGCGGCTCGACGGACACACCGCCTACTGCCTGGACGGACAGGTCTACACGGCCGCCTCCGCCGTCCGCTGGCTCACCGGCCTCGGCGTCATCTCCTCCGCCGCCGACCTCGACCCGGTCGGTGGCACCGTCCCCGACAGCGGCGGGGTCACCTTCGTCCCCGCCCTCGCCGGCCTCGCCGCCCCCTGGTGGCGCGGCGACGTGCGCGGCACCCTCACCGGCCTCGGCCTCGACACCACCCCCGGGCACCTGGTGCGCGCCCTGTGCGAGGGCATCGCCGCCCAGGTCGCCGAACTCGCCGACGCCGCCGCCGGCGACCTGGGCGCACCGCTGGACACGCTCCGCGTCGACGGCGGCCTCACCCGCTCCGCGCTCCTCATGCAGACCCAGGCCGACCTGCTGCAACGCCCCGTGGAGGTGTCCGCGCTGCCCGACGCCACCGCGCTCGGCGCCGCCGCCCTCGCCCGGCTCGGCGCGCAGCCCGGACTGAGCGTCGAGGACGCCCTGCCCGGCTGGGAACCGGCCGCCGTGTACGAGCCGCGCATCAGCGCGGACCGGGCCGCCGAACGCCGCGCCGGGTTCCGCGGCGCCGTCACCGCCCTCCTCGCCCCGTGACGGTCACCGCGGAGGGTCCGCTGCCCCCGGTGCCGTACGACGTGGCGATCGTCGGGGCCGGCGTCGTCGGCTGTGCCATCGCGCGGGACCTGGCCCGCCGGCCCCGGCTGCGCGTCGCCCTGCTCGACGCCCAGGACGACGTCGGCCAGGGCACCTCCAAGGCCAACACGGCGATCCTGCACACCGGTTTCGACGCCACCCCCGGCACCCTGGAGGCCCGGCTGGTCCGCGAGGGCTACGCGCGGCTCGGCGCCTACGCGGCCGAGACCGGCATCCCCGTCGAACGGGTCGGCGCGCTGCTGGTCGCCTGGGACGCCGAGCAGCTCGCCGCCCTGCCCGGGCTGGCCGAGAAGGCCGCGCGCAACGCGTACCCCGACACCGTGCTGCTGGGCCCCGAGGAGCTGTACGCCCGTGAGCCGCACCTCGGCCCGGGCGCCCTCGGCGCGCTGCACGTCCCCGGCGAGAGCGTCATCTGCCCCTGGACGACGACCCTCGCCTACGCCACCCAGGCCGTCCGTGCCGGAGTGGACCTGCACCTGAACACGGCCGTGCGCGGGGCGGACCGGGCCGACGGGCACCTCCTGACCACCAGCCGGGGCACCCTGCGCGCCCGCCACCTGGTCAATGCGGCCGGGCTGCACGCCGACACCCTGGACCGCGCCCTCGGCCACGACGACTTCACCGTCACCCCGCGCCGTGGCCAGCTCCTCGTGTACGACAAGTTCGCCCGCCCCCTCGTACGGCACATCCTGCTGCCCGTGCCGACCGCCCTCGGCAAGGGCGTGCTGGTCGCCCCCACCGTCCACGGCAACGTCCTGCTCGGCCCCACCGCCGAGGACCTGCGCGACAAGCGGGCCACCGGCTCCACCGCCGACGGGACGGCCGCGCTGCGGGAGCAGGGCCGGCGCGTCCTGCCCGCCCTGCTGGAGGAAGAGGTCACCGCCGTCTACGCCGGGCTGCGCGCGGCCACCGGCCAGGAGGACTACCGGATCACCGCGCACCCCGGGCAGGCGTACGTCACGGTCGGCGGCATCCGCTCCACCGGCCTGACCGCGTCCCTGGCCATCGCCGCCCACGTCACCGGTCTGCTGGCCGACGGCGGCCTCGACCTCGGCCCGGTCCGCGAGCCCGAGCCGCTCACCATGCCCAACCTCGGCGAGGCCTTCCCGCGTCCCTACCAGCGGGCCGACCTCATCGCCGCCGACCCCGCGTACGGCACCCTCGTCTGCCACTGCGAGCGGGTCTCCCGCGGGGAGATCCGCGACGCCCTCGCCAGTACCGTCCCGCCGCGCACCCTGGAGGGCCTGCGCCGCCGCACCCGCGCCCGGGGCGGCCGCTGCCAGGGGTTCTACTGCGGGGCGGCGGTACGGGAGCTGTTCGAGCGGGGGGCGGGACCGTGACGGCCCCACGTCACCCGGACGTCCTGGTCGTCGGGGCCGGCCCCGCCGGGCTCACCGCCGCCGCGCGGCTGGCCGCCGCCGGTGCCCGCGTGGAGGTGCTGGAACGGGAGGCACGGCCCGGCGGGCTGCCCCGGACCTGCGCGCACGGCGGCTTCGGCCCCTGGCCGCGCACGCTCACCGGACCCCGCTACGCCCGCCTGCTCACGGAGGCCGCCGAGCGGGCCGGCGCCGCACTCCGCACCGGCGTGACGGCGCTGGACTGGGCGCCGGCGGGCCCGGTGCTCACCACCGTCGGGCCCGGCGGCCCCGAGACGATCGCGGCCCGGGCGGTCCTCCTCGCCACCGGCGCCCGCGAACGCCCGCGCGCCGCACGACTGGTGCCCGGCACCCGTCCCGCCGGCGTCTTCACCACCGGCGAACTCCAGCGGGCGGTCCACCTGTTCGGGCAGCACATCGGCACCCGCGCGGTCATCGCCGGCGCCACGGACGTCTCCTACGCGGCGGCCGGCACCGTCCGCGCGGCCGGCGCCGAGGTCGTCGCCCTGGTCACGGAGCACCCGCGCGCCCAGACCGGCAGGGCCCGCGCCGGGGCGGCCCGGCTGGCCCGGAGCATCCCGCTGCTGACCGGCACCACGATCACCGAACTCCTCGGTCACGGAAGGCTGTCCGGCGTCCGCGTCCGCCACCGGGACGGCCGTACGGCCGTCCTGCCCTGCGACACCGTGGTGTTCACCGGTGACTTCGTGCCCGAGCACGAACTGGCCCGGCGCGGCGGCCTCACCCTGGACCCGGGCACCCGCGGCCCCGCCACCGGCGCCACCGCGCACACCTCGCGCCCCGGTGTCTTCGCCGCCGGCAACCTGCTGCACGCCGTCGAGCCCGCCGGCACCGCGGCCCGCGAGGGCGCCCGGGCGGCCGACGCCGTCCTGGACTTCCTGGCGGGCGCCCCCTGGCCGGACCCGGGCGTCCCCGTCACCGTCGAGGCACCGCTGCGCTGGATCGCCCCGAACCTCGTCATCCCGGGCGCCGTACCCGACCGGCACGTCCTGCGCACGGCCGTCCCGCTGCCCCGCCCGGTCCTGTACGTCCACCAGGACGGCCGCCTCCTGCACCGCCAACGGCTCACCGCGGGCACGGCGTCGCCCGGCCGCACCCTGACCGTCACCGCCCGCTGGCACGCCCGCGTCACCCCCACCGGCGGCCCGGTACGGGTGAGCACCGGCTGAGCGCCCGTCCGGGCCCCGGCCGAGCAGCCCCGCCCGGCCGGCTCACCCGGACCGTCGCCCTGTTCCGGCGAGCACCTGACGAGCTGGTCCTCAGGGCGTGTCGAACGAGCCGTGCCGTCCGGCCCCCGCGGCGAACCGGGCGGCGCCCTCCTCGCTTGCGGCCAGGACGCCCGCCCCGTGGCGGAGTTCGCCCAGCAGCGCCGTCCGCTCGTCCAGGCCCTCTTGGTCCAGGACCGACGCGCGGTCGCTGCGCAGGCAGGCCTGCGGGAAGCGGGCGACGGCCGCCGCGAGGGCCTCGGCCTCGGCGCGGGCGCGCCCCGGCGGGACCAGGCGGTTCACGAGCCCGATCGCGTACGCCTCGCCGGCCGGGACCGGACGCCCGGTCAGGATCAGGTCCAGGGCCCGGCCGGTGCCGATCAGCCGGGGCAGCCGTACCGTGCCGCCGTCGATCAGGGGCACGCCCCAGCGGCGGCAGAACACCCCGAACACGGCGTCCTCCTCGGCGACCCGCAGATCGCACCAGAGGGCGAGTTCGAGACCGCCCGCCACCGCGTGCCCGGACACCGCCGCGATCACCGGCTTGGACAACCGCATCCGGGTCGGCCCCATCGGCCCGTCGCCGTCCTCCGCCACCCGGTTGCCGCGCCCGGTGCCGATCGCCTTGAGATCCGCGCCCGCGCAGAAGGTGCCGCCCTCCCCCCACAGCACCGCCACCCGGGCGGTGTCGTCCGCCTCGAACGCCCGGAACGCGGCGGCGAGAGCGGCGGCCGTGGGACCGTCCACCGCGTTGCGGGCCTCCGGCCGGGACAGGACGACCGTGGTGACGTACTCCTGCCGTTCGATCCGTACCGGCATACGGCGACCCCTCTTCATCGGCCCCGGTGCCCGGGGCGGGACGGTGATCCGTCCGCAGCCTGTCAGGCGGTCAGGCGGGCCGCCACCGAACGCATGGCACGGAGCAGGGCGGGGCGGGTCTCCTCGGGGGCGTCGAGGGTCTCGAAGCCGTGGTGGCCGTTCGGGACGTCGACCAGTTCCAGCCGCGCCCCGCAGTTCTCGGCCGCGGTCACGAACGCCGCCACGGTGGCGGCGATCCCGGGTGTCTCCCGTCCCGCCCGGAGGACGACGACGGGCAGGGTGCCCGCCCGCGCGACCGCCCGGACCGGGTGGAACCGGCTGCCGGCCAGCCCCCAGTTGGGAAACGGCGCGAGGATCGGGTAGGAAGCGGCCAGGCAGCGCAGCCAGGCCGGGGGCTCCGTCAGCCAGTCCGCGGCCAGCAGGCCGGCACCGGAGAAGAACCACAGGGCGACCCGGTCCGCGTCCACGCGGGGATCGGAGCGCACCAGCTCCACCGCGGCGGCGACGTCCTCGGCGGCGCGCCCGTAGTCGCCGACGTCGTGCAGCCGGTGGTGCACGGTCACCCCGACCAGGCCCTCGGAGGCCGCCAGGCGGGCGTGCCCCACCAGGGTCGGCCACTCGCGCGGGGCCGGTTCGGCACCGGCGGGGACGGGCCCGCCGTGGACGAGGACGACGGCCGGTCGCGGGCCCGCGCCGGCGGGGACGTAGAAGTCGACGTGTCCCTTGCGGTCCCGGGGCAGTCCGGGCACCTCCAGCGGGAACGGGCGCAGATGGGCGGGCGGTTCCCCGTCGCCGGCCGTCCGCAGCCGGCGTCCCTCGCCGGCCGCGGCGCGCCGCAGGACGTCCGCCAGTTCGTTGGGGCAGGACAGCATCGGCCAGTGCCCGGTGGGCAGTTCGAGGAAGGCGAACTGGGGGCGGGCCAGCACCGCGAGCCCGGGATCGCCGAAGTCCACGAGTCGCTGCAGCAGATCGACACTGACACCGTTCTCGGTGCACAGGACCCCGGTGGCGGGCACGGCGGCCACCGCTCCGGTCAGCCGCAGCGGCTGGAGCAGGGTGCCCAGCGGTTGCGGGGCGGCCAGGGCGGTGAGCCGGTCCAGTGCCGCCGGGGACAGGCCTGCCGTACTGCCCCAGCGCTGCCACCCGTCCCGAGCCGGCGGCGACAGCTCGCCGTCCGCGTCCCCGCGTCGCGCCCGCTCGGCCAGCTGCGCGCGCAGCTCCTGGTCCGCCACGGCGGCAAGGGGCGGGACGCCGTCCTGCGGCAGCCCGGCGTCCAGGTGCACGACCCGGGCGACACGCCGCGGCCGCCGGTCGGCGGCACCGAGCACCGGGTGGATGCCGTAGTCGTGGCCGACGAGGACGATCTCCCGTCCGGCCGCCGCGTCCACCGCGTCGATCACCGCGGTCACGTCCGCGATGTGCGTCTCCAGATCGACGCGGGCCGACCCGGCCGGGCGGTCGGGGCCGATCCCGGTGAGCGGTACCGTGTGCGTCTCGCAGCCCGCCGCGGTCAGTCGCGCGGCCGTCTCCTGCCACACGGGGGCAGCGGTGAACGCGCCCGCCACCAGGATGAAAACGGTCATGGCCCTCTCCTCGGTTCCGTCGGTCATGGCCCTCTCCTCGGGTCCGTCGCATGACGTCACGCCGGTCGCGTACGCCGTGGTCCGCGCGACCGGGTGCCTCCGCCCGGGCCGCGCGCCGGTACCGTAGGAACTCCCCCGGAGGGAGGTTCAACTGTCCACGACCCGCGAGGTCCTGTGGAGCATCGGCGAACTCGCCGAGCGCGCCGGCACCACCGTGAAAGCCGTCCGTTTCTACTCCGACCAGGGTCTGCTGCCCGAGGCCTCCCGCAGCGGCGGCGGACACCGCCGGTACGGCCCCGGGGCGCTGGAGCGGCTGCGGCTGATCCGCTCCCTGCGCGCCCTCGACCTGCCGCTGCCCGAGGTGCGCCGGGTCCTCCACGACGAGGACGCGGCGGGCCGGGTGCTGGAGGACGCCGTCGCGGTCCGCCTGCGCGACCTGGGCGGCGAGCTGAGGGCGCTGCGCTGGCGGGAGGCAGCACTGCGGCTGGTCGCCGAGTGCCCGCCCGCGGAGCGCGCCGAAGTGCTGCGGCTGCTCGGCGTGGTGGGCGTCCCGCCGAGCACGGCACCGATGGCCCGGTTCTGGCGCGCCTGGCTGCCGGCCAGGATGCCGGCCCGGGCGACGTCGGCGTTCCTGGAGGCGGCCGTTCCGCAGCCGCCCGACGATCCGGCCCCGGCGCAGGTGCTCGCCTTCGCCCGGCTGCACGCGATGACGACGGCTCCCTGCCCCGGCGGCCGGCGACCCCGGCCCGAGGTGCACCGGGTGGCCGGGGCCGGCGGCGCGGCCGCGCTGTACGCGGGCCTCGCCGAGGCGTACGAGCTCGCGGGACCGCCGCTGCGCCGAGCACGCGATCCGTACCCGGGGGAGGCGCTGGACGCCTACGTGGCGGCGTACGCGGGCGCGTACGGCAGCCGGGACACCCGGGAGTTCCGCCGCGGGCTGGCCGCACGGCTCGCGGCCGGGCCGCGTCTGGACCGGTACTGGGAGCTGACGGCCGTGCTGCTCACACCGCCGGGCGGCCGGCCGGAGCCCACCCCGGGCTCCGCCGACGACTGGCTGCGCGCGGCCCTGGAGCGCGACAACGCGCGATCCGCGTGACCGCGGGACGGGACGCCTCCGAAGACATGCCGCGCAAACGTGGCGGACCTTGACCTCAACGAAGCTTCAGGTTCTACGTTCTTCCCATGAGCATGGAGACCACCGCCTGGACGCAACTGCACAGCGTGATGAACGCGCAGTCCGAGAGCCGCCCGTTCGCCCGCGCCACCCTGCGCCGCATCGCCGCCTTCGCCCGCCCGCACCGTTCCGGCATCGTACGGTTCGTGCTGCTCGGGGTCGTGACGGCCCTGCTCGCCGTGGCGACACCGGTGCTCGCCGGCCGCGTCGTCGACGCCATCGTGGCCGGGCGCGACTCCGGCACGGTCGTCCGGCTCGCCCTCCTCATCGCGGTCGTGGCGCTCGCGGAGGCGGGGCTCGGCATCCTCGGCCGCCGGCTGTCGGCGACGCTCGGGGAGGGACTCATCCTGGACCTGCGCACGGCGGTCTTCGACCACGTGCAGCGCATGCCCGTCGCGTTCTTCACGCGTACGCGCACGGGCGCTCTGGTCAGCCGGCTCAACAACGACGTCATCGGCGCCCAGCGGGCCTTCGCCAACACCCTCTCCGGTGTCGTCAGCAACCTGGTCACCCTGCTGCTCACGCTCGCGGTCATGCTCACCCTGTCGTGGCAGATCACCCTGCTCGCGCTGGTGCTGCTGCCGGTGTTCGTGCTGCCCGCCCGCCGCATGGGCCGCCGGATGGCCCGCATGCAGCGGGAGGCCGCGGCGCTGAACGCGGCCATGGGCACCCGGATGACCGAGCGGTTCTCCGCGCCCGGCGCCACCCTGGTGAAGCTGTTCGGGCGTCCGGAGGAGGAGTCGGCCCAGTTCGCGGCGCGGGCCGCGCGGGTCCGGGACATCGGCGTGCGCACGGCCACGGCCCAGTCGGTGTTCATCACCTCGCTCACCCTGGTCTCCGCCCTCGCCCTGGCCCTCGTCTACGGCCTCGGCGGCTGGTTCGCGCTGCGCGGCACCCTGGAGCCCGGCGCGGTGGTCTCCCTCGCCCTGCTGCTGACCCGCCTGTACGCCCCGCTGACCGCGCTCGCCGGGGCCCGGGTCGAGGTGATGAGCGCGCTCGTCAGCTTCGAGCGGGTCTTCGAGGTGCTGGACCTGGAGCCGCTCATCGCGGAGAAGCCCGACGCCCGCGAGGTCCCCGAGGGGCCGGTCGCCGTCGAGTTCGAGGACGTCCGCTTCTCGTACCCGTCCGCCGACCAGGTCTCCCTCGCCTCCCTGGAGGAGGTGGCCGCGCTCGACACCCGCGGCGGCTCCGAGGTGCTGCACGGCATCTCCTTCCGTGCCGAGCCCGGTCAGACCGTGGCCCTCGTCGGTTCCTCCGGCGCGGGCAAGTCGACCGTCGCACAGCTGCTGCCCCGCCTGTACGACGTCGACGCGGGCGCGGTCCGCATCGGCGGGGTCGACGTGCGGGAACTGACCGCCGCGTCCCTGCGGGCCACGCTCGGCATGGTCACCCAGGACGGCCACCTCTTCCACGACACCGTCCGCGCCAACCTGCTGCTGGCCCGCCCGGACGCGACGGACGAGGAGCTGTGGGACGCCCTCGGCCGCGCCCGCCTCGCCGAGGTCGTACGGTCGCTGCCCGACGGGCTGGACACGGTCGTCGGGGAGCGCGGCTACCGGCTCTCCGGCGGTGAGCGCCAGCGCATGACCATCGCCCGGCTGCTGCTGGCCCGGCAGCGCGTGGTCATCCTGGACGAGGCCACGGCCCACCTGGACAACACCTCCGAGGCGGCCGTCCAGGAGGCGCTCACCGAGGCACTGGAGGGCCGCACCGCCGTGGTCATCGCCCACCGCCTGTCCACGGTCCGGTCCGCCGACCAGATCCTGGTCGTCGAGTCCGGCCGCATCGTGGAACGCGGCACGCACGAGGAGCTCCTGGCGGCGGACGGGCGCTACGCCGAGCTGCACCGCACCCAGTTCGCCGGGCGGGCCGGGGCGACGGACGCGGTGACGCCGACGGTCTGACCGCGGGGCCGGCCGGCGGCCATGGTCACCGTCCCCCTCGGCGGCACCGGCACCGTCAGCCACGTCGTCACCACCACCGAAGGACCCTCGAACGCGACCACCGGCGTCGCGGACCTCGTCCGCTACCCGTGATCGGAAAGATGGACCTCCGCACGTGTGAGCCCGGCCCGAGCTGGATACGCGGTCTGCACGGCTGCACCGTCCGTCCGGAAGGTCACCCCTGTCATGACCAGCGAGCCCCGGCCCGGCCACCACAGCGAGATCACCCTGCGGGTCAACGGCAAACCCCACACCCTGCGCGTCGACCACCGGCGCGTCCTGCTCGACCTGCTGCGTGAGGACCTGGACCTCACCGGGTCCAAGAAGGGCTGCGACCACGGCCAGTGCGGTGCCTGCACCGTGCTGGTCGACGGCCGCCGCCTCAACAGCTGCCTGCTGCTCGCCGTCACCCTGGACGGCAGCGAGATCACGACGGTCGAGGGGCTGGGCGGCGACGGCGAGGAGCCGCACCCGCTGCAGCGGGCCTTCCTGGACCGTGACGCCTTCCAGTGCGGCTACTGCACCCCCGGCCAGCTCTGCTCCGCCGTGGGCATGCTCGCCGAGGCCGCGGCCGGCCACCCCTCCCACGTCACCGGCCCCGAGACGCCCGCCGGGCCGCCCGTACCGCTGGACCGCACCGAGATCCGCGAGCGGATGAGCGGCAACCTGTGCCGCTGCGGCGCCTACCCCCGCATCGTCGACGCGATCGAGGACGTGATCTGAGTGGACGCCCTCGGATACGTCAGGCCCGGCAGCGTCCAGGAAGCCGTCGAGGCGTACGCCGCCCACCCCGGCGCCCGCTACCTCGCCGGCGGCACCAACCTGGTCGACCTGCTGAAACTCGGCGTGGAGAAGCCCACCACCCTCATCGACCTCGGCCGGCTGCCGCTGGACGGCACCGAGGAACTGCCCGACGGCTCCCTGCGCGTCGGCGCCACCGTCCGCAACAGCGACCTGGCCGCCGACCCGCGGGTCCGCACCCGCTGGCCGGCGCTGTCGCAGGCCCTCCTCGCAGGTGCCTCCGCCCAGCTGCGCAACGCCGCCACCACCGGCGGCAACCTGCTCCAGCGCACCCGCTGCCCCTACTTCCAGGACCTCGACAAACCCTGCAACAAACGGGAGCCGGGCAGCGGCTGCGGCGCCCGGGACGGCGTCCACCGCGACCACGCCGTCCTCGGCCACTCCGCGCAGTGCATCGCCACGAACCCCTCCGACATGGCCGTCGCCCTCGCCGCCCTGGACGCCCAGGTCGAGCTGTACGGCCCCGACGGCCCCCGGCGCCTGCCCGCCGCCGAGTTCCACCGGCTGCCCGGCGAGCACCCCGAGCGGGACACCTGGATCCGCCCCGGCGAGCTGATCACCGGCATCGTGCTCCCGGCCGCCACGGCCGGTCTGCCCTCCGCCTACCGCAAGGCCCGGGACCGGGCGTCGTACGCCTTCGCCCTGGCCTCCGTGGCCGTGGTGCTGCGGGTCGGGGACGGCGTCGTCGCCCAGGTGGGCATCGCCTACGGCGGGCTGGCCCACCGGCCCTGGCGGGCCCGGCACACCGAGCTGGCCCTGCAGGGCGCCGCCGCGACCCCCGCCGCCTTCGAAGGCGCCGTGGCCCTCGAACTCGCCCACGCCGAGCCGCTGCGGGACAACGCCTACAAGGTGTCCCTCGCCCGCAACCTCGCCCTGGACGTCCTCAACCGTCTCGCCCCGGCCCCCGCCCCGGCCTGAGCCGTCACCGCAGGAGCAGGAGGACCCCCTATGACCGGCACGACCGGCACGACCGGCGCCGCCCTGGGCGCCCCCGCCGAGCGCCGGGAGGGGCGCCAGAAGGTCACCGGCGCCGCCCGCTACGCCGCCGAGTACACCCTGCCCGGCCGCGCCCACGCCTGGCCCGTGCCCGCCGCGGTCGCACGCGGCCGGGTCACCGCCGTCGACACCGCGGCCGCCCTCGCCCTGCCCGGCGTCCTCGCCGTCCTCACCCCCGAGGACGCACCCCGGCTGGCCGACCCCGAGGACGCCACCCTCGCCGTCCTCCAGGGCCCCGGCGTGCCGCACCGCGGCTGGTGCGTCGCCCTGGCCGTCGCCGAGACCCCCGAGGCCGCCCGCGCCGCCGCCCGCGCCGTCCGGGTCACCTACGACACCGCACCCCACGACGCCGCCTTCACCGAGCACCACCGGGACGGCTACGCACCGCAGGAGGCGGGCGGGCAGCCGGGCCGCGTGGAGCACGGCGACCCGCGGGCCGCCTTCGCCGGGGCCGACGTCCGCGTCGACGTCACCTACCGGGTGCCGCCCCTGCACAACCACCCGATGGAGCCGCACGCCTCCACCGCCCACTGGGACGGCGACCGGCTCACCGTGTACACCTCCAGCCAGGGCGGTACGACGGTGCGGTCCACGCTCGCCCAGCTGTTCCGGCTGCCCGAGGAACACGTCACCGTAGTCGCCGAGCACGTCGGCGGCGGCTTCGGCTCCAAGGGCACCCCCCGCCCGGACGTCGTCCTCGCCGCCATGGCCGCCCGGCACACCGGCCGGCCCGTCACCCTCGCCTACGCCCGCCGGCACCTGCCCACCGTCGTCGGACACCGCGCCCCCACGGTGCAGCGGCTGCGGCTCGGCGCCGGCCACGACGGCCGGCTCACCGCCCTGCTGCACGAGACGACCAGCCCCACCTCCCGGGTGAAGGAGTTCGTGGAGTACGCCGCGGTCGTCTCCCGCGTCATGTACGCCGCCCCGAACCTCCTCAGCGCCCACCGCGTGGTGCCGCTGGACGTGCCCACACCGTCCTGGATGCGGGCCCCCGGCGAGGCACCCGGCATGTACGCCCTGGAGTCCGCCCTCGACGAACTCGCCGACGTGCTCGGCCTGGACCCGGTCGAGCTGCGCGCGCGCAACGAACCGGCCGAGGAGCCGGGCAGCGGCAAGCCGTTCAGCAGCCGGCACGTCGTGGACTGCCTGCGCGAGGGCGCCCGCCGTTTCGGCTGGGAGGACCGCGACCCGCGCCCCGGCGTCCGCCGCGAGGGCTCCTGGCTGCTCGGCACCGGCGTGGCCGCCGCCACCTACCCCGTGCAGGCCGCCCCGTCCACCGCCGGCGCCCAGGCACTGCCCGACGGCACCTTCGTGGTCCGGATCAACGCGGCCGACATCGGCACCGGCGCCCGCACCGTCCTCGCCCAGGTGGCCGCCGACGCCCTCGGCGTGCCCCTGGACCGGGTACGCACCGAGGTCGGCCGCAGCGACCTGCCGCCGGCCCCGCTGGCCGGCGGCTCCAGCGGCACCGCCTCCTGGGGCTGGGCCGTCCACGAGGCCTGCGCCGAACTGGCGTCCCGGCTGGCCGCGCACACCGGACCGCTGCCCGCCGAGGGCATCGAGACCCGCGCGGACACCACCGGGAAGGCCGACGCCGACAGCCCCTGGGCCCGGCACGCGTTCGGCGCCCACTTCGCCGAGGTCGCCGTCGACACCGTCACCGGCGAGATCCGGGCGCGCCGGCTCCTCGGTGTCTACGCCGCCGGCCGGATCCTCAACGCCCGCACCGCGCGCTCCCAGTTCACCGGCGCCATGATCATGGGCCTCGGCATGGCCCTCACCGAGGGCAGCACCCTGGACCCGGCGTTCGGCGACTTCCCCGAGGCCGACCTCGCCTCCTACCACGTGCCCGTCCACGCCGACGTCCCCGACGTCGAGGCCCACTGGATCGACGAGGACGACCCCCACCTCAACCCCATGGGCAGCAAGGGCATCGGCGAGATCGGCATCGTCGGCACCGCGGCGGCCGTCGGCAACGCCGTCCACCACGCCACCGGCATCCGCTTCCGCGAACTGCCCCTCACCCCCGACCGGATCCTCGCCGGCCTGCTGTCCGAGAGCTGACGGTGGACGGGCCCACCTGGGAGTACGAGGGCTACCACCCCGCGGAGGAACGCCTGCGGGAGTCGCTGTGCACCCTGGGCAACGGCTGCTTCGCCACCCGCGGGGCCCTGCCCGAGTGCACCGCGGACGACGTGCACTACCCCGGCACCTACGCGGCCGGCTGCTACAACCGGCTCACCTCCGAGATCGGCGGGCGCCGGGTCGAGAACGAGGACATGGTGAACCTGCCCAACTGGCTGCCGCTGCGGTTCCGGCCGGCCGGCGGGGACTGGCTCACCCCGGACACCACCCCCGTCGCCGAGCACCACCAGATGCTCGTCCTCGACCCCGGCCTGCTGGAGCGCCGTACCCGCTACCCGCTCGGCGCCGACGCCAGCCTGCTGGTCCGTCAGGAACGCCTCGTCCACCTGGCCGACCCCCACCTCGCCGCGCTGCGCACCGAGTTCACCGCCGAGGGCGCCACCGTCGACCTGGAGGTCGAGGCCGCGCTGGACGGGGGCGTCACCAACTCCGGGGTCACCCGCTACCGGGAGCTGGACGGCCGGCACCTCAGCCATGTCACCGTCGGCACCGCGGCGCCCGGCACGGTCTGGCTGCGCTGCCGCACCCGCACCTCCGACATCGGCTTCGGACTGGCCGCCCGGCTGACCGCCGCGGCGCCGGTCACCCACGCCAACGAGGCCCACCGCGCGGTGCAGCGGCTGATGCTGCGGCTGCCGCCCGGCCGGAGGGTCACCGTCGACAAGACCGTCGCCCTGCACACCTCCCGCGACCCGGCGATCAGCGACCCGCTGCGCGCGGCCGTGGACCGGGTCGGTGCCGCGCCCGGCTTCGAGGCGCTGCGCGAGACGCACCGCTCGGCCTGGGAGCAGCTGTGGCGGCGCACCGCGCTCGACGTGCCCGGCGAGGCGGGCAGCATCCTGCGCCTGCACCTGTTCCACGTGCTGCAGACCCTCTCCCCGCACACCGCGGACCTGGACGTCGGCGTGCCCGCCCGCGGACTGCACGGCGAGGCCTACCGCGGCCACGTCTTCTGGGACGAACTCTTCGTCCTGCCCTACCTCGACCTCCACCTCCCGGAGGTCTCCCGCGCCCTGCTGCGCTACCGCCACCGGCGCCTGGACGCGGCCTGCCGCGCGGCCCGCGACCTCGGCCGGTGCGGCGCGCTGTACCCGTGGCAGAGCGGCAGCGACGGCCGCGAGGAGACCCAGCAGGTGCACCTCAATCCGCGCTCGGGCCGCTGGCTGCCGGACCACTCCCGCCTCCAGCACCACGTCGGCTCGGCCGTGGCCTACAACATCTGGCGGTACTGCGAGGCCACCGGCGACAACGAGTTCCGGCACGGCGAGGGCGCCGAGATGTTCCTTCAGATCGCCCGCTTCTGGGGGCGGTCCGCTAGCTGGGACGACCACCTCGGCCGGTACCGCATCCGGGGCGTGGTCGGCCCCGACGAGTACCACGACGCCTACCCCGGCGCGGACCGGCCCGGCCTGGACGACAACGCGTACACCAACGTCACGGCCGCCTGGGTGCTCACCCGCGCCCGGGAACTGCTCGACGGCATGCCCGAACCGCGGCGCCGTGAACTCACCGAGCACATCGGGCTGGACGCCGACGAGCCCGCCCGCTGGACCGAGGTCTCCCGCGGGCTGCACGTCCCCGTCCACGACGGGGTGATCAGCCAGTTCGACGGCTACGGCGACCTCGCCGAACTGGACTGGGACGGCTACCGCGCGCGGTACCACGACATCCGGCGCCTGGACCGGATCCTGGAGGCGGAGGGCGACACCGTCAACCGCTACAAGGCGTCCAAGCAGGCCGACGTGCTGATGCTCGGCTACCTCTTCTCCCCACCGGAACTGCGCGGCCTGCTGCAGCAGTTGGGCCACCACCTCGACGAGCGGGGCTGGCTCGCCACCGTGGACCACTACCTGCACCGCACCACGCACGGCTCGACCCTGAGCGGCCTGGTCCACGGCTGGATCCTGGCCCGGGCCCGCCGTGCCGACGCCTGGAGCTTCGTGCAGGAGGCGCTGCGCGGCGACATCGCCGACCTGCAAGGAGGCACCACCGGCGAGGGCATCCACCTCGGCGCGATGGCCGGCACCCTCGACCTCGTGCAGCGCGGGCTGACCGGCCTGGAGACCCGCGGCCACGGCCTGTGCCTCGATCCCGTCCCGCTGCCCGAACTGTCCTCCTACGGCTTCGCGATCCGCTACCACGGCCACTGGGGCGTCCGGCTGCGGCTGCGCAGCGGCCTGCTGGAGATCGCCGTTCCGGAGTCCGACCAGTCGCCCATCGACATCAGCCTGCGCGACCGGGTGATCCCGGTCGGGCCGGGGGAGACGGCCCGGCTGGTGCTGCCCGACTGACGCCTTCCGGTCACGGCACGGACACACCGCCGTCCGTGATCTCGACGCCGTCCGGCCGGCGGGACCACCATGGGTGCCGGCCGAGGACGGAAAGGAGCTGCCGGACATGGGGGTGAGCGACGTGTCCTTGCGCGTCCTGGCCGTGGACGACGAGGAACCCGCGCTCGCGGAGCTGCTGTACCTGCTGGGGGAGGACCCCCGGGTCGGCACCGTCGTCCCCGCGCTCACGGCCGGCGAGGCGCTGCGCCGGCTGAGCGGGACCCGCACGGACGACCCGCACGGTCCGGGCGGTCCGCGCGGTCCGGACCTGCACGGTCCGGGCGGCTTCGACGTCGCCTTCCTCGACATCGACATGCCGGGCCTGAGCGGTCTCGAACTGGCCCGGAGACTGGGCGCCCTCCCCGCCCCGCCGCTGGTCGTCTTCGTCACCGCGTACGAGGACTTCGCCGTGCGGGCCTTCGACCTCAAGGCCGTGGACTACCTGCTCAAGCCGCTCCGCAAGGAGCGCTTCGCCGAGGCGGTGCGGCGGGTCGCCGAGCTGGTCCGGGCCGGGCAGGGGCCCCGCCCGGCCGCACCCGGTCCCGTGGCACCCGCCCCCGGCGACCAGGTGCCCGTCGAGCTGGGCGGGGTGACCCGGTTCGTGCCCCTCGCCGACATCACCTACGTCGAGGCGCACGGCGACTACGCGCGGTTGCACACCGGCCGCGGCAGTCATCTGGTGCGCGTACCGCTGTCCACCCTCGAGGAGCAGTGGCGCTCACGCGGCTTCGTCCGCATCCACCGCAGCCGGCTCGTCGCCCTCGGCCGGATCGAGGAACTCCGGGTGGACGGCGGCAACCTGACCGTCCGGATCGGCGACCGGGTGCTCGCCGTGAGCCGGCGCAACGCCCGGGAACTGCGTGACCTCCTGGCCGGCCGCGCGGCGAGCCGCCTGCGTTGAGAGAGGGCGATTACCTGTGAGGTCATGGATCCGCGCGCGTCCGCGTGTCACGATCATGGGCGTACGGAGGACGACCGACCGGAAGGACACCCCATGACCGCCTACGCCATAGCGCACCTGCGGGACGCCGCCCCGCACCCGGAGATCGCCGAGTACATCGAGCGGATCACCGCCACCTTCGAGCCGTACGGCGGCCGCTTCCTCGTGCACGGCGGACAGCACGAGGTCAAGGAGGGCGACTGGCCCGGACACGTCGTGGTGATCTCCTTCCCCGGCATCGCCGAGGCCCGCGCCTGGTGGGACTCGCCCGCGTACCAGGAGATCGCACCGCTGCGCTCCCGGCACATCGCCGGAGACATCGTTCTGGTCCCGGGCGTCGCCGAGGACTACGACCCCGCCGCCACCGCGAAGGCACTGCGCGAGAGCATGGCGGCCGGGTGACGCCGGCCGTCTCGCGGGTCCTCCGGTCCGCCGGTGCAGCGTGCTCGCGGCGCGGCGCTCAGTTTTGGCCCCCGCTGGTCCGCCGCCCCGGGAGTGGCGGACCAGCGCCGAGAAGGCGCCGTCGCGGGGTAATCGGAACCTACGCTTCGAGCGGCCGGGACGGAAGAGGCCCACGTGTGGCCCAGGTCATACTGATCGCGCCGGACTGCTGAAGCGCGCCGCTGACCTGCGGAAACGACACGGGTGCACCCACCGTGCGGCTAACACTCCCCGCCGTGACCGGCCGCCCCGCGCCGGTCGAGCAGACGGAGCGCCGTCTCACCCCACCGCAGGTTCTCCCGCTCGAAGGACATGCCGCGCAGCAGCGTGAGGTACGGGCCGATGCGCTCGGCCTCCGCGAGGTACCGGTCCTCCGTGCGCCCGTCGAGCAGGCGCTGCCGGATCCGCTCGTAGCGGGCCAGCTTGGCGGTGGCCCACTCCACGCGCTCGGCGACGGCCGCCCGCACCGCCGCCATGTCGCCGACGTCCGCGCACTGCACCTTGACCATCAGCTCGTCCCGGATCACGGCCGGTCTGCCCAAAGGCTCGGCGGTGTACGCGCGTACGGCCTCCCGCCCGGCCCGGGTCAGGGAGAACAGCCGCTTGTTGGGGCGGCGCTCCTGCTCGACGACGCGGGCGGTGACGAGCCCCTCGGCCGCCATGCGCTCCAGCTCCCGGTAGAGCTGCTGGGGCGTCGACATCCAGAAGTTGGCCACCGTCGCGTCGAACGCCTTCGCGAGGTCGTATCCGGACGCCTCACCCTCCAACAGAGCGGCCATCACCGCGTTCCGCAAAGCCATGCGCCTACGCTACGCTCCACCCGGCATACTCAATTAATTGACTATCCGAGGTGGGCGCATGCATCCCTTCCGCAAGGCCGTCGAGAGCGGTGACATCGACGCCGTGACCGCCCTGCTCGCCGAGGACGTCGTCTTCACCAGCCCGGTCGCCTTCAAGCCGTACCCGGGCAAGGCGATCACCGCCGCAATCCTGCGGGCCGTGTTCCGCGTCTTCGAGGACTTCACCTACGTCCGCGAGATCGCGAACCCCGACGGCCGCGACCACGCCTTCGTCTTCACCGCCACCGTCGCCGGCAAGAAGCTCCAGGGCTGCGACTTCCTGCACTTCGACGACGAGGGCAGGATCGACGAGTTCACGGTGATGGTGCGCCCGCTCTCGGCCGCCCAGGCGCTGGCCGAGGCCATGGGCGCCCGGTTCGAGCAGATCAGCCGGGAGGCCGCCGGACAGTGACCCGGACGACCGGGCGGTCGTCCGGGTCGCCGGCGGCCGTCGGCTAGTCGCAGGTCAGCGTCGGCCCGGCCCAGTCGCCGTGGTCGTTGCCGTTGCCGTCGCCCGCGTCACCGACCGCCAGGTCGATCACCTGGGCGCCGCTGACATCGACGTCGACCGCGACCGCGGACTGTCCGCCCCGGACGGTCGGCGTCGTGACCAGGGTCCTGCCGTCGGCGATCACGGAGAACGTCACCGATCCCGCGCCACCCGTCTCGTCGTCGACGCCGACGTCCGCCGTCAACCGCGAGCAGTGTCCGGCGGCGTAGAGCTGGACGTCGCTGACCGAGTTGGTGCCCAGGCCCTTGGGGTGGGCGGTTCCGGCGATGCGGATCGGACGGCCGTCACCGGCCGCCTGCTCGCCGACGCTGCTGTCGCGTTCCACCGGGCCCCATCCGTTGGTGGCGGACAGGAACGGCAGCCCGCTCACGGCGTTCTCGCCGGCCGGAGGGGCGGGCGGGACCCCGCCGACGATGCGCTCGTCCTGAGCCGCGGCCTGTCGCCCGTCCTGCCGGTAGCGCACGGTCGCGGTGACGGCCGAGGCGGACGGCAGCGTCCCGGCGGGAGGCCGGACCTTCCAGGTGAAGGTGGCCGAGCCGCCGGCCGGCACCCGGTCGGCCGAGGTGGGGCCCGCGGCACTGGCGGTCCAGCCGTCGGGCACCGACAGCGAGGCCGTCAGCCGGGTCGCGGACGGCCTGTCCTTCGGCACCCGCAGCGTGGACCGGGCCGTGAACGCCTGTGCCGGCCGGGCGGTGTCGGGCACGTCCAGGACGACGCCGGCTCCCGGACGCTTCGGCAGCGCGTACCTGCCCGGGTCGTAGCGGGGGCTGTCGTTCTGCGCGACGCGCAGGGACGAGGCGTAGCTGCCGTAGTCGGTGAGGGAGACCTTGCCCAGCCCGCCGGTGCTGCCGTCGAGGTTCCACACGGCGACGGCGACGCTGTTGCGGCCGTTCGGGTCGAGGATCCCGTTGGGCACCGGGAAGGTGCGCTGCGGGCCGAGGTAGTTGACGTAGTTGCCCACCTGCCAGCCGTTCACGAACACCGTGGCGCGGTACTTGCGTGCCGGGTCGTCCGTGAACGTCAGCCCGAGGGAGGTGTCCTGACCGCGCGGCAGGTCGAGGTCGACGTCGGTGCGGTACCAGGAGACGCCGGGGCGGGTGTCGGTCGTCGGCAGGGAGACCCGGTTCCACGTGCCGTCCGGGTAGCCCGGCAGGGACCAGCCGGCCCGCTCGCCGTACAGGCCGCCGGTGGAGAGCGGGCCGCGCACGGTGTCCCGGAGGTCCTCGCCGCCGCGTACGCCCTGCACCCGCCAGGTGACGGAGGTCAGCGGCGCCCCGACGAGGGAGGCACGGGTCAGGCCGCGCGGCGCCTTGTTGCCGTTGGTCGAGTTGTAGTCCTCCTCGTGGCCCATGTTCACGGTGAGGACGGACAGGACGTTGTCCCCCTTCGCCTCGACCGCGCCGGCCGGGAAGGAGAAGTCGGCGCTGCCGGTGGTGGAGCTGCCCAGGAAGGTGCCGTTGAGCCAGGCGGAGAAGGCCTGCGCCCCTCCGCCGGAGTCGGAGACCAGGTGGACGCCGGTCTCCTTGCCGGTGGTGCGGAAGCGTCCGCGGTACCAGGTGTTGCCGGTGTGGAAGCCGTAGTCGTCCGCGTAGAGGACGGGCAGTGCGTCGGCGCCGGCGACGCTGTCGGTGGTGGTCTTGTCGGCCACCTGCCAGCCGGAGTCGTCGAAGGCGGGGGCGGCCTCGGGGGACTCCTCGGCGTGCTTCCAGTCCGTCAGGGCCGGCAGGTGCACCGCGGCGGCCACCGGGATTTTCCCGGTGAGACTGCCGGTGTCGGTGGTCCGGGTCCTCACCGTCCGGCCGTTCCAGGTGACCTGGCCGGCGGAGGTGAACACCTCGATGTTCTCGTCGTCGGCGTTGTCGCCGGTCAGCGCCACCGTGTGGCCGCCGTCCGGGCTGGTGGCCGTCCGCAGCAGGTGGGTGCCGCGCACCAGCACCGGGCCGGTCGCCGTGTCCTGGCGCCAGAAGGTCTTCGCGGTGTCCTTGTCGCCGACGAGCAGCGTCAGCGGGGGCTTCCCGCCGCCGGCGACGGTGATCCGGACCAGTCTCTTGTGGGTGTAGTCGAACCGCAGGTCACCGTCGGTCTCGTCCCAGGTGGTGGTGACCGTGCCGCCGCTCGTGGTCACGGTGGGCCGCGAGGAGTAGCGCAGCACGGTCTCGCCGTCGCTGCCCGCGTCGCCGTAGAGCACGGCGACGTCCCGGTCGCCGATGGCCGCGCTGGTCATGATCTCGGAGGTCGAGTACTGCAACTGCGCGTCGCCCAGCCGGTAATCGGCCGTGATCACGTGGGAGTCGCGGCCGTCGAGGGTGATCGCGGTGCCGGGCTGCTGGGGCACGACCGGGTAGGTCGGTTCCGCGGCGGCGGCCGTCGGCACGTCGATGGCGTCGACCGCCACGTAGTCGTCCGTGGATCCCGAGCCGTGGCTGCCGGCGACGACGATCTTCAGCGTGTGCGGGCCGGACGGCAGGCCGGTCTTCCGGAAGAGCACCGCCTGGCTCTCCCCGCCGGAGGCGTCGACCGTCGCGACCTTGGTGCCGTCGAGGTAGACGTCGGCGTAGCCGTGGTTGTCGGTCTTCGAACCGATCCAGCGGACCGCGGTGCCGTCGAAGGGGACGGTGAGGGAGTCGCCGGCCTTGTTCGAGAACGACTCGGTGTGCCGGTAGTCGCCGCCGGTGTAGCTCGTGTCGTGCACGTGCGACCACGAACCGGTGTACCGCAGCGCGGGGTCGGCGTCGTCCCAGGTGTAGGTGGTGTCGTTCGCGGGCTGGGCGGCGAGGTCCAGCGAGATGTGCGTCCTGTCGACCGCGGTGGACGTGGAGTTCCCGTGCCGCAGCACGTGGAACTGCGTCCTGGTGTCGGGGTTCATCCGGGCGGTGTCGACGACCGCTGAGTTGTCCGGGGGTGTGGTCCTGATCGCCTCGGTCTTGGTCAGCGGGGCGACCGACTGGGTGAAGTACCCGATCAGCTTGTCCTCGTAGTACTTGGGATCGAGCTGGCGGTTCTCGCGGATCGCGGCCCCGTAGTCGTACGAGGTGTAGTTCTGCGGCATGCCCAGCCAGCCCCAGTTGGTGCCGCCGTAGGTCATGTAGAAGCTCTGCGCGGTCGCGCCGACGGCTATGTTCTGTTTGTAGAAGACGTTGGCGAACCGGTCGTCGATCAGCTGCGCGCACTTGTCGTAGCCGGGGCCGCCCCAGGGGTCGAAGGCGCCGCCCTGGAACTCCGGTGAGTACAGCGGCTTGCCGGCCGGGTGGTCGTAGCTGATGTCGGGGACGCCGTTCCACTTCGCGGGGTGGGAGCAGTCGAAGCCCTGCGGGTAGGAGTCGGGGCCGTCGACGTCCAGGGCACCGGTACCGGAGTTGAAGGTGCCGTTGTTGTTGCCGGTCAGCGGTACGGTGATGCCGTCGGCGCGGGCCTTGTCCTCCAGGTGCTTCATGTACGAGTGCCCGGCCGCGGAGCCGTTGTAGTACTCGTTCTCGACCTGGTAGGCGATGACCGACCCGGTGCCGTCGGTCAGCTGGTGGCGGGCGATGATCCGGTCGATCCGGGTCAGCCACTCGTCCGCGTACTGGAGGAACCGCGGGTCGTCGCTGCGGTTGCGCCCCGCCTTGGTGCTCATCCAGCCGGGCAGACCGCCGCCGTCGACCTCGGCGTTGATGTACGGCGCCGGGCGCGCGATCACGTAGAGCCCGGCCTCCTCGGCCATGTCGAGCACCTTGTCGACGTCCCGCACCCCGCCGAAGTCGTACACACCCGGCTTCGGCGAGTGGTAGCCCCAGTCGAAGTACAGCGAGGTGCTGTTGAACCCGGCGGCCTTCATCTTCTGGAAGATGTCGCGCCACAGGTCCGGACTCGGGAGCCGGAAGTAGTGGAACTCGCCGGACCACAGGTAGGTCCGCTTGCCGTCGACGAGGAACGAGTAACCGTCGAGGCTCACCGTGTGCGCCTGCGCGCGGGCGACGGGCGTGACGGCGGGGGCGACGGCGGGTGCCGGTCCGCCGGCGTCCCGCGCCGCCGCGGGCCCGGCCGTGCCCGCGGCCAGGGCGAGGGCCGCGGCCGTCGCGACGAGGGAACCCGCCCCTCTCGCCCTTCTTCGTAAACCGAGGGGATTGCTTCGCTTGCTTCGCTCTCTCCGCACTGCGGCCTCCCTACCGCCCGAACGATCAGGACCAAACAGACTCAGGCAAACCCGAACAGTAGAGCCGCGCAAGGAGCAACACAATGGGGCGGGAGGAGACGGTCGAGGCGGCCTCCACCGGGGTACCCGGGGCCGGCAGACACCGTTGCACCGTGAAAGGGGTACCTGTCATGACTCAGCACGTGCGGGACGTCATGACCAGCGATCTGGTGACCGTCGAACCGCAGGCGTCGGCCGCCGCCGCGGCCCGGCTGATGCGCGACGAGGACGTCGGCGCCGTCCTGGTGACGGAGAACGGGCACCTGCGGTGCCTGGTGAGCGACCGGGACCTGGTGGTTCGCGTCTTCGCGGAGGGCGCGGACCCGGAGCGGACGAGCGTGGTCCAGGCCGGCAGCGAGGACCTGGTCACCGTCGGCCCGGACGACGACCTGGAGCAGGCCCTCGTCCTGATGCGCGAGCACGCCGTGCGGCGCATCCCGGTCGTGGAGGGGGACCAGCCCGTGGGCATCGTCTCCCTGGGCGACATGGCGATCGAGCGCGGCGAGGGCTCGGTCCTGGGCGACATCAGCGCGGCCAAGCCCAACACGTAGCGGACACCCCGGGGGAAGGTCCTCGGACGCGCTCGGGGGAAGCACGCGGGGGTGTTCAAGACATGCCCGTCGTCGCGGGCCGCCGGTCCCCGACGGCGGGCGCTGCCCGTGCCCGGCCGGCCGCCCCGGCGGCGTGCCCGGCGCCACGGATGGGCATAGCCTTGCCGTACCGGTCCGGCCCGTGGACGGCCGGCCGTGTGTTCGCGGACCCCGAGGTCTTCCGCAGCCGTACGGGGGTCCCCCCAGCGATGCTGGAGGTGCCTGGTGACCAGTACGGGCGGTCCGGCCACCGGCAGCGCGGAGCTGGACGCCGTCTTCGCGGAGACGGTGCGCCGCACGGGCGCCTCCATCGGCGCCCTGTACCTGCTCGCCCCCGACGGGCGGCTGCTGCACCTGGACGCGCTGTGCGGAGCGGGGGCCGAACTCGCCGAACCCTGGGAGACCGTCCCGCTGGCCGTCCCCGCGCCGGTGACGGACGCGGTCCGGGACGACCGTCTGGTGTGGGTGGGCAGCCAGGAGGAGATGGCCCGGGCCTACCCGCGGACCGCCATGGTGCTGCCCTACCCGCTGGTCCTGGTCGCCGCGCCCGTGACCGGCATCCGGCGGTGGGGTGCCCTGCTGCTCATGTGGCCCGCCGACCGGCCGCCGTACATCACCGGGCGCGAGCGCGCCAACATCGAGTCCAGCTGCCGGCGGGTGGCCCGGGTCCTGGAGGAGTCGGCCGACCGCGGGCCTCCGCACGCGCCCCGCGGCGGGCCGCGTGTCATCCCCGCGGGCACCGGCCGCCCGTCCACCAGCCCGCAGACGGCCGTCGCCGACTTCGTCGAGCGTCTGCCCGGCGGCAGTTGTGCGCTGGACCTGGAGGGACGCTTCACGTTCCTGAGCACCGGGGCCTGCGAGCTGCTCGGCGTCGAAGCCGGCCGGGTGCTCGGCACGCTGCCGTGGCAGTCCCTGCGCTGGCTGGACGACCCCACGTACGAGGACCGCTACCGCGCCTCGGTGATCAGCCGTGTGCCGGTGGCCTTCACCGCCTGCCGCCCGCCGGACCACTGGCTCGAGTTCCACCTGTACCCGGACGCCAGCGGCATCAGCGTCCGCATCGTCAGGACCAGCGAGGCGCCACCGCCCGCACAGGGCAACCGCTCCGCCGACACCGCGTCCCCCACCCGCGCCGGCCGGCTCTACCAACTCACCCACCTGGCCGCCGCGCTGACCGAGGTCGTCGGCGTCCAGGACGTGATCGACCTGGTCGCCGACCAGATCGTGCCCGCCTTCGGCG
Source organism: Streptomyces capoamus (assembly GCF_014654935.1). Classification (GTDB taxonomy): domain Bacteria; phylum Actinomycetota; class Actinomycetes; order Streptomycetales; family Streptomycetaceae; genus Streptomyces; species Streptomyces capoamus. The sequence goes on from NZ_BNBF01000009.1 coordinate 246,232, forward strand.
CCCAGGGTCTGGTGCTGTCGACCGCCGAGGGCGGCCGGCTGCGGATCACCGGGCACAGCGGCTAC
>NZ_BNBF01000009.1:246348-255794 GCF_014654935.1 Streptomyces capoamus
TCCGCCCGGACCATCCAGCGCCTCGACGGCCTGCCCCTCGACACCGAGCTCACCCCGGCGGGGCAAGCGCTGAGCACCGGCATCCCGGCGTTCTTCGCCGACCGGGACGAGATGCGGCGCCTCTACCCCGAGGCCCCGCGGATCAGCGGCGCCCACGCCTGGGCCTTCCTGCCGCTGATCGTCTCCGGCCGGCCGGTCGGCTGCTGCATCCTGTCGTACGACCACCCCCACCGGTTCCCGGCCGAGGAACGGGCCGTCATGACCTCGCTCGCCGGCCTGATCGCCCAGGCCCTCGACCGCGCCCGGCTGTACGACACCAAGCACGAACTCGCCCGCGGTCTGCAGCAGGCGCTGCTCCCGCGCACCCTGCCCGAGGTCGCCGGCCTGGCGGTCGCCGCCCGGTACATGCCGGCCACCCGCGGCATGGACATCGGCGGCGACTTCTACGACCTCATCCGCCTCGGCGACACCGCCGCCGCGGCCGTCATCGGCGACGTACAGGGCCACAACGTGGCCGCCGCCGCTCTCATGGGCCAGGTCCGCACCGCGGTCCGCGCGCGCACGACACTCGAAGCGCCTCCGGACCGGGTCCTCGCCGAAACGAACCGGCTCCTCGCCGACTTCGGCCCCGACCTGTTCACCAGCTGCCTCTACGCGCGCCTGGACTTCACCCGCCGGACCATGACCCTGGCCAGCGCGGGCCACCCGCCGCCACTGCTGCGCCTGCCCGGCGGCGACACCCGGCCCGTCGTCGTCCCGCCCGGGCCGCTCCTCGGCATCGTCCCCGACGCCGTGTTCCCGGTGACCGAGATCGCGCTCGTCCCCGGGATGATCCTCGCCTTCTACACCGACGGCCTCATCGAGCGTCCCGGAGCCGACCTGGACGACTGCATCACCGACCTCGCCCGGCACCTCGCACGCGCCGACGCCCGGAACCTGGACCTTCTCATCGACGACCTCGTGAACGAAGCGGGGACGACCGGGCAGCGCGCGGACGACGTCGCCCTGCTCCTGCTGCAGCACCGGCCCGGCTGACCGACGGCTGCGGCGGCGGTACCGGTGTGATCTTCATACGGGGCGTGCGTGCTAGCCTGCCACGTCGCGATCGCATGCGTACGGGGAGGCACGGTGGGGGCGGACCGCGTACGGCGCTGCCGGCGGCGCCGCGTCGCAGGGCTGCCCGCGCTCGCCGCGGCCGCGCTGCTCGCTCCGGCCACGGGCTGCGGCCCGGGCACCGGCGAACCGGCCGACGGCCCCACGAGCACCGCACACCGCCCGACGAGCCACCGGGTGGACGACACCGGCATCACGGCCCGGCCGGGGGAGCGGTTCACGCTCACCGTCCACCAGAACGCCTCCACCCGCGAGTACTGGTACCTGGTCGGCCCCCGGCCCGACAGCTCCGTGCTGGTCAGCCGCGGCCGGGACTACGCGTCCGACTCCGGCGACGAGCCGGTGGACGGTGCCGGCGGCCGGCTCACCTTCACCTTCGAGGCCGTGGGCAAGGGCACCACCCGGTTCACGCTGCTGCACTGCACGTTCACCACCTGCCAGGGCAACACCTCCACCGTGCCCCCCGGGCCCACCGGGCCGTCCCTTTCCCCCTCCCCCTCCCGGACCACGGCCTCCCCGGCTCCCGAGCGGATCACCTACACCGTCACCGTCGGCTGAGCGACGAGGTGCGACACCCGGGGCCCGGCCATGTCCCGGCCCGCCCCGCCACGGTCTGCTCGGCGGACGCGGTGCCCGCCCCGTGCTACGGCGCGATGGGCGGGTGCGGGGAGCGCAGGACGAGCAGGGTGATCTCGCTGGGGGCGAAGACGCGGAACGGCGGGCCCCAGAAGCCGGTGCCGCGGCTGGTGTACAGGACGGTGCGCGCGCCGTGGTGGCTGAGGCCGGCGACAGCGGGCTGGTCGAGCCGGACGAGGTGGTGGAAGGGCCAGATCTGGCCACCGTGGGTGTGGCCGGAGAGCTGGAGGTCGATCCCGGCGGCTGCCGCCCGGCCGACGAACTTCGGCTGGTGCGCCAGGAGCAGGACGGGCAGCTCGGGGTCGGCACCGTCCAGGGCTCCGGCGAGGTGGGCGCGGTGGCCCGCCAGGCCGGAGGACTCGGCGGTGACGTCGTCCACGCCGGCGACGACGAGGGTGTCGCCGCCGCGTTCGAGGAGCAGGTGGCGGTTGCGCAGCGGCTCCCAGCCCAGCTCGTCCATCAGATCGACCCAGCCCTGGGCCTCGCTGTAGTACTCGTGGTTGCCGGTGACGTACACGCGGGCCCGGGTGGCCCGCACGGTACCGAGCGGGGCAGCTTGGGCGCGGCGGCGTTCGGCCGTGCCGTCCGCGATGTCGCCGGTGTGGCAGACCAGGTCGGCCTCCAGGGTGTTCACCGTCTCGCACACCCGTGCCGACCAGCGGGCGCGATCGAGGGGGCCGTAATGGGTGTCGGTGATGAGGACCACCCGCAGCCCGTCCAACCCGGGACCCAGCCGCGGGAGTCGCACGTCGAGCCGGCGCACGCGCGGCACCCGGCGGGCTTCGACGTACCCCCAGCCGAGCAGCACCGCGGTCGTGCCGAGGACGGCCCAGGTGACGATGCGGGCCCGGTCCTCGCCCCCGCCGACGCCGGCCACGGTCAGGGCGAGCCGCAGCAGGACGCCGAGCAGCACGGACCAGGTGAACAGGACCCAGCTGGCCCCCAGCAGGGTGTCACCGACGATCGCCGCCCGGTCCTGCTGGCGCCGGCCGTGGCCGCGCACCATCGCCAGCGGCATGCCGGCGAGGCCGAGGACGGACAGGGCGGTGCCGCCGAGCGTGACGGGCAGCGGCCAGTGCTGACCGGTGTGGAGGAGCACCCAGCAGGGCACGGCCCACAGCAGGACGGGGGCGACCAGGGGGAGGAAGCGCATCAGGCGGTACAGTCCGCTGGGCCGCGGCGCGCGCGCCTCACCGTCCGCGGGCCGGGTGCTGCTGGTGTCGGTCACGCTTCCCTCCCTGACCGGGCTGCCGTCCCGCGCACTGTATCCGGTCACCCCCGCACCGGCCGGACCGGCGTTCGAAGCAGCGGCCCCTCGGCGGGGAGCCCGCCGGGCCTGCCGTACGTCGGCCGGCCGGGGCCGACCCACAACTGGCCCTGCACTCACCGGCGTTCACGTCGGGTTTGCGATCGTGGGAAGGCGGCGGGAGCATTTTCCTAGGGCGCGACGGCCGGTCCCGGCCTCGGTGCCGGCGCCATCGGACGAGACGCGCGGCCCGACGCCGGGACGCCCCCGGCCGGGCGTCGGGCGACATGCGAGAACCGCCTCACCGCTCCCGGACCGTGTCCCTGGCCGCCGTGGGGCGGGAGGCGGAGCGGAAGGAGTCTTCCCATGCGGATCGTCGTGGACCTGAACCGGTGTCAGGGCTACGCGCAATGCGTGTATCTGGCGCACGAGGTCTTCAGGCTGAACGGTCAGGAGGCCCTCACCTACGAGCCGAACCCTGACGACGAGCGGCGCCTGCAGGTCGAGCGGGCCGCCGCGGCGTGCCCGGTGCAGGCGATCGCGCTCGACCGTGTGGACGGCACGGAGCGGGGCGAGGCGTCATGACGTTGCGGGCGACGGTCGCGGAGCTGGTGCGCGAGTTCCGGGCCAGCGGCCGCATCGTCATCGTGGGCGCCTCTCTGGCCGGGCTGCGGGCCGCGGAGACCTTGCGCGAGGAGGGCTTCACCGGCTCCCTGACCATCATCGGGGACGAGCCGTACGAGCCGTACGACCGTCCGCCGCTGTCCAAGCAGGTGCTCAAGGGCTGGGTGCCGGCCGATCACACGAAGCTGCCCCGTATGCGGGACGTGGACGCGGACTGGCGGCTCGGCGTGGCCGCCGTCGGGCTGGACCGGGCCACCAAGCAGGTGCGCCTGGCGAACGGCGAGCAGGTCCCGTACGACCGGTTGCTGATCGCCACGGGCACCCGCGCGCGGCAGTGGCCCAACCCGGACGAGGCCGCCCTGCAAGGGGTCCACACGATCCGTTCGCGCGACGATGCCGCGCAGCTGCAGAAGGAGCTGGCCGAGCCGCCGTCGCGGGTCGTGGTCATCGGCGCCGGGTTCATCGGCTCGGAAGTGGCCTCGGTCTGCCGGGAGCTCGACCTCCCGGTGACCGTCGTCGAGCGGGGTTCGGCGCCGCTGGTCGGCGCGCTCGGCGGGGTGATCGGGGAGATCGCCGCGCAGCTGCAGCGCGACCACGGAGTGGACCTGCGCTGCGGGCTGGGCGTGTCGTCGCTGGAGGGCGACTCCGGCGGACACGTGCGGCGTGCGCACCTGTCGGACGGATCCGCTGTCGACGCCGATGTGGTGGTGGCCTCGCTGGGGTCGATCCGCAACGTGGAGTGGCTGGAGGGCTCCGGGCTGGCGGCCGGTTTCTGGGGTGTCGGGTGCGACGCCGGGGGACGGGCCTTCGACATCAACGGCGTGGTCACCGACAGCGTCTTTGTGGCCGGGGACGTGGCGCGCGCTCCGCACGTGCTGTACGAGTACCAGTTCCTCGCGATGGAGCACTGGGACAACGCCGTTCTCGGCGCCCAGGCCGCGGCCCACAACATGGTGAACCTCGAACCCCACTATCGGCCGCACCTGCTGCTGCCCGGCTTCTGGTCCGGTCAGTTCGGCGTGAACATCAAGTCCGTCGGCGTGCCGCCCTTCGGCGACGAGATCGTCTTCACCCAAGGGTCCGTCGAGGAACGCCACTTCGCCGCCGCCTACGGTCGCCGGGGCCGCATCGTCGCCGCCGTCGCCTTCGACCACGGCAAGTGGCTGGAGTACTACGGCAGGCTCATCGAGCGGTCCGGTCCGTTCCCGCCGCCGCCTCCGGGCTGGGACCACCCGCCCGACACGAAGCCCGTGCCGGCCGAGTTCCCGGACCCCAGGGTTCCGACGGCCGTCCCCGACGTCGTCCTGACCGGCCACGCCCCGAGCGAGCGCACGGCCGCATTCCGGCCCCGGCGCCACTGACCCGGTCCGCCGGCCGGGCGAGTGAGCGGACAGCCCCGACAGGAAGAAGGAGGGGAGCCTCGTGGCCGAGGAAACCCCCTGGCAGCAGGCCCTGCGCTCCGCCAACCGCGCCAACCCGTACCCCTTCTACGAGGAACTGCGCAAGACACCGGTGGCGCGCCAGCCCGACGGAACCTACGTCGTCAGCACCTACCGGGAGATCGTCACGCTGCTGCACGACCCCCGCGTCAGTTCGGACCCGAGGAAGTGTGCCGCCCTGGCCGCGACCCGTACCGAGAACCCGGAGCAGCCGGCGGCCGAACCGATCCGGGAGGCGCTGACCGAGCCGAACATCATCACCTGTGATCCCCCCGAGCACGACCGGGACCGCCGCGCGATGATGCCGCACTTCGCCGGCCCGGCCGATGCCCCGCACCTGATCTCCGACCTGGAACCCGACATCCGCCGCCTCGTGGACGGCCTGCTGGACGACATGCGCGGCAAGACCCGGATCGACGCCGTCGACGACTTCGCCTACCCCCTGCCGGTGACGGTGATCTGCAAGGTCCTCGGCGTGCCGCTGGAGGACGAGCCACGCTTCCACCACTGGATCGAAACGGCCCTGGACGCCCTGGACTTCGGCCCCGAGGCCGCCTCCGAGGAGATCCAGAGCCGGCTGGCCGGAGGCAGGCAGGCCGTGCAGGACTTCGGACGGTTCGCGGCCGACCTGCTCGACCGGTACGCCGGCCGGCCCGGCCCGGGCATGCTCTCCGCCCTGGTCAACGAGGACGGCACGGAGGGACGGATGTCCAAGGGCGTGCTCGTGAGCAACGCCCTGCTCCTGATCTTCGCCGGGCATGAGACCACGGTCAACCTGATCGCCCACAGCGTGCTCACCCTGCTGCGGCACCCCGACGCGCTGGAGGAGCTGCGCCGCCGCCCCGAGCTGATCGTGCCCGCCGTGGAGGAACTGCTGCGCTTCGAGTCGTCGGTGCAGTTCTGGCACACCCGCTCCGCCCTGGAGGACATCGACATCGCGGGCACCACCATCCCGAAGGGGGCGCCGATCTTCCTGGTGTACGGCTCGGCGAACCGCGACCCGCAACGGTTCACCGACCCCGACACACTCGACTTCGAACGCCCCGACAACCAGCACCTCGGCTTCAGCCAGGGCATCCACTTCTGCTTCGGCGCCCCGCTCGCGCGCCTCGAGGTCCAGGTGGCGGTCGCCGAGTTCGTCCGCCGGGTGGAGAACCCCCGGCTCGTCGAGGACCCGCCGCCGTACCGGCACAACCAGATCTTCCGCGGACCGCGGCACGTCCTGGTCGACATCGACGGCATCCGCGACTGACCCGGTGCGCGCGAGGGATCGTACGGGCGGGCGCAGATGCGGGCCGTCCGGGAGGGCGCCGGACGGGGGCGGAGCGCTCGGAGCCCGGCGCCCCCCGATGTGAGACTGGCTGGGAAGGGGTGATCCCCGTGCCGGACCCGGCGCACGCGACCGCCGGCCCCGCCCCCGGCGTCGACGAGAACCTGCTGGAACAGCTGATCGCCGAGGCGCAGACGGCGCTGCCGGTGGACCTGCCCGCCCTGGCCGACCGGTGCGCGTCGGCCCTCGGTATGGGTGCCGCGCTGGTCTACCTCGCCGACCTGCAGCAACGGATCCTCGTCCCCCTCGATGAAGCCCTGGAAGCGCTGCCGGTGGAGGGCTCGTCGGCGGGCTGGGCGTACCGGACGGTCTCCCCGCGGGTGGTCGACGCCGCGGACGACCTGATCGTCTGGATGCCGCTGGTCGACGGCGCGGAACGGCTGGGCGTGCTGGGCGTGCGCACCGCCTCGCTCGACGGACAGCTGATGCGCCGCAGCCGGATGCTGGCCCACCTGTTCGCCATGCTGCTCACCTCCAAGCGCGCCTACAGCGACTGGCTGGCCGCCCGTACCCGCAGCGCACCCATGCGGTTGCCCGCCGAGATGCTGCGTGCCTTCCTGCCGCCGCGCACCATCGGCAGCACCAGGTGCGTCTCCACCGCGGTCCTGGAACCGGCGTACGACATCGCGGGCGACGCCTTCGACCACTCGGTGGTGAAGAACCTCCTGCACACCATGATCCTCGACGGCATGGGGCACGATCTGATCGCCGGACTGACCACGTCGGTGGCCATGGCGGCGGCGCGGAACGCCCGCCGCGGCGGCGGCGACCTGGCCGACGTCGTCGGCTCCGTCGACCAGGCGCTCGCCCAGTGGCTGCCCGACCACTTCTGCACCGGTGTGCTGTGCCGGCTCGACGCGGAGACCGGGGTACTGCGCTGGGTGAACTGCGGTCACCCCCCGCCGCTGCTGATCCGTGACGAGCGGGTGCTCGCCGGGGCACTGGACAGCCCCCCGCAGCCGCCGATCGGTCTCGCCGGACCGCTCGCCCCGGAAGCCCGGCGGGTCCACGGGACGAAGCTGGAACCGGGCGACTGCGTCCTGCTGTACACCGACGGTGTGGTCGAGGCCCGGGACGCCGACGGCGCGGAGTTCGGCCTCGACCGGTTCACCGACTTCATCATCCGCTCGAACGCCGCCGGCCAGCGCCCGGCCGAGGTACTGCGGCTGCTCATCCACGCCGTCCTCGAATACCAGCGCAACGAGCTGCGCGACGACGCGACGATCCTGCTCTTCGAATGGCGCCCGCAGCACCAGTGAGAGAGTGACCGGCCGCGGGATCCGGGTACGCGGAGAGGCAGATCCGGCCACGGCGGCGGGAGAGATGAGGTTCTCATGCGTACCGTCCTCGGCAGCCGTCCGCCCGCCGCCAGGCGCGACAGCCCGTTGCGGGGCCGGGTCGCCGTGGTGACGGGTGCGGCGCGCGGTGTCGGCGAGGCCCTGGTGCGTCGCCTGGCCGCGGACGGCATGCGGATCGCCCTGGTCGGCCGTGAGGAGTCGGCGCTGGCCCAGGTGGCGGCGTCACTGCCCACCACGACCGTCTGCGTCGAGGCGGACGTGGCCGATCAGGCGGCCCTCGACCGGGCTGTGCGGCAGATCGAGGAGCGTCTCGGAGCGGCAAGCGTCGTGGTGGCCAACGCCGGCATCGCCGTCGGCGGGCCCTTCACCCGCACCGGGGCCGAGCTGTGGCGACGCGTCGTCGACGTCAACCTGATCGGGGCGGCGAACACCGCCAGGGCCTTCCTGCCCCAACTCAAGCGGACCGGAGGTTACTTCCTCCAGATCGCCTCGACCGCCGCGTTCGGCTCCGCACCCATGATGAGCGCGTACTGTGCGTCCAAGGCCGGCGCGGAGTCCTTCGCCCTGGCGCTGCGCGGTGAGGTCGCCCCCGAGGGAATCGCGGTCGGCATCGCCTACCTGCACTGGACCGGCACTGACATGATCGCCGCACTGGACGAGCACCCGGTGCTGAGAGCCCTCCGCCGACACCAGCCGTCGTTCGCGCGGCAGGTCCACAGTCCGGCGCAGGTGGCCGACTGGCTCGCCACGGGCATCACGTACCGTGCCCGGAACATCTATGCGCCCCCGTGGCTCCGCTGGTGCCAGCCGCTGCGGCCCCTCTTCCCGTTCGTGGTCGGCCGCATCGCCCGACGCGAACTGCGGGAGGGATCGACCGACGAACTCGGCACCGACGTGGAGGTGCTCGGCGCGGGCGGCCGTGCCGACTGGACGTCGGTCAACCCCGGGACCTGATCCTTGACCCGAGCCCACGCCGGGGCCCCGTCGGCCGTAGGTCACCCGTACGCCCCGCGTACCCGGCGCGTCCGACGGGCGGGCGGCACCATAGAGGTCCAGAGGGGTACCGGACGGGACGAGGGGAGCTGGACACATGCACGACCTCGCCTGCAACCAGCTCGACCGCCAGTGGACGGCGTGGACGGCGGACACCGGCACCGGCACCCGGCCGAACCGGGTCTCCGACCCCGTCACCCCGGCCGAGCGGTACGACCCCTACGGCCCTCGCGTACGCCGGTGACCGACGTGCACTGGCTGTTCGGCGACCAGCTGGGCCCGCACTTCCTCACCCCCGGCGGCGACGGAGCACCCGCCCGCGACGCGCCGGTCGTGATGATCGAGGCCCGCTCGGTGTTCCGCCGGCGCCGCTTCCACCGGGCCAAGGCCCACCTGGTGCTCTCCGCGATGCGCCACCGGGCCGGCGAACTCGGCGACCGCGTCCGTTACGTCCACGCCGAGACGTACCGCGAGGGCCTGAGCGAGGCGATCGGTGACGCACCCGTGACCGTGCACCACCCCACCTCCAGGGCCGCCCTGCGCCTGGTGCGCGCCCTGGACCAGGTACGCGTCCTGCCCGCCCGCGGGTTCCTGGTCCCGCACGACGCCTTCCGCGCCTGGGCCGGCGCGCACGAGACCGGACGGCTGCGCCAGGAGGACTTCTACCGCTGGGTGCGCCGCGAACTGGACCTTCTCATGGACGGCGACACCCCGGCCGGCGGACGCTGGAACCACGACCACGACAACCGCGAGCCCCCGCCCCGGGG
>NZ_BNBF01000009.1:255853-264463 GCF_014654935.1 Streptomyces capoamus
CGCGCCCACGCTCGGCGCACCCAAGCCGTACCGGGCCCGCGAGGACGACATCGACGCCGAGGTCCGCTCGGACCTGGACCGCTGGGAGCGGGACGAGGGCATCCGGTTCGCCGGCCGGGACGCCCCGCGCCGCTTCCCCGCCACCCGCCGCGAGGCGTTGGCGGCACTGCGCCGCTTCACCGAGCACCGGCTGGCCGGCTTCGGCCCGCACGAGGACGCCATGCTCGCCGCCGACCCGGTGATGAGCCACAGTCTGCTCTCCTCGTCCCTGAACCTCGGACTGCTGGACCCGTTCGAGGTGGTCACCGCCGCCGAGAACGCATGGCGTACCGGCCGTGCACCCGTCAACAGCGTCGAGGGCTTCGTCCGGCAGATCGCGGGCTGGCGCGAATACGTCTGGCAGCTGTACTGGTACTTCGGCGAGGAGTACCGGCAGCTCAATGCCCTGCACCACCGCACCCCGTTGCCGGACTGGTTCCTGGAACTGGACGCCGACGCGGTGACCGCCCGGTGCCTGGCCACCGTGCTCGCCCAGGTACGCGACACCGGCTGGACCCACCACATCCCCAGGTTGATGGTCCTCGGCAGCTTCGCCCTGCAGCGCGGCTGGGATCCTCGAGGGGTGACCGACTGGTTCCACCGCTGTTTCGTGGACGGATACGACTGGGTGATGCTGCCCAACGTCACCGGGATGTCCCAGTACGCCGACGGCGGCCGGATGACCACCAAGCCGTACACCTCGGGCGGGGCGTACATCCACCGCATGAGCGACCTGTGCGACGGCTGCTCGTACCGGCCCGGTGACCGCACCGGGGAGCGGGCCTGCCCCTACACGACCGGGTACTGGTCCTTCGTCCACCGCCACCGCGCGCTGCTGGCCGCCAACCATCGCACCTCTCGCGCGGTCCAGGGCCTGGACCGCCTCACCGACGCGGACCAGGTGCTGAGGACCAACCACCGCTGGGACGAGCACCCACCCTGACCACGGCCGACGTCCCCGCACCCGCACCGCGGACCGGTCGGTCGAACACCCGGTGCGCTGCCTGGCGAAGGTTCCACCCCCAGTGGGTGAGCCCGGGCGCCGTTGTCGCTGCCGCCGCACCGTACGAAGCACCGGGTGGTGCTGGGGGCACGAGACCCCGGCGGCGAGGGCCGCGATGGCCTCTGGCGCGAGCGGCACCGTGATTCAGTCAGCGGCGATGGGGGTCGAGGCAGCTATGTCCCCGGCAGTTTCTCGGTGCGGCGGGAGTTGGGGAGCGCTGCGGTGAAATCGCGCTAGGAGCCCGGTGAACAGCTCCGCGGGTCACTCAGAGGTGGTGACCTCTGCGATGCGTACCTCGGAGGGCGTGCCGTCGCCCCAGGGGTGTGGCTTCTCCCACGGAGTGCTGACGGTGCGCTGGACAGACATACCGGGGCCGACACGCCAGCTCACCGTTTTAGTGACCCCGTCCTCGAAGTCGAACACGATGGTGTACGTCACCGCATGGTGCTCGTCGTTGTGAATGGTGTAACTGGCGCTGAACACCTGCTTGCCGTGCTCGTACTCCACGCCGGAGTCCGTGATCCGCACGGACTCCGCCCGGTCGGCGTCTGGCCGAGTGTCAGAGTTGATGCGGTGCGCGAGCCAGACAGCCGCCCCGAAGACGATGGCGGCAGCCGCGAGCCAGACAACGACAGTCCTCCTGGCCACCACCATGTCTCCCTACTGTCCTGCCGAAGAACGGTTCACAGCACTTCGATCTTTGCTTCCGATACCTGACGGCAGGACGGCTCAGCGCGCCGTCTTGTAGCGTGCCAAGACGGCGCGCGCCTTCTTGACCAGCCCGGCATCGTGGGCCTTCTCAGCCTCCAACTCCTCCCTGTGTTCCTCGATTTGCTTGATCTGGTAGGCGGTTTCCGTCTTGTACCAGGTGGCCACCAGCCCGACAGTCTTCTTGCAGGCCACATCGTCGGTGGCCATCGACACTTCTGCCTTCTGAGGCTGAGCCCCAGCACCCTCAGGCCGGGCGAACCGGCCCTCGGCGTCGTCGAGGCTCTTCACCTGGTGTCCGCGCCCTGCCATGCAGGAGGACCAGCTTGCGAGGCCGCGCTGCACAACCGGTTGTTCGCGGGTGGCCTTGAGCGACTGTGCGGCGAGGTCTCCGGCAACGTCGGTGGGAAACAGCACGCCCACCGTTTTGTTGGCCTCGGGGATACACGTCTCGTTCATCGCCTTGTCCCAGCCTTCCACTGAGGACTCCTGGTCTTCCCGCGCGAGCTCGGCGTCCTCTTCTGTCTCGCTCGGGTCACCGACGTTCTGGGCCAAGGCGAATCCGTGCGCGGCGGCCTTCGCGGGATCGGTGATGCCGTAGCGGCGTTCCATGTTGATCGCATCGTAGGAAGCTGCTGGCTGTGTGCCGGACGGATTGGGCGTGAACTGGAATCCGAGGCGCTGCATGCACTGCTGCTTGACGATATCTCTGGCGTTCTCGACGTCCACGACGGCCGGATAGCCGAGCATGTAGCTTTCGAGCGGCAGTCGCATGCCCTTGGCCAAGCCGTGTTCGACGTTTGGTCTTGGCCAAGCAGCCCGGTCCTTCGCGTCGGGCAGGGCGGGCGCATGGTTCCCTGCCCTGTGTCCCTCGCCGGCGGCGTCGGTTCCGTGCTGGGTGCCGCACGCGGCGGTCAGAGCAAGAGCCGCTGTCGCCACGGCAAGAGCTGCTGTGCGGGTGTGTCGTGTCGTCGGCATATCAGCTGTACCTCTTGTGGGCGCCGTTGTGGTTCTTGAGACCGGAGCCGAGGTTGCGGGCGTAGCCATCGGCCTTCGGGTACCACTTGCTCTCACCGCTGTAGCCCGTCTGGGAATAGACCGAGTAGGCGGCATAGGGGTCCTGGTTCCATGCGGAGGCGGCACTGTTGAACACGCCCTGCCCGTCGCCGTCTCCGCTGCTGTGACCGCAAGGGAACGGCATGCCGCCGTACACCTCAGAGGGGAAGTCGTAGAAGACGAACCGGATGAGGGACGCGCCTCCGTTGGGCGAGTAGCCGTACTCGCTTGAGCGTGAGTGGCGGGTGGCCAGGCAGGCGCTGGTGGACTGGGTCGTGGTCTCCGACCTTGAGTTGTAGTGGATCCGGAAGCAGTGGGTCGGATGGCCTCTGTCACTGGAGGTGCAGTCGTTGTGGACGTACGAAGTTGGCGTTGCGTCCGCCGGCTGAGCTGTACCGATGGCGATGACGCAGACAGCGGTAGCCGCGAGAGCTACGGCCGATGAGTACCGGCGCATGAAGTTCCCCCGTCGTCTATGGATACGGCCGGAGGGCGTGACCGTTCTGACGCGTTTCCCCGGCGCGTTGGGTCAGCCGCAGCCGGAGCATGGGTGGTCTGGTCCAATCCGTCCGTGGCTCGGACACTGTAACCGGGCTCATCGGATGACCAGCAGGGGTGACGGGCGCATGGCAAGAAACAGCTCTCGACCTGATGTGTCTTCGTCCACCCTCGGTGTTGCGTCTGCGCTGCGTCTTTCCTGTGAGGTGGATGAGTAAGTGGCGTACCGGATGAGTGAAGAGAATGACGACTTCTCACCTCATTGAGCCTTGCCGAGCACGTCCGCGGCCCGGTGAATCCACATGGACCGTGGACCTCCGGGCCGGTCCAAGATGAGCGCGTGATGCAAGGCAGCGCATGCTGGTCCGGTGGAGTCGGCCCAGTCGGTGACGGGCGTGTGAGAGCGGGGTGTGACGAGCAGCCCCACAGGCGCAGCCCGGTGCTCATTGCCAACCCGTTCAGGCCCGGTTGAGTGACGGTCGGACGAAACCCTAGGGCTGCGGCGGGGTCAGCGATCTTGCCGTCGGTCGATGGCCGACCCCGGCTCAGGAACCGCCGCGCTCCCGGGGGATCTTCTGGCCGGCCTCGATCGCCACCGGCAGCCGGTTCTCGGCCGGGGGCAGCGGGCAGGTGGCCAGGTCCGTGTAGGCGCACGGCAGGTTCGCGGCGCGGTTGAAGTCCAGGACGACCGTCCCGTCCGCGGCGGGCGGCTCCAAGGCGAGGACCCGGTTGGCGGCGTAGGTGGTGACCCCGGAGGTCGCGTCGGTGAACAGCACCATCAGCCGGCCCGCACCATGGCCGGGGAACGCGGTCAGCGACAGCGGACGCCCGTCCAGCTCGAACTCGACCCTGCTCGGGGCGTCGTACACATGCTCAAGGCCCTCCACCGCGGCGCCCACGGTGGTCGGTCGTGGCACGTCGAAGGGGACGTAACGACCCGCCACGGCCCAGCGAGGGTCGGGGGCGTAAGCGGGCGTTCCGGTGAAGGCCGTGCGCAGTGGCGCGTCCGGGTGCCGGGGGCGCACGATGTCGTGCCCGCCGCGCCTGGCGATCTCGATGACGGCGTCTCCCCAGACGGCGTCGACGCCGCCGCGTTCGGGAAGCACGCCGAAGCGGTGTTCACCGTGCACCGGCACTCCGTCGACGAGCAGTTCCTCGTCGTCGTCGAGGTCCACGACGACCCCGTCGGGGCCGGTGCGCCACGCACCGGGTGCGTCCGGGAAGCGCTGGGGCCGGTCGTCGAGCCAGTGCAGGCCGGTGATCGCCAGGAAACCGTGCGGGGCGGCGAGCCGCGCCTCCTGGGCGCGGTACCACTCCAGCCAGTTCTCGGTGAAGGCATGGAGATCGGTCGTGGTGGCCTCGGTGGTCATGGGTTCTCCTTCGTCACGGGGTGCGGGGGACGGGGTCGGGGGGCCGGTCGGGCCGTCGGTTCGACCGGCTCGTTCAGCGGGCCAGCTCGCCGAGGAGCCGCCAGGTGCGTCGGCGGTCGGCCTCTCCCGCGATCTCGGTGCCCGAGAACACGACCTCGGTGGCGCCGGCGTCGCGGTAACGGCGTACCTCGGCCTCGGCCGTCTTCTCGTCGCCGATCACGGCCAGGTCGGCGGCTCGACGGCCACCGGAGAGTTCGATGACTCGCGCGTAGGACGGGAACTGTTCGTAGAAGGCGAGGTTCTCGGTGGCCCTGGCCCGCACCGCGTCGACGTCGTCCGTGACCACGCCGGGTACCAGGGCCACGATCCTGGGCGCGGGGCGGCCGGCGGCCTCGGCCGCGGCGGTCAGGGCGGGCACGATGTGGTCCGCGAGGGCGCGCGGGCCCGCCAGGTAGGGCAGGATCCCGTCCGCCAGCTCACCGCTGACCCGCAATGCCTGCGGCCCCATCGCGGCGACCAGCAGGGGGACACCGCTCTCGGCACCCGGTACCCGCGCCGGGAGCGGGGTGGCCGCGGTGAGCAGTTCGCCGTGGAAGTCGGCTGTGCCGGTCTCGGTCAACTGCCGTAGCGCCGTGAGGAATTCACGCAGGCGGGCGATGGGGCGTTCGAAGGGCAGGCCGAAGCCGGTCTCCGTCAGCAGTTTCGTGCCCAGGGCGAGACCGAGGTGGTAGCGGCCGTGGGTCGCGGCCTGGGCGGTCTGGGCCTGGCTCGAGACGAGCAGTGGGTGCCGGCCGAAGACGGGGATCGCGGAGGTACCGACCTGCAGCCCGGGCACTTCGCGCCCGACGATCGCCGCGAGCTGGGGCGAGTCCGCGCCGAAGGTCTGCCCGAACCAGGCCGACGTGACACCGAAGTCGGCTGCCTCTTGGGCCAGTTGGACGGTGGCGTCGACCTGGTTCGGCGCGTCGGACGCGTTGAGCGCTACTCCAACAGTCATGTCGGTCAGAACGGGCCTCGGCCGGGCCCGCATTCCGGTCCGTCTGTGACAGCTTCTTGTCAGTCATGTGTACTCAGTCCCGAGGAAGGACGGACGGCGGAGGTACGGCGAGGTCGAACACGGCGGAGGGGCACCTCGTCCGCCGGGACGCATGGTGGACGCGTCTTTCCCGTTGTGCTTTGATCCGGCCATGGAGGCCACTGACAGGGCACACACGGTGCTGCTCGACCCGTTCTGGGTGAGCCGCCGCGCCGACCAGTTCGACCAGGTCTGTCGCTGATCGCCGTTCGACGGCTCGCGATCCCGCTCCTCTCTCCCGGCCCGCAGTCTTCTCTCGTCCTCTACCAGCCGCTCTCCGGACGTAGCTGTGAGGCGCCCCACCCGTGGCGCGGGTGCCGCACCTGTGAGCGCCCACCCATCGAAGCCCAAGGAGAACACGTGAGTTCGACCGGAACCCGGCCCGCCCTCGTCGTCCTGGGCGCGGCCGTGCTGCTGACCGCGTCCGTCGCCGTTCCGCAGGCCTCGGCCGCCGACCGTACGTCCACGGCTCTCGCCTGGTACGACGCGACAGCCGAGACCATCGCGACGGCCGGGGAACCCACTCAGATAACCAACAGCCGTACATGGGCGATCAGTTGGCTCGCAGCCGCGCGGGCCACCCGGAGCGTGCCCGCTGGTGTCGACCGCGGTGCCTATGGGGAGGCGGCGCTCGCCGGGGCCGTGCACCGCGCGCTGGTGTCGTTGGCCCCGAGCCGGACGGAGCAGCTCGATGCGAAGTTCAAGGAGACTCTCGACGCGATTCCCGACGGCCCGGCCGAAGAGCGAGGCGTCACGGCGGGAGAGCGGCAGGCGGACCTCGTCCTCGCGTCGAGGCAGGGCGACGGACTCGACCCCGCCTCGGTCAACGCACGCTATCCGGTGAAGCCCGCGGCCCCGGGCGTGTGGCAGCCGACGCCACCCGACTACGCGCCCGCGGCCCAGTACGGCAACCGTCTCGCCAAGCCGTTCCTGCTCAGGACGCAGAGCCAGTTCCGGCTCGGCCCGCCGCCCGCTCTGGACTCGCGGCGCTATGCCGCCGACCTCGCGGAGGTACGGGCGTACGGCGCCGTCGACAGTACGGTGCGCAGTGCCCGCCAGACCGAGACCGCCACCTTCTGGCTCGGCTCCTCCCTCACCCTCTACACCGAGCCCCTCGTGTGGCGCTCTCCCGTTCGGACCAGGGCATCGCCGGGCAGGCGCGGCTGGTCGCGCTGTTCCACGTGGCGCTGGTGGACACGCAGATCGCCACCTCCGACAGCAAGTACGCCCATGAACGCTGGCGTCCCGTGACCGCGATCCGCACCGGCACCATCGATCCCGACCCGGACTGGACGCCGCTGCACACCACGCCGGCGCACCCGGACTACCCGAGTGGCCACAACACCTACGCGGGCGCCGCGCAGACCGTCCTGTCGGCACTCGCAGGCCCGCGTACCGCTCCGTTCGCACTGACCAGCCCCACCGCGCCGGGCGTGACCCGCACCTACACCACCTGGCGGCAACTCTCGGACGAGAACGTCGACGCGCGCGTCTTCTCCGGCATCCACACCCGGTCGGCCGACGAGGCGGGGATCACGCTCGGCACGAACGTGGCACGATATGTCCTGCGGAACACGGGACGACTCCTCGCTCCGCGCTGACCCTCCGCGCACGCACCGGCATCGCGGCGGCGGCGCTCACTCGAACGCCGCCGCCGCGTCACGCCGTGCCGGTGGCGTGAGCGCGTCCCGAAGATGCGGAGACGTTCTCCGTGTCCGCGATGCAAGACCGGTCCGGGAAGTTCTTGACCGACCTGGTGGACATCTGCTGAACTCCCGAACCATGAACCCGCGCGTGGACCTGACCCGGCGGCGCCACATCGATCTGGCGCACGTCTCCAGCGCGTTTTGTTGTCGCTGACCCGGGAAGTACTCCCCGGCGGCGGCCGGTGTGCGCCCATGGCGCGTGCCCGGCAGCAACGCTGTGAAGCCGCCGACACCGCGATGTCTCCCCGCGGGATCGTCGTCTCCACCTCCTGAGGGCTCCCCCTCTCCTCTCCTCCTCGTGTCCCCCTCGTGTGAGCCGGGAGCCTGTTCGCGCACGCCGACGCGGTCGCCGAGCACGCGGCTGTAGCGGTCCTGCGGCCACATGCTCTTCTCTCCGGTCCGCCCGGCCCAGGGTTCCGCGTGTGGTCGACCAGTCCTGCGCAGTACCCGTCCATTCACCCAACGCCCCGATATCCAGCACCCCTTGGCGTGCCCGTCTGCCCGGGAGGGTCTCCCCATGCCTCCGTCCATCCGCAAACTCACCGGCCGCATCGGCGCGGTCGTCGAGGGCGTCGACCTCACCGCGCCGCCCGACCCCTCGACGGTCACGGCGCTCCGTGACGCCCTCAACGAGCACAAGGCGATCGTGTTCGACGACGTGAACCTCGACAACGCCGGTCAGGAGCGTGTGGCCGGCTGGTTCGGCGACCTGACCACCGCCCACCCGAACGTGCCGGCCGCCGACGGTACGACGCACGTGCTCGCCGTCGACAGCGAGACGTCCAAGGCCAACGAGTGGCACACGGACGTCTCCTTCGTGGTCAACCCGCCGCAGGCCACCACACTGCGGTCGGTCGTGACCACCCCGTACGGCGGCGAGACGCTCATCGCGAACGCCGCGGCGGCCTACCGCGACCTGCCCGAACCGCTGCGCGCCCTCGCGGACTCGCTGCGCGTCGTACACACCAACCAGTACGACTACGCCCGCCCTTCGGCCGCGACGGCACAGCGGCAGGAGTACGACCGCGTCTTCGTCTCGACGCCCTACGAGGCCGAGCACCCGGTGGTGCGCGTGCATCCGCTGACGGGTGAACGCGGGCTGTTCATCGGCGGCTTCGCGAAGCGCATCGTCGGCCTGTCGAACAGCGAATCGGC
>NZ_BNBF01000009.1:264500-265442 GCF_014654935.1 Streptomyces capoamus
GGATCTGCTGCGCATCCTCCAGTCGTACGTGACCCGCCCGGAGAACATCCTGCGCTGGACCTGGGCGCCCCACCAGCTGCTGATCTTCGACAACCGGATCACCCAGCACTACGGAGTGGACAACTACGACGACCACCCCCGCCGCCTCAACCGGGTGACGATCGCCGGAGACGTACCGGTCGGTGTCGACGGACGCCACAGCGAGCAACTCGTCGGCGACGCGTCGCACTACAGCAGCGTGCTGGTGGTGGCGGCATGACCGAGCTCAGTCTCAAGGCGCCCGCCGTCACCGAGAGCCCGGAAACAGAGACGACGAGCGCGCGGCGACGCGAGGTCTTCCTGCCGCGCGACGCCCGCCGCCGCACGCCGCTCAGCACACTCCGCCAACGCCTGCGCTGGCCGCTGGGCATCTACACGACTCCCGTCGTGATCCTCCTCGCCTGGGAGGTACTCGCTCGGGCCGGAGTGGTGTCCAAGACCTACGCCCCGGCACCGACCTCGATCGTGAAGTCCGCCGCCGACCTGTGGCAGCAGGGCGTCCTCGGGCCCGACCTGGCCATCTCCCTGCAGCGAGCCGGTATCGGTCTCGCGATCGGTCTGACGACGGGCATCGTCACCGGAGTGCTCGGCGGGCTGCTGCGCAGCGGCGAGTACCTGTTCAACGGCCTCGTACAGGTACTCAACACGATCCCTCTCCTCGCGGTGCTCCCGCTGATGATCGTGTGGTTCGGCATCGACGAGCTCACGAAGGTGCTGCTGATCTCCTTCGGAGCCGGTGTCCCGATGTACCTCAACCTGTTCGCCGCGATCCGGGCCGTCGACCAGCGGCTGATCGAGATGGCGCGCACGACGGGCGCGGGCACCTGGCGCCTGGTGACGCGCGTGCTGGTGCCCGGAGCCCTGCCGGGGTTCCTGGTCGGTCTGAGGTTCTCCCTCGCGTAC
>NZ_BNBF01000009.1:265481-285946 GCF_014654935.1 Streptomyces capoamus
AGCGTCCTGGGCCTCGTCGCCGCCGAAACCGTCAACGCCGACAAGGGACTCGGCTTCCTCATCACCCAGGGGCAGACCTATCTGCAGACCAACCAGGTCTTCGTGGGGCTGGTGATCTACTCGCTCCTCGGTCTGCTCGCCGACCAGTTCGTCCGGGCTCTCGAGCGGGTGCTGCTGCGGTGGCGCCCCGGTTATGAGGCGTCATGAGCAACACGATCACGGCGCAGCCCCGACGGCACATCGACCTCGGCAGCGTCGGCGACGTCCCGCCGATCACGGGTGCCGCGAAGGAGTACGGCTTCAAGGTCGTCGCCGTCAACCGCTCGCTCACGCCCACCCAGTCCAACGAGAACATCATCGTTCCCAAGGGGTCGCCACTGAAGACGCTCAAGGACCTCAAGGGCAAGAAGATCGCCGTCCCGCAGGGCAGTTCGGCCCACGGTCTGGCCCTCAACGCGCTCAACAGCGTCGGTCTCACCCCCAAGGACGTGCGGCTGGTCTTCCTCGACCCGGCGGCCGGCGCCACGGCCTTCAACACGGGCAAAGTGGACGCCTGGTCGATCTGGAATCCCCAGTCCGCGATCGCGGTCAAGAACGGCGCACGGATCCTTGCCAAGGGGCTGCCGCCGATCGACCAGACGAGCAGTTACTACGTCGCCAGTGAGAAGTCGCTCGACGACAAGGCGAAGCGGGCGGCGCTCACGGACGTCCTGAAGCGCCTGGCCACCGAGTTCGCCTGGGCGATCAAGCACGAGGACAAGTACGCCGAGGCCCTGTCCAAGGAGGAGGGCATCCCGCTGGACGACGCCAAGGCCTCCGTGAAGGCCTTCGAGACCCGCGTGACCCCGGTGGAGACCGCGGACATCGCGGCCGAACAGAAGCTCGCCGACGCCTTCCTGGACGCGGGCCAGATCACCAAGAAGGTCGACGTCAAGTCGATCACCGACAACCTCCTCCCGGCCGGCTACGACAGCTCCAAGCTGAAGGTCGCCTCGTGAGCGCGAGACGGCGGCTCCACCTCAACGCCTTCCTCATGGAGGCGGGTCACCATGAAGCAGCATGGCGGCTCCCGGACAGCAACCCACGGGCCGACTTCGACCTCCGGCACTGGATCGAGCTGGCCCGGCTCGCCGAGAACGCCAAGTTCGACTCGCTGTTCCTCGCGGACGGCCCCGCCCTGATCGGAACCGGCGAGTTCCGGCCGCCGGGCCAGCTCGAACCGCTGACCCTGCTCACCGCCCTGTCCCAGGCGACCAGCAGGATCGGCCTCATCGCGACCGTGTCCTCGACCTACAACGAGCCGTACAACCTCGCCCGCCGGCTCGCGTCCGTCGACCACGTCAGCGGAGGCCGTGCCGGCTGGAACATCGTCACCTCGGCCGGGGCCGACGAGGCCGCCAACTTCGGCCTCGACGACCGCCCGGGCCACGCCGAGCGCTACGCCCGCGCCGACGAGTTCCTGAAGGTCGCCAAGGCGCTGTGGGACAGCTGGGAGACCGAGGCCGTCCTCGCGGACAGGGCCACGGGACGCTACGCCGACCCCGCACGGCTGCACCGGCTCGGCCATCAGGGCCGGTACTTCAAGGTGGCCGGCCCGCTCAACGTCGAACGTCCACCGCAGGGCTACCCGCTGCTCGTCCAGGCCGGCTCCTCCGAGGACGGCAAGGACTTCGCCGCCCGCCACGCCGAGGCGATCTTCACCGCCCACACGACGTACGAGCGCGCCGCCGCCTTCTACGCCGACATCAAGGCCCGCACCAGGGCCGCGGGACGCGACCCGGACGGTGTGATCGTCCTGCCGGGCATCGTCCCGTACATCGGGTCGACCGAGGAGGAGGCCCGGGCGCTCGCGCGGCAGTTCGACGAGCTGCGCGTGCCGGAGTACGGACTGCGCCAGCTGGCCGCCGTGTTCGAGACCGAGCCGTCGGTCTTCGCACTCGACGACCCTCTGCCGGACTTCATCCTCGCCCGGCCGAAGCTGGAAGGCTCGCAGAGCCGTTCCGACCTCATCATCGACCTCGCGGTGCGCGAGCAGCTGACGGTGCGCCAGATCATCTCCCGGCTCGGCGGCGGACGCGGCCACTTCGAGTTCGTCGGCACGCCCGAGCAGATCGCCGACACGATCATCGCCTGGTTCGAGGGCGGTGCTGCGGACGGCTTCAACATCATGGCGCCCGCCCTGCCGTCCGGCCTCGCGGCCTTCGTCGAGCACGTGCTGCCGATCCTGCGCGGCAAGGGCCTGTTCCGGGAGGAGTACGAGAGCACGACACTGCGCGGGCACTACGGCCTTCCGGTCCCGGCGAACCAGTTCCACGGCTGACCCCTTCCCGTGGGCGGTCGGCCCGTGACTCCCGCCGCTTCGCTTTCCCGGAGCGGCGGGAGTCCACCCGCGCTGCGACCTCCGACCGAGGTCACCCGCTAGTCACCGCGGTCGTCCTGCAGCGCGCTGCGACGCTCCTGTTCGCGCTTGGAGTAGGCGGCTGCCCGGATCGCCTCGTCGCTCTCCAGGCCCGATCCCAGCGCGCCGCCCACCGTGGCGACCGAAGCGACGAACCAGGACAGCGTCCAGTACTCCGTGGCGTGCAGCGCGGTCCGTGTCGTGGCAGCGAACAGCCGGTCGTTGAGGATGAACAGTGCCCACACCAGGTTGATGAGCACCAGGCCCGCGTAGCAGATGATCACGCCGATACCCACGGTCACGACCGTCGAGGCGTTGTAGAGAGCCGCCTTCTTGCCCGCCTCCGGCGAGACCTCATCCGTCCGATGCCACAGGTTCGCGTCCACGATCAGCCAGCCGATCATGAGCGTTACCGACCCGACCATGGCGATCACCAGGCGTGGCGTGCTCAGGGAGGTGGCCAGGACCCAGATGGTGGAGTTCACGGTGGCGACCGCTCCCGTGGCGAGTGCGGCCGCCAGGGCTTTCGACAAGCCCGGCACCAACCGCCACGGCCGGTTGGCGCGGACCATGCCGCCGAGCACCCTCAGGTAGCCGCGCGGCCCGGTGACGACGTACCGCAGATCGGCGATCTCCTCCTCACCGACCTGGCCCGGACGGATGGGCGCGAGACGACTGACAAAGGGCCCGCGCAGCGGCTGACCTCCGGGAGGCCCCTCGGGCCCGGCCCGCAGGCCCGCCAGGCTGAGCACGGCTTCTTCCACGGCCTGCCGGGCCCTGGCCGGCAGCCGGAAGCCCCCCAGTGCGGGAAGGGACAGCAGCGCCAGGCCGTGTTCGTGACTCAGATCCACCACGAGCTTGCGCCCCTGTGAGTGCAGCGGAAGGTCGGTGAGGGCCACGACGATGTCCCAGTTCCCCTCGCTTGCGCGGTCCATGATCCGGCGCGTCAACGTGGACAGGTCCTCGGTTCCCGCGGTGAAGGGCTCACTGACCACCTCGACGTCGAACCGTCGTCCCTGGCCCGACCTGTCGGCGAGCCGATCGGGAAGCATCCGGGCCATGCGCTGCGCGATCTCCGTCGGCGCATCCGGGTCCGCCAGAAGAGCCACGACCGTAACGTCCTGAGACGACACCCGCATGGCTCCTTGTCGTCGGCTGCCCCGCGATCGCACGTGGCCACAGGATGCCCCCGAGGTGGCGCCGACGCCGCGTGACACGCTGGCACCCGCCGGCAGGTGCGGGCGGTGACGGCGCCTTGTCGCGCGGTTCCCGGCGCGATCGGGTAATCAGGAACGGTGGACAAGGACGCGAACGACTCCTTCGTGCGGGTACGGGGCGCCGGTGAGAACAACCTGCGGAACATCGATGTCGACGTTCCGCGGGACGCGATGGTCGCCTTCACCGGCGTCTCCGGTTCGGGCAAGTCCTCGCTCGCGTTCGGCACGCTCTACGCGGAGGCCCAGCGGCGCTACTTCGAGTCCGTGGCACCGTACGCCCGAAGGCTGTTGCAACAGGTCGGCGCACCGCACGTGCAGGAGATCACCGGACTGCCACCGGCCGTGGCCCTGCAGCAGCGGCGCGGGGCGCCCAGCTCGCGCTCGACGGTCGGCACCCTCACCACGCTGTCCAATCTGCTGCGCATGCTGTACTCCCGCGCCGGCACCTATCCGCCCGGGGCCGCACGGCTGGACGCCGAGTCGTTCTCACCCAACACCGCGGCCGGCGCCTGCCCGGAGTGCCACGGACTGGGCGTCGTGCACGACGTCGCCGAGGACCTGCTCGTCCCGGACCCCTCGCTGAGCATCCGCGAGGGGGCGATCGCCGCCTGGCCGGGCGCCTGGCAGGGCGCCAACCTGCGCAGTGTCGTGAACGGCCTGGGCATCGACATCGACCGCCCGTGGCGCAAGCTCAGGAAGAGGGACCGGGACTGGCTGCTGTACACGGACGAGCAGCCCTCCGTGTACGTCGAGCCGGAGGAGGGCCGCGTCGACTACGGCTACCAGGGGAAGTTCTGGAGCGCCCGCAAGCACGTCATGCACGTCCTCGCCGACTCCAAGAGCGAGAAGATGCGCGAACGGGCGCTGCGGTTCGTCAGGAGCGTGCCCTGCCCCGCCTGTCACGGCAGCGGACTGCGGCCCGAGGCGCTCGCCGTGACCTTCGCCGGGCGTTCCATCGCCGAGGTCAATGCGATGCCGCTCACCGAGGTCGTGGCGCTCCTGCGGCCCGTGGCGGGGCGGTCCGAGGCCGACGCCACCACGTCGACCGCCCGATCCGGGGAGACGACCGAGGTCGCGGTCCGGATCTGCGGTGACCTGGTCGCGCGGATCGAGGTGCTGCTCGGCCTGGGCCTGGGATATCTTGGCCTGGGGCGCCGCTCGACGACCCTGTCGCCGGGCGAGGCGCAGCGCCTGCGGATCGCCACCCAGCTGCGCTCTGGGCTGTTCGGCGTCGTCTACGTCCTCGACGAACCCTCCGCGGGCCTGCACCCGGCTGACGCGGAACCGCTGCTGGACGTACTGGACCGCCTCAAGGCGGCGGGCAACTCGCTGTTCGTCGTGGAGCACGACATGGACGTCGTACGGCGGGCGGACTGGGTGGTCGACATCGGCCCCGGTGCGGGGGAGGGCGGCGGACGCGTGCTGTACAGCGGCCCGGTCGCCGGTCTCGAGCGGGTCGGGGAATCGGCCACGAGCCAGTATCTGTTCGGGCGCGCCCGGCCGCTCGAACACCGCCCGCGCACCCCGCACGGCTGGCTGCACCTGCGCGGTGTGTCCCGCCACAATCTGCACGACGTGTCCTTCGACGTACCGCTCTGCGTACTGACGGCGGTGACCGGCGTGTCCGGTTCGGGGAAGTCGACGCTGGTGACGCAGGTGCTCGCCGAAGTCGTCCGCGGCCACCTCGGACTCGTGCCCGAGGAGCCCGAGGAGGCACAGCTGGAGGTAGACGTCCAGGACGCCTCGGGGGTCGAGTCGTTCGACCGGCTGGTCCTGGTCGACCAACGGCCCATCGGCCGCACGCCCCGGTCCAACCTGGCCACGTACACCGGGATGTTCGACGCGGTGCGCAAGCTGTACGCGGCGACGGACGAGGCCGGGGCACGCGGCTACTCGGCCGGGCGGTTCTCCTTCAACGTGCCCGAGGGGCGGTGCGAGACCTGCCAGGGCGAAGGGTTCGTCGCGGTGGAACTGCTGTTCCTGCCCGGCACCTACGCGCCGTGCCCGACCTGCGAAGGCGCCCGGTACAACGCCGAAACGCTGGAAGTCACCTACCGCGGCAAGAACATCGCGGACGTACTGGGGCTGTCCGTCGACGCCGCCGCCGAGTTCCTGTCCGCCGTCCCGGCCGCCTCCCGCAGCCTGGAGACGTTGCGCGAGGTGGGACTGGGGTACCTGCGGCTGGGCCAGCCCGCGACGGAACTCAGCGGCGGTGAGGCGCAACGCATCAAACTGGCCACCGAACTGCAGCGAGCCCGGCACGGGCACGCGCTCTACCTGCTCGACGAGCCGACGGCGGGACTGCACCCCGCGGACATCGCGCTGCTGCTGCGCCAGCTGCACCGGCTCGTCGACGCCGGCAACACGGTCGTCCTCGTCGAGCACGACCTGGACACGGTCGCCACCGCCGACTGGGTCATCGACCTCGGTCCGGGCGGCGGCGACGCGGGCGGGCGGGTCGTCGCGGCGGGTCCGCCGGCCAAGGTGGCGAAGGCCCGCCGCAGCGCCACCGCGCCCTATCTCGCGGCCCGGCTCGCGCGTCCTGCCCCAGGGGCAGAGCAGCGGTGAGCCGGCTTCGGGGCGCGGGGTCACCCACCGCCTGCGACCAGGCCGCCGGGTCAGCCGGGCATGGGGTGATGCGCCCGGGCGAACTGCTCCACGACGGCGGCGCAGAAAGCGGGCAGGTCGGCCGGGCCGCGGCTGGTGACCAACTGCCCGTCGACGACCACCTCCTCGTCGACGACCTCCGCGCCGGCGTTGCGAAGGTCGGTGCGGATGCTGGGCCAGGACGTCAGGCGGCGACCGCGCACGGCGTCGGCTTCCGCCAGGGTCCACGGGCCGTGGCAGATCGACGCGACCGGTTTCCCGCTGGCCATGAAGTCCCTGACGAACTGCACCGCGTCGTGGTCCATGCGCAGTTGGTCAGGGTTCATGGTGCCGCCGGGCAGGAGGAGGGCGTGGTAGTCGTCGACGGAGCGTCGGCGACCAGGCGGTCCACCGGGAAGGTTCCGGCCGCGTTGACGTCGAACTGGCGGGCCTGGATTTCGCCGTGCTCGCCGTGGTGGAGCGAGACGATCTCGGTCTTCGCCCCTGCGCCCTGCAGCGCGCCGCGCGGCTGGTCGAGTTCCACGCGCTCGACGCCGTCGGTGGCCAGGATCCCCACCCGCATCCCCCGGAGTTCCTGTGTCATCGCCCTCGACTCCCGCGGCTTCGTCCTCACCGGGCCGGAGGCCCAGGAAGCCGGCGCCTGCCCCGAGGTGTGGCACGGCCGTGGGCGCTCGTGCATGACCCTGGAGACCAACTGCCCGGGGTCTTCGCGGTGGGGGACGTCCGTAGCGGCTCGGTGAAGCGGGTGGCCTCCGCGGCCGGTGAGGGCGCCATGGCCATCCACTACGTGCACCGGCACCTCCGCGCATACGTCGCAAGGAGTCCGCGTGGCTCGCATGACCAGTCCTCCGCGTCGACGCCGAGGTGACACAGATCTCGATGTGCCTCCGGTGGACGGCTCTATAGTCTGGGCCGGGCATCGGAACCACGTTGGTGGCGGGCCGTTGTAGGGTGAGAGAACAGCCCTTGACCTGCACAAAGCAGGCAGGGAGCCAATTCCGGGAGTGCTGAATGCTGCGCACCATGTTCAAGTCCAAGATCCACCGCGCCACCGTCACCCAGGCCGACCTGCACTACGTGGGATCGGTGACCATCGACGCCGATCTGCTCGACGCGGCCGACCTGTTGCCCGGGGAACTGGTGCACATCGTCGACGTGACCAACGGGGCCCGGCTGGAGACGTACGTCATCGAGGGCGCCCGTGGATCCGGGGTCATCGGGATCAACGGCGCCGCGGCCCATCTGGTGCACCCCGGGGACCTCGTGATCATCATCAGCTACGCCCAGGTCACCGACGCGGAGGCACGCGAGCTGCGGCCCAGCGTCGTGCACGTCGACGCCGACAACCGGATCGTGTCCCTCGGTGCCGACCCGTCCGAGCCGGTACCCGGTTCCGACCAGCAGCGCAGCCCGCAGGCCGTGGGGGCCTGACCGGCGGACCGGGAGCGTGCCGAGCGGCGGCGTACGGGGTCGGTGATCGGGCGCGCGGCTCGGAAGGCGCCTGTCGTCGTGCGCCCGCAGGCACCCGCCTGGACGTGTTCGGTGCTGCCGTCGGGTGAGTGCTCGCGCGGGCGACGGGTAGGCGGGGGAGTAGTCCAGAGGCGACGTGCCGTGACTGCCCGGAGGACACCATGACGAACCCGCACCCCGATCCGGTCCCGCCGGGCCCGACACCGGGTCCGGGCCCGACACCGACCCCGCCGGACCCCTATCCCAGCCCGGTCCCGCCGCCGGAGCCGGCCCCGCAGCCGACCCCGCCCGCGCCGGGCCCCGATCCGACCCCGCCTCCGGCCCCGCCGCACCCGGGGCCCCCGGGGCCGTCCCCCTCCCCGATCCCGCCGGGCCCCGAGCCCGTACCCGACCCGGAACCGGGCCCGCCCCTCACCTGAGGCGCCGCGCCGCGTGCGAACGGGCCCCCGGGTCCCGCCGGTACGGCCCGAGACGGGGCCCACGCACTCGCCTGAGGTGCCGACTGGCGTCCGGGGTGCCCTCGGCGAGCCGGGGGCCCGGCCCGCCTCTCACCCAGGACACCGCGCGGACACCGGCCCGCGGCGAGCGGGAACCTCGGCGCCGTGCGGGCGGGACACGCGCCCGGAAGCACGGTCGCGCGTCGCCGGGGCCGTCGCCGGTCGGGCGGGACGTGCCGACCCGCTCCCGGTCCGGCGCCGAGCGGCAGCGACGGGCGGCCCGCTCCCGCGCCCGAATCTCCCGCGGCGCCTACGCGGACGCCTCCGACCGGCCCCGCCGCGCAGCGCTACGCGGACACCTCCGACCGGCCGCACCCCACAGCGTTACTCGGACACCTCCGACCGGTCCCCGCCCCACAGCGTGTGGAAGGAGCCGTCCCGGTCCACCCGGCGGTACGTGTGTGCCCCGAAGAAGTCGCGCTGCCCCTGCGTCAGCGCCGCGGGCAACCGCGGTGCCCGCAGTGCGTCGTAGTACGCCAGTGCCGCGGCGAAGCCCGGCGTCGGCACGCCCTGCCGGGTCGCGGCGACCAGCACCTCGCGCCAGTCGTCCTGCGCCTCGGCGATCTCCCGCGCGAACGTCTCGTCGGACAGCAGGCTGGGCAGGCCGGGCTGGGCGTCGTACGCGGCGCGGATGCGGTCCAGGAACGCCGCGCGGATGATGCAGCCGCCGCGCCAGATCGCGGAGACCGCACCGAGGTCGATGTCCCAGTCGTACTCCTCGCTGCCGGCCGCGATCTCGTGGAAGCCCTGGGTGTACGACACGATCTTGGACGCGTACAGCGCCTGCTCCACCCGGTCGGCGAAGGCGGCCGCCTCCGACTCGCCCAGCGCGGACGGCTTCGGTCCGGACAGGCCCCGGGAGGCGTCCCGCAGCGCCGCGTGGCCCGACAGGGAGCGGGCGAAGACCGCCTCGGCGATGCCGGACACCGGAACGCCCAGGTCCAGCGCGATCTGCACCGTCCAGCGGCCGGTGCCCTTCTGTTCGGCCTGGTCCACCACCACGTCCACGAACGGCTTGCCGCTGGCCTCGTCCACGTGGGACAGCACCTCGGCGGTGATCTCGATCAGGTACGAGTCCAGCCGGCCGGTGTTCCAGGTGCGGAAGATGTCCGCGATCTGCGCGGGCGTGTACCCGGCGACGTCGCGCAGCAGCTGGTACGCCTCGCCGATCAGCTGCATGTCGGCGTACTCGATGCCGTTGTGGACCATCTTCACGAAGTGCCCGGCTCCGTCGGGACCCACGTGCGTCACGCACGGAGCGCCGTCGGCGGCCTTCGCGGAGATCTTCTCCAGCATCGGGCCCAGGGACTCGTACGACTCCTTCGAACCGCCCGGCATGATGCTGGGGCCGTGCAGCGCGCCCTCCTCGCCGCCGGAGATGCCCGTACCGACGAAGTGGATGCCCCGCTCGCGCAGCTCCCGCTCGCGCCGCCGGGTGTCCGCGAAGTGCGCGTTGCCGCCGTCGATGATCATGTCGCCGGGCTCCAGCAGCGGGGCGAACTCCTCGATCACCGCGTCCGTCGGACGGCCCGCCTTGACCATGACGACCAGGCGGCGCGGGCGCTCCAGGGCCGCCACGAACTCCTCGGCGGTCTCGGCCGCGACGAAGTCGCCCTCGTGCCCGAACTCCTCCACCAGCGACTTCGTCCGCGACACCGTACGGTTGTGCACGGCGACCGTGTAGCCGTTGCGCGCGAAGTTCCGGGCGAGGTTGCGGCCCATGACCGCGAGGCCCGTGACGCCGATCTGCGCTGAAGTGCTCATACCGCCTGCTCCCTGTTGCCTCGTGTACTACGGCTCCGTCAGTACGGGTCCTCGCCCATCCTGACGTGCCGCTACGGCGGGCGCACACCCGACCCGCCACGCATGTGTACGCGGCGGGACCGCCTTCCGCCTCAGTCAGCGGCCCGTCGGCGCAAGAAGGGTCCGTTCTCGGCCATTTGCACCGGGCAGGAGGCCGATTCACCGTCTTGTCATGGCCTGTTCGTGGCGCTTACTTTTGCCGCTCCTGACGCATGCCGAGGGGATTCGCACATGGCCGTACGCGGCCGGCACCGCCGGTACCAGCCGAACAGGATCAACCGCGCCTCACTCACCGTCACGGCCGGCGGCGCCGGCCTGGCGCTCCCGCTGGTCGCCGCCGGCACCGCGCACGCCGCCGACGCGGCCACCTGGAACAAGGTCGCCGCCTGCGAGTCCAGCGGGAACTGGAGCATCAACACCGGTAACGGCTACTACGGCGGACTGCAGTTCACCCAGTCCACCTGGGAGGCGTACGGCGGCGCCCGGTACGCGCCGCGCGCCGACCAGGCCACCCGGGCCGAGCAGACGGCCGTCGCCGAGAAGGTCCTCGACGGGCAGGGGCCGGGCGCCTGGCCGGTGTGCTCGGTACGGGCCGGGCTCAGCCGGGGCGGACCCGCCCCCGACGCGCACACCGGGACCCACGCCGCGCGGCCCGCCGGCACCGGCTCGGCGAGGTCCGGCTCCGTCAAGGACGTGCAGCCGCAGATCACCCCGCAGTCCCGGGCCGGCCGCGCCGAGATGTACACCGTGGTGCACGGCGACACCCTCTCCGGCATCGCCGGCGACCACCACGTGCCGGGCGGCTGGCACGCCCTGTACGCGGGCAACCGTGCCACGATCGGCGCCGATCCCGACCTGATCATGCCGGGCCAGCGGATCAGCCTGAACGGCACACCCACCCGCGGCGCACCCCCGAAGGCCCCGAGTCCCCCGAGGAAGAAGGCGCCCTCGGAGCACCCCGGCAGGCACCGCACGACGCCGCCGGCCCGGCACACCGTGGTCGCCCCGGTGACCGCGTCCGTCGGCACCGGCTACCACGTGGCCGGGTCCCACTGGTCGAAGGGCTACCACACCGGCGTCGACTTCCTGGTGTCGACCGGCACCTCCGTGCGGGCGGTGGCGGCCGGGCGGGTCGTGGCCGCGGGCTGGGGCGGCTCGTACGGCTACCAGGTGGTGCTCCGGCACGCCGACGGCCGCTACACCCAGTACGCCCACCTGTCGGCCATCTCCGTGCGCGTCGGCCAGAGCGTCACCGCCGGCCTGCGCATCGGCCGCTCCGGTGCCACCGGCAACGTCACGGGTCCGCACCTGCACTTCGAGGTGCGGACGGGGCCGGAATACGGCTCGGACATCGACCCGCTCGCCTACCTGCGGGCCGGCGGCGTCAGGATCTGACGCGGCTGCGGTGCCGCTCCAGGACCGACAGCGGGACGGGGACGCTCCGGGGCGGCACGGTGTACGACGGGGGGAGCGCGCCGTCGGCCGGTGGTGCGGGGGCGCCGGGGCCGGACCCGTCCGGGAACGGCGCGGACGCCGACGGCAGTGCCGGTCCGCCCGGCGCCGGTCCGGTGCCCGTGCCGGTGGACGCGGCGGGCTCGGACGGGTGCGCTCCGGTGCTCGCGGTCCCGCGCTGCCGGGGTACCGCGGGGCGGCTCTCCGGTGCCGCCGGCGGGGGAGGGGTCGGCCAGGAGGCCGCCGGGGAGGCCGCCGGGGGAGGTGTGGCCGGCGACGGGGCGCCGGGGGCAGCGGAGGCAGGGACCGCGGATGAGCCCTCGGCGGGCGCTCCCCCGGCAGGTGACTCCTCGACGGTCGCCGTCGTGCGCTCCATCCGCTCCGTCGTCAGCATGATCAGCCCGCCCGCCGCCACCACCGCGCAGCCCAGGGAGAGCACGGTGCCCGTGGTGTCGTAGCGGAACGTCTCGCCGAACATGAGGATGCCGACCCCGGCGGCCAGCACCGGATTGACGACCGTCAGCGTGGCGAGCGGAGCGGCGAGTCCGCCGCCCCGGTAGGCGGCCTGGGACAGCAGGACGCCGGCCAGCGTGAACAGGGCGATCACCGCGAGCGAGGACAGACCGCCCAGGCCGATGCCGTGGGTCCAGTCGACGGCCACCGTCTTGGTGAACACCGACGACATGCCGAAGGCGATCCCGGAGGCCGTGGCGAGCAGCACGCTGCGCACCGCGGGGTGCCGGTGCGCGGCCAGGCCCGCGCACAGCAGCGCCGCCACCGCGCCGCCGGTGACCAGCGCGACCGCCAGCCGCTGGGCCGGGGCGAGGGAGTGCGCGGCGGAGGAGCCGACGAGGGACAGCAGGCCGGCGAGGCCCACGGTGGCCATGAGGGCGCCGCGCCAGGCGGCCGCGCCGGCCCGGCGGCCGACGCACAGCGCCGCCATGGGCAGCGCGAAGACGATGGTCAGCGCGCCCAGCGGCTGGACCAGGCTGAGCGGTCCGCAGGCCAGCGCCACGACGTGCAGCACGCCGCCGAGGCCGTTGAGCCCCAGCGAGCCCCACCAGCCGGGCCGGCGCAGCGGAAGGTACCCGCTGCCGGGGGCGGACACCGCGACCTGCTCCTGCACGATCGCTCCGCCCGCGTACGCGAGGGCGGAGACGACCGACAGGAGCACGGACAAGGCCAGGGCGCTCATCGGGGTCTCCTCTGTGTGCCCCGGGCGCGCTCGCTCCGGCTCGGCGTGCGGTCGGCTTCCATGGCTCACACTCTGCCCGCCCGCGCCCCGTACGTCGTCGTCCCTGAGCACACAATGCGTCCTACTGCCGATGGAGTACGGCGGTCGGGCGATCATCCCCTGGTGGGGTGACGCAGGGCGCGCACCCGCCTGCTCGCCCGGACGGCACGCCTGGTACTAGTGCCTGTCGTGGACTTCGACCCCGAACTCGCCGCGCTGCGCCCGCTCGGCGGCTTCTTCGTGCTGCGCACGTTGCCGCACCCGGCCGGCGCGGACCCGTCCCGGCCGCCGCGCGCGGCCGGTGCTGGCCCCTGGCGGCTGCCGGTCCTCGCGGACGGCTACGGGGCCGGCACGCCGGACCCGCGGCGGGATCCGCTGGCCCTGCGGGTCGCCACCGTCGCCGGCCGGCTGCGGACCGCCGAACCGCGCGTCGCCGCCTCCCTCGCCCACCAGGGGCTGGCCGCCCGGCTGTGGTCGGCGGCCCTGGGCTGCGCCGTCCTGTACGGCAGGGTGCCCGACCTGGATCCACGGCTGCTGCGCTGGGACGCCCGCGCCACCGCCCCCGACGACCTGTGGCTCATCGGGCCGCGCCCGCTGCCCGGGGACGCGGCCACGCTGGCCGCGACCGTGCTGCACGGCCATCTGGAGCCCCTGGCGGCGACCTTGCGGGCCCGCTACGGCGTCGCGGCCGGCCTGCTGTGGGGCAACGCGGGCTCCGCGCTCGCCGCGACCGCCCGGGAACTGGGCCGCTGGGCCCGCGCCCACGGCCGTACCGACGTGGCGGCCCGCGCCCGCGCGCTCACCGGGGAACTCTTCGCCCATCCCCTGCTGGAGACCACGGGCAGCCGCACCGGTACGGCCTTCCGCCGGCGCAGCTGCTGCCTGTACTACCGGGTCCCCGGCGGCGGGGTCTGCGGCGACTGCTGCTTCACCCGGCCGCCGCGCTCTTCCCCGGACGGCACATCTGGGTGACCATGAAGGGGTCGTGCCGCCGAGACCAGGGAGTTGCCGGGTGCGAGTGGGACTGCTGACCCGGGAGTACCCCCCGGACGTGTACGGCGGCGCCGGGGTCCATGTGGAGTTCCTCGCCCGCGAGCTGGCCGCCCTGGTGGACCTGGAGGTGCACTGCTGGGGCGAGGGGCGCGGGGCCGGCGTCGTACGCCACCGGCCCTGGTCCGTCCTCGACGGCGCCAACGACGCGCTGCGCACCTTCTCCGTGGACCTCGCCATGGCCGCCGCGCTCGAAGGCCGCGAGCTCGTCCACTCCCACACCTGGTACGCCAATCTCGCCGGGCACGTCGCCAAGCTCCTGTACGGCGTCCCGCACGTGGTCACCGCCCACTCGCTGGAGCCGCTGCGCCCCTGGAAGGCCGAGCAACTCGGCGGCGGGTACGCCCTGTCGGGCTGGTCGGAGCGCACCGCGATCGAGGCCGCCGACGCGGTGATCGCCGTGTCCGGGGCCATGCGGGAGGACATCCTGGCCTGCTACCCGGCCCTGGACCCGGCCCGGGTCCACGTCGTGCACAACGGCATCGACACCCGGCTGTACCGTCCCGACCACGGCACCGACGCGCTCACCCGGCACGGCGTCGACCCCGCCCGCCCGTACGTGCTGTTCGTCGGCCGGATCACCCGGCAGAAGGGCGTGCCCCAGCTGCTGCGCGCGGTGCGGGACATCGACCCCGGCGCCCAGGTCGTGCTGTGCGCGGGCGCTCCCGACACCCCGGAGATCGAACGGGAGTTCCGGGAGTTGTTCGAGGAGCTGCGCAGGGTGCGGGCGGGCGTCTTCTGGATCCCGCAGATGCTGCCGCGCGCCGAGGTCGTCCAACTGCTCACGCACGCGGCGGTGTTCGCCTGTCCCTCGGTGTACGAGCCGCTCGGCATCGTCAACCTGGAGGCGATGGCCTGCGGCACGCCGGTCGTCGCGTCCCGGGTGGGCGGCATCCCCGAGGTGGTGGACGACGGCCGTACCGGTCTCCTGGTCGATGCGGACGACGACTTCGAGGCCGGGCTCGCCCGGGCACTGGACGGCGTCCTCGGCGACCCGGACGCGGCCCGGCGGCTGGGGGAGGCCGGACGGGAGCGCGCGGTGCGGGAGTTCGGCTGGGACGCGGTGGCCCGCCGTACGGCGCGGCTCTACGAGGAGATCCTCAAACAGGCTTAGTCCGGTCCGCTCGGGGCAATCATGGTTCAACCACGGTGAGGGGAGCGGGCCATGCGTCGCGGAGGGCCTTCCGTACTGGGGATCGTGCTGGCGGGCGGTGAGGGCAAGCGCCTGATGCCGCTGACCGCGGACCGGGCCAAGCCGGCCGTCACCTTCGGCGGCACCTACCGGCTCGTCGACTTCGTCCTGTCCAACCTGGTCAACGCCGACGTGCTGCGCATCTGCGTGCTGACCCAGTACAAGTCGCACTCGCTGGACCGGCACATCACCACCACCTGGCGGATGTCCAGCCTGCTCGGGAACTACGTCACCCCGGTCCCCGCCCAGCAGCGCCTCGGCCCGCGCTGGTACCTGGGCAGCGCCGACGCGATCCTGCAGTCCCTGAACCTGGTCCACGACGAACAGCCCGAGTACGTGGCCGTGTTCGGCGCCGACCACGTGTACCGCATGGACCCGCGGCAGATGCTCGCGCAGCACATCGAGGGCGGCGCGGGGGTGACGGTGGCCGGCATCCGGGTGCCGCGCGCGGAGTCCTCCTCCTTCGGGGTGATCACGCCGGGCCGGGACGGCCGTACCGTCGAGCGCTTCCTGGAGAAGCCCGCCGGCCCGCCCGGCCTGCCGGACGACCCGGAGTCGGTCTTCGCCTCGATGGGCAACTACGTCTTCACCACCAAGGTCCTGGTCGAGGCGCTGCACCGGGACGCCGAGGACAGCCAGTCCGTGCACGACATGGGCGGCTCGATCCTGCCCCAGCTGACCGGGCGCGGCGAGGCGCAACTGTACGACTTCAGCGACAACCACGTGCCCGGAGAGACCACTCGCGACCAGGGCTACTGGCGGGACGTGGGCACGCTGGACGCCTACTACGAGGCGCACATGGACCTGATCGCCGAGCGCCCCGCGTTCAACCTCTACAACCGGCAGTGGCCCATCTACACGCACTCCTACCAACTGTCCCCGGCCCGTTTCAACGCCGGTGGCATGGCGAGCGAGTCCATCATCAGCGCGGGCTGCCTGATCCGCGGCCAGGTCACCCGGTCCGTGCTCTCGCCGGGCGTACGGGTGGACCCGGGCGCGGTCGTGCAGGGCTCGGTGCTGCACGACAACGTGCACGTCGGGCGGGGCGCGGTCGTGCGCGGGGCCGTGCTGGACAAGAACGTCGAGGTACCGCCCGGTGCGACGATCGGCGTCAACCCGGAGCGCGACGCCGAGCTGTACACCGTCTCCAAGGGCGGTGTCATCGCGCTGGGCAAGGGGCAGCGGGTGCCGTAGCGGACGCAGAGCGGATGCCGTGACGGGCGTCGGGACCGGAACCGAAGCCGTGCCCCGGCGCCCGCGCGACGCCCTCGCGCCCGCGTGACGCCCTCGCGCCCGCGTGACGCCCTCGCGCCCGCGCGACGCGCTCCATGGAAATATCCACGAATGCCCGGGTTTTCGGTCTCCGCCGTCCAGGATGCAGGCAACGATGTCCAACCTGCGGAGGTCATCCGACATGAGAGGGACCCGGCGCACGCGGCTGTGCCTGGCCGGGGTGATGGCAGCGTCCGCGCTGATCGCCACCCCCGCCGCACGGGCCGCCGAGCGGACCGACGGCCACCTCACCGACCTGGTCAACCCGTTCATCGGGACCCAGAACGAGGGCAACACCTTCCCCGGCGCCACCGTGCCCTTCGGCATGGTGCAACTCTCCCCGGACACCGGGCACAACACCGGCTACGACTACACGCAGAACCGCATCCGGGGCTTCTCCCTGGTGCACCTGTCGGGCGTGGGCTGCCGGATCGGCGGGGACCTGCCCGTCCTGCCCACGACCGGAGACGTCACGCAGACGGACTACGCCCGGTACGCGGCGGCCTTCTCGCACGACGACGAGGAGGCGGGCCCCGGTTACTACCGGGTCGGCCTCGCCTCCGGCATCCGCGCCGAACTGACCGCGACCGCCCGCACCGGCGTGCAGCGCTACACCTTCCCGGCCACCGACAAGGCCAACGTCCTGCTGAACGCGGCCCAGTCGCTGCACAAGCCGGTGAGCGGCTCGGTGCGGATCCTGGACGACCGGACCGTGCGCACGGAGATCACCGGCCACGGCTTCTGCCGGGACACCGGCCCCTACACGGTGTACACGATCACCCGCTTCAGCCGGCCCTTCACCGCCTACGGCACCTGGGACGGCGGGACCGTCACCCCGGGAGCCCGCAGCGGGTCCGGCGGTGCCTACGTCCGTTTCGACACCACCGAGGACCGCACGGTCGAGGCGACCACCGCCCTGTCGTACGTCGACGCGCGCGGCGCGGCCGGCAACCTGCGCGCCGAGGGCGGCCGGTCCTTCGACGCGGTACGCCACCGGGCCCGCGAGGAGTGGGAGCGCCGGCTCGCGGCCGTCCGGGTGCGGGGCGGCACGCCCACGCTGCGCCGCACCTTCTACTCCTCGCTGTACCGGTCGTACCTCGCGCCCAACACCGGCAGCGACGCCGACGGCCGCTACTTCGGCTGGGACCGCCGTACCCACCGCGCCCGGGGCTTCACGTACTACCAGAACTGGTCCCTGTGGGACACCTACCGCACCCAGGCCCAGCTGCTCGCCCTGCTGGCCCCGCGCGAGGCCCGGGACATGGCCCGGTCGGTGGTCGCCGTCGACGAGGACGGCGGGTGGCTGCCCAAGTGGGGCTACGGGCCGGTGGAGACCAACGTCATGAGCGGCGACCCGGTCACCCCGTTCCTGACCACCGCCTACCGGATGGGACTGCTGAAGGGCTTCGAGGGGCGGGCCTACCGCGCACTGAAGAAGAACGCCGACGGGGTGCCGCCCGCCGACTACCCGGGCATCGGCCGGGAGGCCAACGCCGAGTACCTCGCGCACGGCTTCGCGCCCTACGTCCCGGACCGCCCGTTGGACAAGATGGGCGACTCCGACTACCACCACGGGGCCTCCGTCACCCTGGAGTACGCGCTCGCCGACGCGATGCTCGCCCAGATGGCCCGCGGCCTCGGGCACGCGGACGACGCCGCCCGCTACGCCGCCCGCTCGCGCAACTACCGCAACGTCTTCGACCCCGCCACCGGCTTTTTCCGCGCCCGTGACGCCGGCGGCGCCTTCACCGGGCCCGCCGACCCGGCCCGCGGCACCGGCTTCCACGAGGGCACGCCCTGGCAGTACCAGTGGCTGGTCCCGCAGGACGTCCCCGGCATGGTCGGCCTGATCGGCGGCACCCGTGCGGCCAACGCCCGCCTGGACGCCTTCTTCGCCTACGACCGGCTGCTCGCCGACCCGCGGCGCACCGCCCGCGAGGTGTGGGTGCACGGCGACCCGTACGCCTACTACAACGCCGCCGTGTACAACCCGATGAACGAGCCGGACCTCATCGCGCCCTACACCTACCTGTCCACCGGCCAGCCCTGGAAGACCACGGACGTGGTGCACGCGGCGCTGACCCTGTTCACCGACAGCCCCACCGGCATGACCGGCAACGACGACCTCGGCACCATGTCCGCCTGGAACGTCCTGTCGTCCATCGGGCTCTTCCCGGTCCAGCCGGGCTACGACACCTGGGGGCTGACCACCCCGGTCTTCGAGCGGGTCGACCTGGCCCTGGACCGCCGCTACTGGCCCGGCGGCCGGCTGACCGTCACCGCGCCCGGCACCTCGGCCGCCGACCGCTACGTCCAGGCCGTGCGCACGGACGGCACCCCGCACGGCCGGACCTATCTGACCACCCGTGCGCTGCGCTCCCTGCGCTCGGTCGCGTTCACGGTCGGCCCGCGCCCGTCGGAGTGGGGTACGTCACCCGAAGCGGCGCCGCCCGTTCTGAGGTGACCTCAGATGTCTCCTGGGTCCCGCCGCCCTGCATGGCGGCGGGACTTGACCCGTTCTTAACTGTGCGTGACTTGATCGTACTTGACCGTAATCGTTCAGCCGGGATTGACTGCTGATCCGCCCCGTCTCCGACGTATGAGGCAAGCCCTTGACCTCCGACCTGCTCACGCCACTCGACCTGGCCTTCTGGAACATGGAGTCCGACCGGCACCCGATGCACCTCGGGGCACTGGGCGTCTTCGCGGCGCACTCACCCACCGCCGGCGCCCACGCCGCCGACCTGCTCGCCGCCCGCGCCGCCGCCGTACCCGGCCTGCGCATGCGCATCCGCGACGTCTGGCAGCCGCTCGCCTTCGGCGGCGCGACCCGCGAGCACGACCGGGACTTCGACCCGCTGAACCACGTACGCCTGCACGCCCCGGCCGGCGACTTCCACGCGGCCGCCGGCCGGCTGATGGAACGCCCGCTCGAACGCGGCCGGCCGCCCTGGGAGGCGCACGTGCTGCCCGGCGAGGACGGGGTGTCCTTCGCCGTGCTCTTCAAGTTCCACCACGCCCTCGCCGACGGGCTGCGCGCGCTGAAGCTCGCCGCCGGCGTCCTGGACCCCGTCGACCTGCCCGAGCGCGCGCCCCGCGCCCTCGACCCGCACCGCGACCTGCTCTCCGACGTACGCCGGCTGCCCTCACGGGTGCCCGGGCTCGTCAGGGGCGCGCTGTCCGACGTCGGCCGGGCCCTGGACATCGGGGCCTCGCTCGCCCGGTCCACGCTCGGCATGCGTCCGACCGCCGCGCTCACCTCGACCCCCAGCGGCACCCGCCGCACCGCCGGGGTCGTCGTCGACATCGACGACGTGCACCGGGTGCGCAAGAGCGCCGGCGGCACCGTCAACGACGTCCTCATCGCCGTCGTCGCCGGTGCGCTGCGGCGCTGGCTGGACGAGCGCGGCGACGGCAGCAAGGGCGTGGCGCCCCGCGCCCTGATCCCCGTCTCCCGGCGCAGCCCGCACAGCGCCCAGCCGCAGGGCAACCGGCTCTCCGGATACCTGATACGGCTCCCGGTGCACGAGGCCGATCCGCTCGGCCGGCTGGAGAGCGTGCGGACGGCGATGGTGCGGAACAAGGACGCGGGGCCCAACCGGGGCGCCGGCGCGGTCGCGCTGCTCGCCGACCACGTGCCGGCCCTCGGCCACCGGCTGGGCGGGCCGCTGGTCGGGCAGGCGGCCCGGCTGTGGTTCGACATCCTGGTCACGAGCGTGCCGCTGCCCGGGCTCGGGCTCCGGCTGGGCGGGCACGAGCTGACGGAGGTGTACCCGCTGGCGCCGCTCGCGCCGGGGCAGGCGCTGGCGGTGGCGATCTC
Source organism: Streptomyces capoamus (assembly GCF_014654935.1). GTDB lineage: Bacteria > Actinomycetota > Actinomycetes > Streptomycetales > Streptomycetaceae > Streptomyces > Streptomyces capoamus. The sequence goes on from NZ_BNBF01000009.1 coordinate 285,494, forward strand.
CACGTACCGCGGGCGCGTGCACTACGGGCTGGTCGCCGACGCCCGGGCCGTACCGGATCTCGACCGGTTCGCCCACGCGGTGTCGGCCGAGATGAAAACGCTCCTGGAAGTCTGCGACCACTGACCCCGCCCGCGCCGCCGGTGCGGTGCGCGCTGCGGGGTCTGCGCCCGCTGTAGCCGGGCGCCGGTCGGGCGGGGTCCGACCGTGCCGCCGGTGCGGTGCCGCCGGGTGCGTACGCGCGCGGGTGGGGCGCGACTCGGCCGGCGTGTGGGGCGCGCCGCCGGGGGTCTGCGACCGCTGAGGCCGGTCCCGGCCAGGGGGCTCCCGCCCGCGCCGCCGGTACGGCGCCGCCGCCGGGTGCGTACGCGCGGGTGGGGCGCGAGTCGGCCGGTGGGGGGCGATGCTGGGGGTCTGCGCCCGCTGAGCGGGGCCCTGGTCGGGCGGGGGTCCGG
>NZ_BNBF01000009.1:286019-289565 GCF_014654935.1 Streptomyces capoamus
ACGAGATCGCCGCCGGGTGCGTACGCGGGCGGGTGCGGTGCGACTCGGCTGGCGTGCGGGGTGCGGCGCCGGGCGCTGCGACTGCTGAGGCCGGTCCCGGCCAGGGGGCTCCCGCCCGCGCCGCCGGTACGGCGCCGTCGCCGGGCGTGCTCAGCGGGCGCGGGTGCCTGCGGCGCGCTGCGCCCGCCGGTGCGGTGCGCGCTGCGGGGTCTGCGTCCGCTGTGCCTGGCCTCGGTCGGGCGGGGGCCGGCCGTGCCGCCGGTGCGGTGCCCCGGGTGCGTACGCGCGGGTGTGGCGCGAGTCGGCCGGTGGGGGGCGATGCTGGGGGTCTGCGCCCGCTGAGCGGGGCCCTGGTCGGGCGGGGGTCCGGCCGTGCCGCCGGTGCGGTGCCCCGGGTGCGTACGCGCGGGTGTGGCGCGAGTCGGCCGGTGGGGGGCGATGCTGGGGGTCTGCGCCCGCTGAGCGGGGCCCTGGTCGGGCGGGGGTCCGGCCGTGCCGCCGGTGCGAGATCGCCGCCGGGTCCGTGCGCGCGCGGGTGGGGCGCGACTCGGCCGGCGTGCGGGGTGCGGCGCCGGGGGTCTGCGACCGCTGGGGACGGTCCCGGCCAGGGGCCCCGCCCCGGGCCGGCCCGAACCCGGCCGGAGGGCTTCCGCCCGGGCTCCCGGTGCGGTGCCGGCGCCGGCCGGCCGGTGTCCCCGGGCTGGTCCGGCGGGGTGTGGGCGCCGCCCGGCGGGGTCGGAGGACGGGGTGAGCGAGCGGAGCGGTTTGGTGCCATCGGCCGGGGCTCCGTAAAATCCGCTGTTCGAAAGCGGACGCGAGTCGGAGCGCCGCGCGGGTGATCAGGGAAGCGGCAGCGCGATGACGGTGACAGAGGACGGCTCGGCGTCCAGGGACATGTCCACGGAGGCCTCCGTGGACGAGCTGGTCCACGGGCCCGGTATCGACCCCGAGCGGCTGGCCGTCTGCCTGAGCGTGCTGCAGGAGCTGGACGGGATCGACGTCGACCACCCCGACGCGATCGCGGTCCGCCGGGCCACCTCGCACATCTACCGGACGGTGAAGCAGCGCCGCCGCCAGGAGCGCCGGGCCGCCAAGACCGCGCACGACCGTGCCGTGACGGAGGCCACCGCGACCGGTTCCGCCGAGCGCATCGACGACGAGACCGAGGGCATCCTGCCCTCCTCCAAGATCGAGGCCGGCAAGATCGCGGGCATACTCCAGCGCCCCCGGTCCTGCTACACCTGCAAGACGCGGTACGTGGAAGTCGACTACTTCTACCACCAGCTCTGTCCGGACTGCGCCCGCCTCAACCGCGACAAGCGGGACGCCCGCGCCGACCTCACCGGCAAGCGCGCCCTGCTCACCGGCGGCCGGGCCAAGATCGGCATGTACATCGCGCTGCGGCTGCTGCGCGACGGCGCCCACACGACGATCACGACGCGTTTCCCCAAGGACGCCATCCGCCGCTTCAAGGCGATGGAGGACTCGGCGGACTGGATGCACCGCCTGGAGGTCGTCGGCCTCGACCTGCGCGACCCGGCCCAGGCCGTCGCGCTGGCCGACCAGGTCGCCGAGGGGGGTCCGCTGGACATCCTGATCAACAACGCCACGCAGACGGTACGCCGCCTGCCCTCCGCCTACGCCGCCCTGGTCGAGGGCGAGAGCGCCCCGCTGCCCGCCGGGGAGCTGCCCGCCCACCACGTGATCGGCGCCTTCAACTCCGGCGCGGTCGACGGCCTGGCCGCGCTGCCCGTCGGCACCAGCGGTCTCGACGCCCAGAAGGTCGCCGACCTCGCCCTGGTCGCGGGCAACGCCAGCGTCGCCCGGCACCTCGACGGCACCGCCATCGACGCCGGCGGCCTGCTCCCGGACGTCGTCGACAGCAACACCTGGGTGCAGACGATCGACCAGATCTCCCCGGTGGAGCTGCTCGAGACCCAGCTGTGCAACTACACGGCGCCGTTCATCCTGATCAGCAAGCTCCGCCCGGCCATGGCCGACGCCGCGCGCAAGGCGGCGAGCGGACGGGCGTACGTCGTGAACGTGTCGGCCATGGAAGGCGTCTTCAGCCGCGGTTACAAGGGCGCGGGCCACCCCAACACCAACGCGGCCAAGGCCGCGATGAACATGGTGACGCGGACCAGCGCCCAGGAGATGTTCGAGGCCGACGCCATCCTCATGACGTCGGTCGACACCGGCTGGATCACCGACGAGCGCCCCCACTACGACAAGCTGCGCCTCGCCGAGGCCGGCTTCCACGCTCCGCTCGACCTGGTCGACGGCGCCGCCCGCGTCTACGACCCGGTCGTGCGCGGCGAGGCGGGGGAGGACCTGTACGGCGTCTTCATGAAGGACTACGCGCCCGGGAAGTGGTGAGCCGTCACCGCGTCAGTGTCGGCCCCGGTAGGCCACATGGGTGATTCACCGCGTCGCCCGAGTGAGCGTCCTGGTTCAAGAAGCCCCATATTGGGGGGTATTGGGCGCGGGGGCGACATGTATCGGTTACCGCATGTTTGCATTCCCTATCGAGCGGATGCCTGCTCATTTGGTTAACCTGGAGTGGACGGACAGCGACAAGGGGTCCCACCCACACCCATCGTCCGTCCTGGGGCGAGCCGGTCGACAACGGCCTGCTCCGACCGACAGAGACACCGGCGCCACCGCGTCCGAACTGGCCTTCCATCCAGACCCGAGCGGGCGTCGAACGCCGGAGCGCAGACTGTCCGGTACGCCCCGAGGGTGACCGACACATAAGGAGTGCGCGGTGACACCGGAGAAGACGAAGCGCGAACAGCGCCCGGAGGAACACACGGAGCGCGTGGGCCGCCGGCCCGGCGAACTCGGCAGCCTCGACGTGTGGGCCCGGTCGGCCCCGATCCGTCTCGCGGGGTACGAGGACGACCTCGCCGAGCCGCACATCCTGCCGAGCGTGGACTGACCCCGGGGCCGGACCCGTCGCGGTTCCCGTCTCAGCCGGTCACCGGGGCCGTCCGCGGCCACGGGCTCGACTCCTGCAGTTCCTGTGCCAGGTCCAGCAGCACGGCCTCCGTGCCCGGCCGGCCCACGAGCTGTACGGCGCAGGGGGCGCCCGAGGGCAGGGTGCCGGCCGGGACGGACATCGCGGGCCAGCCGGTCAGGTTCCACGGCGGGGTGAACGGCGAACAGACCGTGTTGGCCAGCACGTTGGGCAGCCAGCCCCGTTCGTGCCACGGGCCGGCCTGCGGGGAGCGGCGGGCCAGCGCCGGGGTGAGCAGCACGTCGTACTCGGTGAAGAACGGCGCCAGCCGGGCCCGCAGCCGTTCGCGGGCCTCCCCGGTGCGGACCCGGCGCACGAACGGGCGGCCCACGGCCGCGTGCACCCGGGTCCGGCGGGCCAGCCGCGCCCGGTCCAGGCCCTCGGCGTCCACCGCGGTGCCCGCCGTCCAGTGCTGGAGCGCGGTCGCGCCCAGCGAGAGCGGGTACGGTGGCTCGGCGCGCCGCACCTGGTGCCCGGCCCGGGCCAGCACCCCGGCCGCCTGCCGGACCGCGGTCGTATACGGCCTGCCG
>NZ_BNBF01000009.1:289626-313308 GCF_014654935.1 Streptomyces capoamus
ACACCGACCCCGGCGAGCGGACTGCGCACGGCGGCGGCGATCCTGAGCCGGGGCCGGTCCTCCCGGTGCTCGAACTCACCGTCCGCGAGGACCGCCAGCATCAGCCGCAGATCCTCCACCGTCGTGGCCAGCGGGCCGTTCTCCGACATCCCGAACCAGTCGCCGTGGCCGATCCCGGCCGGCACCACCCCGTGCCCGGGCTTCAGCGTGACCAGTCCGCAGTTCGCGGCCGGGATGCGCAGCGAGCCCATGCCGTCGTTGCCGAGCGCGAGCGGCACCAGTCCCGCGGCGACCGCCGCCGCGCTGCCGCCGGAGGAGCCGCCCGCCGTGCGGGAGAGGTCCCATGGATTGCGGGCGGTGCCGTACGGGCCCTCAGTGGTGCCGAAGACGCACAGCTCGGGCACGTTCGTCAGCCCGACGACCACCGCACCGGCCGCCCGCAGCCGGGCCACCGTCACATGATCCTGGGCGGCCGGGGTGTCCGGCGTGGCGGCGGAGCCGTTGCGGGCGGCCTCGCCGCGTACCGCCAGGTTGTCCTTGACCGCCAACGGCACGCCCGCGAGGGGGAGTCCGGTCAGGTCCGCACGTGAGGCGACCTCGTCGGCCTCGACGAGCGCCGCCTGTGATCGCACCGTGCGGAACGCCCCGATCCGGCCGTCGAGCCGTTCGATCCGCGCGAGATGCCCGGCCACCACCTCCCGGGGCGTGACCCGCTTCTCACGGACGGCGGCGGCGATCTCGACGGCACTCCGGCCGGCCCAGCTGCTCACGGGCGCTCCTCGCTACTCATCGGTACGGACGACGGGTAGGAGAACTCTGCACGGTGGGGAGCGGTACGTCGAGAGGCCGTGGCCGCCCACGGCTCCGAGGGTCTCGGAGGTCTCGGCGGCTGCGGCGGCTGATGCGTGGTTGTCGGTCTGGCCCTCCGGCGCGAGGCTGGGAGGAAGGCGGCGGCCTCCGCCCGCCCGCAACGGCGCCCCGCCGCCGTCACCCACCGCCGGCCGGCACCGCGACCACAGGGAGCACCCCGCATGCATGACGACCGCACTCTGGTGGAAGCCCGCCTCAGGCGCGTCCTGGACGAACGCCTCCGCCCCGCCGTGTACCCGCAGTCCGTGCCGCTCCGGGTCGCGGTGTGGCACGCGCCCGGCGAACCCGTGCCGGTCGCGCAGGGGCTCGCCGCCGAGCCCGAGCCGACCGAGGTGGGCACCCGGTGGGGTGCTCCCTGGGGCACCAGCTGGTTCCGGGTGACCGGAACCGTGCCCGAGGCGTGGGCCGGCCGGACCGTCGAGGCGCTGCTGGACCTGGGCTTCGACGAGAACATGCCCGGCTTCCAGTGCGAGGGGCTGGTCTACCGGCCCGACGGCACCCCGGTGAAGGGCCTCAACCCGCGCAACCAGTGGGTGCGGATCGGCGCGCCCGTCGCGGGCGGCGAGCGGGTGCGCCTGCACATCGAGGCCGCCTCCAACCCGGTCGTCCTGGGCCACCCTCCCTTCCGGCCCACCCCGCTGGGCGACAAGGAGACCGCGGGCGGCGAGCCGCAGTACACGCTGACCCGCATGGACCTCGCCGTCTTCGACGAGACCGTGTGGCAGCTGGTGCTGGACCTGGAGGTGCTCGGTGAGCTGATGGCCGAGCTGCCCGTGGACTCCGCGCGCCGGCACGACATCCTGCGCGCGGCCGAACGGGCCCTGGACGCCGTCGACCTGCAGGACGTGAACGGCACCGCCGAACGGGCGCGGCAGCGGCTGACCGGTGTGCTGTCCGCGCCCGCCGTGCCGTCGGCGCACCGGATCAGCGCGGTCGGGCACGCGCACATCGACTCGGCCTGGCTGTGGCCGCTGCGCGAGACGGTGCGCAAGGTGGCCCGTACGGCGTCCAGCATGACCGCGCTCGCCGAGGACGAGCCGGAGTTCGTGTTCGCCATGTCCCAGGCCCAGCAGTGGGCCTGGGTGAAGGAGCACCGGCCCGAGGTGTGGGCGCGGCTGAAGAAGGCCGTGGCGGAGGGCCGGTTCGTGCCGGCCGGCGGGATGTGGGTGGAGTCGGACACCAACATGCCCGGCTCGGAGGCGATGGCCCGGCAGTTCGTGCACGGCAAGCGGTTCTTCCTGGACGAGTTCGGCATCGAGAACGAGGAGGCGTGGCTGCCGGACACGTTCGGCTTCGCCGCGGGCCTGCCGCAGATCATCAGGGCGGCCGGTGGCAAGTGGCTGCTGACGCAGAAGATCTCCTGGTCGCAGACCAACGGGTTCCCGCACCACACCTTCCACTGGGAGGGCATCGACGGCACCCGGATCTTCACCCACTTCCCGCCCGTCGACACCTACAACTGCTCGATGCACGGCAGCCAACTCGCGCACGCGGCCCGCAGCTTCCGGGACAAGGGCCGGGCCCGGCACTCGCTGGCGCCGACCGGCTGGGGCGACGGGGGCGGCGGCACCACCCGTGAGATGGTCGCCAAGGCGGCCCGGCTGCGCGACCTGGAGGGCTCACCCGCCGTCACGTGGGAGACACCGCGCGCCTTCTTCGAGAAGGCCCAGGCCGAGTACCCCGAACCTCCGGTCTGGGTGGGCGAGTTGTACCTCGAACTGCACCGCGCCACCCTCACCAGCCAGGCGAGGACCAAGCAGGGCAACCGGCGCGGCGAACACCTGCTGCGCGAGGCCGAGCTGTGGGCGGCCACGGCGGCCGTACGCACCGGATTCCCCTACCCGTACGGGGAACTGGACCGCATCTGGAAGACGGTCCTGCTGCACCAGTTCCACGACATCCTGCCCGGCTCCTCCATCGCGTGGGTGCACCGGGAGGCCCGGGCGACGTACGAGCGGATCGCCGCCGAACTGGACGGGATCATCGGCGCGGCGCAGCGGGCCCTGGCCGGCGACGGCGGCACCGCGCTCGCCTTCAACGCGGCCCCGCACGCCCGTCACGGGGTCACGGCGGGCGGCGCCGCCCCGCCCGCCGTGACCGGACACACCCGGCTCGCCCCCCGTCGGGACGGCGGGTTCACGCTGGACAACGGGCTGCTGCGGGTCACCGTCGACGCCCGGGGCCTGGTCGTGTCCGTCCACGACCCCGCCGCCGGCCGCGAGACCGTCGCGCCCGGCCGCGCCGCGAACCTGCTCCAGCTCCACCCGGACTTTCCCAACATGTGGGACGCCTGGGACGTCGACTCCTTCTACCGCAACACCGTCACCGACCTCACCGACGCCGAGTCGGTGACGGCCGGCGAGGACGGCGCCTCGGTGCGGGTAGTCCGGGCCTTCGGCTCCTCCCGGGTCACCCAGCTGCTGACCCTGCCGCCCGGGGAACGGCGGCTGGTCATCGACACGGAGGTGGACTGGCACGAGACGGAGAAGTTCCTGAAGCTCGCCTTCCCGCTCGACCTGCACACCGAACGGTACGCGTCCGAGACCCAGTTCGGGCACGTCTTCCGGCCCACCCACACCAACACCTCATGGGAGTCGGCCAAGTTCGAGGCCTGCAACCACCGCTTCGTCCACCTGGAGGAGCCGGGCTGGGGCGTGGCGGTCGTCAACGACTCGACGTACGGCCACGACGTGACCCGCACGGTCCGCACCGACGGCGATCGCGGTACGACCACCACGGTCCGGGTCTCCCTGCTGCGCGCCCCGCGCTTCCCCGACCCCGAGACCGACCAGGGCGTCCACCGCTTCCGGCACGCCCTGCTCCCCGGCGCCTCGATCGGCGACGCGGTCCGAGAGGGCTGGCGCGTCAACCTGCCCGAACGCCGGCTGACCGGCGCCCGGGAGGTCGCCCCGCTGGTCACGGTCGACAACGACGCGGTGGTGGTGACGGCGGTGAAGCTCGCCGACGACGGCACCGGGGACGTCGTCGTCCGCTTCCACGAGGCCCACGGCGGCCGCGCCCGGGCCACCCTCACGGCCGGTTTCCGGGTCGCCGGGGTCACGGTGACGGACCTGCTGGAACGGCCGTGGGACGAGGGGGCGCCGGTGCCGGACGGCGACCGCGTCACCGTACGGCTGCGCCCGTTCGAACTGGTGACCTTGAGGCTGCGCAGGGCGTGAACCCGCCGCAAGGCACCCACCCACCGCCGGGCGAGGCCGCCCGCGCCCGGCGGTGGGGCTTGGCCCCGCCCGGGCACCGCCCCGATGATGTGCCGATGCGACGAAGAAGGGCGCCCGACAACTCCTGGGCCGCGGAACCTGATCCCCTGTTGGCGCTCGCCCGGAGGGACCTGGCGTTCTACGCGCGGGCCTCCGGCCGTGCCAGACGGCTGCACCACGCCACCGAACTCGGCGCTCTCCTCACGACGTCGGTGACCGTGGTGGCCGCCGGACTGCACGCTCCCGCCTGGCTGACCGCGCTGATCGCGGGCGGCGCCGTCTTCTTCACCGGCATGCGCCAGCTGTACGGCGCCGGTTCGCGCTGGGTGCTGGCCGCGCAGGCACGGGAGTCGCTGCGCCGGGCGATCGACCGCTACCTGCTCCTGCCGGAGTCCGGGCGGGACGCGGCGGCCCGGCAGGCGTTGCAGACGGTGGTCGAGGAGGTCGGCGCGAGCGAACTGCGCGCCTGGTCCGAGGCGCAGGGCGGCCGACCGGAGACGCCCGTGCCACCGGTGGGAGCCTGACCGGGGGACCGGTCAGGGCCCAGCCGGGCCCTCAGCCCCTCCACCGCCTCACCGGGGGCCCGTCTGCCTTCGGGGCCTACGACCTCTGCGCCACGCCCGCCAGCCGCGTCGGCGGGAGGTACTCCCGCACGAACGTCCGCTCCCAGCAGGCCCCCGTCTCGCGCAGTTCCCGCCAGGTCGTGTACCGGTAGCGGAACAACCGGGCCCGGACGTAGCGGGGCGGGGTGTCCGGCGGGAACGGGGAGCGGCGCAGCAGCTTCAGCGTGTCCCGGTCGTTCTCCAGCAGGCGTTCCACCAGCGCCCCGAACCAGTCGCCGGCATAGGCCGGCGACAGCGCCGCGAACCACATCAGCCAGTCCAGGCGCAGGTGGTAGGGGGCGAACTGGCGCGGCCAGCGCCGGGGGTCGCCGGGCTTGCCCTTGAACGCGTACTCCCGCCAGCCTGAGTCCGGGTGCGGGGTGTCGTCCAGCGTGCCCTCGACCACCACCTCGTAGCGCACCCGGCTGACGCTGCCGAACGCGCCGTAGGTGTTCACCAGGTGCAGCGGGTCGAAGGAGCGGTTCATGACCTGGCGCCGGGAGACCATGTTCAGCACCGGGCTGCGGCTCAGGACGACCAGCAGGGCGGCGACCGCGAGCACCAGCACCTCGTACCACAGCGGGGCCGCCGGCACGGACGGCGCCGTGACCGGCAGCCGCAGCGCGGACAGGGCCAGCACGATGGTGATCCAGTTCAGCCACGAGAAGTTGCCGGACAGCACCAGCCACAGCTGAGTGACGATCATCAGCGCGGCGGCGGCCGACGCGATCGGCTGCGGGGCGAACAGCAGGACCGGCACGACCAGCTGGGTGACGTGGTTGGCGGCCACCTCCACCCGGTGCAGCGGCCTCGGCAGGTGGTGGAAGAACCAGCTGAGCGGGCCCGGCATCGGCTGGGTCTCGTGGTGGTAGTCCAGACAGGTCAGCCGGCGCCAGCAGGCGTCACCGCGCAGCTTGATCAGCCCGGCGCCGAACTCCACCCGGAACAGGATCCAGCGCAGCAGGAACAGCACGACGACGGGCGGCGCCACCTCGTCGTTGCCGAGGAACGCGGCCAGGAAACCCGTCTCCAGCAGCAGCGACTCCCAGCCGAACGCGTACCACGTCTGGCCCACGTTGACGATCGACAGGTACAGCGCCCACGGCACCAGCCACAGCAGGATCCCCGCCCACGCCGGCAGTGCCGAGTCCGCCCCGGCCAGCAGGGCGGCGGCCACCGCGCACCCCGTCCAGGCGCACGCGGCGAAGAAGCGGTCGGAGTAGTGCAGGTGGAACACGCTGGGGGCGCGCCGGAACCGCACCCGGGCGACGAAGCGGGGGATCGGCAGCATGCCGCGCTCGCCCAGCAGCGCCCGGAACTGCAGGGCCGCCGCCGCGAACGCGACCAGGTACAGGGCCGCCAGCGACCGCTGGAGGACCAGCCGGCTCAGCCAGTAGTCGGGTGCGGTGAACCAGTCCACGACCGTACGCGCCTCCTGTGCGGGGACACCGGCGCCGCTCTCGCCGCGGCGGTCCCCGAGTTGCCAGGCGAAGCCGGGCGATGCCAACAATAGGGCGTAATCACCCACAGTGATGCGGAGTGTGCGGTGCGGATACCCACCCGATCGATCGTCCCGGCCTGCGCGTTCCTGGTGACGCTCCTGGCCGCGGGCTGCGCGGGCACCGGCGTCAAGCAGACCAGGGCCGGGGAGCCGGTCCTGCTGCAGGCCGCCGGCGAGCGGGGGCCCGGGCCCTTCACCGAGTCCACCGACACGGGAGTTGCGAGGACCGGAACACCGCGGGCCACCGCGCCGGTCCAGCCCGGCGACGTGGAGGCGCCGCTGCGTGCGGCGCGCACCGTGTCCGGCGCGACACCCGGCCTGTACCGGGGCTCCCCGCGCGTCGCCGGCTGCGACATCGAGCGGCACATCCGCCGGCTGACGGCGGACGAGGCCAGGGCCCAGGCCTTCGCCGGGGCGGCCGGTGTCACCCGGGAGGACCTCCCCGGCTATCTGCGCGGTCTGACCCCGGTCGTCCTCGGCGCCGACACCCGCGTCACCAACCACGCCTACCGCGACCACCGGGCGTCCGGTTTCCAGGCCGTGCTGCAGGCCGGCACCGCCGTCCTCGTCGACGACCGGGGCGTGCCCCGGGTGCGCTGCGCCTGCGGCAACCCGCTGGACCAGCCCGCGCCGACCCGTGGCGGGGCCGATGCCCGCGGCACCCTGTGGGCCGGCTACCGGCCGAACCAGGTGATCGTGGTGGCCCCCGCGTCCCGCACCGTCACCAGCCTCACGATCGTCGACCCCGCGACCCGCACCTGGATCCAGCGCCGGACCGGCCCCGACGTCCGCCGGGACCGGGTCGTACCCGCGCCCCCGGGAGCCTCCACCAGCCCCGCCGCCCCCGACCCCACGGACGCCGGAGCGGCGGTCACCGGGCAGCCCAGCGCCGAGGAGAGCGGTTCGCCCGCGTCCCCCGGCCGCACCGGGGTGCCGCCGTCGCCGTCCGTCCCCGTGGTGCCGGGCCGCCGCAGCGGCACCCCGGACCGGAACACGGCCACCGCCGCCACGGACCCGCCGTCCCCCGGCCCCGACCCCGCCCTCTCCCTCGTCCCCGCCCTCTCCCTGGCCCCCTCCGGCGAGACCGGCAGGCCCCGGGCCCCGGACGCCCCCGACCGTGCCGGCCTGTCCCCGTCCGGCCCGTCCCCGTCACCATCCGCCCCGTCCCCGTCCGGCCCGTCCCCCTCCGGATCCGGTACGGCGACCCCCCGTACGACCGGCACGGCCGGCACGACGGGCCCCGGCGGCTCCGTACCCGCCGGCCCCGCCGACGGCGACTGAGCCCCGGGCCAGGCCGCCGATCAAGTCGAAGAATCCGCCGGATCCTGGCAGTCTGGGCCCCATGGCCGATCGGGGCCCGAGCGCCCTGTCACTCCCGGAGGACTGGCCCGCACACCCGGACCCGATCCTCGCGCTCAACCGCATGGGCAGCTTCGACTGGGACCTGGACGCCGGTCTCTTCCACATGGACGCCCAGGCCTTCCGGGTCTTCGACCTGCGGCCCGACGAGTACGACGAGCGCCCGGAGAGCCTGGCCGTCCGGGTGCCCCCGCCGGAGGCGGCCCGGCTGGACGCGGTCGTCGCCAACGCGATCAAGGACGGCAGCGAGAACTACGGCACCTACTTCCGCATCCGCTGCCGTGACGGCACCCTGCGCTGGACCCACACCCAGGGCTACATCCGGCGCGACGCGACCGGCCGCCCGCGCCGCGTCGTCGGCATCGTCCGCGACGCCACCGAGGAACTCGCCGACAGCGCCGCCCGCAGCCTGCGCGCCGCCCAGGACGAGGCCTTCCGGCAGCAGACCGGTGTCGTCCAGGTCATCTCCGCCGCCCTCGCCCACGCCCGCAGCGTCCAGGACGTCATCGACGTCCTCAAGGACACCCACGGCGTCCGCCACCTGGGCGCGGCCAGCCTGGTCATGGGCCTGGTGGAGGCGGGCCGGATCCGGCTGGTGGCCGAGGGCCCCGCGGGCGCCTCCGTCCCCGGTACCCGGATCACCCGGATCGACGAGCCGTACCCGATGAGCGAGGTCGTGCGCACCCTCAGCCCCCGGTTCATCGAGTCCCCGGAGGAGTTCGCCACCGGCTACCCGATCCTCTGGCCGCACCTCACCGACCTGCACGTCACCTCGGCCGCCTATCTGCCGCTGATCGCGCAGGCCCGTCCGATCGGCGCGATGGGCCTGCTCTACGACGACCGGCGCGGCTTCTCCGCCGAGGAACGCGCGGTGCTGGTCGCCCTGGGCGGCAGCATCGCGCAGAGCCTCATGCGGGCCATGCTCTACGAGCAGGACAAGGATCTCGCCCAGGGACTGCAGCAGGCCATGCTGCCCCGCAGCATCCCCAGCGTCCGCGGCGCCGACATCGCGGTCCGCTACCGCTCGGCCGCTCTCGGCCGGGACATCGGCGGCGACTGGTACGACCTCATCCCGCTGCCCGGCGGCACCTCGGGGGGAGGCCGGGTCGGCGCGGTCATCGGCGACGTCCAGGGCCACGACACGCACGCGGCGGCCGTCATGGGGCAGCTGCGGATCGTGCTGCGCGCCTACGCCGCCGAGGGCCACACCCCGGCCACCGTGATGGCCCGCGCCTCCGTCTTCCTGCACGAACTCGACACCGACCGGTTCGCGACCTGCCTGTACGCCGAGGCCGACCTGTCGACCGGGGTCGTCCAGGTGGTCCGCGCCGGGCACATCGACCCGCTCGTCCGGCACAGCGACGGCAGCTGCGCCCGGGTCACCGTCGAGGGCGGACTGCCGCTCGGGCTGTCCGCCGAGTTCCGCCGGCTGGAGTACCCGGTCGCCACCCTCGAACTCGATCCCGGGCACACCCTGCTGCTGTGCACCGACGGGCTCGTCGAACAGCCCGGCACCGATCTCGACGACGGCATGCGCGGCCTGGCCGCAGTCGTCGCGGACGGCCCGGACGACGTGCGTGACCTCGCCGACCGGCTGATCCAGCTGTCGGAGGAGCAGGGCGGCGAGGACGACGTGGCCCTGCTCCTGCTGCGCCGCTGCGCCCCCGGCACCGCGCCCGCCGGAGGCCGGCTGCGGCAGCAGGTCGCGTCCGGCGACCCGGAGGCTCTCGCCCGGGCCCGGCACATGATCCGTGCCGCGGTCCGCGCCTGGGGGGCCCGCGACCGCGCCTACGAGATCGAGCTGGCCGCCGACGAGCTGATCACCAACGCGCTGATGCACACCGAGGGGCCGGCGATCGTCACCCTGCGCGCCCTGTCCGGCGGCGGCCGCCGGCTGCGCATCGAGGTCGAGGATCCCTCCAGCGCGCTGCCCCGGCGCCGGGACGCCGGGGAGAGCCGGGTGTCCGGCCGCGGTCTGCTTCTGGTGGACCGGCTGGCCGACGGTTGGGGCGTGGAGGCGCGGGGCGGCGGCAAGGCGGTGTGGTGCGAGTTCCGGCTGCCGTGAGGCACCGGCCGGGCGGTCCGCAGGGCGTTGTCGGTGCCGGGTGGCACTCTGGACGTATGCCGGAACTGCCCGAGGTGGAAGCGCTGACGGAATTCCTGACCGAGCACCTGGCCGGCCGCCGGGTGGTGCGGGTGCTGCCGGTCGCGGTCAGCGTCCTGAAGACCTACGACCCGCCGGTCACCGCCGTCGAGGGCGGCACGGTGACGGCCGTGCGCCGGCACGGCAAGTTCCTGGACCTGGGGACGGACGGCGGGCTGCACCTGGTGGTCCACCTGGCCCGCGCGGGCTGGCTGCACTGGAGGGACCGGCTGCCGGACGGCCCGCCGAAGCCCGGCAAGGGACCGCTGGCGCTGCGCGTGGCGCTGGAGAACGGCGAGGGCTTCGACCTGACCGAGGCCGGCACCCAGAAGCGGCTCGCGGTGTACGTCGTCCACGACCCGCGGGAGGTTCCGGGCATCGCCCGGCTGGGTCCCGACCCGCTCGCCGCCGACTTCGACGAGGACCGCCTCGCCGCCCTCCTCAAGGACGAGCGGCGGCAGCTGAAGGGCGCCCTGCGCGACCAGTCGCTGCTCGCGGGCGTCGGCAACGCCTACAGCGACGAGATCCTGCACGCGGCCGGGATGTCCCCGTTCAAGCTGGCCGCCTCCCTCACGCCCCAGGAGACCCACCGGCTGTTCACGGCACTGCGCGAGACGCTCACCCAGGCGGTCGAACGCTCCCGGGGGGTGGCGGCCGGCCGGCTGAAGTCGGAGAAGAAGAGCGGCCTGCGTGTCCACGGCCGGACCGGCGAGCCCTGTCCGGTGTGCGGCGACACCATCCGCGAGGTCTCCTTCAGCGATTCCTCGCTGCAGTACTGCCCGACCTGCCAGACGGGAGGCAAGCCGCTGGCCGACCGCCGGCTGTCCCGCCTGCTGAAGTGAGGGCGGGCCGCGCCGCACGTGCCCGGCCCGGTCCCGGGCGCCGTCACCGTGCCTCCACGGTGACCAGGCGTTTCCCCTCCGCCGTGCGCACCTCGTAGCGCGCGATCTGGTCCGGGTGCATCGCCGCCGCGCCCATCGTGGTGGTGGGCCGGGCGCCGTCGCCGGGGTTGGTCCAGCCGGCGACCACCTGTTCGCTGCCGTCGCGGCCGACCGCGACCAGCCGGCAGGTGTGCGCCCCGGAGCCGTCCTTGACCTCCAGGCGCAGGTCGCTGCCCCAGTCCTGGTCGGCGGAGGTGACCCGCGCCCACACCCCGGTGTGCGGATCGGTCGCCGCCGCGACCCGGGACCCGGCCGGCTCCGGGTGGCCGGAGAAGGCCACGATCCCCGGACCGGCCACGGCCAGCACCACCGAGGCGGCCAGTCCGTACAGCAGCCGGCGGCGCCGCGCCCGGTGCCGCTGTGCCAGCTCGCCGAGCAGCCGGTCCAGCAGTCGGGGGCCGGGCTGTGCCATGGGGTGCACGAAGCGCGGCGTGGCCCGGCGGTACAGCATCAACTGCCGGGCCGCGGGCCCGAATTCGGTCACGTGTGCCGCGCACCGAGGGCACTCCATGAGGTGGTCCTCGAAGCGGAAGGCCTCCGCCTCGTCCAGCACGCCGAGCGCGTAGGCGCCGACGTCGCGATGCCTTTCCAGGGACCTCATGCCGAATCCTCGTGCCGAAGGGTGGGGGAAGGGTTACTCCTTGCTCCCACCCGTACGCAGCCGACCGCCGAATCACTCAAGCCGCGCGCAGAATCACGGGCTAGAGATTCGGAGCGGGCCGGCCCGCGGATTGGTGTGAATTCCGGAAGGTTCAGAAGAGGTGGATCGCCAGGTGCCCGAGGGGCAGTCCGAGCCGCCAGGCCGGGGTCCACACCTTCGGCCCGTCGTCCTCCCCGAACACCGCGCCGCCGCCCGGTACCGCGTCCAGGTCCGGAGCGAGCAGCTCGGTCTCCTCCAGCCACCGCCAGGCGTCGGCCGCCAGCGCCAGGTCGGGGTCGGGGGCGTCCGCGCCGGCCGCCCGCGCGGTCAGCTCGGCCATGCGCGCCCGCACCCAGTCCCGCCAAGGCTGGTCGTAGGCGGTCAGCGACAGCCAGTTCTCCAGCTGGGAGATCACCCGGATGCCGGACAGCTCCCCGTCGGTGTCGGACAGGAAGACGGTCAGGGCCAGCGCGTCCCGTCCGGCCCGGAACTCGAACGACGTCGGTGGCATCAGATCGCCGGTGCGCAGCAGCTCGTCGGCGATGTACTCGGCGTACAACCAGGCCATGGGGACGGCCAGTTCACCGCCGTCGGCGCCGTCCGTGCTCTCGTGCCCTCTGTGCAGCATCCCTTCCTGCCCTTCCTCCGGTGCGTGCGCGTTACCCGATCCCCGGGGCCGCCCCCGACCGGAACGCGGATGAGGACAGCCCATTGCCCGGACGGGGGCCGCAGCAAGGCGCTTTACCGAGGTTTGACCAGGCTTCCGGTTTCACTGCAGGTCGGCCGCATAACCCGGAAGGACCCGGCGCAGGGCGCGCAACGCGTAATACGCGCGGGATTTCACCGTACCGGGTGGAATGCCCAGGGTCTGCGCCGCTTCCGCCACACTGGCCCCGCGGAAGTACACGAGTACCAGGACGTCACGGTGCTCCGGCGTGAGTGTCTTCACAGCCTCCCGGACGTCGAGCACCGCCGCGGCCCGCTCGGCGTGGTCGGCGGTCACCCGCGCGTCCTCGGGGACCTCGTCGCCGGTCTCGGGCGGCCGTGCCTGCCGGGCCCGCCGGGCGTCGATGGCCAGCCGCCGGGCCACGGTGAGCAGCCAGGGCCGGACCGAGTCGAAGCCCTCGGCGTGCAGCGCCTCGGGGTGCTGCCAGGCGCGCACCAGGGTCTCCTGCACGAGGTCCTCGGCGCGCTGCCTGTCCCCGTCGCAGAGCCTGAACAGCAGGGCGAACAGGGGGCCGCCGTGCTTGCGCTGGAGCGCGGCCAGTTCGTGCCCGGCGGTCGTCGTCCCGTGGGTGAGTGAGGTTCCGGCCGTCATGGCCGTATCGCAGCGCAGGGTGCCGCCCGCCGACAGGGGGCGGGCCGGGTTCTGCGACGGACGGTCGATCGCGTCGGCGAACGGTCGGCCGAGCGGTGCGCCGGGACACCGGACGGGCTAATGACCGCGCCCGGGCTGTTTATCCGATACGTGAGATTCATACCCATATGCCCGTCACGGCTTCGTCTGTATATACGACAATCTTGGGGTGAGCTGATGATCGGACGCAGACAGCAGGTGGCTCTGGCCCTGACCGCCGTCCTCGCGGCCGGGGCGGCCTGCCAGAACCAGCACCGGGAGACCGGTACCGAGGGACGCTCGGCGCCCGCCGCGCCCGGCGGCTTCACCCTCGTCGCCTCCGGGGACGTCCTGCCGCACACCTCCGTCATCGAACGGGCCGCCTACGACGCGGGCGGCGACGGCCACGACTTCCGGCCCATGCTGTCCGGCGTCGCACCGGTCGTCTCCGGCGCCGACCTGGCGCTGTGCCACATGGAGACCGTCTACGGCGCCGACGGCGACTACGCCGGGTACCCCGTCTTCAAATCCCCGCCGCAGATCGCCGCGGGCCTCGCCGCGACCGGCTACGACGGCTGCTCCACCGCCTCCAACCACGCCCTGGACGACGGGGCCGCCGGCATCCGGCGCACCCTGGACGCCATGGACAGGGCCGGACTGAGGCACTCGGGGACCGCCCGCACCGAGGCCGAGGCCCGCTCGGTGACGATGCTGCGGGCGGGCTCGGCCAGGGTGGCCCACCTGTCGTACACCTTCGGCACCAACGGCAACCCGATGCCGCCCGGACAGCCCTGGGCGGTGAACCTGATCGACGCCGACCGGATGATCGCCGACGCCCGCGCCGCCCGGCGGGGCGGCGCCGACGTGGTCGTGCTCTCCGTGCACTGGGGGACCGAGTGGCAGGACGAGCCCGACCGGCTCCAGCTCTCCCTCGCCCAGCGGCTCACCGCCTCGGCCACCGACGGCCACCCCGACATCGACCTGATCCTCGGCACCCACGCCCACGTCCCGCAGGCCTACGAGAAGGTCAACGGCACCTGGGTGGTCTACGGGATGGGCGACCAGATCGCCGGCGAGATGTACAACGGCGACGGCGCCCAGGACCCGCGCGGCAACGAGTCCACCCTGGGCCGCTTCACCTTCGCCCCGCCCGCCCGGCCGGGCGCGGCCTGGCGGGTCACCAGGGCCGAGTTCGTCCCGCAGCTGTACGACCTCGACGCCGGCCGCGTCCTCGACCTCAACCACGCCATCGCCCAGGGTGCCGAGCTGGAGGCGGTGCGCGACCGCATCCGGAACGTCGTGCTCAGCCGGGGGGCCGCCCAGGACGGCCTGGTCATGGCCGAGTGATCAGCTCCGGCCGGCGCGCTCCCCGGTGGCCAGCACCGAGCGCCGGTAGGAGTAGCCGAAGTAGACCACGCAGCCGATCAGGAACCACACCGCGAACCGCACCCACGTCTGCCACTGCAGGAACGTGATCAGCCAGATCGAGAAGAGCACACCCAGTGCGGGCACCACGGGCATCCCCGGCGTCCGGAAGGAGCGCGGCAGCTCCGGCTGCCGGTAGCGCAGCACGATCACCGCCGTGCACACCACCACGAACGCCAGCAGGATGCCGATGTTGGTCAGCTCGGCCGCCTCGCCGATCGGCACGAACCCGGCGATGGCGGCCGAGGCCACCCCCACGATCCAGGTCACACGGGTCGGCACGTGCCGCGTCGGGTGCGTCTTGGCGAACCAGCGGGGCAGCAGCCCGTCCCGGGACATCGAGAACCACACCCGGGTCACGCCCAGCATGAACGTGAACATCACCGTGAGGATGCCGATGATCGCGCCGACCGCGATCACGTCCGCCAGCGCACCGAGCCCCACCGACTTGAACGCCGTCGAGAAGCCGCTCTCCTTGTCGATGTCCTTGTAGTTCTGCATGCCGGTCAGCACCAGGCAGGCCGCCACGTACAGGACCATGGAGATCACCAGCGAGTAGATGATCGCCTTCGGCATGTGCCGCTGGGCGTCCTTCGACTCCTCGGCCGCCGTCGACATCGCGTCGTAGCCGAACACCGCGAAGAACACCGTCGCGGCACCCGTGAACGCCCCGCTGATGCCGAACGGGAAGAACGGGGTGTAGTTGGCCGAGTCGATGTGGAACACGCCCACGCCGATCACCAGCAGCACCACCAGCACCTTCAGTGCGACCACGAAGGTCTCGAAGCGGGCCGCGCTGCGGATCCCCTGGTTCAGCAGCCACGCGATCAGCACGCACAGCACGGCCGCGAACAGGTCGACCCGGTGCCCGGAGCCGGTGCCGGGCGCGCCCAGCATCCAGGCGGGCAGGTGCGCGCCCATCGCCTCGACCAGGAAGCCGAAGTAGCCGGAGATGCCGATGGCCACCACGGCCACGATCGCGGTGTACTCCAGCAGCAGGTCCCAGCCGATGAACCAGCCCGCGAACTCGCCGAGCACCGCGTACCCGTACGTGTAGGCCGAACCCGCCTTCGGGATCATCCCGGCGAACTCGGCGTACGACAGCGCGGCGCAGGCGCTCGCGACACCGGCGATCAGGAAGGACACCAGCACCGCGGGCCCCGCCGTGCCGTTCGCCACCGTACCGGCCAGTGTGAAGATGCCCGCGCCGATGATGCCGCCGACCCCGATGGCGGTCAGCTGCCAGAGCCCCAGTGACTTGTCCAGCCGGGTGCCCTCGCCGACCTCGGTCTCCTCGATGTGCTCGATGGGTTTGCGGCGGAGAATCCCCTCGCCCGCACGGAGCTTGGCCATACGCCTCACCTCTTCGCCGACGGCAAACGGCTGACGGCGGATCATGATGGCTCAGCACGGACCCACAGGGAAGACGCCACGCACGACGGCCGGCCGGGCCCGCGACCGTGGCTTCCTACGGTACGACCGTCACCGGCCAGCGGCCCGTCTTCACCAGGCGGACCGCCACCGAGCCGATGATCCGGTGGCCGGCCTGCTCCGAGGCCCCCACCACGACCGCGTCCGCCTTCAGCTCGTCCGCCGCCGTGACCAGCCCGTTGTAGGGGTCGCCGCGGAAGGTGTGGAACTCCCAGCGCACCTCGAACATCCCCTTGAGCCGCTCCGCGGCCTCCCGGATCTGCGCGACCAGGTCCTCGGCGATCTCGTCGGTGGTCTCCGCCACCGGCGCCCCGAGCGCCGCCCCGGCGGCGAGCACCGGCTGCACGTACACCACCGCGAGCAGCGCGTGCTGGCGCCGGGCCAGCCCGGCCGCGTACGCGGCCGCCCGCATCGAGGAGTCGGAGCCGTCCACGCCGACCACGATGACCTTCGGACCGTCCGTGCCCCGCTCGAACCGGTGGGCGGGCGAGTGCTGCTCGTGCTGTTCCGTCACGGCCGCGAGGCTATCGGAACCGGCCGCTGCCGAAGAAGCGCCGGCCGCCCGGACCGCTCGACGGGCGAGCCACGGCCCCCCTTCCTAGAGTCGGAACATGACCGCCACCGCGGACCCCGCCGCCGGCGGGGACGCCACGGCCCCGGCCCGCCCGCCCGCCTCCGGGCGCCTCGGCCGGGTCCCGGAAGCCTTCGCCACCCTCTTCGCCGCCCTCGGCCTGCTGTGCGCCCTGCTCGCGGTCGTCCCCCCGCTGCGCGGCCCGCTCCGCCCGGTCGTCCGCACCCTCGACCTGCTCCTGGTCCCCATCAGCGCCAACCTCGCCTACGCCGTCTTCCTGTTCCTGCTGGCCGGCGCCACCGCCGCCCGCAAGAAGGCCGCCTGGTGGCTGGTCGTCGTCTACCTCGGCCTGCTCGTCCTCGCCGACGCGCTCGGCGCGGCCGCCGGCCTGTACGCCGCGTCACTGCCGTCCCTGGTGCTGTGCGCGCTGCTGCTGCTCGTGCTCGTCGCGGCCCGCCGCGAGTTCTACGCCGCCTCCCGGCGCGGCGCCGTGTGGCGGGCCCTGGCCGTGCTGCTGGCCGGGCTGGCCGTGGCGATCCTGCTCGGCTGGGGCCTGGTGCTGCTCTTCCCGGGCACGCTCCCGGCCGGCCAGCACCTGGCCTGGGCGGCCGACCGGGTGTGCGGCGGACTGGTCCCGGCCGCCTCCTTCGCCGGCCGCCCGCCGCACGAGATCACCTTCCTGCTCGGCCTGTTCGGTGCCCTCGCCCTGCTCAACGCCGCCGCCGCGCTGTTCCGCTCGCAGCGCCTGGAAGCCGCCCTGCACCCGGAGGAGGAGGCCCGCGTCCGCGCCCTGCTGAAGGCGTACGGCGAGCGGGACTCCCTCGGCTACTTCGCCACCCGGCGCGACAAGGCCGTCGTCTTCTCGCCCAGCGGCAAGGCGGCCGTCGCCTACCGTGTCGAGGCCGGGGTCTGCCTGGCCGGCGGGGACCCCGTCGGCGACCCGGAGGCCTGGCCGCACGCCATCGGCGCCTGGCTGGACGTGGCCCGCCGGCACGCCTGGGTGCCCGCCGTGATCGGCGCCTCCGAGGCCGGCGCCCGCGCCTACGCCCGCGCGGGCCTGGGCGCCCTGCAGCTCGGCGACGAGGCCATCGTGCACGTGGCCTCCTTCGACCTCGAGGGCCGCGACATGCGCGTCACCCGGCAGGCCGTGCACCGGCTCCGCCGCAGCGGGGCCGTCTGCCGTATCCGCCGCCACGCCGGCCTCACCGAACGCGAGATGGTGGAGATCGTCGGCAAGGCCGACGCCTGGCGCGACACCGAGACCGAGCGCGGGTTCTCCATGGCCCTGGACCGGCTCGGCGACCCCGCCGACGGCGACTGCCTGCTCGTGGAGGCCCTCGGCGAGGGCGGCCGGCTGCTCGCCCTGCTCTCCTTCGTGCCCTGGGGCCGCGAGGGGATCTCCCTGGACCTGATGCGCCGTGACCGGGCCGCGCCCAACGGGGTGATGGAGTTCATGGTCGCCGAACTGTGCGCCGCCGCCCCGAAACTGGGCGTGCGCCGCGTCTCGCTGAACTTCGCCGTCTTCCGCTCGGTCTTCGAGGAGGGCGCCCGCATCGGCGCCGGACCGGTCCTGCGCCTGTGGCGCCGGCTGCTGCTGTTCCTCTCGCGCTGGTGGCAGCTGGAGGCGCTGTACCGCTCCAACGCCAAGTACCGCCCCGAGTGGTTCCCCCGCTTCCTCTGCTACGCCGACACCGCCTCCCTCGCCCGCATCGGCCTCGCCTCCGGCATCGCCGAGGGCTTCGTCTCCGTACCCAGCTTGCGCAAACTCTGGGGAAAGGGGCACCCGGACACCGGACGGCGGCCCGCCCCCGCGGCGGTGCCGCCGTCCGGGCCGGCGCTCGGCCTCGACGGAGGGGACCAGGCCGGGCCCGCCGCCCCGGACGCGGGCCTGCCCGAACAGGTCCGCGTCCGGTACCGCACCCTGGACCGGCTGCGCGCCGCCGGCACGGACCCCTACCCGGTCGGCGTCCCCGCGCCGACCCACGCCCTCGCCGACGTCCCGCCCGGCGCGGACGTCACCGTCGCCGGACGCGTCCTGCTGGTCCGCGACTTCGGCGGCATCGTCTTCGCCGTGCTGCGGGACTGGTCCGGCGACCACCAGATCGCCCTCACCCGCGACGCCTGCGGCCCGGACCTCGACCGCTTCACCGCCGACACCGACATCGGCGACCACCTCACCGTCACCGGCCGCGCCGGCCTGTCCGACTCGGGCGAACCCACCGTCTTCGCCGCCTCCTGGCAGCTCACCGGCAAGTGCCTGCACCCGCTGCCCGACAAGCACCGCGGCCTGACCGACCCCGAGGCCAGGGTCCGCCGCCGCCACCTGGACCTGATCACCAGCCCCGACGCCCGCGCCGTCGTCCGCACCCGCTCCGCCGCCGTACAGGCCGTGCGCCAGGGCCTGCTGGACCGCGGCTACCTGGAGGTCGAGACCCCGGTGCTCCAGCAGGTCCACGGCGGGGCCAACGCCCGCCCCTTCACCACCCACAGCAACGCCTACGACCTCGACCTGTACCTGCGCATCGCCCCCGAGCTGTACCTGAAGCGGCTGTGCGTCGGCGGTCTGGAGCGGGTCTTCGAACTGGGCCGCACCTTCCGCAACGAGGGCGTCTCCCACAAGCACAATCCCGAGTTCACGATGCTGGAGGCCTACCAGGCCCACGCCGACTACGACGTCATGCTCGACCTCGCCCGCGAACTGATCCAGGCCGCGGCGACCGCCGCCTTCGGCTCCCCGGTGGTCCGCAAGGACGGTGCCGAGTACGACATCTCCGGGACCTGGCCGGTCAGGACCGTGTACGGGGCGCTCTCCGAGGCGGTCGGGGAGGAGCTCGGGCCCGGCACGGAACTACTGCGGCTGCACCGGCTGTGCGACCGCACCGGGGTGCCGTACACCGCCGACGACGGACCCGGTGACGTGGTGCTGGAGATGTACGAGCGGCTGGTCGAGCACCGGACCGGACCCCCCGTCTTCTACAAGGACTTCCCCACCGACGTCTCCCCGCTGACCCGGCGGCACCGCACCGACCCGCGGCTCGCCGAACGCTGGGACCTCGTGGCCTTCGGCACCGAACTCGGCACCGCCTACTCGGAGCTGACCGACCCCGTCGAACAGCGCCGCCGGCTCACCGAGCAGTCGCTGCTGGCCGCCGGCGGCGACCCGGAGGCCATGGAACTGGACGAGGACTTCCTCCAGGTGCTCGCCTACGCCATGCCCCCGACCGGCGGCCTCGGCCTCGGCGTCGACCGGCTCGTCATGTTCCTCACCGGCCTGACGATCCGCGAGACACTGCCGTTCCCGCTGGTGCGCCGCCGCTGACCTCCGGCGGCCCCCACCCGCTCGGACAGGTGTTCCCGGGCGTACGGCCACTGCGCCGTCCGGGTGCAATCGGCCGCCGCGCCGGTGCCGTCGTGGCGCCCCGGCCCCCGGTGGGCGACTGATAAGTCATGCAGAAGGATCAGTTGTTCACGCGGCGCCGGATGCTCCTCGCCGGCGCCGCCGCTCTGGGAGCGGCGGGCACCGCCGGGATCGTCGTGGCGGCGGGCGGCGAGGAGACCGGCCGGACCGCCGCGGCCCCGGTCGCCGGCCCGCAGGCCCGCCAGGCCCTCAAGCCCTCCGCCTTCCGGCTCCAGCCGCTCACCGGGGACGCGCCGCCGCGCGCCGTGCCCCGCAGGCTGAAGGTGCGTGACGAACCCGTCCTGCGGATCTCCGGAGGCGGCCGGCGCATGGTGCTGACCTTCGACGACGGCCCGAATCCGGAGTACACCCCGCACATCCTGGACACCCTCGCCAAGTACCGCGTACGGGCGATGTTCTTCGTGTGCGGCGAGTGCGTCGTGGAGAACAGGGAACTGCTCGCCCGGATGGCCGACGAGGGCCACGTGGTCGGCAACCACACCTGGACCCACCCGCTGCTGACCGAGCTGGACCGCCACGAGATCCGCTCGGAGATGGAGAGCACCAGCGACGCCATCGAGGACGCCTACGGGCAGCGCCCGCAGTGGTTCCGCGCGCCCTACGGCGCCTGGAACCGCGCCGCGTTCCAGCTGGGCGCCCAGATGGGCATGGAGCCGATGGCCTGGACGGTGGACACCACCGACTGGATGGAGCCCGGCACCGACACCATCGTGGACCGGGTGGAGAGCGGCGCCGCCCCCGGGGTCGTGGTGCTGTCCCACGACGCCGGGGGCGACCGTACGCAGACCGTCCGGGCGATCCGGGAGTGGCTGCCCTACCTGATCGACTCCGGCTACCACCTCACCGTGCCGGCGCGGCGCGCCTGACGGTTCCCGGGCCTCACCGTCCCGTCCGGCCGCGGCGGTTCACATGACCGCGGCCAGACGGGCGAAGACGACGACGTTGCCCTCGTAGCCGTTCTGCTTCGTGAAGCCGCCTCCGCAGGTGATGACCCTCAGCTCGGGCGTGCCCTTGGAGCCGTACACGCGGTCGCCGGGGAAGTTGTTCTTCGCGAAGACCTCGACCCCGTAGATCTCGAACACCGCGGTCCTGCCGTCCTGGCGCAGGACCTCGACCTGGTTGCCCTTCTGCAGTGCCCCGAGGCCGTAGAACACCGCCGGGCCCTGCTTGTTGTCGACGTGTCCGACGATGACCGCGGTGCCCTTCTCACCCGGGGACACCGCGCCGGTGAACCAGCCGGCCAGCTGGGGGTTCTCCGGCGGCGGCGCCGCGACCCAGCCGTCCGCGTCCAGCCCGACCTGCACGACCGGCGCGTCCACGCGGATCACCGGGATGCGGACCCGCTGCACGGGGGAGAACGGCAGGGCGGTGGGCGCGGGCGCGAACGTGCCCAGCGTGGCGCGGGTGTCCGGGGCCGCCGCCGAGGCGGGCTGCGGCGGCCCGACGTCGAACTCCCCGGAACCGTTGCGGATCAGGGCCAGACCGGTCAGCAGAACGAGCGCTATCACGCCCCAGGGGGCGCGCTTCCTCCGCCGCTCCTCCTCTTCGGCCAGCAGGGCCAGCTTGGACGCAGACATTCGCCATCCCCTCTCGACGCGGTCGCCGCCACGCCCGTCGCGCATGGGAAAACGCTAAGTCCCGCGCGGGCGGCGGGCGACGGGGCGATCGGCGAACGGGTGGCCCCCCGCACGCTCGGTGCGCCATCCGAGTTGCCGTTCCCAAGATTTTTCTGACGGTCCGTGACCTGCGGCAATATCCGATTGTCCGGTTGTCTGTCGGCGTGTCGGATCACCGGGACGGACCATTCTCGACATGCGGGCGTGTTCCGCGCGTCCGAGGGTCTGTACGGGAGGTGATTTCTCGCCGATCCACCGGGGACGGGACCCGGTGACCTCCCGCGGAGGATCACATGCGCAACCAACGTGCCCTGGCGGCGGCGTGCACCACGGTCGCCGTGCTCGGGCTCGCCGCCCCCGTGGCTGTCGCGGACGGCATGGGCAACGGGGGCGGCCCGAGCAGCACCGACAACACCACCGTCATCGTGCCCGGCACCGGCAACATCGGCACCTTCAGCGGGGGTGGCGTCGTCCCCGGCACCGGCAACGTGGGCGGCAACGGCCACTTCAACGGGAACGGCAACGGGAACTTCAACGGCAACGGGAACTTCAACGGCAACGGCAACGGCAACGGCAACTTCAACGGCAACGGCAACGGGAACTTCAACGGGAACGGCAACGGCAACGGCCGTCAGGGCTTCGGCAACGGCCGCGGGGGCGAGGGCGGGAACAACGGCCGCGGGGGAGAAGGCGGGAACAACGGCCGCGGCGGAGAGGGCTTCGGCAACGGCCGCGGCGGAGAGGGCGGGAACAACGGGCGCGGAGAACGCGGGGAGCGCGGAGACCGCGGAGACCGCGGGGACGACTTCGGCCGCGGGGACGAGGGCCGCGGCGACAGCTTCGGCAACTCCCGCGACATCTTCGTCACGCCGGACATCGTGCCCGCCGGCGGCCGCGTCACCATCATCGTGAACGGCTGCCGCAGTGGTACGGCGAGCTCCGACGCCTTCGGCGTGACCCGGCTGGAGTCGTTCCGCGACGACACCGCGCGCGGTGTCGCCACCGTCGACCGCGAGGCCCGCCGCGGCCGCTACGACGTCACCGTCCGCTGTGACGGCCGCACCATCACCCGCCGCGACGCGTTCACCGTGATCGGCGGGGTGAACGGCGGTCTCGGCGGCAGCAGGACCGGCGGCGCGACGCCCACCGACATGGCGATCGGCGGCGGTCTGGTGGGCTCGGCGGTGATCGGCGGGGGAGCCTTCTGGCTGCGCCGCAGGAACGAGAAGCGCATCTGACGCCCCGGTGCGCCGCCGGTGCGGGAGGCGCCCGTGACGCCCCGGTGCGCCGCGGGGCCGCCGGATCCGACCCCGTCCCCCAGCCCGCGTACCCGACAGGCCTTCGCCCCGGTTCCTCGTGGAAGCGGGGGCGAAGGCCTGTCCCGGCCGGTGTGCCGGCGGGGCTATCCGCCGGCGCCGGGGAACAGGCTGAGGAACGGCTCCGCGGTCACCGCGATGCCGCGGCTGTAGGGCGCGTCGAAGTCCCAGATCAGGAACAGCATGAAGGCGATGGTCGCGGAGAACAGCCCGGCCAGGACCAACTCGCGCCGGGTGCGCCGGATCTGGAGCGCGAACACCATGCCGATGGTGATCAGCGCTCCGGTGAGCAGCCCCCACCACACCACCGGCGGCATGGTGGCCCCGGTGGCGTCGGCCCGCGCGTTGCGCGCCTGGTCGGCGGTGGCCAGCTGGTCCAGCAGCGGCTGGTAGGCCTGCGCCTCGAAGTCGTTGCGCGGCTGGTAGTCGGTGACGTCCGCCCGCACGGTCCGCAGCAGTTCGGTGCCGCGGTCCGTGACGCGCTCCTGGTCCGCCATCGTCCGCCACTCGCTGTGCACGACGTACCCCACGTAGGCGTCCACGTCGGCGCGGATGCGGTCCCGGATGTCCGGTGGGTAGACCCGCACCCGCTCCGAGATCTCGTGCAGCGCCTGGGCTTCGGTCTGGACGTGGTCCTCGGCGCTGTTGCGGGCCTCCCAGACGCCCGCGATGGCGAGGCCCAGCACGATGGCGTAGATGACGCCGATCCACATCGTCATGTACTCGATGACGTCCGGGGTCTCGCTCGGATCCTCGTCCTCGGCGGCCGTCCGGTGCCGCAGCAGCGTGATGACGACCACCACGGCGCAGGCCCCCAGCATCGCGAGGACGAGAACAAGCCAATCCGACAACTGGTGCCTCCAGGGTGAGCGGGCCGGCGCGTCAGCGCGGGCGCAGCGCCGCGACGGCGACGATCGCGGGGATGGTGATGAGCAGGACGTAGGTGACGGGCGAGGTGTGACCGCGGGCGGGGTGGCCGACGGCGTGCGGGTGGTACGCCGGGAAGCCCACCGGGGTCACGGAGGGCCGCGGGGCGGGCCGGGGCGCCGGCTTCGGCCTGGGGGCCGGTGCGGGTGCCGGCGGCGGGGCGGGCGGTGGCGGGGGCGCGGGTGCCGGGGGAGCCGGCGGCGCCGGGGCGGGCCGGGGCGGGCGCGGCGCGGGTGCCGGCACCGGCGGCGGTTCAGGTGTCGGCGTCGGCTTCGGGGTGGGGGTCGGCTCCGGCGGGGGCGGGGGCGGAGGCGGAGGCGGGGGCGGTGGCTCGGGCGTCGGCGTGGGGGTGGGGGTGGGCGTCGGCG
>NZ_BNBF01000010.1:0-6359 GCF_014654935.1 Streptomyces capoamus
CCCTGTGGGAGAGTAGGACGCCGCCGAACAATCATTCCGGGAAACCCCCGCACTCCGGTGCGGGGGTTTTCTGCGTTCAGGAGCCGAAATCGTCCCGAGGGACGCCGGCGGGCGGCAGCCGTTCAAAGCCGTCCCGCTGCTTTGAGAGCCAGGTAGGCGTCCGCAAGCGTCGGCGCCAATTCCTCCGGGGAGGCGTCCACCACCGTCACCCCGTGACGACGCAACTGGTCCGCCGTACGCCGGCGCTCGCTCTGGGCCTGAGCCGCTGCCGCCGCCTCGTACACCGCCTCCGCGGTGCCCCTCGACTTCGCCATTCGGGCGATGTGGGGGTCGGCTACCGACGCGACCAGCACAGTGTGGCGTTGAGTGAGCTGTGGAAGTACAGGCAGCAGCCCCTGTTCCACCGGTGCCGAGTCCAGTGTCGTGAGGAGCACGATCAGGGAACGCCGAGGTGCGGTGCGCAACGCGGCGGCGGTGAGGCCCCGGGCATCGGTCTCGAGGAGTTCCGGTTCCAGCGTGGCCATCGCGGTCACCAGGGAAGGCAGCACATCGCCTGCCGAGCGGCCCTGCACCAGGGCGCGGACCCGGCGGTCGTAGGCGAGCAGGGCGACGCGGTCGCCGGCGCGTGAGGCGAGGGCGGCGAGCAACAGGGCCGCGTCCATGGAGGCGTCCAGGCGCGGGGCGTCGCCCACGCGGCCCGCGGAGGTACGACCGGTGTCCAGCACCAGGAGGATGTGCCGGTCGCGTTCGGGGCGCCAGGTGCGCACGGCGACGGCGGACTGCCGGGCCGTGGCCCGCCAGTCGATCGAGCGGGTGTCGTCTCCGGGGATGTACTCCCGCAGGCTGTCGAACTCTGTGCCCTCGCCGCGGGTCAGCACACTGGTGCGGCCGTCGAGTTCCCGCAATCGGGCGAGTTTCGACGGGAGGTGCTTGCGGCTGGTGAAGGGCGGCAGGACCCGTACGGTCCACGGCACATTGTGGGTGCCCTGGCGGGAGAAGAGGCCGAGGGGGCCGTACGAGCGGATAGTGACGCGATCGGCCCGGCGGTCGCCGCGGCGAGTGGGGCGCAGACGGGTCGTCACGCGACGGCGTTCTCCCGCGGGCACGGTCATCCGGTGCCGGGACGCCTCGATCTCGGTGCCCGGTTGCCAGCTGCTCGGGGGCCAGGCGTCCCGTACCTGGGCCCGCAGGAGGCGGCGGGACGGGTTGGTGAGCGTGAGCGTGACGTCGGCGGTGTCCCCGAGGCGGGTGGATGTGTCGCCGGAGCGGTCCAGCAGGAGGCGGCGTACCGGTGCGGCCAGCGCGTAGTCGCAGGCACAGGCCAGGGCCAGGGGGCCGTTGACCGCGAGGATGCCCGTCCAGCCTGGTTCCAGGATGCCGACGGGGATCGAGCCGAGGGCCGCCAGCAGAGCGGTGCGTCCGGTGAGTGCCATCAGCGGGGGACCGGTAGGTGGGCGAGGATGGCGTTGATGACCGAGTCCGCGGTCACGCCTTCCATCTCGGCCTCGGCGCGCAGCTGGACGCGGTGGCGCAGTGTGGGCAGAGCGAGGGCCTTCACGTCGTCCGGGATGACGTAGTCGCGGCCCGTCAGCCAGGCCCAGGCGCGGGAGGTGGCGAGCAGCGCCGTGGCACCTCGCGGGGAGACGCCCAGCGTGAGCGAGGGCGACTCGCGGGTGGCGCGGCAGAGGTCCACGACGTAGGCGGTGATCTCGGGGGAGACGGTCGTCCTGGCGACCGCCGCGCGGGCCGCCTCGAGGTCCGCGGGACCGGCGACCGGGCGGACGCCGGCGGCGCGCAGATCACGCGGGTCGAACCCGGAGGCGTGCCGGGTGAGGACGTCGATCTCCTCCTGGCGCGAGGGCAGAGGGACCGTCAGTTTGAGCAGGAACCTGTCGAGTTGGGCTTCGGGGAGCGGATAGGTGCCCTCGTACTCGACCGGGTTCTGGGTGGCGGCGACGAGGAACGGCTCGGGCAGCGGGCGCGGGGTGCCGTCGACCGTGACCTGACGTTCCTCCATGGCCTCCAGGAGGGACGACTGGGTCTTGGGCGGGGTCCGGTTGATCTCGTCGGCGAGGAGGAGGTTGGTGAAGACCGGGCCGGGCTGGAAGGAGAACTCGGCGGTGCGGGTGTCGTAGACGAGGGATCCGGTCACGTCGCTCGGCATCAGGTCCGGGGTGAACTGGACGCGCTTGGTGTCGATGTCCAGTGCGGATGCGAGGGACCGGACGAGCAACGTTTTGGCGACTCCGGGGACTCCTTCTAGTAGTACGTGTCCGCGGCAGAGGAGGGCGACGACGAGGCCGGTCACGGCGGGGTCCTGGCCGACCACGGCTTTGGCGATCTCGGTGCGCAGGGCTTCCAGGGAGGCGCGTGCGGCGCCCGCGTCCCCGTTCTGCCCGGCGTTGTCAGTGGTCGGGTCCGTCATGAACGGCGTACCTCTCTTTCGAGGGCGTCGAGTTGGTCGGTGAGGGCGATGAGCGCCGCGTCGTCGCCGGGCGGCGGTCCGAAGAGGAGGGGGTGCAGGGTCTGTCCGTCGCCGGAGAGGTGGGCGGACAGGGCGGGGAGCAGGGCCTCGGGCGTGTGTGCCCTGGTGGCGGGGACGCCCACGAGGGGGGCGAGGCGGGTGCGGGTGGCGGCGCGCAGGGCGTCGGCGGCGCGGTCGCGGGCGTCGGCCTTGCGGTAGAGGCGGGCGCGGCCTTCGGCGGTCTCCGAGGCGCGGATCGCGACGGGGAGCTTCTCGGACACCAGGGGGCCGAAGCGGCGGGCCCGCCAGAAGGCGGCGAGGACCGCCGCGATGAAGAGCTGCAGGGTGGCCCAGAGCCATCCCGGGGGGAGCAGGTCGAGGAAGTTCTTCCGTTCACCGTTCTCGGTGGCGGCGGTGTCGGACAGCGAGGGGAGGTACCAGACCAGATGGGGGCGGGAGCCGAGGAGTTGGAGGGCGAGCGAGGCGTTGCCCTGCTCGTCGAGGCGGTCGTTGTAGAGGATGTCGGGCGCGCCGAGGACGACGGTGTCGCCGCGTCCGGAGGCCGCGGGGACGCGCAGCAGGGTGGCGAGGCGTTCGCTGGGGTAGCAGGAGTCGGCGTCGAGGCGGGTGGTGGTGTAGCGGATGCCGCCGGTGTCGGCGGTGCCCGCGCGCCGGGCCTCGGGCAGGGCGCAGTCCGGCCGGAGCGTGTCCTCACCGCTGGTGGCGGGGTCCGCGGTGACCCCGGGGGCGAGCCGCTCGACGGACCAGCTGCCGGCCGCGACCAGGATGGTCCGCCCGCCCGAGGGTTCCGTCGCCGCGTGCAGTCGGCTCTGTTGACGGTGGGTCAGCCGGTCGGGTACGGCGACGAGCAGGGTGGTGTCCGGGCCGGCGGCGGCGCGGGCCGCGCCGAGGGAGGTCACCACGCGGGTGGAGACGCCCCGTTCGGCGAGGAGCCGGGCGACGGCGCGGCTGCCGTAGGGGTCGGCCGAGCGCGGGTCGAGTTCCCCGTGCCGGGCGGTGGAGCGTACGGCGGCCATGGCGACGGCGGCGGCCAGGAGCACGACGACGGCGAGCGTGATGCCACGTGCCCGGGTCCACGCCTGGCGGCGGGCCGGCGCGGTGGAGGTGGCCGTCGGGGCTGCCTCGGTGGTCACTCGGCTGCCCCCTGGCGGGCGCTGTGCGCCCTGCCGGTGGCGCTGTCGGCGAGGCTCGGCCTGGTGCGCTCCAGGTCACGGTCGAGTTCGGCGAGCCGGTGGTACGACTGCTCGCCGGCCCCGCGCCCGCCGTATGTGACGTCGTCGAACTCGCGGGCGGCGGCGCGCAGCCGGTCGGCGTGCGCGGGGAGGACGCGGCCGCCCTCGGCGGCCGCTTCGTCGGCGGTGCGGCCGGGGCGTTCGTCGAGCAGGGCCCGTTCCTCCAGGGAGCGGACGAGGGCCCGCATGCGTTCCTGGACGGCCTGGGTCCAGTGGCCCTGGGCAGCGTGTGCCTCGCCGGCCGCGCGGTGTGCGGCGGCACTGCGGGGGCGCTCGTCGAAGAGGACGGCCGCGGAGACGGGCCGGCGTCGGGGGGTGCCCAGGCGCCACCACAGGGCGGCCAGGACGGCGACGACGAACAGGATCACGACGAGCAGGCCGACCGTGCCACCGGGGGTCGCGGAGGAAGCCGCGCCGAACAGTCGGCCGACCCAGTTCCAGAAGGCGTTCAGGGCGCGCTGGAGCAGGCCGGGATCGTTCTCGTGGTACATCCGCTTCGACAGCTCACGGCGGGCCGCCTCGCGGGCGGGATCACGCGGGACGGTCACCGGGGGTTCGTCTCCCGAACCGCCGCCCGCGAGCACGGCCCGGTGCGACACGCGCAGCAGCTGCCGTGCGAGCGGGACGGCGGCGTCCGACGGGGCCGCCGCGGTGAGAACCACCCCCGTGAGGCTCACCGCATCAGCTCCCGGGGACGGGGCCCGGGCCGTAGCCCTGGACACCGGCGGCGCGCGCGAGTTCCAGGTCGAGGGCCTCGCGGCGGATGCGCAGGTCGATGTAGAGGAGCACGGTGACGCCGGCGCTGATCGGCAGGGTGAGCGTGGTGCCGACCAGGGAGCCGATCCCCCGGATGATCAGGAACGCCCAGCTGACGGGTTCGCCGGTGGTGCCGAGGAAGTTGTCCATGCCGTCACCGCTCACGGCGGCTCCGACGAGGGCGAACGGGATGGTGACGATCGCCGAGACGATATTGGCGATGAGCCAGGCGAGCAGCTGGATGCCGAGGACGCGCCACCAGGAGCCGCGCACCAGCTTGGCGGAGCGGCTCATGGACTTGGTGACGCTCTGGCGCTCCAGCATCAGGGCGGGGGCGGCCAGGTAGAAGCGGATGGCCAGCCACACCGCGACGACGACACCGCCGAGGATGCCGAGGGAGAACAGTGCGGCTCCGCCGGCGTCGCTGCCGCCGCTGATCAGGACCAGCAGGCCGGGCAGGGCGCCGACGACGACCACCCCGATGGTGATCAGGCCGAGCAGTATGAGCAGTCCGGCCAGTCTCGGGATCTGCGGGCGGGCCTCACGCCAGGCCTCGCCGGCGCTGACCGGCTTGCCGAGTACGGCGCGGCTGGTGATGGTCGTGAGCAGGGCGGTGGCCACGATGACGGCGGCCGCGGAGATCACCGTGACGATACCGGTGCCGATCATGGACTCGCGCAGGGCGCGGTACAGGTCGTCGGGTGTGGCGGTCCGGCTGTCCAGCCGCGTGCCGGCGAGGGCGTCGTTGAGGAAGAAACCCTGTACGAGGACGAGGCAGGTGTCCGTGATCGCGGCGACGGCCAGCGCGATGCCGAGGACCGTGCGCCAGTAGGTGCGCATGGTGGACACGGCGCCGTCGAGGATCTCACCGACGCCCAGCGGGCGCAGCGGGATGACACCGGGCTTGGCCGCGGGCGGCGGGCCGCCCCAGCCGCCGCCCCAGGCGGGGTAGCCGCCGGGGGTGCCGTAACCGCCGTAGCCGGCGGGCGGTCCGCCGTAGCCGCCGCCGTAGCCGCCGGGGCCCGGGCCGCCGGGCTGCTGGGTGCCCCAGCCCGGGCCGGGAGGCGGGGGTGGCGGGGCCTGGTGGGGGCTGGGGGCACCGGTGGGGGCCGACCACTGGCCGGGCGGCGGCTGCTCCTTGGACCATTTGCCGCCCGGGGCCTGCGCGTCCGTGCCCGGCTGGGGTGCGGGTCCGGTGGGGCCGGGGCGGTCGGCGGGCTCGGCGGGACCGGACGCACCGGGTTCCCGACCCTCGGACGACGGGGCGGATCCGGGCGATGCCCAGCCCGGAGTGTCTGTCATCGAAGCTCCTTCTCGGTGCCCGTCCGCGGTCGCGGCGGCAGGTTGGCAGCCATCGTGCCATGGGCCGGTCACCGGGTGATCGGCCGCGGTAGGGGCTGGTCTCCTTCAATTGTCCGCCGGATCCAGGGCAGACTGACGGCATGGCTGATCAGCAGGAGCGACCCAGCGAGGACAAGCGGCCCACCGAGATACCTGCGATCCGATGGGAGGAACCACCAGAAGGCCCCGTACTGGTCCTTCTCGATCAGACCAGGCTCCCGGCCGAAGAGGTCGAGCTGGTGTGCACGGACGCCGCGGCGCTGGTGGAGGCGATCCGTTCGCTCGCCGTGCGCGGGGCGCCGCTGCTCGGGATCGCCGGGGCGTACGGCGTCGCGCTCGCCGCCGCGCGCGGCTTCGACGTGGCCGAGGCGGCCCGGGTGCTCGAGGAGGCCAGGCCGACCGCGGTGAACCTGTCCGTCGGGGTGCGCCGGGCCGAGGCCGCGTACCGGAAGGCACTGGCCGGGACCGGTGATCCCACCGTGGCCGTGGTGGCGGCGCTGGCCGCGGCACGGGCGCTGCACCGGGAGGACGCCGAGGCCAGCGCC
>NZ_BNBF01000010.1:6411-11030 GCF_014654935.1 Streptomyces capoamus
CGGATGGCGGCCCATGGTCTGACGCTGCTGGACGAGCTGCTGCCCGGCGGCGGGCACCGGATCCTGACCCACTGCAACACCGGTTCGCTGGTGTCGGGCGGGGAGGGCACGGCCTTCGCGGTGGCCCTGGCGGCGCACCGGATGGGGCGGCTGCGGCGGCTGTGGGTCGACGAGACGCGTCCGCTGCTGCAGGGCGCTCGCCTGACGGCGTACGAAGCGGCCCGCAGCGGTATGGCGTACACGCTGCTCACCGACAACGCGGCAGGTTCCCTGTTCGCGGCGGGTGAGGTGGACGCGGTGCTGATCGGGGCGGACCGGATCGCGGCCGACGGCTCGGTGGCGAACAAGGTGGGGAGCTATCCGCTCGCGGTGCTCGCCCGGTACCACCATGTGCCGTTCATCGTGGTGGCGCCGGTGACGACGGTCGACCTGGACACCCCCGACGGGGCGTCGATCGAGGTCGAGCAGCGCCCGGGCTTCGAGGTGACGGAGGTCGCGGCGCCGCAGGTGCCGTTCGCGGGGGCCGGCGGCGGGGTGCCGGTGGCTCCGCTGGGGACACAGGCGTACAACCCGGCGTTCGACGTGACGCCGCCCGAGCTGGTGACGGCGATCGTCACCGAGGAGGGCGCCGTCTCCCCCGTGACCGCGGAGGCACTGGCGGAGATGTGCGCCAGGTCGTCGGCCGGTGCGCCGTCGGCGGTCCGCCCCGCGCCGTAGGGACACCGACGGCGACGGACAGGGAGGGACGGGGACGGCTGCGTACGACCGCCGTCACCGGCTGGTCGTCGGGTAGCGGGCCGGCCGGGGGCGCGCTCGCGTACCCTCTGATCCGCCTCCGGATCCGTGGCTGACATCGATCCCCCGGGCCATGGGCAGACAGTGACGGTCCCGTACGACTATCGTCACAGGCCAGTGACCCTGCTCACCAGCGCCCCGGTCACCGTTACGAGAATGGGATGATGTCGTTTATGAAGGGACGAGTCCTTGTCGTCGACGACGACACAGCACTGGCCGAGATGCTCGGGATCGTGCTGCGTGGTGAAGGTTTTGAGCCGTCTTTCGTAGCCGACGGCGACAAGGCGCTGGCCGCTTTCCGTGAGAGCAAGCCCGATCTGGTGCTGCTCGACCTGATGCTGCCCGGACGGGACGGCATCGAGGTCTGCCGGCTGATCCGGGCGGAGTCCGGGGTGCCGATCGTGATGCTCACGGCCAAGAGCGACACCGTCGACGTCGTCGTGGGCCTGGAGTCGGGAGCCGACGACTACATCGTCAAGCCGTTCAAGCCGAAGGAGCTGGTGGCCCGGATCCGGGCGCGCCTGCGCAGGTCGGAGGAGCCGGCGCCGGAGCAGCTCACCATCGGTGACCTGGTCATCGATGTCGCCGGGCACTCGGTGAAGCGGGACGGACAGTCGATAGCGCTGACCCCGCTGGAGTTCGACCTGCTGGTCGCGCTCGCGCGCAAGCCGTGGCAGGTGTTCACCCGCGAGGTGCTGCTCGAGCAGGTGTGGGGTTACCGGCACGCGGCGGACACCCGGCTCGTCAACGTGCACGTCCAGCGGCTGCGCTCCAAGGTCGAGAAGGACCCGGAGCGGCCGGAGATCGTGGTGACCGTCCGTGGTGTCGGATACAAGGCCGGACCGAGCTGACATGTCCGGGGACAGTGCCGCTTCGGCCCCCGGCGGTTCCGGGGCCCGCCCGGGGCGGCCTGTCGGCCGGCCGGCGGCGGGTGCGCGTTTCCGGGCCCTGTTCCACGGCGGGGTGTTGAACGGCGGGGTGCAGGGCAGCCCGGTGCTGCGGCTGTTCCTGCGCTGGGTACGCCGTCCGCTGCTGCCGGTGATGCGGCTGTGGCGGCGCAACATCCAGCTCCGGGTCGTGGCCACCACCCTGCTGATGTCGCTGGGCGTCGTCCTGCTGCTGGGCTTCGTCGTGATCGGACAGGTCCGCAACGGCCTGCTGGACGCGAAGGTGAAGGCCTCGCAGAGCCAGGCCACGGGCGGGTTCGCGGTGGCCAAGCAGAAGGCCGACGAGGCGGCCAGTGGCGCCGGTGCGGCCACCGGTGACGGGACGTCGACCGCGGACGGGCGCCAGTCGGAGACGGTCATCCCGTGGATGAGCGACCTCGTGGAGTCGCTGTCCAGCGGTGGCGCGGGCGCCTTCGAGGTGGTGACGCTGCCCGTGGGCGACGACAGCGGCGGCGGCCGCAGCCCGCGCGGCTCCGGGAACGTCAACCCGACCTCCAGCGTGCCCGCGGCCCTGCGTGAGCGGGTCAACAGCGGTACGACGGCCGTGCAGAGCAACACGCGGATCGTCTACGACGGCGGCAAGGAGTCGCAGCCGGGCCTCGCCATCGGCAAGCAGGTCAGCGACCCCAACGGCCGTCCCTACGAGCTGTACTTCCTCTTCCCGCTCACGCAGGAGGAGAAGTCCCTGAGCCTGGTCAAGGGCACCCTCGCCACGGCCGGGCTGTTCGTCGTCGTGCTGCTCGGCGCCATCGCCTGGCTGGTGGTGCGCCAGGTCGTCACGCCGGTGCGGATGGCGGCCGGGATCGCGGAGCGGCTGTCCGCCGGGCGGCTGCAGGAGCGGATGAAGGTCACCGGCGAGGACGACATCGCCCGTCTCGGCGAGGCCTTCAACAAGATGGCCCAGA
Organism: Streptomyces capoamus; assembly: GCF_014654935.1. GTDB lineage: Bacteria > Actinomycetota > Actinomycetes > Streptomycetales > Streptomycetaceae > Streptomyces > Streptomyces capoamus. Next base: position 9,059 of record NZ_BNBF01000010.1, read on the forward strand.
ACCTGCAGGTCAAGATCCAGCAGCTGGAGGACCTGTCGCGGATGCAGCGGCGGTTCGTCTCCGACGTCTCGCACGAGCTGCGCACCCCGCTGACCACCGTCCGGATGGCCGCCGACGTGATCCACGAGGCGCGTGAGGACTTCGACCCGGTGACCGCGCGGTCGGCCGAGCTGCTCGCCGACCAGCTGGACCGGTTCGAGTCGCTGCTGGCGGATCTGCTGGAGATCAGCCGTTTCGATGCCGGCGCGGCGGCGCTGGAGGCGGAGCCGATCGATCTCCGGGAGGTCGTCCGGCGGGTGGTGAGCGGTGCCGAGCCGCTGGCCGAGCGCAAGGGCACGCACATACGGGTGGTCGGCGACCAGCAGCCGGTCGTCGCCGAGGCCGACGCGCGGCGGCTGGAGCGCGTCCTGCGCAACCTGGTCGTGAACGCCGTCGAGCACGGCGAGGGCAGGGACGTCGTGGTCAAACTGGCCGCGGCGGGCGGGGCCGTGGCCGTCGCGGTCCGGGACTACGGTGTCGGGCTGAAGCCCGGTGAGGCGACCCGGGTCTTCAGCCGCTTCTGGCGCGCCGACCCGGCACGCGCGCGCACCACCGGCGGTACCGGTCTCGGCCTGTCGATCGCCCTGGAGGACGCGCGGCTGCACGGGGGCTGGCTGCAGGCCTGGGGCGAGCCGGGCGGCGGGTCCCAGTTCCGGCTGACGCTGCCCAGGACCGCGGACGAGCCGCTGCGGGGCTCGCCGATACCGCTGGAGCCCAAGGACTCGCGCCGTAACCGCGGTCTGGCCGACGCCGGCGCGCAGCGCGGGGGTGAGGAGAAGCGGGCGACCGTCCCGGTGCAGCAGGCCGGCGCGCAGGCGCCCGCGCTGCCGCCGCGCACGCCGGTCGCGCCGCGGCTGGCCAGCGGCAGCCCCGCCGCCGACCCGACCGCCCTGCCCGGCAGCGGCAACGGCGCGCGCGTGGTGCCCCGGCCCACCGGCGGCACCCGCCGTCCGGGCGACGCACCCGCCGCGCGCCCCGTGTCCGAGGCGAGCGCGGACCGGCCGGACACGGCCCCGCCGAAGGACACTGGCACGCCGAAGGACTCGGCCACGCCCAAGGACTCGGCCATATCGAAGGACTCGGCCGCATCGAAGGACTCGGCCGCATCGAAGGACTCGGCCGCATCGAAGGACTCGGTTACGCCGAAGGACACGACCGAGCCAGGGGAGGCATTTCGTGGCCGCTGACCGCACGGGGGGCGCACGGCGGCGGCCGGCGCGCGCGGTGGCGTACGCCGCCATGGGAGTCGTACTGCTGGCCGGTTGCGCCTCGATGCCCGACAGCGGGGACCTGCGGGACGTGGAGTCCACGCCGCGGCAGGACACCGGTGTCCGGGTGTTCGCCATGCCGCCGGCCGACGGCGCCGGTCCGGGCGAGATCATGCAGGGCTTCCTGGAGGCCCTGACCAGTGACGACCCGGGGTACGACACGGCACGCAAATACCTGACGGCCGATGCGGCGGACAAGTGGCGGCCGGACCTGTCGACCACCGTCCTGGCGAACGGGCCGACCATCCAGACCGACTGCCGTCCCGGCGGCCGCGACGAGACCAGCAGCATCACGTGCGTGCTGGCCGGCACCCGGGTCGCCACGGTCGACGCCCAGCAGGCCTACCAGCCCGCGGACGGCTCCTACCGCAAGAAGCTGCACCTCACGAAGAATCCCAAGAGCGGGCAGTGGCGCATCGACGGGCTGCCCGACGGTGTCGTCATGGGCAAGTCGGACTTCCAGCGCAACTACAGGTCCGTCGACAAGTACTACTTCGCCTCCAACGCGGCGGTCGGGGCGAGCGGGCAGCCGGCGGCGGTCGCCGACCCGGTGTTCGTGCGCAGCAAGGTGGAGCCGATGACCCAGATGGTCCGCTCGCTGCTTCAGGGGCCCACCGACTGGCTCCGGCCGGTGGTCAGGTCGAGCTTCCCGACCGGTACGGCGT
>NZ_BNBF01000010.1:11067-14070 GCF_014654935.1 Streptomyces capoamus
TGCGGAAGGGCGTGTCCGGGCTGGCACCGGACGACCAGAACAGGCTGACGGTGCCGCTGAACCTCAGGCCTTCGCAGGTCGCCGCGAGCAAGTGCGCCGAGATGGCGACGCAGGTGCTGTTCACCCTGCGGAACCTGACGCCCACGCTGGAGTCCGTGGAGCTGCAGGGCGCCGGCGGGGACCGGTTGTGCGAACTGACCGAGGAGCGTGCCGAGTCGGCCGCCTGGCACGGTGCGTCCAAGCCCCCCGAGTACCTGTACTTCCTCGACGGCAAGCACCGGGCGGTACGCATGCAGGCCGGGAGCACCGGCACCGGATCCGTCCCGCTGCCGGGCCCGCTGGGCGAGGGCGGCAAGAAGCTGCAGTCGGTCGCGGTGTCCCGCGACGAGCACACCGCGGCCGGCGTGGGCGACGAGGGCAGGTCGCTGTACGTGACACCGCTGGCGTCGGGCGGGTCGTTCGGCGCGCCGCCGGTGACCAGCGCCGGTCCGACCCCCGCCGAGCGGCTGACCACACCGAGCTGGGACGCCCGCGGCGATCTGTGGGTGGCCGACCGTGATCCGCACCGGCCGGGGCTGTTCGTGCTGGAACAGGGCGGCACCAAGTCGGAGCAGGTGGCCGTGCCGGACCTGTCCGGCCGGATCGAGGACGTCCGGGTGGCCGCGGACGGGGCGCGGATCGCGCTGGTCGTGGCGAAGGACGGCAAGCAGTCCCTGTTCATCGGCCGGATCCAGCGCGACGACGGGACCGGGCAGGGCATCTCGGTCGACGGACTCAGGTCGGCGGCACCGGACCTGGAGCAGGTCAGCGCCATCTCCTGGGCCGGGGACAGCAGGCTGCTCGTCGTCGGGCAGGAGCAGGGCGGCGTGCAGCAGATGCGGTACGTCGAGGTCGACGGCTCCACCCTCGACGGCCCGGCACCGGGCGCGCTCACCAGCGTCAAGGCGATCGCCGCGTCCGAGGACGAGCGGGTGCCGCTGGTGGCCTACTCGGAGGACGGGATCGTGCGGCTGCCGTCCGGGGCCCAGTGGCAGAAGGTCGACAAGGACGGGACCGCGCCGGTCTATCCGGGCTGACCGCCGAGACCGGCTGACCGCTGGGTCCGGCTGACCGCCGGGTCCGGCGGGCCGGAGGTGCCGGCAGTCGCGCCCTCCGCGTACCCGTGGGCGGTGCCCGGGGTCGTGCATCTGGCGTTGTCCACAGGGCGTTGTCCACAGGGGTGGCCGACGGTCGCCGGCAGGGGCACAGTGGTGGTCATGCGGGGGTGGTGGCAGGACCTCACCGACCTGGTGCTGCCGGCCGACTGCGCGGGCTGTGACGCACCTCGTACGGCGCTCTGCGCGCGGTGCCGGGCCATGCTCGACGCGGCGGTGCCCCGGCGGGTGCGGCCGGTGCCGGAGCCGGCCGGACTGCCGGTGGTGCACGCGGTGTCTCCGTACGCGGCGGAGGTGCGCGCGCTCCTGCTCGCGCACAAGGAGCGTGGTGCGCTGCTCCTCGCGGGAGTGCTGGGCAGGGCGCTGGCTGGGGCCGTCCGGGCGGGCCTCGGCGGACCCGGCGGCGGCGCCGGGCCGGTGGACGGGCCGGGGCGCGGGCCCGTGCTGCTGGTTCCCGTGCCCTCCGCCCGGTGGGCGGTGCGGGCGCGGGGGCACGATCCGGTGCGGCGGATGGCGCTCGCGGCGGCCGGGCAACTGCGGCGCACCGGAACACCCGCCCGGGTGACGGCCGTGCTGCGCCAGCGGCGGGCCGTGGCGGACCAGGCGGGGCTGGACGCCCGGCAGCGCCTGGAGAACCTCGCCGGGGCGCTGGAGGTGCGGCCGGGCAGCGGCCGGCTGCTCGGCGCGGGCCGCGTGGTGCTCGTCGACGACCTGATGACGACAGGAGCCAGTCTCGCGGAGGCGGCGCGGGCCCTGCGGGAGGCGGGTGCATCCGGCCCCGATCGCGGAACGGTCGTGTATGAGGCGATAACTCGGGAAGGTAGGGAGGAACAACGGATCGGTGAACGACAGGAGAGGAGCGAGTGGGTGCACAGTGCACCGGAAAAGACGGCTCCGAACGGCCTCGGGCGGATGCTCCGTGCCGCGGTGATCGCCGCTCCTCGCGATTCTTTCGGAATAAACAGGAACTGAACGTCAACTTGCATCGTTGCAGGTGATGAGAGCCTCAATTCACCTGAACGGAGGTACGCCGCAGTAGAGGGTGACGACATCCGTCCGGGCGAGATATGTTCGGGTGTGAGGAAAGGCGCAGGCCAGGCCTCGCATATCCGAATGCCGTGCTGTGGGCATGTTGTGGTTTTTCCGCAATCACCCGCACGGCGGGGTGCAGATCTCGCCCATGGGGGAGGAGGAGGTGGAAGTCACCGAGTCCGAGGCCTGGTGACCACCGGGCCTGGTGCGAAAGGGAGATGCTCCGCCGATGCAGCGGAGCGATCCGGGAACGGAGTTCTGCGTGGACATCGTCGTCAAGGGCCGCAAGACCGAGGTGCCCGAGCGGTTCCGCAAGCACGTGGCCGAGAAGCTGAAGCTGGAGAAGATCCAGAGGCTCGATGCCAAGGTGATCAGCCTCGACGTCGAGGTGTCCAAAGAGCCCAACCCCCGACAGGCCGACCGCTGTGACCGAGTGGAGATCACGCTCCGCTCCCGCGGTCCGGTGATCCGGGCGGAGGCAGCGGCCAGCGATCCGTACGCAGCCCTCGACCTGGCGGCGGAGAAACTGGATGCCCGGCTGCGCAAGCAGCACGACAAGCGGTACTCGCGCCGAGGCGCACGGCGGATCTCGGCGGCAGAGGTCCCCGACCACGTGCCGGACGCGGCAACACTGAACGGCAACGGCCAGCCCGTCCACGACGAGGACACCGACGGGGTGCCGACCAAGAAGATCGGCTCGCTCGAGGTCAAGGGCGAAGGCCCCCTCGTCGTCCGAGAGAAGACCCACGTCGCCGCCCCGATGAGCCTCGACCAGGCCCTCTACGAGATGGAACTGGTCGGCCACGACTTCTACTTG
>NZ_BNBF01000010.1:14113-16345 GCF_014654935.1 Streptomyces capoamus
TTCGTCGACTCCGAGACGAAGGAGCCGAGTGTCGTCTACCGGCGGCACGCGTACGACTACGGCGTGATCCACCTCAGCACGGACCCGATGGTCACCGAGGTGCAACCCCCCGCGGCCGGTGGCACGCTGGGCGGCTGATCCGCCCGGCCGAAGCTGAGCCGGTGCCCCTGGAGCGCGTGTGCGCCCCCAGGGGCACCGGCGTGCGACCACTTCGCGCCCCGCACGTCACCTGCGTGTCGTCCGGGCATGAAATCATGGCCGCACCGGCCCAACCGGTGGGCCGCTGCCTTGGGTTGGCGATGGCACAGAACCACAGGCCACAGCCTTCAGGGGGAGGAACGATGGCGGACACCTTCGGACCGATGCGGAATGCCGACGACGATGCCGTCGGCATGGGCCCCGGCGCGGGCCCCGCGCGCGAGGAGCCGATCAGGGTCCTGGTCGTGGACGACCACGCCCTCTTCCGGCGCGGCCTGGAGATCGTGCTCGCGGCCGAGGAGGACATCCAGGTCGTCGGCGAGGCGGGCGACGGGGCCGAGGCCGTCGACAAGGCCGCCGACCTCTTGCCCGACATCGTGCTGATGGACGTCCGCATGCCCAAGCGGGGCGGGATCGAGGCCTGCACCTCCATCAAGGAGGTCGCCCCCAGCGCCAAGATCATCATGCTGACGATCAGCGACGAGGAGGCCGACCTCTACGACGCGATCAAGGCGGGCGCGACCGGATACCTGCTCAAGGAGATCTCGACCGACGAGGTGGCCACCGCCATCCGCGCGGTGGCCGACGGCCAGTCGCAGATCAGCCCCTCGATGGCGTCGAAACTCCTCACCGAGTTCAAGTCGATGATCCAGCGCACCGACGAACGCCGGCTGGTGCCCGCGCCCCGGCTGACCGACCGGGAGCTGGAGGTCCTCAAACTCGTCGCCACGGGCATGAACAACCGGGACATCGCCAAGGAGTTGTTCATCTCCGAGAACACCGTGAAGAACCACGTCCGCAACATCCTGGAGAAGCTGCAGCTGCACTCCAGGATGGAGGCCGTGGTCTACGCGATGCGGGAGAAGATCCTGGAGATCCGCTAGCGGCGGACCGGTCCGGCGGCGCCTATCCGAGGAGGACGGCGAGTTCCCGGGTGAGGGGTTCGCGCAGTTCGGGCGCGTCCACGCGGTCCACGCGGACGTCCGTGCAGTCCACCCACGTCGCCGCCTCGGCCAGGGCCTGGGCGACCGCCGGGACCGCCTTCGGGCCGTCCAGGGTGACCTGCTTGGCCACCAGTGTGCGGCCCTCTCGCGCCGGGTCGACACGCCCGACCAGCCGGCCGCCGGCGAGCACGGGCATCGCGAAGTACCCGTGGACCCGTTTGGGCTTGGGGACGTACGCCTCCAGCCGGTGGGTGAAGCCGAAGATCCGCTCCGTGCGCGCCCGCTCCCAGACCAGCGAGTCGAACGGCGACAGCAGCGTGGTGCGGTGCCGGCCGCGCACCGGCGCCGCCAGGGCCGCCGGGTCCGCCCAGGCCGGCTTGCCCCAGCCCTCGACCTCGACCGGTACCAGTCCCGAGTCCGCGATCACCGCGTCGACCTGCTCGCCCTTGAGCCGGTGGTAGTCAGCGATGTCCGCACGCGTGCCCACGCCCAGCGACTCGCCCGCCAGCCGGACCAGACGGCGCAGGCACTCGGTGTCGTCCAGCTCGTCGTGCAGCAGCGCGTCCGGGACCGCGCGCTCGGCGAGGTCGTAGACCCGCTTCCAGCCGCGCCGCTCCACGCACACCACCTCGCCGTACATCAGCGCACGCTCCACGGCGACCTTCGTGCCCGACCAGTCCCACCAGTCGTTCGTCTTCTTCGCGCCGCCCAGTTCCGTGGCGGTCAGCGGGCCCTCCGCGCGGAGCTGCTTGATGACCTGGCCGTACACCCCGTCGGGGAGGTCGTGGTGCCAGTGCGGGCGGTCGCGGTAGGCGCGGCGGCGGAAGGCGAAGTGCGGCCACTCCTCGATGGGGAGGATGCAGGCCGCGTGCGACCAGTACTCGAAGGCGTGGGTGCCGGTCCAGTACGCGGCCTCCACGGTCTTGCGGCCGACCGCGCCGAGCCGGGCGTACGGCACGAGTTCGTGGGACCGGGCCAGGACGGAGATCGTGTCGAGCTGGACCGCGCCGAGGTGGCGCAGCACCCCGCGGACACCCGCGCGCCGGTCCGGTGCGCCGAGCAGGCCCTGGGCCCGCAGCGCTATCCGGCG
>NZ_BNBF01000010.1:16396-36560 GCF_014654935.1 Streptomyces capoamus
GGCGTCGTCCGCGGTGAGCGTGGTCGTGGGACGCGGAAGGGTCGTCATGTCCTGGACGATAGAGGGTGCCACTGACAGTCCGCGCCGAGTCGTGCGGTGCACCGCGGGAGGGCCCGGCTCAGGAACGTGCGGGCAGGTACGGGGCCGTGGAGGGCAGGCCGAGGTCCGAAGGGAGCAGGGAGCCGATCCAGCAGTCCCGGCGCACCCCCTTGTTGTTGATGCCGGAGCGCAGGGTGCCCTCGATGGTGAAGCCCGCGCGTTCCGCCACCGCCCGGGAGGCGTGATTGCCGACCTCGGCCCGCCATTCGACACGGTCGACACCGACCTCGGTGAAGATCCACCGGCAGGCGGCGAGCGTGGCCTCCACGACGTAGCCGCGGCCGCGGTGCTCCTTGGCCGTCCAGAAGCCGACCTCGGCCGTGCCCAGCGAGCGCATGGTGAGGCCCAGCATGGCGGCCAGCTCCCCGCCGGGGAGGAAGACGCCGAACGTGAACATCGACCCCTGCGCCCAGCCCTCGGGGGCGATCTGCTCGGTGAAGCCGGTCGCGTGCTCGGGGAGATAGGGCGAGGGGACCGTCGTCCAGCGCTGGATGTCGGGGTCCTGGGCGGCCTGGTACACCGCGTCGGTGTCGGCGGGGCCGACCGCGCGCAGCAGGAGGCGGTTCGTGGTGAGCGTGACGGGTTCCATCGCCCGATTCTGCTCGGGTCGCCCGTCCGGAGCCATGTGTTTTCGCGGTGCGTGAGCGCGTGATCACATTTCGCGTAATTCCTTGCGCCGATGCGGCACTATCCGGATGGTCCGCCCGTTGTCCCGGGTGAAGCAGCCGTCGGGCCGCCAGGCCTCCCGGCGCGGCCGGGTCCTCGCATACGATGGCCGTTGCTCAGTACGTATAAGGAAACCGACCGTCCCAGGCCCGACCGGCAAGGAGACCAGCCCCCGTGTCCGTCCTCTCGAAGATCATGCGTGCAGGCGAAGGCAAGATCCTGCGCAAGCTGCACCGCATCGCGGACCAGGTCAACTCCATCGAAGAGGACTTCGTCGACCTCTCCGACGCCGAGCTGCGGGCCCTCACCGACGAGTACCGGCAGCGCTATGCCGACGGTGAGAGCCTGGACGACCTGCTTCCCGAAGCGTTCGCCACGGTACGCGAGGCCGCCAAGCGTGTCCTCGGCCAGCGCCACTACGACGTGCAGCTGATGGGCGGCGCCGCGCTCCACCTCGGTTATGTGGCCGAGATGAAGACCGGTGAGGGCAAGACCCTCGTCGGCACCCTGCCCGCGTACCTCAACGCCCTGTCCGGCGACGGCGTCCACCTCATCACGGTCAACGACTACCTGGCCGAGCGCGACTCCGAGATGATGGGCCGCGTCCACAAGTTCCTGGGCCTGGACGTCGGCTGCATCCTGGCCAACATGACGCCGGCCCAGCGCCGCGAGCAGTACGCGTGTGACATCACCTACGGCACCAACAACGAGTTCGGCTTCGACTACCTGCGCGACAACATGGCGTGGTCGAAGGACGAACTGGTCCAGCGCGGCCACAACTTCGCCATCGTCGACGAGGTCGACTCCATCCTCATCGACGAGGCCCGTACGCCGCTGATCATCTCCGGCCCGGCCGACCAGGCCACCAAGTGGTACGGCGACTTCGCCAAGCTGGTCACCCGCCTCAAGCGCGGCGAGGCCGGCAACCCGCTCAAGGGCGTCGAGGAGACCGGCGACTACGACGTCGACGAGAAGAAGCGCACGGTCGCCATCCACGAGTCCGGCGTCAGCAAGGTCGAGGACTGGCTGGGCATCGACAACCTCTACGAGTCGGTGAACACCCCCCTCGTCGGGTACCTGAACAACGCCATCAAGGCCAAGGAACTGTTCAAGCGCGACAAGGACTACGTCGTCATCGACGGCGAGGTCATGATCGTCGACGAGCACACCGGCCGTATCCTCGCCGGCCGCCGCTACAACGAGGGCATGCACCAGGCGATCGAGGCGAAGGAAGGGGTGGACATCAAGGACGAGAACCAGACGCTCGCCACGATCACCCTGCAGAACTTCTTCCGCCTCTACAAGAAGCTCTCCGGCATGACCGGTACGGCGATGACCGAGGCCGCCGAGTTCCACCAGATCTACAAGCTCGGCGTGGTCCCGATCCCGACCAACAGGCCGATGGTCCGCAAGGACCAGTCGGACCTGATCTACCGCACCGAGGTCGCCAAGTTCGAGGCGGTCGTGGACGACATCGCCGAGAAGCACGAGAAGGGCCAGCCGATCCTCGTCGGCACGACCTCCGTCGAGAAGTCGGAGTACCTCTCGCAGCAGCTCAGCAAGCGCGGCGTCCAGCACGAGGTGCTGAACGCCAAGCACCACGAGCGCGAGGCGCAGATCGTCGCCCAGGCCGGCCGCAAGGGCGCCGTGACGGTGGCCACCAACATGGCCGGCCGTGGTACGGACATCAAGCTCGGCGGCAACCCCGAGGACCTCGCCGAGGCGGAGCTGCGCCAGCGCGGCCTCGACCCCGAGGAGCACATCGAGGAGTGGGCCGCGGCGCTGCCGGCCGCGCTGGAGCGCGCCGAGGCGGCGGTCAAGGCCGAGAAGGAAGAGGTCGAGGCGCTCGGCGGGCTGTACGTGCTGGGCACCGAGCGGCACGAGTCGCGGCGGATCGACAACCAGCTGCGCGGCCGTTCCGGCCGTCAGGGCGACCCGGGCGAGTCCCGTTTCTACCTCTCCCTCGGCGACGACCTGATGCGGCTGTTCAAGGCCCAGATGGTCGAGCGCGTGATGTCGATGGCGAACGTCCCGGACGACGTGCCGATCGAGAACAAGATGGTCACGCGCGCCATCGCCTCCGCCCAGTCGCAGGTGGAGACGCAGAACTTCGAGACCCGCAAGAACGTCCTGAAGTACGACGAGGTGCTCAACCGGCAGCGCGAGGTCATCTACGGCGAGCGCCGGCGCGTCCTGGAGGGCGAGGACCTGCACGAGCAGATCCGGCACTTCATGGACGACACCATCGAGGCGTACGTCCGCGCCGAGACCTCCGAGGGCTTCCCCGAGGACTGGGACCTGGACCGGCTGTGGGGCGCCTTCCGGCAGCTGTACCCGGTGAAGGTGACCATCGAGGAGCTGGAGGAGGCGGCCGGCGACCGGGCCGGTCTGACCGCCGAGTTCATCGAGGAGTCCATCAAGGAGGACATCTACGAGCAGTACGAGGCCCGTGAGGCACAGCTCGGCTCCGAGATCATGCGTGAGCTGGAGCGCCGGGTCGTGCTGTCGGTCCTGGACCGCAAGTGGCGCGAGCACCTCTACGAGATGGACTACCTCCAGGAGGGCATCGGCCTGCGCGCGATGGCGCAGAAGGACCCGCTGGTCGAGTACCAGCGCGAGGGCTTCGACATGTTCACCGCGATGATGGACGGCATCAAGGAGGAGTCCGTCGGCTACCTGTTCAACCTGGAGGTCCAGGTGGAGCAGCAGGTCGAGGAGGTCCCCGTCGAGGAGGCCGAGCCGGTGGCCGAGGGCGTGCAGGACACGGTGCCGGCGCAGGCGGGTGCGCGTCCCGAGATCCGCGCGAAGGGGCTGGACGTTCCGCAGCGGCGGGACCTGCACTTCTCCGCGCCGACCGTGGACGGTGAGGGCGGTGTCGTCGAGCGCGACCTGGAGGACGAGGAGCCGGTGCGGTCCGAGTCCGACGGCCTGACCCGGGCGGAGCGCAGGCGGCAGGCCAAGGGCGGCCGGCGCCGCAAGAAGTAAACCCACGGCGTCCAGCGGGGCCGGGTCTCCTTCGGGGGCCCGGCCCCGCCGCGTTGCCGCACGCGCGGCGAGGCGGTCAACCGCCCGGCCGACCGCGACACACCCGCGGCCACGCTCGCGCTCGACCCCGGGCGACGGCCGTGGCGCGTGCCCGGAGCCGTGCCGGCGCCGGAGCGGCGGCCGTGGTGCGGGCCCGTGCCTGTGCCGTGCCGGTGCCGAGCGGCGGCCATGATGCGGGCCTCTGCTTACGCCGGCCGGCGCCCGTGCGGACGGTCGTCGTGCGCCCGTCCATCGCCGTGCCGGTGTCCGAGCGGCGGTCATGGCCGGTCATGGCCGTGCTGCGTCGTGCCGTGTCGTGCCGTGTCGGCCGGAGGTTCGTGGCCCGTGCTGCGCCACGCCGGTGCCGGTGCCGAGCGGCGGTTCCTGGTGCTTCGCCGTGCCCGTGCCGGTGCCGAGCGGCAGGCGTGGCCGTGCTGCTCCGTGCCGGTGCCGGGCGGTGGTCGTCGTGGGGGTCCGTGTCATCTCGTGCCCGTTTCCACTGCTGTGCAGCGCCAGCGGAGGTCCTCGCCGCGTTCCAGGCGGAAGGCCATGGCGCGGAGCTGGTCGCCGGCGGCGACGCGGGCGAAGACTTCCAGGGCGCCTTCGCTGGGGACGTAGTAGCCGATGTCGTGGACGACGGGGCGGGGGCCGAGGGTGCGCAGGGGGGTGCGTTCGGCGAGGCGGGCCAGGTCGTCGTAGGCGCGGCCCGCTGTGTGGCGGAGCATCCAGTGGACGGGGCGCTGGCCGCTCAGGACGGCCAGCAGACGCTCGGCGAAGAGGTCGGTGGGCCGGGGCTGCCGCACGGCCGCCCCGGGCAGCGCACGGGGCCTCTCGCGCCGTGCGGCCGCCGGCCGGCTGGGCACGCGGGGCGGGGCGCCGCCGGGGCGGCGGGAGTCGCGGCGGGTCGGCGGGCGGTGCCGCGGGCGGGGCTGGGCGGCGGTACGGCTCATGACCTTGTTCATGGGGATCCCCGTTCGGCGGGCCCGGGGAATACCGGGCGGTAACCAGCTGGTGGGGATCTTGTACGGGGTGCGGGGAGCACCGGCAAGGAAGGCGTGGCCGGCGGGTGCGGGCCCGGAAGGTTCACCTATCCGAGCGATGCGGGGTCCCCGGAAGCCCGTGATCAGGCGGAGGACGAGGGTGAATCCCGGGCCCGGGGTCGACGCCTCCAGGGGCGTGGGCAGGGGCTCGAAAGGGGACGGCCGCACGTATCCTGAAGGCCCTTCGGGAGACGCGCCAGCCGCCCTCCCCGGAACCCAGCCGAGTTCTTCGACCAGGAACAGGAAAGAGCGGCCAGCATGCGCGTCTACGTCCCCCTGACCCTCCCCGCCCTCGCCGAGGCGTACCGGACGGGAGAGCTGGGGAGCGGCCCCTTCGTCGCGTACGCCGTCACGCCCGCGCTGCGCGAGTGGTACCTCTCCGAGGACATCGAGGAGCTGGAGTACGCGGCGCTGAGCCGGGCCGCGCTGGCCTCGCTGCGGCTGCTGGCGGCGGACCCGGACGCGGTGCGCAGGCGGGTCGTGGTGGCCGTGGACGTGCCCGACCGCGCGGCGGGCGCCGACCCGGACCGCGGGCTGGAACCGTCCGCCCTCGGCGAGGTCACCGTGACGGTGGCGGTGCCGCTCGGGAAGGCGGCCGCGGTGCACGTCGACGCGGAGGACGCCGAGCCGGACGTGACCGCGGCGGCGGACGCCCTGGAGGCGGCGGACGGCGGGGACGACGACGCGCAGTTCGTCGTGGACGGCGCGGACGACCACGAGCTGCTGTGGTACGCCACGCAGGAGATCCCCAACCTGGTCGGGCCGGCCTGACCCCGGACCGGTCCGCCCGGCGCCTTGACTGTCGGTGGGGGCGGGTACGGTCTTGGACATGGGGACGCACGCGAACGCGCACATCGTCTGGGACTGGAACGGAACGCTGTTCCACGACAATGACGCGATCATCGGGGCGACGAACGCGGCCTTCGCCGAGCTGGGGCTCGCACCGATCACGCTGGAGCAGTACCGGACGCTGTACTGCGTGCCGGTGCCGAAGTTCTACGAGCGGCTGCTCGGCCGGCTGCCGACCGACACCGAGTGGGAACTGATGGACGGGGTCTTCCACCGGTACTACGCGGAGCACCGGGTGCGGTGCGCGCTGACCGAAGGGGCCGAGGAACTGCTCCTGGGCTGGCGGTCGGCGGGGCACAGCCAGTCGCTGCTGAGCATGTACGGGCACGAGGAGCTGGTGCCGCTCGTGCGCGGCTTCGGGATCGAGGCGCACTTCCTGCGGGTCGACGGGCGTACGGGCCCGTCCGGGGGCAGCAAGGCCGAGCACATGGTGCGGCACCTGGAGGCGCTGGCGGGGGTGGTGGCGCCGGAGCGGACCGTGGTGATCGGGGACGCGGCGGACGACGCGGTCGCCGCGCGGCACGTGGGGGCGCGGGCCGTGCTGTACAGCGGGGGATCGCACAGCCGGCAGAGCCTGGAGCACGTGGGGGTGCCGGTGGTGGACACGCTGGCCGACGCGGTGGCCGAGGCCTGGAGGATGGCGGCGTAGGGCGGGGCTCGCCGGGGCCTCAGCTCGCCGGCGCCTTGGAGCGCAGCACCTTCAGGAACTCCCGCATCCAGGCCGGGTGGTCCGGCCAGGCACGGGAGGAGACGAGGGTGCCGTCGACGACGGCCTCGGTGTCCTGGAAGCCCGCTCCGGCCGACTGCATGTCCGGCTCCAGCGCGGGGTAGGCCGTGACCCGGCGGCCCCGGAGGGAGTCGATCGCGGCGGTGAGCAGCGGGCCGTGGCAGATCTGGGCGACCGGTTTGTCCGCGTCGAAGAAGGCCTTGAGGATCTTGCGGAGTTCGGCGTCGTTGCGCAGGTACTCGGGGGCCCGGCCGCCGGGGATGACGAGGGCCGCGTACTCCCCGGGCTCGACCTCGGAGAAGGCCAGGTCGGCGGGCCAGGTGTAGCCGGGCTTCTCGGTGTAGGTGTCGTAGCCGGGTTCGAAGTCGTGGACGACGAAGCGGAGGGTCTTGCGGGTGGGGGCCGCGATGTGGACCTCGTAGCCCTCCTCCAGCAGCCGCTGGTAGGGGTAGAGCACCTCCAGGGACTCCGCTGCGTCGCCGGTGACGATGAGTATCTTGGTGGGCATGTCGGCTCCTCCGGTCGTACTCCGGGCGGCGGATGGCACTCCGGTCACCGTGCCCGCGCCGGGCGCGCTTGCCAAGAGGGCCCGGTTGTTCTTCAGGGTGCCGCCGCGGGCGCCGGGACGCGACCGGGTGACCCAAGACCGGCCACCCTGGCCGGCCGACGGGATCCCGCCGACCGGATACGCCACCGGACGCCGTCCCGCCGCTGTGCAGAACGTCAAACTTCGCCCCCCGGTTTTGTACACATACGGCTCATGACGGGCCCCCCGTAAGTGGCGATAGCCTTGTGGCGTGATCAGCGCGATAGTTCGCGGGGGCGATGCCGCTCCTGCCCCGCGCCCGGGTTGCACGGAACACCTCCGTGACCGGGCGGCGGTCGCTGGTCCTCGCGGGCGGGACGGGAGCGCGGACGCTCCCAGGACGCCGAGGACGCTCCGGGACACGACGGTGCCGAGGGCAGCGTCACAGTCGACGGGCGTGCCCAGATTGGCCGAATACCCCCCGCTCATCTCACCTCGCGGCATAGCGTCGGACCGGACCGGACACCCCGGGCCGTGGCGTCGAGCCGGAGGGGAAGAGACCGTACTTCCTTCTACGTCACGCAACGGCGCGCGACAGGAGCCAGAGGACAATGCAGACCAAGCTGGACGAAGCCAAGGCCGAGCTGCTCGAGAGGGCCGCCCGCGTAGCTGAGAACAGCCCGGTCGGGGGGCACCTACCGACCGGGACGACGAGCGAGGGCACCTCCGGCATCCCGGACAGCGAATCCGTGCTCGCGTTCCTCCAGCGTTACTACCTGCACACCGCCCCGGAAGACCTCGCCGACCGCGACCCGGTCGACGTCTTCGGCGCCGCGGTCTCGCACTACCGTCTCGCCGAGACCCGCCCGCAGGGCACCGCGAACGTCCGGGTGCACACCCCGACCGTGGAGGAGAACGGGTGGACCTGCAGCCACACCGTGGTGGAGGTCGTCACCGACGACATGCCCTTCCTCGTGGACTCGGTCACCAATGAGCTGACCCGGCAGGGACGCGGCATCCACGTCGTCATCCACCCGCAGTTCGTGGTCCGGCGGGACGTGACCGGCAAGCTGATCGAGGTGCTGCCGACCCCGCCCGGCGGCGACCTCCCGCACGACGTGCACGTCGAGTCCTGGATCCACGTCGAGATCGACCGGGAGACCGACCGCGCCGACCTCAAGCAGATCACCGCGGACCTGCTGCGTGTCCTGTCCGACGTCCGCGAGGCCGTCGAGGACTGGGAGAAGATGCGGAGCACCGCGACCCGGCTCGCCGGCGGACTGGGCGACGAGCCCGCCCCCGGCGACCTGCCCGGGGCCGAGGTCGAGGAGGCCCGCGAGCTGCTGCGCTGGCTGGCCGACGACCACTTCACCTTCCTCGGCTACCGCGAGTACCAGCTGCGCGAGGACGACACGCTCGCCGCCGTGCCCGGCACCGGGCTCGGCATACTGCGTGCGGACCCGCACCACGCCCAGGAGGACCAGCACCCGGTCAGCCCCTCCTTCGAGCGGCTCCCCGCCGACGCCCGCGCCAAGGCCCGCGAGCACAAGCTGCTGGTGCTGACCAAGGCCAACAGCCGGGCGACCGTGCACCGGCCGTCGTACCTGGACTACATCGGCGTCAAGAAGTTCGACGCGGACGGCAACGTCGTCGGCGAGCGGCGCTTCCTCGGACTGTTCTCCTCCGCCGCGTACACCGAGTCCGTGCGCCGGGTCCCGGTGATCCGCCGCAAGGTCGACGAGGTGCTCCGCCGCGCCGGCTTCTCGCCCAACAGCCACGACGGCCGCGACCTGCTCCAGATCATGGAGACCTACCCGCGCGACGAGCTGTTCCAGACCCCGGTCGCCGAGCTGCAGTCCATCGTCACCAGCGTGCTCTACCTCCAGGAGCGCCGCCGGCTGCGGCTGTACCTGCGGCAGGACGAGTACGGCCGCTACTACTCGGCCCTCGTCTACCTGCCGCGCGACCGCTACACCACCGGCGTGCGCCTGCGGATCATCGACATCCTGAAGGAGGAGCTGGGCGGCACCAGCGTCGACTTCACCGCCTGGAACACCGAGTCGATCCTGTCCCGGCTGCACTTTGTCGTCCGGGTGCCGCAGGGCACCGAGCTGTCCGAGCTGTCGGACGCCGACAAGGAGCGCATCGAGGCCCGCCTGGTCGAGGCGGCCCGCTCCTGGGCCGACGCGTTCGCCGAGGCGCTGACCGCCGAGTGCGGCGAGGAGCGCGCCGCCGAGGTGCTGCGCCGCTACAGCCACGCCTTCCCCGAGGGCTACAAGGCCGACCACAGCCCGCGTGCCGCGGTCGCCGACCTGGTCCACCTGGAGCAGCTGAGCGAGGACAAGGCCTTCTCGCTCAGCCTGTACGAGCCGGTGGGCGCCGCGCCCGAGGAGCGCCGCTTCAAGATCTACCAGAAGGGCGGCACGGTCTCCCTGTCCAAGGTGCTGCCGGTGCTCAGCCGGCTCGGCGTCGAGGTCACGGACGAGCGGCCGTACGAGCTGCGCTGCGCGGACCGCACCACCGCCTGGATCTACGACTTCGGTCTGCGCATGCCGAAGACGCTCGGCGGCGGCAACGGCGACTACCTGGGCGACGACGCCCGCGGGCGGTTCCAGGACGCGTTCGCCGCGACCTGGACCGGCCAGGCGGAGAACGACGGCTTCAACGCGCTCGTGCTGAGCGCCGGGCTGACCTGGCGGCAGGCGATGGTGCTGCGCGCCTACGCCAAGTACCTGCGGCAGGCCGGCTCGACCTTCTCGCAGGACTACATGGAGGACACCCTCCGCAACAACGTCCACACCACCCGGCTGCTCGTCTCCCTGTTCGAGGCGCGGATGTCCCCGGAGCGGCAGAAGGCCGGCCTGGAGATCACCGATGCCCTGCTGGAGGAGCTGGACGCGGCCCTGGAGCAGGTGGCGAGCCTGGACGAGGACCGCATCCTGCGCTCCTTCCTGACCGTCATCAAGGCGACGCTGCGCACGAACTTCTTCCAGGAGGCGGCCGGCGGCAAGCCGCACGACTACGTCTCCATGAAGTTCGACCCGCAGGCCATCCCGGACCTGCCCGCGCCGCGCCCGGCGTACGAGATCTGGGTGTACTCGCCGCGCGTGGAGGGCGTGCACCTGCGCTTCGGCAAGGTCGCGCGCGGCGGCCTGCGCTGGTCGGACCGGCGTGAGGACTTCCGTACCGAGATCCTCGGCCTGGTCAAGGCGCAGATGGTGAAGAACACCGTCATCGTGCCGGTCGGCGCCAAGGGCGGTTTCGTCGCCAAGCAGCTGCCCGACCCGGGCGTGGACCGCGACGCCTGGCTGGCCGAGGGCATCGCCAGCTACAAGACGTTCATCTCGGCGCTGCTGGACATCACCGACAACATGGTGGCCGGCGAGGTCGTGCCGCCGCAGGACGTGGTCCGGCACGACGGGGACGACACCTACCTCGTCGTGGCCGCCGACAAGGGCACCGCGACCTTCTCCGACATCGCCAACGGGGTCGCGAACACCTACAACTTCTGGCTCGGCGACGCCTTCGCCTCCGGCGGCTCGGCCGGCTACGACCACAAGGGCATGGGCATCACCGCGCGCGGCGCCTGGGAGTCCGTGAAGCGGCACTTCCGCGAGCTGGGCGTGGACACGCAGACCGAGGACTTCACGGTCGTCGGCATCGGTGACATGTCCGGTGACGTGTTCGGCAACGGCATGCTGCTGTCGGAGCACATCCGCCTGGTCGCCGCCTTCGACCACCGGCACATCTTCATCGACCCGCACCCGGACGCGGCCACCTCCTACGCCGAGCGCCGCCGCCTGTTCGAGCTGCCCCGCTCCAGCTGGGCCGATTACAACACCGAGCTGCTGTCGGCGGGCGGCGGGATCTTCCCGCGCAGCGCCAAGTCGATCCCGGTCAACGCCCACATCCGGGAGGCCCTCGGCATCGCCGACAAGGTCACCAAGATGACTCCGGCGGACCTGATGAAGGCGATCCTGCAGTCGCCGGTCGACCTGCTGTGGAACGGCGGCATCGGCACCTACGTGAAGTCGTCGGCCGAGTCCAACGCGGACGTCGGCGACAAGGCCAACGACGCGATCCGTGTCGACGGCCAGGACCTGCGGGTGAAGGTCGTCGGCGAGGGCGGCAACCTGGGCCTGACCCAGCTCGGCCGGATCGAGTTCGCCATGCACGGCGGCAAGATCAACACCGATGCGATCGACAACAGCGCCGGTGTGGACACCTCCGACCACGAGGTGAACATCAAGATCCTGCTGAACGGCCTGGTCGCGGACGGCGACATGACCGTCAAGCAGCGCAACAAGCTGCTCGCCGAGATGACCGACGAGGTCGGCGCGCTGGTTCTGCGCAACAACTACGCGCAGAACACCGCCCTGGCCAACGCGCTCCTCCAGGCCAAGGACATGCTCCACGCCCAGCAGCGGTTCATCCGCCACCTGGTGCGCGAGGGCCACCTGGACCGGGCGCTGGAGTTCCTGCCCACCGACCGGCAGATCCGCGAGCGCCTCGCCGGGGGCCAGGGCCTGACCGGCCCGGAGACGGCCGTCGTGCTGGCGTACACGAAGATCACGGTGGCCGAGGAGCTGCTGCACACCTCGCTGCCGGACGACCCGTACCTGCGCGGTCTGCTGCACGCCTACTTCCCGACGGCGCTGCGCGAGCGGTTCGCCGAGGCCATCGACAACCACCCGCTGCGCCGCGAGATCACCACGACCGTGCTGGTCAACGACACGGTCAACACGGGCGGTACGACGTACCTGCACCGGCTGCGCGAGGAGACCGGCGCCTCCCTGGAGGAGATCGTCCGGGCGCAGACCGCGGCCCGCGCGATCTTCTGCTCGGCGCCGGTGTGGGACGCGGTGGAGGCCCTGGACAACAAGGTCGAAGCGGCCGTCCAGACTCGGATCCGGCTGCACTCGCGCCGCCTGATCGAGCGCGGCACCCGCTGGCTGCTCAACAACCGGCCGCAGCCGCTGCAGCTCGCCGAGACGGTCGAGTTCTACGCCGACCGGGTCGAGCGGGTCTGGCAGGAGCTGCCGAAGCTGCTGCGCGGCGCGGACCTGGAGTGGTACCAGCACGTGTACGACGAGCTGTCCGCGGCCGGCGTCCCGGACGAACTCGCCACCCGCGTGGCCGGGTTCTCCTCCGCCTTCCCGGCGCTCGACATCGTGTCGGTGGCCGACCGCACGGGCAAGGAGCCGCTGGACGTCGCCGAGATCTACTACGACCTCGCCGACCGGCTGAACATCACCCAGCTGATGGACCGCATCATCGAGCTGCCCCGCGCCGACCGCTGGCAGTCCATGGCCCGCGCCTCGATCCGCGAGGACCTGTACGCGGCCCACGCGGCGCTCACCGCGGACGTCCTGGCCGTGGGCAACGGCACCTCGACGCCCGAGGAGCGCTTCAAGGCCTGGGAGCAGAAGAACGCGGCGATCCTGGGCCGGGCCCGGACCACGCTGGACGAGATCCGCAGCTCCGACTCCTTCGACCTCGCCAACCTGTCGGTGGCGATGCGGACGATGCGGACGCTGCTGCGCACGCACTCGTAGGCGTACGGCACGACAGGCGCTCCCGGCGGAACACCGGGGGCGCCTGTCGTCCTCCGACGGATTTCTTGCCCGCGCCTCGCCGGAAACTCGCGGTGAATTTACCTTTTCCTGCTCTTCGTGGGGGGTCGGATAGGGTCGGCGGTGTGCACACCGCGCCGTCAGACACCGAACCGGTGAGCCCCACGGCAGCGCCGGGCGGCTCCGCGTCGCGCGTCGGCCGGACGTCGGCGCAACTCGCCGCCGCGCTGGTCGGGGTGCTGCTGCTCCTGGTCGTCGTCCGCCTGCCCTGGGCGGGCGACCTGGGCATGCACGCGGCCACCGTCCAGCGCCTGCGGCACAGCCTGCTGCACCCCGGCAACCCGCTGGTCGACGCCGACACGCCGAGCCCCTACTACTCCCCGTGGATGCTGCTGCTCGGTGTCGTCGCCAGGCTGACCGGCCTCTCCGTCTTCGTGGTGCTGCGGCTGGCCGCGCTCGCCGGGCTGGCGCTGCTGGTGACCGGCGTCGTGCGGTACGTCCGCACCCTCAGCGCCCATCGCGCCGCGCCCGCCCTCGCCCTGCTGAGCCTGCTGCTGCTGTGGGGGCCGGTGCTGTTCAACTGGAGCGGCTTCCTCGGGCTGAACTCCCTCGCGCTGACGGTGTCGTACCCCAGCGTGTTCGCGCTCGGGCTCAGCTTCCACTTCTGGACCTGGCTGACGCGGGCGCTGCGTGCGGAGTCCGGGTGGGGGGTGTGGCCGGGGCTGGGGGTGCTGTGGGCGCTGATCCTGCTGTGCCACCAGTTCACCGGGGTCGTCGCGTCCCTGGGCGGGCTGGCCGTGGTGCTCGCGGCGAAGCCGGCGCGGGGGGTGCTGCCGCGGCTCGGTGCCGGGCTGGTCGCGGGGCTGCTGCTGCTCTGGCTCTGGCCGTACTACGACTTCTTCGCGCTGTTCTCCGCCGGCGCGGACCTGGAGGCCATCCACCGGCCGCTCTACCAGGACCTGGCCGGGCGGTTCGGCCTGGTGCTGCTCGGGGTGGCGGCGCTGGGCCTGCGCGCGCGGCGGGACCGCCGGGACCCGCTGGTCCTGTTCTTCCTCCTCGGCACGCTGGTGTTCGCGGCGGGCGGCCTGAGCGGGCACTACTCCTGGGGCCGTGCCCTGCCCGCGGCGCTGATCCCGGCGCAGCTCGCGGCCGCGCTGGAGGCGGTGTCGGCGGGGCGCCGGGCCGTGCGGCGGGGGTGGGCGTGCGTGCTGCTCGCCGCGCTGGCCGTGGGGGCGTGGACGCAGGCCGGGACGCTCGGGTACGTGGTGCCGCGGGGCGCGCTCCCCGGGGTGGTCGCGGAGAAGTACCGGACGCCGTGGGTGGGGTACCAGTGGATCATGCGGGCCGGGGTGCGGTACGGGGACGTGGTGATGGCCCGTACCTTCCCGGCCCGGCAGATCCCCGCGTACGGTCCCTACACCGTGGCGCCCGGGTACCCGGATGTGTTCCTTCCCGACGCGGGGCGCCGGGAGGCGGCGGTGGAGCGGTACTTCTCCGGGGGGACGGGAACGGCGGAGCGGCGGGAGATCCTGCGGAAGTACGGGGTGCGGTGGGTCGTCGGCGGTACGTCGGCGAAGGCACCCTGGCTTCGCGAAGTGGCCGCCGGCCCGGGCGATCAGGTCCTGTACCGAGTACTGCCCTGAGCCGCGCCGGGCCGGCGGCGGGTCCGCTCACCGGCCGGGCAGGGTGCCGCCCGCGCCCACCCGTGCCGCCCCGGTCTACCTCAACACGCTCGCCGCCAGCCGGGCCGCGTTGCGCAGGCGCGGGTGGGCCAGGCGCTGGAGCACCGGACGGGTCACGCGGGCCGTCACGCCGACGGGGGTCCAGCGGATCTGGAGCCGGCCGGGGTTGCGGCCCTCCGGTTCGATCCTGAGGTCGTGCGGGGCCGCGCCCGAGTGGTAGGGGATGCGGACGGTGCGCGACGGGAAGTCCAGCGGGGCCAGGAGCAGGGCCGAGTTGGACAGGCCCTGCTGGTCCAGGCGGACCAGCGGGTGCCGCAGTCCGGCGAAGCCGTGCAGCGGGACCTGCGCGGCGGCCAGGTCCAGGCGGACCGTGCCCTCGAATACGCCGGGGCGGACCGGGTCGAGGCGGAAGGGGACCGTCATGCGGCGCCGGCCCGGAGTCAGCAGCAGGGACGCGCGCTGGGGTCCGACGGGCAGCCGCAGCCCGGGGTCGTAGGTGCGGATCGCGAGGGTGAGGGACGCGCCGGGGCCGGGCGTCAGCTCCGTGATCTCGTGGCGGAACTGGGCGGTGGGGAAGGGCCTGGTGTCCAGCTCCAGTTCGGAGACGTCGAGTTCGCGGCGGGCGCGGTCCGTCGACGGGACGCTGTCGCCCCAGTAGGGGACGCCGTCGGGGCCGGACGTGACCTGCCGCGGCGCCACCGCGTGGCCCAGCCCGCGCGCCGCCTGCCGGACCTCGGCCAGGCGGCCGTCGCGCAGCAGCTCCAGCACCACGCGCTCGGCGCGCGGCAGCCGCGCGTACGCGTCGGGGGAGAGCGTGTCCAGGTAGGGGGTCATGAGGTCCGCGAAGGACGCCAGCCACTCCTCGTCCCGGTAGGGCAGGTCGCCGGCGTACATCCGGAAGTCGTGCTTGAGGAACTTGTAGTCCTTGTCCTCCCGCAGCCCCGCGTGCCCGCTGCTCACCAGGAAGTCGTCGATCAGCCGCTGGACGTGGACCCGGTCGCGGACGTTGGAGATCTTGTGCCGCTGGTTGGAGATGGAGGCGGCGGACGCGGCGGCGAACGGCTCGATGTACCAGACGTACACCGGGTCCGGGATGATCGTGAACGCCTTCGCGAGGCAGTACGCCTGCGCGGAGAACAGCTGGTCCTCGTAGTGGATGCCCTCCGGGAAGCGGAGCTGGTGGCGGTCGAGGAAGGCGCGCGCGTACATCTTGCTGGTCGACAGGTGCTCGAAGAGCAGCCGGGGGTCCTGCTCGATGCCCTCCACCGTGCGGCGTTCGGCGACCAGGTGCGGCATCCAGGTGGTGCGGCGGCCGTTGTCCACCCGGACCCGGCGGACCGCGCCCATGGCGAAGTCCACCGCCCGCTCGCGGTGCGCGGCGAGCAGCAGTTCCACGGCGCGCGGGGGCAGTTCGTCGTCGCTGTCCAGGAACATCAGG
This sequence comes from Streptomyces capoamus, assembly GCF_014654935.1. Taxonomy (GTDB): domain Bacteria; phylum Actinomycetota; class Actinomycetes; order Streptomycetales; family Streptomycetaceae; genus Streptomyces; species Streptomyces capoamus. The sequence goes on from NZ_BNBF01000010.1 coordinate 32,021, forward strand.
TAGGGCGCCCGGGCGATCTCGATGGCCCGGTTGCGCGGGGCACTGCACCCGCCGCTGTTCTCCGGCAGGCGGATGTAGCGGATCCGGTGGTCCTGGGCCGCCAGCTCCCGGGCGACCGTCGGCGTGTCGTCCGTCGAGTGGTCGTCGCTGATGACGATCTCGATGTTGGCGTGGGTCTGCGCGCGCAGCGAGGCGACCGCGCGGGGGAGGCGGGCCGCGTCGTTGAAGACGATGACCGTGACCGTGACGTCGGGGATGGTCATGCCGTGGCCTCCTCGGGCGTCGGGGCGGGGGTGCGGTCCTCCAGGGGCAGCACCGGTGGCAGCGCGTCCTCCGGTTCGCCGAGGAACACCCGGCGTACGACCCGTTCGGCGGCGCGTCCGTCGTCGTACTCGCAGAACCGGCGGCGGAACGCGGCCCGCGCCTTGGCCGCGCCGTCGTCGCGCCAGGCGCCGGAGACGAAGATCTCCGCGAGTTCCTCCTGGGTGCGGGCGACCTGGCCGGGGTGTTCGGCCATCAGGTCGAAGTAGACGCCCCGGGTGGTCCGGTACGTCTCCCAGTCGTCGGCGTAGATCACGATCGGTCGGTCCAGGTTGGCGTAGTCGAACATGATCGAGGAGTAGTCCGTGACCAGCGCGTCGGCGGCCAGGCAGAGTTCCTCGACGGGGTCGTAGGAGGAGACGTCGATGATCCGGCCGGAGCGGCGCAGCCCGGTCAGCGGGGAGGCGGCGCCGCCGTAGAAGTAGTGGGCGCGCACCATCAGGACGGTGTCGTCGCCGAGGCGGTCGGCGAGGGCGGCGAGGTCGAGGCGCGGGGTGTAGCCGGCCTCGTAGTCGCGGTGGGTGGGGGCGTACAGGACGGCGGTCTTCCCGGGCGCGATGCCGAGACGCTCGCGGGCGGCGCGGACGTCGGCGGCACCGGCCCGGTAGTACACGTCGTTGCGCGGATAGCCGTGGTCGAGGCTGGTGTAGCGGGAGGGGTAGGCGCGCTCCCACATGCGGGTGGAGTGGCTGTTGGCGCTGACGCTGTAGTCCCACTTGTCGATGCGGGCCAGCAGGGCGGCGAAGTCCAGGCCCTTGGCGGCGGCCGGGTGGTCCATCTGGTCCAGGCCCATCCGCTTGAGCGGGGTGCCGTGGTGGGTCTGGACGTGGATCGCGTCCGGGCGCTTGACGACCGCGTTCGGGAAGTTGACGTTGTTCGTCAGGTACTTGGCGGTGGCCAGGATCTCCCAGTAGCGGCGGGTGCCGGGGACCACGTGGTCGGTGCCGGGCGGCAGCAGGGCCGCGTTCTCCTTGTTCACCACCCACACCGGGTGGATGTGCGGGGCGAGTTCGGCGAGCTTCGCGGCGATCGCGGCCGGGTTGCAGGACACCCCGCGGTCCCAGTAGGCGGCGAACACGGCGAGGTTCGGGTCGACCGGGCGGCTCAGGGCGCGCCGGTACTGCTGGTCGCGGACCTTGGCGCTCAGCTGCCGCTTGCGGCTCCGTACGGCCTTGCGGGCGGCGCGGCGGGTGCGGTTGGCCGTCTGGAAGGCCCGGTACTTGGTGTACGCGCCCTCCTCCAGCAGCCCGTGCCGTACGCCCTCCAGGCCCGCCGGGCGCCGGTGGCCCTCGGGGCGCCAGCGGACCGCGGCCAGGGAGGCGCGGCGGAAGAACTCGCGGGCCACCGGGTCGGGCAGGTCCTCGCGGGCGAAGGTGCGGATGAGGTCGCGCACCATCAGGTCGTACAGCACCGCGCGGGGGGCGCGGCGGTCCCTGGTGAGCGCGAGCAGGGCCTCGTAGTGGTCGACGAGGCGGAGCCGGTCCTCGGGGGCGCGCGGCGGCAGGCTCTCGGGACGCAGCACGCGGTGCTCGTACGCCGTCTGGTTCAGGCAGGCGACGCGGCCGGCGAGCAGCAGGGCCGCGTGGGCGGCGCGGGGCTCGTCGTCGGTGTTCAGCCGCTCCTCGTGGGCCTGCCAGAAGGCGGCGCGCAGGGCACGGTTGCCGAGCAGCGGGGTGAGCCGCAGCAGGTCGGCGGCCTCGTGCAGGGGCAGGGCCGCGCGGCCGACGGCGGCGAGGTGGCGGCCGTCGCGGGAGGGCCGGGCGGCGGTCTGCCAGGTGGTGGTGACGTGGTCGAAGAGGAGGACGTCCACGGGGGTGTCCGCCGCCGCGGCCGCCGCGTCCAGTTCGGCGGTCCGCTCGGCGATCAGGCGGGCCGCGCCCGCGGGCAGGCCGTCCTCGGCGTGGACGAAGTGCAGCCAGCGGCCACGGGCGCGGGCGGCGCCGGCCGCCCGGGCCTCCGCGTCACCGGTGCCGTCCGGCAGCGGTACGACGATCGTCTCGGGGGCGTGGGCCTCGGCCGTCTCCCGGGCCCACGCGCCGACCGCGGCGACGATCACCTCGGCGTCGGGGAGGGGGTGGGATTCCAGGGAGCCCAGCAGCTCGGTCAGGTGCCCCTGTGCGTTCGGCCCGTAGACGATCACACTCAACTGGGGCATCGCAGTGGACTCCTTCGGATCGGTCTCTCCGGGCGCAACCCTTCATAACATACTGTCACTAAGCGGATGAAAGGGATGACTGCGTCCGGCCTAAGTGTGGGCCTCAGGAAGAAAGAGGCAGTTTCGGCGCGTCCGGTTGCGAAGTGACCGCTTTCATACCGTCCGCTTCCGTGTCCTTCACTTACCCTTTCGGGGCGTTCGCCTTCGGTTCCGGTTTCTTCTGCTGCGGGGTCTTCGCCGCCGGCTTCGCGGGCGCCGGCTTCTTGTCGCCGGTGAAGGCCTCGTACTCCTTCATCACCTCTTCGGTCGGGCCGTCCATGCGCAGTTCGCCGCGCTCCAGCCACAGCACCCGCTCGCAGGTGTCGCGGATCGACTTGTTGTTGTGGCTGACCAGGAAGACCGTGCCCGCGTGCTGCCGCAGCTCGCGGATCCGTGCCTCCGAGCGTTTCTGGAAGGAGCGGTCGCCGGTGGCCAGCGCCTCGTCGATCAGCAGCACGTCGTGGTCCTTGGCGGCGGCGATGGAGAAGCGGAGCCGGGCGGCCATGCCGGAGGAGTACGTGCGCATCGGGAGGGTGATGAAGTCGCCCTTCTCGTTGATCCCCGAGAAGTCGACGATCTCCTGGTAGCGCTGCTTGATCTGCTCCCGGGACATGCCCATGGCGAGACCGCCGAGGTGGATGTTCCGCTCGCCCGTGAGGTCGTTCATCAGCGCCGCGTTGACGCCCAGCAGGGACGGCTGGCCGTCGGTGAAGATGTGCCCGCTCTCCACCGGGAGCAGGCCGGCGACGGCCTTGAGCAGGGTGGACTTGCCGGAGCCGTTGGTGCCGATCAGCCCGATCGCCTCTCCCCGGTAGGCGACGAACGACACCTTCTTCACCGCGTGCACCCGGCGCACGCCGGCCGCCTTCTCGGTCTGCTCGCGGCGCAGGATGCGGTTGAGGGCGGCGGTGGCGGAGCCACGGCCGGCACCGGTGCCGTTGACCCGGTAGACGATGTCGACGCGGTCCGCGACGACGGTGGGGATCTTCTCGCTGTGCTCAGCCACGGCCGTACGTCTCCTCAGCCTTCCAGAAGTAGATGAAGCCGCCGATGCCGGCGAGCAGGGCCCAGCCGGTGGCCGCCGCCCAGACGTGCGGGGGCAGGGACCTGGCGTGGAAGCTGTCGATCAGCGCGAACCGCATGAGGTCGATGTAGACCGCGGCCGGGTTGAGTTCCAGCAGGACGGTGACGAGGTGCGGCAGGTCGTCCTTCTTGGCCAGCTTGTCGATGCTCCACATCACGCCGGACACGTACATCCAGGTGCGCAGCACGAACGGCATCAGCTGCGCGATGTCCGGGGTCTTGGCGCCCATCCGGGCCACGATCATCGACACGCCGGCGTTGAACGTGAACTGCAGCACCAGCGCCGGGAGCGCCAGCACCCAGGAGGCGGCGACCGGCACGCCGAAGCAGAGCAGGATGACGACCAGGGCGGCCATCGAGAACAGCAGCTGCTGGAGCTGCTGGAGGGCGAAGGAGATGGGCAGGGCGGCGCGCGGGAAGTGCAGGGCGCGGACCAAGCCGAGGTTGCCGGAGATCGCGCGGGTGCCCGCCATGATCGAGCTCTGGGTGAACGTCCAGATGAACACGCCCGTGACCAGGAACGGGACGTAGTCGGGCACGTTGTGCTTGGTGCCGAGCAGCACGCCGAAGATGAAGTAGTACACCGCCGCGTTCAGCAGCGGGGTCATGACCTGCCAGACCTGGCCGAGCTTCGCCTGGCTGTACTGCGCGGTCAGCTTGGCGGTGGCGAAGGCGCTGATGAAGTGGCGGCGGGCCCACAGCTGGCGGACGTACTCCGGCAGGGAGGGGCGGGCGCCGCTGACCGTCAGGCCGTGCCGGGCCGCCAGTGCCGCGAGGTCGTCGTCGGCCGGGGCCTGGGTGGGGGGCGGTGTGTGGAGGACCTGGCTCACATCCGCTGCTTTCGCTCGGGGGGAGGGGGTGCCGCGTCCGGCGTTCGCCGGCATCGCCGCGTCCGTTCCCGTCGGCCGGCGTTTCCTTACGCTTCTCTTCACGTTCTCTTAC
>NZ_BNBF01000010.1:36594-38460 GCF_014654935.1 Streptomyces capoamus
GTCGGGACGGGACCGTATCGTCGCAACGCGAGCGTAGGGCCAATCGACGTCGGAACGCAACCGTTTCGTCGTGACGCCCTATGCTGTGCGGTATGACGACGAACGCCGGGTCCGCCGACGAGCCGCCGGTGCGTGCGCGCCGCCGGGCGCCCGCCGGCGCGGCCGTGCTCCGGGAGGACGTCACCGAGGCGATCCGGGCGGCCGTCTTCGACGAACTGGCGGCCGTCGGCTACGCGCGCATGTCCATCGAGGGGATCGCCCGGCGGGCCGGTGTCGGTAAGACGGCGGTGTACCGGCGGTGGCGTTCGAAGCTGCACCTGGTGCTGGACGTGGTGTCGGCGCTGGCCGTGACCGGGTTCCCGGTGCCGGACACCGGGTCCCTGGAGGGCGACCTGCGGCTGCTGTACGAGGTCACGTCCCGCGCGCTGCGGCATCCGGTCGCCTCGCAGATCATCCCCGACCTCCAGGCCGAGGCCGCCCGCAATCCCGACCTCGCGGACGCGTTCCAGAAGGCGCTGCGGGACGGCCAGGAGGGGGTGGCCAGCCGGATCGTGGCGGCGGCGGAGACGCGCGGGGAACTGGCGGCGGGGCTCGACCCCGAGCTGGCCCTGGACCTGATCTCCGGTCCGCTGTACTGGCGCGCGGTGGTGATCCGCTCGCCCAAGCTGCCCAAGGGCTACCTGGAGCAGCTGGCCCGGGCCACGGCGGGGGCGCTCAAGGCGCTGTGAGGTGCCGGGGACCGCGGTGGGACCGGGTGGGGCGCGCTACGACCGCGCCGCCTCCGGGTGCACCCGGACCCAGCCCTCCCACGCCGACGCGATCATGTCCTGGACGTCGTACTTGGCCTGCCAGCCCAGTTCCGTGGCGATGCGGGCGGCCGAGGCGACCACGCGGGCGGGGTCGCCGGGCCGGCGCGGGGTCACGGTCGGGGGGCGGTCGTAGCCGGTGACCGCGTTGACGCGGTCGATCATCTCGCGGACGGACACGCCCTCGCCCCGGCCGATGTTGAGGGTCAGGTCGGTGCCGGGCGCGGAGCGCAGCGCGCGGGCGACGGTCACATGGGCCTCGGCCAGGTCGGCCACGTGGATGTAGTCGCGGACGCAGGTGCCGTCGGGCGTCGGATAGTCGTCGCCGAAGATCCGCGGCGCCGCGCCCTGCGAGAGCCGCTCGAACGCCATGGGGACCAGGTTGGACACGCCGGTGTCGGCCAGCTCGGGAGCGGCCGCGCCGGCCACGTTGAAGTAGCGGAGCGCCGCCGTGGCCATGCCGGTCGCCCGGCCCGCGGCGCGCACGAGCCACTCGCCGGCCAGTTTGGTCTCGCCGTAGGGGGACAGCGGCCGGCAGGGGGTCTCCTCGGTCACCAGGTCGACGTCGGGCATGCCGTAGACGGCCGCGGAAGAGGAGAACAGGAAGGACGGGACCTGCGCCGCCGTCACCGCCTCCAGCAGCACCCGCAGGCCCTCGACGTTCTCCCGGTAGTAGTGCAGCGGGCGCTGCACCGACTCGCCCACCTGCTTCTTCGCCGCCAGGTGGACGACCCCGGTGATCCCGTGCTCGGCGAGGGCGCGGGCCACCCGGTCCGCGTCCAGCACGGAGCCGCGCACCAGCGGCACCTCGGCCGGTACGCGCGCGGCCACGCCGGTGGACAGGTCGTCGTAGACGACCGCGCGCTCACCCGCCTCGGTCATCGCCCGTACGACGTGCGCCCCGATGTATCCGGCGCCGCCGGTGATCAGCCAGGTCATTGCGGCCATCCCCTCGTCAGCTCGTCGGTCGGCCCGTGTGTTCAGTGAAGCAGGCGGCGGAGCCGGCCGCGGACCACGCGCAGCACTCCGCGCGCGCCGGTCGCCACGCGCAGGGCCAGTG
>NZ_BNBF01000010.1:38505-57439 GCF_014654935.1 Streptomyces capoamus
CGCCGGAGTGCGTGGCGTAGGGCTGGGCCAGCAGCACGCCGTGCACGGCGCTCGGGACGGCGCGACGGCGCAGCCGGCCGGCACCCGTGAGGGCGTGCGCCGTCGTCTCGCGCCGGGTGCCGTCCGCGAAGAGCAGGGCCACGCGCAGGTCCCAGGTGCCCGAGCCGAGCCGCGCCAGGTCGACGGGCACCTCGGCCGACCAGGTGTCCGCACCGGAGGGCGTGAGCGCCGCCGTGGTGCGTCCGCGCGTGCGGTCGCCCTCCCGCGCCTGCCAGTGCAGCTCCACCTCGCGTGGGTCCGCCTCGGCCACCTTGCCGTACAGCTCGTGCAGCCGCAGGCGCAGCAGCGAGACGCGCGCGCGGGGGCGCAGTTCCGCGTCCACGGCGAGCGGCAGTTCCGCGACGGGCCGGGACAGGAAGGGGGCGAGGGAGACCTGGGGGAGGGCGGCGGACCAGACCGGGGTGCCGTCGGGGGTGCGGGCGTACGGCGGGAGCAGGCGCGCCGGACGGGCGGCGAGTTCCCGCAGCCGGGGCAGTTCGCGCGGCTCGGGCGACTCCAGCAGGACCCGGCCGAGCAGACGGCCGGGGGCGGCGGGATTGAGCTCCCAGTCGGCCGCGTCGTAGTGCGCGAGGTGCTCACGGGTCTGCTCCCACCAGGCGCGCCGGTAGTGCGCGTCGCGCAGCTCCAGCTCGCGCACGTACATGCGCACCTCGTGGTCGAGGAACTTGGCGCGCGCCGCCCGCGCCAGCTCCTTCTGCCCGGCGCCCAGCAGGATGTCGTACGCCAGCGTGGACGCCTCCAGGCGCGCGGTCCAGTTCTCGACGCGCCCCCGGTCCAGCGAGAGCGACAGCCGCTCGGCCGACCGGCGGACCTGCCACACGTACACCCGGTCCGGTACGAGCGCGATGCGCGGGCTCGCGGCCAGCACCCGCGCCACGAAGACGAAGTCCTCGTACAGGAAGCGGCCCTCGGGGAAGCGGATGCCGTGGGTACGCAGGAAGTCGGTGCGGTACAGCTTGTTGACGCACAGCGTGTCGTGGACCAGGCGGGGGCGCTGGGCGGGGCGCGCGAGGACGGCGGGCGTCTCGTAGAGGGGCGCCTGCCAGGGCTGTTCGCGCCCCGACGGCAGCTCCCGGCGCACGCACAGACCGCTCGCCACCTCGGCGTGCGCCTCCGTGGCCGCCGTCAGCAGGGCGTCCACGGCGCCCGGCGGCAGCATGTCGTCGCTGTCCAGGAACATCACGTACGGCGCCCGCGCCGCGTCGACCCCCGCGTTGCGCGGGCTGCCGCAGCCGCCGCTGTTCACCGGCAGGCGCACCACCCGCAGCCGTGGTTCACCGGCCGCCAGCCGGTCGAGCAGTTCCCCACTGCCGTCGGTGGAGCAGTCGTCCACGGCGATCACCTCGGCGACCGCGGGCCCCTGGGCCAGCGCCGAGCGCACGGCATCACCCACGTGGGCGCGGTCGTTGTAGCCGATCACGACCACGGCGACCTGGGGCGCCGGCGTCGAGGGGGATGCCGGGCCGGGCGCCGAGGCCGGCGCCGGGTGTGGGTGTCGCGGTTCTGGATGCATGAGGTCCACGGGCCGGAAGCGTAAGAATATTCGGTAATACCCCGTTAAGAGAGGCTTAGTGCTCGCTCCGGAAGACGGTCGGAATCGGCTCGGGGTTGCGTCGGCGGCACGGTCTTTCCGGCCGGCGGCCGCGCGGCCCGCCACAGCCGCCCGAACGACAGCACGGCGGCGGCCGTCAGCACCCCGTTGCGGGCCAGCATCAGCAGGCACCCGGCCCAGGTGCCCTCGACCACCTCACCGTAGAACATCGGGTACGCCACGGTGCTGAGCGCGGACGCCGCCAGGACCAGCACCGCCACCGGCCGCTGACGGGTGTGCCGCGAGGTCAGGCACACGGCGGCCAGCCCGATCAGCCAGATCATGTACTGCGGGCTGATGACCCGGCTGGTGACCGTGAACAGCAGCACCGCGCTCAGCGCCGCGTCGAAGGGCGTGGCCTCGGTCCAGTGCCGCGCCCGTACTCGCCACAGCACCAGCAGTCCGAAGGCGACCGCCGTCAGCGCGAGGGAGGCGGTGGCCACGGCCTGCGCGTACGGGCCGACGATTTCGATCGCCCCGTACCGGTAGCGGGTCCGGCCCGGCCAGCCGGCGTGCCGGGCCAGGTTGAGCGCCGTGCCGCCGAGCGACTCGATCTGCACGCCCCGGCCGCCCTGCTCCCGCAGGAAGGACAGCGGGTGGGTGAAGCGGACGGCGAACAGGGCGAGGCACGCGAGACCGGCCCACCCCGCCCACCCCCACGCCGTGCGCGTCGGCCGGCCCCGGGGCGCGCCCAGCAGCACCAGCGCCGGCCACACCTTCACCAGCGCGCCCAGTGCCCCCAGCACCCCGCCCGCGCGTGGGGAGCGCGCCGAGGCCAGCAGGCAGAGCACGGCCAGGGCGGTGACCTGCACGTCGTACCGGGCGAGCGGCAGGTGCAGCAGCAGCGGCAGACCGCCGGTCCACACGGCCGCGCCGAGCAGGCTGCGCCCGGGCCGGGTGCCCGCGCGCAGCAGCGCGGCCAGGGTCAGCGCGTCCACGGCCAGCGTGACCGTCACGAACGCCTCGAAGTACGTCAGGCCCGGCAGCAGGCCCGGCGCCAGCAGCACCGCGCCGGCGCCGGGCGGGTACTGCCACAGCGTGTCGTGCACCGGGAAGGAGCCGTGCGTGAGGACGCCGTACCAGTGGAAGTACAGCCGCCACACCTCCCGGCTCACCGCGCCTCCGCCCAGCAGCCGGGCACCGCCCAGGGTGAGCAGCCACAGCATGAGGGCACGGGTGGTGAGCCAGATGGCGGTGAGTGCGAGGACCGGCCGGGGGGTGACGCGGAGACGGTTCATCACATGGAAGCCTAAGCGGTACGGATGGTGTATTGATGCTGATACACCGTCAAGAACCCCAATATTCGCTAATCGTAAGAGATCGGACCGTAACAGATCGGGCCATGGTGAACGTCGGGCTTCCTGCGAAACCCCAGCCGCGTCCGGCGGCTTCGGCCACCGGCGCACCGGCCGGTGCGACGAGCCGTCCGCCGTACCGGCCGCCGGCCCTCCGGGCGCGGCTGCGCCGGACCGCCGTCGTGGGCCTGCCCGTGCTGGCGGCGCTCGCGCTCGGGGCCTGGGGGCTCGACCGGGGCGGCATGTGGCGCGACGAGGCGGTCAGTCTCCAGGTGGGGCGCCGTACGGTGCCGCAGATCTGGCGGCTGCTGCACGACGTGGACGCGGTCCACGGCCTGTACTACCTCCTGCTGCACGCCGTCCTCGCCGTCCACCCCGGCGAGGTCGTCCTGCGGCTGCCGTCGCTGTGCGCGGCGGCCGGCACGGCGGGCCTGGTGGCCGCCCTCGGCATGCGGCTGGTGCGGCCGCGGGTCGGGCTGTGGGCCGGACTGCTGTACGCCGTCACGCCGATGGCCGGCCACTACGCCCAGGAGGGCCGCTCCTACGCCATCGTCGCGGCCGGCGCCGCCGGCGCGACCCTGTTATTCGTCCGGGCCGTGCAGGGCGGCGGCCCCTGGTGGCCCTACGGCGCCGTCCTCGCCCTCACCTGCTGGCTGCACGAGTTCGCGGTGCTGCTGCTGCTCGCCCACGCGGTGTCGCTGGCGCTGGCCCGGGCGGGGCGGCGGGTGTGGCGGGGCTGGGCGGGCGCGGCGGTGGCGGTGGTGGCCGGGCTGCTGCCGATGGTGGCGGTGTCGCGGGGGCAGGCGGCCCAGGTGGCATGGCTGCGGGCGCCCACGGCGGAGACTGCGGAAAGGTTGCTGCAGAGGTTTCTGGGGCCGTCGGACGCGGTGTTCTGGGTGTGTCTGGGGCTGGCGGTCCTGGGCCTGCAGGGACTGGTGGGGCGCCGGGAGGTCACCTGCGCCGGGGTGGCGTTGCCGGTGATGGTGGTGCCGCCGGCGGCGCTGATGCTGGCCTCGCAGTTCTCGCCGCTGTACGTCGACCGGTACGTGCTGTACGCCCTGGCGGGGGCGCCGCTGCTGGTGGCCTGCGGGGCCGAGCGGGTGGCGGGGGCCGTCGGGCGCCTGTGCGCGGGCGGCCCGGGGAGCCCGGCCGGGCGGAGGTCGCCCTGTCCCGCCCTCACCGGCGTCCTCGCCGTCGCCCTCTCCCTCCTGCACCAGCTCCCTCTGCTCCAGAAGGACCGGGAACCCGGTCACCGGCCGGACGACCTGGGCGCCGTCTCCCGGGCGGCCGCCCGCGGCCTGGTCGCCGGCGATCCCGTGCTCTTCCTGCCCGGGCCGATGCGGAACGTGGCGCTCACCTATCCGCGGGCCTTCCGCGGGACGCGGGACGTGGCGCTGGTGGCGGGGGCCGCCGAGTCCGGGACGCTGTACGGGCGGGAGGCCGGGCCGCGGGAGGTGCGCCGGCGGCTGGCGCGGCTCGACCGTGTGTGGGTCGTCGCGGACGGGAGGCAGCTCGCCGGCCGGCGGGCGCCGCGCGACCCCGTCGAGCGCGCGAAGGCCACCGTCCTGGGGCAGCAGTTCGTGGCCCGCCGGGAAGCGGTGCGGGGCGGGGTGACCGTACGGCTGTACGTCCGTCCGCTCAGTCGGCCGCCCGGGCCTCCGTCTCCGCCGCCGCGTCCAGTGCGGTGGTGAGCCGGTCCAGCCGGGCGCGCAGGTCGACGAGCTCGGCCAGGTCGAATCCGGTCGCCGACATGATCCGGCGGGGCACCTCCAGGGCCCGCTCGCGCAATGCCGTGCCCTCCCCGGTGAGCCGTACCAGGACCGAGCGCTCGTCCTCGGCGCTGCGTTCGCGCCGCACCAGACCGGCCGCCTCCAGCCGCTTGACCAGCGGGGAGAGCGTGCCCGAGTCGAGCCGCAGCTGTGCGCCGAGCTTCTTGACCGGCAGGTCGCCCTGTTCCCACAGCACCAGCATCACCAGGTATTGCGGGTAGGTGAGCCCGAGGTCCTTCAGGAGCACGCGGTAGACGCCGTTGAAGGCGCGGGACGCGGCGTGCAGGGAGAAGCAGATCTGGCGGTCCAGGCGCAGCCAGTCCATGTCGTTCATGGCTCCAGGATAGCCCCTGCGGACCATTTAGTTGTGCAAAATCTAATTGTGTGCTCTACTTATGCCCGCAACGAACCGCCACACCCCAGAGGGATGGTCTCCATGGACGCGCTCTACACCGCTGTCGCCACCGCCACCCACGGCCGCGAGGGCCGTGCCGTCTCCTCCGACGGCAGGATCGACCTGGCCCTCGCCATGCCGGTGGAGCTGGGCGGCAACGGCCAGGGCACCAACCCCGAGCAGCTCTTCGCCGCCGGGTACGCCGCCTGCTTCGGCAGCGCCCTCGGCCTCGTCGGCCGCCAGGCCAAGGTCGACGTCAGCGACGCCGCCGTGACCGCCGAGGTCGGCATAGGCAAGCAGGGCGAGGGCTTCGGACTGAAGGTCACCCTGCGCATCGAGCTGCCCGGCACCGTGGACGAGGCGACCGGCCGCAAGCTGGTCGAGACCGCCCACCAGGTCTGCCCGTACTCCAACGCCACCCGCGGCAACATCGACGTCGACCTGGTCATCGAGTAAGCGCGCCGCGCGCGGCACGAGGGGGCCGGTCCCGGTCGGGGCCGGCCCCCTCGGGCGTGCTCACGCCGAGGTCAGCGAGTCCGGGGCCGCCGCCTGGCCCGGGATCCGCACCGGCCTCGGTCCGGGCGCCGGCTCGCCCAGCAGCAGCGTCCGCACCACCCGTTCGGCGGCCCGCCCGTCGTCGTACGCGCAGAACCGGGCCCGGAAGTCCGCGCGCCGGCGCGCCGACTCCGCGTCCCGCCAGGAGCCCGAGGCGAACAGCCGGGCCAGCTCACCGTACGAGGCGGAGACGTGGCCGGGTGCCTCGGCGGTGATGTCGAGATAGGCGCCCCGGCTCGCCCGGAAGGCGGGCCAGTCGTCGGCGTGCACCACGATCGGCCGGTCCAGCACGGCGTAGTCGAACATGACGGACGAGTAGTCGGTGACCAGCGCGTCCGCCGCGAGCAGCACGTCCGCCGTCCGCGGCTCGTCGGTGGCGTCGACCAGGATCCCGCGCCGGGCCAGCTCCGCCAGGCCCAGGCCCCGCGCCGGACCGGTCGCCAGCGACGGGTGCAGCCGGACCACGAGCGTGTGACCCTCGCCGAGGTCGGCCGCGAACCGGGCCAGGTCGATCCGCTCCACGTGGCCGCCCCGGCGGTAGTCCCGGCGGGTCGGCGCGTACAGCACGACCGTGTGGTCCGCCGGGATGCCGTACCGCTCCCGGAAGTCGCCGGGCCCGCCACTGACCAGCACGTCGTTGCGCGGGCTGCCGCTGCGCACCGAGGTGAAGTGACAGGGGTAGGCCCGCTCCCACACCAGCTCCGAGTACCGGTTGGCGACCAGGCTGTAGTCCCAGCGGTCGGCCCGGCGCAGCATCTGCGGCACGTCGAAACCGAGCCGGGCGCCCGGCTTGTCCAGCAGGTCGGCGCCCACGTACTTCAGCGGGGTGCCCTGGTGGGTGTGGATGTGCACGCTGCCGGGGCGCTTGGCGAGCGAGCCGGGCCAGTTGACGTCGTTGACGAAGAACTTCGCGCGGGCGGTCACCTCCAGGTAGCGCCGGGAACCGAGGACCACGTGCTCCACGTCGGGCGGCAGGTGCGCGGCCGTCTCCGCGTCCCGCACCACCCACACCCCGCGCAGCTGCGGGGCGATCTCCCGGGCCGCCGCGTGGACGGCCGCCGGGTCCCCGAGCAGGCCCCGGTGCGAGGACGCCGAGTAGACCACCAGGTGCTCGTCCAGCGGGCGGCGCGCGTGCACGGCCGCCCAGCCGGCCCGGGCCCGGCCGCCGGCCGCGTGGCGCACCCGCTCCGCCCGCCGGGCCGCCTCCCGCCCGGCCCGTGCCGCCTGCCGCCTCAGCAGGTACCCGGTCCAGGACCCCTCCAGCACGGCGACCTCGCCGTCCACCAGGGCGCCGGCGGGCCGGTGCCGGCGGAACATCTCCGCCGTGCGCCGGAAGAACTCCGCCTTGTCCGCGGGGGGCAGCCGGTCCGGCTTGGCGAGGATGTCCAGGCAGTGCTCGCCCATCTTGCGGTGCAGGTACGGCCGCCACCGCGCCAGCTCCGGCCGCTCGGCGACGAACGCGAAGACCCGCTCGTACTGGTCGTGGATGTCGAAGTGCTTGCGGCTGGTGGTGGACAGGATGTTGCCCTGCCGGCGCTGCCGGTAGTTCAGGCAGATCCGGTCCAGGGCGGCGACCCGGCCGGCGCTCAGCATGACCGGGAACGTCCAGGGCGTGTCCTCGTAGTAGCCCGGCGGGAACGCGAAGCCGTTCTCCGTGACGAACTCCCGCCGGTACACCTTGTTCCAGACCACCATCAGCAGGTCGAGGATCCTCGGGTAGTCCGAGACGGTGAAGACGCCGGGGGCCTCGGCGAGGACGGGCGCGAGGACGTTGCGCCGGGTGCCGCCCCACCAGTAGGTGCGCGCGTAGTCGAAGACGAGCACGTCCGGGTCGTCGGCCTCGGCGAGCCGGTCGGCGACGGCCCGCAGCGCGCCCGGGGTGAGGGTGTCGTCGCTGTCCAGGAAGAACAGGTAGTCGCCGGTGGCGTGCGGGAGGCCCGCGTTGCGGGCCCGGCCGAGGCCGACGTTCTCCGGCAGGTGCAGCACCTTCACGCGCGGGTCGCGCTCGGCGTACTCGTCCAGGATCGCGCCGCAGCCGTCCGGGGAACGGTCGTCGACGGCGATCAGCTCGAAGTCGCCGAAGCACTGCCCGAGCACCGAGTCCAGGCACTCGCGCAGAAAGCCCTGCACCTTGAAACAGGGCACGATCAGGGTGAAGCGGGGCACGGCGGGGTCAGCTCCTCACGAGGGTCGCGGCGGCGGGGGCGGGAACGCGCTCCGCGAGCGGGATCACCGGCGGGACGGCCTCGGGCGGCTCGCCGAGCAGCACCCGCCGCACCACCCGCTCGGCGGCCCGCCCGTCGTCGAACTGGCAGAACCGCTCCCGGAACGCGGCCCTGAGCGCCCGGGCCTCCGGGCCGGCGTACGAGCCGTCCCGGAAGACGGCGGCCAGCTCCCCCGGGGTCCGCGCGACCGTGCCGGGCGGCTCGGCCATCAGGTCGAAGTACACGCCCCGCGTCTCCCGGTACACCTCCCAGTCGTCGGCGTACACGACGATCGGCCGGTCCAGGTTGGCGTAGTCGAACATGATGGACGAGTAGTCGGTGACCAGCGCGTCCGCGGCCAGGCACACGTCCTCGGAGGAGCGGTGCGCGGTGACGTCGATGACCCGGTCCGAGGTCCGGGAGCGGCCCCGGTCGTAGAAGTAGTGGGCGCGCAGCAGGACGACGACGTCCTCGCCGGCCGCCTCGCAGAACGCCTCCAGGTCCAGGCCGGGTTCGAAGCCGGTGTGGTGGTCGCGGTGGGTCGGCGCGTAGAGCACCGCCGTGCTGCCCTCCGGGACGCCGAGTTCGCGCCGGATCCGGGCCACGTCGTCCGCGGTCGCCGTGTAGTAGACGTCGTTGCGCGGATAGCCGTACTCCAGGTGCTCGTAGGAGCCGGGGAAGGCGCGCTCCCACATCTGGGTGGAGTGGCGGTTGGACGACAGGTTGAAGTCCCAGCGGTCGACCCGGCCCAGCAGCTTGGCGAAGCTGCCCGACTGCGCGGCCACCACCGGGTACGTCGACTGGTCCACGCCCATCGTCTTCAGCGGGGTGCCGTGCTGGGTCTGCAGGTGCACGCTGCCCGGCCGCTTCACCACACCCTCGGCGAAGTTCGCGTTGTTGACCAGGTACTTCGCGCGGGCCAGTACCTCCCAGTAGCGCCGGGAGCCGATCACCGCGTGCTCGACGCCCTCCGGTACGGCGTGCTCCTGGCCGGCCTCCACCAGGAACACCGAGCGCAGGTGCGGGGCCAGTTCGCGGGCCTTGGCGTGGATCGCGGCCGGATTGCAGGCGTAACCGCGGCCCCAGTACGCGCAGTACACGGCGAGGCCGGCGTCGAGGGGACGGCGCAGGTCGCGCAGGTAGCGCAGCCGGGTGCGCACCGCGCGCGGGCGCGGCAGCCGCGCCACGGCGCCGTCGGCCGCCCGGTTGGCGCCCCGCAGGGCACGGAACGCGGTGTACGCGCCCGCCGCCAGCAGCCGGTGCTGCACGCCGAGGCTGCCGCCCGGCACCCGGTGCCCGGCCGGCCGGTGCCGCCGGTAGAGCCGGGCCGCGCGGCGGAAGAACGCCCGGTGCCCGCGGGACAGCCGCTCCGGCCGGGACGCCGTCTTCAGCACCACGGAGAACAGCTGGTCGAACAGCGGCCCGGTCCGCTCGGCCGGCAGGCCGCTGCCGGCCGCCCGCGCCAGCACCCGTTCCACCTGGTCCAGCACGGTGTGCTGGTGCGGACCGGGCGCATTGAGCCGGCTGCCCTGCCGGCGCAGCCGGTGCCGTACGACGGCCTGGTGCAGCACCGCGATCCGCCCGGCGGCGACGGTCACCAGGCCGCCCCAGCCGAGGTCGGTGAAGTGGCCGTCGGGGAAGAAGAGTTCCTCCTCGGTCAGGAAGGCGCGGCGGTAGACGGCGCTCCACGCCGGCCACTGCACCCCGGTCAGGGCGGGCCGCTCGGCGGGGGCGAACGCCCCCTTCGGGGCCCCCGCGAGCAGCGGTGCGACCGGGTTCGCCGGCTCGCCCTCCCACCAGGGCACCCGCTCGTGCCCGGCGTACAGCACGTCCACCCCGCCGGTCTCGGTGAGCCGGGCGTCCAGCGCGTCCAGCGCGCCCGGCAGCAGCAGGTCGTCGCCGTCCAGGAACAGCAGGTAGGTGCCGGTCGCCGCCCGCATCCCGGTGTTGCGCGCCCCGCTCAGCCCGGCGGACGGCGGCGAGTGGACGGGTGTCACCCGGGGGTCCCGCTCGGCGTACCCGGCGGCGACCTCGGCGGCCGGGGCGTCGGGGGCGTCGCAGACCGGGATCAGCTGGAGGTCGCCGAAGGACTGGCCGAGGACCGAGTCCAGCGCCTGGGACAGCCGGCCGGCGACCCCGTGGGACGGGACGATGATGCTGAAGCGGGGCATTCTGTTCTTTCTGTCGTCTTGCGGACGCGGCCGGGCCGTCCCGCCGGGCGCCAGGTGGACGGCCGGCTCGGAGTGGGCCGCGTCGAGCCGAGGGGCATGGGAACTCCCGGAAGGACCAACGGCGTTCAGCGGCTGTCGGTGACGGGACGGGGACCGGGAGGTTGCGGCACGGTGGCCAGCGGTGCGCGCGCGCAGGCCGCCGGTGCCGGCGTGCGCTCCGCGAGCGGCACCACCGGCGGCGGCTCCGTCTCGCCCAGCACCACCCGGCGTACGACCCGTTCGGCGGCCCGTCCGTCGTCCCACGGGCAGAACCGCTCCCGGAACGCCGCCCGCAGCTGCGCCGAGCGCGAGCCGTACCAGTGGCCCGTGGCGAAGATGTCGATCAGCTCGTCCTCGTCGCGTGCCACCGCGCCCGGCGGAGCGGCCGGCAG
Organism: Streptomyces capoamus; assembly: GCF_014654935.1. GTDB lineage: Bacteria > Actinomycetota > Actinomycetes > Streptomycetales > Streptomycetaceae > Streptomyces > Streptomyces capoamus. The sequence goes on from NZ_BNBF01000010.1 coordinate 48,976, forward strand.
GTCGAGGTAGGCGCCGTGCACCGCCTCGTACACCGCCCAGTCCTCGGCGTGCACCACGATCGGCCGGTCCAGGCCCGCGTAGTCGAACATCACCGGCGCGTAGTCGGTGAGCAGCACGTCGGAGGCGAGGCACAGCCCCGCCGGGTCCGGGTGGGCGGAGACGTCGATGATCCGGGTGCCGTGCACGGGGACGTGGGTGCGGGCCAGGACCACGTAGCGGGGGCCCAGCCGGCGCACGATCCGCTCCAGGTCGAGCAGCGGCCGCTGGGTGCGCAGGTGGTCGCGGCGGGCCGGCGCGTACAGGATCGCGACCGCCCCCTCCGGGATGCCGAGCGAGGCGCGCAGCCGGGTCACGTCCGCCGCGGTCGCCCGCTGGAGGACGTCGGTGCGCGGCAGCCCGTACTCCAGCGTGGTGTAGCCGCCCGGGAGGACGCGCTCCCAGGTCAGGGTGGCGTGCCGGTTGCCGGACAGGACGTAGTCCCACTGGTCGACGTCCCGCAGCAGCTCCGCGGGGTCCGCGTCCCGGGCCGCCGCCGGGCGCTCCAGCAGGTCCAGGCCCGCGTGGGCGAGCGGGGTGCCCTGCCGGGTCTGCACGAAGACCTGCCCGGGCCGCTTGCGCAGCCGTCCCTCGAAGCCGGCGTCGCTGACCAGGTAGCGGGAGCGGGCCAGCGCCGTCCAGTAGGCGGCGGTGCCGGGCCGCAGCCGGCGCGGGCCCGCGGGCGCGGCGTGCTCCTGCCCGGGCCGGACGACCCATGCCGTGCCCAGCCGCGGGGCGAGCGTGCGGAACGCCTCCTCCAGCGCGGCCGGGTCCCCGCGTCCCTCCCGGGCGGCGAACACCGCCCGGTCGGCGCGCAGCGGCAGCCGCAGCTGCACCCGGTAGTGCAGCCGGAGCCCGGCCGTGCGCACGGCGCGGAACAGTCTCACCGCCGACTTCAGCACCTGCCGGCGGACGGCCGCGGCCAGCCGGAGCGCCCGGAACGTGCGGTGCAGCCCGAAGCGGACGAGGGCGTGCCGCGGCCGCAGGCGCACCCCAGGCACCCGGTAGCGGCGGTAGTGGGCGCGGGCCCGGCGCAGGAACGCGCCGTGGCTGCCGCGCGGCAGCCGGCCCGGCTTGCTGAACACCGTCGCGTAGTGGTCGACCATCCTGCGGAACAACTCGGGTCGCCAGCGCGTGAGTTCCGGCCGCTGCTCGACGTAGGCGAACACCCGGTCGTACTGCTCGAACAGGTCGAAGTGCTGGGTGCTGGTGGTGCCGAGGATGCTGCCCCGGCGGCGCTGCCGGTAGTGCACGCACACCCGGTCCAGGGTGGCGAGCGACTGCGCGGTCAGCAGCACCGGGAAGGTCCAGGGGGTGTCCTCGTAGTAGCCCGGCGGGAACCGGAAGCCGTGCCGCTCGACGAAGTCGCGGCGGCACGCCTTGTTCCAGGCCACCATCAGCAGCCGCAGCAGTCCCGGCCGGTCCTCCAGCCGGAACGGTGCCGGGCCCTGCTCGGTGAGCTGGGCGCCGAGCTGGTTGCGCACCTGGCGGCCGTCCCAGTAGGTGCGCGCGTAGTCGAAGACCAGCACGTCCGGGTCGCCGGTCTCCTTCAGCCGGTCGGCGACCGCCCGCAGCGCGTCCGGGGTGAGCGTGTCGTCGCTGTCCAGGAAGACCAGGTAGTCACCGGTCGCCTCGGCCATCCCCGCGTTCCGGGCCGGGCCCAGCCCCTGGTTCTCGGCCAGGTGGACCGGCTTCACCCGGGCGTCCCGGGCCGCGTACTCGTCGATGATCGCGCCGCAGGCGTCGGGCGAGCAGTCGTCCACGGCGATCAGTTCCAGATCGGGGTACGACTGCGAGAGCACCGAATCCAGGCACTCGGGGAGATACGCCTGGACCTTGTACGCGGGGACAATGACACTGAACCTGGGCACGGCACATCCATGGGTCGGTCGGCGCGGGCGTTCTGCCCGGCAACGGCCGATGGAGTGAAACGGTTACGGCCGGTACGCCGTTCGGGGGACACCGGACGGACGGCGAGGGGCGGGCCGCGGCCGGCCCGCCCCTGACGACATGCCTGTTCACCGAGCTACTTGACCGCTCCCGCCATCACCCCGGAGACGAACTGCCGCTGGAACGCGAAGAACACGGCCAGCGGGATCACCATGGAGATGAACGCGCCGGGTGCCAGCACGTCGATGTTGTTGCCGAACTGCCGTACCTGCGTCTGCAGGGCCACCGTGATCGGCTGGGTGCCCGACTTGGTGAACACCAGCGCCACCAGCATGTCGTTCCACACCCACAGGAACTGGAAGATGCCGAGGCTCGCGATGGCCGGTCCGCCGAGCGGCATCACCACCCGGGCGAACAGGCGCAGTTCACCGGCGCCGTCCAGCCGGGCCGCCTCCAGCAGCTCGCGCGGGATCTCCGCGAAGAAGTTCCGCAGCAGGAACACCGCGAACGGCAGACCGAAACCGGTGTGGAACAGGATCACCCCGAAGATCGTCCCGAACAGCCCGAGCTTGCCGAACAGTTCGGCGATCGGGATCAGCGCCACCTGCACGGGCACCACCAGCAGGCTGACCACGCCCAGGAACCACCAGTCCCGGCCCGGGAACTCCATCCACGCGAACGCGTACCCGGCCAGCGCCCCGATCACCACGACCAGCACGGTCGCCGGGACCGTGATCAGTACCGTGTTCACCAGGGAGTTGGTGATGTCGGAGTTCTCCAGCAGCCGCTGGTAGCTGTCCACGGTCAGCTGCGAGGGCTTGGTGAACACCGTCCACCAGCCGCTCGCGCTCATGTCCTGCGGGGCGCGCAGCGACGACACGAGCAGACCGATGGTCGGCACCAGCCAGAACAGGCCCACCAGGATCAGGACCACCCGGACCAGACCGCCGCCCAGCCGCTCCGCGATCCGGGAGGCGACCGGCTGCCGGGCCTTCACCGTCCGGACCGGATCGGCCTTCCCGATGCTTCCGGCGGTCGCCGTCATCGCCGTACCTCCCGCCGCAGCCGACGAATGTTGAACAGCATCACCGGGATCACCAGCAGCAGCAGGAAGACCGAGATCGCGCTCGCGACGCCCGGCCGGCCCTCGGCGAACCCCTTGCGGTACAGCTCCAGCGCCAGCACGTTCGCGTCGTCCTGGGAGGAGCCCGGCGCGATGATGAACACCAGGTCGAACACCTTCAGCACATTGATCATCAGGGTGACCACCACGACCGCCAGCACCGGCGCCAGCAGCGGCACGGTGACCTTGCGGAACACCTGCCACTCGGTGGCGCCGTCCACCCGGGCCGCCTCCAGCAGCTCCCGGGGCACGCCCGCGAGCCCGGCCGCGATCAGCACCATCGCGAAACCCGCCCACATCCACACGTACGCGCCGATGATCGACGGCGTCACGAGCGCCGGGCCGAGCCAGTCCACCCCGTCGTACGGCTCCCTGAAGTTGCTCGCCGGGAGCCGGAGCACGGCCCCGTCGGCCGCCGCGGGCAGGGTGAAGGTGCCGTCGCCGGACGCCTCGGTGGACGCGACCACCGTGCCGTCCTTCACCGCCTCGATGCGCATCCCGGCATAGCCCACCTCGGACGGATCCGGTGCGCCGAGCCTGCCGACGCCCTTGCCGCGGGTGAAGTCCTGCCAGGTGGTGCCGGTGACCTTGCCCGGCTCCGGCCTCGCGGCGGCGGCCTTCGCCGCGCCGTCCGGCAGCTGGTCCGGCGCGACACCGACCAGGGGCAGGGCGACCGGCCGCCCGGCGTGCACGGCGGTCCTCGTCACGAAGCCGCCGCCCTGTGCCACCAGCGGCGAGTCACGGCCCGGGTGCGCCTTCGGGAACGCCGACGACTGCGCGAACGTGTCGTGCACGCCCACCCACACCGCGTTCGCGACGCCCTTGTCCGGGTCCTGGTCGTACACCAGCCGGAAGATGATCCCGGCGGCCAGCATCGAGATCGCCATCGGCATGAAGACGACCAGCTTGAACGCCGTGCCCCAGCGCACCCGTTCGGTCAGCACCGCGAAGACCAGGCCCAGCGCGGTGGCGACCGTCGGCGCGAACACCACCCACAGCACGTTGTTCTTCAGGGCGGTGCGGATGCCGTCGTCGGTGAAGAGGGTCTTGTAGTTGTCGAACCCGGCGAAGCCGTCGCCGGAGGCGTTGTAGAAGCTGCGCACGAGCGAGTACCCGATCGGGTAGACCACGAGCGCGCCGAGCAGCACCAGCGCGGGCAGCAGGAACAGCGCTGCCACGGTCCTGCGGGTGCCGGTCACGCTCTTGCGACCGCGGGGTGCGGCCGGGCCCGGTGGGGCCCCGGCCGCCGCTGCCGACGCCATGACCGGGTCAGCTCCCGTTCCCGTAGGCCGCCGCCGCGTCCTTCTCCAGCTTCGCCTGGGCGCCCGCGACGTCCTGCGGGTTCTTCAGGAAGTCCTGGAGGTCCTTCCACTCGCCCTTGCCGGGCGTCCCGCCGAAGGCCTGCGGGGCCTGGTCGGACATGTCGAAGCGGAAGTCGTCGCCGGACGCGACCAGCGCCTTGGCGATCTTCTGCTGGACCGGGTTCGGGTACGCCGAGACCGGCACGTTCTTGTTCGGCGAGAGGTAGCCGCCGAGCTTCGCCTGGATCGTGGCCGCGTCCGGGGAGGCGAGGAAGGTGGCGAGGGCCTGCGCGGCCTTGGAGTCCTTCAGGATCACCGCGGCGTCACCGCCGGAGACCACCGGTGCGGCCGAGCCGACCGCCGGGAACGGGAACACCTTCGCGTCCGTGCCCACCTTCGCCTTGGTCTCCCCGATGTTGACCTGCACGAAGTCGCCCTCGTACACCATCGCGGACTTCGGCTGGTCGCCGCCGCTGAAGGTCTGGGTGACCGACTGCGGGAACTCCGTCTGCAGCGCGCCCGTCTGTCCGCCGGCCAGGTAGTCCTTCTTGCCCCAGAGCTGGGCGAGGGTGGTCAGCGCCTGCTTCACCGACGGATCGGTCCACTTGATCTTGTGCTGGGCGAGCTGGTCGTACTTCTCCGGGCCCGCCTGCGACAGGTACACGTTCTCGAACCAGTCGGTCAGCGGCCAGCCGTCCGCGCCGGCCACCGAGAACGGGGTGACCCCCGAGTCGTACACCGCCCGCGAGGCCGTCAGCAGGTCCTTCCAGGTCTTCGGCTCCTGGGCGCCCGCGTTCTCGAAGACCTTGGCGTTGTACCAGATCAGCGACTTGTTGGCGGCCTTGTAGTACACGCCGTACTGCTTGCCGCCGACCTTGCCGATGTCCTGCCAGCCCTGCGCGTAGTTCTCGGCCAGCTCCTTGCCGGCCTCCGGCCCGAGGGGCTTGGCCCAGCCCTTGTCGACCGCCTGCTTGATGGCGCCGGGCTGCGGGAGCAGCGCGACGTCCGGCGGCTGACCGCCCGCGATCTTCGAACCGAGGAAGTTGATGATCGGGTCCTGCGCGGGGACGAAGGTGACCTTCGCGCCGGTCCGCCTCTCGAACTCGGCGAGCACCTTCTTGAAGTTGGCCTGCTCGGCGCCGGTCCAGACGGCGGCCACCTCCAGCCGGGCGCCGTCCAGCTTCGGCAGGGTCACGGTGGAGGCGGTGGCCCCGCCGCTCGCGCCCCCGTCGTCCTTCTTCTTGTCGTCGTCACCGCCGGAGCAGGCGGTGAGCACGAGCGCCCCCGCGAGCAGTGCGGTGAGTGTGGTGACGGCCCTGTGTGTCCGGAACGTGCTGCTCTCGCTGTGCATCACTTCCCCGTTCGTCGTTCGTCGTTGAACGCTGCTGAACGTCAGAACTCTGTCCCGTGCGGTCCGGTCTACGCCGGGCCGCTCCGGGTGGGCAAGAGCGCCTGCGGTGTCCACCGGCTCATCGTGACCGGCTCGTGACCAGGGGTGTGTGCGGGCGAGTGCGCGGGGGCCGGGGCGGGCCGGTCCCGCCGGGGGAGGGCACATTCACCCGGAGGGACGACTCGCTCGGCCCGTCCTCCCGGGCGCCGCCCCGGGAACCCTCAGAGCAGGGACGGCACCAGCGCCGCCGCGACCTCGCGGGCGGCCCGCTCCACCGCGCTGGCCAGCAGGGCCAGGTCGGTCGGGCCGTTGCCCAGCTCCCGCACGGGCCGGCGGGCCGGCGGGTCGCCCATGCGCTGCCAGTCCAGCGGGACGACGGTCGGCCGCTGGGTCGCGGTACGCGGGATGCGGCCCGTCACCCGGCCGCCCTGGAAGCCCACGGTCCGCCCGTCCCCGTACGCCAGCGTGCCCCGTCCCGGCGCCGGCTGGTCCGGCCCCGGCTGCGGGGCGTCCAGCGCGATCCGCAGGGCGGCCCGCCGCGCCGGCTCGGACTCCGCCGTACGGCCACCGGCCCCGGCCGCCGCCACCAGGTGCACGCCGAGCCGCTCGCCGTCCCGGGCCACCGCCTCCAGCGCGCGTATCACCGAGCCGGCGGCGGGCCGGCCCGGCGAGCCGAGAGCGGGGGAGACCAGCGCGTCGAGGTCGTCGACGACCACCACCAGCCGGGGCAGCGGCGGAGCGGCCGCGGCCCGCTGCCGGGCCGCCGCACCCGGCCGCAGCCGCAGCGTGGAGCTGGGCGGCGACTCCAGGTCACCGGACGCGGAACCGGAGACGGCGGAACCGGTGGCGGAGCGGGCGGCGGCGGAACCGGTGGCGGGGCCGGAGCGGCCGGCGGCGGGCGTGCGCTGGGACACCATCCGGCCGGACACCTCCTGCCCGGCGTGCCACCGGGCGAAGTCCGTCCGGCCCAGCAGCTCCGCCCGGCGCTTGAGCTCGGCGGTCAGCGACTGCGCGAACTCCCGCATCCGCACCGGATCGTTGGCGACCAGGTGCGTGGTGACGTGCGGTATGTCGGTGCACACGCGCAGCCCCTCACCGAGTCCCGCGCCGGTGCCGACGCCGTCCCGGCCGTCGAGCAGCACCATGGTCAGGCGGTCCGGGCGCTCGGCGGCGGCCAGCGAGGCGACCACCGTCCGCAGCAGCTCGGTACGGCCACTGCCGGCGGGGCCCTCGACCAGCAGGTGCGGGCCCTCGGCCACCAGGTCGACGGTGACCGGCCCGCGCGGCCCGGCGCCCAGCACCGCCCGCGCCCGCCCGCCCAGCGACTCGGTGTCGTCGGCCGCGTCCGCCCAGCGCGCCATCAGCGACGCGGGGGTGGCCCGGGCCAGGCCCAGCTCGTCCAGCAGCCGCGCCGAGCGGGGCAGTGGCGCGGCCACGCGCGTGTGCCGCTCACCGGGCGGGCCGTCCGGGCGCAGTGGCGCGAGCGCCCGCGCGAACCGCTCCGCCCAGGCGGCGGAGACGGCGTCGACCGTGGCGAGCGTGCCGGTGCCGACGGGTCCGCCCGGCGCGACCCGCAGCAGCTGCAGTCCGGCGGCGACGTCCCCGCTCAGCAGCGCCACGGCACCGCAGTGCCGGAACGTCGGCGTCACCGCGCACGCGGCCTCGTACGTCTGCGCCACGGGGGAGGCCGGCGAGGCCGCCCGGGTCTCGGCGAGGCACACGACGTGGATCCCGGCCCGCGGACCGGCCGCGGCCAGCCGCGCGAGCGCGTCCCGCAGCGCCGAGCCGCCCGGATCCCCGTCCACGACGACGATCGTGTACGGCCCCCCGAAGCCGCCGGTGCCGCCTCCGGCGTCCTCCCTGGCCCAGGAGGGCCGCCGGGCAGCGCCCTGTCCGGGGGCGCCGGGCATCCCGGCCACGGCGCCGGGGGACGGCGCGGCCGGGGCGGGCGTACCGGACGCGGCGGTGTCGCGGGCGGCCGGGACGGCGGTGCCGGACGGCGGGGTCGCGGGGCCGGGGGCCGTGGAGGCGGTGCCGCGTGCCGGGGCGGGGTGGGCGGCGGTGCGGCCCGTCGCCGCATGGTCGTCCAGACGGCGCAGCAGCTCCTCGGCGCGGGCCGCCGCCTGTTCACGGTCGTAGGCCAGCAGCAGACGGCAGTCCTGGCCGTGGCCCGGGCGGACGTGCGGGAGCCAGCCCAGCCAGGCCCACTCGGCCGTGCGGTCCGCCACCGGACGTGAGCGGTCCGCGCTGATCAGCACGATCTCGAGCAGGTCTGGGGAGTGCAGCGCGGCGAGCTGGGCCAGCACCGCGCGGGCCAGCCCGGCCAGCCGGGGGCGCGGACCGGCCAGGCCCAGCGCGCCCGCCTCGCGCAGCGCGGCCGTCACCGGCACCGCCGGCAGCAGACCCGAGCCGTCCGGCGCGCTCCGGTCGGCCGTGCCGAGCCGCACGGCCAGCAGTTCGGGGTGGACCGGCCCGCGCTCCCACAGGCGCGGCCCGGGACCCAGCGCGGTCAGCAGCAGGGCGGCCGGGTCCGGCCAGGTCTCCGGCTGCCGGGGGACACCGGCCGCGCGTGCCGTGCCGGCGTGGGCGGCCGTGCCGTCGTACGCCCCGGGGCCGGCCGGCTGCTCGCCGCGTCCGCCGGCCAGCCGGCGCGCCCAGGCCCCGAGGCCGCGCCGCCGGGCGCCCTGCGGGACGTCGGTGCCGCCGAGCGGGGTGCCCGTGCG
>NZ_BNBF01000010.1:57485-65763 GCF_014654935.1 Streptomyces capoamus
TCCGCCCGCCCGCGGGTCCTCGCCGGCCACGCCGAAGCGCCCCGCGTGGGTGTCCCCGCCCCGGCTCTCCGCACGCGGTGCCGCGGGCTGCCCCGGCACCGCCGGGGACGGCCCCCGCGAGTGTTCCTGCGCCCCCGCTTCCCGGCCGGCGGCGCCGCGGGTGTCCTCGGAGCCGTAGGCGTGGTGCGCCCCCGCCCCGCCGGGCCGGTGCCGGGCGCCGGCCGGAGGGGAGAGCCGGGTGCCGGGGCCGCCCGTGCCGTCCGCCGCGGGCGGCTCCCCGCCGGCACCGCCCGCGTCCGGCGACGCGCCCGGCGCGGGCGCCGCGGCGGAGCCGGTGCCCGGCACCACCCGCACGCAGCCCTCCCCGTCGGGCACCGCCCGCACGCGCGTTCCGGGTCCTCCGGCCGGAGCGACCCGCAGCGCCGACTCGCCTATCCGCAGCAGGCCTCCGGCGGGCACCCGTACCGGCCGCTCCGAGACCCGCACGCCGTCGAGCGAGGTGCCGTTCGTCGAGCCGAGGTCGGCGACGGAGACCCGGCCGTCCGCGTCGACGGTGACCGCGCAGTGCAGCCGGGAGACGTCGGGGTCGTCCAGCGGGACGTCGGCGTCGGCGGAGCGGCCGACGGTGATCCGGCCGCCGTGCAGCAGGTGCACCCCGCCCGCGTCCGGTCCGGCGACCACGTGCAGCTGGGTCGGGGCCTCGTCCAGCTCGGGGTGCGGCTCGGGGGCGGCCGGCGCGCCCAGGGAGAGCACGGCGCCGTCCGTCAGCGGCGGCTCGCCGAGGGTGCTGCGCCGGGGGTCGAGCCGCTCGGGGCCGGCGTACAGCACCACGGAGGCGCCGCCGGTCTCCCGGCCGGTGCCGCCCTCACCGGTGACCGCCCCGGCCAGCGCCGACGCGACCGCGGCCAGCTCCGTGCCCGCGGGCGCCGTGACCAGTACGTCGCGGCTCACGGCGCGGCCCCGCTGCGGGGCCGGACCGAGCGGGTCTACGACGGTCAGCCGGATCTGCATCCCCACCCCAACACGAGCACGTCGGCAAGTACCAGTACTGGGAGGCATCCTCGCACCTGCCACTGACAGCTCGTCGCGAACCCGATGACAAGTGATCTTGATTGGTCGGCTCTGCCCCCAAAAGTGCCTGACCAAGCGGACGGCGACGATCAGTTGAGATCGGTCACGTCCGATTTGCGCAACCGGTGGACCGGGGCGAGCGTCTTCCCGTCGAGCACCTGCCGCCGCGGGGGGCGGCACTACAGTGGGTCGGAACGAACGGAATGCAGCAAGCAAGCAACAGCAACCAGCAGGGAGCGCGTGACGTGCGGCCAGTCGGCAGCAAGTACCTGCTTGAGGAGCCGCTCGGACGCGGCGCCACAGGCACCGTCTGGCGTGCCCGCCAGCGCGAGACCGCGGGCGCCGAGGCGGCCGTGCCCGGCCAGCCGGGGGAAACGGTCGCGATCAAGGTCCTGAAGGAGGAGCTGGCGAGCGACCCGGACATCGTGATGCGCTTCCTGCGCGAGCGTTCCGTGCTGCTCCGGCTCACCCACCCCAACATCGTCCGGGTCCGCGACCTGGTCGTCGAGGGTGACCTGCTGGCGCTGGTCATGGACCTGGTCGAGGGTCCCGACCTGCACCGCTACCTGCGCGCGAACGGCCCCTTCACGCCCGTCGCCGCCGCCCTGCTGACCGCCCAGATCGCCGACGCCCTCGCCGCGAGCCACGCCGACGGCGTCGTCCACCGCGACCTGAAGCCCGCCAACGTGCTGCTCCAGCAGGGCGACGGCCAGATGCACCCGATGCTGACCGACTTCGGCATCGCCCGCCTCGCCGACTCCCCGGGCCTGACCCGCACCCACGAGTTCGTCGGCACGCCCGCGTACGTCGCCCCGGAGTCCGCCGAGGGCCGCCCGCAGACCTCGGCCGTCGACGTCTACGGCGCCGGCATCCTGCTGTACGAGCTGGTCACCGGCCGTCCGCCGTTCTCCGGCGGCTCCGCCCTCGAGGTCCTGCACCAGCACCTGAGCGCCGAGCCGCGCCGCCCCTCCACCGTCCCCGAGCCGCTGTGGACGGTCATAGAGCGCTGCCTGCGCAAGAACCCCGACGAGCGGCCGAGCGCCGAGAACCTCGCGCGCGGGCTGCGGGTCGTCGCCGAGGGCGTCGGCGTGCACGCGAACGCCGCGCAGATCGCCGCCGCCGAGGGCGTCGGCGCGCTGCTCGCCCCGGACCCGGCCCCGGCCGCCGTCCCGGGCGTACCGGGCGCCGCCGACCCCACCCAGGTACTGCCGACGAACGCGCCGCAGGGGGCGTACGGCCGGCCCGACCCGAACGCGGCGACCAGCGTGCTCCCGCACACCGGCGGCCCGGCCGGTGCCGCCGACCCCACCGCCGTCCTGCCGCAGACCGGCGCGGCGGACCCCACGGCGGTGCTGCCGCCCGTCGGACAGGGCCAGCAGGGGCAGTACGGCCAGCAGGGGCACCCCGGTCAGCAGCAGGGGCAGCAGCAGGGGCAGCAGCCCGAGCAGCCGCACCCGTGGCAGACGCAGCTGCGCGCCGCCCGCGACCGCAACGAGCAGACGCAGATCCAGTACCTGGACCCGGACGAGGATCCGCTGCGCCGCCGCCCCCAGCGGCAGGTCGCCCGGCCTCAGCAGCAGCCGCGCCAGGCCCCGCAGCCCCGCCCGCAGCAGCCGCAGCCGCGCGGCCGGCAGCGCCCGCAGCAGGCCCCCGGGTACGGGTACCCGCAACAGCAGCCCCAGCAGTACGCCCCTGGGCAGCAGCCTCCGCAGCCGCAGCGGTACGCGCCGCCCGCCCGGCCCGAGCCGCGGCGGCCCGCGCCGGAGCCCCGGGCGCCGCGGCAGCGCGGCGCCAACCCGATGAAGATCCCCGGTCTCGGCTGCCTGAAGGGCTGCCTGTTCACGATCGTCATCCTGGTCGTGGCGAGCTGGCTGGTCTGGGAGCTGACCCCGCTGCAGGACTGGATCGGCACCGGCAAGGGCTACTGGGACCAGATGAGCGACTGGATCGGCAAGGTCGGTGGCTGGATAAAGGACCTGGGCGGTTCGTCCGGCGGCGGAAACTGATCACCGGTCCGGCCTTCGGTTTAGGGATTTGTCGACATCTGCCGGGTGATTTCCGTCTCCGCGGTGAAGGTTGGCTCGTCGGACGCGTAGTTTTGGCGACAACACGCGTCTGTAGGAGCAGTCTTGGCACGGAAGATCGGCAGCCGGTACACCGCGAACCAGATCCTGGGGCGGGGGAGCGCCGGCACGGTGTGGCTGGGCGAGGGACCGGACGGCCCCGTCGCCGTCAAGCTGCTGCGCGAGGACCTCGCCTGCGACCAGGAGCTCGTCGGACGCTTCGTGCAGGAGCGCACGGCGCTGCTCGGGCTGGAGCACCCGAACATCGTCACCGTGCGCGACCTGGTCGTCGACGGCAACGACCTGGCCCTGGTCATGGACCTCGTGCGCGGCACCGACCTGCGCACCCGGCTGGAGCGGGAACGGCGGCTCGCCCCCGAGGCGGCCGTGGCGATCGTCGCCGACGTCGCCGAGGCGCTGGCCGCCGCCCACGCGGCCGGGGTCGTCCACCGCGACGTCAAGCCGGAGAACGTCCTGCTCGACATGCAGGGCCCGCTCGGGCCGGGCGGCGCCCACCCGGCGCTGCTCACCGACTTCGGCGTCGCCAAGCTGATCGACTCGCCCCGGCGGACCCGCGCCACGAAGATCATCGGCACGCCGGACTACCTGGCCCCGGAGATCGTGGAAGGCCTGCCGCCCCGGGCCGCCGTGGACATCTACGCGCTGGCGACCGTCCTGTACGAGCTGCTGGCCGGCTTCACGCCCTTCGGCGGCGGGCACCCCGGCGCGGTCCTGCGGCGGCACGTGACCGAGACCGTCGTACCGCTGCCCGGCATCCCCGAGGAGCTGTGGCAGCTGCTCGTGCAGTGCCTGGCGAAGGCTCCCGCCTCCCGGCTGCGCGCCTCGGAGCTGGCCGCGCGGCTGCGCGAGCAGCTGCCCACGCTGGCCGGGATGCCGCCGCTGGACGTGGACGAACCGGACCTCACCGAGGAAGCCGCCGAGGAGAACACGCCGTCGGCTCCGCGGGCCGAGCCGGTACGGCGTCGGGGGGCGGTGCCCCTCGTCCCCGGCGCCAGGCCCGACTCCAACCGGGACACGCACACGTCGATGCGGGTGCCGGGGCCGGACGAGCTGGCCGGCGGGGCCCACGGCACCGCCCGCGCGCCCCGCGCCCCCGGCGCGCCCCGCCCCGGCTCGGCCCGCCACCGGGCCGCGGTACGGCGGCGCCGGGTGACCCTGGGGGTGGCCGGGGTGGTGGTGGCCGCGGTCGTGGCCGTCGGCGCGTGGCTCGCCTCCTCCGGCGGGGACGAGGACGCACCCCCGCCCGCGCACAGCACGTCGGCCCCCTGACCCGGGCCGATCCGGGAGGGGCCGTGCGGCGCCGGGTACCGTCCGGCCGAGGTCGCTTGCCACAGCCGTTACGCTGGAAGGCGTGGCAGTCGTCGATGTATCCGAAGAGCTGAAGTCCCTCTCCTCGACCATGGAGTCGATCGAGGCCGTCCTGGACCTCGACAGGCTGAGGGCAGACATCGCCGTGCTCGAGGAGCAGGCGGCCGCGCCGTCCCTCTGGGACAACCCGGACGAGGCGCAGAAGATCACCAGCAAGCTCTCCCATCTCCAGGCCGAGGTCAGGAAGGCCGAGGCGCTGCGCGGCCGGATCGACGACCTCGCGGTCCTCTTCGAGATGGCCGAGGAGGAGGACGACCCGGACACCCGGGCCGAGGCCGAGTCCGAGCTGGCCTCGGTGCGGAAGGCGCTGGACGAGATGGAGGTCCGTACCCTCCTGTCCGGCGAGTACGACTCCCGTGAGGCGCTGGTCAACATCCGCGCCGAGGCCGGCGGCGTCGACGCCGCCGACTTCGCCGAGAAGCTCCAGCGCATGTACCTGCGCTGGGCCGAGCAGCGCGGCTACAAGACGGAGCTGATCGAGACGTCGTACGCCGAAGAGGCCGGCATCAAGTCGACCACCTTCGCCGTCCAGGCGCCCTACGCCTACGGCACCCTCTCCGTCGAGCAGGGCACGCACCGCCTGGTGCGCATCTCGCCCTACGACAACCAGGGCCGCCGCCAGACCTCCTTCGCGGGCGTCGAGGTGCTGCCCGTGGTCGAGCAGTCCGACCACGTCGAGATCGACGAGTCCGAGCTGCGCATCGACGTCTACCGGTCCTCCGGCCCCGGCGGCCAGGGCGTGAACACGACCGACTCCGCGGTCCGCATCACCCACCTGCCCACCGGCATCGTGGTCTCCTGCCAGAACGAGCGCTCGCAGATCCAGAACAAGGCCACGGCGATGAACGTCCTCCAGGCCAAGCTGCTGGAGCGGCGCCGGCAGGAGGAGCAGGCCAAGATGGACGCCCTCAAGGGCGACGGCGGCAACTCCTGGGGCAACCAGATGCGTTCGTACGTGCTGCACCCGTACCAGATGGTCAAGGACCTGCGCACCGAGTTCGAGGTGGGCAACCCGGAGGCCGTGTTCAACGGTGAGATCGACGGGTTCCTGGAAGCCGGGATTCGCTGGCGCAAGCAGCAGGAGAAGTAACTTTGTCGACATGACAACTGCCGTCCATGGGGCGGCAGTTGTCTTATGTCTGGGTTTTACATCACACTCACAGGCTTCAACTCCCCCCAAACGCCGCCCCGTCGGACATTGCGCCCGCAACGCCCTTGACGTTGCTTTGAGTAATGGGCAAGGGTGAGGCGCGGCATGCGTACTCGAGGGGCGCATGTGAACCGGGGGATCATGACGCGCTTCGTCACCAGCTGCCTCCGTCGATCACGGCACGCCCCATCGCGCCGCCTCCTTGACGAACAGCTACTGGGGGTAGCAACCATATGACGAAGAAGACGCGGATCCGGGTCGCGCGGATAGCCGCCGGCGCCGTGATCGCGGCCGGTGCGTCACTGACCGCCGCCGGCGCGGCTTCCGCGCTGGACCTGGACGTGCAGGCGGGCCCGATCAAGCTCGGTGTGAGCGGTGTCGGCGCCGACGGCGGCAACACCGACGGCGGCAACACCGACGGCGGCGGCGACCCTTGCCCGATCGGCATCTGCACCGACGGCGGCACCGACGGCACCACGGGTACCACCGGCACCACCGGCACGACCGGCACGACCGGCACGACCGGCACGACCGGCACCACTGGTACTACGGGCACCACCGGTGGGAACGGTACGACCGGCACCACGGGTACCACCGGGACGACGGGTACGACCGGCACCACCGGTACGACGGGCACCACTGGCACCACCGGTACCACCGGTACCACCGGTACCACCGGTACCACCGGCACGACCGGCACGACCGGCACGACCGGCACGACCGGCACCACCGGCACGACCGGCACCACCGGCACGACGGGTACGACTGGCAGCACCGGCTCCACGGGCTCGACCGGCAGCACGGGCTCCACCGGCAGCACGGGCTCCACGGGCAGCACCGGCTCCACGGGCTCCACCGGCTCCACCGACGGTGGCTCCGGCAGCACCGGTGGCAACCACACCTCCCCCGAGGGGGGCAACGACAACGTGCCCCAGGACGAGGGCTCCTCGGCGCTGACCGCGACCGGTTCCGACGACTCGGTCCAGGGCGGCGGCAAGCAGCTCGCCGAGACCGGTGCGGGCCAGACCGCGTTCCTCCTCGTCGGCGCCGCGACGATGATCGCCGGCGGCATCGGCTTCCGCGTCCTGCCGCGCCTGGTGAACGGCCGGGGCGGCGCCGCCGCCTGACCGTGACCAGACGGTCGCGCACGGCACACGCGCTGTACGCGTAAGGGCCCGGAGCTTGGCGCTCCGGGCCCTTACGGCGTTGTGTGGGGGCTCTTCCGCCCGGTCACGCGGTCTGGTGCGCCAGCAGCGCCACCGCGGCGATCAACACCGCCAGCAGCGCGATCAGCGCCATCGGGTTCAGTCCGGCCAGGCCTCCGAGGAAGCCTTCCTGCTGCAGTCGCTCGCGGTTGGCACGGCACACCGGGCACCGGCCCTCACTCACAGGCGACGCGCAGTTCGCGCACACCAACCGGTCGTACGTCATGCGCTCGCCCTCCTTGCACCGGCCATCACATGTACAACGTTCGCCGGAACGAGAACGTTCCCCCGCGCTCCCGGTCCCCTGCGTTTTCCCTCCACTGTGCCAGGTTCCCGCGGAGCGTGCGCGGGGCCCCGGAGAACGGGGCGGGAGAAGGGCGCGGGAAGGGGCCGGTACAAAAACGTACAAGTCTTGCCCAACCTCAACCTGCGACTGCACTTGCACACCCGGTTCGCGTATGGTCACGCTCATCTACCCCCAGCGACCCGTGGTGCATCCGTGATCCGATTCGACAACGTCTCCAAGGTCTACCCCAAGCAGACCCGCCCCGCGCTCAGGGATGTCTCCCTGGAGGTGGAGAAGGGCGAGTTCGTCTTCCTCGTGGGGTCCTCCGGCTCCGGAAAGTCCACCTTCCTGCGGCTCATCCTCCGCGAGGAGCGGTGCAGCCACGGCCAGGTGCACGTGCTGGGCAAGGACCTCGCGCGGCTGTCCAACTGGAAGGTGCCGCAGATGCGCCGCCAGCTGGGCACCGTCTTCCAGGACTTCCGGCTGCTGCCGAACAAGACGGTCGCGGAGAACGTGGCCTTCGCCCAGGAGGTCATCGGCAAGTCCCGCGGCGAGATCCGCAAGTCCGTGCCGCAGGTGCTCGACCTCGTCGGGCTCGGCGGCAAGGAGGACCGCAGGCCGGGCGAGCTGTCCGGTGGTGAGCAGCAGCGCGTCGCCATCGCGCGCGCGTTCGTCAACCGCCCCAAGCTGCTCATCGCCGACGAACCCACTGGCAATCTCGACCCGCAGACCTCCGTCGGCATCATGAAGCTGCTCGACCGGATCAACCGGACGGGCACCACCGTCATCATGGCGACGCACGACCAGAACATCGTGGACCAGATGCGCAAGCGCGTCATCGAGCTGGAGAAGGGCCGCCTCGTCCGCGACCAGGCCCGCGGCGTCTACGGCTACCAGCACTGACCGCGAGCACCCGTTCCCGAAAGGCCTGAAGACCCCGCCATGCGCGCCCAGTTCGTCCTGTCGGAGATCGGTGTCGGTCTCCGCCGCAATCTGACGATGACCTTCGCCGTCATCGTCTCCGTCGCCCTGTCCCTGGCCCTGTTCGGTGGTTCGCTGCTGATGAGCGACCAGGTGAGCACCATGAAGGGCTACTGGTACGACAAGGTCAACG
>NZ_BNBF01000010.1:65797-79998 GCF_014654935.1 Streptomyces capoamus
TCTCGATCTTCCTGTGCAACAAGCACGACGCGGAGAACGACGTGCACTGCGCCAAGGGCGCGGTCACCGAGGACCAGAAGAAGCAGATCCGCACGGACCTGGGCAAGATGCCGGTCGTCGAGAAGGTGACGTACGAGTCGCAGGACGAGGCGTACAAGCACTACAAGGAGCAGTTCGGCAACTCCCCGCTGGCCGGCTCGCTGACGCCGGACCAGATGCAGGAGTCGTACCGGATCAAGCTCAAGGACCCGCAGAAGTACCAGGTGATCGCGTCCGCGTTCAACGGGCGCGACGGCGTGCAGTCGGTGCAGGACCAGAAGGGCATCCTGGACAACCTCTTCCAGCTGCTGAACCTGATGAACCGGGGCGCACTCGGTGTGATGGCGATGATGCTGATCGTCGCCCTCCTGCTGATCGTCAACACCGTGCGCGTCTCGGCGTTCAGCCGACGGCGCGAAACCGGCATCATGCGCCTGGTCGGTGCCTCGGGCTTCTACATCCAGGCGCCGTTCATCGCCGAGGCCGCGGTCGCCGGACTCATCGGCGGCGGACTCGCCTGCGTCGCCCTCGTCGTCGGCCGGTACTTCACCATCGACCACGGCATGGAGCTGTCCCACAAGCTGACGCTCATCAACTTCGTCGGCTGGGACGCGGTGTTGACCAAGCTGCCCCTGATCCTCGCCACCAGTGTGCTGATGCCGTCGCTCGCCGCGTTCTTCGCGCTGCGCAAGTACCTGAAGGTGTGACGCATGCCAAGGGGGCCGTACGGGCTTCCGGCCGTACGGCCCCTCCGCGTTGCCCTAGACTCGCCGCCATGTCAGGCCGTGACCTGTTCTGTCAGCCCCGCCGCATTCGCCGTGGGGCCGCCCTGACATTGGTCTTCGCCGGCGTCCTGGTCGCCGGCGCCGCCACCGGGTCCTTCCCCGAGTCCGACGGCCCCGCGCGCCGCACCGCCGTCGGCCCGGCGGGTACGGCGGCCCGGCACAGGGCCGTCGAGAAGGCCGCCGCCGAGGCGATGGCCGACGGCAAGTCCCCCATGGAGGCCGCCGAACGAGCCGTCAGCCGCAGCGGGGACCGCTGGGCCGCGGTCTACTCCGAGGGCGAGTACGAGGAGTTCCAGGACGCCCTCGACGGCCGCTACACCGGTGTCGGCCTGTGGGCGCGGCAGGAGGCGGACGGCCGGATCGTCGTGACCCGGGTGCAGCCCGGCTCGCCCGCCGCCGACGCCGGGATCCGCACCGGCGACCGGCTGCGCAGCGTCGACGGCGACGAGGCCGACGGGCGGCCGGTCACCGAGGTGGTCGCCTTACTCCGCGGCGACGCCGAGGACGCCCCGGCCGGTACGACGGTCACCCTCGGCCTGGAGCGCGGCACGCGCGCGTGGACCGAGAAACTGCACCGGGCCCGGCTGTCCACCGACTCCGTGACCGTGCGCCGGCTGCCCGACGGGGTCACCGTCCTCAAGATCGCCGCCTTCACCAAGGGGTCCGCCGGCGCGGTCCGCGAGGCCCTGCGCACCACACCGCCCGACGGCCGGACCGTCCTGGACCTGCGCGGCAACTCCGGCGGCCTGGTCACCGAGGCCGTCGCCACCGCCTCCGCGTTCCTGGACGGCGGCCTGGTCGCCACCTACGACGTCGACGGCGCCCAGCGCGCCCTGCACGCCGCGCCGGGCGGCGACACCACCCGGCCCCTGGTCGTCCTCGTCGACGGCGGCACCATGAGCGCGGCCGAGCTGCTCACCGGCGCGCTCCAGGACCGGGGCCGCGCGGTGGTGATCGGCTCGCGCACCTTCGGCAAGGGCTCCGTGCAGATGCCCACGAAGCTGCCTGACGGCTCGGTGGCCGAGCTGACCGTCGGCCACTACCGCACCCCGTCCGGGCACACGGTCGACGGCCGTGGGATCACCCCCGACCTGGAGGCGGGCGCGCACGCCCTGGAGCGGGCCGGGAAGGTCCTCGCCGGCCTGGGCGACCCGTCGTGACCGTGCCGCGCGGGCGCGCGTAATCGGCTGTACGCACACCCCCTGCGTGGTGCGAAAATGGGCGGCACTATGAGCAAGGGAATGTACGTACCGAAGGAGTCCCAGCCCAAGCAGGGCGGCGGGGCCGCCAAGGCCAGGGACGGCGAGAAGGGCGGCAAGCGCAAGATCGTCGCCCAGAACAAGAAGGCCCGGCACGACTACGCGATCATCGACACCTTCGAGGCCGGGCTCGTGCTCATGGGCACGGAGGTCAAGTCGCTGCGGGAGGGACGGACCTCGCTGACCGACGGCTTCGTCCAGATCGACCGGGGTGAGGCGTGGCTCCACAACGCCCACATCCCCGAGTACCACCAGGGCAGCTGGACCAACCACTCCGCGCGCCGCAAGCGCAAGCTGCTCCTGCACCGCGAGGAGATCGACAAGCTGGAGTCGAAGTCCCAGGAGACGGGACACACGATCGTGCCCCTCGCCATCTACTTCAAGGACGGCCGGGCGAAGGCCGAGATCGCCCTGGCACGGGGCAAGAAGGAGTTCGACAAGCGGCAGACGCTGCGGGAGAAGCAGGACCGGCGGGAGTCGGACCGGGCGATCGCCGCGGCGAAGCGCAGGCAGCGCGCCGTCTAGCTCGGCCGGCCGCCGGGAATAGGCTGGCATCGTCGGGCGTTGGTCACGTACGATGGCACCGCACTCCACAGAGGGTGCGTGACCTTCCCAGCGGAGGTCTTGAAAAATCAACATGGGGATGATCGGTTTCGACAGCGGCTGTCGAAGCAGGGGAAGCGTGTCGAGGAAGCGGCAATGATCTCGTAAACCATATGTCGCAAAAAATAATCGCCAACACCAAGCGCGATTCCTTCGCCCTCGCTGCCTAAGTAGCGACTCGCGAAGTGTCAGCCCGGGGCTGTTCCCGACCCGGATCCTGGCATCAGCTAGGGAACTAAACCTCTAGACCCGGTCACGGGGTATAGAGGGAAATCAGACAGTGACTGAGCCCGTCGGAGACTTGTCCGCGTGATCTCCGGGGCCGAGAAAATCGCAGCGGACTGCACACGGAGAAGCCCTGATTCCGCACCGTTGGACGCGGGTTCGATTCCCGCCATCTCCACGAGGCCCCTCCGGGGGCCGACCCCATGTGGGCGAAGGCCCCGTCACTTTCCCGTGACGGGGCCTTCGCCTTTCCTCACCGCCGTCGCCGCCCGCCGGCGTGGATCAGCAACGCCAGACCGGCGGCCGCGGGCGGTACGGCGTACCCGGTCGTGGCGGAGAGGTGCTCCGCCGCCCACCCGCCCGCCGCCGAGCCGCACGCGACGCCCGTGAGCAGGCCCGTCACCATCAGGCTCATCCCCTCGTTGAGGCGGCCGACCGGAGTGTGCCGCTGCACCAGCGTCATCGCCGTGACCATCGTCGGCGCGGTCGCCATGCCCGCCGCCAGCAGCGCGGCCGCCAGCGCCCAGAGCGAACCGGTGAGGCCCGCGGCCGACCAGGGCAGCGTCATCAGTACGGCCATCCCCGCCAGGCAGTGCCCCAGCCGCACCCTCACCGGCCGCAGCGCGCCGAACGCCAGCCCCGCCGCGCACGAACCCGCCGCCTGCAGCGCGAGCACGGCACCGGCCGCCGCGCGATGCCCCTGCCCGTCGGCGTACGCGATCGTGACGACCTCCATCGAGCCGAACACCGCGCCGGTCGCGACGAAGCACGCCAACAGGGGCGGGATGCCCGGGCTGCGCAGCGGTGAGGGCGCCGGCGAACGCACCGCCGGCGGTGGCTCGGTCGCCCGCTGGGCGCAGAACAACAGCATCCCGGCGAGCAGCAGAACCGCCGCCGTCAGCGTGCCCGCCTCCGGGAAGAACGTGCCCGTCAGGAAGGACGCCAGCACGGGCCCCAGCATGAAGCACAGCTCGTCCGCGGCCTGCTCGAACGCGTTCGCGGTGTGCAGCGCGCCGGGTTCGCCGCGCAGCAGGTGGGCCCAGCGGGCACGGGACAGGCCGCCGATGTTGGGGGTGGCGGCGGTGCCGGCGTAGGCGGCGAACAGGGTCCAGTCGGGGGCGTCGTAGCGGACGCACAGCAGCAGCGCGAGACTGCCCAGCACGGCGACGAGCGTGGCCGGCAGTGCGACACGGGCCTGCCCGTGCCGGTCCACCAGCCGGGCGAGCCAGGGCCCGGCCACCCCGGTCGCCGCGAGCCCGGTCGCCGAGACGGCGCCGGCGAGCGCGTACGAGCCGCGGGAACCGGCGATCATCACCACCGCGCTCACGCCGAACATGCCCATGGGCAGCCGGGCGAGCAGGTTGCCGGCGGTGAAGGCGCGGGCGCCGGGGAGGGCGAACAGGCGGCGGTATCCGTGGGAACGCGGAGTCTCGCCGGACATCGGGACGTCTTCGGTGGTCTGTAGCGGCACGGCTCCACGGTCACCCGGAGCGGATCGCCGGGTCCAACACCTTCCGCGTGCCGATTCACGCACCGGCGTTGTAGGTTCGCCGCC
Source organism: Streptomyces capoamus (assembly GCF_014654935.1). Lineage (GTDB taxonomy): Bacteria > Actinomycetota > Actinomycetes > Streptomycetales > Streptomycetaceae > Streptomyces > Streptomyces capoamus. The sequence continues at coordinate 70,264 of NZ_BNBF01000010.1, forward strand.
ATGCCCGCTCCCGTCCACATAGACCCCCGCCTGCTGCGCGCCTTCGTCGCCGTCGCGGAGGAACTGCACTTCACCCGGGCCGCGGCCCGCCTGTACGTCGCCCAGCAGGCGCTCAGCCGGGACGTGCGGCGACTGGAGCGGGAGTTGGGTGCCGAGCTGTTCGTGCGGACCACCCGGCAGGTCACGCTGACCCCCGACGGCGAGCGCCTGCTGCCCCACGCCCGCCGCGTCCTCGCCGCCCAGGACGACCTGCTGGGCGCGTTCGCCGCCGGCCAGGCGCGTCCGCTGCTGGTCGACCTCAACACGGCCGGTCTGGTCACTGGCCGCCGGGTCCTGCACCGGGCCCGCGAACTCGCCCCCGACTGCGAACTGATGGCCCGCTACGAGAGCGGCCTCACCGGTGCCGCCGCCGAACTGCTCGCCGGCCGCCTCGACGTCTCCTTCGGCCGGTTCGCCGGCCTCGACCCGGCGCTCCGCTCCGGCCTGGAACAGCAGCCGGTGCGGTACGAGCCGATGGCCGTCGTCCTGCCCGAGGACCATCCGCTGGCCGGGCGGGACCAGGTGCCGCTGTCCGCGCTCGCCGGCGAGACGGTGTACGCCGGGGCCGGCAACCCGCGCACCCGGGAGTGGACCGACCTGGCCCAGCGGCTGTTCGCGGACCGGGCCGTCCGGCTCGCCCCGCCCCTCCCGCTGGCCGTCGGGGACGAGGAGTTCGGCCGCATCATGGCGAAGACCCGGACGCCGGTCCTGGCCGTCGTGGACTTCCCGCCCCTGCCCGGCACGGTGCGGCGCCCCCTCGTCGGCCCCGTCCCGCTGTCGCCCGTCTCCCTGGTGTGGCGCAAGGGGCTGGTGCATCCCGGACTGACCGCCCTGCGGGCGGCGGTGGCCGAGATCGCTCGGGACGAGGGGTGGCTGCGACGGCCTGCCGACGGATGGATTCCGGACATGGACGCGGAGGTGATGAACCGGGGCGTGCCGGACGATCCGTTCGTCCGCCCCCGACGACCCCGCTCGGGCCACTCCTGCACGTGCGCTACATTCATGGCCCCGGGCACAGGTGGTAGTGGGATCGTGAGCGCGCCCGGAGCCGTCCCGTGGGGGGATCTACGCGCGTGAAGAACTGGCCGGAAGACGCCCAACCGGACGCCCGGACAACGGCGTCCGCCGGGCGCGGCGAGCCGATGGACGAGGGCGACGAACGAATGAATCCGGACGCGACGACGGTCGCAGCGGAACCCGCGGGGCCGGAGGGGACTGCACTGTCCGCGAGGTCCGCCGCGGGTGTGGCGTCGGCGGGACCGGCCGGGCCGGCCGAGCCCGCCCGGTCGGCCGTGCCTGTGGAGCCTGCCGCGTCGGACGAGCCCGCGCAGCAGGCCAGGCCCGCGGAGCCCGCAGGGCTTGCGGAGTCTGCCGGGTCGGCTGTGGATGGGCTGTCCGCGGGGTCCGTGGAGTCTGTCGAGTCCGCCGTGGATGGTCTGTCCGCCGGTTCTGCGGAGTGTGTTGAGCCCGCCGAGGATGGGCTGTCCGCCGAGTCCGCCCCTGTCGGGTCCGCCGAGGATGGGCTGTCCGCCGAGTCCGCCCCTGTCGGGTCCGCCGAGGATGGGGTGTCCGCCGAGCCCGCCGAGGCCGCCGGTTCCGAGTCCCCTGAGCACATGGAGCCCGTCGGGTCGGCCGTGGATGCGCTGCCCGCGGGGTCCGCGGAGTCTGTCGGGTCCGCCGAGGATGCGCTGTCCGCCGAGTCCGCCGAGTCCGCCGAGTCCGCCGAGTCCGCCGAGTCCGCCGAGCCCGCCGAGGCCGCCGGTTCCGTGGAGTCCCCTGAGCACATGGAGCCCGTCGAGTCCGCCGTGGATGCGGAGTCGGGCGAGCCCATGGTGGTAGCCGGGTCTGCGGAGTCGGGCGAGCCGGCTGACGTTGCGGAGGTTGCTCGGGCCGCCGGGGCCCCTCAGGCGTCCGAGTCCATGGCCGTTCCCGACCCCGTCTCCCGGCCGGACGACGTGACCGTCCAGCTGGAGGGCGCGCGGGGCTCCGAGGGGCCGGTGTTCGTGGACGAGTCGGGCCGGCGCAGCCGCCGTTTCCGCCGGCTCGGGCAGGCCGTGGCCGTCGTCTGCGCCGGGTACGCCGCCGTCATCGTCGCCACCCTGCTGTCCGGGAACTCCGCCGCGCCCTGGCTGCCGGTGCCGGGCCAGCGCCAGGACAGGCCGGCCGGCAAGGTGGAGACCTCCCCGCTGCCCAGCGCCTCCTCGACCCCGACCGCGGCCCCGCCCGGCACCGGCGCGGTGACCGGGCCGGCCGTGGGCACCGTGGTGCCCGGCACCGCCGTACCGGGCAGCGGAGCGCCCGCCGACACGGCGGCCGGCGTCTCCGCCTCCGCCGAGCCCTCGGCCGGCACCGCCTCCGCGCCCGGCACCCCGGCGTCCCCGTCCCCGGCCGCGCCCTCCGCCGGTGAGACCCCGGCACCGTCGGCCTCGGGCACCGCGACCGCTGCGCCGCCCACGCCGGCCCCGCCGGGCCGCACCCACATCCCGCCGGGCCGCACCCGGCACCCGCACCCCAAGCTCTCCCTCTGACCAGGCGGACCACCCCCAGATGGCTTCACACCCCCGGCGCCGTACCCGGCTGCCGCTGCGCTACCTGCTGCCCCTCCTGGTCCTGGGCGCGACCCTGGCGATGCTGATGCTGCGCGGTTACGTGCACAACGAGATCCTCGCCGACCACCGCGTCCGGCCCGCCGCGGCGAACGACGAGGTGCCGCGGCGGATCCTGGACGGCGGCCCGGTCGTCGACACCCGGCACGGCCGCAGCAGCAGCCTGCGCATCCCCGCCCACCGCATCGTCCTCACCTTCGACGACGGCCCCGACCCGGCCTGGACCCCGAAGGTGCTGGACGTGCTGAGGAAGCACCACGCGCACGCGGTCTTCTTCGTCACCGGCACCATGACCTCCCGCCACCCGGAGCTGGTCCGGCGGATGATCGCCGAGGGCCACGAGGTCGGCCTGCACACCTTCGACCACCCCGACCTGTCGTACCACTCCACGCGGCGCGTCGACTGGGAGCTGTCCCAGAACCAGCTGGCGCTCGCCGGAGCGGCCGGCATCCGCAGCTCGCTGTTCCGGCCGCCGTACTCCTCCTCCGCCGACGCGATCGACAACAGGTCCTGGCCGGTCGCCCGGTACATCGGCAGCCGTGGCTACCTCACCGTCGTGGACGACACCGACAGCGAGGACTGGCGCAGGCCGGGCGTCGCGCGGATCATCCGCAACGCCACCCCGCACGGTGGCCGGGGCGCGGTCGTCCTGATGCACGACTCGGGCGGCGACCGGCACCAGACCGTCCAGGCGCTGGACCGGCTGCTGCCCCGGCTCCAGCGGCAGGGCTACACCTTCCAGACCCTCACCGGCGCTCTGCGCGCACCGAGCGCGGACACCCCGGTCACGGGCCTCGACCTGTGGAAGGGCAGGGCCTGGGTCTTCCTGGTGGGGGTGTCCGACGACATCACCACGGTCCTCGTCGTCGGCCTGGCCGTCGTCGGCGTCCTCGTCCTCGCCCGGTTCGCCCTGATGCTGCTGCTGTCCGGCGCGCACGCCCGCCGCACCCGGCGCCCCGGTTTCCGCTGGGGCGACGGACCGGTCACCGAGCCGGTGTCCGTGCTGGTACCGGCGTACAACGAGGCCAAGTGCATCGAGAACACCGTCCGCTCACTGACCCGCGGCGAGCACCCCGTCGAGATCCTCGTCGTCGACGACGGTTCCGGGGACGGCACCGCGGACATCGTCGAGGCGCTCGGCCTGCCCGAGGTCCGCGTGATCCGCCAGGCCAACGCGGGCAAGCCGGCCGCGCTCAACCGGGGCCTGGCCGAGGCCCGGCACGACCTGGTCGTGATGATGGACGGCGACACCGTCTTCGAACCGGCCACCGTCCGTGAACTCGTCCAGCCTTTCGCCGACCCGCGCGTGGGCGCCGTCGCCGGCAACGCCAAGGTCGGCAACAAGCACCGGCTCATCGGCGCCTGGCAGCACATCGAGTACGTGATGGGGTTCAACCTGGACCGGCGGATGTACGACGTCCTGCGCTGCATGCCGACGATCCCCGGCGCGGTCGGGGCGTTCCGCCGCTCGGCCCTGGAGCGCGTCGGCGGCATGAGCGAGGACACCCTCGCCGAGGACACCGACGTCACCATGGCCCTGCACCGCGACGGCTGGCGCGTGGTGTACGCGGAGAAGGCCCGGGCGTGGACGGAGGCGCCGGAGACGGTCCAGCAGCTGTGGTCCCAGCGCTACCGCTGGTCGTACGGCACCATGCAGGCCATCTGGAAGCACCGGCGCGCCCTGGTCGAGCGGGGTCCGTCGGGCCGTTTCGGCCGCGTCGGCCTGCCCCTGGTCTCCCTCTTCACGGTCGTCGCCCCGCTCCTGGCCCCCCTGACCGACCTGTTCCTCGTCTACGGCCTGGTCTTCGGCCCGACCGCGGAGACGATCGCGGCCTGGTGCGCCGTCCTGGCCGTCCAGGCGGCCTGCGCGGCCTACGCCTTCCACCTCGACCGCGAGCGTTTCGTCCCGCTCCTCGCGCTCCCCCTCCAGCAGCTCCTCTACCGCCAGCTCATGTACGTCGTGCTGCTCCAGTCCTGGATCACCGCCCTCACCGGCGGCCGTCTGCGCTGGCAGAAACTCCGCCGCACGGGCGGGGTGACGGCACCGCCGGCCGCTACGCGGGATGGGTCACCGCTTCCTTCTGCAACTGCACCGCGGCCAGCAGACTGAGCTGCGGCTCGGCCTGCCGCAGCGCCTTGAGGGCGGAGATGGAGGCGACCTCGCCGGTGAAGCCGACGTCGGCCAGCCGGGTGCGGACCCAGTCGGCCCGCAGCCGTCCCTCACTGGCGCCGGCGGTCTCCCCGACGACCGCCGCCGCCCGCTCCAGCCCCGCGCGTTCCTCCTCCGGGGCCGCGTCCAACGCGTCGCGCAGCGCCGCCGCGACGAGGTCGGAGTCGCGGATGACGAGCACGACGTCCTGCCGCTTGGTGAATCCCGTGAATCCCTTCATGTGGATCATGCTTCCCGCTGCGGGCCGCACTCCCCACACGACTTGAGGAGATCCAGAGCCTTGTCAGCGGGCGGGATCTTGGCGGGCAGCGGCCCGGCTCCGGTTCACGCGTCCGCGTACTTCGCGTCCGCCGCCGGGTCCAGGGCCAGGCGGTAGCCCCGCTTCACCACCGTCTGGATCAGCTTCGGTGCGCCGAGGGCCGTGCGGAGGCGGGCCATGGCCGTCTCGACGGCGTGTTCGTCGCGGCCCGTGCCCGGCAGTGCGCGCAGCAGGTCGGCGCGGGCCACCACCCAGCCGGGGCGGCGGGCCAGGGTGCGCAGGAGGGACATGCCGGCCGGGGGGACGGGCCGCAGGTCGCCGTCGACCAGGACCGCGTGGCCGCGGATCTCCAGCCGGTGGCCGGCGACGGGCAGGGAGCGTGCCCTGGCCGGGAGTTCCTGGCACAGGAGCTGGACCAGGGGACCGAGGCGGAAGCGTTCCGGCTGGACCGTCTCCACCCCGCGGGCCTGGAGGGGGATCGCGGTGACGGGGCCGACGCAGACCGCCAGGACGTCGTGGGCCAGGGCCGACAGCAGTTCGTCCAGCAGGCCCCGGTCCTCCGCGCGGGACAGGAGCGAGGCGGCGGCGGGGGCGCTGGTGAAGGTGAGGGCGTCCAGGCCGCGGCTGACGGCCGCGTCCAGGAGGCGGTCGAGGGGGCCGAGGTCCTCCGGGGGCATCCAGCGGTAGACCGGGACGGGGACCACCTCGGCCCCGGCCACGCGGAGCGACTCCACGAAGCCGGGGAGGGGTTCGCCGTGCAGCTGTACGGCGATACGGGTGCCGTCGACGCCCTCCTCCAGGAGCCGGTCGAGGACCTCGGCCATGGACTCCGAGGAGGGCGACCACTCCTCGGTGAGGCCGGCCGCGCGGATCGCGCCCTTGACCTTCGGGCCGCGCGCCAGCAGCCGTACCCCGCCCAGCCGGCCGAGGAGCTGTTCGCCCAGGCCCCAGCCGTCGGCGGCCTCCACCCAGCCGCGGAAGCCGATCGCGGTGGTGGCCACGACCACGTCCGGCACCTGGTCGATGATCTCCTTCGTGGCGGCGAGCAGTTCGCCGTCGTCCGCGAGCGGCACGATCCGCAGCGCGGGGGCGTGCAGGACGGTGGCGCCGCGCCGCTGGAGCAGGGCGCCCAGTTCCTCGGCCCGGCGCGCGGCGGTGACGCCCACGGTGAAGCCGGCGAGGGGGCCGTGCTCGGGTTGCTGCTCTTCGTCGTACATAGGGGCTCTCCTAGCTGACCGGCACGCCGAACGAGCCTGTCAATGATGCGTGACAGGCTCGGTTCGACTCGATGTCACCGGTGTTACGTCACACCTCGGCATAACTGAGCTGGGTCTTCTCCTGTGCGGCGACCGCCGTGGCCGGGACCTGGCCGGCCGGGCGGCGAAGGTATACGGCCCAGGTCACCACGAAGCAGACACCGTAGTAGGCGAGGAAGGCGAGGAATGCGCCGGTCCCGGAGCCGTAGGAGAGGAAGGACTGGCGGAAGGCGAGGTTGATGCCGACGCCGCCGAGCGCGCCGACCGCGCCGATCAGGCCCATGGAGGCGCCGGAGAGGCGTCGGCCGTACGCGACGGCCGCCTCGCCCTCCAGGCCCTTGGCCAGCGCCTTGGCCTGGAAGATGCCGGGGATCATCTTGAACGTCGAGCCGTTGCCGAGGCCGCTCAGCATGAACAGGACGACGAAGACGCACACGAACAGCGGCAGCGACTTGCGCATGCCGGCCACGACGAGGACGGCGGTGGCGGCGGCCATGCCGACGTAGTTCCACAAGGTGATGCGGGCGCCGCCGTAGCGGTCGGCGAGCCGGCCGCCGAGGGGGCGGACGAGGGAACCGAGCAGCGGGCCGATGAAGGTGAGGTACGCGGCCTGCAGCGGGGTCCGCCCGAAGCCGTTCGTCAGTACCTGGCCGAAGGCGAAGCTGTAGCCGATGAAGGAGCCGAAGGTGCCGATGTAGAGGACGGCCATGATCCAGGTGTGGGCGTCCCGGGCGGCGTCCTTGGCCGCGCCGGTGTCGTTCTTCACCGAGGCCAGGTTGTCCATGAACACGGCGGCCATGACGGCGGCGACGACGACCAGCGGGATGTAGATCCCGAGCAGGACGCGCGGGCCGCCGCCCGCGCCGATGACGGCGAGCGCGGTCAACTGGATGACGGGCACGCCGATGTTGCCGCCGCCCGCGTTCAGCCCCAGCGCCCAGCCCTTCCTCCTGAGCGGGAAGAAGGCGTTGATGTTGGTCATGGAGGAGGCGAAGTTGCCACCGCCGATGCCGGCCAGCAGGCCCACCAGCAGGAAGGTGGAGTAGGAGGTCCCCGGCTCCATCACCGCGAACGCGGCGACGGTCGGGACCAGCAGCAGACTGGCCGAGATGATCGTCCAGTTGCGGCCGCCGAAGACGGCCACGGCGAAGGTGTACGGCACCCGGACCACCGCGCCGACCAGCGTGACCACCGAGGTCAGCAGGAACTTGTCGGCCGGGGTGAGGCCGTACTCCGGGCCCATGAAGAGCACCAGCACGGACCACAGGGTCCAGACGGAGAACCCGATGTGCTCGGAGAGCACGGAGAACCACAGGTTGCGGCGGGCGATCCGTTCCCCGGTCGCCTGCCAGAATCCCTCGTCCTCCGGATCCCAGTGCTCGATCCAACGGCCACTGCGACGGGTTGGGGCTGGGGGTGTCATCACGCCTCCACGGTGCTCCGGCTGCTCGCTTCGCCATCCACTGACTGAGCCCGAAGGTAGGGAGCACGCGTTTCACGCCTGTGGCAGCGGGTGACCGGAAGGGAACGTTGCTCTCACCGCACCGGCGACCGGCCGGTGAGGCGCGCCGCCGGCCCCTTCGGCCGGCGGCCGGGGACCGGCGCGCCGCGAGGGGTTCCGGTGTCCCGTCCGCGCGGGCACTGTGGGGGAGACCCCGCACGGTTCCTGCCTAGGCGGTGACTGGCACATGGCACTCGCGAGCGCCTCTTCCGCACACGAGCCGCGGTTCGATGCCGGGCGGGTGTGCCTGGACCTCCTCGCCACCACGCATCCGGGCGAACGGCTCGACGGCGTCGGCGCGTTGTGCGCGTGGATCGAGGGCGCCGGACTGGTGCCCGGCGGTACGGCGCTCGGTCATGCCGACGACTCCTGGCTGACCGCGTTCCGGGAACTGCGGGGACCGGTGGGACTGTTGGTGCGGGGGATGCACCGGACGGAGACGCCGGCGTACGGGCGGGCGCTGGCCCGGGTGAACGAGGTGGCGCGGGCCGCACCCCCCGCACCCGTCGCCGTGCGCGCGCGGGACGGCCGGCTCGTACGGGAGTTGGCCGGGCCGCCCGGCTGCGCCGCGCTGCTCGCCGTCGTCGCCCGGGACGCCGTGGAGCTGCTCACCGATCCCGTCGCGCGGGCCGCCGTACGGGAGTGCGAGGGGGACACCTGTCCGCTCGTGTACCTCGACACCTCCCGCGGCCGGCGCCGGCGCTGGTGCTCCAGCGAGGTGTGCGGGAACCGGGAGCGGGTGGCCCGGCACCGGCGGCGGGCGGCGCTGGCACGGGCCTGAGGCGAAGTGATTTCCGTAACACCGGGTTTTAGGTGGCCGATACACGGGAAGCGCGGACCCCTCCGGCGATGTGTCGGAAATGCAAAGATCATGCGGGGGGATTGTGTGCCCATGTCCCGCTCGTCACGTCACCTCGGAGAAATCTGCCACTCCGGTTTGAACACTCGCGCACCGGGGTCCGTACAGGTGGGCGAGCGACCGACTGGGGGAACCCCCGGACACCGGAGGTGGGCGTGCGCAAGGATGCGGCCGTGGCCAATGAACGTGGAGCGAGGGCCCGACATCGCATGTCCTCATCGCAGCCCTCCGAACCCGACGAGGAGCTGATGCGTGCCCTGTACCGGGAGCACGCGGGGCCCCTGCTGGCGTATGTCCTGCGACTGGTCGCCGGTGACCGGCAGCGCGCCGAGGACGTCGTACAGGAAACGCTCATCCGTGCCTGGAAGAACGCCGGTCAGCTCAATCGGGCGACCGGTTCGGTACGCCCCTGGCTGGTGACGGTCGCGCGCCGCATCGTCATCGACGGCCACCGCAGCCGGCAGGCCCGGCCGCAGGAGGTCGATCCGTCGCCGCTGGAGGTCATCCCCGCGGAGGACGAGATCGACAAGGCGCTGTGGCTGATGACGCTGTCGGACGCGCTCGACGACCTGACCCCGGCCCACCGGGAGGTGCTCGTCGAGACGTACTTCAAGGGGCGTACCGTCAACGAGGCGGCCGAGACACTGGGCATACCGAGCGGAACCGTCCGTTCCCGGGTGTTCTACGCCCTGCGGTCGATGAAGCTGGCACTGGAGGAGCGGGGGGTGACGGCGTGATGAGCAATGGGTACGGGGGAATGCAAGGATTCGGACCGGGTGGTCCGGGTATGTCTGGGCCCATGAACCCCAGTCAGGGATCTTCGGTGCCGAGCGAGCACGAGACCGTCGGCGCCTACGCCCTCGGGATCCTGGACGACGCCGAGGCAACCGCTTTCGAAGCACACCTCGCCGGCTGCGAGTGGTGCGCCCAGCAACTGGACGAACTGGCGGGCATGGAGCCCATGCTCGCCGCGCTGGCCGACCTGCCGGGCTCCGGCAGCACGCCCGCGATCGGCGAGTCGCTCTCCGCCAAGCCCAGCCCGCGG
>NZ_BNBF01000010.1:80045-93632 GCF_014654935.1 Streptomyces capoamus
CTGGTGGAGAAGCTGGTCGACGAGGTCGCCGAGAAGCGCGCCCAGAAGCGCCGGCGCAGCTTCTACATGATCGCCGCGGCGGCCGCGCTGATCATCGCCGGACCGCTGGCCGCGGTCGCGGCCGGCGGCGGCTCGGACACGGGGCAGCAGGTCGCGGCCACACCGGCGCAGGCGACGTTCCGCACCATGGCCGACAAGAAGTCGGCCACGGACCCGGCGACCAAGGTCAGCGCGACCGTCGGCATGGCGCCCAAGGAGTGGGGCACCCAGGCCGTTCTGGAGCTGAAGAACGTCAAGGGGCCGCTGAAGTGCTCCCTGGTGCTGGTCGCCAAGAACGGCCAGCGGGTGACCATGTCGTCCTGGTCCGTCCCGAACTGGGGGTACGGCATCCCGGACGCCAAGACCGAGGAGGCCAAGAACCCGCTGTACATCGGCGGCGCCGCGGCCTTCCAGCCCAACGAGATCGACCACTTCGAGGTCGTCACCTTCGAGGGCAAGAAGCTCGTGCAGGTCCAGGCGTAGCGCGAACCGCCTCGCCACCGGGGCGCCGCAGCCCGCGCGGCTGCGGCGCCCCGTAGCTTTGACGGGTCCCCTTCGCGTACGGTTGACGGCTGCCCAGCACGTCAGAAGGGGGCCAGGTGGCCGCTCAGGTTCAGCAGTCCGCGGTCGGCTCGGTACAGGACGCACCCGACACCGTCCGTGACCGGGAGATCGGCGTCGAACAGGAACACCTGGACCGGGTGTACCGGCGGCTGGAGGAGAAGATCCACGAGGCCGAGTTCCTGATGCACGACGCGGCCCAACGCGGTCAGGTCGGCACCCCGGGCGCACTCGCCGAGCGCGACGCGCAGGTCTTCCGGGCCGGCGTCCACCTCAACCGGCTGAACAACGAGTTCGAGGACTTCCTCTTCGGACGGATCGACCTGCTCCTCGGCAAGGACGGCAAGAAGGGCCCCGACGGGGCCTACACCGCGGTGGAGCCGGCCGACGGCGCGGTACGGCCCGACCGCACCGCCGACATCGCCGAGACCCTGCACATCGGCCGTATCGGCGTCCTGGACCAGGACTACTCCCCGCTGGTCATCGACTGGCGCGCCCCCGCCGCCGCGCCCTTCTACCGGGCCACGCCCGTGGACCCGGGACGGGTGGTGCGGCGCCGGGTCATCCGCTCCAAGGGGCGCCGGGTCCTCGGCGTCGAGGACGACCTGATGCGGCCGGAGCTGACGGCGTTCCTCGACGGCCGCGCACTGCCCGTCATCGGCGACGGCGCCCTGATGGCCGCCCTCGGCCAGGCCCGCAGCCACACCATGCGGGACATCGTCTCGTCCATCCAGGCCGAGCAGGACATGGTCATCCGGGCCCCCGCCGCCTCCATCACCTACGTGGAGGGCGGCCCGGGCACCGGCAAGACCGCCGTCGCCCTGCACCGCGCCGCCTACCTGCTCTACCAGGACCGCAGACGCTACGCGGGCGGCATCCTGATCGTCTCGCCGACCCCGCTGCTCGTCGCCTACACCGAGGGCGTGCTGCCCTCGCTGGGCGAGGAGGGCCAGGTCGCGATCCGCGCGATCGGCTCGCTCGTCGACGGCGCCGAGGCCACCCTGTACGACTCCCCGGCCGTGGCCCGCGCCAAGGGCTCGTACCGGATGCTGAAGGTGCTGCGCAAGGCCGCCCGGGGAGCCCTGGAGCTGGGCCCGGCCGCGCCGGAGGGGGAGACGGTCACCGGTCCGCCCGCCCGGCTCCGGGTCGTCGCCTTCGGCCGCCGGCTCGAACTGGAGGCCGGCGAGCTGGAACGTATCCGCCGTACCGCCCTCGGCGGCACCGCGCCCGTCAACCTGCTCCGCCCGCGCGCCCGCAAGCTGCTGCTGGACGCCCTGTGGGCCAAGTCCGGCGGCGCCACCCGGCACAGCGACCCGGAGCTGGCCGCCGAGCTGCGCTCGTCCTTCGACGAGGACGTCACCGGCGAGGACCCCTTCATCGCGTTCCTGGACGCCTGGTGGCCCGAGCTGACCCCGCGGGCCGTGCTCGCCGCGATGGCCGACGAGAAGCGGCTGGGCCGCTGGGCCCGGCGGATCCTCAACCCCGGGGAGGTCCGCAAGGTCGCCCGCTCGCTGCGCCGGGACGGCCACTCCGTGCACGACATCGCCATGCTCGACGAGCTCCAGGCGATCCTCGGCGCCCCGGCCCGGCCCCGCAAGAAGCGCGAACTCGACCCGCTGGACCAGCTCACCGGGCTGGAGGAGCTGATGCCGGTGCGCGAGGAGACCCAGCGCGAGCGGGCCGAGCGGCTGGCGCAGGAGCGCACCGAGTACGCCCACGTCATCGTGGACGAGGCGCAGGACCTCACGCCGATGCAGTGGCGCATGGTCGGCCGCCGCGGCCGGCACGCCACCTGGACGGTCGTCGGCGACCCGGCGCAGTCCTCCTGGTCGGACCCGGACGAGGCGGCCGAGGCCCGCGACGAGGCCCTCGGCACCCGGCCCCGGCGCCGCTTCCAGCTCACCGTGAACTACCGCAACCCGGCCGAGATCGCCGAGCTGGCCGCGAAGGTGCTCGCCCTCGCCATGCCCGGCTCCGAGGCGCCGTCCGCCGTACGGTCCACCGGGATCCAGCCGCGCTTCACCGTCGTGGAGGGCTCCCTGGAGCGGACCGTGCGCGCGGCGGCCGAGCGGCTGCTGGACCTGGTGGACGGCACGGTCGGCGTGGTCGTCGCGATGAACCGGCGCGAGGAGGCCCGGCGCTGGCTGGCCGGGCTCGGCGACCGCGTGGTGGCCCTGGGCAGCCTGGAGGCCAAGGGCCTGGAGTACGACGCCACGGTCGTCGTCTCGCCCGCGGAGATCGCCGACGAGTCCCCGGCGGGCCTGCGGGTGCTGTACGTGGCGCTGACCCGCGCCACCCAGCAGCTCACGGTGGTGTCGGGGGAGCGGGACGAGCCGGACGCGGCGGGAGTTCCGGACCTGCTCCGGGACTGAGTCCGCGCGGGGGAATGGCCTGAGCGGATCCGTTTGTTAGCCTGGGTGTGGCACCGGCCCGATCCAAGCCCCCGGGCCCAACCTTCGTCCCTCAGAGGGACCACTTGCCGCGAGGCGAGCATGGCGGGTCGGTGTCATGAACGAGGGAGAGACCCACGTCACGATCGTGACGTGGGTCTCTTTCTTTGCCCGATCGTCTCTCGTATGGTGGAATCGATTTTCCGAAAACTCGGGGGAACGCGGAACGATCCGGCACCGCTCATGAACACAACGTCCGCAATCCGGGGCGACTACCACGTACTCCGCGGTAGGTGCGACGATCGGACGGCACAACTCGCGACACGGTGAAAGCAGAGGAAGTCGGCCATGGCAACGGCGCCCAGCGTCTCCTACTCGATGACGATCCGGCTGGAGGTGCCCGCGAGCGGAACCGCCGTCTCGCAGCTCACCAACGCCGTGGAGTCCTCCGGAGGCTCGGTGACCGGCCTCGACGTCACCGCGTCCGGACACGAGAAGCTCCGCATCGACGTGACCATCGCGGCCACCTCCACGGCCCACGCCGAGGAGATCGTCGAGAAGCTGCGCGGCATCGAGGGCGTCACGCTGGGCAAGGTCTCCGACCGTACGTTCCTGATGCACCTCGGCGGCAAGATCGAGATGGCGTCCAAGCACCCCATCCGCAACCGTGACGACCTCTCCATGGTCTACACGCCCGGTGTGGCCCGCGTCTGCATGGCCATCGCCGAGAACCCCGAGGACGCCCGCCGCCTCACCATCAAGCGCAACTCCGTCGCGGTCGTGACGGACGGCTCCGCCGTGCTCGGCCTCGGCAACATCGGCCCCAAGGCCGCGCTGCCCGTCATGGAGGGCAAGGCGGCCCTCTTCAAGCGCTTCGCCGGCATCGACGCCTGGCCGCTCTGCCTGGACACCCAGGACACCGACGCCATCGTGGAGATCGTCAAGGCGATCGCCCCCGGCTTCGCCGGCATCAACCTGGAGGACATCTCCGCGCCGCGCTGCTTCGAGATCGAGGCCCGGCTGCGCGAGGCCCTCGACATCCCCGTCTTCCACGACGACCAGCACGGCACCGCCATCGTCGTCCTCGCCGCCCTGACCAACGCCCTGCGGGTCGCGGGCAAGGCCATCGAGAACATCCGGGTCGTCATGTCCGGCGCCGGCGCGGCCGGTACGGCCATCCTCAAGCTGCTCATCGCCGCCGGAGTGAAGAACGCCGTCGTCGCCGACATCCACGGCGTCGTCCACGCCGGCCGCGAGGACCTGGTGGACGCCCCGGCCGGCTCGGCGCTGCGCTGGATCGCGGACAACACCAACCCCGAGGGCCTGACCGGCACCCTGAAGGAGGCCGTCCGCGGCGCCGACGTCTTCATCGGCGTCTCCGCCCCGAACGTCCTGGACGGCGCCGACGTGGCCGCCATGGCCGAGGGCGCCATCGTGTTCGCGCTCGCGAACCCGGACCCCGAGGTCGACCCGGCGATCGCCCGGCAGACCGCGGCCGTCGTGGCCACCGGCCGCTCGGACTTCCCGAACCAGATCAACAACGTGCTGGTCTTCCCGGGCGTCTTCCGCGGCCTGCTGGACGCCCAGTCCCGCACGGTGAACACCGAGATGATGCTTGCCGCCGCGAAGGCCCTCGCCGACGTGGTGACCGAGGACGAGCTGAACCCGAACTACATTGTCCCCAGCGTCTTCAACGACAAGGTCGCGGGCGCGGTCGCCGGAGCGGTCCGGGAGGCCGCCAAGGCGGCCGGCGCGACGGCCTGACCACGACGTGTCGTAATGTGCGGGGGGCTGTGAGCATCGCCACGGCGCCCCCCGACACCGGCGCGTCGTGGAACCGCCAGATGCCGGGCGCGCTCTAGGGTGACGGCCGAGCAGGCGCTTTTCGTGTGACTCCCCAGGGTGTTCTCACGACTCCTACGGGTGCCGGATTGGCTTTCCCGCCGCAGGTAGGGGCAGGATGCTCCCTCGGGGACTTCGTCCCCGGGGGCACCCCCAAGGGCGCGAGCGCATCGGCATCGCAGTGCCTCGGCGGCTTCGCCGCGTGGCACACCCCAACGGCAAGAAATACACGGGAGTAACAACATGAACCGCAGTGAGCTGGTGGCCGCGCTGGCCGACCGCGCCGAGGTGACCCGCAAGGACGCCGACGCCGTGCTGGCCGCGTTCGCCGAGACCGTCGGCGAGATCGTCGCCAAGGGCGACGAGAAGGTCACCATCCCCGGCTTCCTGACCTTCGAGCGCACCCACCGTGCCGCTCGCACCGCGCGCAACCCGCAGACCGGCGAGCCCATCAACATCCCGGCCGGCTACAGCGTGAAGGTCACCGCGGGCTCCAAGCTCAAGGAAGCCGCCAAGGGCAAGTAATCGCTCCGCTTTCAGGCGCCGTCCCACCGACGCGCCGTGGCATGGAGCGCCGTGGGTGACTGCGGACCGGTCGTGGCTGGTCGCGCAGTTCCCCGCGCCCCTTCGGGCGCGAACCGGCTCAAGACGTCGAAAGGGCGGCCCCCGTCGAGGGGGGCCGCCCTTTCGGCGTCCGTGTCGGCTAGCCGAGCGCCTTGCCCGGCAGCTCGACCTTCGCACCGAGTTCCACGAGCTTCTCCATGAAGTTCTCGTAGCCGCGGTTGATCAGGTCGATGCCGTGCACCCGGGAGGTGCCCTCGGCCGCCAGGGCCGCGATGAGGTACGAGAAGCCGCCGCGCAGGTCCGGGATGACCAGGTCGGAGCCCTGGAGCTTGGTGGGGCCGGAGACGACCGCGGAGTGCAGGAAGTTGCGCGCGCCGAAGCGGCAGGCGGAGCCGCCCAGGCACTCGCGGTAGAGCTGGATGTGCGCGCCCATCTGGTTCAGCGCGGAGGTGAAGCCCAGCCGGGACTCGTACACCGTCTCGTGGATGATGGACAGGCCCGTGGCCTGGGTGAGCGCCACCACCAGCGGCTGCTGCCAGTCGGTCTGGAAACCGGGGTGCACGTCCGTCTCCAGCGCGATGGACTTCAGCTGACCGCCGGGGTGCCAGAAGCGGATGCCCTCGTCGTCGATCTCGAAGGCGCCGCCCACCTTCCGGTAGGTGTTCAGGAACGTCATCATCGAGCGCTGCTGGGCGCCGCGGACGTAGATGTTGCCGTGGGTCGCGAGGGCCGCGGAGGCCCAGGAGGCGGCCTCCAGGCGGTCCGGGAGCGCCTGGTGGTTGTACCCGCCGAGCTTGTCCACACCGGTGATGCGGATGGTGCGGTCGGTGTCCATCGCGATGATCGCGCCCATCTTCTGCAGCACGCAGATGAGGTCCTCGATCTCCGGCTCGACGGCCGCGTTGGACAACTCGGTGACGCCTTCGGCCAGGACGGCCGTCAGCAGCACCTGCTCGGTGGCGCCGACGGACGGGTACGGCAGCCGGATCTTCGTACCGCGCAGCCGCTGCGGGGCCTCCAGGTACTGGCCGTCCGCCCGCTTCTCGATGACCGCGCCGAACTGCCGCAGCACGTCGAAGTGGAAGTCGATGGGCCGGCCGCCGATGTCGCAGCCGCCCAGGCCCGGGATGAACGCGTGGCCGAGGCGGTGCAGCAGCGGACCGCAGAAGAGGATCGGGATCCGGCTGGAACCCGCGTGGGCATCGATGTCGGCCACGTTGGCGCTCTCGACCCGCGTCGGGTCCAGCACCAGCTCGCCGGGCTCCTCGCCCGGACGGACCGTCACCCCGTGCAGCTGGAGCAGGCCGCGGACGACCCGCACGTCACGGATGTCCGGAACGTTGCGCAGTCGGCTCGGCTCGCCGCCCAGCAGGGCGGCGACCATGGCCTTCGGTACGAGGTTCTTCGCACCGCGGACACGGATCTCGCCCTCCAGCGGGTTTCCGCCGTGGACAAGCAGGACATCGTCGTTGACGGTCATGTATCTCGCGTTCCGATGAGTGGGTCAGGGGCCGGCCGATCACTGTGCGCAGGGGCCGGGAAGACAGGGTAATCGCCGATCACCCCCCGCCCGTAAGCCCGCGGACCGCCCAGCCGGGTCATAGGTGTGTCACAACACGAACCGTTCCCTATCGGGCACATGGGGTCACCGGCGTCCCGGGTGTGCGCCCCCCGGCTTCCATGCGCCCTGAGCAGCCTTCACTCCGGTGCGCCCGATTGGCTCCCCACACCGGGGGAAGATGCGGGATCATGTCTGGCATGACCGAGGTGTCCTCGCTCACAGGGCGGCTGCTCGTGGCTACCCCCGCCCTGGCGGACCCGAACTTCGACCGTGCGGTGGTGCTCCTCCTCGACCACGACGAGGAGGGTTCCCTCGGTGTCGTCCTCAACCGGCCCACCCCGGTGGTCGTCGGCGACATCCTGGAGGACTGGGCCGGGCTGGCCGGCGAGCCCGGGGTGGTCTTCCAGGGCGGTCCGGTGTCCCTGGACTCGGCGCTGGGCGTGGCGGTCATCCCGGGCGGCGCCGACGGCGACCGGGCCCCCCTCGGCTGGCGGCGGGTGTACGGGGCGATCGGTCTGGTCGACCTGGAGGCACCGCCGGAGCTGCTCGCCCCGGCCGTGGGCAGCCTGCGGATCTTCGCCGGGTACGCCGGCTGGGGACCGGGCCAGCTGGAGGACGAGCTGACGGAGGGCGCCTGGTACGTCGTGGAGTCCGAACCGGGTGACGTGTCCTCGCCGGCCCCCGAGCGGATGTGGCGCGAGGTGCTGCGCCGCCAGCGCAACGAACTGGCGATGGTGGCCACGTACCCGGACGACCCTTCGCTCAACTGATGCCTGTGAGCTTCAGTACCCTTGGCGATATGAGCACTCTCGAGCCCGAGCGCGGGACTGGTACGGGGACCCTCGTAGAGCCGACGCCGCAGGTGTCCCACGGCGACGGCGACCACGAGCGCTTCGCCCACTACGTCCAGAAGGACAAGATCATGGCGAGCGCCCTCGACGGGACCCCCGTCGTGGCGCTGTGCGGCAAGGTCTGGGTGCCGGGCCGCGACCCGAAGAAGTACCCCGTCTGTCCCATGTGCAAGGAGATCTACGAGTCCATGGGCAGCGGCGGCGACGACGGCAAGGGCAAGGGCGGCGACAAGAAGTAGGCCGCGGCCCGCGGACGGTGGGATCCCCGGGACGTGCGTCGGGCACGTCCCGGGGATCTTCGCGTTCCACGGCCCTCAAATGGTCCAGACCTCTTGTGGGGTCCCCGCCCGATCCCTAGCCTTCTGAGACGTCGGACATGCGGTGCACAGGGCGGCGAAGGCGTTGCGCGACGCGCAACGCGGTGAGGGGCTGATGGTCGTGGAACTGATTCCGGCACCGCGCGCCGTCCAGGAACCCGCGGGCCCCGCGGTGCCGCTCGGCGACGGCACCACCCTCTGGGCCGGCCCCGGCACCGAACGCACCGAACGCTGGCTGCGCGCCACCCTCGCTCCCGCCCTCGGCCTGCCGCTGCGCCCGGGGCCCCGGGACGCGCCGGACGGTGTGCGGCTGCTGCTGGACGACGCCCTCGCGCCGGAGGCGTACCGGCTGAGCGCGGCCGCCGGGCAGGGCGTGGAGATCCGCGGCGGCGGCCCCGCGGGCGTGTTCTGGGGCGCGCAGACCCTGCGCCAGCTGCTCGGTCCCGACGCCTTCCGGCGGGCCCCCGTCCGCCCGCACGCCGCCCTCGCCGTCCCCCGGCAGGTCGTCGAGGACGCCCCCCGGTTCCGCTGGCGCGGCCTGCTGCTCGACGTGGCCCGGCACTTCATGCCCAAGGAAGGCGTGCTGCGCTACCTGGACCTGATGGCCGCGCACAAACTCAACGTCCTGCACCTGCACCTGACGGACGACCAGGGCTGGCGCATCGAGATCCGGCGCCACCCGAGGCTGACCGGGACCGGCTCCTGGCGCGCCCGGACGAAACTCGGTCACCGGGCCTCACCGCTGTGGGACGACAGGCCCCACGGCGGCTTCTACACCCACGACGACATCCGGGAGATCGTCGCCTACGCCGCCGAGCGGCACATCGGCGTCGTCCCCGAGATCGACGTACCGGGCCACTCGCAGGCCGCCATCGCCGCCTACCCCGAACTCGGCAACACCGACGTCGTCGACACCACCGCCCTCTCCGTCTGGGACACCTGGGGCATCTCCTCCAACGTACTGGCCCCCACCGACACCACCCTGCGGTTCTACGAAGGGGTGTTCGAGGAGGTCCTGGAGCTGTTCCCGGCGGACGCCGCCGAGTTCTCGGCGTTCGTGCACGTCGGCGGCGACGAGTGCCGCAAGGAGCAGTGGACCCGGTCCACGGCCGCCAAGAACCGCATCGCCGACCTCGGCCTGGCCGACGAGGACGCGCTGCAGTCCTGGTTCATCGGGCACTTCGACGCCTGGCTCGCCGCGCGCGGGCGCCGCCTCATCGGCTGGGACGAGATCCTGGAGGGCGGGCTCGCACCCGGCGCGGCCGTCTCCTCCTGGCGCGGCTACGCGGGCGGCACCGCGGCCGCGCGGGCCGGCCACGACGTCGTCATGTGCCCGGAGCAATACGTGTACCTGGACCACCGTCAGGCGCCGGGCGAGGACGAGCCCGTACCGATCGGCTTCGTCCGCACCCTGGAGGACGTCTACCGGTTCGAACCCGTGCCGGAGGGTCTCACCGAGGCGGAGGCCCGGCACGTGCTGGGCACCCAGGCCAACGTGTGGACCGAGGTGCTGGAGGACGCCGCGCGCGTGGACTACCAGGCCTTCCCCCGCCTCGCGGCCTTCGCCGAGGTCGCCTGGAGCCCGCTGCCCGCACCCGCCGACCGCGACTACGCCGACTTCGCCCGCCGGATGACCGCCCACTACCGGCGGCTCGACGCCCTCGGCGTCGCCTACCGGCCGCCCGCCGGACCGCACCCCTGGCAGCGCCGCCCCGGCATCCTCGGCCGCCCGCTCGACGGGCCGCCCCCGCACCGGTGACCGGGCCCGCCGCCCCGAACAGGTATCGGAACATTCCCGCCAGGATCACCGAAGAGTGGCAATCCCGTACGCACGGGTGATGCCCTGCCAAAACGGACCATCTCCGCGGTGAGATGGGCGAATGCCTCCTGTCGCACCCCCGCGTCCGGCCGTCGCGAAGATGTGCCAGAGTTGCGTCGTCCGCCCTGTCAGCACGTACCGTACGGCAGCACAGGCGGGACCAGGTGGGGCAGCGGGAAGGGGCAGCCGGTTTGACCACGCACGCACCGCAGGCGGCGCAGGCCGTCACCTTGCCCACGACACTGGACGAGGCCGTGGCGGCCCTCACCGCCATGCCCGCCGCCGTCCCCGTGGCGGGCGGCACCGACCTGATGGCCGCCGTCAACTCCGGCCAGCTCCGGCCCGCCGCACTGGTCGGCCTCGGCCGGATCAGCGAGATCCGCGGCTGGCAGTACCAGGACGGCCACGCGCTGCTCGGCGCCGGCCTCACCCACGCGCGCATGGGCCGCCCCGACTTCGCAGCCCTGATCCCCGCGCTCGCCGCCGCCGCGCGCGCCGCCGGTCCGCCGCACATCCGCAACGCGGGCACCCTCGGCGGCAACATCGCCTCGGCCGCCCCCACCGGCGACGCGCTGCCCGTGCTGGCCGCCCTGGAGGCGACGCTGATCATCGCGGGCCCGGACGGGGCACGCCGGGAGATCCCGGTCTCGCACCTGCTGGCCGGCGTGGAGATGCTGCGCGGCGGCGAACTCATCGGCTACGTGCGCGTACCGCTGCTGCATGCCCCGCAGGTCTTCCTGAAGGCGACCGGACGCACCGGCCCGGGCCGCGCGCTGGCCTCCGTGGCCCTCGTCCTCGACCCGGCCCGGCGCGGTGTGCGCTGCGCCGTGGGAGCCATAGCGCCGATGCCGCTCCGGCCCCTGGAGGCCGAGCAGTGGGTCGCCCAGCTGATCGACTGGGACAACGACCGCGCCCTCGTCCCGGAGGCCCTGCACGCCTTCGGCGAGTACGTCGCCGCGGCCTGCATCCCCGACCCGGCTCCCGAGCCCGACGGATCGGTGACCCCGCTTCCGCCCGCCGTACTGCACCTGCGGCGCACCGTCGCCGCGCTGGCCCGACGAGCACTGGGGAGGGCGCTGTCGTGACCGACGACCAGCACGGAGAGGGCACGCCCCAGGGCGGCGGCCGCTGGGACCCGCTGCCCCAGGGCGACTACGACGACGGCGCCACCGCCTTCGTCCAGCTCCCCGAGGGCGGCATCGACGCCCTGCTCTCCGGTGACAGCCCGCTGGCCGCGCCCGGCCACGGCTACGTGCCGCCACGGATAACGGCCGCGCACGCCGACGGCGCCACGGGTACCTGGCCCGCGCCCGGCGGCGGCGCCCCGTGGCCCGACCCGGACACCGCACCGGCCCGGCCGCCGGCCGCGGACGACCGGTTCACGTACCCGTCCGGTGCCACCCAGCACTGGACCTTCGACGAGCCCCCGCCGACGGCCGCCCCGGGGCACGACGTCACCGGCCAGTGGTCCATCCCCGTCGCCGGCGGCGAGCTGCCGGACGAGTCGGGCGAGTTCACCACGTCCTCGCTGGTCGAGCAGTGGGGCGGCACCCCGCCGGCCACCCTGCCCGGCGGCGCGCCGGCGCCCTGGGCGACGGACGGCACGGGCCACGCCTGGGAGCGGCCCGGACCGGCCGCGCCGGACCCGGAGGACCCCGCCGGCCACCACCCCCTGCCCGACCACACCGGCAGCCACCGGTTCGACGGCGCGCCGGAGGGGTACGGGCCGGAGGAGGGGTACGGGCCCGAGGAGGGGTACGGCGACCATTCCGACCGCACCGGGCGAGAGGACGCCGGAGAGGCCGCAGACGCCGGGGAGGCGGGGCAGGCCGACACGCCCGGCGGTACCGGGCTTCCGGACGAGCCTGCCGAACCCGCCGTGCCCGCCGAGCCGGTGGCGTCGACCGAGCCCGAAAGGGTGCCGGAAGCCGGGACGCATGGCCCCGCCGAGGCCCCTGAGGGCCCCGCTGACGCCCTTTCGGACCACGAACGGCCGCCAGGCCCGCCGGACGCGCCCCAGGCCTCCACAGCGGCCGCTACGGCTACGGTCGACTCGGACGCCTCCCCGGACGCCCCCGGCGGCGAGGCGGGAGACACCGAGGACGCGACGGACGCGGGGCACGCGGAGCACGCAGAGGAAGTTCCCGCGGCCGAGGAGGTGCCCGCGGCCGGGGAAGCGCCCGCGGACGACACCGCGTCCGCGGACGGGACCGTCGTGCCCGAGCACCCCGCACCGGACGGCGCCGGCGCCGACGAGGACACCCCGCGCGCGCAGGAGGACGCCTTCGAGGGCGCCGGGGAGCAAGAGGCCGTGGCGCCGCCGCACGACGAGCACCCCCTCGCCTCCTACGTGCTGCGCGTCAACGGCGGCGACCGCCCGGTCACCGACGCCTGGATCGGCGAGTCCCTGCTGTACGTGCTGCGCGAACGGCTCGGCCTCGCGGGCGCCAAGGACGGCTGCTCGCAGGGCGAGTGCGGGGCCTGCAACGTGCAGGTCGACGGCCGCCTGGTGGCCTCCTGCCTGGTCCCGGCGGTCACCGCGGCCGGCAGCGAGGTGCGCACGGTCGAGGGCCTGGCCGCCGACGGGCAGCCCTCCGACGTCCAGCGCGCGCTCGCCCGGTGCGGTGCCGTGCAGTGCGGTTTCTGCGTGCCCGGCATGGCGATGACCGTGCACGACCTGCTGGAGGGCAACCCGGCGCCGACCGAGCTGGAGACCCGGCAGGCCCTGTGCGGCAACCTGTGCCGGTGCTCCGGGTACCGGGGCGTCCTGGAGGCCGTCAAGGAGGTCGTGGCCGAGCGCGAGGCGTCCCACGCGGGCGGCGAGCCGGAGACGGACGAGGCCCGCATCCCGCACCAGGCGGGTCCCGGCTCCGGGGGCGTCCACGCGTCGGCGTTCGAGGCGCCGGGCGCGTTCGACACCCCGCGGGCACCCGAACCGCACGACCCGCCGGACCCGTACGGCCCGGACGCGTACGATCCGGCGCACCCCTACGACCCGGCGTACCCCTACGACCCCGCGCACCCGTACGACCCGTCGGACCCCCACGGGACGCCCGACACGTACGGCACGCCCGACACGTACGGCACGCCCCAGGCGTACGGCACCGCCGACGAGTACGGCACGCCGGACGCCTACGGCACCCCGCCGGGACCGCAGGACCAGCACTACGGCCAGGACGGAGGCCAGGCGTGAGCAACGAAGCCGGCATCGCGACCACCGCCGCGGAGACCACCCCCGCGGCCGAGCCGTTGCCGCACGGCATCGGCGCCTCCCTGCCGCACGCCGACGCCCGCGCCAAGACCGAGGGCACCTTCCCGTACGCGGCCGACCTGTGGGCCGAGGGCCTGCTGTGGGCAGCCGTGCTGCGCTCCCCGCACGCGCACGCGCGCATCGTCTCCATCGACACCACCCACGCGCGCGAGATGCCCGGCGTCCGCGCCGTCATCACCCACGCGGACGTGCCCGGCACGCCCCGCCACGGCCGCGGCACGCCCGACCGGCCGGTGTTCGCCTCCGAGGTCGTACGCCACCACGGCGAGCCCATCGCCGCCGTCGCCGCCGACCACCCGGACACCGCGCGGATGGCCGCCGCCGCCGTCATCGTCGAGTACGAGGTGCTCGACCCGGTCACCGACCCGGAAC
>NZ_BNBF01000010.1:93686-105123 GCF_014654935.1 Streptomyces capoamus
ACGCCTTCGAGGCCGAGCCGTTGCACCCCGACGGCAACCTGATCCGGCACATCCCGCTGCACCACGGCGACCCCGCCGCGGCCGGCGAGGTGGTGGTCGAGGGCCTGTACCGCATCGGCCGCCAGGACCCGGCCCCGATCGGCGCCGAGGCCGGTCTCGCCGTGCCCCGCCCCGACGGCGGGGTGGAGCTGTACCTGGCCTCCACCGACCCGCACACCGACCGCAACACGGCCGCCGCCTGCTACGGCCTCACCCCCGATCGAGTGAAGATCGTCGTCACCGGGGTGCCGGGCGCCACCGCCGACCGCGAGGACCAGGGCTTCCAGCTCCCGCTCGGCCTGCTCGCCCTGAAGACCGGCTGCCCGGTGAAGCTGACGGCGACCCGCGAGGAGTCCTTCCTCGGGCACGCCCACCGCCACCCCACCCTGCTGCGCTACCGCCACCACGCCGACGCCGACGGCAAGCTGGTGAAGGTCGAGGCGCAGATCCTGCTGGACGCGGGCGCGTACGCCGACACCTCCGCCGACGCGCTCGCCGCCGCCGTCTCCTTCGCCTGCGGGCCGTACGTCGTCCCGAACGCCTTCATCGAGGGCTGGGCCGTACGCACCAACAACCCGCCCTCCGGCCACGTGCGCGGCGAGGGCGCCATGCAGGTCTGCGCCGCCTACGAGGCGCAGATGGACAAGCTGGCGAAGAAGCTGGGCGTGGACCCGGCCGAACTGCGCCTGCGCAACGCCCTCGCCACCGGTGACGTCCTGCCGATCGGCCAGACCGTGACCTGCCCCGCCCCCGTCGCCGAACTCCTGCAGGCCGTACGGGACTTCCCGCTCCCGGCGCTGCCCAAGGACACCCCCGAGGAGGAGTGGCTGCTGCCCGGCGGCCCCGAGGGGGCCGGCGAACCGGGCGCGGTGCGCCGGGGCGTCGGCTACGGCCTGGGCATGGTGCACATGCTCGGCGCGGAGGGCGCCGACGAGGTGTCGACCGCGACCGTCAAGGTCCACGACGGCATCGCGACCGTGCTCTGCGCGGCCGTCGAGACCGGCCAGGGCTTCACCACGCTGGCCCGGCAGATCGTCCAGGAGACCCTCGGCGTCGAGGAGGTCCACGTCGCCCCGGTCGACACCGACCAGCCGCCGGCCGGCGGGGGCTGCCGGGGCCGGCACACCTGGGTGTCCGGCGGCGCGGTGGAACGGGCGGCCAAGATGGTCCGCGCGCAACTGCTCCAGCCGCTGGCGCACAAGTTCGGCATGTCCACCGAGCTGCTCCAGATCACCGACGGCAAGATCACCTCGTACGACGGCGTCCTGTCGACCACCGTCACCGAGGCGCTGGAGGGCAAGGAACTGTGGGCCACCGCCCAGTGCCGCCCGCACCCCACCGAACCGCTGGACGCCGCCGGCCAGGGCGACGCCTTCGTCGGCCTCGCCTTCTGCGCGATCCGCGCCGTGGTGGACGTCGACATCGAGCTGGGCTCCGTCCGGGTGGTGGAGCTGGCCGTCGCCCAGGACGTGGGCCGGGTGCTGAACCCGGCGCAGCTGGCGGCGCGCATCGAGGCGGGTGTCACCCAGGGCGTGGGCATCGCCCTCACCGAGAACCTCCGCGCGCCCCGCGGTCTGGTCCGCCACCCCGACCTCACCGGCTACGCCCTGCCGACCGCGCTGGACGCCCCCGACATCCGGATCGTGAAACTGGTCGAGGAACGGGACGTGGTGGCCCCCTTCGGCGCCAAGTCGGTCAGCGCGGTCCCGGTGGTCACGGCACCGGCGGCGATCGCCTCCGCCGTCCGCGCCGCGACCGGCCGTCCCGTCAACCGCCTCCCCATCCGCCCGCAGGCGGCCGTGGTGACGGACCGGTGAGCACTCTGCCGCCGCAGGAGCCGCGCTACGAACCCGCGCCGGGCGTCGGCAAGCTGTTCCTGTGGATCGTGCTGTTCGCGGTCGCGGCGCTGGCCGTCGTCCTGGGCGGCGTCTACTTCACGTAGCGGTCGCCGTCGACGCGGTCGTTGACGCGGCCGTCGGCACGGTCGTTGACGCGGCCGTCGACGCGGCCGTCGACGCGCAACGGGCCCGCGTCCCCCGGCGTCTTCCCGTGCGAGGGCCGTTGTCAGTGGGGCGGCGTAGTGTGCCGAGCAGTGGGGCACCTGCCCGGGGGCCGCGTACGAGGGTGTGCGCCGGCCCGTCACGCACGGGGAAGATCGCGGGGGAGCGATGAGCACGACGGACGCCGAAGTCCCGGCGATCACACTGACCGAGGCGGAGCTGGACCGCTACGTCACCCACCCGCCGACGCGCGGCCTGCTCGCGGGCGCGGGCCTGCCCGCCACGACCGACCTGCTGACCTTCTCCCCGCTGCGCACGCACGGCCTGCGCACGCTCGCCGACGCCGCCGACAGCCCCTTCCACCTGGCCGAGGAACTCCGCGGCCGCCTGGTGATAGGCGAACTGCTGACCCCGGCCGGCCTGGAGCGCGAGTCGATCCTGCTCGACGGCGCCACCGGCGAGCTGACCACGGCCCACCTGCGTGACCCGGCCGTGGCCCGCCCCTTCGCGCCCTCCCTGACCACACTGCTGCGCTTCGCCGCCGTCACCGAGGAACTGGCGGGCCTGCGCGGCCGTTTCGCCTCACTGACGGGCCAGTACGGGCCCAGGACGGCGACCGAGGCCTCACGCCGCCTCCTCGGCCTCTTCGAGGAGGGCACGGACGGCCGGGTCCCGCCGTACTGGAAGGCCGCCGCCCTGATCCGCCCGCTCTCCCTCGTCGCCGGCCCCGGCACGGCCTCCGACCTCACCCTCGACGTCCCCGCGCGCCTGCTGGAGCAGGAGTTCGGGCAGGGCAGGGTGGCCCGTTTCGAGGAGGTCGACTTCCCGCCGACGCTCACCCACGAGCCGACCCGCCGCTTCCTGCGCGAGACGGGGCTGCCGGAGGAGGCGGTCGTCTTCCAGGCCGACACGGACGTCCCGCTGCCGACGCTGCGCGAGTACGTCACCGAGGAGCACCCCGACTACCCCGTCCTCGAACTCCCGGCCCACTGCGACCACGTGATCCGCCTGGGCCGCCTGCCGGAGGACACCAGCCTGGTGGTCGACGGCCGGACGGGCGCGGTGCTCACCTTCCACGAACCCGAGGCGGCCCTCCACCCCCTCAACACCGACGTCTCCACCCTGGCCTACACCCTCTGGCTCATCCACCACGAGCGCACGATCGACACCCACCTCGGCCACGAACTGGCGACCCAGGCCTACGACCACCTGGTGGCCGCCATGATCCACACCCTGAACACCGTGGACCCCACCGGCACCCTCCCGGACACCACCGGGCACTACTGGACGGACCTCTTCCGGGACGAGGCGGGCGGGGTGCTCTGAGGCACCTCGTCCCGGTGCATTTCCGGGTTCCGGTCACTGAGCGTGGCCGTGCCGCCCTACCGTGAGGCGTGATGCTGTCGGCACACACGGTGACGGAGGGGGCGCGAATGACGGTCGGCGTGGACGCGGAGCCGCTCAACGACGAGGCGAGCGAGCGGAGCTGGGAGGTGGACCCGGACGACGAGTGGGGCGTCGCCGTCATCACCACGGTCGGACGGCAGTTGAAGCTGCGCCGGGAAGCGGTGGGCATGCGGGCCGGCGACTTCGCCAAGGCGGTCGGCTACGGCGAGGACATGATCTACAAGATCGAGAGCGGACAGCGGATCCCCCGGCCCGAGTACCTGGACAAGGCGGATGGCGTCCTGCGGGCCGGCGGCCTGCTCTCGGCGATGAAGGAGGACGTACAGAAGGTCCGCTACCCGAGAAAGGTGCGGGCCCTGGCGGAGCTGGAGGCCAAGGCGGTCGAGATCGGCTTGTACGAGTGCAACATCATCGCCGGACTTCTGCAGACGGCCGAGCACGCACGAGCCGTGATCGGGGCAGCGCAGCCGCCGTACTCGCCGGACGACGTGGAACGTATGGTGGCCGCCCGCTTGGCCCGGCGCTCGGTCTTCGAACGCGTACCGGCTCCATCGATCCACTTCGTGCTGGAAGAAGCGCCGCTGCGCCGACAGGTCGGGGGCACAATGGTGTGGCGTCGGCAGCTCGAACATCTGCTGGAGGTGGGCCAGTTGAACAACGTCTCACTCCAGGTCATGCCGACGAACACCGACGCCCATCCCGGACTGGACGGCAGGATCGAGCTGTTGAAGTTCTCCGACGGCAAGGCGGTGGGCCGCTCGGACGGCCTGTACAACGGCCGACCCGTCTCCGACCCGAAGCAGCTCCGCGTCCTGGAGTTGCAGTACGGCACCATCAGGGCGCAGGCCCTCCCGCTGCGGGAGTCGCTCGCCTTCATCGAAAGACTCCTGGGAGAGACATGAAGCGCAAAGCCTCCGCCGGGCACTCCTGCGAACTGGCGTGGTTCAAGAGCAGCTACAGCGGCGGCACCAACGGCGAGTCCTGCGTCGAGGTGGCCACCACTCCCCGCACGGTGCACATCCGGGACTCGAAGTCTCTCGCCGGCCCACAGCTCGCCGTGACGCCGGACACCTGGGCGGACTTCGTGTCGTACGCGTCCCGCGGCTGAGACGACAAACGGAAGGGACGGCATCCCGCACGGGGTGCGACCCGACGGAGGGCTGATGCCGTCAAGTGCAGATCTCGCCGCGTGGGTCGGCGCCACAGGGACATGGGCAGCACTGGCAGCCGCGGTCTACGGAGCGCGCGCCGCGTTCCACATGATCCGAGTGGAACGTGACCGGGACCGCGAGCAGCAGCGTCAGCAGCGGGCGGACCAAGCGTCCAGCGTGGCGGTCTGGGTCGGGCGCCCCTTCGGCAGGAACCGCCCGGGCCTCTTGGTGACCAGCGCGGCTTACCGGCGCGAGGACTTCTTTCCCGACATTCACTTGGTCAACAGCTCACGTCTACCCGTCTACGAGGTCAGAATCTTCGTCTGGGTCGACTTCAGCGATCGCCCGATCCACTGGCAGGACCGTGTCATCCTCCCGCCGACGCCAGGACCCGTGATCGCCAGTGCGTACGTGGACGCGGCCCCTCATGCCGCGCAGATCATGGAGCACGTCGTCGGCGTCAGCGTCGCCTTCCGGGACGCCGAGGGTAAGCACTGGCAGCGCACCCGGAACGGTTCTCTCCGTCAGGTCGACACCGGGGATGCGATGCAGCGAACGGGAGTTGCCGACGGTGAGGGATTCGTGCAGCCCCAGGATCTGGACGACGTGGATCCTCGAATCCTGAGGCGATCACCAGGTGCTGACTGAGACGGACGACCGAAGGGGCGGCACCCCCGAGGGTGCCGCCTCTTGGCTCATGGTCGCGACGAGAGCGGTCTGCGGGGCGGCGGGTCTCCCAGTCCTCGAGCGCGGGGTGCTGGTGAACAGGGAGTACACGGAGGATCATCGGGGCTGCGTCATGTTGGGTGACCCTCAATCTAGTGGGGGACCGGTCCCGGTTGTTGTCAGCCATCGTCGACCATATATGGGTGGATGGGATGGTATCCACTGACCCGCTCGTAGTCGCCGTTGCGGGCTGGCTCGGATGCGTCCAGTGATGCTCAGCCGACGGTTCTAGATCATTCGCTGGCAACTCTTGTCCCGTGAGTCACCCTCATTAACTCCGCCGAAACCTCTATTTTCTTCTCGGGCCGTAGATATCATCTCTGTAGGGGACCAGTGCAGAGGGGGGCGAGCGTGACCACACGGATGCGGTTGTTTATAGTGGTTCCGTTGTATTTGTTGGCGCTCTGGGTAACATTTTTTTCCGGACTGAACGGTAGCGATGCGGCGGGAATCCTAGCATTCCTGCTGGCAGGCGCGGGACTTGCGCAAATAGTACAGGTTACCTTTCTTCGCGGGAAGCTGACTCGGTCGTCGGTCTGCGTCTTCAATCTAGTTTCTTTGACTGTCCTCGGCTGCGCGTGCGGCATATCCGCACACGGTGAAGGAGGGACGGGGGCGGCAGCAGGCTTACTCATGGGTGGCCTGAGTTGCCCGATTTCGCTATGGCTCGGCGATCTCGCCCAATTGCGACGTAAGCCGAAATTCTTCATCAACTACCGGCAAAGCGACTCGCTGAGCGAGTGCAAAGAAATCTACGAGGCTCTGTCTAGGAGGTACGGTCGCACCCGCGTCTTCAAGGATTCGGAGACGTTACCCCCCGGAAGAAACTTCCTGCATGCCTTGGGGATGACGAATCTCCCGAAACTGATCAGGCGCTGCGACTGCATGCTGGCCCTGATCGGAGAGAGCTGGCTAGAAACCCGCGACGCGAGAGGTGAACGTCGGCTCGACCAGCCGAACGACCCCGTCCGTACAGAGATCGAGACAGCGATCGCCGCGGACCTCGCGGTGATTCCGATCCTGGTCGGCGGAGCTGACCTCCCAACCGTCGAACAGCTTCCCGACTCTCTCAAGGCGCTGCACTTCAAGCAGGCAAGGTGGCTAGGACCGGCCCCTGAGTTCGGCAAAGACTTGGACGAGCTTCTCGACCGGTTTGAGGACTCTTTTCGGCTCGAACGGTCGAAGTTTTTCGAGAAGCCCCCTGCAAGGCTGCGTCACAGGGTCGGCGTAGCCGCGTTCTTGACGGCTGTCTTCATGCCGTTTGTCTGGGTTGGGCTTGTGGCATTCACTGCCGATACTCGGGTCGTCAACGACGTTGCTCTTTCGCCCGACGGGCGGTATGCCGTATCGGCCCACGGTCAAGGTTGGGGCACCGCGACCACGCTTCGACTCTGGGACACACGGAGCGGCTCGCAGCTGGCCTCCCGAACTGAGCCCGACGGCCCGATTACGTGGATTCTGCGCTGGTCACCAAACGGACGTTACATCGCAACCGGACAATCCGACGGGAACGTACGCTTATGGCATCCTGAGACGCTGACGCCGCTACGTACCCTCTCGGGAGGCCAGGGCATGATCGACAGTCTCGAGTGGTCGAGCTCTGGAGATCGAATTGCTGCTGGTGCCTACAAGGGGACTCTGCACGTGTGGAACGCCGGCACCGGCAAACTCTTGGGCGACAGGGTCTTCGAATCGACCGTGAGCGCTCTGGCTTGGGCGCCAGACGGAAACCGCCTCGCCGTCGGCAGGCTGATGCATAACGCCATGGTGGTGAGTACCAATTCCCGGCAGCTGCATACTTTGCATATCTTTCGGGAACAACAGTCCGTCGACTTGCTGGCTTGGTCCCCACGCGGTGAAATGCTGGCCACCACTAGCCTGAACAAGGAAGACCCACCGCTTCTAATTCATCGTGTTGGGGAGAGTGGCGCTGTACGGCTCTCGCCCAGCTGGCAGGGCCTCGTTGACGACCTCCAATGGTCTCCGGACGGTCGCCGCTTGGCCACTGCCTCTTGGTGGGGGAAACGCGCCCTGGTGTGGCGCACGGACGGCACCCTCGAGCGCAGCTTCGCCTACGATTCTCTCTCCTACTTCGAGCCTCGAGTGGCGTGGTCCCCCGATGGTAGATGGTTAGTGTCTACCGGCAGCGCCGTACGCGTCTGGTCCCTCAAGGATGGCACGAACCGCGAGCTGACCGTCCATGACGAGGACATCACCCCAGCCGGGTGGGCCATTGATCGTCACCGCTTGGTGACTTGGTCATCCGATGGCCTACAGATATGGGATGTCGACACACGGCAGCCCCTGGCGCATTGCAGGATGTCACTGTGGGACGCCTTGGTGGCCTCAATGCAGTGACGTGACCATCACTGCCTGCCCAACCACTCTGCGAAACGCAGCCAGACTTTCAGCCGTAGGTAAAGCAGGCGCTCGTACAGTCGAGACCGTCGGCGAGCCGTACAGGGAGTGCAAGGGCTGCCGCCAGGTCGATGTTTGCTGGCCCACTCCCGAGCGCCTGGCGTCGCTGGCCCCACCTGGTGCGCGCATGGCAGATGGGGGCGATACGTGACGGAACGAACCGAGACGGAAACTGAGACGAACGCCTGGAAGGGCGGCACCCTAGCGAGGGTGCCGCCCTTCTGTTCTGCCTGGTCAGGCAAGCGGAGGCCGTGGCGGGAATCGAACCCACGTAACTCGCTTTGCAGGCGAGTCCCTAAACCACTCGGGCACACGGCCGTGTTCGTGAGAAGAACGTATGGGGCGGCCCGTGCGGGGCTCAAGGGGAGTGGGGGTGCTGCAACGGGACTGCCATACGCCGTTCATGAAGCGGGGGTGTGTGTACGACCAAGGGCGTAGTCGGGGTCGGACTTCCGACAGGGGTCAAACAGGGGGACGGGGCTTACTCTGGCGGGCATGAGTGCCCTTGGATCCCGTGAGCCCGCCGTCCTCGATCCGTCCGCCGAACAGGACGGCGGCGTGCTGAGCAGGGCTTACCGGGCGCTGAGTGTCGGGATCGTGTCCGTCGTGGTGCTCATCGCCTTCGAGGCGACCGCCGTGGGGACGGCGATGCCGGTGGCCGCGCGGGAGCTGCACGGACTGGCGCTGTACGCGTTCGCCTTCTCCGGGTACTTCACGACCAGCCTGTTCGGGATGGTGCTCGCCGGGCAGTGGTCCGACCGGCGAGGTCCGCTGGGTGCCCTCACCACGGGGATCGGGGCCTTCGCGGCGGGGCTGGTGGTCGCCGGGACCGCGCAGGTCATGTGGGTGTTCATCCTCGGGCGGGCGGTGCAGGGGCTGGGCGGCGGACTGGTCATCGTGGCCCTGTACGTCGTCGTCGGCCGCGCCTACCCCGACCGGCTGCGCCCCGCCATCATGGCGGCCTTCGCGGCCGGCTGGGTCGTGCCGTCCATCGTCGGTCCCCTCGCCGCCGGCGCCGTCACCGAGCACCTCGGCTGGCGCTGGGTGTTCCTCGGCATCCCGGTCCTCGTCGTGTTCCCGCTCGCCCTCGCCCTGCCCCAGATACGGCGCAGGGCGTCGGGCCCGGTGGACGAGGAGGCCGGCGCCGGCTCCTTCGACCGGCGGCGGATCCGGCTCGCGCTCGGCATCTCGCTGGGCGCCGGGCTCCTCCAGTACGCCGCCCAGGACCTGCGCCCCCTCTCGCTCGTCCCCGGGCTGGCCGGAGCCGCGTTCCTCGTGCCGGCCGTCCTCGGACTGCTGCCCCGCGGCACCTACCGGGCCGCCCGCGGGCTGCCCTCCGTCGTGCTGCTGCGCGGCCTGGCCGCCGGGTCCTTCATCGCCGCCGAGTCCTTCGTGCCGCTGATGCTGGTCACCCAGCGCGGGCTGTCGCCGACCCTCGCCGGTTTCTCCCTGGCGGCCGGCGGCGGCACCTGGGCGCTGGGATCGTTCGTGCAGTCCCGGGCGCGGGTGACGCCCTACCGGGAGCGGTTGATGACCGTGGGGATGGTGCTGGTCGCCGCCGCGATCGTCACCGCGCCGAGTGTGCTCGTGCCCGCCGTACCGGTGTGGACTGTGGCGGTCGCCTGGGGGGTCGGCTGCTTCGGCATGGGGCTGGTGATCTCCTCCACCAGCGTGCTGCTGCTCCAGCTGTCCGCGCCCGAGGAGGCCGGCACCAACTCGGCCGCACTGCAGATCTCCGACGCCCTCGCCAACGTCGTCCTGCTGGCGGCGACCGGCGCGGCCTTCGCGGCCCTGGGCGGCGGCAGCACGGCGGCCACGACGGCCACGGCGTCCGGCGGCGGCGGGCATCCCGCGGCCTTCGCCGCCGTCTTCCTGCCCATGACGGCGGTCGCGCTGGTGGGGGCCTGGGTGACGCGGCGCCTGCGGGAGCGTACGTCCGCGCTCTGAGTCACGGTCGGTGACGGTGGGGTCCGCGCGGCTGCTGTGACGTGCCTCCCACCCGGGGGCGGCCCGGCCCCGTTCGCGCGTGGACGGTCCGGCGGCGCCGGTAGGGTGGCCCGGTTGTCATACGTAGCCGCCCTACCCCGCACGGAGACCGTGACTACCGCCCGCCCGTCACCCGCCACCACCCTCAACGGAGGGCCTTCCGGGCCCACATCCATGTCTGCTTCAGCGTCCGCCGCTCACTCGCACCACCTCTCGCCCGCCTTCCCGGGCCGGGCCCCCTGGGGTACCGCCAGCAAGCTGCGTGCCTGGCAGCAGGGGGCGATGGAGAAGTACATCCAGGAGCAGCCGCGTGACTTCCTCGCCGTCGCCACACCCGGCGCCGGAAAGACGACCTTCGCGCTGACGCTGGCCTCCTGGCTGCTGCACCACCACGTCGTGCAGCAGGTGACGGTGGTCGCGCCCACCGAGCACCTGAAGAAGCAGTGGGCGGAGGCGGCCGCCCGGATAGGGATCAAGCTCGACCCCGAGTACAGCGCGGGGCCGCTCGGCCGGGAGTACGACGGCGTCGCCGTGACGTACGCCGGTGTGGGTGTGCGCCCGATGCTGCACCGCAACCGGGTCGAGCAGCGCAAGACCCTCGTCATCCTGGACGAGATCCACCACGCCGGTGACTCCAAGTCCTGGGGCGAGGCGTGCCTGGAGGCCTTCGAACCGGCCACCCGGCGGCTGGCGCTGACCGGTACGCCGTTCCGGTCCGACACCAACCCCATCCCCTTCGTGACGTACGAGGAGGACAACGCCGGGATCCGGCGGTCCGCCGCCGACTACACCTACGGCTACGGGTCCGCGCTGGCCGACGGCGTCGTCCGCCCCGTCATCTTCCTCTCCTACAGCGGCAACATGCGCTGGCGGACCAAGGCCGGTGACGAGATCGCCGCCCGGCTCGGCGAACCGATGACCAAGGACGCGGTGAGCCAGGCCTGGCGCACGGCCCTGGACCCGCGCGGCGAATGGATGCCGAGCGTGCTGCGCGCCGCCGACCGGCGGCTGACCGAGGTCCGCAAGGCCATCCCGGACGCGGGCGCGCTCGTCATCGCCTCCGACCAGGACGCCGCGCGGGCGTACGCCAAGCTCATCCGGGAGATCACCGGTACGAGGGCGACGCTCGTGCTCTCCGACGACGCCGGGGCCTCGAAGCGGATCGACGAGTTCAGCGCCAGTGACGACCGGTGGATGGTCGCGGTGCGGATGGTGTCCGAGGGCGTCGACGTACCGCGGCTCGCGGTCGGGGTGTACGCCACCACCATCTCCACCCCCCTGTTCTTCGCGCAGGCCGTCGGACGCTTCGTACGGTCCCGGCGGCGGGGCGAGACCGCGTCCGTGTTCCTGCCGACCGTGCCCGACCTGCTGACCTTCGCCAACGAGATGGAGAAGGAGCGCGACCACGCCCTCGACAAGCCCAAGAAGGAGGGCGAGGAGGACCCGTACGCCGAATCCGAGAAGGAGATGGAGGAGGCGAACAAGGAGCAGGACGAGGACACGGGCGAGCAGGACATGCTGCCGTTCGAGGCGCTGGAGTCCGACGCCGTGTTCGACCGGGTGCTCTACGACGGCGCCGAGTTCGGCATGCAGGCGCACCCCGGGAGCGAGGAGGAGCAGGACTACCTCGGCATCCCGGGGCTGCTGGAGCCCGAGCAGGTGCAGTTGCTGCTGCAGAAGCGGCAGGCCCGGCAGATCGCGCACAGCCGG
>NZ_BNBF01000010.1:105174-117289 GCF_014654935.1 Streptomyces capoamus
AAGAAGCCGGACACCGAGGCGGACCTGCTGGAGCTGCCGGCCGAGCGGCGGCCGGTGGTCAGCCACAAGGAGATGATGGAGCTGCGGAAGCGGCTCAACACGCTGGTCAGCGCGTACGTCCACCAGAGCGGCAAGCCGCACGGGGTGATCCACACCGAGCTGCGGCGGGTGTGCGGGGGGCCGCCCAGCGCGGAGGCCACGGCGGGGCAGTTGCAGCAGCGCATCGCCAAGGTGCAGGAGTGGGCCACCCGTATGCGGTGACGCTCCGCTGGGTGGGGTGATTCCTGCCCACCCGCCCACCCGTCTCGGTAGGTCGAAAGCCGACCGCCACGGGGCTCCGCCCCGGACCCCGTAACGTCTCGCCGATCCGGGGGTCGTGTGGTGTCTCAGGTCCGGGGGCGTGATGTCTCAGGTCCGGGGGCGGTGTGGTGTCTCAGGGCCGAGGGACCGCGTGGTGTCTTGCCGGACGGGGGGCCGCGTGTGTCTTGCTGGACCGGGGGAGCCATGTGGTGTCTTGCCGGTCCGGGGGAGCCATGTGGTGTCTTGCCGGTCCGGGGGACGGCTTAGTGCCCCGCCGTCCGCCCGCCGTCCTCCACCTTCAGCCGTCGGCCCTCAGCCGCACTCAGCCGTCGGCAGCACTCAGCCGTCAGCCTTGGCCGTTGGCCGGGCCGCCGGCCGCCCAACCTCGGCCGCCCACCCCCGGCCGTTGGCCCGTCGGCCGCCCGCCCACCCCCGGCCGTTGGCCCGTCGGCCGCCCGCCCGCCCTCGGCCGTTGGCCGTCCGCCGCCCTCCCTCCGCCGTCCGCCGTCCGCCGTCCGCCGTCCGCCGTCGGCCGTCCGCCCGCCGTCCTCCACCCTCCGCTGCCCGCCGTCGTCCACCCTCCGCTGCCCGCCGTCGTCCACCCTCCGCTGCCCGCTGCCCGCTGCCCGCTGCCCGCTGCCCGCTGCCCGCCCGGGCCGCCGGTCCCGCCGGAGCCCGCCGGAGTCGCTGGGGCGCGCCGGGCCGCTGGGGTCCGCCGGTCCCGCCGGAGTCGCTGGGGCAGCCCGCTGCCCGCTGCCCGCCCGGGCCGCCGGTCCCGCCGGAGCCCGCCGGAGTCGCTGAGGCGCGCCGGGGCGCTGGGGTCCGCCGGTCCCGCCGGAGTCGCTGTGGCGCGCCGGGGCGCTGGGCCCGTCGGTGAGGCCCTCTGGCCCCGCCGGGGGTGGGCGGTGGTTGGCACGGGGTTGCGTCGAACGCCTGTGCTTCGTTTCGGCCCCCTGTGCCGTGTGCGTATCCGGACGAATGCAGGCAGGCCGGATCTGGCCTTGCCCGGATTCTGGACGAAGACTTCCGCTCAGCGAACCGGCTTCGCTACTGTCCGGCTACGCACACGCCCCGTGGCAGCGCCGCCGCGGAGCGCAGCCGTGAAGCGACTCGGCCCGGGAGCCGCCGGGCCGTTCTGCCGATCGGCGGCCTCTGAAGCGCGTCGCCGACGGGACTCGGCGACGCATCTTTCGCCCAGGGGCTGCCGACCTCACCGCCGAAGGAGTGGGCGTCGTGACCGCGGAGACCTCTCAGACGCTCGACCGGGGACTGCGTGTCCTCAAACTGCTGGCCGACACGGACCACGGGCTGACCGTCACCGAGTTGTCCACCAAACTGGGCGTCAACCGGACCGTGGTGTACCGGTTGCTCGCCACGCTGGAGCAGCACGCGCTCGTACGACGTGATCTGGGCGGGCGAGCCCGCGTCGGGCTCGGCGTGCTGCGGCTCGGGCGGCAGGTGCATCCGCTGGTGCGCGAGGCCGCGCTGCCCGCGTTGCGGTCGCTGGCGGAGGACATAGGGGCGACGGCGCACCTGACGCTGGTGGACGGGTCCGAGGCGTTGGCCGTGGCGGTCGTCGAGCCGACGTGGACGGACTACCACGTGGCCTACCGTGCCGGATTCCGGCATCCGCTGGACCGGGGGGCGGCCGGCAGGGCGATCCTCGCCGCGCGGCAGTCGCCGTCGGCCGATCCCGGGTACACGCTCACCCACGGCGAGCTGGAGGCGGGGGCCAGCGGGGCCGCCGCGCCCCTGGTCGGGGTGACGGGCGTGGAGGGCAGCGTCGGCGTGGTGATGCTGGCGGACGCCGTGCCCGAGCGGGTCGGAGCGCGGGTGGTGGAGGCGGCCCGGGAGGTCGCGGAGGCGCTGCGCTGAGCCCTTCCGGGGTCTTTTGGGCGCATCGCCAATCAGGGCTGCTGGCCTTTGGCCGATGCGCTCATACCGGGGCCCTCCGGCCTCCGCATCATGGACGGCGTCCGGCACGCCCTGTTCGTGCGGTCCCCGCCCCGGCCCGCCCGGCCCCGCCCAGGAAGACCCCGTATGAGCGCCCTCGATCCCGCCGCCGACGTCGTCAGCCTCACCCGCGCCCTCGTCGACCTGCCCTCCGAGAGCGGGCGGGAGGAGCGGATCGCCGACGCCGTCGAGGACGCCCTGCGCCTCCTGCCGCACCTCGCCGTGGACCGGGTCGGCAACTCGGTCATCGCCCGTACCGAGCGGGGGCGCGCGGAGCGCGTGCTGATCGCCGGTCACCTGGACACCGTGCCGGCCGCCGGGAACCTGCCCTCCCGGCTCGCCGACGGGCGGGTCCACGGGCTCGGCGCCTGTGACATGAAGGGCGGGGTGGCGGTCGCCCTGCGGCTCGCGGCCACCGTGCCGGAGCCCGTACGGGACGTCACCTACGTCTTCTACGAGTGCGAGGAGGTCGAGGGGGAGCGCAACGGGCTGGGCCGGATCGCCGCCGCCCGTCCGGGGCTGCTGGAGGAGGCCGGCCTCGCGATCCTGATGGAGCCCTCGGACGCCGGTGTCGAGGCCGGCTGCCAGGGCATCCTCACCGCCGACATCGTGGTCCGGGGGGCCCGCGCGCACACCGCCCGCGCCTGGCAGGGCACCAACGCCGCGCACAAGGCGGGGCAGGTGCTCCAGCGGCTCGACGCGCACGTCCCGGAGCGGGTGGTGATCGACGGGCTGGAGTTCCGGGAGGGGCTGAGCGCGGTCGCCGTACGCGCCGGGGTCGCCGGGAACGTCGTACCGGACGAGTGCGTCGTCACCGTGAACTGCCGCTTCGCGCCGAGCCGTTCGCCGCAGGAGGCGGAGGCGTACGTGCGCGTGCTGTTCCCGGAGTACGAGGTGCGGGTCACCGAGGCCGTCGGCGGGGCGCTGCCGCACCTGGACCGGGTGGGAGCGCTCGCCGCCGCCCTCGGGGCCGAACCGCGGGCCAAGCTGGGGTGGACGGACGTCGCCCGGTTCGCGGCGCTCGGGGTGCCCGCGCTCAACTTCGGCCCCGGCGACCCCGCGCTGGCGCACACGGCGGGGGAGTACGTCCCCGTGGCGCACCTGGAGCGGTGCGAGGCCCGGCTCAGGGCGTGGCTGCGGTGAGCCCCGCCAGCGTCCGCAACTGCAGCCACAGCACGAGCCGTTCGTCGGGGTCGTCCAGGTCGATGCCGGTGTGCTGCTGGAGCTGTCTGAGCCGGTAGCGGCAGGTGTTGGGGTGCACGGCCAGCAGCCTGGCCGCGCCCGCCATGTCGCAGCCCGCGTCGAACCAGCAGACCAGGGTGCGCGCGTACTCGGTGCCGTGCCCGGCGTCGTAGGCCAGCACCCGCCGCCAGGCGCCCGCGCCCAGCTCCCGCTGCCGGCCCATGACGTCGGCGAGCCGCAGCAGCGTCACCCGGGCGCGCACCTCGTCCACCGCGGCCACCGGCAGGTCCGCGTCCAGCAGCCGCAGGACCAGGTCGGCGTCCGCCCGGGAGTCCGCGAGCCCCTCGGCGTCCGGCACCACCTCGCCCAGCGCGGCCCGTACCGGCGCCCGCAGCGCCTGCCCGGCCCGCGCCACGATGTCCTCGGCGAGCCCGCGGTGCCGCTCACCGGGGCCCGGCAGGACCGCGTACACCACCCCGTCCAGCAGGACGCACGCGTGGCGGCCGTAGCGGGCCTCGCACTGCAGGCGTACGACGTCCAGCAGGCGCAGCGCGGTGCGTTCGGCGTCCGGGACGCTCGCGGCGGAGTCCAGGAC
This sequence comes from Streptomyces capoamus, assembly GCF_014654935.1. GTDB lineage: Bacteria > Actinomycetota > Actinomycetes > Streptomycetales > Streptomycetaceae > Streptomyces > Streptomyces capoamus. Next base: position 109,205 of record NZ_BNBF01000010.1, read on the forward strand.
GAAGGCCGCCACGCGGGCCGGGCCCGTGACACCGAGCCGTTCCGCGGCCGCCGGCGCGTCCGCCGTGCCGTCCAGCAGGCGGCGCAGCAGGTCGCTGTTGCGGTGCCGGGCCAGTTCGCGTGCCGCCCGGGCCCGCAGCAGGAGCAGGGCGGCGGTGGAGGCGCCCTGGGCGAGCGTGTCCTCGGCGTCCGGGGCGAGCGCGCCCGTGTCGACCACCCACACGGAGCCGAGCGTCTCGCCGCCGGCCCGGACCGGCATCGCCAGCCGGGGCAGGTCCGAGCCGGACAGCGCGGGCAGCCGGACCGGCCGGTCGGCGGCGAACAGCCGCCGGTACTGCTCGGTGTTCTCCGCGCTGGCCGGCACCTGCAGCCCGAGGATGCCCTGTCGCCGGTCCTCGTCCACCGGCTGCCCGGGGACGGTGGAGTAGGCGAGGATCCGCTGCCGGGGGTCCTCGACGGCGGTGGCCCCGCCGGTCGCCGCCGCGATCGCGTCGGCCAGCGCGAACAGGTCGCCGAGCCCGGTGTCGGAGGAGGCGGCGGGCCGGGCGCCGACGGCGGAGGCCAGCAGCAGGTGCACCTGGTGCCAGGCCGCGTCCTCGGCGACCGACAGCAGCGCGACACCGTGCGCCCGGGCCTCCTCGACCGGCCCGTCGGCGCCCCGCACCACGACCCCGGTCAGTTCCGCCTCCGCCGCCGCCCGCACCAGCGGTCCGGCCTCCGCCGCCCGGACCCCGACCGCCAGCAGCAGCGCGCCGGGCTGCCGGGCGAGCGGGATGTGACCGTCGTACAGCACCGCCTCGGTGACCGGCACGGCCCGTCCCGCGGGGGCGGTGTGCAGGCGCAGGGCGGGGCCGCCGACGACGTCCAGCAGATCACCGAGGGTGCACGTGTCCATGGGGGTCCTCGTGGGGCGGGCCCGGGTGATGCCGGGACGGGGTCGAGCGGGCGGCGGGCTTGGCTGTCGGTGCAACGAACGTACGCAGGTGTTGGCCGGTCGCACAACACGCGTCCGCGGCGGACATCCGAGACTCGGTGCCATGACAGCAGGCACCACCCTCCGTACCGTCCACGACGTCGCCGGGCTCGCGGCCGTCGCGGACCACCTCAGCGACGTCTGGCGGACACCCCGCACCGCACCGCCCTACCCGGCCGAGGTCCTGCACAGCCTGGTGCACGCCGGTGGCGCCGTGCACGCCCTGTACGCCGGGCAGCGGCTGGCCGGGGCGGCCGTCGCCGTGCTCGGCGCGGACCGGAGCACGTACTCGCTGGTGGCCGCCGCCGAACGCGGTCTCGGACCGGTGCTGAAGCAGGCGCAGCGCGACTGGGCCCGCGCCCTCGGCGCCCGCACCATGCGCTGGACCTTCGACCCGCTGGTCGCCCGCAACGCCCGCTTCAACCTGGTCAAGCTGGGTGCCGTCGGCACCGAGTACCTCGTCGACTTCTACGGCCCCATGAGCGACGGCGTGAACGACGGCGACGAGAGCGACCGGCTGACGGTGACCTGGGACCTGACGGCGGCGGGGGCGCCGGACGAGGCGGAACCGCACGGGCCCGTCCTGCGCCGTGCCCCCGACCACGGGCCCCTCGTCCGGCGGGCCGGACGGCACCTGTGGTGCCGGGTCCCGGACGACGTCGTCGCACTGCGCGCCGCCGACCCGGCCCTGGCGCTGCGCTGGCGGCACGCCGTGCGCGACGTGTTCACGGAGGCCTTCCTGGAGGGGTTCCGCGCCACCGGCATGTCCCGCGACGGCTGGTACACGCTCACCCGGACGGAGGCGACCGCGTGAAACTGGAGCGCGTCGAGATCGTGCACGTGGCGATCCCGCTGGTCACCCCGTTCCGCACGTCCTTCGGGACCATGACGGCGAAGGACACCTTCCTGCTGCGCGTCGTCACCGACCGGGCCGAGGGCTGGTCGGAGTTCGCCGCCGACCCCGAGCCGCTGTACTGCTCCGAGTTCGTCGCCGGCGCCGAGATCGTGCTGCGCGACTTCCTGCTGCCCCGCGTGGCCGCGCTGCCGCGGCTCACCACGGCCGCGCTGGCCCCGGCCATGGCGGGGATCAAGGGCCACGAGCTGGCGAAGGCGGCCCTGGAGACGGCCGTGCTGGACGCCGAGCTGCGCTCCTACGGCATGTCGCTCGCCGCCTACCTGGGCGCGGTACGGGACCGGGTGCCCGCCGGGGTGTCCGTCGGCATCAAGGACTCGGTGCCGCAGCTGCTGGACGACGTCGAGCGCTACCTCGCCGAGGGGTACGTCCGCATCAAGCTGAAGATCGAGCCCGGCTGGGACGTCGAGCCGGTCCGGGCGGTCCGCGAGCGCTTCGGCGACGGCCTGCCCCTCCAGGTCGACGCCAACACCGCCTACACCCTCGCCGACGCCGAGCACCTGCGCCGGCTGGACGCGTTCGGGCTGCTGCTGATCGAGGAGCCGCTGGAGGAGAACAACCTGCACGCCCACGCCCTCCTCCAGCAGCGGCTCACCACCCCCGTCTGCCTGGACGAGTCCCTGCACCACGCGCGCGACACGGCGTCCGCGATCGCGATGGACGCCTGCCGGGTGGTGAACGTCAAGCCCGCCCGGGTCGGCGGTTACCTGGAGGCCCGCCGGGTCCACGACGTCGCCCACGCGCACGGCGTGCCGGTGTGGTGCGGCGGCATGCTGGAGACGGGTGTCGGACGGGCGCCGAACCTCGCCCTGGCCGCGCTGCCCGGTTTCACCCTGCCCGGGGACACCTCGGCCTCCAGCCGCTACTTCGCCGAGGACCTCACCGAGCCGTTCGTCCTGCGGGACGGCCACCTGCCCGTCCCCACCGGCCCCGGCATCGGCGTGGAGCCCCGGCCGGACGTACTGCGCCGGTTCACCCGTGAGCGCCGGGACCTGTATCCGGTGTGAGACGCATCCCGGTGTGAGACGCATCCCGTACCGGTGTGCGGTGCACCCGTCCAGGGGCGCCAGGGGGTGCCGGGCCGTCGCGTTAGATTGATCCCGTGCTCTCACGTCTCACACGCCCCCAGGCCCTCGCCGTCTGCGCGCTGCCCGTCGTGGCCCTGCTGGCCACGGCGGTGTGCGCACCGCTGCCGTTCTCGGTGGCGCAGCCCGGTATGACGGCGAACGTCCTCGGCGAGAACAAGGGCACCCCGGTGATCACCGTCTCCGGCGCGGCGACCCGCAGCACCCGCGGGCAACTGCGGATGACCACCATCGAGGCCACCGGCCCCGACGCCCGGGTCTCCCTGGGCGACGTGCTCGGCAACTGGTTCCGCACCGACCGGGCCGTCATGCCGCGCGACGCGGTCTACCCGAGCGGCGACTCCGTCAAGGAGATCGAGAAGCACAACGAGGCACAGATGCAGCAGTCCCAGGACGCGGCGACCCAGGCGGCGCTGAAGTACCTGGGGCTGAGCGCCGGCAAGGTGAAGGTCACGCTGAAGCTCGCCGACGTCGGCGGGCCCAGCGCGGGGCTGCTGTTCACCCTGGGGATCATCGACAAGCTCGACGGCGACGGCAGCGGCGGCGACCTCACGGGGGGCCGCACCGTCGCCGGGACGGGCACGATCGACGCCGCCGGCAGGGTCGGCGCGGTCGGCGGGGTGGCCCTGAAGACGCAGGCCGCGCGCCGGGACGGCGCCACCGTCTTCCTCGTGCCGAAGGCGGAGTGCGCCGACGCGCGGGCCGAGCTGCCGAAGGGGTTGCGGCTGGTCCCGGTGACCACGCTGAAGGGCGCGGTCGACTCCCTGGTGGCCCTGGAGAAGGGCGAGGGGCCGGTACCCAGCTGCTAGGCGGCTTCCCCCGTGCCTGTCCCGGCGTGCCTCCCGTCCCCGCGCGTACCGCGGTGCTGACAATCGGGCATGGCTTCGTCCTGGACCGGTGAACGGGTACGCCTGCGTGCCATCGAGCCCGACGACTGGACGGCGTTCGCGCGCTTCGCCGACGACGGGCGGCCGGAGGGCCGGCTGGACTTGCCCCGGTCCGCCGAGAGCCACCGTGCCTGGGCGAAGCAGCAGGCCGTCGCCGAGGGCGGCGACGACCGCTTCCGGCTGGCGGTCGAGACGACGGCCGGCCACGAGCTGGTCGGGACGATCGGCTCGCACCGCACCGGCCGCTGTTCGGGCTGGTTCGAGTTCGACGTCGTGATCGGCGCCGAGCACCGGCGCAGGGGCTACGCGGCGGAGGCCCTGGCACTGCTGCTGCGCTACATGTTCGCCGAGCGGCGGTACCACAAGTGCCTGGCGGTGATCATCGCGGGGAACGAGGCGTCGCTGGCACTCATGCGTCGGCTCGGCTTCACCGAGGAGGGACGCCTGCGGGAGCACGTCTTCTTCGCCGGCCGGCACCACGACCTGGTCCTGATGGGGCTGCTCGCCGACGAGTTCGGGCTGAGCGGGCCGGGGTGAGCCGACCGGCGTGTGGGGCCGGCCGGGAGGGACGGCCGGGTCACCGGAGGCGGGACGGCTCCGGGGTGCGCGCGGTGGCACGCAGGCGCAGGCCGGCGGTCGCCAGGCCCTCGAAGGTGGTGAGCCGGTAGGCGGGTTCCGGTCCGGGCGGCTCGCTCAGGCGGTGGCGGCCGGCCGTGTGCGCGGTCAGGAGCGTCAGCATCGCCATGGCCAGGGCGGCTCCCTCGCAGGCGTGCGGTCCGGTGCCGAAGGAGAGGAAGGCGCCCGGGTCCGCCGGCGAACCCGGCCCGTCGAGCCAGCGCTCGGGGCGGAACAGGTCCGGCTCGGGGTGTTCCCGCGCGTCCCGGTGCGCGGTGTAGGGGCAGACGAGAACGGTCGACCCGGCCTGGATGGTGCAGTCGGCGAGCCGGGTCCGCCGTGCGGCCTGCCGGGTCAGCAGCCAGCTCGGGGGATACAGCCGGAGCACCTCCTGCACCAGTGCCCGGGTGTACCGCAGGTCGTCGAGGTGGGCGCCGGTCGTCGCGGCCGGGTCCGCGGGCAGCGAGGCGGCCTCGGCCGCGACGCGGTCCGCCGCCCCCGGGTGGCGGGCCAGGTGGAGCAGGATCCATCCGGCCGCCCTGGTGGGTGCCTCGAAGGTGGCGACGGTGATGCCGGGGAGGGTGTCGAGCACGGCCCCTTCCGGCAGCGGGCCGTGGCGGGAGGAGGGCCGGAGCATCTGCCCGAGCACGTCGTCACCGAGCCGGCCCGACGCGAGGCGCCTGCGGACGACGGGCCGCAGGGCGTCGGTGAAGGCGGTCTGCTGCCGGGTGCGGAACCGCCGTGCCGGTGTGGGGACCCACCGCGGCCATTCCCACCGCGAGGGGCGTACGAGCACCTCCCGGGCGAGGAAGAGCCGGGCGGCGTACGGCAGCAGGGCCGGGGCGTCCTCGGAGAAGAGGAAACGGACGCCGATTTCCGCCAGGGCGTGCCGGGCCGCGGGCAGCACCTCGACGTCCCGGTCCGTGGGCCACCGGGCGGCGAAGAGGGCGGCACCGGGCGCGATCTCGCCGATCCGGGCCGCGACCGCCTGCGCGCGCAGTCCGCGCATCCGGGCGGCGTGGGCGTGCGCACGCTCCTCGGCCGTCGGTGCTCCGTCCGACCCGTTCAGCGGCGGGAAGAGGGGCGAGGGCGCCTTGGGGAAGTCCCGTGCGCGGCGCAGTACCGCGTCACAGGATCCGGCCGTGGCGGCCACGCAGACTCCCGGCTCCAGCTGCCAGACGTCCCCGCATTCGTCGGCGCCACGGCGGGCCAGCGCCAGCCGGTCGCGGCTCCAGGCCGCGAAGCCGCTCCCGGGCGGACGCGGTGGCTCGTTCATCCGGCCCATGAGATCGCCCATGAGATCGCCCCCGGCCCCCGTACGTGTCCAGGCCGATGTCTTCGGCGGTGCGGCTGGAGACGGGCGGACGCCCCAGGGCGCCCGCCGGGGGTGGTGTCGTCGGACTCAGTCGTCGCCGGCGTACGCGTCCCACTCGTGGGCACCGTACGCACCGTAGCGGCGGGTGAAGGACAGTCTGCTCAGCAGCTTGGCGATCATGGTGCGCTCCTCTCGCCTGTCCGAGCCGTTCCAGCCGAGGTTCCGATGAACCGTCAGCGTCTTGTACTACAGCAGCATTTTCTCACGCATGTCGCGTATGTCCACAGTCGCGGGGCCGGTCCCACGCCTACGGCGGCTCGGCGCCCGCCGCCTGCTCCACCAGCGGGATGATCCGCAGCGGGACGGGGTTCTCCATGACGATCGCCGTGGACGCCCGGACGATGCCGTCGAAACCGACGACCCGGTCGATCACCCGCTGGAGATCGGCGTTCGAGCGGGCCACCAGCCGGCACAGCATGTCCCCGCTGCCGGTGGTGGTGAGCAGCTCCAGCACCTCCGGGACGGTCGTCAGGTACGCCCGTACATCGGCTCCCTGGCCCTGCCGGATCTGCAGGGTGGCGAACGCGGTGACCGGGTAGCCGAGGGCCGCCGGGTCCACCTGCGGGCCGAAACCGCGGATGACGCCGTTCGACTGGAGCCGGTCCAGCCGGGCCTGCACCGTGCCCCGGGCGACGCCCAGCCGCCGGGACATCTCCAGCACCCCGATGCGGGGCTCCTCGGCCAGCAGCACGATGATCCGCCCGTCCAGATGATCGATCGCCACGCGACCCCCTGTGATGGTCATCCTGTACAGAACGACCGGCGATCCGGTCGTACCACTGGGCAAGTTGCCCAGCGATGAAGCGAACTATTGCGCACCTTGCAGAGCGGGGCCACCATCCCGCTATGACGCAGACCACACAGCACACTCCCGACACGACCGCCCGGCAGGACGACCCCTTCCCGGTCAAGGGAATGGACGCGGTCGTCTTCGCCGTGGGCAACGCCAAGCAGGCGGCGCACTACTACTCCACCGCCTTCGGCATGCGGCTGGTGGCCTACTCCGGACCGGAGAACGGCAGCCGCGAGACCGCCAGTTACGTGCTCGAGAACGGCTCCGCCCGTTTCGTGTTCACCTCGGTGGTCAAGCCGAGCAGCGCCTGGGGCCACTTCCTCGCCCAGCACGTGGCCGAGCACGGCGACGGCGTCATCGACCTGGCCATCGAGGTACCGGACGCCCGCCGCGCCCACGCCTACGCGATCGAGCACGGCGCGCGGAGCGTCGCCGAGCCGTACGAGGTGAAGGACGAGCACGGCACGGTCGTCCTCGCCGCGATCGCCACCTACGGCGAGACCCGTCACACCCTGGTCGAGCGCACCGGCTACGACGGCCCCTACCTGCCCGGCTACGCCCCCGCGAAGCCGATCGTCGAACCGCCCGCCCAGCGCACCTTCCAGGCCGTCGACCACTGCGTCGGCAACGTCGAACTCGGCCGGATGAACGAATGGGTCGGCTTCTACAACAAGGTCATGGGCTTCACGAACATGAAGGAGTTCGTGGGCGACGACATCGCCACCGAGTACAGCGCGCTGATGTCGAAGGTGGTCGCGGACGGCACCCTCAAGGTCAAGTTCCCGATCAACGAGCCCGCCATCGCCAAGAAGAAGTCCCAGATCGACGAGTACCTGGAGTTCTACGGCGGCGCGGGCGTCCAGCACATCGCGCTCAACACCAATGACATCGTGCAGACGGTCCGCACCATGCGCGCGGCCGGCGTCGAGTTCCTCGACACCCCCGACTCCTACTACGACACCCTCGGCGAGTGGGTCGGTGACACCCGGGTGCCGATCGAGACCCTGCGCGAGCTGAAGATCCTCGCCGACCGCGACGAGGACGGCTACCTGCTGCAGATCTTCACCAAGCCCGTGCAGGACCGGCCGACGGTCTTCTTCGAACTCATCGAACGGCACGGTTCGATGGGCTTCGGCAAGGGCAACTTCAAGGCACTGTTCGAGGCGATCGAACGCGAGCAGGCCAAGCGGGGCAACCTGTAGCCGACGGGTCCCCCGCCGGACATCCGAGGGGGGACCGTGGCGGAACGCATCGACCTGGCCACGCCGGCCGTCCGCTGGCTGCGCGAGAAGGGCACCCTGCGCGAACCCACGGTCCTCCAGTCCTTCGCCTTCGACGAGGTCCACCACCACCTCTACGTCCTCCAGCTCACCCCGGGCGGCCGGGCCGCCGGCGACCTGTGCCTCAACCGCCTGGACCTGACGGGCAGGCGCCTCGGGCACATG
>NZ_BNBF01000010.1:117323-127988 GCF_014654935.1 Streptomyces capoamus
TACCTCAAGGGGTTCGGCCACGGGGTGGCCATGGGCGTCCAGCACGGCGCCGACGGCACGCTGTGGATCTGGACCGAGACGGACGCGGTGGACGGCTACGGCCGGGGCGTCACCCGCTTCCGGTTCGCCCCCGGAGCCACCCGCACCACCGGGGACGTCAACATCCGCCACCCCGTCGAGGGCTCCCGCACCAACCAGCCCGCCCTCTGCCCGGTCACCGGCCGCATCGCCGTCCGCTACCGGCTGGGCGGCACCCCCCGCTACCGCGTCTGGGACCTGGCGGCCTTCACCGCCCGCGACTACGCCGCCGGGCTGGCCGACCTTGCCCAGACCGGCGCCCACCCGGACCCCGCCGCCCCCTTCCAGGGCTTCGCCCTGCACGGCGACCACCTCTACCAGCTCGCGGGCTCCGCCTACGACCCGCGCGCCAACCCGCCCGCCGGCCACGGCGACACCCATGTGTCCTGCCTGGACATCCGCACCGGCGAACTCCTCGCCCGGCACCGCACCGAGGCCGCGTACTCCCTGCGCCACCGCGAACCCGAGGGCCTGGCCGTCCGCACCACCGGCGGCACCCCGCACCTGTACCTCGGGTTCGCGTCCGGGGACCGGGGCGCGCGCAAGTTCTCGATCTACTACAAGTGACCCCTGCCCTCCGGGAGGCGTGCGGCCCCTGAGGACGCGTGCGGCCGCTCAGGACTCCGGCGGCTCCTCGGCCGGCGGCTCGCCGAGCGTCCGCAGCGCCTCCCGGGCGACCGGCACTGCGAGCGGCGAGAAGTACGGATTGATCCGCAGCGCCTCCTCCAGGAACCGCCGCGCCGGCCCGTACCGCTCCAGCTCCGCCTCGATCACCCCCCGGTGGAAGGAGTACGGCGCGCTGCGCACCCCGCCGCCCTTCGCCTCGTCCGTCGCCGCGGTCGCGTAGCCGAGCGCCTCCTGGTCCTCGCCGGCCCGGTGCAGCGCCCAGCCCAGCGCGTCGGCCACCTCGATCCCCGGCTGCCGCCGCCACTCCCGCTGCAACCGCTCCACGGCGTCCCAGGGATCCCCGTGGTCCGCCTCGAACCGCCCGATGAGCAGTTCCTCGTCGACCCCGCCCGCCACCGACTGCCGTACCGCCGCCCTCAGCCGCGCGTACTGCTCCTCGGCGGCCCCGGGCTGCCCCAGCGACTCGTACAGCTCGCCCAGTTCCAGCAGCACCGCGGGGTCCGGCTGCGCCGCGACGGCCGCCCGGTACGCGGCCAGCGCCTGCGCCGTACGCCCCAGCGCGGCCAGCGTCCGGGCCCGCCCGGCCGCCGCCGCCCGCTGGTCGGGGTCGAGCCGCAGCGCCGCCTCGCAGTGCCGCAGCGCGTCCGGCAGGTCCCCGCGCTCCCAGGCCAACTGCCCCAGACCGGCCAGCCAGGCGGCCTGCTCGGCGGGGGTGCGGGCGGCGGCCGCCGCGTCGGTCAGCTGGGCCACCGCGTCCTCGCGCCAGCCCCGGTCCCGGTACACCGCCGCGGCCCGCGCCATCACCGCCGGCCGTTCCGCCGGACCGGTGCGCAGCTCCATCAGCTTGTCCAGGGCGGCCCGGGCCTTGGTGTAGTCGCCGAGCCCGTCGTACGCGTCGATCAGCGGCGGATACGCCGACCACCGCTTCGGCGCCGCCTTCAGCGCCTGCTCGCCGTACCGTTTCGCCGTCGGGAAGTCCCGGCGCGCCAGCGCCAGCGCGGTCAGCCCGTCCAGCGCCTCGGTGTTCCCCGTGCCGCGCACGTCCAGCGAGCTCCGCAGCGCCCGCTCGGCCCGCGGGTAGTCCGCCGCGTCCCCCGCCCGGCGCCCCCGCGCCACGTACGCCGACCCCAGCACCGCCCACGCTCGGGCGTCCTGCGGCTGCGCCCGCACCCGCTGCTCCTCGCGTCCGATCAGCGCCGTCAGCCCGGGCAGCGCGGCCGGCACCGCGTACGTCACCGTCGTCAGCGCCTGCGCCCGCGGCTGTGCCCGCGGGCCGGCGGCGGGCGGCGGGGCCGGCCGGTGCGGCCGGCGCTCCCCGGGCGGCCACGCCAGCGCCGCGCCGGTGACGACACCGCCCGCCAGCGCGGCGACCAGCACCCGGCGCAGCACCCGCCGGGACCGGCGCGGCGCCGGCGGCTCCGGGACCAGGGACGTACCCACGTACTGTCGGTTGTCCATGGCGCTCACTGTGCGTCAATACGACGAGCACATCCGGCCGGCCCAAGGGAGGCGCGAGCCGGGTTCACACCGATGGCCGCGAGTGTCACGCTGTGATCATGAGCCGTATCGAAGCACCGCGTGACGAGCACACGGGAAACCTCACCGACCGGCTCCTGGCCGGCCTGCCGGCCGAGGCGGTCCTCACCGATCCCGACGTCACGGCCTCCTACGCCCACGACATGGCGAGCTTCTGCTCCGCCGGCAGCCCCGCCGTCGTGGTCCTGCCGCGCACCGTCGAGCAGGTCCAGCACGTCCTGCGCACCGCCACCGAGCTGCGCGTCCCCGTCGTCCCGCAGGGCGCCCGCACCGGCCTGTCCGGCGGTGCCAACGCCACCGACGGCTGCATCGTGCTGTCGCTCACCAGGATGAACCGCATCCTGGAGATCAGCCCCGTCGACCGGATCGCCGTGGTGGAACCGGGCGTCGTCAACGCGGCCCTCTCCCGGGCGGTCGAGGAGCACGGCCTGTCCTACCCGCCGGACCCCTCCAGCTGGGAGACGTGCACCATCGGGGGCAACATCGGCACGGCCTCCGGCGGCCTGTGCTGCGTCAAGTACGGAGTGACCGCCGAGTACGTCCTCGGCCTGGACGTCGTCCTCGCCGACGGCCGCCTGATGTCCACCGGCCGCCGCACCGCGAAGGGCGTCGCGGGCTACGACCTGACCCGGCTCTTCGTCGGCTCCGAGGGCTCGCTCGGCATCGTCGTGCGGGCCGTCCTGGCGCTCAAGCCCAAGCCGCCCCGGCAGCTCGTGCTGGCGGCCGAGTTCGCCTCGGCCGGCGCCGCCTGCGACGCCGTCTGCCGCATCATGGCCGGCGGTCACGTCCCCTCCCTCCTCGAACTGATGGACCGTACGACGGTCAAGGCGGTCAACGACCTCGCCCACATGGGACTGCCCGAGACCACCGAGGCGCTGCTGCTGGCCGCCTTCGACACCCCGGAGCCCGCCGCCGACCTCGCCGCCGTCGGCGCACTGTGCGAGGCCGCCGGCGCCACCCAGGTGGTGCCCGCCGAGGACGCCGCCGAGTCCGAGATGCTGCTGCAGGCCCGGCGGCTCGCGCTGACCGCGCTGGAGGCGGCCAAGGGCACGACGATGATCGACGACGTGTGCGTGCCCCGCTCCCGGCTCGGCGCCCTGCTGGAGGGCGTGGACCGGATCGCCGCCAAGTACGACCTCACGATCGGCGTCTGCGCCCACGCGGGCGACGGCAACACGCACCCCACCGTCTGCTTCGACGCCCGCGACCCCGACGAGTCCCGGCGGGCCCGCGCGTCCTTCGACGAGATCATGGCGCTCGGCCTGGAGCTGGGCGGCACCATCACCGGCGAACACGGCGTCGGCGTCCTGAAGAAGGAGTGGCTGGCCCGCGAGATCGGCCCGGTCGGGGTGGAGATGCAGCGGGCGGTGAAGCAGGTCTTCGACCCGCTGGGCATCCTCAACCCGGGCAAGCTGTTCTGACGGTCCGGGGCGAGCCGCCGGGTTCACCGGGCGAGCAGGTGGTCGAGCGCGTCGTCGATGCCCAGCCGCCCGGTCTCCGCGCCCGGCGGCACCGTGCGCAGCGTCCGCTCCAGCCAGGCCGACAGCTGCGCGGCGGGCGCCTCCAGCAGCGCGTCGCCGTCCGGTGAACCGAGCGCCATCACGACGACGCCCCGGCCGTCCGCCTTCGTCGGCCACACCCGCACGTCCCCGTGGCCGCACGGCCGGAACACCCCCTCCACCAGCAGCTCACGGGCGAACGTCCAGGTGACGGGGTGCGCGGAGTCGATGTGGAAGGCGATGTGGACGGCGTAGGGGTCGTCGGAGCGGTAACCGAGCCGGGCCGGCACCGGGATACTCCGCTCCGGGGACAGGATGAGCCTCAGCTCCAGCTCGCGCTCCACCACGGTGTGCTGCATGACCTGCGTTTCCTTTCTGGCCGGGGCCGCTCGGACCGGGCCCGCACCGGGGGAGAGGGGGCGGGGGGCGGAGCATTACGCGGGTTCGTGGACATCTCTTTCCCCGGGGCCCGCGGCCGTCCGGTACGGCGTTGCCCGGAAAGGAGTGGGTCACGCGGGACTGGCGCTGCGGGCTGCCGCGGTCTGATAGATGTGGAGCCCCCCATCCCACCCCCGAGCAGATACGGGACGACGGACATGAGCGCCCCAACCCCGGCCCCAGGTGACGACCGGCCCCGCGAGGGCTACTACCCGGACCCGTCCATCCCCGGCTACGTCCGGTACTGGAACGGCGCCTCCTGGGTGCCCGGCACCAGCCGCCCGGCGCCGAAGGACGGCGAACCGCTCCCCCCGCCCCCGGGTGCCCGCCCGGCACCCCCCGCCGTGGAGGAGACGGGCCCCCACTTCTTCGACGAGGACCCGCCGGACGTGCCCCGGCAGGGCGGCCCGGGCGAGCAGTGGGTGCAGGCGGGCCGGGGCGCGCAGTGGGGCGAGCCGGGTGTGCCGGGACAGGCGGGTCCGGCGGGCCCGGGGGGACCGGCGGGAGGAGCCCAGCACGGCCGGCCCGGCCGGACGGGGCCGGCCGGACAGCTGGCGCAGGGCGCGCAGTGGAGCCAGCCGGCGCAGACGGGCCGGCCGGGACTGCCGGGCCAGTCCGGCGGACCCGCGCAGTGGGGCGGCCCCGGCCGGTCCGGGGACGCGCCGCCGGCCGGCTCCGCCGCCGATGCCGGACCCGCGGGTGCGCGGGGCGCCGATCCGCGAACGCCGGCCGACTCGCCCGGCGGCCCCGACGGCCGCGCCACCGCCCGTACGGACGGCACGGCCACGATCCCCCCGGCCGAGGGCGAAGCCCCGGACCCCGGCACCTTCGTCTTCCGCCGCCCGATCCCCGGCCCGGCGGCGGCCCGTGGCGACGACGGCGCGCCGGCGTTCGGCCCGGCACCGTCGGGCGTACCGGGCACGCCCGCCGCCCCGGCCCCCGCTCCCGCCCCCGAAAGCGGTTCCCCCGGCTTCGGCGCGCAGGGGCCCGTCGGCGCGCCCGGCGGCTCCGGGTTCGGCGCGGGCAAGGCCGCCGCGGCCCGGGCCGCCGGTGGGCAGGCGCCCGTCCCGGCGGGCGCGGTGCCGCAGCAGGCGCTTCCCGGGCAGGCCGCCGCTCCGGGGACGCCGCTGACCAGCGGCCCCGGTGGCGGACAGGCGTCCTGGGCGCAGCAGGTGCACCGGCTGGCCGGCGGCGGGGACGAGCCCGTCGTGCCGTGGAAACCGCCGGTGGAGGACCTCTTCCAGGCCGCCGCCCGGAGGCAGGCCGCCGCCCGTCCCGCCGGACTCGGCAAGCGCTTCACGGCCCGGCTGATCGACCTGCTGGCCATGGGCGCGGTGACGTCCGCCGCCGCGGTCCCGCTCGGCGTCCGGGCCGTGGACCACGTCCAGCAGAAGATCGACGCGGCCCGGCTGTCCGGCCGCGAGGTCACCGTCTGGCTGCTCGACGGCACGACCGGCACCAGCCTCGGCATCGTCGTGGCCGTCCTGCTGCTGACCGGCGTCCTGTACGAGGTGCTGCCCACCGTCAAGTGGGGCCGCACCGCGGGCAAGAAGCTGTGCGGTCTGGAGGTGCGCGACATCGAGGCGCACGAGCCGCCGACGTTCGGCCCGGCCCTGCGCCGCTGGCTGGTGCTGAGCGTGCCGGGCCTGCTGGTGGTCGGGGTCGTGGGCGTGCTGTGGTGCCTGTTCGACCGGCCCTGGCGCCAGGGCTGGCACGACAAGGCGGCCCACACCTTCGTCGCGGGCTGACGCCGGCGCGGAGCGGCCGTACCCCGTACGGCCGCTCGCCGGATGCGCGAGGGCGGTCCCCGGGTTCCACTCGGGCCATGAGCAGCGAACCGCCCCCCGGCTCCGGAGAGCAGCCCCCCGAGGACGACCCCTTCAGGAAGCGGCCCCCGTCGGACCAGGGGCCGGGATCGCCGTACGACGCCCCGTCCGGCGGCGGCCCGTACGGCGGCTCGCCCTACGGCGGCGGTCAGGGCGGTCAGGGCGGCCCGTACGGAGGCGGCCCCGGGGGCCCGTACGGAGGCGGCTCGTACGGGGGCGGGCAGGGCGGCCCGTACGGTGGCGGACCGGGCGGCCCGTACGGGGGCGGCCCGGGCGATCCCTACGGCGGTCATCCCGCCGACCCCCTGGCCGGCATGCCCCCGCTCGCCGACAGCGGCAAGCGGACGCTCGCGCGGATCATCGACATGATCCTGGTCGGCATCGTCGTATGGCTGCTCACCCTGGTGTTCGGGGTGCGCATGTACGCCCTCGGCAGCGACCGCACCGAGGTCGGCAGGTCCCTCGCCCAGGCCGTCATCGCGGCCGTGCTCTACGTCGCCTACGACACCGTCATGATCAGCAGGTCGGGGAGGACGCTCGGCAAGAAGCTGCTCGGCATGCGCGTCGCCGACCTCAGGACCGGCGACACCCCCTCCGTCCAGGCCTCGTTGGTGCGCGCTCTGGTGCTGTGGCTGCCGTTCGCCTTCTGCTGCGCCTGCATCTGGACCGCCGTCTCGGGCGGCTGGAGCTTCTTCGACCGGCCGTACAAGCAGGGCCTGCACGACAAGGCGGCCAAGACGGTGGTGGTCAGCACCGGTTGAGCCGGGCGCCGACGGGTGCCGTCACAGGGTCGTGGGGACCCGCTCCTCGTCCGTCGCCTGCTCGGCGGACGGCTCTGCCGCGCGCGCCGCGGGGGAGGGCACTGTCAGGGCGACCAGCAGGCCCAGCGCGAGGGCCGCGAGGGCGATGACGGTGATCCCTGGACCCGAACTCGTCTGGGACAGCAGCAGCATGGCGATCGTGGAGAAGACCACGGTGCAGGAACCGTAGGCGAGCTGTGCGGGGGTCGGACGAGGCATGGCAATCGTGTCCTCGGCAGTCATCGAAAAGGGCGGGGCGTGCCGTGCGACTCTCTTGGCCTGCATGCCCGAGCGGGACACCCGGTAAGCGTGACCTAACCCAGGGTACCGGTGCACGGGGGGCGCACGGAATCACCCGTCCACCAAACGGACGTTCCCCTGCGCCGGTCGGCCGGTCGGCACGTGTTCGCAAAGCGGACGTCCGCTCCGCATAGTGCACTTGTCCTGCTCAAGTCAAGGTCTGTCTTTTCTTCTAAACCTCTAGTCAAATGTCGTCACTTGATTACACGCGTTGATCGTGCGCGCACGGATTCCTCCATGACCCGGAACCCCCTGTCCGTGTGCGCGGCGCGGGGGAGGAACTCAAGTGACCAGCAGATCCTGGACGTTCAGAGCGGCCGCGATCGGTGTGACGCTCGCGGCGGTTTCCGCCACGTTCGCCACCTTCGCCGTGGCGGAGGCGAGCACCCAGACCCGGTCCGCCGCCGCCAACCGGCACGACCCGGCTCCGGTCAAGCAGCAGAAGCACGACCTGGACGGCCCGCTGAGCAAGACCCAGGACGCCCAGCGCGAAGAGGCCCTGAACCAGCTCATAGCGGGCAAGGCCACCGCGCAGGAGCGCAACGGCTCGAAGGTCGTCAAGCTCAAGAGCCGCAAGGGCCAGAGCAAGTACGTCGAGCTGAGCCGCGAGAAGACCGACAAGATCTTCACCATCCTGGTGGAGTTCGGGGACCAGAAGGACCCCAAGTTCGGCGGCACGCCCGGCCCGCTGCACAACAAGATCGCCGCGCCGGACCGCAAGAAGGACAACTCGACGGCCTGGCAGAAGGACTACAACCAGAAGCACTACCAGGACCTCTACTTCGGCACCGGCAAGAAGACCGAGTCGCTGAAGAAGTACTACGAGAAGCAGTCCTCGGGCCGCTACTCGGTCTCCGGTGAGGTCACCGACTGGGTCAAGGTCCCCTACAACGAGGCCCGTTACGGCAACAACGCCTGCGGCTCGAAGAACTGCCCGAGCGTGTGGAACGTCGTCAGCGACGGCCTGAACGCCTGGGTCGCCCAGCAGAAGAAGGCCGGCCGCACCGACGCGGACATCAAGAAGGACCTCGCCAAGTACGACCAGTGGGACCGGTACGACTACGACCACGACGGCAACTTCAACGAGCCGGACGGCTACGTCGACCACTTCCAGATCGTGCACGCCGGTGAGGACGAGTCCGCCGGCGGCGGCGCCCAGGGCGAGGACGCGATCTGGGCCCACCGCTGGTACGCCTTCGGCACCGATGCCGGCGCCACCGGCCCCGAGGCCAACAAGCTCGGCGGCGCGCAGGTCGGCAACACCGGTATCTGGGTCGGCGACTACACCATCCAGCCGGAGAACGGCGGCCTCGGCGTCTACGCCCACGAGTACGGCCACGACCTCGGTCTGCCGGACGAGTACGACACCGCCGGCGGCGACAACTCCACCGGCTTCTGGACCCTGATGTCCTCCGGTTCCTGGCTCGGCACCGGCAAGGAGTCCATCGGTGACCTGCCGGGCGACATGAACGCCTGGGACAAGCTGCAGCTGGGCTGGCTGAACTACGACACCGCCAAGGCCGGCAAGCAGTCCACGCACAAGCTGGGCGTGGCCGAGTACAACACCTGGGACAAGCAGGCCCTCCTGGTCAACCTGCCCGACAAGGCCGTCACCACCACCATCACCGAGCCGGCGCAGGGCTCGACCCAGTGGTGGAGCGGCAGCGGCAACGACCTGAAGAACACGCTGACCCGGTCCGTCGACCTGACCGGCAAGACCTCGGCGAAGCTGGACCTCGACGGCTGGTGGGCCACCGAGGAGGGCTACGACTACGTCTACACCGAGGTGTCGACGGACGGCGGCGCCAACTGGACCGCCCTGGACGGCACGGCGGACGGCCAGGCCCTGCCGAAGGACGCCAGCGGCAAGCCGGCGCTGACCGGCTTCTCGCAGACGCACAAGAAGCTGTCGTTCCCGCTCGACGCCTACGCGGGCAAGAAGATCGACCTCCGCTTCCGCTACGCCACCGACGGCGGTGTCGCGGAGAACGGCTTCACGGCCGACGAGATCACCGTGACCGCCGACGGCACCCCGCTGTTCTCGGACAACGCCGAGACCGCGGACGCCGGTTGGACCGCGGCCGGCTTCACCCGGATCGGCGCGTCCTTCACCAAGGACTACAAGCAGTACTACCTCGCCGAGAACCGGCAGTACGTGTCGTACGACAAGACCCTCAAGGTCGGCCCGTACAACTTCGGTTACCTCAACACCAGCCGCCCGGACTGGGTGGAGCACTACCCGTACCAGAACGGTCTGCTGATCTGGAAGTGGGACACCTCCCAGGCGGACAACAACACGAACGACAACGCCGGCGGTCACCCGGGCACCGGTCTGATCCTGCCGGTGGACGCCCACCCGAAGGCGCTGAAGTGGTCCGACGGCAAGCTGCTGCGCAACCGCATGCAGGCCTACGACTCGCCGTTCGGCCTGGAGGCCACGGACCCGCTCACCCTGCACCAGGCGGGCGTGGTCACCAAGATCAAGTCGCAGAAGGGTGTCCGGGTCTTCAACGACCACACCAGCACCTACTACGACCCGTCGAACCCGACGGGCGGCGTGAAGGTCACTGACACCAACACCAAGATCACGATCGTCCAGGTGGGCAAGGACGGCTCCACGATCGAGCTCAAGGTCGGCCCCGCGGTGAAGTAGTCCGCATCACCGCAGGTCACAGGCGTATCGGCGGCAACCCCTTGGCGGGTTGCCGCCGGTCGTGTTTAGGTGCGTCCTGTGGACCGCTTATTGACACCGACCGGAACGGGGATGTGACCGCATGGCCGCTGGAGGCTTCTGCAAGCTGCCGAACGGCACCGTGGTGGTGGCGCTGAACCTGCCCTACGGCTCCGCCGGGGTGCGGGTGCTCGTACACGCCCGGAACCGGGCCCGGGCCCTGACCAGGCTCCGCAACCTGGGGCTGCGGGCGATCTACCTCCGGGGCAACGCCGAGCCGCCCACGCCGGACGAGATCACGGCGGTGCTGCACCACCCCGACGGCCTGATATGGCGCACGGCCCCCGCCGACAACGGTGTCACCGTGAACGAACTGTGGCACCCGATCCGAGCGCTGTTGCGCAGCTCAGCCCTGGTGCCGTAGGCCGGCTCCCGCCCCGTGTCAGGAGGAGACCACCGGCTTGCCCGTCAGCTCCACGCCCGCCTGCCGCAGCTCCTCCAGGGCCCGCTCGGTGGTCTCGCCCGCCACCCCGGCCGTCAGGTCCAGCAGCACCTGCGTGCGGAAGCCCTCGCGCGCGGCGTCCAGGGCGGTGGCCCGCACGCAGTGGTCCGTGGCGATGCCGACCACGTCCACCTCGGTGACCTCGCGGGCGCGCAGCCAGTCGGCCAGCGGGACGCCGTTCTCGTCGGTGCCCTCGAAACCGCTGTAGGCCGCCGAGTACGCCCCCTTGTCGAACACGGCGTCCACGGCGCCGGAGGCGACCGCGGGGGCGAAGTTCGGGTGGAAGCCCACGCCCTCCGTGCCCGCCACGCAGTGCGCGGGCCAGGAGCGGACGTAGTCGGGATTGTCCGCGAAGTGGCCGCCGGGCGCGATGTGGTGGTCGCGGGTG
>NZ_BNBF01000010.1:128026-131566 GCF_014654935.1 Streptomyces capoamus
GCCACCACGTGCCGGTACCCGGTGCCCGCCGCCTGGCCGATCAGCTCGGTGATGGCGGCGGCCACGTCGGCACCGCCGGCCACGGCGAGGCTGCCCCCCTCGCAGAAGTCGTTCTGCACGTCTACGACGATCAAGGCGCGGCGCATGGTGGGTGTCCTTCGACTGAGAGTGAAGTAACTGAGCCTAGAGACTTCCGGGCCCGGGCGGGAGGGGGCGTTCGAGGGCGGACGGCGGTCCCGCTCTAGCTACCCGAGCGCCCTTGTACGTACTCCGTCGGGAGAACGGGTTCCCCCCTGGACAGCTGCGTAGCGGACAGCGGCAGGCCGGCGCGGGCCGCGATGTGCCGGTCCCGGGTGACGTCCAGCGGCTCCCGGGCGACCACCTCCCCGCCCTTGACCAGCTGCACCAGCAGCTGCCGGTCGGCCAGCTCGGCCGGGACCGGCCCGGTGCCGACGACCTCGGCCTCGGCGACGCCGTCCGCGTCCAGCCGGCGCGCGGCCCACTTGCGCCCGCCGACGGAGACCTTGCCGCCGCTGGACTTCTTCGCGACCGGTACCAGCGGCGCCTTGGGGTCGGCCGACTCGGCGCGCGCGACCAGCTTGTAGACCATGGAGGAGGTCGGGTGCCCGGACCCGGTCACCAGCTGGGTGCCGACGCCGTACGCGTCCACGGGCGCGGCGGCCAGCGAGGCGATGGCGTACTCGTCCAGGTCGGACGTCACGACGATCTTGGTGTCGGTGGCGCCCAGCTCGTCCAGCTGCTGCCGCACCCGGTGCGCCACCAGCAGCAGGTCGCCGGAGTCGATGCGGACCGCGCCCAGCTCGGGGCCGGCCACCTCCACCGCGGTGCGGACGGCCTCGGCGACGTCGTAGGTGTCCACCAGCAGCGTGGTCCCGCGGCCGAGGGTGTCCACCTGGGCCTGGAAGGCGTCGCGCTCGCGGTCGTGCAGCAGGGTGAAGGCATGCGCCGAGGTGCCCACGGTGGGGATGCCGTAGCGGAAGCCGGCCGCCAGGTCGGAGGTGGTCGCGAAACCGCCGACGTAGGCGGCGCGGGCGGCGGCCACCGCCGCCAGCTCGTGGGTGCGGCGGGCGCCCATCTCGATCAGCGGGCGGTCGCCGGCGGCGGAGGCCATCCGGGAGGCGGCCGCCGCGATCGCGGAGTCGTGGTTGAGGATGGACAGGATCACCGTCTCCAGCAGGACGCACTCGGCGAAGCTGCCCTCG
Organism: Streptomyces capoamus; assembly: GCF_014654935.1. GTDB lineage: Bacteria > Actinomycetota > Actinomycetes > Streptomycetales > Streptomycetaceae > Streptomyces > Streptomyces capoamus. Next base: position 129,250 of record NZ_BNBF01000010.1, read on the forward strand.
ACGCGCATGACCGGCGAACCCGGGAAGTACACCTCGCCCTCCGGGTAGCCCCAGATGTCGCCGCCGAAGCGGTAGTCGGCGAGCCAGTCCAGGGTCTCCTCGTCGACGATCTCCCGCTCGCGCAGGAAGCCGAGCACACCGGCGTCGAAGCGGAAGTTCTCCACCGCGTCCAGGACCCGGCCGGTGCCGGCCACCACGCCGTACCGGCGCCCGTCCGGCAGCCTCCGCGTGAAGACCTCGAACACGCTCCGCCGTTCGGCCGTACCGGCCTTCAGGGCGGCGCGCAGCATCGTCAGCTCGTACTGGTCCGTGAAGAGCGCTGTCGAGGGAACGTCCACCGGCAGCCCAAGGTCCGCTGTGTTCATGACCAGGGATCGTACTCCCTTTTCGTCGGTGTGACGATTTATGGGCGCCGTGGGAACATGGCTGTGTGACGTCACCCGCGCCCGTAGAGATCGAACGCACCGAGTCGGCGGAGGAGGTCTTCGCCGTACCCGAGCCCGACGTCCCCTGGGTCACCATCGTGCACAACGACCCGGTCAACCTCATGAGCTACGTGACGTACGTCTTCCAGACGTACTTCGGCTACTCCAAGGACAAGGCCACCAAGCTCATGCTCGACGTCCACCACAAGGGCCGGGCGGTCGTCTCCAGCGGCAGCCGCGAGGAGATGGAGCGCGACGTGCAGGCGATGCACGGCTACGGTCTGTGGGCCACCCTCCAGCAGGACCGGAAGTAACGCACGCAGATGCCCGGACACTTCGAACCGCTCACCGGCGGCGGCGCGGCCGTCGCGCTCGACGACGTCGAGATCTCCATCATCCGGTCGCTGGCCGTCCAGCTCCTGGAACTCATCGGTCCCGGCCCCGGTGCCGCGGCCCCGGAGGACCCGCTCGCCGAGCTGTTCGCCGAGGGCCCGAGCGAGCCGCCCGCCGACCCGGTGCTCAGGCGGCTCTTCCCCGACGCCTACAGCGATCCCGAGGAGGCGCCCGCCTCGTCGGCCGAGGCCGAGCAGCGACGGGCGCACTCGGCGGAGTTCCGCCGCTACACCGAGAACGACCTGCGGGCCGGCAAGCGGGAGAACGCGCTGGGCGTGATCCGCAGCCTGGACGCGCTCGCGCCGGTGGACGAGGGCGGGGCGGTGCTCGAACTGACCCCCGAGGAGTCCCGGCAGTGGCTCGGCGCCCTCAACGACCTCCGGCTGGCGATCGGCGCCCGGCTGGAGATCAGCGACGAGGACGACACCGATCTGCTGTACCGGCTCCCGGAGGAGGACCCCCGCAAGCCGATGGTGCTGGCCTATTTGTGGCTGGGCGGACTCCAGGAAACCCTGGTGTCGACTCTGCTGCCGTAGTCGGTTGCCCCGGTTCGACCAGTTTCGCCCCGCTGGGCGTTCGCTCAGAGGACACTCAAATCCGGATAACGATCCCGTCACCTTTGTGGCCGGTTTTGGCGCATTCGGGCGCTCTTTGTCCGCTTTTACCTGTGTGATGGGCCACATCCCACCTCTGTGATCAGTATTGCGGCCGTGATAAATCTTCACGACCGCCCGGCCGACACCACCCATGTCCGGCCGGGTGCGCCACCGAGCCGACGACCGTCGGCCAGGCAGACAGCTCCATCATCCGGGGGGATCGAGACCCGATCCGAGGCCGACTGAAGGCCCGGGTCGGCATGGAGAAAGGCGCACCACACATGACCTCAGCGCAGGTCGACCAGCATCGCGACGGCAACGAGGCCGTCCGGGCGGAGGGCAGCGAGGGCGAGGGGTATCAGCGCGGGCTCGGCGCCCGGCAGATCCAGATGATCGCCATCGGCGGTGCCATCGGCACCGGCCTGTTCCTGGGCGCGGGCAAGGGCATTTCCAAGGCCGGCCCCAGCCTGATCCTGGCGTACGCCATCGCCGGCCTCGTCATCTTCTTCATCATGCGCGCCCTCGGCGAGCTGCTGATGTACCGCCCGGTGTCGGGTTCGTTCTCGGAGTACGCGCGCGAGTTCATCGGCCCGTTCGCCGGTTTCGTGACCGGATGGACGTACTGGCTGTTCTGGGTGGTCACGGGCATCACCGAGGTCACCGCGGCGGCCTCCTACATGACCTACTGGTTCGACACCCCGCAATGGGTGTCGGCGCTGATCTTCACGGTCGTCCTGTACGGCGCCAACCTGATCTCGGTGAAGCTCTTCGGCGAGCTGGAGTTCTGGTTCTCCATGGTCAAGGTCACCGCCATCATCGGCATGATCCTGATCTGCGCCGGCATCCTCACCGTCGGTTTCTCCGACGCCGGTGACACGGCCTCCGTCAGCCACCTGTGGAGCG
>NZ_BNBF01000010.1:131609-134817 GCF_014654935.1 Streptomyces capoamus
ACGGCGGCTTCTTCCCGCACGGTGTCGGCAACACGCTGATGACCCTGCAGATGGTCATGTTCGCCTTCCTCGCCGTCGAGCTGGTCGGTGTGACCGCGGGCGAGTCCAAGGACCCCAAGACCGTGCTGCCCAAGGCGATCAACACCGTGCCGTGGCGCATCGCCGTCTTCTACGTCGGCGCGCTGATCATGATCCTGTCGGTCGTGCCGTGGACCAACTTCCACCCGGGTGTGAGCCCCTTCGTGGCCGCCTTCGAGAAGATGGGCTTCGCCGCCGGCGCGGGCATCGTCAACTTCGTGGTGCTCACCGCCGCGCTGTCGTCCTGCAACTCGGGCATGTACTCCACCGGCCGCATGCTGCGCGACCTCGCGCTCAACAGCCAGGGCCCGAAGGTCTTCACCAAGCTGACGCCCAGCGGCACCCCGCTCGTCGGCACCACGTGCTCCGCCGCGCTGATGCTGGTCGGCGTCTGGATCAACTACCAGTGGCCGGGCAAGGCGTTCGACTACGTGGTGTCCTTCGCGACCATCTCCGGCATGTGGGCGTGGATCGTCATCCTGCTCTGCCAGCTCCGCTACCGCGCCAAGGCCGACCGCGGCGAACTGCCCCGCTCGGAGTTCCGCGCGCCGGGCGCCCCGTTCACCAGCTGGTTCGCGCTCGCCTTCATCGGCATGGTGATCGTGATGATGGGCATCGACAAGGACGCCCGGGTCTCGCTGTACTGCGCGCCGCTGTGGGCCCTGATCCTCGGCGTCGCCTACCTGGTGCTCAAGCGCCGCAACCCGGAGGCCGCGGCCTTCCGCAAGCGCTGACCGTCCCCCGGAAAGGACGTCCGGCCGCCTGGAGCTCTCGTGGCGCCCCCGGCGGCCGCCGCTCAGGACGTCCGGCATGTGGGCCGTCCTGTACCATCCCTCGGTACGGGACGGCCCCTTTGCTTATCCTGACCCCCATGCTGACCATCACCCAGGCCCTGTACGACCAGATCGTCGCCCACGCGCGCAAGGACCACCCCGACGAGGCGTGCGGCGTGGTGGCGGGCCCGGCGGGCGCGGACCGCCCCGAGCGCTTCATCCCCATGCTGAACGCGGCGATGTCGCCGACCTTCTACGAGTTCGACTCGGGCGACCTGCTCAAGCTCTACCGCGAGCTGGACGACCGCGACGAGGACCCGGTGGTCATCTACCACTCCCACACCGCCACCGAGGCCTACCCGTCGCGCACCGACATCTCCTACGCCAACGAACCCGGCGCCCACTACGTCCTGGTCTCCACCGCCGACACCGACGGCCTCGGCGAGTTCCAGTTCCGCTCCTACCGGATCGTGGACGGCCAGGTCACGGAGGAGGAGGTCAAGGTCGTGCAGGCCTACTGATCTCGACCACCGGACGGAATCCGTCCGGCATGCGGAATCACACTCCGGGACGCGGTCCGGGAATCGATACGATGAGCCCATGGTTCTTCTCGACGTGAGCGACAAGGCGCCGGGCACGCTGCTCGTGGCGCGGCTGCACGTCGACCTGTGCAGGCTGAACAGCGCCATCTGTTGACCGACCCCGCTGCCGCCGTCCGGCCGTGAGCCGCGGCGCGCCGCCCGGTGCCGCGCGCGCCTGACCGAACCGACGACACCTTCCGACAGGAGCCCTGAGCCATGGCCATCGAGGTCCGCATCCCGACCATCCTCCGCCAGTACACAGACGGTCAGAAGGCGGTGGAGGGCAACGGCGAGACCCTCGCCGAGCTGTTCGCCGACCTCGAGACCCGGCACGCGGGCATCCGGGCCCGCCTCATCGACGAGGCGAACGGCGAGCAGCTGCGCCGCTTCGTCAACGTGTACCTGAACGACGAGGACGTCCGCTTCCTCGACGGCATCAGCACCAAGCTGTCCGACGGCGACAGCGTGACGATCCTGCCGGCCGTGGCCGGCGGCATGCGCTGACCGGTCACCGAGCAGCGATGCGCTACGACTCCCCGCTGGCCGCGGTGGGCAACACCCCTCTGGTGCGCCTGCCGCGGCTGTCGCCGTCCCCGGAGGTCCGGATCTGGGCCAAGCTGGAGGACCGCAACCCCACCGGCTCGGTCAAGGACCGCCCCGCCCTGCACATGATCGAGCAGGCGGAGAAGGACGGCCGGCTCACCCCGGGCTGCACCATCCTGGAGCCCACCTCCGGCAACACCGGCATCTCCCTCGCCATGGCGGCCAAGCTCAAGGGCTACCGCATGGTGTGCGTGATGCCGGAGAACACCTCGCAGGAACGCCGGGACCTGCTCGGCATGTGGGGCGCCGAGATCATCTCCTCGCCGGCCGCCGGCGGCTCCAACACCGCCGTGCGCGTGGCCAAGGAGCTGTCCGCCGAGCACCCCGACTGGGTGATGCTCTACCAGTACGGCAACCCCGACAACGCGGGCGCCCACTACGCGACCACCGGCCCGGAGATCCTCGCCGACCTGCCCTCGGTCACCCATTTCGTGGCAGGCCTGGGCACCACCGGCACCCTCATGGGCGTCGGCCGCTACCTGCGCGAGCACAAGCCCGACGTGAAGATCGTCGCAGCCGAGCCGCGCTACGACGACCTGGTCTACGGCCTGCGCAACCTCGACGAGGGCTTCGTCCCCGAGCTGTACGACGCCTCCGTCCTCACCACCCGCTTCTCCGTCGGCTCCGCCGACGCCGTCACCCGCACCCGGGAGCTGCTGCAGCAGGAGGGCATCTTCGCGGGCGTCTCCACCGGTGCCGCCCTGCACGCGGCGATCGGGGTCGGGCGCAAGGCCGTCAAGGCGGGCGAGAGCGCCGACATCGTCTTCGTCGTCGCCGACGGCGGCTGGAAGTACCTGTCCACGGGCGTCTACACCGCGGCCACCACCGAGGAGGCCATCGCGACACTGCAGGGCCAGCTCTGGGCGTGACGGCGGGGGATCCGGCCGCGCCGGTGGTACGTCCCATCTGCACCAGCACCTCTGCAGAAAGGCGGACCCCATGCGCCGTACGACGCCCCTCGCCCTCGCCGCCGCCGCGCTGATCCTGGCCGGCTGCGGTTCCCAGCAGGGCACCGGCAGCAGCGACAAGGTGTCGGCACCGCCCCGCGGCGGGACGCCGTCGCCCACCCGGTCCGCCGGCGGCTGCACCGGCCGGGCGGAGCTGACGGCCGCCGATCACGGCCGTACCGTCTGCGTGGCCGAGGGCGGCGAGGTCCGGCTGTCCCTGGACGGC
>NZ_BNBF01000010.1:134864-137495 GCF_014654935.1 Streptomyces capoamus
ACCCGGGCCCGCCCCTGGAAGCCGGTCACCGCGAGCGGTTCGGCCCTGCGGGCGGTCAACGCGGGCTTCGTCCTCCAGCCGGGTGACGCCACGGCCGCGTACCGGGCGGTGGCCGCCGGCACGGTGAAGCTCACGTCCTCCCGCCCCCTGTGCGCCGAACCCACCGCACCGGGCCGGGTGTCCTGCAAGGGCATCGAGGAATGGTCGGTCACCGTCCGGGTCGGCTAGGGCGTGTCTTTCGGATCACCCCGGGGCCGCGGCACCGACAAGGCACCGCCGATCCGAGTCGGGCTGATTTGAAAGACACGCCCCCGGCCGTGGTGGGACGCTAGCCCGCCAGGTGCCGGACCTGGTCCCACAGGACCGGGTCGACCACGCCCACCCGGCGACGGAAGCCGGTCACCGGGACCTCGCGCAGCTCGTCGGTCTCCAGGAAGCTGGGCCGGCCCTGGGCGTCGCCGACCGCGCCGGGCGGCAGCGGGATCACCCCGGAGCGCTCGTCGTGGTACTTACTGGTGATCTTCGCGACCGTGGCCCGGTCGCCGCGCACGGCCAGCACCAGGCAGGGCCGGTCCTTCACCCCGTCGCGGTCCTCGAAGGGCACGTTCGCCCACCAGATGTCCCCGGGGGTCGGCCGCACCGCGTGCGCGGTCCGCGCACCGGGCCGGCCCGGGGGCCGCAGCCGCCGCCCGCCGGGCCGCCGGCCCCGGCCCCAGCCGTCGACGAGCGTGGCGACCAGCGCGAGCAGTACCACGGCCGCGAGCGCGAGCCACCAGGACGTGTCCATACGATGACGTTACCGGCGTGCGCCGCGCATCGCGCGCCCTCTCCCGGTCCTGGTGCGCCCCGCATCCAGCCGAACCGGTGACAGCGCAGGTGAGTTCGCCCACAACGGCCCCTGGCGGAGGAGCGACCCGTGCTTTCGCGCCTTACGCTCGACAAACCGCACGACCCCCGACAGCCCTCATCCCGAGGGGCCCCCGTCCCGCCCACCGCTCTCCCGCCAACGGAGGTTTCTGCTTCATGAAGCTCACCGTCGTCGGCTGCTCGGGGTCGTTCCCGTCCGCGGAATCGGCCTGTTCGAGCTACCTCGTCGAGGCCGACGGCTTCCGGCTGCTCCTCGACATGGGCAACGGCGCCCTTGGCGAGCTGCAGCGCCACTGCGGTCTCTACGACCTCGACGCGATCTTCCTCAGTCATCTGCACGCCGATCACTGCATCGACATGTGCGCGTACTTCGTGGCGCGCTACTACCGCCATGACGGCGGCCGGTGCGCCCCCCTGCCGGTCTACGGCCCCGAGGGCACCGAGCACCGTCTGACCACGGCCTACGCGGACACCCCCTCCGCCTCCTCCATGAGCGAGGTCTTCGACTTCCACACGGTCAAGCCGTCCGCCTTCGAGATCGGCCCGTTCACCGTGCACACCGAGCGGGTCCGCCACCCCGTGGAGGCCTACGGCATCCGGATCGAGCACGGCGGGAAGTCCCTGACGTACTCCGGCGACACGGGCGTCACCGACGCGCTGGACGAGCTGGCCCGGGACGCCGACCTGTTCCTGTGCGAGGCAGCGTTCACGCACGGCAAGGAGAGCATCCCCGACCTGCACCTCAACGGTCGCGAGGCGGGGGAGACGGCCGCACGCGCGGGGGCGCGCCGCCTGGTGCTCACCCACATCCCGCCGTGGACCGACCCCGAGGTGAACCTGCGGGACGCCCGTGAGGTCTTCACGGGACCGGTGGAACTGGCCGCGCCGCGGGCGACGTACGAGATCTGACGCCCCCACGACAGACGGAAGGCCCCGGAACCGCTCGGTCCCGGGGCCCTCGTGCCGCCTGCTGCTACTTGGCCTCCGCCTTCTGCAGTTCGGCCAGTTCCTCGTCGGACTCGCGGCCCGGGGTCGGCAGGTCGAACCGGGTGATCGCGAAGCGGAAGATCACGTAGTAGACCACCGCGAAGCACAGGCCGACCAGGACCAGGCCCCAGGGGTTGCTCGCGATGCCCAGGTTCAGTCCGAAGTCGACCGCGCCCGCCGAGAAGCCGAAGCCGTCCTTCATGCCCAGCGCCCAGGTCAGCGCCATCGAGACACCGGTGAGGACGGCGTGGATCGCGTACAGCACCGGTGCGATGAACATGAAGGTGAACTCGATGGGCTCGGTGACGCCGGTGACGAAGGACGTCAGCGCGAGCGAGAACATCATGCCGCCGACGACCTTGCGGCGCTCGGGCCGGGCGCAGTGGACGATGGCCAGGCACGCGGCCGGCAGCGCGAACATCATGATCGGGAAGAAGCCGGTCATGAACTGGCCCGCGTGCGGGTCGCCGGCCAGGAAGCGCCCGATGTCACCGCTCTTGCCGTGGTACTCGCCCGCCTGGAACCACGGGAACGAGTTGAGCAGGTGGTGCATGCCGATCGGGATCAGCGCGCGGTTGGCGACACCGAAGATGCCGGCGCCGACCGCGCCGGACCCGACCAGCCACTCGCCGAAGTTGTGCAGGCCCGTGCCGAGCACCGGCCAGATGTAGCCGAAGACGATGCCGAGGAGCAGGCCGGCGAAGGCCGACAGGATCGGGACGAGCCGGCGGCCGCCGAAGAAGCCCGCCCAGTCGGGCAGCTTGGTGCGGTAGAAGC
>NZ_BNBF01000010.1:137533-138839 GCF_014654935.1 Streptomyces capoamus
GCTGGTACAGCAGGGCCACCACGATGCCCATCACCACACCGCCGAGGACCTTGGCGTCGACCGGTGCGTCCTGCATGACGATCTTGCCGTCGATGACCTTCGCGACCTTCGGCAGGTTCTTGTCGGTGAAGGTGCCGAGCACGTTCTTGAAGACGAGGTAGCCGGTGACCGCCGCGAGGGCCGTGGAGCCGTCCGACTTCTTCGCGAAGCCGATCGCGATGCCCACGGCGAACAGCAGCGCCATGTTGTCGAGGATCGCGTTGCCGCCGGCCGCCATGAAGGAGGCGATCTTCGTCAGGAACGTGGGGAAGGAGGGGCGGCCCAGCATGTCGCCGTTGCCGAGGCGCACCAGCAGGGCGGCGGCCGGCAGGACGGCCACGGGCAGCATCAGGCTGCGGCCGATGCGCTGCAGCACCGCCATGGCGCCGGCGCCCTTCTTCTTCTCGGCCGCGGGAGCGGCGCTGGCCGTGGTCACAACTTCCTCCATAGGCAAGGCGCCGCCCGGGAACCAAGGAAGGGGACGGCAGCGTCTCTGGTCTACACCACTTGTGGTGTAGACCTGTTGTAGCACGATGAAGGCGGCGTAAGGAACCCGCGAATCCGCTACCGCGGCGCTACGCGCTGTGCGCCCTCAGACCTTGGTCACGTCCTCGACCTCGTCCGCCGGCTCCCGCCCCGGCGTCCGCAGGCCGAACCTCGTGATCGCGAAGCGGAACACCGCGTAGTACACGGCCGCGAAGCACAGGCCGATGGGCACGATCGCCCAGGGTCTCGTCGCCAGCTTCCAGTTGATCACGTAGTCGATCAGCCCCGCCGAGAAGCTGAACCCGTCGTGCACGCCCAGCGCCCAGGTCACCGCCATCGAGGCCCCGGTGAGCAGCGCGTGGACGGCGTACAGCGCGGGCGCGATGAACAGGAACGAGTACTCCAGCGGCTCCGTGATGCCGGTGACGAACGACGTCAGCGCCACCGACAGCATCAGCCCGCCGACCTCCTTGCGCCGCTCCGGCCGCGCGCAGTGCGTGATGGCCAGCGCGGCCGCCGGCAGCGCGAACATCATGATCGGGAAGAAGCCCGAGGTGAACTGCCCGGCGTCCGGGTCGCCCTGGAGGAACATGTTGATGTCGCCGTGCACCACCGTGCCGTCCGGCTTGGTCCAGCTGCCGAACTGGAACCAGACGGGCACGTTCAGGAACTGGTGCAGGCCCACCACCAGCAGCGCCCGGTTCGCGATCCCGAACAGGCCCGCACCCCAGGCGCCCGCGTCCCGCAGCCACCCGCCGAAGCCCTCCAGGGCGGCCCCGAC
>NZ_BNBF01000010.1:138890-149657 GCF_014654935.1 Streptomyces capoamus
CGGCGGCCACACGAACAGGCACACCACGGCGAACGCGATCGCGACGAAGGCCATGACGATCGGCACGAGCCGGCGCCCGTTGAAGAAGCCCAGCCAGTCCACCAGGCGCGTGCGGTGGTAGCGGGCCCAGAAGAAAGCCGTCAGCAGACCCATCACGATCCCGCCGAAGACGCCCGGGTTCTGGTAGGTGAACGCCGACACCGTGCCGTCGGCCGCCTGGCAGCCCGTCACCGCGATCCTCGTGCCCGCCGGGCAGGTCTGCGGGAACTGGCGCAGCACTCCGTAATAGACGAGGAAACCCGCCAGCGCCGCGAGCGCCGTCGAACCGTCGGACTTCTTCGCCATGCCGATCGCCACGCCCACGCAGAACAGCAGCGGCAGCCCCAGCTGGCCGTCGAGCAGCGCGCCGCCCGCCCCGCTCATCACCTTCGACACGGCCGTCCAGCCCAGGCCGTCGCCGCCGAACACGTCCGGCTGCCCCAGCCGGTTCAGGATGCCCGCCGCCGGCAGCACGGCGATGGGCAGTTGCAGGCTGCGGCCCATCTTCTGCATGCCCTGGAACAGGCGGTTCCAGCGGTTCCCGGCGGGGCTCGCCGTGCTCACGGCACTCATGGGTTTGGCGACCCTCCCCACGGTGGTGTAGACCAGTCGGCGGACGGTTCCGCTGTCGTGATCGCCATCATCCGGCACGGACGGCAAGACCGCTCGCGAAGATGGGCCAACTGTGGGTTACTGCGACAAAGCGGTTCGGAGCAGGGAGAAGGAACATGGCCAGCAAGGCTGAGAAGATCGTCGCCGGGCTCGGCGGCATCGACAACATCGAGGAGATCGAGGGCTGCATCACCCGGCTGCGCACCGAGGTGTCCGACCCCGACCTCGTCGACGAGACCGCCCTGAAGGCCGCCGGTGCCCACGGCGTCGTCCGGATGGGCACCGCCGTCCAGGTCGTCATCGGCACCGACGCCGACCCGATCGCCGCGGAGATCGAAGACATGATGTGAGCCGCCGGCTCAGCGGCAGGGGCTCCTCCCGAGGCGGGAGGAGCCCCCGCGTCGTCTACGGCTAGGCTCGTCGCCATGTCTCGCATCGACGGCCGTACCCCCGAACAGCTCCGCCCGGTCACCATCGAACGCGGCTGGAGCAAGCACGCCGAGGGCTCCGTCCTCGTCTCCTTCGGCGACACCAAGGTCCTCTGCACCGCCTCCGTCACCGAAGGCGTCCCGCGCTGGCGCAAGGGCAGCGGCGAGGGCTGGGTCACCGCGGAGTACGCCATGCTGCCCCGCGCCACCAACACCCGCGGCGACCGCGAGTCCGTCAAGGGCAGGATCGGCGGCCGCACCCACGAGATCTCCCGGCTCATCGGCCGCTCCCTGCGCGCCGTCATCGACTACAAGGCCCTCGGCGAGAACACCGTCGTCCTCGACTGCGACGTCCTCCAGGCCGACGGCGGCACCCGCACGGCCGCGATCACCGGCGCCTACGTCGCCCTGGCCGACGCCGTCGCCTGGGCCCAGGGCAGGAAGCTGGTCAAGGCCGGCCGGCAGCCGCTCTCCGGCACCGTCAGCGCCGTCTCCGTCGGCATCGTCGGCGGGGTCCCGCTGCTCGACCTGTGCTACGAGGAGGACGTCCGCGCCGAGACCGACATGAACGTCGTCTGCACCGGCGACGGCCGCTTCGTCGAGGTCCAGGGCACCGCCGAGGCCACGCCCTTCGCCCGCGCGGAACTCGACGCCCTGCTCGACCTCGCCGTCACCGGCTGCGCCGAACTCGCCGCGGCCCAGCAGGCGGCCCTCGCGGCCACCCGCGCGTAAAGAACCCCCCAAGGCCCCGGGCAACCCACCGGGCCTTCCCATCGTCCCTCTGGGTGCGGGCGCACCGCTCACCGGCGTGCGCCCGGCCAGCCGTACCAGGGGAGGGACACCACCATGGCCGCCAGCCGACGCCGAAGCCGGCTCACCGCCGTCGCCGCCGCCGTAGCGACCGCAGCGCTCACCGCCGGCCTCACGACCGGCTGCGACGCCATGAACAAGGCGCTGGACTGCGTGCAGACCGCCGACACCATCGCCGACAGCGTCACCGACCTCCAGCAGGCCGTGGAGAACGCCGCGAACGACCCCACCCAGGTCGACTCCTCGCTCGACTCCATCGACAAGAGCCTGCGCAAGATCGGCGACAAGACGGACGACACCGACGTCAACAAGGCCGTCGACGACCTGCGCAAGGCCGTGGACAACGTGCGCACCGCCGTCGACAAGGGCGACGGGTCACCGGACGTGAGCCCGGTGACGGACGCGGCGGGCGAACTCACCAAGGTCTGCACCCCCTGAGGGGTCCTCCAGCGGTCACCCCCGGGAGCGGTCAGCGGCCCCGGTCCAGCCGGCGCTGCTCCTTCAGACGCTTGCGCTCGGCACGCGGCAGCTTGCGTTCCACACCCACACCGCCCCAGAAGGCGAAACCGCCGATGACCACCCGGGGCGCGCCCGGCTCCGGCGGGGCGTCGTCCCGCGGGTGCTCGAAGGCGCCCATCACGCCGACACCCCGTACGACCACCTCGACCCCGGGCGGTACGACGACCTGCACCCCGCCCATCACCGCCACACAGTTGATCACGACCTCGCGGTCGGCGAAGTCCGCCTCCCGCAGGTCGAGTTCACCGCCGCCCATGAAGGTGAAACAGGAGAACCGGCGCGGCACCGTCCAGCGGCCCCTGCGCTCGAACCCCGACAGGATCGCCACGGCCCCTGTCGAGGACCCCTCGCCCCCGGTGATCCGGTCCGCCCAACCCCCGCCCCGCACCGGCTCCTTGACGAACGAGACCGCCGTGGCACCCGGCGTCGGCAGATCGCGGGTCAGCGGCGCCAGCTCGCCGTACGTACGCGCCTTGTAGGCCGCGTCCAGGCGGTCGTCGAACTCCGCCATGTCCAGCCGTCCCTCGGCCAGGGCCTCCCGCAGGACCTCGGCGACCCGCTCACGGTCGGCGTCGGACGCCCGGAGGTCCGGGACTGCGTCGTCGCTCATGGCAGCAGCCTACGAGACCGCCTTCTCCGCGTACATCCTGGCGATGACCGCCTCGATGTCCGGTTCCCGCACCGACAGGTCCACCAGCGGGTACCGCGCCGCGAGATGGGCCACCAGCGGCGCCGCCGACTGCCCCGCCGGGAACGCCAGCCACTGCCGCGGCCCCTCCACCCGCACCACCCGCGCCGACGGCACCTCCACCGGCGGCAGCTCCCGCTCCAGGTCCACCACCAGCGTCCGCTCGCCCTCCGCGGCCTCGTGCAGCCCCGCGAGCGGGCCGTCGTACACCAGCCGCCCGTGGTCGATCACCATCACCCGGGAGCACAACTGCTCGATGTCCTGCAGGTCGTGCGTGGTCAGCAGCACCGTCGTCCCGCGCTCGGTGTTCACCTCCCGCAGGAACTCCCGCACCTTCGCCTTCGACACGACGTCCAGGCCGATCGTCGGCTCGTCCAGGTACACCACGTCCGGATCGTGCAGCAGCGCCGCCGCGATGTCCCCCCGCATCCGCTGCCCCAGCGACAACTGCCGCACCGGCACGTCCAACAGCGCTCCCAGCTCCAGCAGTTCCACCAGCCGGTCCAGGTTCGCCCGGTAACGGGCGTCCGGGATCCGGTACATGCGGTGCGCCAGCCGGTAGGAGTCGATCAGCGGCAGGTCCCACCACAGCGTGGTCCGCTGCCCGAACACCACCCCGATGCGGTGCGCCAGACGCCCCCGCTCCCGAGCCGGATCGATCCCTGCCACCCGCAGCCGCCCGGCACTCGGCGTCAGGATCCCGGTCAGCATCTTGATCGTCGTCGACTTCCCGGCGCCGTTCGGCCCGATGTACCCGACCATCTCCCCGCGCGCCACACGGAACGAGATCGAGTCCACCGCCCGCACCTCGCGCCGCTCCCGCCGCAGGAACCCCGTCCTGCGGCGCACCTCGAACACCTTCCCGACCTGCTCCAGGACGATGAAACCGTCCCCGGCCGCGACGTCACCCACGCTAACTCCCCGTGCTGCGGTACGAACGAAGTCCCGTCCGCCAGGCCAGCCCCGCCAGCGCGCAGCAGCCCACCGCCACCAGCGGCGGAGCCCACGCCAGCCAGCCCGGCAGCCCCAGCGGATACGGCCGCCCCAGCACATGCGTGGCGGGCAGCCAGTTGACGAAGGCCAGCGGCAGCACGAACGTCACCCCGCGCACCAGCTCCTTCGCGAACACCGTCGGCGGATACTGCAACAGCGTCGTACCGCCGTACGTGAAGGCGTTCTGCACCTCCGAGGCGTCCTGCGCCACGAACTGGAACGCCGCCCCGGCGACGAACACCGCACAGAAGATCCCGCAGCCGCTCACCACCGTCACCGGCATCAGCAGCAGCCGCCCCGCCGTCCAGTGGACGTCCACCCGGGTCAGCGACCAGCCCAGGACCAGCGCCCCCTGCGTCACCCGGCCCAGCCGGCGCAGCGCGAACCGGTCGGCCGCCACCTGCGCCAGCACCGGCGCCGGCCGCACCAGCAGGGTGTCCAGCGTGCCGTCCCGGACCCGCCGGCCCAGCCGGTCCATCGACCCGATCAGCAGATCGGCCAGCCCGAAGGAGGCCGCCGACAGCCCGTACAGGAACGCCACCTCCGGCAGCGGCCAGCCGCCCAGCGCGTCCACCCGGGAGAACATCAGCATGATCGCGACGAAGTCCAGGAAGGTCGCCGCGAAGTTCCCGAACGTGGTCATCACGAAGGACGCGCGGTACGCCATCGTGGACCGCACCCACATCCCCGCCACCAGCCGGTACGCCCGCACCCCCTCGGCCAGCCGGTGCCCGGCGCGCTCAGCCACCCTGCACCACCACCCGGCGCGTCGCCGCCGACTGCAGCAGCCGCCCGGCGCCCAGCAGCGCCACCGCCCACGCGGCCTGGAAGAGACAGGTGGGCAGCGGGTCCGCCTGCCCCAGCAGGATGTCCGTCGGCGCCTGCAGCAACGAGGACCAGGGCAGGACGCGCACGACCTCGCCGAGCGCGCCCGGGAACACGTTCAGCGGCAGCAGCATGCCCGAGCAGAAGAAGCCCAGCAGCCACGCCATCTGCACCACACCGGTGCCGTCCAGCAGCCAGAACGCGCTCAGCGCCACCAGGTAGCGAATGCCGAACCCCACCAGCATCGCCAGCACGACGGCCCCGAGGAACGCCGCCCACCTGCCCGCATCGGCCGGCAGGTACACCGGGAAGCACAGCGCGCCGAACACGAACGGCACCAGCCCCCGGCCCAGCAGCTGGAAACAGGCCCGGCCGAGATCCGCCGCGAGCCACCACAGCTGGAGATCGGCCGGCCGGTACAGGTCGATCGCCACGTCGCCGGTGCGGATGCGTTCCATCAGCTCGTCCTCGACCCCGCCGCCCCCGATCGCCAGGGTCGACAGGAACGCCTGCCCCAGCCAGACGTAGGTCACCGCCTGCGCCTCGTCGTACCCCCCGAGATGCGGCCTCTCGTCCCACAGCGCGCGATACGTGGAGACGAGGATCAGACCGAAGACGGTGTTCGTGAACACCCCTGCCGCAGTGGCGGCCCGGTACGTCGCGTACCGTCGGAACCCCCCTGCCGCGACGGCCGCGTACAACCGTCCCGCGCCCACGCCAGTCGACCTCCTCGGACTGCTCGACACCGAAGCGCAGGAGCCTAGTCCGGAGGCCCGGCGGCCGGCCACGCGTTTTCCGGCCGGAAGCGTGCCGGAATCCGGGAACGGAACGCCAGGTGCGAGAGTCTTCAAACAGGGGGAGCGCAGAAGCGTACGAGGCGTACGGGAACGTACGACGCGAAACAGGAGTCCGTGCACGAGATGAGCGACGAGCCGCAGCCGCAGCAGCCGAACGACGGCGGGGCACCGAAAAGGCCGCTGCCGGCTGAAGGGCCCGGCACCCCGGGGGGCCGCAAGCCGCACACACCACCCCCCGCCGACGCAAGGCGACAGCCCCCCGGGAACCACCCCCGGCCCCCCGCCCAGCGGACCGGGTCCGGCCCGGCGAACGCGAGCTCCGACGACCGGACCGACGCGCCGGGCCCGGCCGACCGGTCCGACGCGGCGGGTTCGGGTGACGGGTCCGGTGCGGTGGGTTCGGGGGCTCGGTCCGGTGCGCCGGTTCCGGGTGCCCGGGACCGGTCCGGCCCGGCCGGTTCGCGGTCCGGTGAGCCGTCCGGCGCGACGGGTTCGGGTGACCGGTCCGACGCGGTGGCTCCGGCCGACCGGGACGGTTCCGGTGCGGCAGCCGGTGGGCGTTCCGGCGTGGCTGGTTCCGGTCGCCCGTACTCGGGAGCGCAGGACCGGACGGCTTCCGTGGCCCGGGCCCGCCAGGCGGCCCGGGGCGGCCGGACGGAGCAGACCGGGACCAAGGAATCCGCCCGGAACACGTCCGCGGCGTCCGGCGGGGCCACGGGCTCCGGTGGTGCGGCGGGCGCCGGTCGTGGTCCGGCTTCGGGTGGTGCCCCGGCGTCCGGCAAGGGCCCGGCGTCCGGCCGAGGTGCGTCCTCGGACGGTGCGGCCGGGGCCCGGCGTGACCCCGCCGGGGGCGGCACGGGTTCCGGCACGGGCACCGGCGAGGGAGCCGGTGGCAAGAAGCCGGCCGGTACCGGGAGCCCCGCCGAGCAGCCCGCCGAGAGTACTCAGGTGCTCCGGCGCGTCACCCCGCCCAAGGGGCCGAAGGCCGACGCGGCGCCCGAGACCACACAGGTGCTCCGCCGGGTCGACGCGCCCCGCGCCGGTGCGGAGCCGGACCCCGGGCCCGGCAACTCCCGTACCCCCGGCGGCAATCCTCGTACCCCCGGCCCGGCCGTTCCCCGGCCCGCCGGCCAGGACCGCACGTCCGGGGCCGAGGCCCCGGCCTCCTCCCCGGCCGCCGCCCGCGCCGCCCGTGCCGCGCGCGCCGCCGGTGCGGCTGCCGCTGCCGGCGCCGCCGCCCAGGCCGCGACCGCACCCGCGTCCGGCGCGGCAGCCGGTGCAGCAGCCACAGCCGCAGCCGCAGCCGGCGCCGGCGCCAAGGCCGCGAAGGCCGCGAAAGCCGGGCAGACCGCCAAGACCGCCACGACCGCTCCCGCCTCCGCCCAGGACGAGACCACCGTGCTCTCCGCCGCCGACGGTGACACCGCCGCAGGCAGCGGCAGCGGCAACGGCAGCGGCAAGGCCAAGGCCAAGGCCGCGAAGGGCAAGCGGCCCAAGCGGACCGGATGGCGGCGGATACTGCCGACGTGGCGCATGGTGCTCGGCACCTTCGTCATCGGCGTGCTGCTGCTCTTCGGGCTGTTCTACCTCGGCTACTCCCTGGTGAAGATCCCGCCGGCCAACGCCTTCGCGACCAAGCAGAGCAACGTCTACCTGTACGCCGACGGCTCCCAGCTCGCCCGCGACGGCGAGGTCAACCGCGAGAACGTCAGCCTCGCCCAGGTCTCCAAGGACGCCCAGCACGCCGTACTGGCCGCCGAGGACCGCGACTTCTACACCGAGTCGGCCATCGACCCGAAGGCCATGCTCCGCGCCGGCTGGAACACCGCGACCGGCAAGGGCAAGCAGTCCGGCTCGACCATCACCCAGCAGTACGTGAAGAACTACTACCTGGCCCAGGAACAGACGGTCACCCGCAAGGCCAAGGAATTCTTCATCTCCATCAAGCTCGACCAGAACAAGTCCAAGGACCAGATCCTGGAGGGCTACCTCAACACCAGCTACTTCGGCCGCAACGCCTACGGCATCCAGGCCGCCGCCCAGGCCTACTACGGCATGGACGCCGCCGACCTCGACCCGGCCCGCGCCGCCTACCTCGCCGCGCTCGTCAACGCGCCGAGCGAGTACGACGTCGTAGCCCACCCGGAGAACAAGAGGGCCGCCGTCGCCCGCTGGAACTACGTCCTCGACGGCATGGTCACCAAGGGCTGGCTCAGCGAGTCCAAGCGCACCGGCATGAAGTTCCCGATGCCCAAGGAGCAGACCATCTCCACCGGCATGTCCGGGCAGCGCGGCTACCTCGTGGAGGCGGTCAAGCACTACCTGACCACCAACAACATCATCGACGCCGACCACCTCGCCGCCGGCGGCTACCGCATCACCACCACCATCCAGAAGAAGCGGCAGGACGCCTTCGTCAAGGCCGTCGACGACCAGCTGATGTCCAAGCTGGACGCGAAGAACCGCAAGGCCGACGGCTTCGTCCGGGCCGGCGGCGCCTCCGTCGACCCGAGGACCGGCAAGGTCGTCGCGATGTACGGCGGCATCGACTACGTCAAGCAGTACACCAACGGCGCCACCCGCGGTGACTACCAGGTCGGCTCCACGTTCAAGCCGTTCGTGTTCACCTCCGCCGTGCAGAACGGGTCCACCACCCAGGACGGCCGCACCATCACCCCGAACACGGTGTACGACGGCACCAACCAGCGCCCCGTCCAGGGCTGGAGCGGCGGCGCCTACGCCCCCGAGAACGAGGACCAGCGCTCGTACGGCCAGATCACCGTCCGCAAGGCCACCGACCTGTCGGTGAACTCCGTGTACGCGCAGATGGCCGTCGACGTCGGCCCCGCCAAGGTCAAGCAGACCGCGATCGACCTCGGCATCCCCTCCGACACCCCGGACCTCCAGCCGTACCCGTCCATCGCGCTCGGTACCGCCACCGCCAGCGTCCTCGACATGGCCCAGGCCTACGCCACGCTCGCCAACCACGGCAAGCACGGCACGTACACGCTCGTCGAAAAGATCACCAAGGAGGGCACCGAGCAGGTCAGGCTGCCCCACGAGCCGGCCAAGCAGGCCGTCGACCGGGAAGCCGCCGACACCACCACCTCCGTCCTGCGCAGCGTGGTGCAGAGCGGCACCGCCACCGCCGCACAGGCCGCGGGCCGGCCCGCGGCCGGCAAGACCGGTACCGCCGAGAGCGACAAGGCCGCCTGGTTCGCCGGCTACACCCCCGACCTGGCCACGGTGGTCTCCGTCATGGGCCAGGACCCGGTGACGGCCAAGCAGCAGCCGCTGTACGGCGCCCTCGGCCAGCCCCGTATGAACGGCGGTGGTCCGCCCACCCAGATCTGGGCGCAGTACACGCGCGACGCGCTGAAGGGCAAGCCGGCCGCCGACTTCGACCTCCAGCTCCAACAGGGCGCCGACCAGATCCAGGAACCGCCCGCCACCAGCACCGCCACGCCCGGCACCGACGGCGGCCGGAACGACGGCGGCGCGACCGCGAAGCCGACCGGCGGCGCCACGGCCACCCCCACCGCCGGCGGCACCACCGGCACCCCGGCCGACGGCGGCGCGACCACCGGCAGCGGCCCCACCACCGACGGCGGTACGACCACGGGAGGCACCACCGCCACCGGCGGTGACACCACCGGCGGAGGCCCCGCCACCGGCGGCAACACCACGGGCGGCGGAGCGCCCGGGGGCGGGACGGCCACCGGGGGCGGCGCACCGGGCGGCGGCACGACCGGCGGCGACACCGCCGGCACCGACGCGGGCGCCGGAGGCCAACCCGGCACCTAGGGACCGCCCGCCCGGCGGTCAGTGGCCGCTGGTCGCCTTCAGCCCCACCACGGCGACCAGCAGCAGACACACGAAGAAGATCCGGGCGGCGGTGACCGGCTCACCCAGCACCACCATGCCGAGCACCGCCGCCCCGGCCGCGCCGATCCCCACCCACACGCCGTACGCCGTACCGATCGGCAGCGACCTCGCGGCGTACGACAGCAGCACCATGCTCGCGACGATGCCGGCGCCGGTGAGCACACTGGGCACCAGCCGGGTGAAACCCTCGCTGTACTTCATCCCGATCGACCAGCCGACCTCCAGCAGACCGGCGACGACGAGCAGAACCCAGGCCATGACGAGGCACCTCCGAGACGTGACGGCTCTTGTCCGGTGCGTCGTCCTTGCCTTCGACCCGGTACGGCGCGTCTCGTCGGGTTCCTTCCGAACCTAGCAAAAACAGGACGAAGAGGGCCGGTGACCATCGTCACCGACCCTCTTCGCCGTGCGTCGCTAGAGGTACAGACCCGTGGAGTCCTCCGACCCCTCGAACCGGTCCGCGGCGACGGCGTGCAGGTCACGCTCGCGCATCAGCACGTACGCCACGCCCCGCACCTCCACCTCCGCCCGGTCCTCCGGGTCGAACAGGACACGGTCGCCGGGCTCCACCGTCCGCACGTTCTGGCCGACCGCGACGACCTCGGCCCAGGCCAGCCGCCGCCCCACCGCCGCGGTGGCGGGAATCAGAATGCCGCCCCCCGACCGCCGCTCGCCCTCACCGGTCTCCTGCCGCACGAGAACCCGGTCGTGCAGCATCCGGATGGGGAGCTTGTCGTGGTGGGGAGTCCTGTGCTCGTTTCTGTTGGCGCTCACGGCTCGAACCTACCTGCCCCGGTCAGTGACCACGCCGCCGGGCCCCGAGGGCGAGCAGCCCCACGACCCCCACGACGACGAGTGCCACGGGCACGACCCGCTCCAGACGGGGCGCGCCCTTCTCATCCACGAACTGGGCCCGCACCTCGCTGACGGCCCGGTTGACCTGCACGTACGCGCGCCCGGCCGTGTGATCGACATGGGCGATCACCTTGGCCTTGGCATCCCCGACGATGGTCTTCGGATGCACCCGCACCCCGATCTCGTCAAGCGTCTCGGCCAGCACTTCACGGCGGCGCTTGATGTCCGCCTCGATCTGCGCCGGGGTTCTGGTGTCCGACGTGTCCGCCACCGTACGGCCTCCGAAGTCTTCTGATGCTGTTCCGAACAGTTTGTC
>NZ_BNBF01000010.1:149695-152104 GCF_014654935.1 Streptomyces capoamus
AGCTCCGGGCCGCGCCGCACCGCAAGGCCCCCCGGTTACGCTGGCCCGATGAGCGAGCGACTCCAGCCGGGGGACGTGGCCCCCGCCTTCACCCTCCCCGACGCCGACGGCACCGACGTGTCCCTGGCCGACCACAAGGGCCGCAAGGTCATCGTCTACTTCTACCCGGCCGCGCTTACCCCCGGCTGCACCAAGCAGGCCTGCGACTTCACGGACAACCTGGAACTCCTGGCCGGCGCCGGCTACGACGTCATCGGCATCTCCCCCGACGCCCCGGAGAAGCTGGCGAAGTTCCGCGAGAAGGAGTCCCTGAGGATCACCCTCCTCGCCGACCCCGACAAGAAGGTCACCGAAGCCTACGGCGCGTACGGCGAGAAGAAGAACTACGGCAAGACCTACCTGGGCGTCATCCGCTCCACGATCGTCGTGGACGAGGAGGGCAAGGTGGAGCGCGCCCTGTACAACGTCCGCGCCACCGGCCACGTAGCCAAGATCATCAAGGACCTGGGCATCTGACCCGGCCCCCTCACCACGGCAGCGGCCCGCACCGGCACCCCCGGCGCGGGCCGTTTCCGTGATACCGGGCGTGACTGTCCGATAACCGGTTCGTTACTCCGTACGGGCAAGGAACACCTGCCCAGGACGGAGGGGCTCGATGGGGACCGGCGCATACACCGAGGAGCGGCTGCAAGAGGCGGCTCGGAACGCGAGAACACTGTCGGAGGCACTGGAGAGGCTGGGGGTGGATCCGCGGAGTTCGAAACGGGACTACATCAGGCGGCGGATGAAGAAGCTCGGGATCGACACGTCGCACTTCGAACGCGAGGGGGTGAAGTGGACGCGCGAGCTCCTTGAGCCCGTCGTCGCGGTGTCCAGCAGCGTCAATGAGGTCGTGCGTCGACTCGGACTCGACTCCGTGGGCGGTCACCAGGCCAACATCGCACGGCGGATCAAGACGTACGGCCTGGACACCTCGCACTTCACACCCGGGACGCGGACCGAGCGGATGAGGCACAACCAGCGACGCCGGACCGCCGTGGAGATTCTCGTCGAGAACACGTCGGCGCACGCTCGGCGCATTCCGAGCCGGCGGCTCAGGAGGGCCATGGGCGAGCTGGGCGTGCCGGAGCGCTGCGCCTTGTGCGGCATGGAGCCGGTGTGGCTCGGCGAGCGACTCCCCCTCGAAGTCGACCACGTCGACGGCAACTGGCGGAACAACCGCGTCGAGAACCTGCGGTTCCTCTGCCCCAACTGCCATTCGACCACCGACACCTATCGAGGGCGTGGCAAGAGTCGTCCCCGGGCAGGTATCAGGTGAGCGGTGGAGCGCGGTACACGCGCGAGCGGTTGGCCCAGGCCGCGATGCAGTGCTCCGATCTGGACGAGGTCATCGCCTTCCTCGGCACCCGGCCGTACGGCCACCTGCGCGGGTACCTCGTGAAGCGGTTCGCCCACTTCGGCATCGACATCTCGCACTTCGCGCCCGTCGGCAGGCAGGCGCGGCCCGCGGCGGAGGAGCTGCGGACGGTGGTCGAGGAGTCGGTTTCCGTCACCGAGGTGCTTCGTCGCCTCGGTCGTCCGAACAACGGCGGTCAGCGCGCGATGCTCGGCAAGTGGATCGCCGAGGACGGTCTCGACACCGCGCACTTCCTCGGTCAGGCACATCGGCGAGGGAAGCCGGGTACGAATGCCAAGAGGCCGGAAGCCGTCCTGGTGCAGCGCGAGTGCGGACACCGGATCGCGACCGAACGCCTCCGGCGCGCGCTCCGCGCAGTGGGCGTTCCCGAGCAGTGCGCCAGGTGCGGGGTCGGCCCCGAGTGGCGCGGGAAGCCGATGACGCTGGAGATCGACCACATCGACGGCGACTGGCGTGACAACAGGCGGGAGAACCTGCGACTGCTGTGCCCCAACTGCCATGCGATCACGCGTACCTGGTGCAGAGGTGGTCGGCGAGTGGCGAGCGGCGCCCAGTAGAGTAGGCACCGCTGAGGGCCCGTACCCCAGCTGGCCAAGAGGGCGCCGGTTTAGGTCCGGTGTGTCGTGGGTTCGAGTCCCACCGGGCCCACAGGGGAAGCGGCCTGCACGCCTTCGATCTGAAGGTGTGCAGGCCGCCCGCACACTCAGCCCAGCAGCTCCCGCACCACCGGCACCAGCGCCCGGAACGCCTTGCCCCGGTGGCTGATCGCGTTCTTCTCCTCGGGAGTCAGTTCCGCGCACGTGCGCGTCTCGCCGTCCGGCTGGAGGATCGGGTCGTAGCCGAAGCCGTTCGTGCCGGCGGGGGTGTGCCGCAGGGTGCCGGGCAGTCGGCCCTCCACCACCCGTTCCGTGCCGTCGGGCAGGGCGAGCGCCGCCGCGCAGGCGAAGTGGGCGGCGCGGTGTTCGTCGCCGATGTCGGAGAGCTGGGCCAGG
>NZ_BNBF01000010.1:152151-152532 GCF_014654935.1 Streptomyces capoamus
AGCAGTTCCAGGTTGGCCTGGTCGTCGCCGTGGCGGCCGGACCAGCGGGCGGAGAAGATGCCGGGCGCGCCGTTCAGGACGTCGACGCACAGCCCGGAGTCGTCGGCGACGGCGGGCAGCCCGGTGGCCCGGGCGAGCGCGTGCGCTTTGAGCAGGGCGTTCTCGGCGAAGGTGACGCCGGTCTCCTTGACGTCGGGGATGTCGGGGTAGGCGTCCGCGCCGACGAGTTCGTGGGGGAGTCCGGCGTCGGCCAGGATGGCCCTCAGCTCGGTGATCTTTCCGGCGTTGCGGGTGGCGAGGATCAGGCGGGTCATGTCCGCCAGTATTCCTCGCCTCCCGGTCACAGCTCCGTCTGCCCCGCGCCCCGCAGGGTGCGCAGGT
>NZ_BNBF01000010.1:152571-154709 GCF_014654935.1 Streptomyces capoamus
CGAAGACGTCGCCCATGGTGCGGTAGCCCAGGTCGCTGGGGTGCAGGTGGTCGCCGGAGTCGTACTCGGGGCGCAGCCGGCGCGGGTCGTAGGGGTCCCGGAGGGCCTTGTCGAAGTCGACGACGGCGTCGTACACGCCGCCGGCCCGGATCCCGGCATTGACCTGCTGCCGTACGGCTTCCCGGGCGGGGGTCCAGCCGCGGTGGCCCTGGAAGGGCATGAGGGTGGCGCCGACGACCTTGAGGCCGCGGGCGTGGGCCTGGCGGACGAGGGTGCGCAGTCCGGTGAGGATGCGGTCGGGGTCGGCGAGGCGGGGGTTGCGCAGGATGTCGTTGACGCCGAGGTCGATGACGACGACCTTGGCGTTGGTCCGCGTGAGCGCGTCGCGTCCGAAGCGGCCGAGTCCGCTCTGGTTCTCGGCGGGCCGGCCGAGGCCGTCGGCGAGGACCTGGTTGCCGCTGATGCCTTCGTTGACGACGCTGTAGCGCGGCAGTTGCCCGCCGTTGCGCAGGGCGCTGCGCAGCCGGCCGGAGAGGATGTCGGGCCAGCGGCGGTTGGTGCCGGTGGTGGAGGTGATGCCGTCGGTGATGGAGTCGCCGAAGGCGACGACGGTGCCGGCGGCCTCGTTGCTGAGCAGGTCGAGGGCCGTCGCGTACCGCCAGTAGGGGGTCCGGTCGGTGTACGGGGTGCCGGTGGTGTCCTCGGTGCGGTCGCCGGTGGCGAGGTACGACTCCTGGCGGGCGTGCGGGTGATAGGTGACCGGCCCGGAGGGGGTGGGGGAGTAGGTGGTGATCAGGACGTCGGCGCCGTGCGGGACGGTGAGGTGGACGGCGTCGCTGATGGTCTGTCCGCCGGCGGGTATGACGGTGCCGGTGCTGCCGGCGAAGGTGAGGCGCCGCATGGTTTCCGCGTCGGCGGCCGCGGTGCCGTCGCCGCTGGACAGGGCGAGGGAGGCGTGGGTGATGGTGAGGGGTGCCTGGCCGTAGAGGTTGGACAGGGTGACGCGGGCACTCGTGCCGCCGGTGCTGGTGTGTACGACGTTGCGGACCGAGTGGCCCGCGAGGCCGGTGGTCTCGGTGCCGGGTTCGCCGCCGACGGGGGCGGTGGCCCAGGCGCCGACCCAGGTGCCGGTGGAGGCGGGGGCGGCGTGGGAGTCGCGGCGCGGGCGGTTGTCGCCGAGGCTGCTGCGGGGGGTGCCGTCATCGGTGGCGACGGTGACGTAGATGCCGGCGGACAGTGCGATGACCAGGGCGACCAGCGCACCGAGCACCGCATAACCATGACGCTTGGCCACTCTTGTGTTGTTCTCCTCGGGCGATGGGAGCGTGGGGGCTCCGATCTTGTTCACCCATGATGCGTCATGGGCCGGGGAGGTGTGACAGGAGGCTGCCCTTACTCCCCTCCGGACAGACGCCGGGAACCTCTGTTTCGTTCCGGGAGTCGGTCAGGAAGGGACAATTGTGTGCGGGATCACCGAACGGGTGGAGCTGATGGAACCTACCGAGACGGGAACACCGGGGCGGGTCGCGTCGTACAAGACGATGACGGCGTTCACCCCGGCCGACGAGGAACGCCGGCGCGGGGTGCGCCGGATGAAGCTGACGGCGACGGGCATGCTGGTGTTCGTCGCGGTGGTCTACGTGCTGGCGAAGACCGCCGGGAACGCGGGCGCGGGGACGTGGACGGACTACGTGGCGGCGGCGGCCGAGGCCGGCATGGTGGGCGGGCTCGCCGACTGGTTCGCGGTCACGGCGCTCTTCCGGCACCCGTTGGGGCTGCCCATCCCGCACACCGCGATCATCCCGACGAAGAAGGACCAGCTGGGCGTCTCGCTCGGTGAGTTCGTCGGGGAGAACTTCCTGTCCGGGGACGTGGTGCGGCAGCGGCTGCGCGCGGTCGGGATCGGCAGCCGGCTCGGGGCCTGGCTGGCGGAGCCGGAGCACGCGGACCGGGTGACGGCGGAGCTGGCCACCGCGCTGCGCGGGGCGCTGACCGTGCTGCGCGACTCGGACGTGCAGGCGGTCGTCGGGGAGGCGATCACCCGGCGGGCCGACGCGCAGGAGATCGCGCCGGGGCTCGGCAAGACGCTGGAGCGGATCGTCGCCGACGGCGGGCACCGGCGGGTGGTGGACCTGGTG
>NZ_BNBF01000010.1:154748-157156 GCF_014654935.1 Streptomyces capoamus
GTGGCCCGTGCGCACGACTGGCTGGTGCTGCACCGGGACGACGTGATGGTGGCGGTGGAGGGCGGCGCGCCCGGCTGGACGCCGCGGTTCGTGGACCGGAAGGTGGGTGAGCGGGTCTACAAGGAGCTGTTGCGGTTCGTCACCGAGATGCGGGACATGCCCTCGCATCCGGCGCGTGGCGCGCTCGACCGCTTCCTCACCGACTTCGCCTCCGATCTGCAGTCCGACACGGACACCCGGGCGCGGGTGGAGCGGCTCAAGGGTGAGGTGCTGGGGCGTGGCGAGGTGCAGGACCTGATCGCGTCGGTGTGGACGGCCGTACGGTCGATGATCGTGACGGCGGCCGAGGACGAGCGCAGTGAGCTGCGGACGCGGGTGCGGGCGGCGCTGTTGTCGCTGGGCTCGCGGATGGCGACCGAGCCGAAGGTGCAGAACAAGGTGGACTCGTGGGTGGAGGGGGCGGCGGTGCACGTCGTGACGACGTACCGCGCGGAGATCACCTCGTTGATCACGGACACGGTGGCCGGCTGGGACGCGGAGCACACCACCCGGAAGATCGAGGCGCACATCGGGCGTGACCTGCAGTTCATTCGGATCAACGGCACGGTGGTGGGCTCCCTGGCGGGCTTGGTGATCTACGCGGTGTCGCGGGGGCTGGGGGCCTGAGCGGAGTGTTCCGGTGCGCTGCGGGCACCCGGTATCCCGCCTCGACGTGGAGGGAGCCCCATGAGCGCAGCAGCCGAAGCGCCGTCGCCGGAGACCGGCCGGACCATCACCACGAACATCCCCGCCCGACTCGACCGTCTGCCGTGGTCCCGCTGGCACTGGACGATCGTGATCGGTCTGGGCACCGTGTGGATCCTCGACGGCCTGGAGGTCACGGTCGTCGGCAACATCGCCAGCCGGCTGTCGGAGCCCGGCAGCGGCCTGTCCATCTCCTCCGGGCAGGTCACCGGCGTGGCCGCCGCCCTCTATGTGGCGGGCGCCTGCCTGGGTGCCCTGTTCTGGGGGCGGCTGACCGACCGTTTCGGCCGGAAGAACCTCTTCATGATCACCCTGGCGGTGTACCTCGCGGCGACGGCGCTGACGGCGGTGTCCTGGGAGGCCTGGTGGTTCTTCCTGTTCCGCTTCCTGACCGGTTTCGGTATCGGCGGTGAGTACGCGGCGATCAACTCCGCGATCGACGAGCTGATCCCGGCGAACTACCGCGGCCGGGTCGACCTGGTCATCAACGGCAGCTTCTGGCTCGGCGCGGTCGGCGGTTCGCTGCTGTCGATCGTCGCCCTGAACACCGACCTGCTGGCCGCGAACGTCGGCTGGCGCCTGACCTTCGCGCTGGGCACCGTGCTCGCCCTGGTCATCCTGCTGGTACGACGGCACGTCCCGGAGAGCCCCCGGTGGCTGCTGATCCACGGCAGGGACCAGGAGGCGGAGGAGATCGTCTCCGACATCGAGCGCCGGGTGGAGGAGCAGCGGGGCGAGCGGCTCCCCGAGCCGGAGGGCGAGCTGGAGATCCAGCAGCGCAAGAACGTGACGTTCCTGGAGATCGCCCGTACGGTCTTCGGCCAGTACCGCAAGCGGGCGGTGCTCGGCTTCTCCCTCTTCATCGGGCAGGCGTTCCTCTACAACGCGATCACCTTCGGCTTCGGCGCCATCCTGACGAAGTTCTACGACGTGCCCGCCGACCGCACCGGCTACTACTTCGCGGTGATCGCGGTCGGCAACTTCTGCGGCCCGCTGCTGCTGGGCAAGCTGTTCGACACCGTCGGGCGCCGTGTGATGATCTCGTCCACGTACCTGCTCTCGGGCCTGCTGCTGTTCGGCACGGCGTGGCTGTTCGACCGCGGGTCGCTGAGCGCGACCACCCTGACGGCCTGCTGGTGCGCGGTGCTGTTCTTCGCCTCGGCGGGCGCCTCCAGCGCCTACCTGACGGTGTCGGAGATCTTCCCGATGGAGACGCGGGCGATGTCCATCGCCTTCTTCTACGCCCTCGGCACCGCCGCCGGCGGTATCAGCGGCCCCCTGCTCTTCGCCGACCTCACCGGCACCGGCCGGGTCGGCGACACGGTGCTGGCCTTCTCCATCGGCGCGGCGCTGATGTGCGCGGCCGGTCTGGTCGCCGTGTTCCTGGCGGTCAAGGCCGAACGCCGCTCCCTTGAGGACGTCGCCCGCCCGCTGACGGCGGTGGCGGGCCGGGCGAAGGCGGCGGCGAAGGGCGCGCGGCCGGGTTCCCGGGGTTCGCAGGGGCACGGTCCGACGGCACCGCCGGCGGCGAGCAGGCCGTGACGGGCGCGGTGTCCGTCGGCACCGACGGTGCCGCTCCGCCACCAGCGCCCGACGGCACCGTCAGGCGCCGGTGGTGGAGCCCGGCCGGACGATCATCAGGACCGTCACGCTGGCCCACAGCA
>NZ_BNBF01000010.1:157198-163017 GCF_014654935.1 Streptomyces capoamus
GGTTGAACAGGCCGGTGGCCATGGCGAGCCGTGCGGTGCGTCCGGGCCCGGCGTCCCCTTCGAGGAGCGCGGTCTGGGCCGGCAGCACCAGCGCGACGAGGACGAGGGCGGCGAGAGCGGTGAGGGCGATCGACACGATCAGCCAGGCACTGCCGAGCACGCCCATGCGGTTCGCGGTGGCGAACCCGAAGACGGGGACGACGACGCCCACGACGGCGTAGACGCGGCAGATCCGGTGCAGCACGGGGAGCGTCCCGGTGGCCCCGGCATCACCGGCACCAGCGGCACCCCCGGCGTGGCCGTCACCGCCGGGACCGGCGGACAGGGCCCGGCGGGCGGCCGGCGGGAACATGCTGGCGGCGACGGCCACGGGACCGACGGCGAGTATCGCGGCGATGACGTGGACGGCGAGGAGGAACTTGGTCACAGGGGGACGGTAGGGGCGGCCGGGGCCCGGGAGCAGTGGCAGAAGTGCCAAGGTCCGACGGATTCTCGCCAGGCCCTGGGGGCCGGCTTCCGGGCAGCGGGCCCCCAGGTCGGTGGGGCGGGCCGGACGCCGCCCCCGTGCCGGCGACAGCCCGTCGAACCCCGCCCTCGTGCCGGCGACAACCCGTCGTACCCCTACTCTCTCGCCATGCACACCGTGGCCGTACTGGCGCTGGACGGCGTCATCCCGTTCGACCTCTCCGCCCCCGTCGACACCTTCGGCTGGGCCCGGCTGCCCGACGGCC
Source organism: Streptomyces capoamus (assembly GCF_014654935.1). Taxonomy (GTDB): domain Bacteria; phylum Actinomycetota; class Actinomycetes; order Streptomycetales; family Streptomycetaceae; genus Streptomyces; species Streptomyces capoamus. The sequence goes on from NZ_BNBF01000010.1 coordinate 157,930, forward strand.
GGCAGCCGTACCGGTTGCGGGTGTGCTCGGTGCGGGAGGAGGTCAGCGCCGGCGCCTTCACGGTCCGGGCGCCGTACGGCCTGGAGGCACTCGCGGAGGCGGACACGATCATCCTGCCGGGGGTCGCCCGACCCCCGGAGGAGCTGCCGCCCGGGGTCGCCGGGGCGCTGCGCGCGGCGGCTGCGAACGGCACCCGGATCGCGTCGATCTGCGTGGGCGCGTTCCTTCTCGCGGCGACGGGCCTGCTGGACGGGCTGCGCGCGACCACCCACTGGATCGCGGCACCGGACCTGGCCCGGCGCCACCCGCGGGTGACGGTCGACGCCAACGTCCTGTACGTCGACAACGGCCAGTTCCTGACGTCGGCGGGCGCCGCGGCCGCCCTGGACATGTGCCTGCACATGATCCGCAGCGACTTCGGCTCGGCGGTCGCCGTGCACGCGGCCCGGATGTCCGTGATGCCGCTGGAACGGGAGGGCGGACAGGCCCAGTTCATCGTCCACGACCTGCCCCCGGCCCCGGCCGGCACCACCCTGGAGCCCCTGCTCGCCTGGCTGGAGGACCACTGCGACCGGGACCTGACGCTGGCGGAGATCGCGGCGCAGGCCGGCATGAGCACCCGTACCCTCAATCGCCGCTTCCGGGAGCAGGCGGGTACCACCCCGCTGCAGTGGCTGCACCGGGCACGGGTACGGCGGGCCCAGCACCTGCTGGAGACCACCGCGCACCCGGTGGAACGCATCGCCGTGCAGACGGGGTTCGGCTCGCCGACGGCCTTCCGGGAACGCTTCCGCAGGGTGGTGGGGACGAGCCCGCAGGCCTACCGCAGGGCGTTCCGGGCTGGGGTGTGAGCGACCCGCGAGGTCAGGCGGCCTTGCGGTCGGCGACGGCCCAGGAGGCGACGGCGACGGCACCGGTGACGCCGAGGACGGAGGGCCAGGCGCCGACCTTCTTGGCCAGCGGGTGCGACCCGGCGAACGCGGCGACGTAGGCGGCGGTCAGCGCGCCGGCCGCCCGTCCACCGGCCCGGGTCCGCCACTGCTGGGCCGCCGCCGCTCCGGCGACGGCCAGGACGGCCCCGCCGAGCTGCCGCTTCCCGGTCCAGCGGGCGACGCCGTAGCCGCCGACGAGTCCGGTGGCGGCGACGACCGCGCTGGGAACCCTGGCCATGAGTGCCTCCTCGTATCCCGAATGTCTGTCCCGAGGCTAACGCGCAGGTGGGCGCCACCCCCGGACCTGAGTCCAGGCTTGTCAAGTTTCCGGCGGGGAGTTATATAAGAAGTCGTAGCGCATCGCGCCCAACCCCCGGAAGAGAGGAGTGACCTGTGATGCTCATGCGCACGGACCCTTTCCGCGAACTCGACCGACTCGCGCAGCAGGTCATGGGCGCCAACGCCCGCCCGGCCGCGATGCCGATGGACGCCTACCGGTCCGGTGACGAGTTCCTCGTCCACTTCGACCTGCCCGGCATCGACCCCGAGACGATCGAACTCGACGTCGAGCGCAACGTCCTCAACGTCCGCGCGGAGCGCCGCAACCCCGCTCCCGAGGACGCGGAGATGCTGGTCGCCGAACGGCCCACGGGCACCTTCACCCGCCAGCTGTTCCTGGGCGAGACGCTCGACACCGAACGCATCGACGCCTCGTACGACGCCGGTGTCCTGACCCTGCGCATCCCGGTGGCCGAACAGGCCAAGCCCCGCCGCATCCAGATCGCCGGCGGCGACACGGGCCGCAAGCAGATCAGCGGCTGACCCCTCACCCCCCGGGAGCCGACGCGCCCTGGTCCACCGGTGGCGGCCCGCGCCCCCGGCGCACCCGGCACGCGCCGGCTCCCCCCAGTGCCGACCCACCACCCATCCGCCCGACGGCGCGCGTCCCGTATCCCGACAGGGACCACTCGGGACGCGCGCACCCCTGCCGTATCCCCCTGCACCCACCCCCACTTACCCGCACACACTCCCGAACGGCGGCACCGGCCACAGTGCCCTCATCAGCCACACATTGGCCGAACTGACGCCCATGCCCGCCGCATTACGGGGTACCGGGCTTTCGGTGCCCCGAAGTGTCCCGGAGGAGGAGCCACCACGATGACCGTGACCACCCCGCAGCCGAGAATCGCCATCCCCGCCCCCGCCCCGACCGCTCGCCCGCGTGCCAAGAGCGCGACGGAGGAAGCCGACTGGCTGGCGCTGACCGAGGCGGTGCGCGAGGCGGGCCAGTACCCGACGAGGGCGGAGGCGGAGCACGTCACCCGCATCGTTCTCTCGGCCCTGGGCGGCCACGTCACCGGCGAAGAGCGCGTGGCCCTGGCCCAGGCCCTCCCCCGGGAGGCGGGCCGCGTCATCGCCTCCCAGATCCCCGCGACCCGCCCCCTGACGGCCCGCGAGTTCGTCGACTCGGTGGCCACCCGCATCGAGGGCTCGACCCCCGCGACGGCCCGCTGGGACGTCAGCTCGGTCCTGAGCGCCCTCGCGGACCACATCGGCGACCCCCTGACCACCCGGGTCCTCGCCCAACTCCCCACGGGGTACGCGCTGCTGTTCGGACGGGCGGAACTGGCGGCGACGGCATAACAGGCGAAGGGCGCCGCACACCAGGTTGCGGCGCCCGGGCGCGGCCCTCACCCGCAAGCCCGGGCCGGGCGGCTCCAGGGCGCGCCTTGGTCACGTCACTCCGGCTGAAGGACTGTGACGGTCTTCTCCGCCGTCTGGCGCGCGGGGCCGACCCTGGGATCCTCAGGGTGGGAGTGCGGCCCGAGGATTCCTGAGTACATGAACAGCATCGTCAGCTGGCCGACCCAGCGCTGGAACTCGGAGCGGCGCTCGCCCTACGTTGAGCCAAAGAGTTCACGAAGGGGAGCCAAGCGCTGGTGCGGACGGGGATGACTGGCCCGTCACTGCACTTCGAGTCCCGGACCCGGATGCCGTTGCTGACGTACGCGCACTCAACGCACTCGGTCGCGTTGCCACCGCTGTAGGACGACTTGAACCACCTAGGCTCGGTCGCGGGCTGAGTGCCGACGGACATTCACAGCTCCTTCAGAGCGCGATGGATCATGGCGGACGAAGACTCCATGTCCAACGCTTGTGCCTGAAGGTACTCGAACGCAAGTCTGTAGCGCTCCAGTTCCTCGTCCTTCTCCAGGAAGAGCGAGCCGGCGTGGAAGTCGACGTACACCACGTCCAGGGCCGGCTCAGGCGCACCGATGATGACAAAGCTTCCTAGTGCTGCGGCGTGCGCTCCCTTGGCGAAGGGCAGTATCTGGAGAGTGATGTGAGGTGACTCGTTCGCTTCTAGCAGTCGGCCTAGCTGCTCTTTCATGAGCTGAGGTGATCCGACGACGCGGCGGATGACCGACTCATCGAGGATCGCCCACAGCCGCGGCGGCTTCGGGCGGACGAGGATCTCCTGCCGCTTCATGCGGATGTCGACCAGACGCTCGATCTCCTCTTGGGCAAGTGGAACTTCGTTGGCCCTTTGAAGTGCAGTGCTGTAGGCCCGCGTCTGTAGGAGGCCGGGCACGTAGACACACGAGAAGTGGCTCTCACGGACTGCATCGTCCTCAAGGGTGAGCAGCAGGTTCATGCTCTCGGGGATGGAGTCCGCGAAGGAGTTCCACCACCCTTGCTGTTTGGCGTCCTTCGCCAGACCAGTGACGGCCCTTGTCTCGGCCTCGGTCGCTCCGTACTCACGGCACAGAGCTTCGACAACGACCCACCTGACGGGCCCAGCCTGGGTTTCGTACCGGCTGACCGTCGCCTTCGACACACCGACGAGTTGCCCGGCCTGCTCAAGCGTCAGCCCCTTACGAGCACGCAGCTTACGCAGGGTCGCGCCGAGCTGGCGTCGGCGAGTGGTGGTTCGCTCAGTCATTCGGCTCCTCTGCCGTGTACCGGGATGGTGGCCCCGAGATCCCCACAGGCTAGGTAGCGCTGAACCGGCCTCACCACCGGATTCACCCGATCGAGACTCGTGAGAAGTTGCATCACGAGAGTTCTCATATGCCATGCTCGTTGCCAGACCGCTACGCACTGCAGCCGTTCGGATACGGCAGGCGCGGGCATTGTGCGTGGCCTGGAAGGGAGGGTGCTCATGCCCATCTCTGAAACAAGCGATGGCCGGCCGCGCTGCGTCTTCCCCTTCAAGGCGGCTCCAGCTGAGGTGGGTCTGCTGCGGAACGCGGCGGTCAGGCAGCTGGCCAGGTGGGGAATGCCAGCGGTTCTCGATGAAGCCGAAGTCGTCATCACCGAGCTGGCGACGAACGTCGTTAAGCACGTGGGGGACGGTTCGGCGGCGACACTGGTGCTGGAGTGGAGGAGTGAACGGCTGCGGCTGGAGGTCCACGACACCAGCCCGGCGCTTCCAGCCCCGCGGAAGGCGGACTGCTTCGAAGAGTGCGGCCGGGGCCTGCACCTGGTCGCAGGCTTGACCGCTGACTGGGGCGTGGTTCCTACCGTCGCCGGCAAGGCGGTGTGGTGCGAGGTACCGATCAACTCCGGGACGGGCTGTCGGCGGATTGAACGCGCTGTGGGCCTGCTGGAGGCGTACCAGAACATGGGAGGCGCTCCGGAGCGGCAAGGGCGGAGCTGGGAGGCCAGCCTTGAAGAGGCCGCGGTTGAGCTGATCGCCGGGCTGCTCCATTGGAGCGCCGCGCGGGGGCACGATCCTGATGACTTCCTCGATCGCGCCCAGACGTCTTACGAGGCCGCAGCCGAAGCGGCCTGACCACCAGGCCGCCGGACGCCCAGTGCCGGCGCGTTAACCGAGCGCGGCTCGCAGTACGGTCCCAGCGTCATCCGGCGCACCCTTCTCATGCAGCTCCATGGCTACCGCCATGACGTCCTGGTTGCCCTGGTCCCTGCCGTAGGCGTGGATCAGGTCGTCGGCCAGCCCGTCCCGTCCGCGAAGCCTCAGCCCTACCACTACGAGCGCGGTCTCAGCCGGGGACAGCAGTTCCGTCGTGCTCTGCCGGAGCAGCATGAAGGCGAGGTCTTCCCGTCCGGAACTGTCCAGTTCCTCAGCCTGGGCCACCAGCTGCCGTGCCGCCGACACGTCTCTGGTACTCAGCTGCCGGTCCCTTGGCCG
>NZ_BNBF01000010.1:163071-168332 GCF_014654935.1 Streptomyces capoamus
ACGGGGGACCGGCAGCTGAGTTCTGGCACTCTGTGCCGCCGCCAGACGTTCCTGCAGGCCGGCTTCGATGGCTGCCTTCTCAGCCAGCTTGGTCTCCAGCACGGCCACCGTGGCTCTTAGCTCGGCCACCGAAGCCTTCAGATCGGCCACCGCCGTCCGCAGTCTTGCCTCTTCCCTCCTCGCCGACCGCAGCCGGGCGGCGAGCTGTTTCCGCTGCCGCCGACGGGCTTCCTCCCGGTGCTGGTGCGCCGCGCACGCCGTGCACGGGGCGTTCAGCTGCCGGACGAGCGAATCGAGCCGTCCGCCCATCTCCTGGCAGTGCTCACAGCCTCGCTGCTCCCCCAGGGCGCCGGTCCGGAGTCCCAGGAGCGCATCGAGGCTGATACCGGCCTCCTGGCCGCTGGCGGCCGCGTCAGCGCTGGCTTCTTTGTGCAGCCGCTCAAGGAAGTCCTCGGGAGGAATCCTGGTGTCATACAGATAGCGCGACAGTTCATCGGCTTCGCATCCAAGCCGTCTTGCCGCCTCTGCCTGCTTGAGATGCCTTCCTGTTTCATCTGAACCGTCCGGCCGTAGCAGGCAGCACAAGTCCCGGAGTGCCAGGCCGAGTCGGCGTTTGCCAGGACGTACGCCCTCCTTGAACCCCTTGGCGGGGTCCAGCCAGCCGCCCCTTACCGGACTGCGTCCAGCTGTTGACATGTAACTTCCCCTCCCCGCAGCGCCCGGGAGCGGCCAGCACCACCGCCCCAAACCCTGCCTGCGACCGGGCAATTGTGCCCCCATCTTGCCCCTTCTGCACCAGGCTTTCGTGCCACTTTTCTGCGGGCTGGACTTGCTCCTGACGAGCAAGTCCAGCCCGCAGAGAATGCTTAGCCCGCGCAAGTCGGAAAGGGGCTGGACTTCGCAGCTGGTGTGGTGTCAGCTGGAGAAAGCCGTCGAGGGGCGGGGGAACTCGGAGACCATGTGCCGTGCGTTGTCAGTCGCAGCTGCGCCACTCTCCGAAAAAAGCGTGTCATTGGCGCGAGTTCACGGAGGCGTTAGTTAATGGAAGCAATTCCGTCCTACCAGGACAAGAAGTTCGGAAGCATGGTCCGGGCGGCGCTGTGGCTGGTCACCGTCGTGGGGGAGGGCAACATCTTCACCAAGGCGCAGCTGCGTGAGACGTTCCCGGACGTCGCGCAGATCGACCGCAGGCTGCGGGACCTGCGTGACCACGGCTGGCGCATCGACACCAACCGCGAGGACCCCTCCCTGCTCCAGCAGGAGCAGCGGTTCGTGACCAGGGGCGAGGATGTCTGGATCCCCGGCAGGTCGAAGGCGCCGAAGCACAAGGCCAGCCTGACCGCCGCCCAGCGCGCGAAGGTCCTCCAGAACGACAACCACCTGTGCCGGTCGTGTGGCATCGGTGCCGGCGAAGCGTACGAGGACGGCGGCATCGATCTCGCCAAGCTCAACGTGTCCCGGCGTAGGGTGCTCCAGCCGGACGGAAACGCCGCCTACCAGCTCGTGACCGAGTGCAAGAAGTGCGGGACCGGTGGCGGGGCGGACCGTGAGGTCGACCTCAGGGCGTTGCTCGACCTCGTGGAGAACCTGTCCTCGGTGGAGCGTCGTCTCTTCGCTAAGTGGATCGACGCCGACCAGCGCACTTTCAGCCCGATCGAGAAGATCTGGGGCATCTACCGGACGCTGCCCCAGGACTCGCGCGTCGCCGTGGCGCAGGCCATCGGTGACCTGGCCGACTGAACCAGGACCGGCGAAGCAAGCTGACAGGACCGGCAACAGAAGGGACGGGGAAGGACATGGTGCGGGAGTTTCCGCCGCCGCCGCGCGCGGAGACGGTCAGCGAGCTCATCAGGAAGAGGCTTGAGGAGGTGAGGAATGCCGGAGGCACCCGGGAGACCGTTACGGTCGACTGGAACGGACAACAGATTCATGTCGATGTGATCGACCTGCCGTTGAACGACCTCTACCTCAACCCGGGTACGCACCGGATCCGTGCCCAGCGCAGCCACCGGCCGGACCAGGACCGGAACCTGGACAAGGATCCCTTCGGGGAGGCCGGCCAGGACTACCTGCGCAGCCTGCTCCAGGCCAAGCCTTCTGATCCGGATCTGCGGGATCCCGACTTCGACAAGCTGAAGGAGGATCTGGACAAGTTCGGCCAGAACGAGCCTGGGCTGGTCACCCACCACGGTGTCCTGGTGAACGGCAACACGCGTGCCGTCGCCCTGCGTGAACTGGGCAAGCAGTCGATGAGGGTAGGCGTACTCCCGTCGTCGTTCACCCAGGCCGACATCGACGCCGTGGAACTGGCCCTCCAGCTCCGCCAGGACCAGCGGCGTGACTACTCGTACATCAACCGGCTGATCGCCATGGAAGAGCAGGCGGCGATGGGCCGGACGCCCGAGCAGATCGCCAAGGAGTTCCGGGTCCGGACGGCGACGTACCACCAGGAGCGGTGGATTCTCAGCACGATCAAGGAGCTGAACGACCGCAGCGCGAGCGGCGGGGGCGTCGCGCTGAGGCTCGTCGACTGGGAAGGGGCCCAGGAGCGTCTCAAGGAACTTCAGCGCCTGCACGCGAAGTTGGGGACCCTGGATCCGGACCAGGCTGAAATCGTGAAGGAACGGCGCCTGGCCGCCATCCTGCTGAACTTCTCGAAGACGGACTTGCGTCACATCGATGAGACGTTCCTGAAGGAGAGGTATCTGGAGCAGGTGCTCCCGCCGGAGCTGGCTGACAGCGGGACCGTTGCCCAGCCCGAGTCGGTGTCCATCCCCGGGCTCGACCTGGAGGTGCCGGCGACCACGTCGGCCGTGTCGGCGGCCCGTGCGCTGAACGACCGTATCCTCCGAGCCGCGGCAACGGTCCGGGATGCGTCGGGAGGGCTGCCCGACAGTGAGAAGGCTTCCGCTCAGGCGCTGCTCGACCAGGCGAAGGATGCGTTCGACCGGGCGATCGAGAACGCCGGCCGTGACGCCCGGCTCCGCAAGCGCAAGCAGCTCGCGCCGGCCCGGCTCGCGGACGCGTGTGTCAACATCGACCAGTGCGTCATCGAGCTCGTCCAGGCGCGCACTTCGAACAGCCTCGACGAGGAGGCCTTCGACGAGGCCGTGCTCAAGCTCCGGGGCAGTCTGCGCAAGCTCGCCCAGCAGGCCGGGCGGGGCATCCCGAACCCCGGTGACGGTGTCTCCTGGCTCCTCGCAGCTGCCACCGTGGAGGGCACCCAGTGACGGAAACGTCCCTGCACCTCGGGTTCGACGACTCGCGTACCCGTGTGGTCCTGCGTACCACTGAGCAGCACCGGCAGGACCTCGTCCAGCTGGCCGGCCGGTTCCGTACCGGCGGCCAGCTGGGCCCGCTCTCCGCATCGGTGGCGCTGGACGAGCTCCTGGTGAACCTGCCGGTTCTCAGCAGCTGGCCTGACCCGGCCGGCGTGGAGTGGGCCCCGGAGCTGAGGAATCTCGTCTCTGGGGTGGTCAAGGACTCCAGACTGGTCGAGGAGCGGCTGGCCGGCTCCGCGGCGCCGCCAGAGGTCGCTGCCGATGACGTGCTGAGCATGTTGGGAGACACCTGGAAAGAGGACCTCAACGCCTTCCAGCGCCGGGACGTCGCCAAGCTGCTCTCGCTCGGGCACGGTGCGAACTTCAGTGTGCCCGGTGCCGGCAAGACCCGTGTGGCGCTCGCGGTGTACGCCGCTCAGCGGGCCAAGGGCGCCGCCAGCCGGCTGTTGGTCGTCTGCCCGAAATCGGCTTACGAATCCTGGCGCTACGAGACCGCCGTCTGCTTCAACTACCCGCTGCGCACGCATGTGCTCGACGGCTCTCTGGACGAGTGGGCCGAGGTGCTCATCGTCAACTACGAACGGCTGGACCGCTCGCTGCCACTCCTGGCGAACTGGCTCAAGGCCGCTCCCTCGATGATCATTCTCGATGAGGCTCACCGCATGAAGCTGGGCGCGCGAGGTACATATGGTGCCGCGTGCATGGCGCTGGGGCCGCTCGCCGAACGACGTCTCATCCTGACCGGGACGCCCGCTCCGAACGGGGCCAGGGACCTGGAGAACCTGATGGGCTTCGTCTGGCCGGGCCACGGCCAGCGGGCAGTCACCCGAGCGGTTTCGGGCGGGGACCTCGCCTACGCGAGCACGGTGCTGCGGCCGCTCTTCACCCGGACGACTAAGCAGGAACTCGGCCTGCCGCCCATGACCCTGCGGATGCGCTACGTCGACATGCCGGCACTGCACGCCGAAATCTACAGCTCCCTAGTGGGCGGTATGTCCAAAGGCACCGCACGTGACGACCTCAGCGCGCTCGGCAAGACCGCGCTGCGTCTGCTGATGGCAGCGACCAGCCCGGCCCTGCTGCTGGAAGGCGCCACCAAGCACGAGCCGCTCGCCTATCAGTTGCCACCGATGGAGATCCCGGCCGACAGCTCCCTGTATTCGCTGATGCAAAATCTGCCGGACTACGAGCTGTCCCCCAAGTACAAGGAAGCGCTGGCGATCATCGCCGAGAACGCCGCGCAGGGCCGCAAAACCCTGGTGTGGACGACCTTCGTGCGCAGCTTGACCACTCTGGCCCAGATGCTTCAGAAGTACAGCCCGGCTGTCGTGCACGGAGGCACGCCCGACCGGGAGGAGCAGCTGCGCCGCTTCCGTGAGGATCCCAGCTGCATGGTGCTGATCTCCAACCCGGCGACCCTGGGAGAGGGAATCAGCCTCCACCACGTGTGCCACGACGCGGTGTACGTGGACCGGGACTTCATGGCCGGCCGTTACCTGCAGAGCCTAGACCGGATCCACCGCCTCGGCCTTGCTCCCGGAACGGAAACGAGGGTGACCGTGATCGCGGCACGCGGCACGATCGACGAAGTCGTCGAGGTGCGGCTGGACCAGAAGCTCGAATTCATGGGCAAGATCCTCGATGACCCTACGGTTCAGCAACTGGCTGACTTGGAGGAAGAGCCTTCCGTAGCGGCTGGACTGGCGTCCGTCGACATCGAGGCGCTGCTCCGGCACATCGGTGGCGCTTGAGGAGGAACGGGCCTGCCCCGCGCCGTGCCGCCAGGTTCACCGGCACGGCACGAGGCTTCCGAGCGCCCGTCAGCGCGGGAAGATCTTTTGTTCCATGATCGAGCCGGCTTCAATGCCGCTCGTGACCCTACCTATTCCTGGACTTTCCAGTTCAACCGAAGACGCAGAGATTGGGGCGGTTAAGGCCGCTCTGTACGCAATGGATCCAGATGGTCAGCGTATGGCCTCT
>NZ_BNBF01000010.1:168374-169469 GCF_014654935.1 Streptomyces capoamus
GTTATCCGGGGAACTTACGATCAACTTCTGGACGGCCGACGCATGGGCCGGTGGGATTACACCGAACTGCATAAGACCGAGAAGACCCACATGGGAACCCTCGTAGAGATCAACATATACAAGGAATTCCGACTCGCGGAAGGGAGGGTGGCTGACTACCTCATCGAAGGGATCGAGGTCGACTGCAAGTTCGCCAAGAGTGTCGGCGGATGGGAAATTGGGCCTGAGTTGGCCGGCCATGTCTGCCTGGTAATTACGGCCAGTGATGATAAGAGTACCTGGCAGGCTGGGCTGGTGCGCGCCTCAGAGGAGCATCTGAGGGCGGCCAGGAATCGCGACATGAAGCGCAAGCTGAACTCGGCGGGGGTGGCGTCCATTGACTGGCTGTGGGGAGGCAAGGGGACTCTGGCGCCCAATCAGCTGTTGCACATGGACCCCGTCAAGCGGCACCGAATAATGTCCGCCAAGGGTGCAGGAAACAGAGAGAGCGGCCAAGCGCGCATCAATCAGCTATTCCTAGAAGTTCAGAGGTCTCTCATTCGGAGAGTGACTGTGGAGACAGTGGGTCACGGTCTGGAGGACCCGTTGAAGCGAGTACGCGATAACGGTGGCGCGCGCACCGCCCTCCGAGGCAAGGGCATCCTCGTCCTCGGTCACCAAGAAAATGACCCGCTAGTAGCGCGGTCGCTCGGACTTGATACGCCGAGGAAGGGTGAGTTCATCTCGGTGCGCGTCGTCCCGGCACCGGAACCGCGAGACGATCGCCCCGCCGCCGAAATAGAAGGCCGGTACTGGGTGGTCGCCGGAGAAAATGACAATAACGCTCCGCCGATAGCGGCGCCAGTCATCCCGAAGAAGAAAAAGAAGAGCAGTGAATCAGAGGGGGAGTAGCTTCGCAGACTTGTGCACGCCCGCCTGGCTCTGAGGGGCACAGACGCCTCAGCGTGACCGTTTAAGGGAGCGGTGGTGAGGGGGTCCGTGCCTCACCACCGCCTGTCGGGGCTAACTGATACGCGACCGCATCTCGGCGAAGCGCACGTGCCGGTCGTGGGCTTCCTGTCCTATGAAACCCTTGAAACCTGCCAGGCGGTAGGC
>NZ_BNBF01000010.1:169508-173405 GCF_014654935.1 Streptomyces capoamus
GCGACCTCCGAGTTGCTCGTCCTCCTCGATCACGAAATCCCGCGCGAGCATTGCCATACGGCGTTCGAAGGACCGCGCGTCCATCTTCTCGCCGGAAATTTTCACCAATTCTTTCTCGGTGAGCGGGACGGAAGCGTTTTTCAGGGCGAGGTAGAGCCGGTCATGCAGGACCTCGTTCTCTACATCGGTCAGATCCTTTGGCTGACCTTTTCGGTTCAAGGCGTTGGCAATAGCCGCGCCAAGCGCACGCGCCACGGGTGGCGGGAAAGCATTACCGATCTGCCGGTACTTCGCGGTCTTGCGCCCCGTAAACTTCCACTCGTACTCGGACCCGTCTTGCCAGCCTTGGATGCGCGCCACCATCTCAGTGGTGAGTCTGGGTACGAAGTCGACAGGGTCCGAAGCATCCGGAGGCGCATCAACTACTCCCATGGCGTCCACACCGAGGGTGCGCCAGGCCGCCTTGGCCCGAGTCGGTCCAAGGTCGGCGCCCCCGTGCTTCTTGGAGCCGCCCACGATGGTCGGTGCGATGCCCTGGGCCTTTTCCGCCCAGCGGTCGGCGCCAGGCCAACCATTTACGCGCATCATGTCGCGCAGCTCGCTGCCCACCGTCTTCCTGGTGGGCGACCCCTGAGGCCATTCGAACCACTGAGCGTCTTCATGCCGCATGGCGACCAGGACGAAGCGTGGACGCAGCTGGGGAACGTCGTAGTCGTTCGCCTGCAGAAGTTGCCAGTCAGACCAGTAGCCGAGGTCCCGGAGGCGATCCTTCACGTGCTGGCGATAGGCGGAGAAGCGAGGCATCGACAAACCGCGCACGTTTTCCAGAAGCAGAGCCCGGGGCTGCATCTTCCCGGCCAGTTCGACCGCCCAGGCGAAGAGATCCCGTTCGTCGGTCGCTCCCAGTTGCTTGCCAGCGATCGAGAAGGGCGGGCAGGGCACCCCACCAGCGAGCAGGTCCACGCCGACGTATTCGTTGGGATCCCACACGCTGGCGTCGGCCACGTCACCGTGCCGCACGTCCCAGTCCCGGTTCTCCCGGAGCGTATTGACCGCGTTCTCGTCCAGCTCCACCGCGAGGGCGTGGTCGAACCCTGCCAGCTCAAGGCCCAGCGACTGACCGCCAGCGCCCGCGCAGATCTCCACGGCCGACAGATCAGCCACGCTCATACCTCCGGAAGTCGTGATTGCACAGGTCTACCATCCTGACCCATCAAACACCGAGGGTCTGACACTCTTGGCTGCTGTGTAGCGCCGCCGGCTCTCTGCCGCTCGCGTAACGTGGCCGCGATCAGTGACCAGACAACGAAGCAGAAGGGGCCATCCGATCCCGCGGGGAAGGGCTACCGCGTGGATGCCCGTCTGTGGCCGGCGCGCTTGAGACCGCGGCCGGACGCCGCGTGCACGAGTGGCTGCCTTCGTGGGCGGTGCTCCCGTTACTGCTGGCCTGAGCATGGCTGGCAGTCATGTGTTGACGGCGGCTACTGGGGACCGAGGGCAGTGTGCAACGGGCCAGCGACAAGGCTGCCGACGGGGTCATCCGTAGAGGGGATCGCGCAGCCCAGAGCGGATCCTCGCCGTCGCAGGCACCTGGCACGCACCAAGGCAGGTACTCCACCAGCGTGATCGATCTCTCACGGCCGGTGCAGATGAAGGCCGGCGTAGACCGAGTCCAAGGCAGCAGACCAGCCAGGGACGGAGAGACTGGCACCCGTGACCGAGAGGGGAAATGCTTTCTCATCTTCGGTCGCCGATGCGGACGTGCCGCCGATGGAACAGATGATTTTGCCTGTCTCAGAGAGGCCTGTCGTCGCCAATCCGTCGACGGCGCACGACCGCGGCGATCTCATCCGCGCAGGCGTCTGACGGTTCGTGCTCCCAGAAACGGAGCACGAGCCATCCGGCATCCTTCAGGCGTTGGTCGGTGTCCCGGTCCCGCGCGACGTTGCGGAGCACCTTTTCCGACCAGTAACCGGAATTGGTTCTCGGCGGGACATAGTGCTCGGGGCAGCCGTGCCAGTAGCAGCCATCGATGAAGACCGCCACCTTCGCCGGACGGAAGACCATGTCCGCTGTCCGGCGAAGGTCCGGCAGCGGGCGTGCGGCGACGCGATAGCGCAGACCGCGTGCGTGAACCAGCCGCCGGATCAGTGTTTCCGGCTTGGTGTCCCGGCTGCGGATCGCCTGCATGTTGCGGCGACGTGCCGCTGACGAGGCCCAGGAGCCTGCGGGCGGGTTCCACGGAGGATCTTCGGACACGATGGCAAGCCTAGTCCGCTCATTTCACAGGCCGTGGCACTCCCCATAACTCCCCGCCGCCCCACACCAGCACCCCGCCCCCTGCCCCGGAGGCCACGCCACCGCACGCCCCCGCGCTGCGAGGGTCGTCGCGTACTGGGGCAGCAGCGTGGGGTCCGTCGGGGAGGCGCCCTCCGAGGCCGCGAAGGCCTCGTACGACGGGACCGTGCCGGTGACGATGCCGAGGTTGGCGGTGCCGGAGGCGGAGAGTTCGCGGAGCGAGGACTCTATGGTCGCCAGGTGCTCGGCGTGGGAGGGGTACTCCGGGGACAGGGCGGGGTACGCCGACAGCAGCTCCGCGAGTTCCGGTGCCGGCCAGTGCAGCACCGCCACCGGGAACGGGCGGGAGAGGGCCTCCCGGTAGGCGCCCAGTTCGGCTCGGAGGCGGGAGATCTCCGCTTCCAGTTCCGCGGGGTTGTCCGAGCCCAGGGACCACACGCGTTTGGGGTCGTGGAGTTCGTCCAGGGGGACGGGGGACGTGTGGAGGGTGTCGGCGAGGGTGTCCCAGTCGTCGTGGGGGAGGGCCAGCATGCGGCGGACGCGGTGGCGGCCGTGGAGGAGGGGGCGGGTGGCGGCGGGGGGTTCGTCCGAGGGCTCCAGCAGGAGGTGCGCGGCCTCGGTGAAGACCTTCGCCGCCGCCTCCAGCTCGTCGTGGGACTCCAGGGCCTCGGCCACGATCACCCAGGGGGCCGGGTCCCGGGGCGCCGCGGCGCGGATGCCCTCGATGATCGCCCTGGCCTCCGCCTCGTGGCCGTACTCCCACAGGTTCGACGCCTTCAGCGCACGGACCAGGGCCGGGTTGTCCAGCTCGTCGGCGGACGCGAGCAGGCGGTCGTAGAGGGTGGTCGCCGCGGGGCGGTCGCCGGACAGTTCCAGGTGGGCCGCCGCCCGCAGGAGGAGCGTCTCGGCGTCCTCGGGGTACAGGCCGGCGGTCCGCTCCAGGCGTGCCGCTTCGGTGGCGTGGTCGACGTTCTCGGCAGGCGTGTCGGGGCGCATGGGGGACACCGTACTGCCGGGCGGTGACAAAAGTGAGGTGGCCCCCGGGGGTGCGCACCCTGGGGGCCGGTCCGGTGCGTCACACCGTGATGCCGTCGATCTGGAGGGTCTGTACGGACTTCGCCGCGAAGGGCACGGACAGCGACCTGCCGTTCAGGTACGTGTCCGAGTGGGCGGTGTAGCGGTCGCCGCCCGTGGTGACGGTGTTCCAGCGGGGGACCAGGCCGGCCGGGCCGCCGGTGGCGGCGGAGAAGCGGGAGAGGTCGAAGGTCAGGGTCTGGGCGGAGGAGGAGGTGTTCGCCGCGACGATCACGAGGCGTCGGGCCGGCCGGTCCAGGGCGGCCGCCGCGTAGCTCGCGCCGGTGTCCAGGATCGTCATGCCGGGCCGGATGTGGCGGGTGAACTGGGCCAGGACGTAGTACTTCGTCTGCACCGCGCCCGGCTGGAGCGTGTCCGGGTCGTACGCGATCGTCGCCCAGCCCGCGCTGGGGTCCATCACCTGCCAGTACACCCAGGCCGTCGGGTGCAGCCAGCGGAAGTCGTAGAGCAGGTTGCTCGCCGTGGTCAGGCCGGTGGCGTCGCCGTCGCCGGTCTCCGAGTTCC
>NZ_BNBF01000010.1:173452-175981 GCF_014654935.1 Streptomyces capoamus
ACAGGGCCTTGCGGGCGGTCGTCACCACGTCCGTGTGGAGGAGGTCCCTGCGGCCGCCGGAGCCCTGGTAGCCGTGCACGTTGACCCGGTCGACGTAACTCCTCGTGGTGGCGGAGAAGGAGTTCCAGGTGGTGCGGGCCAGGTCGTAGCCGGTCTCGTCGGAGGCGGCGATCCTCGTGCCGGTGAGGCCGCGCCTGTCCAGTTCGGAGCGCAGGTACGGCAGTACGGCCGCCTGCACGTTCGCGTCGACGTGGCAGCCCTCCTGGGTGCCGGTCGCCGTCCACCAGGAGGAGGAGGGCTCGTTGAACGCCTCCACCGTCGCGAAGTCCACACCCCAGTGCTGCCTCGCGTGGAGGGCGACCGCGGCGAGGTGGGAGGCGTGCCGGCGCTGGTTCCAGGACTGGAGGTTGTTGCCGCCGCCGGCCGCGCCGGACGGGTTGTGGTTGGAACACATCCACCACATGGGCGAGTTGGCGAACAGTTCTGAGATCGCGCCGCGCATGGTGGCCTTCACCAGCATGGCCCGCTGGGCGGCGTCCGCCGTCCACTTCCAGGCCGCCGAGGCGGGGTCCTCGTTCGTCCAGTCCTGCCAGTAGCCCTCGATCTGCTTGAAGGCGGGGATGTTCGGGGAGACGGCCATCGACTCGCCGCCGACGCTGTTCCAGCTGCACGCGCCGAGGTTGTAGCGGGCGATGGTGAGGCCCAGGCCGGGCAGTGTGCTGCCGTTGTACGTCGTGTTCCTGGTGGTGAAGAAGATGTCGGCGAAGTCGTCCCGGGTGCCGAAGACGTTGGCCCACCACGCCAGGGAGGTGCCCCAGCCCTCCCAAGTGCCGTAGGCGGCGGACGGGTCGACGGTGATCGTCGCGTCGGCCCGGGCGGTGCCCGTGGCGAGCGCGCCGCCGAGGAGTCCGCCGCCCGCGGCAGCCAGGAGTGTTCTGCGTCGGATCATGGGTCGTTCGCTGCCTCTCCGTGCGGCTCCGGCCCCGCGTTCCCGGACGCGGCGCCGACTGGTGCCCCCCGGCATGCCCACAGGAAGCATCGGGGTGCCGAATGGCGTTGTCGAGGGTTGTGACGGGCCTTTCTCAAACCCGTTGAGGAAGCGGCGGTACGGCTCACCGTCCCCTTGCCCCTGGTCAGTTGGAGGCGTCGGACCTATGGTGCGGGCGGCGCCGGTGGAGGTGGGTGCGGATGCGGGCTGCGGCGGGCGTGCGGGTCGTACGGCACGGCGACCGGCGCCGGCGCGCGCGGCGCAGACGCGTGCTGTGGAGCGGGGGAGAACTGCTCGTGACGGCCGGGCTGGTCCTCCTGCTGCTGGTCGTGCACCACCTGTGGTGGACCAACCTGGAGGCGCGGCGCGGGGCCGCACGCGAGGTGGCGGCGTTGGAACGGCAGTGGAGCAGCGGTGCGCCGGCCCCTCCCCGCGGTCCCGGTACGGCCGCGGTCCCCGGGTCCGCCGCCCCCGCCCCCGGCGCCTCCCCCGAGCCGCGGCGCGCGTACTCCGCCGCGAGCCCGCCCCGGCGCTCCCAGGCGTACGCCGTGCTCGCCATCCCGCGGCTGCGGCTGCGCGTCCCCGTGGCCGAGGGCGTCGGCAGGGCGGACGTGCTGGA
Organism: Streptomyces capoamus; assembly: GCF_014654935.1. Taxonomy (GTDB): domain Bacteria; phylum Actinomycetota; class Actinomycetes; order Streptomycetales; family Streptomycetaceae; genus Streptomyces; species Streptomyces capoamus. Next base: position 175,060 of record NZ_BNBF01000010.1, read on the forward strand.
CAAGGGGTACGTCGGTCACTACCACGGCACCCAGCAGCCGGGGCAGGCCGGGAACTTCGCGCTCGCCGGGCACCGGAACACGCACGGCGAGCCCTTCCGGTACCTGCCCCGGCTGCGGCGGGGGGACGCCGTGGAGGTGGAGACGCGGACGGCGACGTACACCTACGGCGTCGACCGGATCCTGCCGCGCACCTCGGCGCTGGACTCGGGGGTCGTCCGGCCGGTCCCGCACTCGCTCGTCCGGCCCGGGTACGGCTACCGCGAGCCGGGGTTCTACCTGACCCTGACCACCTGCACGCCCGAGTTCACCTCCCGGTACCGGCTGGTGGTGTGGGCCCGGCTGGTGTCCGTGCGGCCCAGGTGACCGTGCTGGTCGCACGCCTCAACGATGGGCTGTGACAGCACTTTCACAACAGACCCTGAGCCCGTTCCCGCAGCGCCAGTACGCTCACCGCGCCCGCCAGCGCCAGCCCCGCCGACACCAGCAGTGCGAGGTTCGCGCCCCGGGCCGGGGTGTCGGCCGAGGTGGCGACGGCGATGGTCAGGGCGACGCCGGCGCAGGAGCCGATGTAGCGGAAGGTCTGCTGGGCGCCGGAGCCCATCGCGGCCCGCTGGGGCGGCACCGACTCGACGGCGAGCAGCGGCAGCGCGCCGTTGAGCAGGCCGCTGCCGATGCCGCCGACGACCAGGCCGGGCAGCAGGCGGAGCCAGGAGCCGGAGCCGACCGCGCCGAGCATCGTCACCATGGCGATCGTGTGCAGGGCGAAGCCGAGGGCGAGCTGGGTGAGCGGGGCGACCCGGCCGGCCAGGTGCTAGACCTGGAGGGCGACGGCGAAGCTCAGACCGGACCAGAGCAGGAACAGCCAGGCCGTGGCCAGTGGGGACAGGCCCAGTGCCTGCTGGAGCAGTGCGGGCAGGAAGC
>NZ_BNBF01000010.1:176023-188282 GCF_014654935.1 Streptomyces capoamus
TGAACAGGCCGATCACGGCCAGGCCGGTGAACAGGCCGCCCGCGGAGGAGGCCAGGAAGCGGGCGTGCCGGAGCAGGGTGAGGTCGATCATCGGGGTGCCGGTCCGGCGCTCCACGACGGCGAACACCCCGACCAGCGCGGCGGCCGCCGCGAACAGCAGGCCGACCGGGGCGCGCAGCCAGCCGTCCCGGCCGAGGGTCAGGGCCGCGACCAGGGCCACCAGGGCCAGGCCGAAGGTGAGCGCGCCGAGCACGTTGGGCCGGCCGCCGCGCGGGGCGCGTGACTCGGCCAGTGCCCGGGCGCCGAGCACGGTGACGACGAGGGCGGCGGCGCCGAGCACGAGGTAGGCCGCCCGCCAGCTGGGCAGGGCGCCCGCGAGCAGCGGGCCCAGGGCGATGCCGCCGCTGACGAAGGCGCCCCATACGCCGGTGGCGTGCAGCCGGCCGCGCGGGCTGGGGAAGGCGTGCACGATCAGGCCGAGGGCGCTGGCCAGCAGGGCGGCGCTGGCCGCGCCCTGGGCGATGCGGGCCAGGGTGAACTGCCAGGTGGCGGTGGTGAAGGCGCCGAGGGCGGTGGTGAGGCCGAGGGCCAGGGTGCCGGAGAGGAAGATCCGGCGCCGGCCGTGGTCGTCGGCGAGGCTGCCGGCCACCAGCAGCAGGGCGGCGAGGCCGAGGGGGGCGCCGTTGAGCAGCCACGCCTGGGCGGAGAGCGGGGTGTGCAGGTCGGACGCGGTGTCCGGCAGCGTGACCATCGGGGCCGTGTAGGTCATGAGGGCCACGGCGGTGGCCGCGCTGGTCAGGGCGAGGGTGGCGCGGGGGCGTATAGGGGTGTCCCGGGTGGTGGCACGGCGTGCGGGCGCGGGGGTCGTGTCGGAGTCGAGCCGGGTCATGGCCTGTCCTGTCCTTCCGGGCCCCGGCCCTGTACCGGGGTCTGCCGTCCTCGGTTCGTTCATTGAACCAGTCGTTCACCACCACCGTAGCACCGAAGGTTCTTTCACTGAACCCATCGGTGTGCGGTGGCTACAGTGGAGGGCATGGCACTGGGCAAGGACTACGTGACGCAGGAGTGCTCGATCGCCCGCGCGCTGGAGGTGGTGGGCGAGCGGTGGACGCTGCTCGTCGTCCGCGACGCGATCTACGGCGTCCGGCGCTACAACGACTTCCTCGTCCACCTCGGCATCCCGCGCGCCGTCCTGTCCACCCGGCTGAGGACGCTCACCGAGGAGGGCGTCCTCGAGAAGCGCCGGTACCAGGAGTCGCCGCCCCGCGACGAGTACGTCGTCACCGAGCGCGGTGCCGCCCTCTGGCCGGTGCTGCGCGCCCTCGGCCGGTGGGGCCGCGAGTACGTCGACACCGGCCGGCTGCGCTCCTTCCGGCACGCGGACTGCGGCGGGGAGGTCGAACCGTTCGGAACCTGCGCGCAGTGCGGAACCCTCGTGCCGGTCGCCGACGTCGTGATGGTGCCGGGGCCGGATCTGGACCCCGCCCCGGCGGACCCGGTCAGCAGGGCGCTGCTGCGGCCGAAGCGGCTGCTGGAACCCCTGGAGACCGACGCGGTCCACCTGGCACACTGACGTACAGTCATACGACAAGCAGTCATGCGGTCACGCAGCACGTCGTGACGCAGTCACGGGGAGGGGGAGCGGTCATGGCCGGCCGTGTCGCCGTCGCGCGTCCCCCCGTCCTCCTGCTGTTCCTGGCGCAGCTGCTGCTGCTCCAGGCCGCGCTCCTCGGCACCGGCGGCCTCACCACCGCCGTCGCCCTCGCCGCGACCGCCACGACGGCCGCCGCGCTCTGCGCCTGCGCGCTGCTCGCCGCACGCAGCGCGCCCGCCGTACCGCCCACCCGCGTCCGCACGGCGATACGCGACCGGGCCCGCCGTACGGCCTTCCTGCCCCAGCGCGATCCCGACGCGCCCGGCCGGCGGCGGCCCCGAGCACCCGGACACGCCGGTCCGGCGACCGCCGCGTAGGGCACGTCCTCGCACTCGTTCAGCACGTGCCCCCGCGCGGGTCGTCCTGCCGTTCTCAGCATCTTCCCGGCACGACGAGACCCCCGGAGGGCTCACCCATGTCCGTTTTCGCCCGTCTGGTCGAGCACCTGGCCGACCTGCTCGCCCCGCTCTTCCACGCCTCCGCGGCAGCCGCCGCGATCGTCCTGTTCACCGCGCTCGTACGGCTCCTCGTCCACCCGCTGTCCCGGGCCGCCGCCCGCGGCCGGCGTGCCCGTGCCGCGCTCCAGCCGAGGATCACCGCACTGCGCGAGAAGCACGCCGGGAATCCGCAGCAGCTCCAGCAGGCCGTGCTGGAACTGCACGCCGAGGAGAAGGTCTCCCCGCTCTCCGGCTGCCTGCCCAGCCTGCTCCAGCTGCCCGCCTTCTTCCTGCTCTACCACCTCTTCTCCAGCTCCACGATCGACGGCGGGGGCAACGCCCTGCTCGGTCACCGGCTGCTCGCGGCACCGCTCGGCGGACGCTGGGCGGACGCGCTGGCGGACGGTGGGGTGTTCGGCCCGGCCGGAGCCGTCTACCTCGGCCTCTTCGTGGTCGTCGCGGCCGTCGCCGCCGTCAACTTCCGGCGCGCCCGGCGGACGCTCGCCGAGCAGGCCGCCCCCGCCGCCGGCGACCAGGTCCCCGGTCTCGCCGCGGTCACCCGGGCCACCCCGTTCCTGTCCTTCTTCACCCTCGTCACCGTGGCGGTCGTCCCACTCGCCGCCGCGCTGTACATCGTCACCAGCACCGCCTGGAGCGCCGCGGAACAGGCACTGCTGTCGCGGTGAGCGGTGCCGTCCGTCCGGTGCCGGGAGCGGTGCCGATCCTCCCGTTGCGGTCCAGTACGTGAACAAGGTCTTGCGGACTGGACCGCCGAATTGGAGGATCGGCCAGTCCTGCGACGGCCGCACCCGTCGGCGGGCGCCCGGAACGAGGGAGATGGTGACCATGAAGCTGCTGCGAGTCGGTACGGCGGGGGCCGAGCGCCCCGCGCTGCTCGACGCCGGGGGGACCCTCAGGGACCTGTCGGGCCTCGTGGCCGACATCGACGGCGCGCTCCTCGCCGACGGCCCCGCGCTCGACCGGGTGCGGGCGGCGGCCGAGTCCGGTGAGCTGCCGGCGCTGGACCCGGCCGGACTGCGGATCGGCCCCCCGCTCGGCCGCATCGGCAAGGTCGTGTGCATCGGGCTCAACTACCACGACCACGCCCGCGAGACGGGCGCCGAGGCTCCGTCGGAGCCGGTGGTCTTCCTCAAGGCGCCGGACACGGTCGTCGGCCCGCACGACACGGTGCTGATTCCGCGCGGCTCGGTGAAGACCGACTGGGAGGTCGAACTCGCGGTCGTCATCGGCCGTACGGCCCGTTGTCTCGGCTCCGCGGAGGAGGGCCTCGCGCACGTCGCCGGGTACGCGGTGGCGCACGACGTCTCCGAGCGGGAGTTCCAGCTGGAACGCGGCGGCACCTGGGACAAGGGCAAGAACTGCGAGACGTTCAACCCGCTGGGGCCGTGGCTGGTGACCGCCGACGAGGTCCCGGACCCGCAGCGGCTGCCGCTGCGGCTGTGGGTGAACGGGGAGCTGAAGCAGGACGGCACGACGGCCGACCAGATCTTCCCCGTGGGCGAGGTCGTGCGGTACCTCAGCCGGTTCATGACGCTGTACCCCGGGGACGTCGTCAACACCGGGACGCCGGCGGGCGTGGCCATGGGCCGGCCCGAGCCGAAGCCGTACCTGAGGGCCGGGGACGTGGTCGAGCTGGAGATCGAGGGGCTGGGGCGGCAGCGGCAGGAGCTGAAGGACGCCTGAGGGGCGGGGCGCGTGACGGACACCGCCCCGCGCCCCGCCGGCCGGGGACTCAGCCCAGCAGGGCGGCCAGCCGGCGCCACTCCTGCCTCGGGAGGGTGTCGCCGGTGGCCGGCGTCACCACCTGGAGGGCGACGTGGTCGGCGCCCGCCTCGTGGAAGGCGGTGACGCGCTCGCGGATCCGGTCCTCGTCGCCCCACGCGAAGACCGCGTCGACGAGGCGGTCGCTGCCGCCGCCGGCGATGTCGTCCTCGGAGAAGCCCAGGCGCAGGAAGTTGTCGGTGTAGTTCGGGAGTCCGAGGTAGCGGGCCAGGTAGGCACGGGCCGTCTCCCGGGCGCGGGCCGGGTCGGCCTCCAGGACCACCTTGAACTCGGGGGCCAGCAGCGGCGCTTCGCCCAGGATCTCGCGGGCCCGCGCGGTGTGCTCCGGGGTGCCCAGGTAGGGGACCGCGCCGGCCGCGCGGTCGCGGGACAGGCGCAGCATCTTCGGGCCCAGCGCGGCGAGCACGCGGCGGCCGGCGGGTACGCCCGCCTTGTCCAGCTCGTCGAGGTAGCCGGTCATGGCCGTGTACGGGCGGCTGTAGCCCTCGACCAGCGGGCCGTGGCTCACGCCGAGGCCGAGCGCGAAGCGGCGGGGATGGGCCGTCTCCACCTCGGCGAAGGAGGCCGCGGTCCTGGCGGCGCCCTGCTGCCAGACGTTCTGGATGCTGGTGCCGACGACGATGCGGCGGGTCGCGCCGATCAGCGGGGCCGCGTGGTCGGCGGTGCTGTTGCCGCCCAGCCAGAGGGCGCCGTAGCCGAGCTCCTCCAACTCGGCCGCGGCCTCGTCCAGTTCGCCGCGCCGCTCCGGGTCCTCCGAGCGCAGCTCGGCGCTCCAGATGCCGTAGCGGCCGACGGTCTCCTTCAGCGAGGTGGTCATCCGGTGGTTCCCTCCGGTGGTGTGCGGTGGCGTGCTCGCCACGCCGTCCGTCCTGGCCAACCGGAAGGCACCGGCGGGTGATTCCCGCTGTCGCTCAGTCGGCCGAACGGCGGAGGAACTCCTCCAGTGCCTCCACCACGAAGCGGTGGTCCTGCAGCTGGGGCAGGCCGGAGACGGTCACCGCGCCGATCACGCCCACGCCCTCGACCGTGACGGGGAAGGATCCGCCGTGCGCCGCGTAGGTGTCGGGGTCGAGCCGGGAGGAGTCCTCGAAGGTCGTGCCCTTGGCGCGGAAGCGGGCGCCGACCAGGTAGGAGGCGGCGCCGTAGCGCTCCACCACCCGGCGCTTGCGGGCGATCCAGGCGTCGTTGTCCGGGGCGGAGCCCGGCAGGGCCGCGTGGAAGAGCTGCTGGCCGGCGCGGTGGATGTCGATGGCGACCGGCGCCCGGCGCTCCCGGGCCCGCTCGACCAGCAGGGAGCCGAGGGCCCAGGCGTCCTCGTGGGTGAACCGGCGGAGGACCAGCCGGCGTTCCTGGGCCTCCAGCTCCTCCAGGCTCGGCGCATCCTCGGGCGTCGGCCCGGGCGTGGTTTGCGGAGGCTGCTGCATCAGAGGGTCACCGTCACCTTGTCCCGGGCGGACCTGCGGGCCGCTTCCAGCACGTCGAGCGCGGCGGCCGCCTCCAGGGCGGTCACCGGGTTGGGGCCGGCACCGCGCAGTGCGGCGGCGACGGCCGCGTAGTAGGCGGGGTAGTCGCCCGGCAGTGTGGGCACGGGGGTGCCGCCGCCGGACAGCGGGGACTCGCCGGAGCCGATCCGGCCCCACAGGGACTGGTCCTCGGCGCCCCAGTCCTCGACGGCGCCGGGACGGCCGCCCTCGCGCAGGGCCGCCTCCTGGGGGTCCAGGCCGTACTTGACGTAGCCCGCGCGGGAACCCAGCACCCGGAAGCGGGGGCCGAGCTGGGCGGTGGTCGCGGAGACGTGGAGGTGGGAACGGACGCCGCTCGCGTGGGTGAGCGCGAGGAAGGTGTCGTCGTCGGTCTCGGCGCCCGGGCGGCGGATGTCCGTCTCGGCGTAGACCTCGGTGACCGGGCCGAACAGGACCAGGGCCTGGTCCACGACGTGGCTGCCCAGGTCGTAGAGCAGGCCTCCGATCTCCGCCGGGTCGCCGGACTCGCGCCAGCCGCCCTTGGGCCGGGGGCGCCAGCGCTCGAAGCGGGACTCGAAGCGCCACGGGTCGCCCAGTTCGCCGTCCGCGAGGAGCCGGCTCAGGGTCAGGAAGTCGTTGTCCCAGCGGCGGTTCTGGAAGACGGACAGGAGCAGGCCGCGCTGCTCGGCGAGGGCGGCCAGCTCACGGGCCTCGGCCGCGGTGCCGGCGACCGGCTTGTCCACGACCACCGGCAGGCCGGCTTCCAGGGCGGCCGTGGCGAGCGGGACGTGCGTCTTGTTCGGGGTGGCCACCACGACCAGGTCCAGGTCGTCCGCGCGGTCGAACAGCTCCTGGGCGCCGGCGGCGAGCCGTACGTCCGGGAACTCGGCGCGGGCCTGCTGCTGCCGCTCCGGGCTGGAGGTGACCACGGTGTCCAGGGCGAGGCCCTCGGTGGCGGCGATCAGGGGGGCGTGGAAGACGGAGCCGGCGAGGCCGTAGCCGATCAGACCGACGCGGAGAGGGGGAGCAGTCATGACTCCACTTTGGCAACGCTGTTGCGAAAGTGCAAGCGGCGCGGACAATGGGGGTGTGAAGAGGGTGAGCGAGACGACGACGGGGACGGGACCGAGGGGCGGCGGCTCCGCGGGGGCGAACCTCGGTGTGCTGCGCAGTCACAACACCGCGCTGGTGCTGGGGCTGCTGCGGGACGCCGGGGCCGAGGGCATCAGCCGGCTGGAACTCGCCGAGCGCACCGGGCTGACCCCCCAGGCCGTCAGCAAGATCACCGCCCGGTTGCGGGAGGAGGGGCTCGCCGCGGAGGCCGGCCGCCGGGCGTCTACCGGGGGCAAGCCACGGACCGTGCTGCGGCTGGTGCCGGAGGCGGGGCACGCGGTCGGGGTGCACCTGGACCGCGACGAGCTGCGGGTGGTGCTCGTGGACCTGGACGGGGCGGTGGTGGCGGAGCGGTGCGCGGCGCTGGATCTCGGCGCGGGCGCGGAGGCCGTGCTGGAGGCGGTGTGCGCGGGGGTGCGGGAGGTGGCCGGGGACCCGCGGGCCGGTGCCCCGGGCGAGGGAGGGCCCGCCCGGGCGGTGTCACCGCTGGGGGTGGGGGTCGCGCTGCCCGGACCCCTCGACCACGCGCGCGGCGTACTGCACCGGGTCACCGGGTTCCCCGAGTGGGACGGCTTCCCGTTGCGGGACGCGCTCGCGGAACGGCTCGGCGTGCCGGTCGTGGTGGACAAGGACACCAACGCGGCGGCGCTCGGGCTGGCGGTCGGGGGCGAGGAGGGCGGCGCCGGCGGGTCCTTCGCCTACCTGCACCTCGGTACCGGGCTCGGGGCCGGACTGGTGATCGGCGGGAGCGTGCACCGGGGGGCGCGGACCGGGGCGGGGGAGTTCGGCCACCAGGTCGTCCAGCTGGACGGACCGCTGTGCGAGTGCGGGAACCGGGGGTGTGTGGAGGTGCTGTGCCTCCGGGCCGCGGCGCGGGGCGAGGTGGCCGAGGCGGCACGCGTCCTCGGGGTCGCCGCCGGCAATCTGGTCGGTCTGCTGGACATCGACAGGGTGCTGCTCGGCGGGCGGACCGTCGCCGGGGCGCCCGAGGCGTACGTGCGGGGCGTGCGCGAGGTGCTGGACGCGCGGGCACACCGGGAGGGAGCGCCCGAGGCCGCCGTTCCGGTGCGGGTCGCTCCGCGGGGGGAGCGGGCGGTCGCCGAGGGGGCCGCGCAGCTGCTGCTGGCACCGCTGTTCGGGCGGGGCGAGGGGTGACCGGACCGCCGAGCGCGGGGAGGGGACGTGGGGAAGGGCCGCGGGAACGGGGCGCGGGGAACGGCGCGCCCGGCCGCGGCCGAGGTGGGCGGCACGCTCCGCTCTCGGCGGTGCGGACCCGCGCCCCCGCGGTGACGACGGCCTGAACCCGCTGGTGACCACGTCCGCGCACGGTGACGACGCCCCGGACCGCAACGGCGTGGTCCGTCCGGAGGACCGTCGGTCCGCGTCTCCCCGGCGCTGTCGGCCCGGGAGGCCGCCGTTGCGCTGATCGGGCGGACCTCGGGGCGGCCCCGGCGCGGCGCGCCCGGGCCCCCGTCGCACCCGGCATGCTCATGTGTTCATGCGACTGCACACGCACTCGTCCCCGTCCCTCCGCCTCGCCGCAGCCGTCGCCACCGCAGCCGTCGTCCCCGTGGTCGTAGTCGTCCTGCCACCGGACACCGCCCACGCCGGCGCGACGACACCCCCCTCCTGCGCCGCCGCCGACACGCGGACCTTCCCGCTGGCCACCCGCATCCGCGGCGGCCCGGGCTCCTACGAGGCCGGCGGCGGGTACGGCACCTGGTACATCGACCTGACCAACACCACCCGCCGGACCTGCTCCGGAGTCCACCCGGTCGTGGTGCTCACCGACGACAAGCGCGCCCTGCGCCCGGACCAGCCCCGGCTGGACTTCTACGACGGTTCCACTCCCCGGCCGGTGGCCTTCGAGACCACCGACGAGCAGGAACTGGTCGGGGTGCTGGACGGCGCCGGGTTCGCCGGCTTCACCGTGCCGCCCGGCAGGACCGTCAGCGTCCGGCTCCGGCTGGCGCTCCCCTCCGACGCCGCGGTCGACCAGGTCACCGCCAACGCGGCCGTCGTCCAGCGCCGCGGCCAGGACGGGGACTGGGTCGGGGAGTCCAACGCGTACCGTTTCGGGATCGGCCGGGAGGCGGAGCAGGACACCGAGGACCCCGGGGCGCAGGAGGCCGAGGCCGCGCAGGAGACGCAGGGCGTGCAGGAGACGCAGGGCGTGCAGGAGAACGGCACCGGGCAGCGGACCGGGGACGTGCCGGCCAAGGACGTGCCGACCGCTCCCTCCGGCACCGCGTCGCCCGCCGCACCCCGCACCGAGGCCCCCGACGACGACCCCCAGGACGACCCCGGCGAGGCCCCCGGCGACGACCCCGACGACGACCCGGACGACGCCCTCGACGACTCCGCCGTGGCGCTCGCCCGGGAGGCCGAGGACGACGGGGAACGGGCGCGCGAGCTGGCCCGGACCGGCCCCGGGCTCGCCCATGGCCTCCTCGCGGCCCTGGCCGCCCTGCTCGGCGTGGGCGCCGGCGCCTTCCTGCTGGTGCGCACGCGCCGCTGAGCCGGCGCCGCGGCGGGCGTCGAGGACGACCCGTCGTACGACGTGCCGGGCGGGGTAGGCGCCGGGGCGGGGGCGGTCGCAGGGAGCCCGTGATCGACGGGGTCGGGACCGGCCCCCGCTGACTAGGCTGGGGGCGTCGGTACGCCGTGGTTCCGGCGCCCCCGCTCCCCGACCGTCCGTACGCCAGGAGACGCACAGCATGGCAGACCGCAAGCCCATCGAGTCATGGCTCACCGACATGGACGGCGTCCTGATCCACGAGGGCGTCCCGATCCCCGGCGCCGACGCCTTCCTGAAGAGGCTGCGCGAATCCGGCCGGCCCTTCCTGGTGCTCACCAACAACTCCATCTACACCGCCCGTGACCTGCACGCCCGGCTGCGCCGGATGGGTCTGGACGTGCCGGTGGAGAACATCTGGACGTCGGCCCTGGCCACCGCCCAGTTCCTGGACGACCAGCGGCCCGGCGGCACCGCCTACGTCATCGGCGAGGCCGGTCTGACCACCGCCCTGCACGACATCGGCTACATCCTCACCGACCACGACCCCGACTTCGTGATCCTCGGCGAGACCCGCACCTACTCCTTCGAGGCGCTGACCAAGGCCGTCCGGCTCATCAACAACGGCGCCCGGTTCATCGCCACCAACCCCGACAACGTCGGTCCGTCCACCGAGGGCGACCTGCCCGCCACCGGTTCGGTCGCCGCCCTGATCACCGCGGCGACCGGCAAGAAGCCGTACTTCGTGGGCAAGCCGAACCCGCTGATGATGCGGGCCGGGCTGAACGCGATCGGCGCCCACTCCGAGACCTCCGCGATGATCGGCGACCGCATGGACACCGACGTGCTCGCGGGCCTGGAGGCCGGGATGCGCACGTTCCTGGTGCTGAGTGGGGTGACCCAGCCGGACGACGTGGACCGGTACCCCTTCCGTCCGTCCGAGGTGGTCGACTCCATCGCCGACCTGGTCGACCTGCTCTGAGCCGCCCCCCGGGAACTCCGGTCCGCCCCCGGCGGGCGCGTTGGGCCGTCCGAAACCAGGCGTCACCCGTTCGGAGCAGCAGGGCGCCTCCCGAGGATGCGGGGGCGCCCGGTCCGGGGGAGTCTCCAGGTAACTGGAGGTTCACGATGGGCTCACTACGCCTCACTGTCTGTACCGGACTCCTCGCCGCGGCCGTGTCCGCCGCGGTCGCCCCGGCGGCCCTCGCGGCGGACGGCGGCTCGGTCAGCGTGACCCCCGCCTCCCCGGCGCCGGGCGACGACATCACCCTGCGGGTCAGCGGCTGCACCGGCGAGCAGGGCACCGCCGTGTCGTCCGCCTTCGTCGCCGACGCCCGGCTGACCGGCGCGCGGGGCAGCCTGACCGGTGAGACCCGGGTCCGCTCCGCCCTGACGCCCGGCTCCTACACCGTGAAGGTCAGCTGTGCCGGCTCCGTGCGCACCGGCACGATCACGGTCACGGAGGCGGGCGGCGCCGGCCGCCCGGAGGAGTCCCTCGAGCCCCCCGCCGGCACGGCCTCGCCCATCGCACCGGTTCCCGCGGGCGGCGGGGGCGCCGCGCACTTCGCCACGGTGGCCACCAGCGGCTCCGGCCCCGACACCGTGCAGGCGGTGACCGGACTCGCGCTCGCCGGGATCGCCGCGGTCGCCGTCGGGCTGCGGGCCCGTCGGAGCAGCGGTCCCCGCTGAGTCCCGCCATGTCCGACGACGACGGGCGCAGCAGCGGCACCGGGAGGCTCGTCACCGGGCTGGCCTGGGTGGTGCTGCTGTTCGGGCTGTGGCTGTGGGGGCGCGCGGTGACGGACGTACCCCACGGCGCGGACGTCCCGGCCGCCGGCGATGTGCCGGCCGGCGACCGGGACGCCGGTTCCGTCCGGCTGCCGCGCCCGGCGAAACCCCTGGCCGGAGCGGTGCCCCAGCGTGTCGACATTCCCCGGCTGGGCGTCCAGGCCCCGGTGGTGGCCCGCGGTCTGGACGCCCGTGGTGCGGTGGACCCGCCGCCGTACGACCAGGCGGGCGTCGTCGGCTGGTACGGCGCCGGCCCCCGGCCCGGCGCGGCCGGTGCGGCCCTGCTGGTGGGCCACGTCGACACCGCGACCCGGCCCGCCGTCTTCTACCGGCTCAGCACCCTGCGGCCCGGCGGGGCGGTCCGGGTGTTCCGCGCGGACGGCAAGGTGGCCGAGTTCACCGTGGAGGACATCCGGGTGCTGCCCCGCGACACCTTCGACGCCCACCAGGCCTACGGCCCCCGCGTCCCCGGCCGCGCCGAACTCCGGCTGATCACCTGCGGCGGCACCTTCGACCGCGCCACCGGCAGCTACACGGCGAACGTGGTCGTCTCGGCGTACCTCACCCGCACGACCGGCTGAACCCCGGCCGCCGCGTCCCGGCCGCGGGCATCCGGGCGGCCGCCGCCACCCGGCCGCGGGGCTTCACCCCTTGGCCGCCGCCACCGGGGTCAGGCGGGTGCGGAGATGGCCGAAGTGGTCGCGTATGGCGCGTTCCGCGCGCAGGGAGTCGCCGGAGCGCACCGCGTCCAGGATCTCCCGGTGCTGACGGCAGGTGGTGCGCGGATCCTGAGCGACCTCCACGAGGTCCTGCTGCACCCGGTGGAAGGCGTCCCAGAACGCCTCCAGCACCTCGCCGAGCAGCACGTTGTCCAGCCCCCGGTAGAGCGTGGCGTGGAAGGCGCGGTCGCTCTCGGCGAGGCCGGTGCCCTCGGCGGCCTCCCGCTCCATGCGGGCCACGAGCGCCTCCAGCGCCCCGAGGTCCGCCTCCGGCAGCCGCCCGGCCAGCCGCGACACCAGCCCGGTCTCGACGGCCTCGCGCAGCTCCAGCAACTGGAGCAGGGAGTCCTCGCCGCGGTAGTGGCCGGCCACGGTCCGGAAGGCCAGCCCCTCGATCAGCGGCGCGAACGACATCGAGCCGACGTACGTCCCGAACCCGTGCCGGATCTCCACGATCCCCATCGCCTGCAGCGCCTTCAGCGCCTCCCGCACCGAGTTCCGGCTCGCCCCGAGGAGCCGCATCAGCTCCGGCTCGGTGGGCAGCGGGGCACCCGAGGGCAGCCGCTGGTCCACGATCAGCTTCTTGATCCGTTCCTGAAGGTCCCGGGCTGCCATGGCGAGAGGGTATCCGGCCATTCGGGCGGACGGCATGCGAAAAGCCCCCCGCTCGCGCGAGGGGCTTTCCGGTCGGTGCGCCGCCAGGGACTCGAACCCCGGACCCGCTGATTAAGAGTCAGCTGCTCTAACCAACTGAGCTAGCGGCGCCT
>NZ_BNBF01000010.1:188330-189185 GCF_014654935.1 Streptomyces capoamus
GAGAAAACTCTACCCGACCTCCAAGGGTGCTCCTGACCACAGGGAAGGGGCGGCGCGGCCGTCCGGAGGGCCGCGTACATCATTCGGACCGTCAAAATGCGCGTTCTGTACCCAGTTGGGAAACTGATCAACGTGCACACTCGCGGACAAATCACCCCCGAATGTGAGGCAGATCGCATGACCGCTCCCGTGTTCGAGGACATCGACCCGGCGAGCGACTGCGCCTGTCCCGGCTGCGCCCACGAGCGGCCGGCCCTGCGTCCCCCGTCCGGCCGCGTCCGGTCCGCGGCCCGCACCGTGGTGGTCGTGGCCGCCGCGGCCGCCGCCCTCGGCACGGTCCCGTCGGCCGCAGCCCTCACCCCCGACCACTCCCCGCACCGCCAGGCTCTGCCCGGTGACGGAGAGCCCGACACCCCGCAGGGCGCCAAGGCGCCGCTGCACGGTCCGGCGGGCGCGCCCGGCGCCCCGACCGCCCCGCTCCCCGCCACCACCCGCACGGCGATCATCAACCGGGCCAAGACCTGGGTCGCCGCGCAGGTGCCGTACAGCATGTACGCCTTCTGGTCCGACGGCTACCGGCAGGACTGCTCCGGTTACGTCTCCATGGCCTGGGGACTGCCGAACAACGAGTGGACCGGCAGCCTCGGCGAGTTCGGCGTCAAGATCACCAAGGAGGAGCTGCAGCCCGGCGACATCCTGCTCTACCACAACCCCGACAACCCCGAGAAAGGCTCCCACGTCGTGATCTTCGGCGGCTGGACGGACTCCACGCACACCTACTACACGGCCTACGAGCAGACGCCCCCGCACGCCCGCCGCCAGACCACGCCCTACGCCTACTGGAGCAACTCCGGC
>NZ_BNBF01000010.1:189235-196664 GCF_014654935.1 Streptomyces capoamus
AAGTACGTCCCGTACCGCTACAAGGGACTGACCAAGGCCGCGGCCGGCGCCGGGCCGGCGCCCGGCGGGAAGGCCGCGGTGGCCTACCCCGGCGCGGCCTACTTCGGCCCCGGCGCCCGCAACAAGTACGTCACCCTGCTCGGCGAGATGCTGATCGCCCGGGGCGCGCGCTCCTCCTACGCGCACGGCCCGGGACCGGTCTGGGGCGAGGCCGACCGGCGCGCCACCCAGGCGTTCCAGCGGGCCCAGGGCTGGACGGGCGCCGACGCCGACGGGATCCCCGGCCGGCGCACCTGGGACCTGCTGTCCACCGGCCGGGGCAAGGACGTCACGGCAGCCGGACCCGCCTCGCACGGGGTCCCCGGCTACCCCGGCCGGCAGTACTTCCGGCCGGGCCGCAGCAACGACCACATCACCCGTCTCGGGGCCCAGCTGGTGAAGAAGGGATTCGGCCGGTTCTACGACCGCGGTCCCGGACCGCACTGGGGCGAGGCGGACCGGCGGGCCGTCGAGGCCTTCCAGCGCGCCCAGGGCTGGCGCGGCGGCGCGGCGGACGGTTACCCCGGACCGGAGACCTGGCGCCGCCTGTTCGCCTGACCGGGCACCCCACTTGCACCCCACCCCTTTCATGACGCGTCTGGCGCGGAGGCTGGAGCACGCATGAGTACGACCGCATCCCACATGCCGCCCGGATCCGAGGGGCAGTCGGACGGCGTGGCCGCCGGCCCCGGCATCCGGCCGGTCCGCCTGATCCACACCGAGGCGACCACCGAGATCCCCGTCCACCTGCTCTTCCGGGACGACCCGGATCCGGTGGAGGTGCCGCTCCGGCCGGCCGTGGTGGCCCGCCGGCAGGGCACCGGCGAACAGCCGCGCCAGCGCCGTCCGGTGCCGGTGCGCAGGCGGCCGCTGCCGCAGACCGACCCGGAGCTGGCGGAACGCCCGGCGCGGGTGCTGCCCGGCGCGGCCGGGGTGCTCGCCGGGGCCTGCGGGGTCACCGGCTGTCTGGCCACCACCTGGTGGGCGGGCCTGCTGCCGCCGCTGGCCGGCGAGGCGCTGCGGCTGCCGGTGTCCACGGGTGCCGGCCTCGGTCCCGCGCAGTGGGCCGCGTACGCCGGGGCGGGGATGCTCGGCGCGTTCGGCTTCGGCGGCCTGGCCCGGGGCCGGGCGGGACGGGCCTGGGTGCTGGGCCTGTTCGGGCGGTACCGGGGGACCGTCCGGCGCACCGGGCTGCTGTGGGTGAACCCGCTGGTGCTGCGCCGCCGGGTGGACGTGCGGCTGCGGCACTGGCGCAGCGAGGCGATGCCGGCGACGGACCCCGACGGGGTGGCGCTGCGGGTGGTGGTGCTGGTGGTGTGGCGGGTGCGGGACACCGCGCGGGCCCTGCTCGGCATCGACGACCACGAGACCTATCTGCGCGAGTGCGTGGAGGCGGCTTTGGCCCGGGTGCCGGTGGAGCCCGCGGGCGGGACGCGGGGCGGGACGACGGCGGCCGGGGACGCGCTGACCCGGCTGGTGGGGACGGAGACCGCGCCGGTCGGGCTCGAGGTGTTCTCGGTGCAGCCGGTGCGGGTGGACTACGCGCCCGAGGTGGCGTCCGCGATGCACCGGCGCCGGATCGCCGCGCTGGACGCCCGGCAGCGGGCCAGCATGCTCAGCTCGGTGGTGGACTCGGTGGAGGACACGGTGACCCGGTTGACCGTGCGCGGTCTGGTCGAACTGGACGACTACGAGCGCAAGGTGCTGGTCCGTGACCTGACGGTGGCGTTCTGCTCGGGGCGCGGCGAGCCGGTGTAGGGGTGGGCGCACAGCGGGTTCGCGATTGGTATGGACATGTTCAACTAGCGGCAATAATCTGAGGCTTGGTCTAGACCTAATCCGCACGGCTCACCGAACTCCCACGTTCCCCAGGAGCGGCAGCATGCGCACCAAGACCAAGTTGTCCGCGATCGTGCTGGGCGCGGTCACCGCCGGAGCCTTCGCGCTCTCCACCGGCGGCGCCAGCGGGCACGGTTACACCGACCTCCCCATCAGCAGGCAGAAACTCTGTCAGAACGGCACCGTGGCGAACTGCGGCCAGATCCAGTGGGAGCCGCAGAGCGTCGAGGGCCCCAAGGGCTTCCCGGCCGGCGGCCCCGCCGACGGCCAGCTCTGCAACGCGGGCCTGGGCCAGTTCGCCCCGCTCAGCTCGCCGAGGACGCCGTCCGGCGCGGACTGGCCCACGACCAAGGTGACGGGCGGCCAGTCGTACACGTTCCGCTGGCAGTTCACCGCCATGCACGCGACGACGGACTTCAGGTACTACATCACCAAGCCGGGCTGGAACCAGAACCACAACCTCACCCGCTCGGACCTCAACCTCACCCCGTTCCTGACGGTGCCCTACAACGGCCAGCGCCCGCCGGCCACCCTCAGCCACAGCGGCACCCTGCCGAGCGGTCTGAGCGGGCACCACGTCATCCTCGCGGTGTGGACGATCGCCGACACGGGCAACGCGTTCTACGCCTGCTCGGACGTCACCTTCTGATCCCCGTTCCGGTACGGCACGGAAACTGAGGTTCCCTTGAGGGCGGGCGCCCCGCGCACCGGATAGGTTCCCGCCACACCGCTCGATCGGCAGCGGCGGACCTTGTCCCGGGGGAACCTCATGTTCGAGTCGCTCTTCTACGTCGTACCCGCCGTCATGCTCGCGGGCTTCGCGTCCGCCGCGTTCCTGCTGGTCCGCCGTGCCCGGCGGATCAGCAGGACGTGGGCGCACGGCCTGACCGCGCAGGCGCGCTGTCTGCGGATGTTCACGACGACCAGCGGGGGTGGCGGGGACACCTCCGTGCACACGACCGTCCACCACGTCTACGAGTTCACCACCCGGGAGGGCCGCACGGTCCGCTTCGAGGAGGAGGACGGCCCCGCCACCGTCCTGGAGGGCGACGTCGTGACCGTGCGCTACCTGCCGGAGCTGCCCCAGCGCGCCACCGCCCGGCCCCCGGCGCGCGCCGGCCTCTTCGCCGGCACCGGTGCCGGACTGGTCTTCCTCGGCGTGGCCGGCGCCTTCTGCGTCGCCTTCATGGTGGCGGCCCACACGATGTTCTCCGAGTCCGGCGGCATGATCCCCTAGAGCGCCGGAGACGCCGAAGGGCCCCCCGCTTCCGCGAGGGGCCCTTCGATCACGTGCGCCGCCAGGGACTCGAACCCCGGACCCGCTGATTAAGAGTCAGCTGCTCTAACCAACTGAGCTAGCGGCGCATGACTCCCGCCCGCCTCGGTTTTTCCTCCGTGGCCGGCGACGAAGAAAATACTACCTGGTCCCGGGGGGTGCTCGTGACCACGCCGGATCTACAGCGTGAGCGACAGGACCACCGGGGCCGCGTTCCGGTTCAGGGTCTCCGCCGCCTGCTTCAGCCGGTGCGCGTGCTCCACCGGGAGCGAGACGGCCAGGCAGCCCACCGAGGACCCCGCGGTGAGCGGCACCGCCGCGCAGACCGTGCCGACCGCGTACTCCTGGAGGTCCAGGACCGGCACCGTCGGCGGCTGCGACTCCAGCCGGGACAGCAGCAGCTTGTCACTGGTGATCGTCCGGGAGGTCAGCCGGGCCATCTTGTACCGGGACAGGTGGTCGCGGCGGGCGTTGTGGTCCAGCTGGGTCAGCAGGCTCTTGCCGACGGCGGTCGCGTGGGCGGAGCAGCGGAAGTCCACCCACTCGTTGACCGCGGGGGTGCCGGGCCCGGCGGCGTACTGGGTGACGCGGACCTCGCCGTCCAGGTACCGGCTGAGGTAGACCGCCGCGCCGACCGAGTCGCGCAGCCGGTCCAGCATGCGCTGGAGCCTGTCGCGCAGGGCCTGCTCCCGGTCGTGCGCCGAGGTGAGCCGGCGCAGGGTGTCGCCGGTGACGTACGCGCCGTCGGTGATCTGCTCGACGTAGCCCTCGCGGCGCAGCATCCGCAGCAGGGCGGTGAGCCGCTCGGCGCCGAGGCCGGTGCGGCGGGCCAGCTCGGTGTCGGTGACGCCGGCGGAGTGCCGGGCCACGGTCTCCAGCACGCGCAGCGCGTCCTGGGCGGAGTGGTACGGGGCGGTCGGCTCGATCCTCATGTCGTCCCCCTCGGCCGCGATCCGGGTCGGCGGATCCTCTCCACGATAGCTGTCAAACCGGTGCCGGAGAGAGGGGGTTGGCGAGATTCTCCGGGGGGCTCGGGCCCCCAACCGGGGCGGAGATCCCGTGGCATATGCCAGCGTCATGACCCAGGGGACGGACCTCGGCTCTTCCCGCCCGCACCCCGCTCCGCCGCCTCGTCCTCCGCGGCCCTCAGTGGCCGGGTACGTAACCGCGCGCCTTGTCGACCACGTTCGGCAGCGCTCTGCCCGCCGCCCACCGCTCGTAGAACTCCACGAACTGCGCGCCGAGTTCGTCCCGCCGGCCGATCGTGTCGCCGCTCATGTGCGGGGATACGATCAGCCCCGGCAGCTCCCAGAGCGCACTGTCCGCGGGCAGCGGTTCGGCGGCGAACACGTCCAGCGCCGCGCCCGCGATCCACCGCCGGGCCAGCGCCCGGGCCAGGGCCTCCTCGTCGACCAGGTCACCCCGGCCGACATTCACGAAGAACGCCGAAGGCTGCATCACACCGAACCGGCGGGCGTCGAACATGCGGTACGTCCGCTCGGTCAGCGGGGCCGCCGCGATCACCCAGTCCGCGCGGGAGACCAGCCGGTCCAGGTCGTCCGGCCCGTGCACGCCGGTCCGCGGCACCCGCCCGACCAGCGCCGTCGTCACGCCCAGCGCCTTCAGCGCGCGGACGGTGGCCCGGCCGACCGGCCCCGAGCCGACCACGCACGCGCGCGTGCCCGCCACCCGCCGGGTCTCCCGGTGCCGCCAGGTCCGCTCCCGCTGGTACTCCAGCGTCCGCGGCAGATCCTTGGCGACCGCCAGCACCAGGGCCGCCACGTACTCCGCGACCGGCTGGTCGAAGACCCCGCGCGCGTTGGTCACCACCGTGTCCGACGCGGCCAGCTCCGGGCACATCAGATGGTCCACGCCCGCGCTCGCCGCGTGCACCCAGCGCGGCCGGGGCCCGTCCCCGGGCCACGCCCCGCGCACCGCGTGCGAGGTGAAGTCCCACACCAGCAGCACGTCCGCGGCGGGCAGCCGCTCGGCCAGGTGCGCCGCGTCCGTGTGCACGATCCGGGCGCGCCCGGTGAGGCGGCCGAGCCGGGGCGGCGGATCGGCGTCGAGGACCAGCACGGTGGGCACGGTCGGCGTCATGCGGGGCGGCTCCCGGCGTCTGGCATGCGCGGACGGACCACGCTCGCACCCCGGACCACCGCCGTCAACAGGGGCGCGCCCACGATCGTTTGCCCGCGCATCACCGAGCGTGAGGCCGGTGCCGCCGCGCCGAGTGGGTACCCGGGACCCGGAGCCCGCGCGGCGCTGTGAGCCGCAGCTGCCCGCGCACGGCCCGTACTGCCCGCGCAACAGCAGGAAGGCTGGACATGACCGCACTCGGATTCCTCTACCCGGGCCACTTCGCCGAGGACGACTACCCACGCATGGAGCAGCTCCTGGGCAGCGACATCCGGGTCGAGCTGAGCCGCACCGGCCCCGGCGCGGACGCGGACTCCGCCGCCCGGCTCGCCGAGGGCGTGGAGGAGCTGCGGCTGGCCGGGGCCGAGACGGTGGTGTGGGCGTCCACCAGCGGCAGCTTCACCCACGGCTGGGAGGGCGCCCAGGAGCAGGTGCGGACCCTGGCCCGGCTGGCCGGCATGCCGGCCTCCTCGACGTCCTTCGCCTTCGTGCACGCCGCCCGGGAGATCGGCGTACGGCGGGTCGCCGTCGGCGCCACCTACGCCGACGACGTCACCGCGCTGTTCGCGGACTTCCTGCGGGCCGGCGGCCTGGAGGTGACCGGGCTGCGCTCCTCGGGCGCCGTCACCGCGGCGGAGGCCGGCACCTGGGGCGAGGAGGAGGTGCTGACGCTGGCCCGCGCCGCCGACGCGGCCGACGCGGAGGCCGTGCTGCTGCCGGACACCGCCCTGCACACCGCCGCGCACCTCGGCCTGCTGGAGAAGGCCCTGTCCAAGCCGGTGCTCACCGCCAACCAGGTCACGGTGTGGGAGGCCCTGCGGCTCGCCGACCGCCGGGTGAACGCGCCGTCGCTGGGGAGCCTCTTCACCCGGGAGCCGTTGGTGCAGGTGTAGCCCCGGTTCCGCCCCCCTTTCCTCCTCGGGCCCGGGTGCCCTTGCGCCGACGCGGGACAATGGACGGTGGCCCACCCGAAGGCGGCGCCGGAGGACCGTACGAGGAGGAGACACGACATGGCGGAGCCCACGCCGCGACGGAACGAACCGCGGCTACGCCCCGCGCCCCTGCTCTTCGAGCCCGCGGAGGCGGCCGGGGATCCGGAGCACTTCTTCGACCTGGAGTCGATCGAGGACCCGCGGGCGCTGCTGGCCCGGGCCACGGAGCTGTCCCAGGCGTTCCGCGCGGCCGCCGACCGGGCCGTGGAGTTCCAGGCCCTCGCGGCGGCCCAGCTCGCCGACCCGCGCCGGTTCGACCGGCTGACCCCGGCGGACATCGCCGAGCGCGCGGAGTGGACCGAGGACTACGCGAAGAAGATGGTCGAGTTCGGGCGGGACCTGATGCGCGGCGAGCCGGACGGACGCACGCCCGCCGATCCGCTGTAAGACCCGGCGATCCGCTGTAACACCCGGTCGGCATATGCCAGGCGGGCAAGATACTCCTCCCGGGTCGACCCTGTCCCGGTTTTCGGCAACCCAGCGGAACGAATCGTTCACAGGCTGTATCCGTAGTGCATGAGCAGCGCACCGAACGTCACCCGGGTCGGCTCCGACGGCATCGCCTGGCTCGCCTCGGCGGGCAGCCACGCGCGCAGCACCCTGGCCCTGTGGGAGGAGCGCCCGGACGCCCCGGTCGTCCTGCCCTGCGGCACCGTCTTCGACGTGGTGAGCGCCCCGGCGGTGTTCGGGCGCCGCATGCTGGACCGGCTGTGGGACGAGGGCGCCGGCTCGGGCCCGGTCGCGGTGTTCCGGGGGCGGATGCTGCTGTTCGCCGCCCCGGGGACGGCTCAGCGGCTGCCCTCGCTGCTGGACTGGGAGGAGTGGGGGTCGCAGCGGGCGCGGGCGGTGCCGCCGCTGCTGTGTCACGGCGTCGGCGACGCGGTGACCGTCCCGCCCCTGACCTGCGCGGACGCCTCCGGCACGGCCCGCTGGCTGGTCGCCCCGGACACCCGGCGCCCCTGGCTGCCCGGCCCGGAGGTGCTGCTCTGGGCGGCCGTGCGGGCCGCCCGGGCGGCGGTGCGGATTTCGATTTTTCCTCCTGCCGACCAGGATGCTAATGTCTACGACGTCAGCAGGCGCCGCTAGCTCAGTTGGTTAGAGCAGCTGACTCTTAATCAGCGGGTCCGGGGTTCGAGTCCCTGGC
>NZ_BNBF01000010.1:196721-204910 GCF_014654935.1 Streptomyces capoamus
GCGAAGGAAACGGCGGGTCCGGTTCGAAAGAATCCGGCCCGCCGTTTTCGTATACGCCTACGCCTCGGCACCCTCGGCCCTCGGCGTCCTCAGCTCTCGACCCCCGGTGTGATCTTCACGGTCCACGCCCCCGAGGCCGTCCGGCCCTCCGCCTCCACCTTCACACCCTCCCCGGGCACGGTGAAACTCTCCCCGAGGAAGACCGGGGCATCGGCGAGCGGCGGGTAGACCGAGTTCTCCCAGCAGGCCTCGGAACGCGGGTGGGCGTCCACGACCTGTACCGGCCCGTCGCCGGACTCGGCGCCGCCGTGCACCCGGTAGACCAGGATCCCCTGCCGGCAGGACAGCCGGTCGTTCCCGGCCGCCCCGCGCGCCTCGAAGGCGAGGGCGCTGTCCGGGCCGGTGCGCACGACGGCCAGCTTGACGCCGTCGCCCAGGCCGAAGGCGGGGGTGCCGCCCGCGCCCGGCACCGTGACGCCCGGCCCGGCCGCGAGCGGCTCCAGGGTGAGCCGGGTCGGCGCGGCGCCGCGCACGCACACCACCTGGCGCGGGCCCAGCCAGCCCAGCCGCCACTTGTGCCAGCCGAACAGGTCCGGCGCCAGCCCGAACTGGCTGCCCATCAGGTCCCAGTCGCCGACGTAGGTGTCCCAGTCGCCCTTGCCGTCGACCGGGCGGTGGTACAGGTCGGGCAGGTCGAAGACGTGGCCGGTCTCGTGGGCGAGAACCAGCCGGTCCGGCGGATGGTGCTCGAAGACCGTGACGACCCGGTGGATGTCGGTGCCGTCGGCGCGCAGGGGCGTCTCGAGGTTCACCACCTTGGTGGCGTCCGAGTCGACACCGGGCGCGTCCGGATCGGCGACCAGGTACACGACCGGGTAGCGCGAGAAGTCGACCTCCTTGTCGGCCACGGCGAACGCGTCCCGCAGGTAGGCGGCCCGGTCCTCGGCGTTCCAGTCCCGCCGCATGGCGTACGACGTCGACGGGCGCGGCATGCGCAGCCAGTGCTTCAGCGGGTGCGGGCGCAGGGTGAACCGGCCGTAGGACGCCTGCTCGTAGAAGCGGCTGGTGGCCGGGAAGTGGTCGGCGGCCAGCTCGGCCGGGGTGGTGCGCGGGGTGGCGTCCGGGAAGGAGAGGAAGACCATCACCGCGTCGAGTGCGCCGGCCGGACGGGTGAAGGCGGGGTCCCAGCCGTCCACGCCCTCGGAGTGGTGGGCCTCGGTGCGCGGCAGGGCGCAGGGGGCCGTGGAGAACGGCTCGGCGGCCGACGGGCCGGAGAAGATGGAGGTCGCGGCCAGCGCCGACAGCGTGGTGAACACGGCGGCGGTGCTGCGCAGCTTGGGCACGGACTTGACCTCCGGATGCGGTTCGCGGGACCCGCACCCAGATTGCTGGTATTCGCCGCGTTCTGCCCTGTTTGCCTGCACCAGAAGAGTGAGTGCGCTCCCAGCCGTACGCCGGCGCGCCCCGGCGCCCGACACCCCGAAACACTCACGGAACGTCACAACTGGTCGGGGGGCTGTAGAACCCGTCCAGGTGCGGGCAGAAACGATCTGTCAGAACCGGTGCTCCGTCCGGGAGACTGGACAGTGGCTGGAAGGGCCCGGGGCCAGCCTCTATGATCGGCACACTTTCCGGCACGGACAGGCACGGACACAGATCGAGTGCACTGCGGGAGCGAGCGGTGAGCGGAACGTCCGAAGGGCCGACGCCCGCGGCAGACCTCGACCGGTCAGCCGTCACAGACAGTCACCACACCACCTACCACCGTGTCTTCGCGACCGCGCCGCTCGCCATGGCGGTCGTGGCCCCCGAGGGCTACGTCATCAGCGCCAACACCGCCCTCGGCGAGCTGCTCGGCACCGACCCGGACACCCTCGCCGGGCGGGTCGCCGCCGACCTGGTGGACCTGGCCTCCGACGCCCGCAGCTGGCACGCCTACCGCGAGGTGCTGCGCGGCCGGCAGGCCCGTCTGCGCTGCACCCGCCGCCTCAAACGCCCCGAGGGGCACTCGCTGTGGGTGCAGGTCACCGTCGCCCCGCTGACCGGCGGCGAGCCCGGCGTCCTGATGTCGGTCGCCGACATCAGCTCACGCCGAGAACTCCAGGCCCAGCTGCGGCACTTGCAGATGCACGACCCGGTGACCCGGCTGCCCAACCGGACCCTGTTCTTCGAGCGCCTGACGGCCGCGCTGGAGGCGGAGGCCTACGAGCAGAGCGGCACCGGCCGGATCGGCCTGTGCTACCTGGACGTCGACGGCTTCAAGGCCGTCAACGACACCCTCGGCCACCGCGTCGGCGACCGGCTGCTGGCGGCCGTGGCCGAACGCCTGACCCGGGTCGCCGACGAGACCGGGTACGCCCGCGCGGCAACTCCCCTGGTGGCCAGGCTCGGTGGCGACGAGTTCGCGCTGCTCGTGGAGGACTCCACCGGCACCGAACAGCTCGCCGACCTCGCCGAGTCCGCCCTGAAGGCACTGGAGGAACCCTTCGATCTGGCCGGGCAGCGGCTGTCGTTGACCGCTTCCATCGGTGTCGTCGAGCGGCACGCGGCCGGTACGACGGCAACCGGCCTGATGCAGGCGGCCGATACGACGCTGTACTGGGCCAAGGCCGACGGCAAGGGCCGCTGGACCCTGTTCGACCCCGAGCGCAACGCCCACCGGATGACCCGTCAGGCGCTGTCCTCCACCCTCCGGCCCGCCATCGAGCGCGGTGAGTTCGTCCTCGACTACCAGCCGCTGGTGGCCATGGAGGACGGCCGGCTCAACGGCGTCGAGGCGCTGATCCGCTGGCACCACCCGCAGTTCGGCACCTTGACGCCGAATCGGTTCATCGGATTGGCGGAGGAGGACGGCTCGATCGTGCAGCTCGGCCGCTGGGCACTCGGCACCGCCTGCCGGCAGGCCCGCCGCTGGCAGCTGGACCACCCCGGTGAGCCGCCCATCTTCGTCAGCGTCAACGTCGCCGTACGCCAGGTGTGGGACTCGGACCTGGTGGCCGACGTGGCGGAGGTTCTCGCCGAGACCGCACTCGCCCCGCACCTGCTGCAGCTGGAGCTGACCGAATCGGCGGTGATGGGCTCGGCCGGCCGGCCGCTCCAGGCGCTGCAGGCGCTGAGCGACATGGGCGTGCGCATCGCCATCGACGACTTCGGCACCGGCTACTCCAACCTCGCCTACCTGAGCCGGCTGCCGGTCTCCACCTTGAAGCTGGACGGCTCCTTCGTGCGCGGCTTCCAGTACGAGGGCGACAAGAAGGCGGTCGCCCCCAACCCGGCCGACGAGGTCATCGTGGAGGCGATGATCCAGCTTGCCCACCGGCTCGGCCTGACGGTCACCGCGGAGTGCGTGGAGACCTCGGCGCAGGCCACCCGGCTGCGCCGGATCGGCTGCGACACCGGGCAGGGCTGGCTGTACTCCCGGCCGGTGTCGCCGGATCGTATCTCCGAGCTGCTGGGGGAGCAGGCCTACGCGGTCGGCAACCCGTAGGCGTCCGCGATCAGTTCGTACGAGCGCAGGCGCAGTTCGCCGCGGTGCGCGTGCGAGGTGAGCATCAGCTCGTCGGCGCCGGTGCGCTTGTGCAGGTCGTCCAGGCCGGCGCGGACCTCGTCGGCGGTGCCGTGCACGATGTTGGCCGTCCAGGAGGCGACGAACTCCTCCTCCATCGGGCTGAACCGGTGGCTCTCCACGTCCTCGGGGTCCGGGAACAGGCCCGGGCGGCCGGTGCGCAGCCGCAGCATGTTCAGGGCCACCGCGCGGGACTGCCGGCGGGCCTCGCGCTCGTCGTCCGTGGCGATCGCGGAGACCCCGATGAGGGCGTACGGCTCGGCCAGCGCGGCGGAGGGCCGGAAGGTCTGCCGGTACAGGTCCAGGGCCGGGATGGTGTTCTGCGCGGAGAAGTGGTGCGCGAAGGCGAACGGCAGGCCCAGCATGCCGGCCAGCTGTGCGCTGAAGCCGGAGGAGCCGAGCAGCCAGACCGGCGGGCGGTGCGGGGACTGCACGCCGCCGGGGGTGGTGCCCTGCACCGGGCCGGGGATCGCGTGGATCCGGGCGTACGGGTGCCCGTCCGGGAAGCTGTCGTCCAGGAACCGGGTCAGCTCCGCGAGCTGCTGCGGGAAGTCGTCGGCGCCCTCGTTCAGGGTGTCGGTGCGGCGCAGGGCGGCGGCGGTGGCCCCGTCCGTCCCCGGTGCCCGGCCCAGGCCCAGGTCGATCCGCCCCGGCGCCATCGCCTCCAGCGTCCCGAACTGCTCCGCGATCACCAGCGGGGCGTGGTTGGGCAGCATGACACCGCCGGAACCGAGCCGGATGCGGTCGGTGTGGGCGGCGAGGTGGGCGAGGATCACGGCGGGGGAGGAGGAGGCCACACCGGGCATGGAGTGGTGCTCGGCGACCCAGTACCGGTGGAAACCGCGGGACTCCGCCAGCCGGGCGAGCGCGACGCTGGTCCGCAGGGCGTCCGTCGCGGTACTGCCCGCGCCGACGGTCACCAGGTCCAGTACGGAGAGGGGGGCGGGGGCGCTGCCGTGGCTGTCCCCCCGGATCTCGTCTGCCTCGTCTGCCACCACGGTCTGGGCCTCCTGTTCCGACACGAGCTGTCCCGGTGCTAACAGGAGAGAGTCTCCGCTTATTCCGGAGACGTCCCGGGCAGCGGTCAGGGGCGCCAGCTCACCCGGTGTCCGGCCAGGTGGGGTGGCCGGGGTGGTCGGTCGGGTCAGGGGCGCCAGCTCACCCGGTGTCCGGCCAGGTGGGCCAGGACCGCGTGGTTGGCCTCCCAGCCGTCCGGGCTGTGTTCATGGGCCGCCTCCGGCGGCGTGCCGGCCTCCGTCCGGCGGTGGGGTGGCCGGGGTGGTCGGTCGGGTCAGGGGCGCCAGCTCACCCGGTGTTCGGCCAGGTGGGCCAGGACCGCGTGGTTGGCCTCCCAGCCGTCCGGGAACTTCACCAGGGTGCCGAGCTGGACCGGTTCCGTGGAGGGGTAGTCGTCCAGGAGGTCGGTGACGCCGGCGCGGCAGACCACGATGCAGGCGTGGCGGTGCCGGGAGGCCAGGACGCACAGGCGGCCGGTCTCCAGGTGGAAGGCGGTCGCGTCCGGGCGGCCGGAGAGCGGGTGCAGGACGACCGTGACGTCGTACTCGCGCCCCTGCAGGCGGTTCGCGGTGTCGACGGTCACGTCCGGCACGCCGAGGCCGGCCAGGGCCGCGCGGACCGCCGCCGCCTGGTCGCGGTGCGCGGTGCCGACGGCGATCCGGTCCGCGGTGAGCGGGGCCGGATCCGGTGCGCGCTCCGAGAGCGTCGCCCCGCCCCGGTCCAGCAGGCGCCGGACGACCGCCGCGACCGCCCGCACCGCCTCCGGGTCCGTGCGCGGGGTGTGCCGGGCCGGCAGCTCCAGCAGGCCCCAGCCGGACTCCGCGGCCTCGTCGATCACCCGGTCCGGCCCGGAGCCGTCCGAGGCGACCGCGAAGGCCAGCCGGCGGTCGCCGTGGGAGGTGCCGCTGCGGAAGGGGGTGTACGGGTAGAAGGCCCTGGAGACCAGGGGCGCCGCCGAGGCCGGCAGGCGCCAGGACACCGGCAGCCGGTGCTGCGGCAGGTCCGGGTTGTGGGCCAGGAGCGTGCTGACGGCGGACGCCGAGGGGTCGTACGACAGGCCCGCCCACTGCTCGCTGCCGACGATGGAGAACGGGTCCAGCTGCCCGGGATCCCCCACGAACAGCGCCCGCTCGAACAGGCCGGCCACGGCCAGCAGGGAGTCGGAGCGCATCTGGTAGGCCTCGTCCACGATCGCGTGCCGCCACGGCTCGTCCGTCTTCACGTGCGCCCACTTCGCCGCGGTGGACAGCACGACCGGCAGGCCGGTCAGCTCGGCGGCCTTCGCCGCCGTACGCACCTGCGGCAGGGCGTCCAGCGCTTTGTCGTACGCGTCGGCGTCGCTGCTGTGCAGCCGGCCCACCGGCAGGTCCGGGTTCTTCTCGGCGAGCCGCAGGACCAGGTCGTCGACCTGCGCGTTGGTCTGCGCCACCACCATCAGCGGACGGCCCGCGTCGGCCAGTTCGAGGGCCGCGCGGACCACCAGCGTCGACTTGCCGGCGCCCGGCGGCGAGTCCACCACCACGCCCCGCCGGCCGCCGTGCAGCGTGTCGTCCAGGATGGCGTCGGTGGCGCGGGCGGCCTCGGCTCCGGGGTCGAAGTCGACGGTCGTCACAGCACGTCCTCCTCGGTCACGGGGTCGGGGGCCTCCGGCGCCGGTTCACCCGGCGGGCCGCCGTGCGTCCACGGGGTCTCCTCCGGGTCGGGCAGCTTCGCGCCGCCGCGCTGCTCGTGCTCGAACAGCGTGAAGCAGACCCGGTCGCCCTTCTCCGGCACCGACCCGGGCTCGGGCTCCTTGCCGCGGCCCATCCGGTCCAGGATCCGCAGCACGAGGACACCCTCCGCCTCCTCGCCCACGAACTCCGCCGACTGCGGCTTGCCGCCCAGCGAGCGGTACACCCGCGTCCGCTCCGCCAGGTGCGGCCGGTCCTCGGTGCGGACCGTCACCAGCGGGCGCGGGCTCGGCCGCTTCCCCTCGCTGTACGCCGTCTCGACACCGGTCACCTCGCCCGCGAACGCCTCTCCGGCCAGCCGCCGCCCCGCCATCTCCAGCGGGTCGTCCAGCGCCTCCTGCGCCTCCAGCCGGGCCTGTTCCCGCTCGCGCGTGGCCAGCTTGTTCGCCGCCGTCACCGCGTCGTCCCGGCGCGGCTGCGGCGGCTCGCCGGCCAGCACCCGGTCCCGGTGCGCGGTGAACGACCAGCGGTCCCGGGTCCAGCGCTCCTCCACGTGTGCTCCGGCCGGCAGCGTCCGCAGCAGGTCCAGGCCCCGCCACACCGCGTCCCAGGTGGGCCGGGCGCGGCTCTCGACCAGGTCGCGGACCTCCCGCTCGGCCCGGGTGAGCGCGGCCAGCCGGCCGTCGGCCTCCAGCGGGTCCTCGGCGGCGGCCAGCGCGGTCCGCGCCCGGTCGTACCGCTCGATCGCCGGAGCCAGCAGCTTGTTGTCGAACGCCGGGTCGGTGGCGGGGCCGGCCGGCGGGCACAGCAGCTGCCCGTCGGCGTCCCGGGCGAGTTCGGCCCGGCGGGCGGCTTCCGCGCCGGTCAGGCCCCGCGGGGGGTCGATCCAGGCCAGCAGCGCCCCCAGGTGCTGGTCCTCCAGGCCGGACTGGCCGGTCGCCCAGTGCCGGGAGAGCACATCGGTCAGGGCGAGCAGCAGCGAGGAACCGGGCACCCGGGCCCGCTCGCCGTAGTGGGTCAGCCAGCGGCCGAGCAACGGCACCCGGGGCGGCGCCGGATGGGGCGCGTCCGGATCCTGCTCCGCGGTGCGCCGGAACCGCATCGAGCGGCCCAGCAACCGGACCAGGTCCAGGCCGGGACGGCTCGGCACGATCAGCTGCGGCGCGTCCGCGCACAGCTCGGCCGCCACCTTGACCCGCTTGCCGGTGGCCGGGTCGGTCTCGGTCCGCTCGGTCTGCTCCACCGACTGCGCGTGGGCGTCGATGTGGGGCAGGACGACGTCGGCCAGCTCGGCCAGGAACGTGAAGCGCAGATCGCGGTCGCGGGGCTGCGGGACGACGAGCAGGCGCGGCGCGTCCCGGTCGGTGCCGACCAGCGCGCCGAGCGGGGCGCCGGTCTCACCCGCGGTGGTGAGCGGCACGAACACCAGCGGACGGTCGGACAGCTGCCGGTGCCGGACCGTCGCCGCCGGCTGCGCCCGGCCGCTGTCGACGGCCTCCAGCCGGGCGAGCGTGGTGATCAGGGACACGCGGTCACCTCCGCGGCCGCCGCCAGGGCCTCCGCGCGCAGGGCAGCGGCCCGGCGCAGCGCGGCCACCGCCGGGTCGTCGGGGTCGCCGCTCTCGCCGCGGGCGGCGGCCAGCACCTCCCCGACCGTGGCCAGGCCGCCCAGTTCGGCCCGCAGGGGCCGGCCGAGGCGGGTGACCGCGTCGGCCGCGCGGGCCCGGTCCCGGCAGTGGAAGGCGAGTTCGCAGGCGGACAGGCACTCGGGCGCGTAGGCCGCCGGCACCGCCGCCACGGCCGCCGTCAGCTCCTCGGCGGGCCGGTCGGGCGCGAAGCACGTGCCCTCGGGCAGCGCCCCGGCCAGCTCCTCGATGCGGGTGAGCCGGGCCAGCTGGCGAGCCGTGACGGCGCGCTGCTTGCGGATGTCGACGGCGG
>NZ_BNBF01000010.1:204951-232509 GCF_014654935.1 Streptomyces capoamus
AGGCGGCGGGCAGGTTCGAGAAGTCCTTCGGGCACACCAGCAGCACCCGGTGCCGCACGCGCGGGGCGGGGTCCAGCCGCGCCGCGACCTCCTCCAGGGCGAGCACGTACACCGCCGCCTGCCGGGCCGCCGCGCCCACCTTCGCCGGGTCGGCGGAACCGTCCACCATCGGGAACGACTTGATCTCCACCACCGACCAGCTGCCGTCCGGGTGCACCACCACCGCGTCCGGCTCCAGGAAGGCGGGCGAGCCCGCCACGTCCAGGGCGAGCATCGGGTGGTCCAGCAGGGTCCAGCCGCCGGTCCCGGTGGCCTCGCGCAGCGCCAGCGCCGTACGGGCCGTACGCCCCTCGGGGCCGTGCGCGCTCAGGTCGGGCACGGCCGCCCCGGCGGGCGGTTCGGCGCCCGGGTCGAGCCGTCCGTGCACCAGCCGCAGCAGCTCGACGCCGCCGTCCGCCTTCACCCGCGCCTCGAACGCGTTGCCCCGGGTCAGCGCGAACTGCGACTGTCCGAAACCGGAGGGCGCGCCCAGCGCGGTCGCCAGCCGGGCCTTGTCCACCCCGGCACCGTCCAGCACCGCGCGCCGCGTGCACCCCGGGTTCGCGGCGAGCGCGGCCAGGGCACGGGCGTCCAGGGCCTTGGCGGGTACGTCGGGGCCGCGCAGCTCAGCGAGCCGGTGCCGGAGCCCCTTCGCCCGCGTCGCTGGGGGAGGCGTCCGGTCCGGCCGCGGGCTCGAGCCGCGACTCGCGCTGCCGTGGAATTCGCTCACCCGCCGAAGTCTGGCATCCGGCACTGACAATCGGGGAACCCGTGACGTCCGGGGCCGGTGCGGCACCGCGGGACAGCCGGACGCGGAGCAGGTCCGCGGCCCGCAGCACGCGCGGTGCGAGCAGCAGGCCGACGCCCATCACGGCGACGCCCGCGGCCGCGTCCAGGAAGTAGTGGTTGGCGGTGCCCATCACCACGATCGCGGTCAGCAGCGGGTAGAGCACACCGCAGGCCTTCGCCAGGCGGGTGCCGCCGTACCGCCACAGCATGACCCCGCACCACAGCGCCCAGCCCACGTGCAGGCTCGGCATCGCCGCGTACTGGTTGGTCATGCCGCCCATGCCGCGCGGGGCGCTGGCCGCACCGCCCCACCAGCCGTACGAGCTGTACTGGGCCATCGTGTCCACGAAGCCGTGGCCCGCGGAGAGCAGGCGGGGCGGGCAGGTCGGCAGCAGGGTGAAGCCGATCAGGCCGAGGAACGTGGACGTCATCAGCCAGGTGCGGGCCGCCCGGTAGTGCTCGGCGCGCATCTTGAACAGCCACACCAGGACGAGCGGCGTGACGAGGTAGTGCAGTGAGGCGTACCAGAAGTCGGCGGGCACCCCGAGCCAGGCCTCGCGCGTGAACAGCCGGTTGAGCGGGTGCTCGGCGTCGAGGTGCAGGGCCTTCTCGACGCGCAGGATCGCCAGGCCGTGGCCGACGGCGCTGTCGACGTCACCGCGCGCGAGCAGCCGGCCGGCCGAGTAGCAGCCGTAGACCAGCAGGATCAGGGGCAGCTCGGTCCACCAGCGCAGCCGGGTCCGCGGGACCACCTCGGTGCCCGGTGTCACGGTCTGCGGCATCCGATCGCCCTTCCCCTTCTGCTGTGCGGCGCCCCGGCGGGCGACCGTGCCACCTTACGGCGTTCCCGCCGGGCCCACGGAGGGGCCTCCGGCCGCCTTCGGCGCGTTCCAGTCCACGAAGACGCCGGGAACGCCCTGGCGGTTGCCCCGGACCGGGGTGCGCGATGATGGAAGGACCGCATCCACTTCCGGGTTCCGCGTCCCGGATCCGCTCGCTCCACCGGAGAGGTCTCGCATGGCACCGCGCATCCTGCTGGCCCGGCACGGACAGACGGCCTGGTCGCTGTCCGGCAAGCACACCGGCAGGACCGACGTGCCGCTGCTGGAGGAGGGGCGGCGCGGGGCCAAGCTGCTCGGCGAGCGGCTGCACCGGGCGCCGCTGGACGCGCTGGCGGGTGCCGAGGTGCGCACCAGCCCGCTGTCCCGCGCGCGGGAGACCTGCGAGCTGGCCGGTTTCGGCGACCGCGCCACGCCGTGGGACACGCTCATGGAGTGGGACTACGGCGCGTACGAGGGCATGACGCCGGCCGAGATCCAGGCCGTCCGGCCCGGCTGGCTGATCTGGCGGGACGGGGTGCCGGGGGGCGAGACCCTCGCCGAGGTCACCGCGCGCGCGGACGAGGTCGTCGCCTGGGCCCGCTCGGCCGACCGTGACGTCCTGGTCTTCGCCCACGGGCACATCCTGCGGTCGATCGGCGCGCGGTGGCTCGGGCTGCCGCTGGACTTCGCGGCGCGCATCCGGCTGAACCCGACCTCGCTGTCCGTCCTGGGCTGGGCCTACGGGGAACCGGCGATCGAGAGCTGGAACGACGTGGGGCACCTGGCGGGCTGACGGGCCGACCGGTGCCCCCCCGGGGCCACGGCGCGCGGGACGCGGGACGCGGGGAAGCGGCGCCTACCCGCGCCGCGGCAGCGAGGCGTGGCGGTCCAGGAACTCCGACACCCCCGACGCCCGCCGGTGCGGCAGCAGCACCCGTGCCGTCCCCGCGAGCATCGTCTGGATGCGGGAGGACTGGACCTGGTCCAGCAGCGACAGCACCCGCAGCCCCGCCTCCGCCGCCTCGTCGGGACGTCCCGCACGGGCCAGGTCGTCGGCCAGCTCCGCGGTGTACAGCGCGATGTTGCGGGTGAAGTGCGGGTCCTGCAGGTGCGCCGCCCGCCGCGCGTGCCGGGACGCCCGCCCCCAGTCGCCCAGCGTCGACCAGCACTGCGCCTCCAGGCCCTCCAGTTCGGCCTCCCCGTAGAAGCTCATCCACTCGGGGTCGGCGTCCGAGCGGCCGCGCTCGAAGAGGGCGTGCGCGCGGGCCAGTGCCCGGGCGCAGCCGGTGCGGTCGGCCAGCCCCGCCCAGCCGCCCGCCTCGCGCAGCGCGAGCAGGGACATCAGCCGGTCGCAGCCGAGCGGCCGGGCGGCGCGCTGGGCGGCCTGCGCGGCCCGGACCGCCTCCCGGGGTCGCCCGGCGTCCCGGGCCAGGAACGCCGTGTTGCAGAAGGCGTGCGCCTCCAGGGCCGGGTCCCCGGTCATGCGGGCCGTGGCCAGCGCCTCCGCGTAGTGCGAGCGGGCGTCGTCGAAGCGCCCGGAGTCGTGGGCCAGCCAGCCGACGGAGATGGCGAGTTCACCGGCGCCGGCGTGCAGCCGGTCGGCGGTGGTCTGCCGGGTCGCGCCGGCGTCGAGCAGCGCGTAGGCGGCGCGCAGCGGAGCGGCCGCGCGCCGGTAGAGGCCGTCCGCGCCGTGCCGGTCGTCGAGCAGCCGGATCCGGCGGACGGCCTCCTCCAGCGCCACCGCCTCGGGGGTCCCGGCCCGCCGCGGTGTCCGTCCGGCCGCCGCGGCGCCGGTGGCGAGCCCCAGCGGGGCCAGTGTGGCGGCGGCCACCGTGGCGCCTCCGCCGGTCATGAATGCGCGACGCAGCACGTCGCTCTCCTCGTGGTTCAGGGGGTCTTCCGCGAAGGGTTCGTGCGGTTCGTACCGGTGGTGCGGTTCCTGCGGACCGTGCCCGTCCTGCGTGTCGTAGGAGTCATACGGCTCCCCGGCCCCGGGTGACTCACCGGGCGCCGCGCCCGCGGTGCCCGGCCGCGGTGCCTCCCCGGCCGGCCGCGCCGCGCGGCCGCGGACGGACGAGCGGGGGGCGAAGCCGAGGTCGGCGAGGGTGCGGCCGGGGAACATGTGCAGGAACACCCGTTCGTAGGCGTAGTTGGGACAGCGGATCTCGCCGGCCTCGACCCGGCCGACGTAACGCGCGTCACAGCTCACCCGCTCACCGATCTCCCGTGCCGCCCGCCGTACCAGCGCCGCGAACTCGGCCGGGGAGCGCCGGCCGCGCAGCTGCCGGAAGGCGAGGTTCGGCCGGGCTGGCCGTTCGGGCTGTGACGCGGTCGCGGTTGACGACGCCATGGCCGGGTCCTCTCGTGCGAACCGTCGAACCGTGCCGGGACCGGGGTGAAAACGGGACGAGTTGCCCGTGGGACGCCCTGGTTCCGGCGGGCATGAACGTACCTGCTGTGAAGGACCCGCCACGCGGTGTTTGGCTACAAACCGGATATCTCATCCCTGATCTGCCATGAAGTGCCATCCTTTGCGGCGCACTTGTGCCGTAGCCGTTGACGGGTTCGCGCGTTGGATCCCATGGACCGCAACAGGCTGTGTGGTGGAGGCCGGCATGGAGACCAGCCAGAGCAACGAACCCCGTACGTCGTCGTCCGCCCCCGTGGCGGGTGCCACGGCGTGCGACCTCGTCACGGTGCCGACCCGGCAGGGGCTGGAAGCGGTCGACATCCTGCGGCGGGCCGCCGCCGACGCGGTGGGATCCGTGCTGCACGACGACGGCTGCGGCACCCTCGGCTTCCTGGTCCCGGCCGGCACGGCCGCCGGCTGGGACGTGCCCGGCAGCACCTGCACCGGGACCGACGGCCGCGGGCTGCGGACGGCTCCCGAGCCGCCCGTGGAGGGCTCCGACTGGCTGCTGCCGCCCGGCGAGGCCGACCTCGCCACCGACCCGGTGGTGCTGCGCCGGGCCCTGGGCGAGGCGGCCCGCGTGCTCGAGGCCGCCGACAACTGCCGCTGACGCCGGCCCCCCGACAACTGCCGCTGACGCCGACCCGCCGACAACTGCCGCTGACGCCGGCCCGCCGCCGCGACCGCTCGCGGCAGCTGCGAAAATGACCCCATGGGCAGGTCCAGGAACACGCGGCGCGGGACGGCCGCCGCCGTCGAGGAACCGGTCGACGGCGGGACCGCGCGGCTGGAGCCCGACCCGGACCGTGACCGGGCCTGGACGCTGCTGATCGACGGAGCGCCCCAGTCGCACGTCGACCTCGACGACCCGGCCTGGCTCTCCTTCGAGTACCAGCGCCGCATCGGCCACGTCATCGACCTCCTCGCCCCGCCCGGCAGGCCCGTGCACGCGGTGCACCTCGGCGGCGGCGCGTTCACCCTCGCCCGGTACGTCGCCGCGACCCGGCCGCGCTCCACCCAGCAGGTGGTGGAACGGGACGCGCGCCTGGTGCAGCTGGTCCGCCGCGCACTGCCGCTGGACCCGAACGCGCGGATCCGGGTGCGCTCCGCCGACGCGCGCGCGGGCCTGGCCAAGGTGCCCGACGGCTGGGCCGACCTGGTCGTCGCCGACGTGTTCAGCGGCGCCCGCACCCCCGCCCACCTCACCTCCGCCGAGTTCCTGGACGAGGTCCGCCGCGCCCTGAAGCCCTCCGGCGTCTACGCGGCCAACCTCGCCGACGGCCCGCCGCTCGCGCACCTGCGCGGCCAGATCGCCACCGCCGCCGCCCGGTTCGGCGAACTCGCGCTGATCGCCGACGCGGCCGTGCTGCGCGGCAAACGCTTCGGCAACGCGATCCTGGTCGCCGCCGACGCCCCGCTGCCGGTCGCCGACCTCACCCGCCGTGCCGCCTCCGACCCGCACCCCGGCCGGGTCGAACACGGCAGGCGGCTCACGGACTTCACCGGTGGCGCGCCGCCCGTGACGGACGAGACCGCGGTGGCCTCCCCGGCCCCGCCGCCCTCGGTGTTCGGTTAGCGTCCCCCGGCGGCCCGTCCGGAGGGGTCAGTACGTGATGACCTGGACCCGCGGCGGCCCGTCGTGCCAGGTGCAGAACACCGTGACCCGGTCCGCATCCCGGCTGAACTCCACCCGGATCCAGCTCTCCGTCCTCCACACCTGCATCCCCCAGCCGGTCCCCGGGGTCGCCGAGACCAGCGTCGCGTCGGCCCGGCCCAGGTCGAACACCGCCCGGCCGCCGTCGGTGTCGTAGGACCTGACCCGGCCGGACGCGGCGGCGGACGCCGAGGGGGACGCGGAGGGAGAGGCGGCGGGCGGCTGCGTGCGGGCCGGGGTGCGGGCCGGCGCCGGCGTCGGCCGGGCCGGCCGCTCGCGCGGCGGGGCCGGGGCGGGAGAGGGTGTCCGGGACGCGGGGCGCCCGTCCCGGGTGTCCGCGCCGGCCGCCGTCACCGGCAGGGCGCGCGGCGGGTCGTAGACGGTCCCCGCCATCACCGTGTGCACGCCCCACCACGACAGCGTGGCCGCCGCTCCCGTCGCGAGCAGCCAGGCCAGCACGTGTACGAGTCCTCTGCGCATCGCGGGCCATACTGCCTCAGCGGTACCGCCGTGTGCACATGCCCCGGGTTGTCCACAGGCGCCCGCCGGGGGCCGTCCGCATGGCGTACGGTGCGGCGCATGGCAAGTGTGCTCGTGGTCGAGGACGACCAGTTCGTACGCTCGGCGCTCATCCGGCACCTGACCGACGCCGCGCACACCGTGCGCAGCGTCGGGACGGCACTGGAGGCGCTGCGCGAGGTCGCCCATTTCCGCTTCGACCTGGTCATCCTGGACCTGGGGCTGCCCGACCTGGACGGCTCCGAGGCCCTGAAGATGCTCCGCGGCATCACCGACGTGCCCGTCATCATCGCCACCGCCCGGGACGACGAGACGGAGGTCGTCCGGCTGCTGAACGCGGGGGCGGACGACTACCTCACCAAGCCCTTCTCCGTCGAGCACCTCTCCGCCCGGATCGCCGCCGTGCTGCGCCGGGCCCGCTCGGCCGGCCCGGAGGTCCCGCCCCCGGCCGTCCTGCGGGTCGGCGGCCTCACCGTCGACCCGCTGCGCCGCCAGGCCGAGTTGGACGGCGTCCGGCTCGACCTGACCCGCCGGGAGTTCGACCTGCTCGCCTTCCTGGCCGGCCGCCCCGGGGTCGTCGTCCCGCGCAGGGAACTCCTCGCCGAGGTCTGGCAGCAGTCCTACGGCGACGACCAGACCATCGACGTCCACCTGTCCTGGCTGCGCCGGAAACTGGGCGAGACCGCAGCCCGGCCGCGCTACCTGCACACCCTGCGCGGTGTCGGCGTGAAGCTCGAACCCCCCGCGCAGCCCTCGGCGGACGGGCGGGTCCCGTGATGAGGTGGGCCCTGGTCAAGGTGTGCCTGGCGGTCACCACGATGGTCGTGGTCGCCTTCGCGGTGCCGCTCGGCCTGGTCGTCGAGGAGATGGCCCGCGACCGCGCCTTCGCCGGCGCCGAGCGGGAGGCGGCCGCGGTCGCGCCCGCGCTGTCCATCACCACCGACCGGGACGAGCTGGAGAAAGTGGTGGCCTCGGCCGGCGTCGACTCCGGCGTGGCCGTCCACCTGCCCGCCGACGGCGGCCGGGCCGCGCTCGACATCGGCCGGCAGCGCGCCGCCGCCCGTGACATCCGGGCCGTACGGAGACTGGGCCGGGCCTCCACCACCGCCGTCCCCGGCGGCTCCGCCCTGCTGCAGCCGGTCGCGTTCGGATCCGGCGCCATCGCCGTGGTCGAGGTGTACGTGCCCGAGTCGGCGATGACCCACGGCGTCGGCACGGCCTGGGCGGTGCTCGCGGCCGTCGGCCTCGCGCTGGTCGTCGGCTCGGTGGCCGTCGCCGACCGGCTCGGGGTGCGCATGGTGCGGCCCGCCCGGCGGCTGGTCGAGGGCGCGCGCGACCTGGGCGAGGGCAAGCTCGGCGCCCGGGTGCGGGAGGAGGGCCCGACCGAACTGCGGCTCGCCGCCGTCGCCTTCAACTCCATGGCCGACCAGGTCGTCCAGCTCCTGGCCAACGAACGGGAGCTGGCGGCCGACCTCTCGCACCGGCTGCGCACCCCGCTCACCGTGCTCCGGCTGAACGCCGCCTCCCTGGGTGCCGGACCGGCCGCCGAGCAGACCCGCGCCGCCGTCGCCCAGCTGGAACGCGAGGTCGACACCATCATCCGCACGGCCAGGGAGGCCAAGCCGCAGACGGCCGCCGCCGGGCCCGGCGCCGGCTGCGACGCGGCCGAAGTCGTGCGCGAACGCATGGAGTTCTGGTCCGCGCTCGCCGAGGACGAGGGCCGCAAGTGGCGGGTGGCCGGCGTGGACCGCCCGGTGCGCATACCCGTGGCCCGCGCCGACCTGGCCGCCGGCCTCGACGCCCTGCTCGGCAACGTCTTCCGGCACACCGCCGAGGGCACCGCCTTCGCGGTCGACGTGCACAACGGCGACGACGCGGTGATCGTCCTCGTCTCCGACGCGGGCCCCGGCATACCCGACCCCGAGGCGGCGATGGCCCGCGGCCGGGGTTCCGGGACCACCGGCTCCACCGGCCTCGGTCTGGACATCGTGCGCCGGCTCGCCGAGTCCACCGGCGGGGACGTCCGCATCGGCAGCTCGGTGCTGGGCGGCGCGGAGGTGCGGATCTGGTTCCAGCTGGACCCGCGGAAGCCGGCGGGACGCAGACAGCGGGGTGGCGACCGCAGACGCCGGCCGTGCAGATTGGTCTCGACCTTTAACCGGCCCCGATCCCTTCCTTAAGCGAACCCTAAGGTCTCCAACCAACGGCCCGAACAGGCCATTTGTCCATTTCCCGCTCGCTAGCGTGCTGCCGCACCACACCCCGTGAACACCGAAGGCAGGCACGCGCATGAGCACGCACCGGCGCAGGATCAGTGGCAGGAACAAGGCGATAGGCGGTCTGGTGGCCGCGGCCGTGGCGGGTGGCGGCGCGGTCCTGCTCACCGGCACCGCGAACGCGGCCGGCGTGAACGCCGCGTACACGAAGACCAGCGACTGGTCCACGGGCTACAGCGCCCAGTACGTCGTCACCAACAACACCGGCCAGGCCGAGAAGACCTGGACGCTGGAGTTCGACCTCCCCGCGGGTGCCAGGCTCGGCTCGCTCTGGAACGGCGAGTCCAGCGTGAGCGGTCAGCACGTCACCGTGAAGCCCGCCACGTGGGACACCGGCGGCCTGGCCCCCGGCAAGTCGGTGACCGTCGGCTTCGTGGTGAACGGCAGCGGCGACCCGACCGGCTGTCGTATCGACGACACCCGGTGTTCCGCGGACGGCGGCGCCACCCCCGAGCCGAGCGGCCGGCCCACCCAGACCACTCCGGCCCCCACCCCCAGCAGGACCACGGCCACGCCCACCCCCACCAGGACGACCGCTACGCCCACCCCCACGGGCGGCACCGGAACCGGCACCACCGGCTCGGCCGGCTTCGCCCCCTACGTCGACACCAGCCTCTACCCCGCCTTCGACCTGCTCGGCGCCGCCGACGTGACCGGCGTGAAGAACTACAACCTCGCCTTCGTCACCGACGGCGGCGGCTGCACCCCCAAGTGGGGCGGCGTCACGGACCTCACCGCCGACGCCGTGGCGGCACAGATCGGCGCGCTGCGCGCCAAGGGCGGTGACGTCCGGGTCTCCTTCGGCGGCGCCTCCGGCTCCGAACTGGCCACCACCTGCTCCTCCGCGGACGCGCTGGCGGCGGCCTACGGCAAGGCGGTCGACGCGTTCAAGCTGACCAAGGTGGACTTCGACGTCGAGGGCGGGGCACTGCCCAACACCGCGGCCAACACCCGCCGTGCCCAGGCGATCGCCAAGCTCCAGGCCCAGCACCCCGGCCTGGACGTCTCCTTCACCCTGCCGGTGATGCCCGAGGGCCTCACCCAGGACGGCGTGAACCTCCTCGCCGACGCCAAGGCCAACGGCGTGAAGACCACCACCGTCAACATCATGGCCATGGACTACGGCCCCGCGTACAGCGGTGACATGGGTACCTACGCCGAGCAGGCCGCGACGGCCACCCAGGCCCAGGTCAAGAGCGTGCTGGGGCTGTCCGACACCGCCGCCTGGAAGACCGTCGCCGTCACCCCGATGATCGGCGTCAACGACGTCTCCTCCGAGGTCTTCAAGGTCGAGGACGCCACCCAGCTGGTGAACTTCGCCAAGGCCAAGGGCCTCGGCTGGCTCTCCATGTGGTCCGCGGCCCGCGATCAGCAGTGCCCGGGCGGCACCAAGCCCACCGCCGACGCCACCTGCAGCTCCGTCCTCCAGGAGAAGTCCGCCTTCGCCAAGGCGTTCGCGGCCTACCAGGGATAGCCCCCGCCGGCGAAGGGCGCGGCCCGCTCCCACGACGGGCCGCGCCCGCTTGTCACACGGCGGACTTCACCGGCGGCAGCACGCCCGTGCGGGCCGCCTCCGCGTACCACCGCGCGCTGGACTTCGGCGTCCGCTCCAGCGTCGCGTAGTCCACGTACACC
Source organism: Streptomyces capoamus (assembly GCF_014654935.1). GTDB lineage: Bacteria > Actinomycetota > Actinomycetes > Streptomycetales > Streptomycetaceae > Streptomyces > Streptomyces capoamus. The sequence continues at coordinate 215,095 of NZ_BNBF01000010.1, forward strand.
GCGCCGAACCGCTTGCCGTAGCCGTACGCCCACTCGAAGTTGTCCATCAGGGACCACAGGAAGTACCCGCGCACGTCGGCGCCGTCGGCGATCGCCCGGCGCACCTCCGACAGGTGCCCGTGCAGGTAGGCGATGCGCTCGGGGTCGTGCACCCGGCCGTCCGGATCGGGCTTGTCGTCGTAGGCCGCGCCGTTCTCGGTGATGTACAGGGGCAGGCCGGGTGCCTCGCGCCGGTAGCGCATGATCAGGTCGTACAGGCCCGTCGGGTCGATCGTCCAGCCCATCTCCGTGCGGTCGCCGGGCGTCTGGTGGAAGAGGACGTCGTCCGCGGCCGGCCAGGGCGAGTGCTCGCTGGAACCGTGGCCGTCCGCCCGGGGGCCCTTGGCCTCACCGGTCGCGGCCGAGACCAGGCACGGCGTGTAGTAGTTCAGGCCCAGCGCGTCCAGCGGGGCGTTGATCGTGCGGACGTCGCCGTCGTGGACGTACGACCAGTCGGTCACCGCGCGCGTGGCCTCCAGCAGCGACGCCGGGTACGCGCCGTGCAGCATCGGGCCGTGGAAGACCCCGTTGGCCAGGTCGTCGATCCGGCGGGCCGCGGCCAGGTCCGCCGGGTCCTGCGAGAGCGGCCGTACGACGGAGGAGTTGAGGCTGATCGCGATCTGGTTGCGGGCCGGCATCACCGACCGCAGTGCCGAAGCGGCCAGCCCGTGCCCGAGGTTGAGGTGGTGGGCCGCGCGCAGCGAGGCCGCCGGGTCGGTGCGCCCGGGCGCGTGCACCCCCGAGCCGTAGCCGAGGAAGGCGCTGCACCACGGCTCGTTGAGGGTGATCCACTGCTCCACCCGGTCACCGAGCGCCTCGCCGACGAGCTGGGCGTACTCGGCGAACCGGAACGCGGTGTCGCGCACCGGCCAGCCGCCCGCGTCCTCCAGCTCCTGCGGCAGGTCCCAGTGGTAGAGGGTGAGCGCCGGCTTGATGCCCCGCGCCAGCAGCTCGTCGACCAGCCGGCGGTAGAAGTCCAGGCCCCGTTGGACCGCCGGCCCCCGGCCCGTGGGCTGCACCCGGGACCAGGAGACGGAGAAGCGGTACGCGGTCAGGCCCAGCTCCGCCATGAGCGCCACGTCGTCGCGGTAGCGGTGGTAGTGGTCGACCGCGACGTCTCCCGTCTCGCCGCCGGCCGTCTTGCCGGGCGTATGGCTGAAGGTGTCCCAGATGGAGGGGGTGCGGCCGTCCTCCCGCACCGCCCCCTCGATCTGGTACGCCGAGGTCGCGGCGCCCCAGAGGAAGGCGGGAGGAAACGTCACGGAGGAAGAGTCAGGCATGGAAGCGCTCCCATGAAGGGTCGGAAGGGCCGACGGATGAAGTGGGGGAGGAGGGGCAGGAGGGGCCGGGACGGCGGTGACCCGGCCCCCGTGAAGCCGGACGGGCGGATCAGCCCTTGATCGCACCCTGCATGATCCCGCCCACGATCTGCTTGCCGAACAGCAGGAAGGCGACCAGCAGCGGCAGCGTACCGAGCAGCGCGCCCGCCATGATCACCGCCTGGTCGGGGACGTAGCCGGTGCCGAGCGAGTTCAGGGCCACCTGCACGGTCGGGTTCTGCTGGGTCAGGGCGATGATCGGCCACAGGAAGTCGTTCCAGGCGAACACGAACGTCAGCAGGCCCAGCACCGCCATCGCGGGCCGCGCGGCCGGGAAGACCACGTGCCACACGATCCGCAGGCTGCTCGCCCCGTCCACCCGGGCCGCCTCGATCAGCTCCGTCGGCAGCGCCTGCACCAGGTACTGCCGCATGAAGAACGTACCGAACGCGGTCACCAGGCTCGGCAGGATCACCGTCTGCAGCTGGTTGGACCAGCCCAGGTCCGACATCCACAGGTACAGCGGTACGACGGCCAGCTGCGGCGGGATCATCATGGTGCCGATGGTCAGCAGCAGCAGCACGCCGGAGAACCGGAACCGCAGCTTGGCGAAGGCGAAGCCGGCCAGCGTGGAGAACAGCACCGTGCTCACCGTGATGGTGCCCGCCACGATCACCGAGTTCAGCATGGCCGTGCCGAGCCCGGCCTGGTCCCAGGCCGCCTGGAGGTTCTTGAAGAGGTTGCCGCCGAACCACAGCGGCGGCGGCGTCTGGGCCAGGCGCCGGTCGGTGCGGGAGGCCGCGACCGCCGTCCACACCAGCGGGGCCAGTGAGACCAGCGCGAACACGGTGAGCACGACGTAGGTCAACGGGCCCGCGTGCAGCTGCTTGCCCGCGCCCATCCGGCCCCGGCCGCGGCGCCGGCCCGCCTCCCGGGGCAGGGTCAGTTCAGTGGTGGTCATTGGGACTTCCTCAGCCGTCGGGTGAGCAGCAGGTTGACCGCGGCGATGATCAGCAGGATCAGGAACATCGACCAGGCGATCGCGGACGCCTTGCCGAGGTTGCCGATGATCCAGCCCTGGTCGTACATGTACAGACCGAGCGTCTGGTACTGGTGCTCCGAGCCGCCCTTGGACCCGCTGACCCCGCCGAACAGCAGCGGCTCACCGAAGAGCTGGGTCGCGCCGATGGTGGAGACGACCACCGTGAACAGGATCGTCGGCCGCAGCTGCGGAATGGTCACGTGCCGGAACTGCTGCCAGCGGTTGGCGCCGTCGATCGCCGCCGACTCGTACAGGTCGGCCGGGATCGCCTGCATGGCGGCCAGGTAGATCAGCGCGTTGTACCCGGTCCACCGCCAGATCACGATGGACGACACGGCGAACTGCGAACCCCAGTCCGACTCCCGCCAGTTGACCGGGTCCACCCCGAAGAAGTGGAGGACCCAGTTGACCATGCCGCCGTCCCACGAGTACAGCAGCGTGAACACCAGCGTCGCCGCCGCCACCGAGGTGGCGTACGGGGTCAGCATCACCACGCGCCACATGGTCGAGCCGCGCAGCTTGTAGTTGAGCAGGTGGGCGAGCGCGAGCGCGGCCAGCAGCTGCGGCACGGTCGAGATCACGCCGATGCTCAGGGTGTTCTTCAGGGCATTCCAGAAGAAGTCCGAGGACAACAGGTTCTTGTAGTTGTCCAGGCCCGCCCAGGTCTGGTGGTCCAGCGCCGACAGCTGCACGTCGTGCAGCGAGTACCAGGCCGTGTAGAGCAGCGGGACCAGCGAGAAGGCCCCGAAGAGAATGAAGAAGGGGGCGACGAAGGCGTACGGCGACGCCTTCATGTCCCAGCGGTACAGCCGGCTGCGCCAGGAGTCGGGCGCCGCCGGCGCACCGCGACCGCGAGCGCCCCGGGCCGCGCCCGGCGAGGTGCCGGACGCGGCCTCGGCGCTCGACGCGGGGTGCGCGAGAGCCTGCTTGGAGCTGCTCACTGGCCGAGCACGTCCTTGATCTCGTTCTTCGCGGCGTCCCAGCCCTGCTCGGGCGACTTGCCCTTCTGCTCGACCTGGAGGATGCCGACGTCGGTCAGCGCGCTGTTGATCGGCTGGTCCTTGACGCCGAAGTACTGCACCGGGATGGTCTTGGCCGAGTCGGCGAAGATCTGCGTGATCGGCGCGTTCGAGAAGTACGCCGTGGTGTCGGCGGCCGGCTTCAGGCTCGCGTACGCCGACGGGGTGGACGGGAAGCTGGCCTGCTTGGCGAAGACCTTCGCCTGCTGCTCGGGCGCGGTCAGCCACTTCACCAGCTCGATGGCCTCCTTCTGGTGCTTGCCCGCGGTCGGCACGCCGAGGAAGGAGCCGCCCCAGTTGGCCGCGGTCGGGGCCGCCGCCACGTCCCAGTTGCCCTTGCCGGCGTCACCGGACTTCTGCTCGATGTAGCCGATCATCCAGGCCGGGCACGCGACGCTCGCGAAGGTGCCGTTCGCGAAGCCCTGGTCCCACGGCTTGTCGAACTGCTTCAGCTTGGCCGACATGTCGCTGGTGGCCACCGCCATCGCCGCGTCCCAGGACTTCTTCACACCGTCGGACTTGTCCCAGACGATGTTGCCGTCCTTGTCGTAGTAGCGGGTCTCGGCGCCGCCGAGGGCCGCGTTGTAGACCGAGGAGGCGGAATCCACGAACTTCGTGCCGTTCGGCGCCTTCTTCATGTACTGCTTGCCCACGTCGACGTACTTCTGCCAGTCGCCCTTCCACTGGGCGGCCAGCTTGTTCCGGTCCGTCTCCAGACCGGCCTTCTTGAACAGGTCCTTGCGGTAGCAGATCGCCATCGGGCCGATGTCCGTGCCGAGGCCGATGGTCTTGCCGTCCTTGGTGGTGGCCTGCGCGAGCTTCCAGTCCAGCCACTGCGACTTGTCGACCTCCTTGCCGAGGTCGACGAACTTGTTCGCCTGGGTCTGCACGGCCTCGGTGATGTTGCCGACCTCGATGGCCTGGACGTCGTCGGTGCCGGCGCCGGCCTGGAGGCGGGTGAGCACCTTCGGCCAGTAGACGTCGGTACGCGTGGTGACGTTCTCCTTGATGTTGATGTCCTTGTGGAGCTTCATGTACTCGTCGTAGAGGCCGGCCTGCTTGTAGCCGAAGACGCCGAAGGTCCCGATGGTCAGCGTGATCCTGCCACTGCCGCCACTGCCGCCCGAGTTGTCCGACGTGCCGTCGTCCGAGTCGCTGGAACAGCCGGCCAGCAGCCCGGTGGTCAGTGCGGCCACGGCCGTGAGGGCCATCAGCCGATGGGACCGGCGGATGCTCGTGCGCATTACGTCCTCCTGTTGCCTGACGTGCCGACCCCCCGGCCAACTGCTGGAATTGGGCCCGTTCGTACTCGCTGCGGCTCGGGCGGGGAACGTGCGGGATGTGTAGGTGTCAGGTACTGTGGGAGCGCTCCCACAAGTGATGTGTTGAAGGGTCGTCGGTTCCCGGCAGGGTGTCAAGGGAACGGACAGGGCGAACCGCGTTCAGTTATCTGCCTGTTAACTGCCCTCCCGGGCCGCCCGGCACTGCTCACCACTCTGGCCAGGACTGTTAGATTCCAGCCAGAACAGGACACGGCGAGAAAGGCGGAGCCCATGGCAAGCCACGGAGGGCGGGGCCGGAGCGGAGGGCGGCCCACGCTCGAAGAGGTCGCCGCGCGGGCCGGGGTGGGGCGGGGCACGGTCTCCCGGGTCATCAACGGCTCCCCCCGGGTCAGCGACGCCACCCGCGCCGCGGTCGAGGCGGCCGTCGCCGAACTCGGCTACGTCCCCAACACCGCCGCCCGCGCCCTCGCGGCCAACCGCACCGACGCCATCGCCCTGGTCGTCCCCGAGCCGGAGACCCGGTTCTTCGCCGAGCCGTACTTCTCGGACATGCTGCGGGGGGTCGGCGCCGAGATCTCCGACACTGAGATGCAGCTGCTGCTGACCTTCGCGGGCAGCGACCGCGAGCGGCAGCGCCTGGCCCAGTACCTGGCGGCCCACCGCGTCGACGGCGTCCTGCTGGTCTCCGTCCACGCCGACGACCCCCTGCCCGACCTCCTGTCCCAGCTGGAGATCCCCGCCGTGATCAGCGGCCCGCGCTCGGCGGCCGAGTCGCTCACCTCGGTGGACTCGGACAACTACGGCGGGGCCCGCTCGGCCGTGGAGCACCTGCTCGGCCGGGGCCGCCGCCGGATCGCGCACATCACCGGCCGCCTGGACGTCTACGGCGCCCAGCGCCGCCTCGACGGCTACCGCGAGGCCCTGCGCGACGCCGGCCACCCGGCCGACGACCTGCTCGTCGAGCCGGGCGACTTCACCGAGGAGGGCGGCCGCCGGGCGATGACGGCCCTGCTCTCCCACCGCCCGGACCTCGACGCGGTCTTCGCCGGCTCGGACGTGATGGCGGCCGGCGCCCGGCAGGTGCTGCGCGAGGCGGGCCGCCGCATCCCCGACGACGTCGCCCTGGTCGGCTACGACGACTCCGCCATCGCCCGCCACATGGACCCGCCGCTCACCAGCGTCCGCCAGCCCATCGAGGAGATGGGCCGCGCGATGATCGACCTCCTCCTCACCGAGATCGCCGACCGCCGCCCGCCCGCGTCCCGCGGCCTGGACCGCCGCCGTGCGGTCCTCCCGACGGAACTGGTGGTGCGGGCGTCGTCGTAGCGCGGACGGGGGACCGGCTCCGCCGGGGCGCGGCGAAAACGCGCGGGCGGGGCCGGGAACGCAATCAGCCGGTGGCTCCGTCCGCGACGGAACCACCGGCTGATCGACCAGGGTGAGTGACGGGACTCGAACCCGCGGCATCCTGGACCACAACCAGGTGCTCTACCAGCTGAGCTACACCCACCATGACCGGCGGTGGAACTTGTCGTTTCCCCGACCGGCCGAGAAGAAGTCTACAGGGTCCGAAGGGGTGCTCGCGCACAGGTTTTCGCGCCGGCCGCCGAGCGAACCCGGGGGAGCCCGCGCGGGGGCTACTGCGCGGGCAGGACGTGCTTGGCGGCGATCGACCTGGCGGTGTCGGAGTCCGGGCCGGGCTGCGGCACGAAGATGGCCTCGCGGTAGTAGCGCAGCTCGGCGATCGACTCGCGGATGTCGGCGAGGGCCCGGGGGTTGCCGTTCTTCTCGGGGCTGTTGAAGTACGCCCGCGGGTACCAGCGGCGGGCCAGCTCCTTGACCGAGGAGACGTCGACGATCCGGTAGTGGAGGTATTCCTCCAGGGTCGGCATGTCCCGCAGCAGGAAACCGCGGTCGGTGCCGACCGAGTTGCCGCACAGCGGGGCCTTGCCGGGCTCCTTCACGTGCTCCCTCACGTACGCCAGCACCTGCTCCTCGGCGTCCTCCAGGGTCGTGCCGTTCTCCAGCTCGGCGAGCAGCCCGGACGCGGTGTGCATCCGACGCACCACCTCCGGCATCGTCTCCAGGGCCCGGTCCGGCGGCCGGATGACGATGTCCACCCCCTCGCCGAGTACGTTCAGCTCGGAGTCGGTGACGAGGGCGGCCACCTCGATGAGCGCGTCGTCGGACAGCGAGAGGCCGGTCATCTCGCAGTCGATCCACACCATGCGATCGTTCATGTGTCTCACCTTACGGCGCGCCGCGCCGCACCGGTCCCGTCCCTGCGCCGGTCCTGTCGGTACGCGGACATGCGCAAGGGGGGCGGAGTCGGACTCCGCCCCCCTTGCGCCGCCTTCTCGCGCGTCGTGCGTGCGCGGGGCCGCTCAGCTGCCGCTGCGCGGTCCCGGCAGCAGGCCCACCGCGCCGGCCGCGGCCCGGCGGCTCTGCAGCGGCACCCCGCCGTCCCGGTGCTCGTGCAGCAGTGCCGGTGGCGGACCCATCGGGCCGGACAGGCCCGCGGGCGCGCCCTGACCGGACGCCGACACGGCCGGCTCCGCCTCACCCGGCCTGTCGCCCTGCGGCCGGCGGGCCCGGTAGGCGGCCCGGTAGGCGGCGGGGGACGAGCCGAGCTGGCGGCGGAAGTGGCCGCGCAGCGCGACGGGTGAGCGGAAGCCGCACCGGCCCGCCACCTCGTCCACGGAGTAGTCCGACGTCTCCAGCAGGCGTTGGGCCTGCAGCACACGCTGCGTGATCAGCCATTGCAGCGGCGCGCTGCCCGTCAGCGAGCGGAAGCGGCGGTCGAAGGTGCGGCGGCTCATGTAGGCGCGTGCCGCCAGGGTCTCCACGTCGAACTGCTCGTGGAGGTGTTCCAGCGCCCAGGCGACGACCTCGGCGAGCGGGTCGGCGCCGATCTCCTCGGGTAAAGAGCGGTCGAGGTAGCGCTCCTGACCGCCCGAGCGGCGCGGGGGGACCACCAGGCGCCGGGCGAGCGCGCCGGCCGCCTCGTTGCCGTGGTCCGTCCGCACGATGTGGAGACAGAGATCGATTCCGGCCGCCGTACCCGCGCTGGTGAGCACGTCGCCGTCGTCGACGAACAGCTCCCGCGGATCGACGTGCACCGACGGGTAGCGCTTGGCCAGCGTCGGTGCGTACATCCAGTGGGTGGTCGCCGGGCGGCCGTCCAGCAGTCCGGCCGCGGCGAGCACGAACGCGCCCGTGCACAGCCCGACGATGCGGGCGCCCTCCTCGTGTGCCCGGCGCAGTGCGTCGAGCGCCTCCTCCGGTGGCGGTGAGGTGATCGAACGCCACGCCGGTACGACGACCGTCCCGGCGCGGGAGATCGCCTCCAGCCCATGCGGTGCGGTGAGTTCCAGGCCCCCTGTGGTCCGCAGCGGGCCTTCCTCGCCGGCACACACCAGGAGGCGGTAGCGCGGTACGCCGGCGTCCTGGCGGTCGATCCCGAACACCGACAGCGGAATGGAACTCTCGAAAATGGGGCCGCCGCTGAACAGCAGCACCGCGACGATCTCCTTGCGGCGTCGCCCGGACAGTTTCCGGGCTGCGGCGTCCGGCGAGGCAGTGGAGTCGTGGCTCATACTGCTAAGCCCCCCTCGGTGGTCGCGGCTCCTCGGTTGTGTCGCTCCTGCACGTTTCCCCTCGGTCCTGCACGAGTCCCCCGCCGTAAAGACAGTCAAGATCGAATTTACTGGCTCCCGCGATCGGGCGGTGGCCAGTTCCCCACGCGGCACATTGTCGACATGACAACATGGCGTGAAGCATTCGATCACGAAGCGTTGCACTCGGGAGGCGCGCAGGGAAGTGCGCCTTGTCGCGGTGGCCAAACCGCGTAGGGTGCGCAGCGGCTCCTGGACCCTTTCCGTGCAGGTGGAACGGGGGTTGGAGGGTGGTGGGGACCCCTCCTGGCCGATATCCAGAAGTTGGCTGAAAACTGGCGTTCAGAGGCGCGGAAACAGGTCAGTCGACCGGTGTCTGCTCCCGCGTGTGACGTCCGCCCCTTTGCGTGGCGCAACGCCGGGCGCACCGCTCGGAGCGGCGCAGCAGCAGCCGGCAGACGGCCGTGACGGCCGCGAGGCCCAGCGCGGCGCCGGCGGCACCGGCCAGCGAGGTGCCGTACCAGACGAGTACCACGGGCACGAGCACGCAGCTGAAGGCCGCCCAGCGGATCACATCGCTCGCGGTGTCGGGCGCGGGGCGCGGCTCGCTGCTGGGTCGGGGTCCGGGCATCTCGTACTCCCTGTGGCGGTGGCTCATCCCGATTCAACGCCCGTTCGACCCCTCGGTCACCGCAGGCGCAGCTGTGAACGCCGTGCAAACCGCCTGTACGGGGCAGCAACCATTGCGTTACGGGCGCGGCTCGTGCATGCTCCGGTGAACCCCTACGGACGTCGGGGGACCGCTCACGGAGCGTGCGCGGGATCTGGGCTCAGGAGGCGTGCCGCCGTACCCTTGGGGGTATGGGCTTGGGAAGGCCTTTCCCGGACACAGCTCCGTCGCACATGTCGTCCCTCCCATAAAGGATCACAACGCCGAGACAGCCATGGCCGGTCACGAATTCTTCGAACCAGCGGACCGCAAGCGGCCGGTCGCCGATCCCACGGCGGCCGATCCCCTGGCGGCGGAAGTGTCACGCCCGTCCTGCGACCCCGCCTTCCGGCACGGAGTCGTCGTCGGCTTCGACGGCTCCACCTCCAGCGAGCGCGCCCTCGCCTATGCGATCGGCATGGCCCACCGTTCCCACTCCGGTCTGATCATCGTGCACGTCGCGAACCGGCTGCCCACCACCGTGTGGGCCGGCTGCGAGCCGCCCGTCTTCGTGGACGTGCCGGACCACCGCACGGAGGTCCTGGGGCTGGAGCTGGCGTGCGCGGACTACCTGGCCGAGGTGCCGTGGATCCTGGTCGAGCGCGGCGGGGACATCTGCCACGAACTGGAAGAGGTCGGGCGGGAGTACGAGGCCGACGCGATCGTCGTCGGCTCCACGCACGGCCTCGTCGGCCGGATCTTCGGTTCCGTCGCGGGACGGCTCGCCAAGCGGGCGAAGCGGCCCGTGATCGTCATTCCCTGAAGCCCGCCGGCCGGTGAGCCGCAGCACGGGAAGACCCCCGCGTGAAGGTGGCCACGCGGGGGTCCGTTCCGTTCCCGGTCCCTACTCGACCGTCACCGACTTCGCCAGGTTCCGCGGCTTGTCGATGTCGCGGCCCAGGGCCTTCGCCGTGTGGTAGGCGAGGAGCTGGAGCGGGATGCCCATCAGGATCGGGTCCAGTTCGTCCTCGTTCTTCGGGACGAGGAGCGTCTGGTCGGCCTTCTCCTGGTGCTGGTGGGCCACCGCCAGGATCTTGCCCTCGCGGGCCTTGATCTCCTCCAGGGCCGCGCGGTTCTTCTCCAGCAGATCGTCGTCGGGGACGATCGCGACCGTGGGGAGCGCCGGCTCGATCAGGGCCAGCGGGCCGTGCTTGAGCTCGGAGGCCGGGTAGGCCTCGGCGTGGATGTAGGAGACCTCCTTGAGCTTCAGGGAGGCCTCACGGGCCACCGGGTAGCCCCGGACGCGGCCGATGAAGAGCATCGAGCGGGCGTCGGCGTAGCTCTCCGCCAGCTGCTTGATCTCCTCCTCCTGCTTGAGGATCTCGGTGATCTGCTCGGGCAGCTTGCGCAGGCCCTCGATGATCCGCTTGCCGTCGCGCACCGACAGGTCGCGGGTGCGGCCCAGGTGCAGCGCGAGCAGCGCGAAGGCGACCGTGGTGTTGGTGAAGCACTTGGTGGAGACGACGCAGACCTCGGGGCCGGCGTGCACGTAGATGCCGCCGTCGGCCTCGCGGGCGATCGCGGAGCCGACCACGTTGACCACGCCGAGGACCCGGGCGCCCTTGCGCTTGAGCTCCTGGACGGCGGCCAGCACGTCGTACGTCTCACCGGACTGGGAGACCGCGACGTACAGGGTGTCGGGGTCGACGACCGCGTTGCGGTAGCGGAACTCGGAGGCCGGCTCGGCGTCGGCGGGGATGCGGGCCAGCTCCTCGATCATCTGGGCGCCGATCATGCCCGCGTGGTACGAGGTGCCGCAGCCGAGGATCTTGACGCGGCGGATCTGCCGGGCCTCGCGGGCGTCCAGGTTGAGGCCGCCGAGGTGCACGGTGGAGAACCGGTCGTCGATCCGGCCGCGCAGCACGCGGTCGACGGCCTCGGCCTGCTCGTGGATCTCCTTGTGCATGTAGGTGTCGTGGCCGCCCATGTCGTAGGAGGCCGCCTCCCACTCCACGGTGGTCGGCTCGGCCGAGGTGCGGGTGCCCTCGGTGGTGTAGGTGCGGAAGTCGTCGGCCTTGAGGGTGGCCATCTCGCCGTCGTCCAGCGTCACTATCTGCCGGGTGTGGGCGACCAGGGCGGCGATGTCCGAGGCGACGAACATCTCCTTCTCGCCGATGCCGAGGACGACCGGGGAGCCGTTGCGGGCCGCCACGATGCGGTCGGAGAAGTCGGCGTGCATGACGGCGATGCCGTAGGTGCCCTCGACCAGCCGCAGGGTCTCGCGGACCTTGTCCTCCAGCTTCTCGGCCGAGGAGCGGGCGATCAGGTGGACGAGGACCTCGGTGTCGGTCTCGGAGAGGAACTCGACGCCGTCCGCCTCCAGCTTGCGGCGCAGGTCGGCGGCGTTGTCGATGATCCCGTTGTGGACGACGGCGACCTTCTGGTCGGCCGACATGTGCGGGTGGGCGTTCAGGTCGGAGGGGGCGCCGTGGGTGGCCCAGCGGGTGTGGGCGATGCCGGTGGTGCCCTTGAAGCGCGCCGGGACCTTGGCCTCCAGGTCGCGCACCCGGCCCTTGGCCTTGACCATCTTCAGGCCGGGCGTCTTCGGGGAGGTGACGACGATGCCCGCGGAGTCGTAGCCGCGGTACTCCAGGCGCTGGAGGCCCTCCAGCAGGAGGGGGGCGACGTCACGCTTCCCGATGTATCCGACAATTCCGCACATATATAGAGGTATCCCTTGGCTGTCGCTGGTCCGGCTCCGGCTGGTTTCAGCCGTAGACCATGCGGCGCAGCTGCCTGAGCGTCAGCTCCGGCGGCGCCACCGCCCGGTATTTCAGGTCCGCCTCGATCCGTTCGAAGATCTCCGTGTTCACCAGGCCCTGGGCCTGGAGTTCGCGGTGGCGGCGACGGACGTACTCCTGGGTCGTCTCGTCGAAGTAGGCGAGCACGTCCTGGACCACGCGCAGCGCCTCGCCCCGGCTGAGGGGCGTGGACCGCGTCAGATGATCAAGAAGTTCCTCGTGCACCCGGTAGATCCTGGAGTACCGGCGGCACTTTCGCAAGAATCGTGCCCGATTCCGGGCAGGGGACTGTTGGATGTCTTATGGGGCTCTGTTCGCAAGCTGTCCATCCTGCGTCTTGCGACGCGTTGCCCGAACGGACGAGTTTCAGACGCCATGGACATTCCTCGTATGGGAGTACCCGAGAAGCTGGCCGCGCGCATGAGCATGGCCGAGCAGCACGAGTACCTGCGCGCCAGGTTCTCGCGGCGCAGCATGATCAGGGGCGGCGCGGTCACGCTGGGCGCCGTCGCCGGCGGCGCGTTCGTGCCGGGCGTCACCGCCCGGGCCGCCGTGCCGGCCCAGCGGACCGCCGCCGTCCCCGCCGCCGCGACCGTCGACGGCTCCCTCGTCGCCCCCTTCGGCCGCCACCTGGCCTGGGGCAACGACCCCCGCACCGAGATCAGCGTCTCCTGGCAGGTGCCGGTCGCCGTCAAGAAGCCGTTCCTCCGCATCGGCGCCCACCCCTGGGACCTCTCGCACCGGATCGAGGCCGAGGTCCGCACCCTGTACACCCCGGCCGGTGTCGGCGCGAGCGGCGACCACACCCAGTACTACCTGCACGCCGAGCTGACCCACCTGCGCCCCGGCCGGACCTACTACTACGGCGTCGGCCACCAGGGCTTCGACCCGGCCGCCCCCCACCTGCTGGGCACCGTGGGCACCTTCACCACCGCCCCCGCCCACAAGGCGCCGTTCACCTTCACCGCCTTCGGCGACGAGGGCGTCGGCTACCACGGCCTGGCCAACAACAGCCTCCTCCTCGGCCAGAACCCCGCCTTCCACCTGCACGCCGGCGACATCGCCTACGCCGACCCGTCCGGCGCGGGCAAGACCGGCGACACCGGCTTCGACTCCCGGACCTGGGACTCCTTCCTCGCCCAGACCGAGTCGGTCGCCAAGCAGGTCCCGTGGATGCCCGCCTACGGCAACCACGACATGGAGGCCTGGTACTCGCCCAACGGCTACGGCGGCGAGGAGGCCCGCTGGAACCTCCCGGACAACGGCCCCGACAAGAAGAACCTGCCGGGCGTCTACTCCTTCGTCTACGGCAACACCGCGGTCATCTCGCTCGACGCCAACGACATCTCCTACGAGATACCGGCGAACCTGGGCATATCAGGCGGTACTCAGACCAAGTGGCTGGAAAGCCGGCTGAAGAAGTTCCGCGCGTCGAAGGACGTGGACTTCATCGTCGTCTTCTTCCACCACTGCGCCTACTGCACCTCCACCGCGCACGCCTCCGAGGGCGGAGTGCGCCAGGAGTGGGTGCCGCTGTTCGAGAAGTACACGGTGGACCTGGTCATCAACGGCCACAACCACCAGTACGAGCGCACCGACGTGATCAAGGCGGGCAAGGTCGCCAAGAAGCTGCCGATCGGCGGCACCGCCTACCCGGAGACCGACGGCGTGGTGTACGTCACCGCCGGTGCGGCCGGGCGCAGCCTGTACGCCTTCTCCGCCCCGGACTCCTACGAGGGCCACGAGCACGAGACCGACTCCGTGGCCTCCTTCGTCAACACCAAGGACGGCAAGGTGAACGAGACCGTCGCCTGGTCCCGGGTGCGGTACCTGGACTACTCCTTCCTGCGCGTGGACGTCTCGCCCGCGCCCACGGGCCGGCAGGCCACGCTGAAGGTGTCGGGCATCGCCGAGACCGGCGCCCGCATCGACCACTTCACGGTGTCCCGCAGGGCCAAGTAGGCACCCCGGGCGCAGGCGGTCCTCACAGGCGCTTGAGGACCGCCTGCTTGGCCAGGGTGAACTCCTCCTCCGTCAGCACCCCGTCCCGGTGCAGCTCGCCCAGCTCGCGCAGCCGGCGCAGCAGCGCGTCGTGGTCGTCGCCCTCCGGCTCCCCGGCCGGCTGCGCCGGGATCCCCAGCGGGCCGGGGCCGCCCTGCGAGGGGTGCGGCAGGCGCGCCTGCACGGCCGCGGCCACCAGAGCCATCAGCGGGTCCTTCTTGAAGCCCCACAACTCGACGGCGTTCGGGTCGTACTTGGGCGGCGCGGTGACCGGGGCGCCGCGCACCAGGAACCGCAGGTGCCCGTTCTCCAGGCCGGCCGCGGGCTGCCACTCCACGCCGGTGATGTCCGCGAGGGGGATCGAGCGGGGGCCCGCGGCGGCCTTGGCGTCCTCCGTCTTCCAGTTCCACTCCAGCCGCACCCGGTCCCCGTCGAAGCCCGCCGTGCCGTCCCCGGCCGAGACGGACACCGGCAGTGACGGGCCCGGCAGCAGGTAGGTGCCGACGGGCTCCGGGGAAACGCCCTCCAGCAGCAGGGCGTTGCGCACCTCGTCGGCGACGTACTCGGCGACGCCGTACCGGTCGGGCTCCACGGCCAGCTGGTACGGGTCGTGCGCCTCGGCGAGCCGGCCCCCGGTGGCCTGGAGCAGCGGATCGGCGCCGTCGCGCAGCCGCAGCCTGAGCCGTCCCGCCCTGCGGCCCTGTTCGAACGAGACACCGGCCAACGCCCCGAGCGGTACGACGAGTTCGCCCAGCTCGCGGCGGAGCAGGCCCACGTTCTTGTCCCGGCCGGGGGTGATGCGCAGGGTGTCGCCGTCGAAGACCCAGGTGCCGTCCTTCTGGATGATTTCCGCCATGCGGGGATTGTTTCACCCGATCTGCGGGAGAGTGGTCTCGACCACGTCGGGTGGTCGACGCCCGCCTGACGGCCGATCCCCTCCGAAGGGAGCGCATGTGAGACGGAACCACGGCACGACTCCCCGAACACCCCGCGTCCTCGGTGCCCTGCTGCTCGCGGCGGCCGGCGCCGTCACCCTGGGGGCGGCGCCCGCGGCGCAGGCCGCCGCCCCGGCCCCGCTGGACCGGGTGGTCCCGGCGCCGGCCTCCGTCACCCCGGGGGGGACGCCGTACCGCATCACCCGGGCGACCGGCGTGCGCGTCGACGGGCCGGCCGAGGTCCGCCGGATCGGCGGCTACCTGGCCGGCCTGCTGCGGCCCGCCACCGGCTACCCGCTGCCGGTCACCGACCGCGGTACCGGCGGCATCCGGCTGAGCCTGCGCCCGGGCGACTTCGGCGCCGAGGGGTACCGGCTGACGAGCGGCGCCGGCGGGGTCACGCTCACCGCGCGCACCCCCGCCGGGCTCTTCCACGGCGTCCAGACCCTGCGCCAGCTCCTCCCGGCCGCCGTCGAGAGGAAGACCGTGCAGCCCGGGCCCTGGCAAATCGCCGGCGGCACCGTCCAGGACCGGCCCCGCTACGCCTACCGGGGCGCCATGCTGGACGTCGCCCGGCACTTCTTCACGGTCGCCCAGGTCAAGCGCTACATCGACCAGTTGGCCCTGTACAAGATCAACGAACTGCACCTGCATCTGAGCGACGACCAGGGCTGGCGCATCGCCGTCGACTCCTGGCCGCGCCTGGCCTCCTACGGCGGTTCCACCCAGGTCGGCGGCGGCCGCGGCGGCTTTTACACCAAGGCCGACTACCGGGAGATCGTCCGGTACGCGGCCTCCCGCTACCTGGAGGTCGTGCCCGAGATCGACATGCCCGGCCACACCAACGCGGCCCTCGCCTCCTACGCGCGGCTCAACTGCGACGGCGTGGCACCCCCGCTGTACACCGGCACGAAGGTCGGCTTCAGCTCGCTGTGCGTGCCCCGGCAGGTCACCTACGACTTCGTGGACGACGTGATCCGGGAGCTGGCCGCCCTCACCCCGGGCCGCTACCTGCACATCGGCGGCGACGAGGCGCACTCCACGAGCCACGCCGACTACGTCGCCTTCATGGACCGCGTGCAGCCGGTCGTGGCCCGGTACGGCAAGACGGTCATCGGCTGGCACCAGCTCACCGGCGCGCACCCGGCCCGCGGCGCGCTCGCCCAGTACTGGGGCCTGGACGGCACGAACGCGGCGGAGAAGGAGCAGGTCGCGCGCGCCGCCCGGAACGGCACGGGCCTGATCCTGTCCCCGGCCGACCGGGTGTACCTCGACATGAAGTACACGAGCGCCACCCGGCTCGGCACCACGTGGGCGGGCCTGGTCGAGGTGCGGCGCTCCTACGACTGGGACCCCGGCGCCTACCTGCCGGGCGTCCCGGCCCCGGCGGTCCGGGGTGTCGAGGCGCCGCTGTGGTCCGAGACCCTCTCCACGGCCGCCGACATCGAGTACATGGCGTTCCCGCGCCTCGCCGGCGCGGCCGAGCTGGGCTGGTCACCGGCGGCCACGCACAGCTGGACCGCCTACCGGGTGCGGCTGGCCGCGCAGGGCCCGCGCTGGGACGCGCTCGGCATCCGCTACCACCGCTCACCGCAGGTGCCCTGGCCGGCCCGCTGACCACGGTGACGGGCACCCCGCGGGACCGTACCGCGGGGTGCCCGTCCGTCTCCGTGCCGCCGTCAGAAACCGGCGAGGGGATTGCGCAGGGTGCCGGCCAGCTGCAGCGCGCCGGACGGATCGGCGAGGTCCACCATCTGGCGGTTGTCCCGCAGCTGCAGGCGGTTGAGGCAGGACAGGGCGAACTCGGGGGCGAACATGTCGTACCGGCGGAACCTGTCGGCCAGCTGCGGGTTCGCCTCCTGGTAGGCACGGGTGACCTCGGCGACCGTGCGCCAGAAGCCGTCCTCCGCCAGGACGCCCTCCTCGGCGAGGTGGGCGGCGAGGAAGCGGAAGAAGCAGTCGAAGACGTCCGTGAAGATCGACAGCAGCTTCATGTCCTCGGGGACCTCGACACGGATCCGCCGCACCTGCGGCGGCAGGTCCGCGTCGGGGTCCATGACGGCGATCTCCTCGGCGATGTCCTTGAAGACCGCCCGCCGCACCGCGCCGTCCTCCAGCACCAGGACGACGTTCTCGCCGTGTGGCATGAACACCAGGTCGTAGGCGTAGAAGCTGTGCAGCAGCGGAACGTAGTAGGCCCGCAGGTACCGCCGCAGCCACGCGGTCGGGGTCAGGCCGGAGCGCTCGATCAGCGCGCCCGCGAGGGAGGCGCCCCGGTGGTCGACGTGCAGCAGGGAGGCCATGGTCGCGAGGGTCTCGCCGTCCCGCAGCGAGGGCACCGGGCTCTCCCGCCACAGCGCGGCCAGCATCTTGCGGTACGGCGAGTGGCGGTCGGTGGCCCGCTCGTACTCCAGGTGCCGGTAGCCCACGGCGGCCCGCTCCCGGATGACGGTCAGCCCCGTCGACCTCAGCACCGGGTCGCCGTCGATCAGCTGGGCCAGCCAGTCGTTGATCGCCGGCGTCGCCTCCATGTAGGCGGCGGACAGACCGCGCATGAAGCCCATGTTGAGTACCGACAGGGCCGTCTTCACGTAGTGCTTGTGCGGGGCGCTGGTGTTGAAGAAGGTGCGGATCGACTGCTGGGCCAGGTACTCGTCGTCGCCCTCGCCGAGGCAGACCAGCAGCTCACGGGCCACCTCGGCGGCGAACGTGA
>NZ_BNBF01000010.1:232553-233966 GCF_014654935.1 Streptomyces capoamus
CGCTCAGCTTGTTCCACCACTGCCAGGGGTGGACCGGGATGAACAGGTAGTCGGCCGGGTCCAGGCCCCGGTCGGTGAGGACGGCACGGAACCGCTCCACCGTCTTCTCGCCCAGCTCCGCGCGCAGGAACGACTCGTACTCGATCCCGGCGCCGGCCGTGAACGCGGCCCGCGAGCGGTGGGCGGCCAGCCACACCAGCCGGACCGGGCTGGCCGTCTCGGGGGCGTACGCCAGGTACTCGTGGATGCCGAAGCCGAGCCGCCCGTTGTTCGCGACGAAGCACGGGTGGCCCTCGGTCATCCCGGTCTCGATGTCCTGGAAGCCGGCGCGGGCCAGCTGGGCGGAGGTCGGCCGGGGCTCGGCGAGCTTGTAGCAGGTGCCCGACAGGGTCGAGGAGATCTCCTCCAGGTACACCGGCAGGATCTCGTCGCTCAGCCCCAGGGACTGGCGCAGCTCGATGAAGAAGTCCAGCGCGGCCAGCGGAAGTTCGGCGCCGTCGCGGTGCCGGGTGAGGGAGTCGGGGTCGATCTGCCAGTGGTCCAGGGCCCGCCGCACGGCCCGGAACCGGTAGCGGGTGAGCCCGTCGTCACTGCGGACGACGTACCCGTCGCCGTCCTGCTCGGGGGTGAGCAGGCGCTCGTGCGCGAACTCGGCGAGCGCCTTGCGCAGCAGCAGCCGGTTGGCGGTCGCCCAGCGCTCGGGGGACAGGTGCGCCACGGCGTCGGCGAGGGTCATGCGGTCACCGCCTTCTCGAACTGTGCGCGGGTGCAGAAGCTCAGCAGGGCCCGCTTCTCCGGTTTGTCGATCTCCCGCTCGGGCACGAACCCGACGGCCGCGTTCAGGGCGTGCACGGCCGTGTTGCGGACGTCCGGTTCCACGACGACCCGCCGGACGGCGGGGTCCTCGAAGAGGTGGCGCAGCACGGCGGTGATGACGGACCTGGTGAACCCGTGCACGGGGGTGTCGGTGGCCGGGGTGAGGAAGTGCATGCCGACATCGCCCGGCCGCGGCTCGTACAGCCCGGCCAGCTCCCGGTGCGCGGGGTCGTACCGCTCCATCAGGAAGGCGGGCGTGCCGTCCCCGGCGAGACCGAGCAGCGCGTGGTGGTGCTCGTCCGCCGCGATCTCCATGTAGGCGCGCTCGACGTCCTCGAGCCGCGCGTCCTGCATCATCCAGAAGGCGGCCTTGGGATGGGTGACCCAGGAGTGCAGCAGTTCGGCGTCCGTCAGCGGGTCGACGGGACGGAAGGTGAAGGTCGGGGGCGTGCCGGTCATACCGCGAACTCCTGGAAGGCGACGGTCTTCTCGACCGGGTAGTACTCCGTGCCGAGCAGCTCCCGGATGATGTACGCGTTCCGGTACGCGCCCATGCCCAGGTCGGGGCTGGTGATGCTGTGCGTGTGGACGCCGGCG
>NZ_BNBF01000010.1:233999-236794 GCF_014654935.1 Streptomyces capoamus
TTCTGGAGGAAGACGCCGCGGCCGGTGACGTCGACGGCGTAGTTGCGGGCGACGTCGAAGCGGCCGTGCCCGTCGAAGCACAGACGGTCCCGGACCGGGTCGAGGAAGGCCGGCGGGGTGTAGTGGTAGCCGGTGGCCAGGACCAGGCCCTCGGTGCGGATCTCGAAGTCCTTGCCCTGCTCGTCCTGGTGGAAGCCCAGCGTGTACG
Organism: Streptomyces capoamus; assembly: GCF_014654935.1. GTDB lineage: Bacteria > Actinomycetota > Actinomycetes > Streptomycetales > Streptomycetaceae > Streptomyces > Streptomyces capoamus. The sequence continues at coordinate 234,208 of NZ_BNBF01000010.1, forward strand.
CGCCGTCCTGGTAGGCCGCCGTGCGCAGCGTGGAGTTGGTGAGCAGCCGGGTGGGCACCGGGCGGTCGCCGCTCTCGACGTGCTTCTGGTACAGCAGGTCGAAGATCGAGTCGATGAGGTCCGAGTTGATGCCCTTGAACAGCCCCTTCTGCTGCTTCTCCAGCCGGTAGCGGGTCTCCTCCGGCAGCGCCCGGAAGTAGTCGATGTAGTCCGGGGAGGTCATCTCCAGGGTCAGCTTGGTGTATTCCAGCGGGAAGAACCGCGGGGAGCGGGTGACCCAGTTGAGCTGGTAGCCGTGGACGTCGATCCCGGCGAGCAGCTCGTGGTAGATCTCGGCCGCGCTCTGCCCGCTGCCGACGATCGTGACGGACTCCTTCTCCAGCAGCTCCGCCTTGCGGTGCGCGTAACGGGAGGTGTGCAGCCAGTCCCCGCCGAGGCCCCGGCACGCCTCGGGCACGAAGGGGACCGTGCCGGTGCCGAGCACCAGGTGCCGGGCGCGGTAGGTGTCCCCGGCGCCGGTGCGCACGACGTACAGCTCGTCCTCGTAGGTGACCTCGGTGACCGTGGTGCCGAAGCGGACGCTGCTCAGCCGGGCGGCGGCCCAGCGGCAGTAGTCGTCGTACTCGACGCGCAGCGGATAGAAGTTCTCGCGTATGTAGAACGAGTACAGTCTGCCCTTCTCCTTCAGGTAGTTGAGGAAGGAGTACGGCGAGGTGGGGTCGGCCAGGGTGACCAGGTCCGACATGAACGGGGTCTGGAGGTGGGCGCCGTCCAGGAACATGCCGGTGTGCCACTCGAAGCCCGGCTTGGACTCCAGGAAGAGGCCGTTCAGTTCGGCGATGGGCTCGGTCAGGCAGGCGAGGCCGAGGTTGAAGGGGCCGAGCCCGATCCCCACGAAGTCGTAGGTCTGCTGCGGGGCTTCAGGACGCGCGGTCAAGGGACTCTCCCAGGTACTGCTCGGCGTGGCCGGCGATCAGATCGAGGACGGCGGCGATGTCGGCCGTCCGTGTCTCGGGGTTGAGCAGGGTGAACTTCAGGTAGTGGCGGCCGGCCACCTTGGTGCCCGCGACCACCGCGTCACCGGAGGCGAACAGGGCCTTGCGGGCGTACAGGTTGGCGCGGTCGATCTCGGCGGGGTCGGTGACGTCCGCCGGGATGTAGCGGAAGACGAGGGTGGACAGGCTGGGCTCGACGACGACGTCGTAGCGGGGGTCGGCGGCCAGCAGCCGCCAGCCCTCCCGGGCCAGGTCGCACACCTCGTCGAAGAGCTGCCCGATGCCGTCGGCGCCCATCGTGCGCAGGGTCATCCACAGCTTGAGGGCGTCGAAACGGCGGGTGGTCTGGAGGGACTTGTCCACCTGGTTGGGGATGCGTTCGTGCACCATGCGGCGCGGGTTGAGGTACTCGGCGTGGTAGGTGGCGTGCCGCAGCGTGGCCGCGTCCCGGACCAGCACGGCGGAGGAACTGACCGGCTGGAAGAAGGACTTGTGGTAGTCGACGGTGACCGAGTCGGCGTGCTCGATGCCCTCGATGCGGTCCCGGTGCTTCAGGGAGGCGAGCAGCCCGCAGCCGTAGGCCGCGTCCACGTGCATCCAGACGCCGTACTGGGCGCACAGCGCGGCGATCTCCGGGAGCGGGTCGATGGAGCCGAAGTCGGTGGTGCCGGCGGTGGCGACGACGGCCATGGGGACCAGGTCCTCGCTCGCGCAGCGCTCCAGCTCGCGGGCGAGGGCGACCGTCTGCATGCGCTGGTCGCGGTCGACGGGGAGCGCGACGACGGCGTCCGGTCCGAGGCCGAGGAGGGTGGCGGACTTCCGCACGCTGAAGTGGCCGGCCTCGGACGTGAAGATCCGCAGTCGCGCGAGGCTGTCGGCCTTGGCCTCCTCCCGGGCCAGCAGCAGCGCCTGCAGGTTGGACTGGGTGCCGCCGGAGGTGAAGACACCGTCGGCGGCCGGACCCAGGCCGATGCGGGCGGCCGTCCAGTCGATCAGCTTGCGCTCGATGAGGGTGCCGCCGGCCGACTGGTCCCAGGTGTCCAGCGAGGAGTTGACCGCGCAGAGCACGGCCTCGGCGAGCACCGCGGGGATGACGACCGGGCAGTTGAGGTGGGCGAGATAGCGGGGGTGGTGGAAGTAGACCGCGTCCCGGAGGTAGACGTCCTCCAGTTCGTCCAGCACGGCGGCGGTGTCGCCCAGCGGGCGGTCCAGGTCGATCGCGTCGACGACGGGGGCCAGGGCGTCCACGGTGACGCCCGTGAACGGCCGGTCGGTGGTGGCGAGTTTGGCCGCCACCCGCTCGACTCCTTCGGTCACGGAGCGGCGGTAGTGCTCCGCGGTGAGGCCATTGAGCAGGTGCGAGCGCATGTGGGGGTCCTCCGAGGGACGGTCCGTGCGGATCAACTTAGGTTAGCCTAACCTAACTTTGCCGGTTCGGGACGCACCTCTGCGCGACCGGCGGCCCGAAAGGGGGATGCGCCCGGCGCTACTCCGCGGCCCGGAGCTGTTCCTCCGTCATGCCCTGCCGCCAGTAGCCGACGAAGGTGACGCGCCGCCGGTCCACCCCGCGCTCGCCGACGAAGTGCCGCCGC
>NZ_BNBF01000010.1:236838-240953 GCF_014654935.1 Streptomyces capoamus
AGCGCCCTCACCCGGCCCGACTCGCCCGCCAGCCAGACGTACGCCCGCTCGGTGCCGGCGAGCCGGGCGGCCCGTACGGCGTCGACGGCCGTGGGGGACCCGTCGTGCCGTACGAGCCACGTGATCTCCGCGTCCGCCTCGGTGCGCACGTCCTGCACGTCACCGGCGTGCGGCACCTCCAGCCAGGCCCGGACCCGGGTGCCGGCGGGCAGCGACTCCAGGATCGCGGTCGCGGCCGGCACGGCGGTCTCGTCGCCGCAGAGCACGACGAGGCCGGTGTCCTCCGGCGGGCGGAACCGGATCGCCCGGTTGTCGGCGACGGCGGGCCCGAGCAGCAGCACCCGGTCGCCCGCGGCGGCCCGCGCGGCCCAGCGGGAGGCCGGCCCGGCGGGGGCGGCGGCGCCCGGCCCGACCCCGTGCAGCGCGAAGTCGACGTCGATCTCGTCGGGGTCCCGGCGCAGTGCCCTGAGCGTGTACGAGCGCATCACCGCCCGTACGTCGTCCGGCAGTTCCCGCCAGCCCTGCCACCAGTCGTCGCCCAGCTCCAGCGGCACGACGGGCTCGTCCTGCCCGGGGTGCGGGAGGAAGAGCGACAGCGACTGGTCCCGGCCGTCGGAGTGGAAGGCGTGCAGATCGGGTCCGCCGAAGGTGACCCGGACCAGGGACGGACCGAGCCGCCTCGTCCGTACGACCTGCAGGGCGAAGAAGCGGAACGGGGCGGCAACGGCCGTCGTCATGGGGGCTCCTGAGGAAGGGGGGTCAGGGCTTCGCCGGGATTCAGCCGACCTTCTCGGCCTTCTCCAGGGCCTCGGCCAGGCGCGTCAGCAGCGGCACGCACTTGTCGTACGACAGGATCGGCTCGGGGGAGCGGGGGATGACCTGCCCGGCCTTCACCGCGGGCAGCTTCTTCCAGGTGGCCTTGGTGATGTCGGCGGGCTGGATGGCCGAGGAGCGGTCGTCCATCATGATGATGTCCGCCCGGTACTTGTCGACGTTCTCCCAGCTGAGCGACTCGTACCAGCCGCCGCCCTGCTTCTTGGCGCTCTCCGGCGGCTCCACGAAGTTCACGCCGAGGGCCTTGAAGTACTCCAGGTCGACGGAGAGGTTGGTGCCCGAGACGTAGAACAGCTGGTCGCTGGCGCTGCCGGCCATCACCTTGAGGCCGGGCTTGGCCTTGGCGGCCGCGCGCAGCCGGGCGGCGGCGGCCTCGAAGCGCTTCTTGGCGTCGGTCGCCTTCGCGGCCTTCATGTCCGCACCGAGCGACTCGGCGAGGTCCCACATGCGCTGCAGCGGCTGGGTGAGCTGGCGGTCGTAGACGGAGATGCCGACACCGGGGGCCAGCTGGGCGATCTTCTTCTTCGACTCCTCGGGGACGTACCAGAGGGTGCCGGCGTCGTCGAACATCGTGGTGATGAGGACGTCCGGGGCGAGGGAGGCGTACTTCTCGATGCTGAACTGGCCCCAGGCGTTGCCCAGGACGGTCACCTTGCTGATGTCCATGTCGCCGGCCTGGACGTCGGGCTTGCCGGCGGTGGTCCTCGTCGGGCCGAAGACGCCCTTCACCTGGATGCCGTAGTCGTACAGCGCGGCGCCGACGCCGGTGAACGCGACGATGTTCGCGGGGACCTTGTCCAGCTTCACGGTCGTGCCGCGGTCGTCCTTGAAGGACCAGGCCCCGGACTTCCCGCCCTTCGCCCCCGTGCCGCTGTCTTTGCCCTGGTCGTCCCCGCAGGCGGCGAGCGCGGCACCGAGACCGAGCGCGCCGCCGGCGGCGAGCAGGCCGCGACGAGTGAGGTGGGTGGCACGGGCAAGGGGCATGGGTATGACTGCTTTCGAACGGGGCGGAGCGCCCGCCGGACAAGTTCCAAGGTAGGTTAGCCTAACCTCATCTGATGTCGAGAGGGTGTCCGGCCGCCCGGCCGGTGCGGGACGTGCGGACGACCCGTGGAGCCACGGGAGTTGGCGGTACGGCGGACAGACCGGGGGCCGCGCGGCTACAGTCGGCACTGCACGGCCGGCACAGCCGGCTGCGACGGGAATGGGTCCGACGTCCCTTTCGGGCGTGGCGGCCGGCACAGCCGACGCCGCGTCAATCGCGACAACCGCATACACGGCCTGTACGTCGGCAGGGCCTCAGTTGGTCATCCGAATTCCGGGTGGTCGGCCTGAGACACCTGCCCTCCAGCATGCGGTTCGCCCTCGGCTCGGCCACCCTCCGGCGCAGGAGGAACCCGAGCGTGGATCTGCAGATCATCCTGGTGATTCTGGGGACGGCAGGCGTCGTGTCCGCGGCCCTGTCCGCCCTGAAAGGGGTCCTGGACCAGGTGCCCGACGTGATCCGCTCCTGGCGCCGCGTCGTGGCCGAGGCCCGGCGCACCCGAGCGGACGACGGCGGTGACGGCACGCGGTGACACGGGACCGGCCGCCGTCCGGTGCCGGTCCCGTGCGGGGCTCAGCTCACCAGGCCCAGCTCGCGGGCGATCAGCATGCGCTGGACCTCGCTCGTGCCCTCGCCGATCTCCAGGATCTTGGAGTCGCGCCACATGCGGGCCACCGGGTACTCGTTCATGAAGCCGTAGCCGCCGTGGATCTGGGTGGCCTCGCGGGCGTTGTCGACGGCGACCGTGGAGGAGTGGAGCTTGGCCAGGGCCGCCTCCTTCTTGAAGGGTTCGCCGGTCACCAGCCGGCTGGCCGCGTCACGCCAGGCAAGACGGGCCGTGTGGGCCTTCATCTCCATGTCGGCGATCTTGAACTGGATGGCCTGGTTGGCGCCGATGGGCCGGCCGAAGGCGTGGCGCTCCTTGGCGTACTTCACCGACTCGTCCACGCAGCCCTGGGCCAGGCCCGTGGCGAGCGCGGCGATCGCGACGCGGCCCTCGTCCAGGATGCGCAGGAACTGGCTGTAGCCGCGGCCCCGTTCGCCCAGCAGGTTCGCGGCGGGCACCCGGACGTCGGCGAAGGACAGCTCGCGCGTGTCGGAGGCGTTCCAGCCGACCTTCGAGTACGGCGCCGCCACCGTGAAGCCCGGCGTGCCGGCCGGGACGATGATCGCCGAGATCTCCGGCCTGCCGTCCGGCTTGCGGCCGGTCACCGCGGTCACCGTGACCAGGCCCGTGATGTCCGTACCGGAGTTGGTGATGAAGCACTTGGTGCCGTTGATCACCCACTCGTCGGTGTCCGGGTCCAGACGGGCCGTCGTACGGGTCGCCCCGGCGTCGCTGCCGCCGTCGGGTTCCGTCAGGCCGAACGCGCCCAGGATCTCGCCGGAGCACAGCCGGGGCAGCCACTGCTGCTTCTGCTCGGGCGTGCCGAAGAGGTGGATCGGCATCGCGCCCAGCGACACCCCCGCCTCCAGCGTGATGGCCACCGAGGAGTCGACGCGGGCCAGCTCCTCCAGCGCGATGCCCAGCGCCAGGTAGTCGCCGCCCATCCCGCCGTACTCCTCCGGGAACGGCAGCCCGAACAGGCCCATGCGGCCCATCTCCCGGACGATCTCGTACGGGAACTCGTGCCGCTCGTAGAAGTCGCCGATCTTCGGCGCCACGACATCGTGCGCGAACTGCTCGACCGTGCGGCGGAGTTCCTCCAGCTCGGGGCTGAGGCGGTGGTCCATGCTGATCACTGGTCCTTGTGGGAGAGAGCGCGGACGGTACGGGACGGACTGGGCCGGCCCAGCTGTTCGGCCATCCACACGCTGGTGGCGGTCAGACGGCCGAGGTCGACCCCCGTCTCGATGCCGAGTCCGTGCAGCATCCAGACGAGGTCTTCGGTGGCGAGGTTCCCGGTGGCGGACCTGGCGTACGGGCAGCCGCCGAGCCCGCCGGCGGAGGCGTCGACCGTGGTGACGCCGTGCTGCAGCGCGGCGAGCGTGTTGGCGAGCGCCTGGCCGTAGGTGTCGTGGAAGTGCACGCCGAGCACGTCCGCCGGCACGCCCTCCTCGCCCAGCAGGGACAGCAGCCCCCGCACATGGCCCGGCGTGGCCACCCCGATCGTGTCGCCCAGGCTCAGCTCGTCGCAGCCCATGTCCCGCAGGGCCGTGCAGACGCGGGCCACCTGGCGGAGCGGCACCGCGCCCTCCCACGGGTCGCCGAAGCACATGGACACGTAGCCGCGCA
>NZ_BNBF01000010.1:241000-257512 GCF_014654935.1 Streptomyces capoamus
CGTGCACGCCCCGGTCCTTCGCCTGCCGCACCACCGGCTCGAACACCGCCAGGGACTCGTCCAGCGTGCGGTTGAGGTTGGCCTTGGCGAAGGACTCGGTGGCGCTGGCGAACACGGCGACGCGCCCGGCGCCGAGGGCCAGCGCCCGGTCCAGGCCGCGCTGGTTGGGCACCAGCACCGGCAGGTCCGCCCCGAGGTCCCGGACCAGCGGGAACAGCTCCTCGGCGTCGGCGAGCTGGGGCACCCACCTGGGGTGCACGAAGCTCGTCGCCTCGATCGTGGTCAGGCCCGCGCCGGCCAGCCGGCGGATGAACTCCGCCTTCACCGCTGTCGGCACGGCCGTCTTCTCGTTCTGCAGTCCGTCGCGCGCGCCGACCTCGTGGATCCGCACCCGCGCGGGCAGGTCCGGGGCCGGTACGACCATGGGCAGCGGCTCGGCGGTCACGGCGCCACCTCCTCGTGCGGTGCGATGACGGCCAGCACCTGGTCCATGGCGACCGCGGTGCCCGGCGTCACGTCCAGCTCGGCGACCGTGCCGGCGTGCGGGGCGGAGATGACGTGCTCCATCTTCATCGCCTCCACCACCAGCAGGCTCTGCCCCGCGGTGACCTCGTCGCCGACGGCCACCTTCACCACCGTCACCGTGCCGGGCATGGGCGCGGTCAGCGAGTCGGCGCCCGCGTGGGCCGAGCGGTTCAGGGACGCGGCGACCGGGTCGTGGTCGCGCACGTGCCAGGCGTCGCCGTCGCGGCCCAGCCAGTCGCCGGCGCGGCGGAAGGTGTGCCGGACGCCGTCGAGGGTGACGGTCACCCGGTCCCCGGCGACCGTGTGGACACCGCGGGGCGTGTGGGTCACCGGGTCCTGCACCCGCAGCGGGAAGGACGGCGGCTTCGGGGTGCCGCCCAGGCGCCAGCCGCTCGGCACCGAGAACGGGTCGGTCCAGCCCTCCGGGCGGGGTTGCAGCGAGGCCAGCCGCACGGCGGCCGCCGCCTCGTAGACCTCCTCGGGCACCTCGGCGGGGACCAGCTCGTCCACCACCCGCTCCACCAGCCCGGTGTCCAGCTCGCCCGCCACCACCGCCGGGTGGGCCAGCAGCCGGCGCAGGAAGCCCGCGTTGGTCTGCACGCCCAGCGTGACCGTCTCCGCGAGGGCCGCACGCAGCCGGCGCAGCGCCGTCGCGCGGTCGGGGCCGTAGGCGATCACCTTGGACAGCATCGGGTCGTAGAGGCTGCCCACCTCGGTGCCCTCGCTCAGTCCGGAGTCGGTGCGGACGCCGTCGCCCCGGGGCTCGTCCAGCAGCAGCACCGTGCCGCCGGACGGGAGGAACCCGCGCGCGGGGTCCTCGGCGCAGATCCGGGCCTCCACCGCGTGGCCCGTCAGCCGCAGGTCCTGCTGCGCGAAGCCCAGCCGCTCCCCGGCCGCCACCCGCAGCTGCCACTCGACCAGGTCGAGTCCGGTGACGAGTTCGGTGACCGGGTGCTCCACCTGGAGCCGGGTGTTCATCTCCATGAAGTAGTACGACGACGGGTCGCCGCCCGGGACGATGAACTCCACCGTGCCCGCGCCCCGGTACCCGCACGAGCGGGCCGCCTGCACGGCCGCCGCGCCCATCGCGGCCCGGGTCTCCTCGTCGAGCAGGACGCTGGGCGCCTCCTCGATGATCTTCTGGTGGCGCCGCTGCAGGGAGCACTCGCGCTCGCCGAGGTGGACCACGTTGCCGTGGCCGTCGGCCAGCACCTGGATCTCGATGTGCCGGGGCCGGTCGACCCACCGCTCCACCAGCAGGGTGTCGTCGCCGAAGGAGGCGCGGGCCTCGCGGCGGGCCGCGGCGATCTCCTCCTCCAGCACGCTCAGGTCCCGCACCAGGCGCATGCCCTTGCCGCCACCGCCGGCGGACGGCTTCAGCAGCACGGGCGCCCCCAGCTCGCGGGCCGCCGCGGCCAGTTCGGGGTCGCGCCCGCCGGGCACGACCGGCACCCCGGCCGCCTTCACCGTCTCCTTGGCGCGGATCTTGTCGCCCATGAGCGCGATCGCGTCGGCCGGCGGGCCGATGAAGACCAGCCCGGCCTCCTCGCACGCGCGCGCGAAGCCCGCGTTCTCGGCGAGGAAGCCGTACCCCGGGTGGACGGCCTGGGCGCCGGCGCGGGCGGCGGCCTCCAGCAGCCGCTCCACCGACAGGTAGCTCTCGGCGGCGGGCGCCGGGCCGATCCGGACCGCCGTGTCGGCCTCCCGGACGTGCCGCGCGTCGGCGTCGGCGTCGGAGAAGACCGCCACCGAGCGCACGCCCAGCGAGCGGAGCGTACGGATGACGCGTACGGCGATCTCGCCCCGGTTGGCGACCAGCACTGTGTCGAACACGGTTCCCCTCCTCACATCCGGAAGACGCCGAAGTGGGGCGTCGTGTAGTCGCGCTGGGCGAGCGGCGCGTTGGCGCAGGCCGTCAGGGCCAGGCCGAGGACCTGCCGGGTGTCCAGCGGGTCGATCACGCCGTCGTCCCACAGGCGGGCGGTGGCGTAGTAGGCGTTGCCCTGGCGCTCGTACTGCGCGCGGACCGGCGCCTTGAAGGCCTCTTCCTCCTCGGCCGGCCACTCCTCGCCACGCGCCTGGAGCTGGTCGCGCTTGACGGTGGCGAGGACGCTGGCGGCCTGCTCACCGCCCATGACGGAGATCTTGGCGTTGGGCCACATCCACAGGAAGCGGGGCGAGTAGGCCCGGCCGCACATCGAGTAGTTGCCCGCGCCGTAGGAGCCGCCCACGACGACCGTCAGCTTCGGCACGCGCGTGCAGGCCACCGCGGTCACCATCTTGGCGCCGTGCTTGGCGATGCCGCCCGCCTCGTAGTCCTTGCCGACCATGAAGCCGGAGATGTTCTGCAGGAACACCAGCGGGATGCCGCGCTGGTCGCACAGCTCGATGAAGTGGGCGCCCTTCTGGGCGGACTCGGCGAACAGGATGCCGTTGTTGGCGACGATCCCGACCGGGTGGCCGTGGATCCGGGCGAAGCCGGTGACCAGGGTCTGCCCGAACTCGCTCTTGAACTCGGCGAACCGGGAGCCGTCGACCACCCGCGCGATGATCTCGCGGACGTCGTAGGGGGTGCGGGAGTCGACCGGCACCGCGCCGTACAGCCCGTAGGGGTCGACCTTGGGCTCGGCGGCGGGCTGGACCTCCCAGGGCAGGGAGCGCCGGGCGGGCAGCGTGGCCACGATGTTGCGGACGATCCGCAGGGCGTGCGCGTCGTCCTCCGCGAGGTGGTCGGTGACCCCGGAGACCCGGGAGTGCACCTCGCCGCCGCCCAGCTCCTCCGCGGTGACGACCTCGCCGGTGGCCGCCTTCACCAGGGGCGGTCCGCCGAGGAAGATCGTGCCCTGGTTGCGCACGATCACGGCCTCGTCGCTCATCGCCGGGACGTACGCCCCGCCGGCCGTGCAGGAGCCGAGGACGGCCGCGATCTGCGGGATGCCGGCGCCGGACATCCGGGCCTGGTTGTAGAAGATCCGGCCGAAGTGGTCCCGGTCCGGGAAGACCTCGTCCTGCATCGGCAGGAAGGCGCCGCCGGAGTCGACCAGGTAGACGCACGGCAGCCGGTTCTCCAGGGCCACCTCCTGCGCACGCAGGTGCTTCTTCACGGTCATCGGGTAGTACGTGCCGCCCTTGACGGTGGCGTCGTTCGCCACGATCACGCACTCGCGCCCGCTGACCCGGCCGATCCCGGCGATCACCCCGGCGGCCGGGGCCTGTCCCTCGTACATCCCGTCGGCCGCGAGCGGGGCCAGCTCCAGGAAGGGCGAGCCCGGGTCGAGCAGCGTGTCCACCCTGTCCCTCGGCAGCAGCTTGCCCCGCGCGGTGTGCCGCGCCCGTGCCTTCTCGCCGCCGCCGAGGGCCGCCGCGGCCAGCTTGGCGCGCAGCTCCTCCACGAGGACGAGATGCGCCTGTTCGTTGGCCCGCCAGGCCTCCGACGCGGGATCTGCCGCGCTGTGGAGTTCCGGTGCCTCCTGCATCCTGCGGTCCCCTCACCCGGTGATCGAACCTCTGGTCCGCTGTTAATGAGCGTTAACCATTTCCTTCAGGTTAACGACCGCTAACCCCGCTGTCTAGAATTGACCGCATGGCCACCAGAACCGACGCCACGACCCGTCGCGAGCAGATCCTCAAGGAGGCCGCCCGGCTCTTCGCCGAGCGCGGCTTCCACGGCGTCGGTGTCGACGAGATAGGGGCCGCGGTCGGCATCAGCGGCCCCGGTCTGTACCGGCACTTCCCGGGCAAGGACGCGATGCTCGCCGAGCTGCTGGTCGGCATCAGCGGGCAGCTGCTGACCGGCGCCAGGCGGCGGCTGGCCGAGGCCGACGGTGTGCCGGCGGCCCGCGTCCTCGACTCCCTGATCGAGGGCCACATCGACTTCGCCCTGGACGACCGCCCGCTCATCACCCTGCACGACCGCGAGCTGGACCGCCTGCGCGACAGCGACCGCAAGCTGGTGCGCCAGCTCCAGCGGCAGTACGTCGAGCTGTGGGTGGAGGTGGTCCGCGCGGTGTATCCGGGCCTGACCGAGCCGGCCGCCCGGTCCGCCGTCCACTCGGTCTTCGGCCTGCTCAACTCGACCCCGCACCTGGGCCGCGCCGGCACCCTGCCGGGTCGTCAGACGACGGCGGCCCTGCTGCACCGGATGGCGCGCGGCGCGTTCGGGGCGGCGGGCGAGGAGTAGGCCGCCCGGGCTGTTCACGCAGGTCAGCAACGTGATCTGATGCGCTCCTGCACGCGATGAAGGGGGGAGCCGTGACGATCAGCACGGCCGGAAGGGCGACGGGCGCGAGGGTGCTGCGAGCGGTTGCCGCGCTCGCGGTGGCGGGGGCGCTGACCGCGGCGGCCGGGGGCGACCGCGCGCGGGACTACGCCGAGGGCCGCGCCCTGGCCGGGACGGGCAACCGGATCGGCTTCGAGCACGCGCGCGTGGGACACGAGTACTGGGTGAGCCTGCCCCTTCAGACCAACGACAGCGGGGAGCCGCTCACGCTGCTGCGGACGCGCTGGCTCCATGTGCCGCGGGGCGTGGAGGTGCTGCGCTACGGCGTCGTGACCCTGCGGGAGATGGGCGGCTACGGCCTCGTCATCTCCGACGACGCGCAGCTCCGCCGGGACGGCCTCGCGCGGGTCGGCGCCGAGCGCCCCGTCCCGGTGCCGCCGCACGCGAGCGCGGAGGCCTACGTCCTGGCCCGCGTCCGGGTGACCGGCCCGGTGGACGACGACCTCTCGGGCTACCGCGTCTGGTACCGCCAGGGGGCGGCCGAGTACCGCCAGGACCTCCTCTGGGACGCCGGGATCCGGCTGCGTCCCGAGGATCCGTGGGCGTGACGAGCGTTACGGCACGACCCCCCTGGACGCGGTTCCGTACTCGCCGGTACGGTTGGGTGAGCAAGCGCTTAGACATGCCGATGTCAGGTACGTGGAGGTGACGGCGTGCGCCGTACGGTGTTCAACGAGGATCACGAGGCGTTCCGGGAGACCCTTCGCGCCTTCATCGAGGCCGAGGTCGTCCCGGTGTACGACGAGTGGTTCGCCGCCGGCCAGGCGCCGCGCGACTTCTACTACAAGCTCGGCGAGCTGGGCGTCTTCGGCATCAGCGTGCCCGAGGAGTTCGGCGGCGCGGGCCTGGACACCCACAAGTTCGAAGCGGTCATCTACGAGGAGACCGCCCGCGCGGGCATCCAGTTCGGCGGCTCCGGCGTGCACGTGCTGCTCGCCCTGCCCTACATCAAGATGCTGGCCACCGACGAGCAGAAGAAGCGGTACCTGCCGAAGTTCGTCACCGGCGAGGAGATGTGGGCCATCGCGATGACGGAGCCGGGCACCGGTTCCGACCTCGCGGGCATGAAGACCACCGCCAAGCTGAGCGAGGACGGCACGCACTACGTCCTCAACGGCGCCAAGACCTTCATCACCGGCGGCGTGCACGCCGACAAGGTGATCGTCTGCGCCCGCACGGCCGCGCCGACCGCCGAGGACCGCCGCCACGGCATCTCCCTGTTCGCCGTGGACACCAAGTCCGAGGGCTACTCCATCGGCCGCAAGCTCGACAAGCTGGGCCTGCGCACCTCCGACACCGCCGAGCTGGCCTTCGTCGACGTCAAGGTGCCCGTCGAGGACCTGCTCGGCGAGGAGAACAAGGGCTTCTCCTACCTCGGCCACAACCTGGCCTCCGAGCGCTGGGGCATCGCCTTCGGCGCCTACGCGCAGGCCAAGGCCGCCGTCCGGTTCGCCAAGCAGTACGTGCAGGAGCGCACCGTCTTCGGCAAGCCGGTCGCCCACTTCCAGAACACCAAGTTCGAGCTGGCCGCCTGCCAGGCCGAGGTGGACGCCGCCGAGGCCGTCGCCGACCGCGCGACGGAGGCCCTTGACGCCGGCGAGCTGACCCCGGCCGAGGCCGCCTCCGCGAAGCTGTTCTGCACCGAGGTCGCGCACCGTGTCATCGACCGCTGCCTCCAGCTGCACGGCGGCTACGGCTACATGAACGAGTACCCGATCGCCCGCCTGTACGCGGACAACCGCGTCAACCGCATCTACGGCGGCACCAGCGAGATCATGAAGACGATCATCGCCAAGGACATGGGCCTGTAAGGCCCGCGACAGCGACACGTGATCACTGGCCGGTACAACTGACGCCATGAGCCAGGCACTCCAGGACCTCCTCGATCTGCTCGACCTCGAGCAGATCGAGGAGGACATCTTCCGCGGCCAGTCCCGCTTCGCCGTCGTCCCGCGCGTCTTCGGCGGGCAGGTCGCGGCGCAGGCGCTGGTCGCCGCCGGGCGGACCGTCCCCGCGGACCGGCCCGCCCACTCCCTGCACGCGTACTTCCTGCGCCCCGGCGACCCGGGCGCGCCGATCGTCTACACCGTGGACCGCATCCGGGACGGCCGGTCCTTCACCACCCGGCGGGTGGTCGCCGTCCAGCACGGGAAGCCGGTCTTCCACCTCTCGGCGTCCTTCCAGACGTACGAGGAGGGGCTGGAACACCAGGCGCGCATGCCCGCCGCGCCCGACCCGGCGACCCTGCCCACCTCGCAGGAGCGGCTGCGCGGCTACGCCCACCTCGCGCCCGAGGTGGTGGAGCGGTTCCTGGAGGCCCGCGAGGCCATCGACCTGAGGTACGTGGACGAGCCGCCGTACGGGCGGTACGGCGAGCCGCGCGAGCCGCACTCCCAGGTGTGGTTCCGCACCAACGGAAAACTCGGCGGCGCCGTCGACGAGCCCCTGCTGCACGTCGTACTCGCCACCTACGTCTCCGACATGACCCTGCTCGATTCCGTGCTGCTCGCGCACGGGCGCGGCGGCTGGGCCGTCGGGGACGTCGTCGGGGCGTCCCTGGACCACGCGATGTGGTTCCACCGGCCCTTCCGCGCCGACGAATGGCTGCTGTACGACCAGGAGTCGCCGTCCGCGCACGGCGGCCGCGGCCTCGGCCAGGCCCGGATCTACACCCAGGACGGACGGCTCGCCATCTCGGTCATCCAGGAGGGCGTGGTCCGCGTCCCGCGGTGACCGCCGCGCCCCGGCCCGCACGTGCCGAGAGGCGGGCGAGAACCCCTTGTCGGGGGCCTCGCCCGCCTCTCGGCATGCGGGGATCAGCCGACGTGGGCGCAGCCCGCGTCGCCCCAGACGGCGTGTGTGTCACCGGCCGAGGCGGCGCCGCCGGACTGCCAGCAGACGGACACGCCGCCGCCGTCGTCGTCGTGGCCGGCGGCGTGGGCGGAGGCCGGAGCGGCGGCCGCGAACCCGGCCGCGAGCAGACCGGCGAGAACGAGGGATATGCGCCTGAGCATGGGATGTCTCCTTGTCGTCGGGGGACCTGCCACGACTCTCCGGCAGGGACGGCGGGCGCGCACCCGGGAAGGTACGACCGGGTGGTGCCGCTTCCGGATGACGTGGGGCCCGCGCGGCAGTAGGCTCGTTTAGTGAAAGCCGCAACGAACGGCCTGCCCGGCGTGGCCGGTGTGCCCGGCAACGGGGGTTCTCGACGCCGTTTCGTATCTCTGCACAGCGGTGACATCTGACCGCGCCGCATCTTCGCATTTCGCAGCGGCGTGGCCATCCACCTCGCGCCTTCCGCAGGGAGCCGCGAGAGACGATGGAGATGGAAGGTATTCCCATGCGATCACAGCGCACGAGGCGCCTTGTCGCGTTGTCAGCCTCCGGCCTTCTGCTGGCCGGCGGAGCCGCGATCGGCACGGCCGGGGCCGCCTCTGCCTCGGAGCACAGCGACCACGGTTCCTACAGCAGCAGTTGGGGAGACGACGACAACGGACGTCACGGCGACCACAGTTCGTGGGGCGACGATGACGACGACTACGGCTACGGCGACCACGGCGGCGACTACGGCGGCTACGGCGGCGACCACGGCGGCGGTGGAGACCACGGCGGCGGTGGCGGCGACCACGGCGGCGGAGGAGGTGGACACGGCGGCGGCGGTCACTGATCCTGCCACGCACTGACCACGGCGTGCGGCCCCGGCGACGGGACCGCACGTCACGCCTGTCACACCGTCAGATCGGTGGCCGGTCGGGCCGGTTGCCCGTCCGGCCGGCTGCCCGTCAGTCCAGTCCCGCTTCCGCGAGCAGGTACGCCGTCATGGGGTCGTAGTGGCGCGGGCTGACGACATGGTCGTCCAGCGGCACGACGACCTGGACCGTGCCCTCGGCCTCGGCGAGGAACAGCGCCGGGTCGTTGCAGTCGGCGTACCCGACGGAGTCGACCCCGTGCTGGCCGGCGTACCCGGCCCAGCCGTGGTCGGCGACCACCAGGTCCGGCAGCGGCCGCCCCTCCCGTTCGAGCCCCGTCAGCACGGCCCGCATCGGCTCGCCCGAGTGGGTGTGCCACAGCGAGGCCCCGTGCTCCAGCACGGCCACGTCCGCGAACTGCATGACGTACCCCTCCTCCGTCTGCAGCCCGTCCGGGATGACCACGATCTCGCAGCCGGCGGCGCGCAGCGCGGCCGCCGTGGCCCGGTGCACGTCCAGCAGGCCGCCCGGGTGGCCGGTCGCGAACAGCACCCGCTGCCGTCCCGCGGCCGCCTTGCGCAGCCGCGCCGCCAGCCGGTCCAGCGCGTCCACGGTCAGCTCGGGGTCGATGGTGTCCTGCCCGTACCGGTACTCGGGGTCGTCGTTGACACCCACCCGCTCGGCCATCACCGCGAGGACGTCCTGCTCGTCGGTCCAGCGGTCGCCCAGCTCCAGGCCGAACCAGTAGCCGCGGACACCGTTGGCGAGCTGGCGGTAGTGGGAGAGGTTGTTCTCGCGGGGCGTGGCGACGTCCCCCGCGATACGGGTGCGCACCAGGTGGTCGACGAGCTGGGCGCGGCTGGGTGTCCCGGGTATCGGCATGCCTCCATTGTGGGGCAGCCCGCGGCCCGCGTCCTCGGCATACCGCCCGCTGGGACGGGGGTCACTCGGGTCCGCACCCCGTCCTCAGGTCCGCCGCAGCGCGAACCACAACTCCATGCGGACGTCCGGGTCGTCCAGGTCGACGGCCAACAGGGCGGCGCAGCGGGCGATCCGCTGCCGCACGGTGTTGCGGTGCACGCCCAGCGCCACCGCCGAACGGTCCCAACTGCCGTGCAGGGAGAGCCAGGTGCGCAGGGTCTCGGCGAGCGCGGCCTGCCCCGCCAGGGGGGCGAGCAGCGCACGGGCGTGCGTGTCGGCGTCCGTCCGCGGCACCAGGTCCTCCAGCGCCGGCCGGGCGGCGTGCCGGGCCAGCGGGGACCGGGTCGCGCGGGCCCGGGCGAGGGCACGGGCGGCCTGGGTGTCGGCGGCCGGCCACTCCGGCGGCCCGGCCGGGGCGCTCACCCCGAGCGTCCACCCGGACTGCGGCGGCGGTTCCCGGTCCGCCGGCACCAGCACCCGTACGACGTCACCGGCGAGGTCGACCAGCGGGGAGCCCAGGGCGGCGCCGAGCGCGGAGGCGGCGACCGCGTCCGGGGCCTGTGCCTCGGGCCGGGCGTGCACGACGAGCCACCGCCCGGTGCCGAGCAGCGGGGCCACCTGCTCGGGCGGGGCGCCCAGCAGCAGCCGCACCAGCGCGGAGGACCGGGCCGCCCCCGCCCCGCTCCGGTGCTCGCCGGTCAGCAGCGACAGCAGTACGGCGGCGACGGAGGCGATGGTGTGGTCCCCCGGGTCGCGCCGCGGGGCGGCCACCCCCAGCACGAACCCGGCACCGGCCCCGAGCGCATAGACGGCGAGATGGGTCGCACCGCAGGTGTCGGTGGCGGACGCGGGGTGCGGGCGGGCGGCGGCCCCGGCGGCCGGCGGCGCGGGAGCGGCCGGCACGGTGGAACCGGGGTGCGGGCGGGTTCGGGGGCCCGCGGGGGAGGGCGTCGGTCCGGACGGCGGGACGGCGTCCGGGCGGGGGCCCGGCCCGGATCCGTGCGGGAGGGACGCGCCGGCCGGGCCCGCGGTGGGGTGCGGGGCCGGTGCTCGGCCGGACCGGGGTGACGCGCCGGCCGGGTCCGCGGCGGGGTGCGGGCGGGGCGGGGAGCCCGCCGGCGGGGGCGTCGGGCCGGGGGCCGGATCGGGGTGCGGGCGGGAGCCGGTTCCGGCGGAGGCCGGGGGCGGGCGGTCGGGGTCCGTCGCCGGGCGGACCACCCCGGCCAGTTCCGCCAGCGCCGCCGGTACACCGTCCGGGACCTCCCGGCCCGCCCCCGCGACCTCCGTGCCGTCGGGCCCGTACAGCACCGCGGTGCCGCCCAGGTGCCGGGCCAGCCGGCGCAGTACCGAGGGCACCGGATCCGGCCGCGACGCAGCCGCCGCGAGGCTCTGCTGGGCCTCGGTGACCCGGCGCAGCTCCGCCAGCCGGGCCTGCGCCATCAGCTGCCACACCGCGCGGGCCACACCGGAGAACGTGGTCTGCGGCGGGACCTCCAGCAGCGGCAGACCGTGCCGCTCGCACGCGGCGGCCAGGGCGGGCGGGACCGTGTCGTGCACCGGGGCCAGTCCGAACCCGAGGGCCGCCCCGCCCGCCGCCACGATCCGGGAGACGTAGTCGTCGAAGTACCCGCCCGAGCCGGCCCCCTCCGGGACGTGCACGCCGGCGGTCAGCAGCAGCTCACCGCCGAGCAGGTACGGGTACGGGTCGGCCATCTCCGAGGTGTGCGCCCAGTGGATCACGATCCCCGGATCCGCCGGCCCGGCGATCTGCCGCAGCCCGAGGTCCTCCCGGGCCAGCAGCGCCTGGAGCGGTACGGGTGGGGTCGGTGGGACCGCTGGGGCGACCGGTTCCGGCATGGTGTGCGTTCCCTCCATCCCGTCCCGTTCGGATGGATGAAACGTACACTTCGCAGTCGCTTTCCGGCCACCTAATGTCAGGGGGGCACGGCAGCCGCGGGTACGGGCGGATGTCCCCGCGAACCGCTGCCGGCACACCCCGAAGCATCTGCACGACACGCCACCGGACAGCATTAAGGAGGGCCGCCCCATGGCCGTCGACTACACAGTGATCGTCGTCTATCTCGCCGGCATGCTGGCCATGGGCTGGTGGGGCATGCGCCGCGCCAGGTCCAAGAGCGAGTTCCTGGTGGCCGGCCGGCGCCTCGGGCCCGTCATGTACTCCGGCACCATGGCGGCGATCGTCCTCGGCGGCGCCTCCACCATCGGCGGGGTGGGCCTCGGCTACCAGTACGGCCTCTCCGGCGCCTGGATGGTCTTCACCATCGGCCTCGGCCTGCTCGCCCTGTCGGTCTTCTTCTCCGCGCGCATCGCCCGCCTGAAGGTCTACACGGTCTCCGAGATGCTCGACCTGCGCTACGGCGGACGGGCCGGCGTGATCTCCGGCGTGGTCATGTGGGCGTACACCCTGATGCTGGCCGTCACCTCGACCATCGCCTACGCCACCATCTTCGACGTCCTGTTCGACCTGAACCGCACGGTCGCGATCATTCTCGGCGGTTCGATCGTCGTCGCGTACTCCACCCTCGGCGGCATGTGGTCCATCACGCTGACCGACATGGTCCAGTTCGTGGTCAAGACGATCGGCGTGCTCCTGCTCCTGCTGCCGATCGCGGTCGTCAAGGCGGGCGGCTTCGGTGCGATGAAGGCCGAGCTGCCGACCTCGTACTTCGACCCGCTGGGCATCGGCGGCGAGACGATCTTCACCTACGTCCTGATCTACACGTTCGGCATGCTGATCGGCCAGGACATCTGGCAGCGCGTGTTCACCGCCCGCGACGACACCACCGCCAGGTGGGGCGGCACGGTGGCCGGAACCTACTGCCTGGCCTACGCCCTGGCCGGCGCGGTGATCGGCACCGCCGCCAAGGTGCTCTACCCGAAGCTGGGCAGCCCCGACGACGCCTTCGCCACCATCGTCAAGGACGAACTGCCCGTCGGCGTGCGCGGCCTGGTCCTGGCCGCCGCCCTCGCCGCCGTGATGTCGACCTCCTCCGGCGCCCTGATCGCCTGCGCCACCGTCGCTAACAACGACATCTGGTCCCGCCTGCGCGGCGCGGCCCGCCGCGGCGGCGAGGAGCACGACGAGGTCAAGGGCAACCGCGTCTTCATCCTGCTGATGGGCCTCGCCGTGATCGGCACCGCGATCGCGCTGAACAACGTCGTCGAGGCGCTCACCGTCGCCTACAACCTCTTGGTCGGCGGCCTGCTCGTGCCCATCCTCGGCGGCCTGCTGTGGAAGCGCGGCACGGTCCACGGCGCTCTGGCCGCCGTCGCCGTCGGCGGCCTCGCCGTCATCGGCCTGATGGCCGGCTACGGCATCCTCGCCAACGAACCCGTCTACTACGGCCTGGCGGCCTCCCTCGTGGCCTACGTCGCCGTCTCCCTGGTGACCAGGCCCACCGACGAGGCGATTCTCGCCACCTGGCAGGGGCGTCTCGCCGGCCGAACCCCCGAACTCGTGTCCGAACCGGTCCCGGCTCCCCAGTAGAGTCATAGGGAAAGCAGTACAAGCGCGATGAAGCGCTGGAAAGAAGGCATTTCACCATGAGCAGCAACGAGACACCCCGCGGCCCCGTCGACTCCTCCCGCATCCCGCGGTACGCCGGACCGGCGACCTTCGCCCGGCTGCCCCGCCTGGACGAGGTCGGCACCGCCGACGTCGCCGTGGTGGGCGTGCCGTTCGACTCCGGTGTCTCGTACCGGCCGGGCGCCCGCTTCGGCGGCAACGCCATCCGCGAGGCGTCCCGGCTGCTGCGCCCGTACAACCCGGCGCAGGACGCCTCCCCGTTCGCCCTCGCGCAGGTCGCGGACGGCGGCGACATCGCCGTGAACCCGTTCAACATCAACGAGGCCGTCGAGACCGTCGAGGCCGCGGCCGACGAGCTGCTCGGCACCGGCGCCCGCCTGATGACCCTGGGCGGCGACCACACCATCGCCCTGCCGCTGCTGCGCTCGGTGGCGAAGAAGCACGGCCCGGTCGCCCTGCTCCACTTCGACGCCCACCTGGACACCTGGGACACCTACTTCGGCGCCGAGTACACCCACGGCACCCCGTTCCGCCGCGCGGTGGAGGAGGGCATCCTCGACACCGAGGCGCTCTCCCACGTGGGCACCCGCGGCCCGCTCTACGGCAAGCAGGACCTCACCGACGACGAGAAGATGGGCTTCGGCATCGTCACCTCGGCGGACATCTACCGCCGGGGCGCCGACGAGGTCGCCGACCAGCTCCGCCAGCGCATCGGGGACCGCCCGCTGTACATCTCCATCGACATCGACTGCCTCGACCCGGCCCACGCGCCCGGCACCGGCACCCCCGAGGCGGGCGGCATGACCTCCCGCGAGCTGCTGGAGATCCTGCGCGGGCTGGCCGGCTGCAACCTGGTCTCGGCGGACGTCGTCGAGGTCGCCCCGGCCTACGACCACGCGGAGATCACCTCGGTCGCGGCCTCCCACACGGCGTACGAACTGACCACCATCATGAGCCGCCAGATCGCGGCCGCCCGGAAGGACGCGGAAGCGAAGTGACCCACGACCACGACCTGGTACTCCGCCCGACGACGGCGCAGATCACCGCCGCCCTGAACCCTCCCCCGGGGCGCAACGGCGGAGACCTGGTCGTGGAGACGCTGGCCGGGCTGGGCGCGACCACGGTGTTCGGTCTGCCCGGCCAGCACGCCCTCGGCATGTTCGACGCCCTGCGCCGCTCGACGCTGCGCTACGTGGGCCTGCGCGTGGAGAACAACGCGGGCTTCGCGGCCGACGCCTACGGCAGGATCACCGGCGAGGCGGCCCCGCTGCTGCTCTCCACGGGCCCCGGCGCGCTCACGTCCCTGGCCGCGCTCCAGGAGGCGGCGGCCGCCTCCGCCCCCGTCCTGGCGATCAGCAGCCAGGTCCCGACGGCCGGCCTGGGCGGCGGCCGGCACGGCTACCTCCACGAACTCCCGGACCAGGCGGCCTCGTTCCGGGGCGTGGTGAAGTCGGTCCACACGGTCCGCACCCCCTCCCAGATCCCCTCCGCGATCGCGGCGGCCTGGAAGTCGGCCCTGACGGCCCCGCACGGCCCGGTGTGGGTGGAGATCCCGCAGGACGTCCTGCTGGCCGAGACCTCGCTGCCCGTGGTGACGGCGATGGACGCGACCCCCGACGACCTGGCCCCGCGCCCGGAACTGACGGCGGTGGCGGCCGACCTGCTGTCCCGCGCCGCCCGCCCGGCGATCGTCGCCGGCGGCGGGGTGGTCCGCGCCGACGCCTCCGGCAAGCTGCTGCAGCTGGCCGAGACGCTCCGGGCGCCGGTCGTGACGACCTTCGGCGGCAAGGGCGCGTTCCCCTGGAACCATCCGCTGTCCCTGCAGTCCTGGCTGGAGGACCGGCACACGACGGACTTCCTGGAGGACGCGGACGTCCTGCTGGTGGTCGGCTCGGGCCTCGGCGAACTCTCCTCCAACTACCACACGTTCCGGCCCCGGGGCCGCGTCATCCAGATCGAGGCGGACCTCGGCAAACTGGAGTCCAACCACCCGGCCCTCGGCATCCACGCGGACGCCCGCCTGGCCCTCCAGGCGCTGCTGGAGACGGTGTCACCGCGCACGGACGACTCCGCGCCCGAGCGGGTGCGCGAGCTCCTGGCCCGCGTGTCCGAGCGCATCGCCGCCCAGGAACTGGCCCTGGAGCAGGACGTGCTGGCTTCGGTGCGCCGCGCCCTGCCCGCCGACTCCCCGTCCTTCTGGGACATGACGATCCTCGCCTACTGGGCCTGGTCGGCCTTCGACGCGCAGGGCCCCAACACCATGCACTCGGCCCAGGGCGCGGGCGGCCTCGGCTACGGCTTCCCGGCCGCCCTGGGAGCGGCGGCGGCGGACCCGACCCGTCCGGTGCTGGCGGTGTCCGGCGACGGCGGCGCGCTGTACTCGATCGCCGAGCTGGCGACGGCGAAGCAGTACGACCTGAACGTCACCTGGCTGATCGTCGACGACGGCGGCTACGGCATCCTGCGCGAGTACATGACGGACGCCTTCGGCCGGCCGACGGCAACGGAACTCCACCGCCCGGACTTCGTGGCCCTCGCGGAGTCCTTCGGCGTCCCGGGCGTCCGCACGACCCCGGAAACCCTGGAGCAGGACCTGGCGAAGGCCCTGGCGACCCCGGGCCCGTCGGTGGTGCTCCTGCCGGCGGTACTGCGGATGTTCGCGCCGACACACCGGTCCGAGTGACGTAATCGGGGCTGCCGGCCCGGGGCCGGCGGCGGGCTGCTCGGTGAGAGCCGGGTAAGGAACTCCCGTTCCCCGAACGGGTGTACAACTATCGCCCCTCATGGCGAGTCACACATGCAGCGCACGGGTGCGCTCAACGGCGTTCAGGGGGACGCCCGTACGACTCCCAAGGGGACTTTCCATGACTTACCGGACCTCCGGCCGGGCCGGTGTGCTCGCGGCCGGTGTCAGTGCCGCGCTGCTCATACCGGCCGTGACCGCCGCCAGCCCGGCCGCCGCGGTCACGCCCGCCGTGACCTGCACGTCCGCCAAGGCGGGCCTGGCCGACAAGCTGAAGAAGGACATCACGGCCGCCCTCGCGAACCGCAAGGGCACCGTCGCCGTCGGCCTGTACGACCGCGGCACCAAGACCACCTGCACCCTCCGGGCCACCAGCGCCTACGACTCGGCCAGCACCGTGAAGGTCACCGTGCTCGCCACGCTGCTGTGGGACGCGAAGAAGCACAACCGGTACCTGACGAGCACCGAGCAGTCGCTCGCCAAGGCCATGATCACCCAGTCCGACAACACCGCGACCAGCAAGCTCTGGAAGCAGCTGGGCATGACGAAGATCAAGGGCTTCCTGTCGGCCGCCGGGATGACCAAGACCGTGCCGGGGACGGACGGTTACTGGGGCCTGACCCAGGAGAACGTCAACGACGAGCAGAAGCTGCTCAAGCTGGTCACCGCCAAGAACAGCGTGCTGAGCGACAACTCCCGTACCTACATCCGCAAGCTGATGGGCCAGGTCGTCGCGGACCAGCGCTGGGGCACTCCGGCGGGGGCGCCGTCGTCCGTCGCCGTGCACGTGAAGAACGGCTGGCTGCAG
>NZ_BNBF01000010.1:257551-259147 GCF_014654935.1 Streptomyces capoamus
TCCACGCACGGCTGGCGGGTGCACAGCCTGGGCACGTTCGACGGCGCCGGCCACGACTACACGATCACCGTGCTGACGCAGGACAACAGCACCATGGGCTACGGGGTCACCACGATCCAGAACGTGGCCAAGGCGATCCACAAGGACCTGGTGCCGACGACGTCCGGTGTCACCCGCTACACCCCGACCGACTCGCCGCACGAGGCGTTCGTCGCCGTACCGCCGCAGGGCTGAGCCGGGGCCCACGGCCCTTTCCCACGGTCCTAGTCGGCCGGCACGGTGAGCGCCACGGTGTCGCCGCCCGTCACGGCGAAGGTGCCGTTCTTGCCGGCGGCGACCGTGTCGCTGTGCACGACCGTGCCCGACGCGGTCCTCTCCGTCAGGGTGAGGGTCCGGTTCGTGAGATTGGTGACCGCGAACTGAGTGGCTCCGGCCTGGACGCCGTCGCCCTGCTCGGTGATGCCCGGCAGGAACGCGAAGGTCTGCACGCTCACCAGGTTGCCCGTGCCGCCCTTCTGCACGATCAGCACGTCCCCGGTGGCCGCCGCCGCCGGGGACGCCGAGGCCGCGACGGCGCCGGCCCCCGCCAGCAGTGCGAGGACGGCGCCGATCGCGGCGCGGCGTCTGCCGGTTGTCATCCCCATGCCTCTTCCCTCCCTGGTCGTACCGGACCCCGGTGCGGGGCGCCGGCCGTGGCGCCGAGCCTCGCGTGCCGATGACGGTCCGCGGAAGGGGCGCAAGCGGGGCGTGCGCGGGCACGCAGGCGGCGCGAGCCGCATCAATGGGCCTGCGCAGTATGCGGATTGGCTCGGTCCGGTCCTCGGCGGCCGGTGACCGACCCCTCCTGAGGGTGTCAACTCCCGTACTGCGAACATGCGTACGCACAGGACGCCCGTCCAACGTCAAAAGGGGGAACCTTTCATGGCCCACCGGATATCCCGCGGAGCCGGAGGCATCACGACCGCCCTCGGTGCCGCGCTGCTCGTCGGCGCCACCGCCCTCCCGGCCACGGCGGCGCCGACGGCCGCCGTCGCGTGCACGTCCGCCACCGCCGGCCTCGCCGAGAAGCTGACGAAGGACATCACGGCGGCCCTCGCGAACCGCGAAGGCACCGTCGCCCTCGGCGTGTACGACCGCTCCACCGGCACCACCTGCACGCTGAACCCCACCCTGTCCTTCGACTCGGCCAGCACCGTGAAGGTCACCGTGCTCGCCACGCTGCTGTGGGACGCGAAGAAGACCAACCGGTACCTGACCGACACCGAGGCCGACCTCGCCAAGGCCATGATCACCGAGTCGGACAACGACGCGACCAGCAAGCTGTGGAAGCAGCTCGGCGTGGAGAAGATCCAGGGCTTCCTGACGGCGGCCGGGATGACCAGGACCGTGCCGGGCGCGGACGGCTACTGGGGCCTGACCCAGGAGAACGTCGAGGACGAGCAGAAGCTGCTCAAGCTGATCACCGCCAAGAACAGCGTGCTGAGCGACAACTCCCGTGCCTACATGCTGAAGCTGATGGGCCAGGTCATCGCGGACCAGCGCTGGGGCACTCCGGCGGGGGCGCCGTCGTCCGTCGCCGTGCACGTGAAGAACGGC
>NZ_BNBF01000010.1:259181-274331 GCF_014654935.1 Streptomyces capoamus
GCCACGCACGGCTGGCGGGTGCACAGCCTGGGCACGTTCGACGGCGCCGGCCACGACTACATGATCAGCGTACTGACGCAGGACAACAGCACCATGGACTACGGCGTCACCACGATCCAGAACGTGGCGCAGGTGATCCATAAGGACCTGGTGCCGTCCACGCCGGGCGTCAGCCGCTACCGGCCGACCGACTCGCCCCGCGAGGCGTTCGTCGCCGTACCGCCCCGAACCTGACACCACCCGAGCCCGGGTCCGTGCCCGGGCTCGGGTCCAGGCTCGGGTCCGTGCCCGTGCCCGGGTCCAGGCCTGGGTGCCCCGGCCCGCACCCCGCACCCCACCCCGGCGGAGCGTTTTGTTGCGGAGGGATGAAATCCGCTTCCTTCGGCGTTGGAGTGTTCCGGTAGAGCAGGTCGAACGGAAGGCACCGGCGTGGCAGCGCAACGGGGATGGGCACGACGCCTGGCGGGGTACGCCTGGCGGTATCCGAAGGACGTCGTCCTGGCCCTCGGCTCGTCGCTCGCCGGCATGGCCGTCCTGGCCGTCGTCCCGCTGATCACCAAGGTGATCATCGACGACGTGATCGACGCCCGCACGCGCGCCATGGCCCCCTGGGCCGGCGCCCTGGTCGGCGCGGCCCTGCTCGTCTACGGCCTCACCTACGTCCGCCGCTACTACGGCGGCCGGCTCGCCCTGGACGTCCAGCACGACCTGCGCACCGAGATGTACGGCACGATCACCCGGCTGGACGGCCGCCGCCAGGACGAGCTGTCCACCGGGCAGGTCGTCGGCCGCGCCACGAGCGATCTGCAGCTGATCCAGGGCCTGCTCTTCATGCTCCCGATGACCCTCGGGAACGTCCTGCTCTTCCTGATCTCCCTGGTGATCATGGCGTGGCTGTCGCTGCCGCTGACCCTGGTCGCCCTGGCCGTCGCGCCCGCCCTCGGCTGGATCGCCCGGCGCAGCCGGAGCAGGCTGCACCCCGCCACCTGGTACGCCCAGGCGCAGGCGGCGGCCGTGGCCGGCGTGGTCGACGGCGCGGTGAGCGGCGTGCGCGTGGTGAAGGGCTTCGGGCAGGAGGACCAGGAGACGAACAAGCTGCGCGAGGTCGGCCGCCGCCTGTTCGCGGGCCGCCTGCGCACGATCCGGCTGAACAGCAGGTACACCCCCGCCCTCCAGGCCGTCCCGGCGCTCGGCCAGGTCGCCATGCTGGCGCTGGGCGGCTGGCTCGCCGTACGCGGTCACATCACGCTCGGCACCTTCGTCGCCTTCTCCACCTACCTGGCCCAGCTGGTCGGCCCGGTCCGGATGCTCGCGATGGTCCTCACGGTCGGCCAGCAGGCCCGGGCTGGCACCGAACGCGTCCTGGAGCTGATCGACACCGAGCCCACCCTGGCGGACGGCACGAAGGAGCTGCCGGCCGACGCGCCCGCGACCGTCGAGTTCGACGACGTGTCCTTCGGCTACGACCACGAGCGTCCCGTGCTGGACGGGCTCAGCTTCGAGATCCGGCCCGGGGAGACCCTCGCCGTCGTCGGCTCCTCCGGTTCCGGCAAGTCCACCCTCTCCCTGCTCCTGCCGCGTTTCTACGACGTCACGCACGGCGCCGTCCTGATCGGCGGCCACGACGTGCGCGAGCTGACCCTGGACTCGCTACGGGCCGCGATCGGCCTGGTCCCGGAGGATTCGTTCCTCTTCTCCGACACCGTCCGCAGCAACATCGCCTACGGCCGCCCGGACGCCACCCAGGAGGAGATCGAGGCCGCCGCCCGCGCCGCCCAGGCGGACCGTTTCATCAGGGAGCTGCCCGACGGCTACGACACCAAGGTCGGCGAGCAGGGCCTGACCCTTTCCGGCGGCCAGCGCCAGCGCGTCGCACTCGCCCGCGCCCTGCTCACCGACCCGCGCCTGCTGGTCCTGGACGACGCCACCTCGGCCGTGGACGCCCGGGTCGAGCACGAGATCCACGAGGCGCTGGCGGACGTGATGCGCGGCCGTACGACCCTGCTCATCGCCCACCGCCGCTCCACCCTGAACCTCGCCGACCGCATCGCCGTCCTCGACGGCGGCAGGCTCGCCGACCTCGGTACCCACGAGGAGCTGCAGGAACGTTCAGCCCTGTACCGCCGGCTGCTCACCGACCCCGACGAGCTGGGCGCGGTCTCCCCGGGCCACGCCCGCCCGGCCGAGCCGCGGGAGGACACCTCCGTCCGGGACGAGCTGGACGCAGAGTTCGACGCCGAGCGCGGGGTGACCCCGCGGCTGTGGACCGGCGACCGCGCGCCCAAGGACACCGCGCTGTCCGGCACCCCGGCGACCCCGGAGCTGCTCGCCCAGGTGGAGGCGCTGCCCCCGGCCACCGAAACGCCCGACATCGACGAGGGCCGCGCGGTCCTGCCCGAGGACTCCTACGGTCTGCGCCGTCTGCTGCGCGGCTTCGGTGCGCCCCTGCTGGTCAGCCTGCTGCTGGTGGCCGTGGACGCGGGCGCGGGCCTGCTGCTGCCGGTGCTGATCCGGCACGGCATCGACTCGGGCGTGACCAAGGCGGCGATCGGCGCGGTGTGGTCGGCCTCGCTGCTCGCCCTGCTGACCGTGCTGGTGCAGTGGGCCGCGCAGATCGGCGAGACCCGGATGACCGGCCGTACCGGCGAACGCGTGCTGTACACGCTGCGGCTGAAGATCTTCGCGCAGCTCCAGCGGCTCGGCCTGGACTACTACGAGCGCGAGCTGACCGGCCGGATCATGACCCGGATGACGACCGACGTCGACGCGCTGTCCACCTTCCTGCAGACCGGTCTGGTCACCGCGTTCGTGTCGGTCGTCACCTTCTTCGGGATCATGGCCGCCCTGCTGGTCCTGGACCTCCAGCTCGCGCTGGTCGTCTTCGCGACCCTGCCCCCGCTGTTCCTGGCCACCTTCTTCTTCCGCCGGGCGAGCGTGAAGGCGTACGAACTCGCCCGCGAGCGGGTCTCCGCGGTGAACGCCGACCTCCAGGAGACCGTGGCCGGGCTGCGGATCGTGCAGGCCTTCCGGCGGGAGCGGGACGGCGGACGCCGGTTCGCCGAGCGCAGCGACGGCTACCGGAGCGCCCGTATCCGCGGCCAGTGGCTGATATCGGTCTACTTCCCGTTCGTGCAGCTGCTGTCCTCCGTCGCCGCGGCGGCCGTGCTGGTCGCGGGCGCGGGCCGGGTGCAGGCGGCCACGCTGACCACGGGCGCCCTGGTGGCGTACCTGCTGTACATCGACCTGTTCTTCGCGCCGGTCCAGCAGCTGTCCCAGGTCTTCGACGGCTACCAGCAGGCCACGGTCTCGCTGGGCCGCATCCAGGAGCTGCTGCGCGAGCCGACGTCCACGCGGTCCGCCGCCGAGCCCCTCGACGTGCTGTCCCTGCGCGGCGACATCGCCTTCGAGGGCGTGCACTTCGCCTACGGCGACGAGGAGGAGGCACTGTCCGGCGTCGACCTGACGATCCCGGCCGGGCAGACGGTGGCGTTCGTCGGTGAGACGGGCGCCGGCAAGTCGACCCTGGTCAAACTGGTCGCGCGGTTCTACGACCCGACCACCGGGCGGGTCACGGCCGACGGCACTGACCTGCGCGCCCTGGACCTCACCGCGTACCGGCACCGGCTCGGGGTCGTGCCGCAGGAGGCGTACCTCTTCCCGGGCACCGTCCGCGACGCCATCGCCTACGGCCGCCCCGACGCCACCGACGCCCAGGTGGAGGCGGCGGCCCGCGCGGTCGGCGCGCACGAGATGATCGCCACCCTGGAGGGCGGCTACCTGCACGAGGTCGCCGAGCGCGGCCGCAACCTCTCGGCCGGCCAGCGCCAGCTGATCGCCCTGGCCCGCGCCGAACTGGTCGACCCCGACATCCTGCTGCTGGACGAGGCCACGGCCGCCCTGGACCTGGCCACCGAGGCCCAGGTCAACCAGGCCACCGACCGGCTGGCGGGCCGCCGCACCACGCTGGTCGTCGCGCACCGCCTCACCACCGCGGCCCGTGCGGACCGGGTGGTGGTGATGGACCGCGGCCGGGTCGCGGAGGACGGCACCCACGAGGAGCTGCTCGCCCGCGGCGGCCGGTACGCCGAGCTGTGGCGGACCTTCGTCGGCCGGTCCGAGCCGGAGGAGCCGGTCGGCGCGTCCCGCTGAGGACCCCCGGCCGGTATGCATCGCTGACGGTCGTGCAACCATCCGACACACTCGTGCGTCCGTACATCAGTACGGGCACAGGGGATCGTGTTCGATGACGGGGAGGACGACAGTGGACAGTGGTGCGAGGGGCCGGCGACTGCGCAGGCGACTGGCGCTCGGCGCGGCCGTGCTGGCCGTGTCCGGGGCGTTCACGTTCACGGCGACGGGGGCCGCGCAGGCGGCGGGAGCGGCCGGCGGCTGCGCCGGACGGGAGGTGAGGACCCTGCCGTTCAAGACGGGCGTCACCCACGTCTACCAGAGCAACGCCTACGTCTGTGCCGTGACCGTGCCGCGGAACCCCGGCGCCGCCCGGACCATGTCGGTCAGCGTCCAGGCCCGCGGCAACCGCCCGGTCGTCGACAAGGGCCGCTACCGGTACCACGCCGGCCCGGTGACCGTGCACGCCGGCCACCGCTGCGTCTGGATCAAGGGCGCGGTGGGCCGGTACGCGACCAGCTCGGGCTGGATCCTGTGCTGAGGAGCACTCAATCACCCCTGGTGCGAGACAAGTTGCTGGGATAACTTCCGGCGGACATCTGTCTCACAGGGGAGAGTGCGCATGCGCAAGGCGCTCAGATGGCTGCTGGCGCTCACGGTCCTCATAGGCACGCTGAGCACGGCGGCCGGCGCGGCCACCGCCGCGGAGCCCGAGCCCACCGACATCAAGGACCGGCTGCTGTCGATACCCGGCATGAGCCTGGTCCAGGAGAAGCCGTACCCCGGCTACCGCTACTTCGTCCTGAACTACACCCAGCCGGTCGACCACCGCCATCCGGACCGGGGCACCTTCCAGCAGCGCATCACCGTGCTGCACAAGGACGTGACCCGCCCGACGGTCTTCTACACCAGCGGCTACAACGTCTCCACCACCCCGTCGCGGCGCGAGCCCACCCAGATCGTGGACGGCAACCAGGTCTCCCTGGAGTACCGCTTCTTCACCCCGTCCCGGCCCGCCCCGGCCGACTGGTCCAAGCTGGACATCTGGCAGGCGGCGAGCGACCAGCACCGCGTGTACGAGGCCCTGAAGCCGGTCTACTCCGCCAACTGGCTGGCCACCGGCGGCTCCAAGGGCGGCATGACGGCCACCTACTACGAGCGCTTCTACCCCCGCGACATGGACGGCGTGGTGGCCTACGTCGCCCCGAACGACGTGGTGAACAAAGAGGACTCGGCGTACGACCGCTTCTTCGAGCGGGTCGGCACCCAGGAGTGCCGGGACCGGCTGAACGCCGTCCAGCGGGAGGCACTGGTGCGCCGCGCCCGGCTGGAGAAGAAGTACGCGGCCTACGCCGCCGAGAAGGGCTACACCTTCGGCACCATCGGCGGCCTCGACAAGGCCTACGAGGCGGTCGTCCTCGACTACGTGTGGGGCTTCTGGCAGTACAGCCTGCTGAAGGACTGCGACACCGTCCCGGCGGACGCCACGACCGCCACGGACGACGAGATCTGGGCCTCCGTCGACACGATCTCCGGCTTCTCCGCCTACACCGACCAGGGCCTGGAGACGTACACCCCGTACTACTACCAGGCGGGCACGCAGCTGGGCGCCCCGACGATCCACTTCCCCCACATCGAGCGGAAGCTGATCCGCTACGGCTACCAGCCCCCGCGCAACTTCGTCCCCCGCTCCATCCCGATGCGCTTCCAGCCGCACGCCATGCGGGACGTGGACACCTGGGTCCGCCACCACGCCGACCACATGCTCTTCGTCTACGGCCAGAACGACCCCTGGGGCTCGGAACGCTTCCGTCTCGGCGCGGGCGCCCGCGACTCCTATGTCTTCACGGCACCCGGCATGAACCACGGAGCGAACGTGGCGGGCCTGACCCCGGACCAGAAGGCCCTCGCCACGGCCCGCGTCCTGGACTGGGCGGGTCTCTCCCCGTCCACCGTGTCCCGGGCGAAGCCGCTGGCCCCGTACGACGCGAAGCTCGACGTACGGGACGCGGAGCGGGAGCCGACGCTGCGCCCCTGAGCGCCGGCCGGCGGGTCAGTACGTCAGTCCGTACCCGATCGGGTACAGCACCCGGGCCGGGTCGTCCGCCCGCTGCACCGGCACCGGCAGCCTCCCGCGGGGCCGCACCCGGCCCGCGAGCACCCGTGCGGCGGCGCGCAGTTCGACGTCCGTCCAGCAGTACGTGGCCAGGCAGGCCGGGACGGCAGGCAGCTGCGCGACGTCGTACGGGTTGCGGACGGCCACCGCGACCACCGGCCGGCCGGTGCCCAGCAGGCGCTCCACCAGGGTGCGCTGGGTGCTGGACGCGGTCACGTTGTAGGTGGCCACCACCACGGCGTCCGCGTCCTGGGCGGCGGCGACCGCCTTGTCGACGGTCGCCGCCGAGGGGGCGGTGCCGGTGGACAGGGCCGTGGCGGTGAAGCCCAGCTCGGTGAGGGCGGCGGCCAGGACGCCGGTGGGCGGGCCGGTGGTGCCGGACGGCGAGGCGGGGTCGGCGCCGACGACCAGGAGCCGGTGCTGCCGGCGGCGGTCGAGGGGCAGCGTGCCGTCCTCGTTGACCAGCAGGGTGGTGGTGCGTTCGGCGATGCGCCCGGCCCTGGCCAGGTGGGCCGGGGTGCCCACCGTGCCGTCGACGCCCGCCGGGTCGGCCCAGGGGTCGTCGAAGAGCCCCCGCCGGGCCTTCAGCCGCAGGATGCGCAGGATCGATTCGTCCAGCCGGGCCTCGGTCAGCTCGCCCCCGCGCACGGCCGCCAGCACCGCGTTCCAGGCCACGTCCAGCGACGGCGGGTTGAGCAGCTGGTCCACGCCGGCCTGCAGGGCGAGCACCGGCACCCGGTCGTCGCCGTACTTGGTGCGCACGCCCTGCATGCCGAGGGAGTCGGTGATCACGACCCCGTCGTAGCCGAGTTCCCCGCGCAGGATGCCGGTGACGATCGGCCGCGACAGGGTCGCCGGGTCGCCGGAGCCGTCCAGGGCCGGGAACTGGATGTGCGCGGTCATGACCGAATCGATGCCCGCCCGGATCGCGGCCCGGAACGGCACCGCGTCCAGCTCCTCCCACAGCTCCCTGCTGTGCGTGATGACCGGGAAGCCGTAGTGGCTGTCGACGGTGGTGTCCCCGTGACCCGGGAAGTGCTTGGCGGTAGCCGCGACCCGGGCCGCCTGGTAGCCCCTCACCTCGGCGGCGACCAGCTCGGCGACCGCCTCCGGGTCGGCGCCGAAGGAGCGGACGCCGATGACCGGGTTGGCCGGGTTGACGTTCACGTCGGCGTCGGGGGAGTAGTCCTGGTTGATGCCCATCGCGCGCAGCTCGGCGCCCGAGATCCGGCCCAGGGCGCGCGCGTCGGAGCGGGAGCCGCCCGCGCCGATCGCCATGGCTCCGGGGAAGAGGGTGGCGGGCCTGCCGATCCGGCAGACCGCCCCGTGCTCCTGGTCGGTGGCGATGAGCACGGGCAGACCGCGCGGCTGGTCCAGCGAGGCCCGCTGGATGCCGTCGGACAGGGCGGCGATCTGGTGCGGGTCGCGGGTGTTGTGCGCCCAGGTGAAGTAGATGATGCCGCCGACGCGGTACTTCGCGACCAGCTCGGCGGCGGTGCGGACGCCGATCTCCTTGAGGTTGGCGTCGATGTCGGCCTGGTCGGGGTCGGTGGCGGAATGGCCGTAGACCCGCATCACGAAGAGCTGGCCGACCTTCTCCTCCAGGGTCATGCGGGAGATCAGGGCGCGCAGCCGGCGGTCGCCCGGGGTGGCGGCGTGGGCGGTCGCAGGTACGGTCAGCGCGGCCGTGAGGCCCGCGGTGGCGGTGAGGACGGCGCGTCTGGACGGCCGTGCGGTGTTTCCCGTGCTGGTGTCGTGCACGTGCGCTCCTTCCAGAGGAGAACCGCTGAAGGAAACTTCCGAGGAGTCACCAATATCCGGGAAGTTTCTTTCCGTCAAGGGAATGCACAGTAACCACGAAGGGGCCGCCCGCCGCGCATTCCCGGGGCGCGTCCGGCCCCGTACCGCCCGTATCGGGGCAGCCGCCGGCCCTGGACCCGCGGGGACCGGCGGGAGAGGATCACCGGCATGACCCCACGCTCGTACCTCCTCCTGCACGGCTGGCAGAACCACCGTCCCGAGCCGCACTGGCAGCACTGGCTCGCCGACCGGCTCGCCGCCGCCGGGCACCGGGTCGCCTACCCGCAGCTGCCCGACGCCGACGACCCCGACCTGGACGTCTGGCTCACCGAACTCGCCCGCCACCTGGAGGAGTCGGACGCGTCGGGCGAACGGGTCGTGGTGGCGCACAGCCTGTCCTGCGTGCTGTGGCTGCACGCCGCCGCCCGGGGCATGAAGCAGCTGGGGTACGCGGACCGGGTGCTGCTCGTCGCCCCGCCCTCCGGTTCCGTCCTCACCCGCTACTCGGAGGTGGCCGCCTTCGCCCCGCCCGCGCTCGACTTCACCCTGCCCGGGCCGGCCCGGCTGGTCGCGGGCGACGACGACCCGTACTGCCCGGAGGGCGCGGGCCCGCTCTTCGCCGAGCCGCTCGGCATCCCCGCCGACATCCTGCCCGGCGCCGCCCACCTCGACCTGGACGCCGGGTACGGCTCCTGGCCGGCGGTCCTGGACTGGTGCGTCGACGGCACGACCCCGCTGACGCCCCGCTAGGAACACGACTCCGCCGACGCCCCGCTAGGAAGCGTCCTCCGGAGCACGCCGGCGCCCGCCCCGTCCGGAGGACACCTCCTGGCCGGCCCGGGTCCGCTCGCGCAGTTCGGGTGTCGTCGCGGCGACCGCCGCCACCGCCAGGACGCACAGCAGGCCCCCGCTGAGCAGGGCGGCCGTGCCCGAGGTCCAGCCGGCCAGCAGACCGCCGCGCACGTTGCCCAGGCTCGGGCCCGCCTGGCCGACGATCTGCTCGGCCGCCGTGACCCGGCCGAGCAGCGCGTCCGGGGTCCGGGTCTGCACGATCGTGGAGCGGCAGACCACCGCCGTGGCGTCCGCCGCGCCGGCCAGCGCGAGCAGGGCCAGACCCAGCCAGGGGCTGCGGGCCAGACCGAACAGGACCAGCGCGCCGCCCCAGGCGGCGGACGCGCACAGCATCACCGGGCCCGGCCGGGCGAGCCGGGTCAGCGGACCGGACAGCGCGGTCGCCGCGATCCCGCCCACCGCCAGCGCCGACAGGAACAGACCGAGGGTGCGCGGGTCACCGCCGAACCGCTCGGCGTTGACCAGCGGGAACAGGCTCACCGGGAACGAGAGCACGGTCGCCGCCAGGTCGGTGACCAGCGCCCCCCGCACCACCCGGTGCCCGGCCAGGAACCGCAGCCCGTCCAGCACCCCGTGCACCCCGGCCCGCGACGGCTCGCCCTGCGGCGGCAGCGCGGGCAGCCCGCGGGCGCCGTAGAAGGCGAGACCGAAGCTGAGGGCGTCCAGCAGGTAGCAGACGCCGATGCCGAACCAGCCCAGCAGCAGCCCGGCCAAGGCCGGACCGAGCAGCATCATCGACTGACCGGAGACCTGTTGCAGGGCCAGCCCGGCGGCCACCTGCTCCTTGGGCAGCAGCCGCGGTACGAAGACCCCGGCGGCCGGCGCGCCGAGCGCGCCGAAGGCCGACTGCACGGCGACGAGCAGCAGTACGGCCGCCACCGGCACGTGCCCGGTGAAGCCCTGCACGGCCAGCAGCAGCGAGCAGGCCGCCTGGCCGACGGTCGCGCCGAGGAAGACCCGGCGCCGGTCCGCCCGGTCGGCCCGGGCCCCGGCGAACAGCCCGAACACCACCAGCGGCAGCGCCTGCGCCAGGCCCACCCCGCCGGTCCAGGCGGTGCTGCCGGTCATGTCCCAGACCTGGTACATGACCGTCACCATGGTCATGAACCCGCCGAGCACGGACACGGTCCGGCCGATCAGCAGCCGCCGGAAGACGGGGGAGGTGCGCAGTGGCCGTACGTCGATGAGCGAGCGGGCGAGGCTCATGACCGGGAGGGGGCGCACGCCCCCGAGGGCGGGATCACCGGGGGAGGGTATCCGCGGGACCCCGCAATCGTCAGCCGGTTTTCCCGCCCGGGGCCGAGGTCAGGCCGCCTCGCCCAGCAGCCGTGCCAGGTGCTCGCGGCCGGCGCCGAGCAGCTCCGCGAGCGGCGCGGCCTCCTCGTACCAGCGCTTCTCGTACTCCCAGCACAGCCAGTCCCAGCCCTGCCGGGACAGCACGTCGACGCACTCGGTGAGCGGCAGCACGCCCGTGCCCAGCGGCAGCGGGGTGGTGTCCTCGGCGGAGGCGATGTC
Organism: Streptomyces capoamus; assembly: GCF_014654935.1. Taxonomy (GTDB): domain Bacteria; phylum Actinomycetota; class Actinomycetes; order Streptomycetales; family Streptomycetaceae; genus Streptomyces; species Streptomyces capoamus. The sequence goes on from NZ_BNBF01000010.1 coordinate 269,593, forward strand.
CTTGACCTGTACGTACCCCAGGTGCGGGGCGAGGGCCGCGTACGTCTCCGAGGGCTGCTCACCGCCCAGCCAGGTGTGCATCACATCCCACAGCGCGCCGGCCTGCCGGTGCCCCACCGGGCCGAGGATCCGGATGGCGTCGGCGCCGGTGCGGTGCGAGTCGTGGGTCTCCAGCAGGATCCGCACGCCCAGCGCGGAGGCGTCCTCGGCGGCGGTGCCGAGCCGCCGGGCGGCGATCGCGTCCGACTCCTCGCCGGGCCGGTCCGGATCGGCGCCGGGCAGGACCCGGACGAAGGGGGCGCCCAGGTCGTGCGCCAGTTGCAGCAGGTCCCGGATCTCCGCCAGCACCGGCGCGTCCTCGCCGGGAGCGGCGACCCGCGTGTACCCGGCGAGGCCGAGCACCTCGACGCCGGCGCCCCGGAACAGGGCCGCGGTCGCGGCACGTTCGGCGGGGGACAGGCCCGGGTGCACCGGCTCCTCGGGATGGGCGCGCAGCTCGACGCCGTGGTAGCCGTGGGTGGTCGCGAGCGCGAGGACCTCCGGGACGGGAAGGCCGGGGACACCGAGAGTGGAGAACGCCAGCTTCATGGTCACGGACCCTACTCGCTCCCGCCCCGGCCGGGCCGCTCGGGGCGGTCCGTGCGTCGGCGTCCGCGCCTACGCCCGCTGCCCGGCCGGCCGGTACACGTTCACCTGCGCCCCGGACTTCGCGGTGGCCGACGACACCAGTTCCCAGGTCCGCCTGCCCCCGTCCGCCGGGAAGACCGACTTGCCGCCGCCGAGCAGCACCGGCATGACCACGAGCCGCAACTCGTCCACCAGCCCGGCCCCGATCAGCGCCCGCACCAGCGTGGGGCTGCCCATCACCGCCAGGTCCCCGCCCCCGGCGGCCCGCAGCTCCCGCACCTTCCCCAGGGCCTCGGCACCCGGGATCCGCACGGTGTTCACCCAGCTCAGCTCGTCGTCCCGGAGGGTGTCGGAGACGACGTACTTGCGCAAGGAGTTGAGCCGGTCGGCGAACGGGTCGCCCGCGCGCTCCGGCCAGGCCGCGGCCATCGTCCGGTACGTCCGCCGCCCGTACAGCAGCGCCTCGGCGCGCTCCAGTCCCGCGGCGAACGCCCCGCCGACCACCTCGGGGTCGAAGAACGGATGCGACCAGCCCCCGTGCGCGAAACCCCCGTCGGTGTCCTCGTCCGGCCCGCCCGGGGCCTGCACGACTCCGTCGAGACTGATGAACTCGGTGACGACGACATGCATGGGGCGGCTCCTCGAAGAGTGTTCCGTTGCTGACGACGGTGCAGACGGCCGGCGGCCCGGGAACTCATCGGTGCCGTCCGCGCCGCCAGGGCGTGCGCGCCCTACTCCCGCGGCACCCCGGAGGAGCCCCGCACCATCAACTCCCCCCGCACCGAGGCGATACCGCCGGGCGGCGGCTCCTCCCGGCCCATCGCGACACGGCCGGCCCGGGCCCCCGCCTCCGACAGCGGCAGCCGGACCGTCGTCAGGGACGGCACCGCGTCGATGCTGAAGGGCAGGTCGTCGAAGCCGGCCACCGAGACGTCCTCGGGGATGCGCAGGCCGGACTCGCGCAGCGCGGCGCAGGCGCCGAGCGCGACGGAGTCGTTCGCGGCGACGATCGCCGTCAGGGAGGGGTCGCGGCGCAGCAGCTCCAGCGTGGCCTCGTAACCGGAGCGGCGGTCGTAGCGGCCGTGGACCGTGTGGCGCGGGTCCTCCTCGATGCCGGCCGCCGCGAGCGCGGCGCGGTGGCCCTCCAGCCGGTGCCGGGTGGTGGTGCGTTCCCCGGGGCCGGCGATGTAGCCGAGCCGGCGGTGGCCGAGGCCGATCAGGTGGTCGGTCAGCGCGCGGGCGCCGCCCCGGTTGTCGAAGGTGAGGGCGACGGCCCGGGTGTCCGGCGCCGGCGGGCGCCCGCACAGCACCACCCGGGTCCCGGCGTCCGCCAGCTTGCGCAGCTTCCCCGCGACCGCCGCCGCGTGCGGCGCCTCCTCCACGGCCCCGCCGGTCAGCACCACGGCCGCGGCCCGCTGCCGCTGGAGCAGCGTGAGGTAGGTCAGTTCGCGCTCGGGGGAGCCGCCGGTGTTGCAGACGACCGCCAGGCGCTCGCCGCCCGCGCGGCCGCCCGGCCCGCCGATCTCGGCCTGGATCGCGCTCGCCATGATGCCGAAGAACGGGTCGGCGATGTCGTTGACGAGGATGCCGACCAGGTCCGAGGTGGCGGCCGCGAGGGCGCTCGCGGGACCGTTGAGGACGTAGTCCAGCTCGTCCACCGCCCGCAGCACCCGCTCGCGCGTCGACGCGGCGACCGGGTAGTTGCCGTTCAGCACGCGCGACACCGTCGCGGGGGAGACCTGGGCGCGGGCCGCCACGTCCGCCAGGGTCACCGTCATCTCGTCGTCCTCCGGTCACGCGTCATGTCGTACGCCCTCGTAGACAGCCGGGCACACGTCGTGGTTCCGAGCAGACCTTACGGCCACGGCCCCCGGTTGTTCGCCCCCTCGAACAACTCGAAGCGGACACGGTCTTGTACGGACCCCGCCGAGAGGCTAGCTTCTCCTGGTAGAAAGCGCTTGCTGCAACGCTTGCTCCGCCGGCCCACGAAGGGGACCCACGTGACACGCAAGACGGTGCGTATCGCCATGAACGGTGTGACCGGGCGCATGGGCTACCGCCAGCACCTCGTCCGGTCGATCCTCGCCCTGCGCGAACAGGGCGGCCTCGACCTCGGCGACGGCACCGTGCTCTGGCCCGAACCGGTCCTGCTCGGCCGCCGCGAACACGCCCTGCGCGAGATCGCCGAACGGCACGGACTCGACCACGTCTCCACCGACCTGGACGCCGTCCTCGCCGACCCGGACATCGACCTCTACTTCGACGCCCAGGTCACCTCCGCCCGCGCGGAGGCCCTCACCAAGGCCATCGCGGCCGGCAAGCACGTCTACACCGAGAAACCCACCGCCACCGGCCTCGACGGCGCCCTCGCCCTCGCCCGCCTCGCCCACGACAAAGGCGTCAAGCACGGCGTCGTCCAGGACAAGATCTTCCTGCCGGGCCTGCTGAAGCTGAAGCGGCTCGTCGACGGCGGCTTCTTCGGCCGGATCCTCTCCGTGCGCGGCGAGTTCGGCTACTGGGTCTTCGAGGGCGACTGGCAGCCCGCCCAGCGCCCCTCCTGGAACTACCGGGCCGAGGACGGCGGCGGCATCGTCGTCGACATGTTCCCGCACTGGGAATACGTCCTGCACGAACTGTTCGGCCGCGTGACGTCCGTCCAGGCCCTCGCCACCACCCACATCCCGCAGCGCTGGGACGAACAGGGCAAGCCCTACGACGCCACCGCCGACGACGCCGCCTACGGCATCTTCGAGCTGGAGGGCGGCGCCGTCGCCCAGATCAACTCCTCCTGGGCGGTCCGCGTCCACCGCGACGAACTCGTGGAGTTCCAGGTCGACGGCACCGAGGGCTCCGCCGTCGCCGGCCTGCGCACCTGCCGCGTCCAGCACCGCAGCGCCACCCCCAAGCCCGTGTGGAACCCCGACCTCCCCGCCAGCGAGGTCTTCCGCGACCAGTGGCAGGAGGTGCCCGACAACACCGGGTTCGACAACGGCTTCAAGGCCCAGTGGGAGCTGTTCCTCAAGCACGTGTACGCCGACGCCCCCTACCACTGGGACCTGCTGGCCGGCGCCCGCGGCGTGCAGCTCGCCGAACTGGGCCTGAGGTCCTCCGCCGAGGGCCGCCGCATCGACGTACCGGAGATCGCCCTGTGACCCTCCGCCTCCCCGCGCCGGACGGCACCCTGCGCGCCTACGAGCCCCGCACCGAGCCGCCGGCCTTCCCCGCCGGCACCCCCTTCACCTCCCGTACGGTCTTCTCCGCGGCCCACGTCGTCGCCGACCCGTACGCCGACGTGTCCCCGGACTCCCCCGCCGCCGTCGACTGGGACGCCACCCTCGCCTTCCGCCGCCACCTGTGGTCGCACGGACTCGGCGTCGCCGAGGCCATGGACACCGCCCAGCGCGGAATGGGCCTGGACTGGGCGGGCGCCGCCGAACTGATCCGGCGCAGCGCCGCCGAGGCCCGGGCGGCCGGCGGCACGATCGCCTGCGGTGCCGGCACCGACCAGCTGACCGGCCCGGCGACCACCCACGAGGTCCGCGCGGCCTACGAGGAACAGCTCGCCGTCGTCGAGGAGACCGGCGCCCGGGCCGTCCTGATGGCGTCCCGCGCCCTGGCCGCGGCGGCGCGGGGCCCCGAGGACTACCTGGAGGTCTACGGCCACCTGCTGCGCCAGGCCGCCGAACCGGTGATCCTGCACTGGCTGGGCCCCATGTTCGACCCGGCCCTGGAGGGCTACTGGGGCTCGGCCGACCTCGACACGGCCACCGACACCTTCCTGGAGGTCATCGGCGCCCACCCCGACAAGGTCGACGGCGTCAAGATCTCCCTGCTGGACGCCCGGCGCGAGATAGACCTCAGACGCCGGCTGCCGCGGGGCGTGCGCTGCTACACCGGCGACGACTTCCACTACCCCGAGCTGATCGCGGGCGACGACCAGGGCTTCAGCCACGCCCTGCTCGGCGTCTTCGACCCGCTCGGCCCGCTCGCCGCGCAGGCGGTACGGATCCTGGACACCGGGGACGTCAAGGGCTTCCGGGAACTCCTCGACCCGACCGTGGAGCTGTCCCGGCACCTCTTCCAGCCCCCCACCCGCTTCTACAAGACGGGTG
>NZ_BNBF01000010.1:274371-278851 GCF_014654935.1 Streptomyces capoamus
TGGTCCTGCTCGCCTGGCTCGCCGGCCACCAGAGCCACTTCACCATGGTCGGCGGCCTGCAGTCGGCGCGTTCCCTGCCGCACCTGGCCCGCGCCTACGAACTCGCCGACACCCTCGGCCTGTTCCCGGACCCCCGGCTGGCCGAGGAGCGGATGCGGAACCTGCTGCGTGTGTACGGGGTGGGCCGGTGAGCACCGACCTGGCGCGTCTCTCCGTCAACCAGATGACGGTCAGACAGCTGTCGCTGCCCGAACTGGCCGACGCCTGCACCACCTTGGGCATCGGCCACGTGGGCCTGTGGCGGGAGCCGGTCCGGGCGTACGGCCTGGCGGCGACCGCCGAGCTGGTCCGTGACGCCGGCCTGACGGTGACGACCCTGTGCCGGGGCGGCTTCCTCACGGCGACCGACCCCGCCGAGCGGGCCGCGGCACTGGCCGACAACCACGCGGCCGTCGACGAGGCCGCCGCGCTCGGCACGGACACCCTGGTCCTCGTCTCCGGCGGCCTCCCCGCCGGCAGCAAGGACCTGCGCGGCGCCCGGGAGCGCGTCGCGGACGCCCTCGCCGTCCTCGCCCCGTACGCGGCCGAACGCGGGGTACGGCTCGCCATCGAGCCCCTGCACCCCATGTACGCCGCCGACCGCTGCGTGGTCTCCACCCTCGCCCAGGCCCTCGACCTCGCCGAACGCTTCCCCGCGCACCAGGTCGGGGTGGCCGTGGACACGTACCACGTGTGGTGGGACGACCAGGCGCCCGCCCAGATCGCCCGCGCGGGCGCGGCCGGCCGCATCCACACCTTCCAGCTCGCCGACTGGACCACCCCGCTGCCCGAGGGCGTCCTCGTCGGCCGCGGGCAGCTCGGCGACGGCTCGATCGACCTGCGCGCGTGGAAGGGCCACGTGGAGGCCGCCGGCTACACCGGACCCATCGAGGTCGAGCTGTTCAACGAGGGCCTGTGGGCCCAGGACGGCCGGGAGGTCCTCGCCCGGACGGCGCGGCGGTTCGTGGAGCACGTGGTCCGCTAGCGGACCGGTCCGCATCCACCGGCGGGCCGGTCCAGCGGGCCGGCCGGAAAAAAATGCGGAACCGGGCGCAACCATTCCGGCGCCCATGGTGTCGTACATGACGTCGGAACCACGGGGGACCCCGGGGGGGAGTCGAGGGTTCCGGCAGGGGAGGGGAGAACGAGGGGGCGTGGCCGGGCCCGCGGGCCGGGAAACGCCCCCTCGAAACGTCCGGGACGCGAGACCACCTCCGCGACGCGGACCACGGCGAGGCGGACTAGAAGAACACCCCGCAGCGCAGCAGCACGTTCGCGTACGGCCGGGCCTCCCCGGTGCGCACGATCAGCCGGGCCCCGGCCGACCGCTCCTTCAGCTCCTCGTGCGGGACGAGCGCCAGCTCCGGGAAACGGTCCGCCAGCAGCCCGGCCGCCGCCGGATTGGCCGCCCGCACCTCCCGCGCCGCCGTGGCGCCCTCCACCACCAGCTCGGCCAGCAGACCGTCCAGCACCTCGGCGAACGACGGCACACCGGCCCGGAACGCCAGGTCCACCACCCGGGGACCCTCGGGCAGCGGCATGCCCGCGTCGCACACCAGCACCTCGTGCCCGTGCCCCAGCCCGGCCAGCGCACCGGCCAGCCGCCGGTTGAGGATCCCCGCCCGCTTCACAGCGCGTCCACCTCCGCCGCCGTCGGGTACGACTCCTGCGCGCCCCGCTTCGTCACCGCCGCCGCGCCGACCCGGGCCGCGTACCCGGCCGCCTCGGCCAGCCCGGCGCCCGCGCCCAGCCGCCAGGCCAGCGCCGCCGTGAACGCGTCCCCGGCACCGGTGGTGTCCACCGCGTCCACCGTCACCGACGGCACCCGGGTCACCCCCGAGGCGTCCGCCACCAGAGCCCCCCGCGCGCCCAGCGTCACCACCACCGAGCGCGGCCCCGCGGCCAGCAGCAGCCGGGCCCAGTCCGCGGGATCCTCGCCCGCGCCGGCGGCACCGAGGACCACCCGCGCCTCGTGCTCGTTCACGATCAGCGGGTCACAGGCCGCCAGCACCTCCCCGGGCAGCTCCCGCGGCGGGGACGGGTTCAGCACGAAGCGGCTGCCCGGCGCCAGGTTCCGCACCACCTCCACGACGGTCTCCAGCGGGATCTCCAGCTGCGCCGACACCACCCGCGAGGCGTTCAGGAGGCCCGCCGCCGCCCGCACGTCCGCGGGCAGCAGACGGGAGTTGGCCCCCGGCGACACCACGATGCTGTTGTCACCGGAGGGGTCCACGGTGATCAGCGCGACCCCCGTCGGCGCCCCGCCCGCCAGCACCCCCGCCGTGTCGACCCCGGCCGCGCGCAGGGAGTCCAGCAGCAGCCGGCCGTGACCGTCGTCGCCGACCCGCGCCAGCAGCGCCGTACCGGCACCCAGCCGGGCGGCGGCGACCGCCTGGTTGGCGCCCTTGCCGCCCGGGTGCACGGCCAGGTCGCCGCCGAGCACCGTCTCGCCGGCGGCCGGCCGCCGCTCGACACCGATCACCAGGTCGGCGTTGGCCGAGCCCACGACCAGAAGGTCGTAGTCGTACATCAGTTGACTCCCCTGAGAGATGACCCGGGGCGGCCGTACCCCGGGGTGTGTGTGCCACCCCGGGGCACGCCCGCCCGCCCGGGCCGTCCGTTGTCAGCCGCTGAAGCCGGCCACATTGTCCTTCGTGACCACCTTCACCGGCACCTTCACCATCGGTGCCACCTTCTCGCCGCGGACCGCCCTGAGGGCGTTGTCCACCGCGATCCGGCCCAGCTGCGAGGGCTGCTGGGCGACGGACGCGTACAGCGTGCCGCCCTCGACCGCCTTCAGCCCGTCCGGGGTGCCGTCGAAGCCGACCACCTGCACCGACCGGCCGGCCTTCGAGCCGAGCGCCTTGGCCGCGCCCAGGGCCATCTCGTCGTTGGCGGCGATGACGCCCTGCACGTCCGGGTGGGCCTGCAGCAGGTTCGACATCACGTCCAGGCCCTTGGTGCGGTCGAAGTCGGCGGGCTGCTGGGCCAGCACCCGGATGCCCGGGTAGGCCCGCAGGCCCCGGGCGAACCCGGCCGCCCGCTCCCGCGCCGCCGACGTGCCCGCCTGGCCCTGGAGGACGACGATCTTCCCCTTGCCGCCCAGCTTCTCCGCGAGCGTCTTCGCGGCCAGCTCGCCGCCGGCGACGTTGTCCGAGGCCACCAGGGTGTCCACGGACGCCTTGTTCACGCCACGGTCGACGGCCACGACCGGGATCCCGGCCCGGTCGGCGGCCTTGACGGAGTTGCCCGCCGCATCCGAGTCCACCGGGTTGACGATGACCGCGCCCACCTTCGAACTGGTGAAGTTCTGCAGCTGGTTGGCCTGCTGCGAGGCGTCGTTCTGAGCGTCGGTGACGGTCAGGTCCACGCCCAGCTTCTCCGCCTCCGCCTGGGCGCCCGCCCGGATCTGCACGAAGAACGGGTTGTTCAGGGTGGACAGCGACAGACCCAGCTTCGGGTTCGCGGACGACGGGGAACCGCCGTGCAGGAACGAGGTGGCGCCGACGACGGCCACGGTGACCACGGCGGCCAGCCCGTACGTCACCGCCTGCCGGCCCTTCGGCCCGCCCGCACCGGCGGCCACCGGGGTCGCCCCGGCCTTGCGGCGCACGGTGTCCAGCAGCACCGCCAGCGCGATCACGACACCGATCACGACCTGCTGCCAGAACGCCGACACCGACAGCAGGTTGAGGCCGTTGCGGAGCACCGCCAGGATCAGCGCGCCGATCAGCGTGCCGGACGCCTTGCCGGTGCCACCGGCCAGCGAGGCCCCGCCGATGACGACCGCGGCGATCGCGTCCAGCTCATAGCCGTCGGCGGCCTGCGGCTGCGCCGAGGACAGCCGGGCCGCCAGCACCACGCCGGCGACGGCGGCGAAAACCCCGGACAGGGCGTAGACGGCGAGCTTCTGCCGGTGCACCCGCAGACCCGACAGCCGCGCGGCCTCCTCGTTGCCGCCGATCGCGTACATGGACCGGCCGAGGTACGTCCGCCCCAGCACCAGCGCGGCGAGCAGCCCCATCACCACCATGACCAGCACCGGCACCGGCAGCCAGCCGCCCAGGGTGTCCCCGAGGTGGGAGACCGAGTCCGGGAACGCGATGGGGGAGCCCTGCGAGATCACCAGAGCCAGACCACGGCCCACCGAGAGCATGGCCAGCGTCGCGATGAACGGGGGCAGCTTGCCGTAGGCGATGAGGAAACCGTTCACCAGACCGGCGACGACACCCGTGGCGACCGCCAGCAGCACCGCGAGCACGACCGGCACCCCGTGCGAGGTCGCGCTCCAGGCCAACACCGTCGCCGACAGCGCGGCCACCGAGCCGACCGACAGATCGATGCCCGCGGAGACGATCACGAACGTCACACCGAAGGCCAGGATCGCCGTCACCGCCGCCTGGACACCGATGTTCAGCAGGTTGTCCGTCGTCAGGAAGTC
>NZ_BNBF01000010.1:278881-282217 GCF_014654935.1 Streptomyces capoamus
GCCGGACAGCGCCGACAGGGCGATGACGAGGACGATCAGCGCGGTGAGCGCGCCGTTGTCGAGGAGCAGCCGGCGCAGGCCGCCCGGGGCGCCACCCGCGCCCGTCGTGCTCTTGAGCGTGTCAGTGGCCACGGGGGGCCTCCCGTTCGGTAGTAGTGCTCACGGCGAGGGACATCACCGCGTCCTGCGTGGCCTCGCCGGCGGCCAGTTCACCGGCGATCCGGCCCTGGGCCATCACCAGCACCCGGTCGCTCATGCCGAGCACCTCGGGCAGGTCGCTGGAGATCATCAGGACCGCGGCCCCGGCCGCCGTCAGTTCGTTGACCAGCTGGTAGATCTCGACCTTGGCGCCGACGTCGATACCGCGCGTCGGCTCGTCCAGGATCAGCACCCTGGTGTCGGCCAGCAGCCACTTGCCGATGACGACCTTCTGCTGGTTGCCGCCGGACAGGGTCCGCACCTGCTGTCCGAGACCCGCCATCCGCACGTTCAGCTGCCCGGCGATCCGCTCCGCGGCGGCGTGCTGCGCCTTGCGGTCGACCAGCCCCGCCCGGGTGGCGGAGCGCAGCGTGACCAGCCCCAGGTTCTCCTCGACGGAGGCGTCCAGCACCAGTCCCTGGCCCTTGCGGTCCTCCGGCACCAGCCCGATCCCGGCCGCCATCGCCGCGGTCACGTCGTGCCGCCTGACCTCGGTGCCGGAGACCCGCACGGTCCCGCGGTCGTACGGGTCGGCGCCGAACACCGCCCGCACCACCTCCGTCCGCCCGGCACCCACGAGCCCCGCGATGCCGACGACCTCGCCGGCGTGCACCTCGAAGCTGACGTCGTGGAAGACGCCGTCCCGGCCGAGCCCCTCGACGGACAGCAGCGGGGCGCCCCGCTCCGGCCGCTGCCTGGGGTACTGATGCTCGATGGACCGCCCCACCATCAGCCGCACCAGCTCGTCCTCGGGCGTGTCGGCGGGCACCTGGCCCACGCTCCGCCCGTCCCGGATGACGGTGACCCGGTCCCCCAGAGCGGCGATCTCCTCCAGGTGATGGGTGATGAACACGATCCCCACGCCGTCCGCGCGCAGCGACCGCACGATGGCGAAGAGCCTCTCCACCTCCTCCGAGGTGAGCACGGCGGTCGGCTCGTCCATGACCAGCACCCGCGCGTCCAGGCTGAGCGCCTTGGCGATCTCTACCATCTGCAGCCGCGCGATCCCCAGCTCCCGCACGCGCGCACGGGGCGAGACACGCACCCCGACCCGCCGCAGCAGCGTCTCGGCCTCGGCCTCCATCCGCCCGCGGTCGATCATCCCGAAGCGGCGCGGCTGCCGCCCCAGGAAGATGTTCTCGGCGACGGTCAGATCGGGCACCAGGTTGAACTCCTGGTAGATGGTGGCGATCCCGAGCCGCTCGGAGTCCTGCGCACCCTGGATGCGCACCTCCTCACCGCCCACGACGATCCGGCCGGCGTCGGGGGTGTGGGCCCCGGAGAGCATCTTGATCAGCGTGCTCTTGCCGGCGCCGTTCTCACCGAGCAGCACATGGACCTCACCCCGGCGCAGATCGAAGTCGACGCCGTCGAGCGCGACCACGCCGGGGAAGGTCTTGCGTATGCCCTCGATCCGCAGCAACTCGTCCGGGTCGCTCACGACGTGCTCCTTTGCACTGGGGAGGGGGACAGCGTGGGGGGTGCGGGCGCGCCGCACGAGCGGCGCACGACGAGCCGCGCGGGCAGCGTCACGGACCGCGGGGTACGGCCCTCGATCCGGTCGACGAGCGCGCGTACGGCGGCCCGGCCCAGCTCACCGGTGGGCTGGGCGATCGCGGTGACCGGCGGATCGGTGTGCACGAACCAGGGGATGTCGTCGAACGCGGCCAGCGCGATGTCGTCCGGCACGCGCAGCCCGCGCGCGCGCACGGCGTCCAGGGCGCCCAGCGCCATCAGGTTGTCGGCCGCGAAGACGACCTCGGGCGGCTCCGGCAGGTCCAGGAACCCCTCGGTGACCCGGCGCCCGCTTTCGGCCTGGAAATCACCCTGCCCCGTGTAGGCGTCCGGCAGGTGGAGCCCGTACTCGGCCAGCGCGGCCCGGAAGGCCTCCACGCGCTCGCTGCCGGTCGTGGTGGCGGCGGGCCCGGCGATGATGGCGAGCCGCCGGTGCCCGAGCCCGTGCAGATGGGCCACGAGATCCCGTACGGCCCCGCGCCCGTCGGCCCGGACCACCGGCACGTCCACCCCCGGGATCCACCGGTCGACGAACACCATGGGGGTCCCGGCCCGGACGGCGTCCAGCATCAGCGGCGACCCGCCGTCGGTGGGCGACACCAGCAGCCCGTCGATCCGCCGGTCGAGCAGGTTCCGTACGTGGTGGTCCTGTAGCTCCGGCCGCTCGTCGGCGTTGCCGATGATCACGCTGTACCCGAGCGCCCGGGCCTCCTCCTCGACGGACCGGGCCAGCTCCGTGAAGTAGGGGTTCAGCACGTCGCTGATCACGAGCCCCAGGGTGTGCGTCTGATCGGTCCGCAGCGACCGGGCGACGGCGTTGGGCCGGTACTCCAGCTCCGCCACGGCCCCCATGACCCGGGCCCGCGCCTCGGCACTGACGGACGGGTGCCCGTTCAGCACCCGCGACACGGTCGCCACGGACACTCCCGCCGCAGCGGCGACATCCTTGATGCCCGCCATGTCGACGCCACCTCCTCGTGACTCGTGGAATCGATTACATCCCTCGGCTCAGGAAGGATTGGAATCGATTACACGGGGGGCGGGCAAGAGCCGGGGAGTGGCCGAAACGCAATCGTGACCGACAGCCCGGAGACTCCGCCGCGCGGCGCCCGCGCCCCGCGCACCCCGCTGCCTACGCCGACGGCGAGAAGGAGGGCACCGGCGCCTTGAGCGGCCAGCTACACCCGCCTGCACCTCGGGCCGACGCAGCGACTCTCCTGTCGGCCCGAGGCGCAGAGCGGCGCGGGAGGCGAGGGGGCCGGGGGAGGAGGGTGCGCGAGCGGGGGCGTGTGACGAGGCGTGACTCCGGTCCCGACGCCCCATGGGCCCCTCAGGTCACACGCGCCGGACGATCGGCGGACTCGGGCCACTCCGCGATTCCCTCCACCTCGCTGCCCTGCCCTGTTCCTCCGTCGCCATGGCCCAAATCCGCCACTCACGAGACCGCCGCAGCCCCCACTCACCCACCCGCAAGCCGCCGAACCGACCCGGCGTGCAGGCGAGGCGCGACGGCGCCCCGCTCACCCACCCGCAAGCCGCCGAAGTCACCCGGCGTGCAGGCGAGGCGCGACGGCGCTCCCACCCGTCCACCCGCAAGCCGCCGAACTGACCCGGCGTGCAGGC
>NZ_BNBF01000011.1:0-2497 GCF_014654935.1 Streptomyces capoamus
ACGCTGTTGAGTTCTCAAGGAACGGTCGCTTCCTTTGTACTCACCCTCTCGGGCTTTCCTCCGGGCGCTTCCCTTCGTTCTTGCGTTTCCGACTCTATCAGATCTTTTCTCGATCCGATTTCCTCGGTGCTTTCCAGGTTCCCGCTTTCGCGTTTCCCTTTCCGGCGGTTCCGACTTTATCAGAAGTTCTGAGCCGGTCTGACCGGCCGCTCATTTCTGAGTAATCGGAATGCTTCTCGGAATGTCGTTCAACGACTTTTGAGAAGCGATTAGATTCTAGAGGCCGCCCAGCGGACTTGTCCAGCTCCAGGCAACTGTTTGAATCTACCTCCCCACTCCCTCCGTGTCAACGGCTCTTGCGGGGCGAAGAGGACACTAGCAGCTCACGGGGGCCGAGCGCACATCCGGCCGGGTCAGGCAGCCGTGGGCACGGAGGCGCTGCGGTCCGCCGCCTCCAGGTCCCCGTTCTCGCCGGCGCGTGCCGCGCGACCGCCCAGGACGTAGACGTACGCCAGGAAGGCCAGCTCGGCCGCGATCCCTATGCCGATGCGGGCCCAGGTGGGCAGGCCGGACGGCGTGACGAAGCCTTCGATGGCACCGGAGACGAACAGCACCAGGGCGAGGCCGATCGCCATGCCGACGGCGGCTCGTCCTTCCTCGGCGAGGGCGGCGCGCCGGGTGCGCGGACCGGGGTCGATCACGGTCCAGCCGAGACGCAGGCCGGTGCCGGCGGCGACGAAGACCGCGGTCAGTTCGAGCAGACCGTGCGGGAGGACCAGGCCGAGGAAGGTGTCGAGGCGGCCGGCCGAGGACATGAGGCCGAAGCCGACGCCCAGATTGAGCATGTTCTGGAAGAGGATCCAGAGGACGGGCAGTCCCAGGAAGACACCGAGGACGAGGCACATCGCCGCCGCCTGGGCGTTGTTCGTCCACACCTGGGCGGCGAAGGCGGTCGCGGGGTGACTGGAGTAGTAGGTCTCGTACTCACCGCCCGGGCGGGTCAGCTCGCGCAGCCGGCCGGGCGCCGCGATCGACGACTGCACCTCCGGGTGGGTGCCGATCCACCAGCCGAGCAGAACGGCGACCGCGGTGGAGACGAGTGCCGTGGGCACCCACCAGTGGCGGCTGCGGTACACCGCTGCCGGGAAGCCCTGGCTCAGGAACCGCGTCACGTCGCGCCAGGAGGCGCGGCGGGTACCGGCGACGGTGCTGCGCGCGCGTGCCACGAGTTGGCTGAGCCGTCCCGTCAGCTGCGGGTCCGGTGCGCTGGACTGGATGAGGGACAGATGGGTGGCGGTGCGCTGGTAGAGGGAGACGAGTTCGTCCGCTTCGGTGCCGGTGAGCCGGCGCCGGCGGCGGAGCAGTGCGTCGAGCCGGTCCCATTCGGCTCGGTGTACGGAGACGAAGACGTCCAGGTCCATCGGGTCTGCCTGCTCCTCGGCTGGTCTCCGGGGCTCGTCATGGATGCCCGCTGCCGCTGTCAGCTTGTCGTACTGCGGCACGATGCGCCCACAGCTTGGCAGACTTGCGGTTCAGGGGGCGGACCAGGGAAGGACGGCGGGCGTGAGTGAGCTGGTGACGGGCGAGGCGGTGGCCCTGGAGCTGCGGCCCGCGAAGCTGCCGAGCAGGGCGTTGGCCGTGTTGCTCGATCTGGTGGTGGCGATGGTCGCGTACCTGGTCGTGATGATCGTGCTGGTGGCGTCGACGGCTTCGATGGATGAGGCCGTGCAGGTGGCGCTGTCGATCGCGGCGTTCCTGCTGGTGCTGGTCGGCGGGCCCATCGCCGTCGAGACCCTCAGTCACGGGCGTTCGCTGGGGAAGCTGGCGTTCGGGCTGCGGGTGGTGCGGGACGACGGGGGGCCGATCCGTTTCCGGCACGCGCTGGTGCGGGGCGCGCTCGGAGTGGTCGAGATCGTGATGACGTTCGGCGTGGTGGCCTGCATCGCCTCGTTGGTCTCTGCGCGGGGGCGGCGGCTCGGTGACGTGTTCGCCGGGACGCTCGTCGTGCGCGAGCGGATACCGGCCGGGCGTACGGGGTTCGTCCCCCCTCCGCCGCCGTGGCTCGCGGGGCGGTTCGCCGGACTGGACCTGTCGGCCGTGCCGGACGGGTTGTGGCTCGCCGTACGGCAGTACCTGACGCGGGTGCACCAGCTCGATCCGCAAGTGTCGGCGGGGATGGCGCAGCGGCTGGCGGCCGAGCTCGCGGGCCGTACGGGGGCCCCGGTGCCGCGGGACCTGTCTCCGGCCGCCTTCCTGGCGATCGTGGTCCACGAGCGGCAGTCCCGCGAGGCCGTGCAGGCGTTCGGTCACAGCGGTGTGGTGTCCGGCGGCTTCGCCCCGGTGGTGGCACAGCCACCGGGTGCGCCGACCGCGTACCCGGCCCCGTCCCACACTCCGTACCCGTCTCCGTATCGGCCCGAGTCCTCCCGTCAGGCTCCGGCTTCGTACCAGCCCCCCGCCGGGTATCAGCCGCTGGCCGCGCAGCGGCCCGACGCCC
>NZ_BNBF01000011.1:2533-4479 GCF_014654935.1 Streptomyces capoamus
CCCGGCCGGCGGCCACGGTCCAGGACGGGGACCCGCAGCCGCAGCCGCAGCCGCGGCCCGAGCGGCCGGCCACCGGTTTCGCGCCGCCGGCCTGAGCGTCGGTGGCATCTGCCGCCCCGGCACGGGTCAGGCGTCAGCCGAATCTCGACGGCGGTGACTCGAGTTCCTCCAGCTCGATCCCGGGTGCGGCCAGGACGACGTCGCCGGCGATGTGCACGCTGTGCCGTTCACCGGTGTCCAGGGCTGTGACCTGGTATTCGTCCACGGTCAGAGGGCCGTTGTCAGTGGCGTGTGTTTCGCTGTTCACCAGAGCCCAGGACTGGTCCACGGTGCGGGGGGCGAGGACGGGATCGGTGAAGGCCACGAGGCGTACGCGGGTCGCGGCGGACGAGGGGGTGAGGCGCAGGAGCCGGGCGGTGGCGACGAGGAACGCGGGGGACGTGCCGGTGAAGGCGTGGGCGCGCACATTGCCTTCGGTGGCATGACTGCCGGTGGGGTCGGTACGGACCCAGGTGACGCCGTCGAGGGCGGCGCCGCGCACCTGCCAGCCGCCCGCGTGGAGTTCGAGGCGGAGGGGACGGCCGAGGTCGTCCAGGGCGAGGTCGACCGAGCCGCGGTGATCGCCGTCGGGGTCGGTCAGCCGCGAGACATAGCGCCAGCCGGACGGGCCGGGGGCGCACTGGAAGTGTTCTTCCGCGAGGGGGGTGTGATCGTGCGGATCGTGGAGCGAATATCGGCCGCGGGGCATGGGGGTCCTGGGTCTTGACGGGCTGGTCCGGCCGGAAGCCTCAGGTCGGGGCCAAAGGGGCAGGCCCCCGGCACGGGGGTGCGGGGGCCTGCCTCGGAGGACCTGCTGCCGGGGGGCGTCGGTGCACCGACGCCTCCCGGCGGGCCGGGCTTCGGGATCGCCGGCTCAGTAGCGGTAGTGGTCCGGCTTGAACGGGCCGTCGACCTCCACGCCGATGTACGAGGCCTGCTCCGGGCGCAGCTTGGTGAGCTTGACGCCGAGCGCGTCCAGGTGGAGACGGGCGACCTTCTCGTCGAGGTGCTTGGGCAGCACGTAGACACCGACCGGGTACGCGTCGGGCTTGGTGAACAGCTCGATCTGGGCCAGCGTCTGGTCCGCGAAGGAGTTGGACATCACGAACGACGGGTGACCGGTGGCGTTGCCCAGGTTCAGCAGGCGGCCCTCGGACAGCACGATGATCTTCTTGCCGTCCGGGAAGGTCCAGGTGTGGACCTGCGGCTTGACCTCGTCCTTGACGATGCCGGGGACCTTGGCGAGGCCGGCCATGTCGATCTCGTTGTCGAAGTGGCCGATGTTGCCGACGATGGCCTGGTGCTTCATCTTGGCCATGTCGGAGGCCATGATGATGTCCTTGTTGCCGGTCGTGGTGATGAAGATGTCGGCCTTGTCGACGACCTCGTCCAGGGTGGTGACCTGGTAGCCGTCCATCGCGGCCTGCAGGGCGCAGATCGGGTCGATCTCGGTGACGATCACGCGGGCGCCCTGGCCGCGCAGGGACTCGGCGCAGCCCTTGCCCACGTCGCCGTAGCCGCAGACGACGGCGGTCTTGCCGCCGATCAGGACGTCGGTGGCGCGGTTGATGCCGTCGACCAGGGAGTGGCGGCAGCCGTACTTGTTGTCGAACTTCGACTTGGTGACGGCGTCGTTGACGTTGATCGCCGGGAAGAGGAGGACGCCGTCGCGCTGCATCTCGTACAGGCGGTGGACACCGGTGGTGGTCTCCTCGGTGACACCCCGGATCTCCGAGGCCAGCTGGGTCCACTTCTGGGGGTCCTCGCCCAGGGTGCGGTGCAGCAGCTGGAGGATGACGCGGTGCTCGTCGGACTCGGCGGTCTCCAGGGCGGGGACCTCACCGGCCTTCTCGTACTCGACGCCCTTGTGGACGAGGAGGGTGGCGTCGCCACCGTCGTCCAGGATC
>NZ_BNBF01000011.1:4516-19929 GCF_014654935.1 Streptomyces capoamus
ATGTTCGGGCCGCCGGTGGCGGCGTCCGGCCAGGTCAGCGCCTGCTCGGTGCACCACCAGTACTCCTCCAGGGTCTCGCCCTTCCAGGCGAAGACCGGGATGCCCTGGGGGTTGTCGGGCGTGCCGTTCGGGCCGACGGCGATGGCGGCGGCCGCGTGGTCCTGGGTGGAGAAGATGTTGCAGGAGGCCCAGCGGACCTGCGCGCCGAGGGCGACCAGGGTCTCGATGAGCACGGCGGTCTGCACGGTCATGTGCAGCGAGCCGGTGATGCGGGCGCCGGCGAGAGGCTGGGCCTCGGCGTACTCCGCGCGGAGCGCCATCAGGCCGGGCATCTCGTGCTCGGCGAGGGTGATCTCCTTGCGGCCGAACTCGGCCAGCGAGAGGTCGGCGACCTTGAAGTCCTGTCGGTTCTCGACAGTCGTCATTGCGAGCTGCTCCTCGGGGTTGGGGCGAGGTGGGTACGGCTGGTCTGCGCGGCGGCGGACACAGGGGTGCCCGAAAGAGGACACGGACATGCCCACGTACGCGCAGCGCAGTCCGTCGGAGGCCCTCTCTCCCTCGGTCGGTCCGCTGGGACCGCCCGACCGCCATCAGCAGCGACGTCTGGCTCCGTCCCAAGCTACACCGGACGGCCCGGTCGGCCCCAGCCCGTCCGGACATGGGCGGGCTCGTTTTCCCCGCACCATCACCCGCACCCCCACCCGTCCTCGGTGTCGCCTCGACCGTGGTGCCGATGCCGGAGGGCAGGTCTGAGCAGCAGCTTTCGCGTGTTCGGGGCGGGAGCAGGGTGGAGCGGGAAGCGGGGACCGGGGGTTCCGGTTCCGTTCGCGGGGTGTCCGGGATGACATCCCGGGAGCGGTGCCGGTCAGTGCCCGGCGGGGTGCGGGGTCGGGCCGCCCGGGGTCGCCTTCGGGTCGGGGCCCGCGGCGGCCTCGGCCTCGCTGTAGATGTCCGGCTCCAGGTAGATGACGCGGGCGATGGGGACGGCGGCGCGGATGCGGGCCTCGGCCGCGTTGATGGCGCTCGCGACCTCGGCGGCCGTGTCGTCGTGCTGAACGGCGATCTTGGCAGCGATCAGCAGCTCCTCGGGGCCGAGGTGCAGCGTACGCATGTGGATGATGCCGGTGACCGTGCGGCCGTCCACGACGGCGGCCTCGATCTTCTTGACGTCCTCGAGGCCGGCGGCCTCGCCGAGCAGCAGCGACTTGGTCTCGGCGGCCAGGACCAGGGCGATCAGGACGAGCAGGACGCCGATGCAGACGGTGCCGATGCCGTCCCAGACGCCGTCGCCGGTGAGCAGGGCCAGGCCGACGCCGCCGAGGGCGAGGGCCAGGCCGATCAGCGCGCCGAAGTCCTCCAGCAGGACCACGGGCAGCTCGGGCGCCTTGGCGCGGCGGATGAACTGGGCCCAGGACAGCTTGCCGCGCAGTTCGTTGGACTCCTTGATGGCCGTCCGGAACGAGAAGCCCTCGGCGATGATCGCGAAGACGAGGACGCCGACCGGCCAGTACCAGTGCTCCAGTTGGTGCGGGTGGCGGATCTTCTCGTAGCCCTCGTAGATCGCGAACATGCCGCCGACGGAGAACAGCACGATCGAGACGAGGAAGGCGTAGATGAACCGTTCGCGGCCGTAGCCGAACGGGTGCTGCGGGGTGGCCTCGCGCTGCGCCCTCTTGCCGCCGACGAGCAGCAGGAACTGGTTGCCGGAGTCGGCGAGCGAGTGGACGCCCTCGGCGAGCATCGAGGAGGACCCGCTGAACGCGAACGCCACGAACTTCGATGCCGCGATCGCGAGATTGGCGCCGAGTGCCGCCACGATCGCCCTGGTACCGCCTGACGCGCTCATGTGTCCGCCTTGTCCCTTCGCCTCTGTCGCCTCATGGCTCCGTCCAGGCGGGTGCCCGCTTTTGCCCGGCCTTTGCCGGTGGGTCATTCTTGCAGCCCGGCCGGGCGGCGCCGCGTCAGGTATCCACCACCCCGGTCATATGATCCGCGGGTCGTCCACGGCCCTGGTCATACGATCACCGTGGCGCGGAACAGCGTGCCCGCGCCCGAGATCCCGGCCCGCTCGCCGGCCGGGACGAAGACCGACTGGCCGGGGCGCAGCTCGTGGTCGCCCGCGCGCACGGTGCCGGCCGTGCACAGGAGGATCTGCGGGGTGTCGCGGGTGAGGTCGTGGGCGGCGCCGCCCTCGGCAAGGACGTACCGGGAGAGCCGGAACTCCTCGGTCGGCGTCTCGTAGACCTCCTCGCCCTCCGGGGAGGCCTCGGGGCGCAGGACGTCCGGGTCGGCCGGCTCGAAGCGGACGATCCGCAGGAGTTCGGGGACGTCGACGTGCTTCGGGGTCAGGCCGCAGCGCAGGACGTTGTCGGAGTTGGCCATGATCTCGACGCCGAGGCCGCTCAGGTAGGCGTGCGGGATGCCGGCGCCGAGGTACAGGGCCTCGCCGGGCTGCAGGCGGACGTGGTTGAGCAGCATGGCCGCGATGACGCCGGGGTCGCCGGGGTAGTGGTGGGCGATGCCGGCGTAAGGGGCGTAGGCGCCGCCGAGGCGGGTGCAGGCGGCGGTGGCCTCGGCGACCGTGTGCGCCATCTCCGCCGGGTCGGCGCTGAGGATCGCGGTGAGGACCTCGCGCAGGGCCGCCTCCTGGGGGCGGGCGTGCAGCAGGTCGGCGTACGGCTTGAGGGAGTCGACGCCGAGCCCGTCGAGCAGGCTCGCGGCCGCGGCGGGGTCGCGGAAGCCGCACAGGCCGTCGAACTCGGTGAGCGCGCAGACCAGTTCGGGCTTGTGGTTGGCGTCCTTGTAGTTGCGGTGCGGGGCGTCGACCGGGATGCCTTGCCGCTCCTCCTCGGCGTACCCCTCCTCGGCCTGCTTCAGGTCGGGGTGGACCTGGAGGGACAGGGGCGCGCCGGCGGCGAGGATCTTGAACAGGAACGGCAGGCGCGGACCGAACCTGGCGACCGCGCGGGCGCCGAGTTCCCGCTCCGGGTCGGCCTCGATGACCTCGGCGAGGGTCCCGCGCGCGGTGCGCGAGGGGGCGCCGGGGTGTGCGCCCATCCACATCTCCGCCTGGGGTTCGCCGGTCGGCTCGGTGCCGAGGAGGTGCGGGATGGCGGTGGGAGAGCCCCAGGCGTAGGGGCGGACGGTGTTGTCGAGGCGGTCCATGTGTCTTCTCTGTCTCCGTACGTGCGCTGCTTCGCCGGTCCTGTCACTGCTTCTCACGCCGCAGCCGGGACGTCGCGCGGTACCGGGGCGGCTGTGGTGCCGTCGGCGGGCGCGGGCGGTCGGCCAGGAGCCAGGTCAGGCCCTCGAAGCGAGCGCCAGGTAAACGGCGGCGAAATCCGTGACGGCAATCAGCTCCGCGAGGGTCTCCAGTTCGCCGCCCTCCTCCGGTTCGAGTTCGCTGACCGGCGTGTCGTGGCTGAGGGCCACGTCGCGGGCGGCGGGGGCGGCGGTGAGGCCGCTGATCGGGCGGTCGCGCAGCAGCACCACGCGCGCGTGCAGCGCGGGCGCCTCCTCCACCCGGTCGCGGAAGAAGTCGTCCGGGTCGGCGCTGGCGGCGAGGGGGCCGGCCAGCAGGGCGCTGTGCGCGGCGAGCGCCTCGGGCAGTTCGGCGACCAGGGCGGGACGGCCGGCGAGTTCGGCGAGGGCGGCGGCGAACCGGCGGCCCGCCGGACCGGCCGGCGCGCCCTCGGTCCACACCACGGGCAGGGCGTCGGCCAGTTCGGCGGCGAGGGTCTTGGCGGGGTTGCTGTAGGTCGCGATGGCGGGGCCGCAGCGTTCGGCGATGTGGTCCAGGCGGTCGGCGACCTTCTCCAGGGCGTCCGGTGCCGCGGCGATCAGGCCGATCCGGTCCAGCAGCGCCAGCAGCGGGGTCAGCAGCGCCCAGAAGACGCCCGGGGAGGACGCGGCGAGCGGTTCCTCCTGGTCGTACGGTGCCGTCGCCATCGGGACGAAGAGGCCGTGCGCGCCGGCGACGGCCTCGGCGAGCGGAGTGTGCGGCGGGGCCACGGCGACGACCGAGCAGCCGCGGCGGTAGGCCTGGTCGGCGAGGAGGGAGAGGCTGGGTTCGCTGCCGTCCGGGGTGGCGATCAGCAGCAGGTCCACGGAGCCGGCCCAGCCCGGCAGCTCCCAGCGCAGGGCGCCCGCGGCCGGGGCGACGCCGGCGGGGGCCAGCCGGACCACGGGGCTGCCGGGGCCGGCGAGCGTGCCGAGGAGGTCGGCGGTGTGGGTGGCGGCGGCGCCGGGGCCGGCGATGAGGACCGCGCGGGGGCGGCCGTCCGGCTTGAGCCGGTCCACGCCGGCCTCGGCGGCGTGCCGGGCGGCGGTGCGGACGCGGGCGCCCGCCTCCGCCGCGCCGCGCAGCAGACCGCGGCGGTCGGCCTCGGCGAGGCCCTCCGGGGTGTCGAGCAGCGATTCGTCCAGCATGGGCGGCAGCCTCCGGTCGCCGGGGATCCTGGGGTCCTACGAGCTGCGGGGCCTCGTCACTCGGGGCGGCGGGCCTCGTCGACCAGCAGGACGGGGATGCCGTCGCGGACCGGGTAGGCGAGGCCGCAGTCCTGTCCCGTGCAGATCAGCTCGGTGTCCTGCTCCTTCAGGGGGGCGTGGCAGGCCGGGCAGGCGAGGATCTCCAGGAGGCCGGCTTCGAGCGCCATGGGGTGTCCCTTCGGGGGGCGGGGGTGGGTGATGGACGTGGATATGCCTGGTCAGGTTACCGCCGATGGGCCGGCGGCTCAGCCCCTGATGATCGCCAGTGCCTCGTCGCGGATCTTCGTCATGGTGGCCTCGTCGGCGGCCTCGGCGTTGAGGCGCAGGAGCGGCTCGGTGTTGGACGGGCGGACGTTGAACCACCAGTCGGGCCCGGCGACCGTGAGGCCGTCGAGGTCGTCCAGGGTGACGTCGGCTCGGCCCTCGTACGCGGCGCGGATCGCGGCGAGGCGGGCGGTCTGGTCGGCGACGGTGGAGTTGATCTCGCCGGAGCCGGTGTAGCGGTCGTACTGGGCGACCAGGGCGGACAGCGGGGCCTCCTGGCCGCCGAGGGCGGCGAGGACGTGCAGGGCGGCCAGCATGCCCGTGTCGGCGTTCCAGAAGTCCTTGAAGTAGTAGTGGGCGGAGTGTTCGCCGCCGAAGATGGCGCCGCTGCGGGCCATCTCGGCCTTGATGAAGGAGTGGCCGACGCGGGTGCGGACCGGGGTGCCGCCGTTCTCCCGGACGACCTCCGGGACCGTGCGGGACGTGATCAGGTTGTGGATGACCGTGCCCTCGCCGCCGTTGCGGGCCAGCTCGCGGGCGGCGACCAGGGCGGTGATCGCGGACGGGGAGACCGGGTCGCCGTTCTCGTCGACGACGAAGCAGCGGTCGGCGTCGCCGTCGAAGGCGATGCCGAGGTCGGCGCCCTCCGCCGGGACCCGCTTCTGCAGGTCCACGAGGTTGGCCGGGTCGAGCGGGTTGGCCTCGTGGTTGGGGAAGGTGCCGTCCAGTTCGAAGTACATCGGGACGAGGGTCAGGGGCAGGCCGGCGAAGACCGGGGGGACCGTGTGGCCGCCCATGCCGTTGCCGGCGTCGACCACGACCTTCAGGGGCCGGATGGAGGTCAGATCGACGAGGGAGCGCAGGTGCGCCGCGTAGTCCTCCAGCGTCTCGCGCGAGGAGAGGGTTCCCGGCCGGTCCACGGGCCGCGGGGCGCCCTCGGCCAGCCAGCGCTCGGCCAGCTCGCGGATCTGCGTGAGGCCGGTGTCCTGGCCGACGGGGGCGGCACCCGCGCGGCACAGCTTGATGCCGTTGTACCGGGCCGGGTTGTGGGAGGCCGTGAACATGGCGCCCGGGAGGTTCAGCGCGCCGGAGGCGTAGTACAGCTGGTCGGTGGAGCACAGGCCGATCTCGGTGACGTCGGCGCCACGGTCCGCCGCGCCGCGCGCGAAGGCACGGGACAGGCCGGGGGACGAGGGCCGCATGTCGTGGCCGACGACGACGGCCGTCGCTCCCGTCACCTCCGCGAAGGCGGCGCCGAAGAGTCCGGCCAGTGCCTCGTCCCACTGGTCCGGGACCACTCCGCGTACGTCGTACGCCTTCACGATCTGCGACAGATCAGCAGTCACGGCCAACCCTCCTGAAGTCCTATGGGTGCCCACAAACTACCCGTCGGGGGTAAGGGAGCGGTGTGCGGACACCGGGTTGGCCCCTGGCGGACCCCCGCCGGTGACGCCCGGACGGACGGGGACCGTCACCCTTGCGGGGGTCGGCGGCCGGGCGGGGCGCTCAGTTGTCCGGGGAGCGCAGCACCCTCAGGTGGCCGCGGCGGGCGACCTCCATGGGGTCCGCGCCGCGGGGGCCGCCACCGCCCGCCTCGGCGGCGCGCTCCTGGGGGCGGGCCGCTTCGCGCACGGCGTTGGCAAGCGCTTCCAGATCGTCCCCGCTGGGCCGTGCGGGCGCGGAGGCGTCCAGGAGGCGTACGACCTCCCAGCCGCGCGGGGCGGTGAGGCGCTCGGAGTGCTCGGCGCACAGGTCGTAGCAGTGGGGTTCGGCGTAGGTGGCGAGCGGGCCGAGGACCGCGGTCGAGTCGGCGTAGACGTACGTCAGCGTCGCGACGGCGGGTCGGCCGCAGGCGGTGCGCGAACAGCGACGTACAGGGCTCACGATGTTGGACGGTACCGCACTCTTGAGCGGGCCGCGACGACTCTCCACCAGGTCACTCCACCGTGTCGTGCTGTGAGACGCCCCACATACCCCTGCGCACAGGGCCTGTTGACCTGCATCGACGGGTTGCCGACGGGTGTCGGGCGGGGCGGTGTCCGGTCATGAGTCGGTACAAACAACGTCAATTGGCTTGAGCCGGCGGTCTCGGAGAGCTACGGAAACGAGCCAGACCTTGGCTGGAATGGTCAGCCCGCGCCAGGGGGCCCGGGGGCCGGTTGCCGCGTGGAAACGCACGTGCGGAGGACACGGGGACTACGCTTCGTCAGTGATGGACAACCGTGTACCGCCCCGTGCCGCCGGCCCTGGGCCCCGTCGTCGCGACCGCCACGGACGGGGCATGCGGGGGCCGATCGCCCCGCCGCAGGTGCCGCTGGCCGCGAGCCGTGCCGAGGTGTTCGCGGACCTGGTGCAGGACTCCGTGGAGCGTCTCGAGCGGCGCTGGCCGCAGCTGGCCGACATCGACTTCCTGGTGCTGGAGGTGCCCCGGCCCGAGGGGCAGGGGGATCAGCTGACGTGGGGGGACGACGCCGTGCCGCTCGGCGGGACCGCTCCCGCGCAGGACGGGCGGCGGGCCCGGGTCGTCGTGTACCGGCGGCCGGTGGAGATCCGCACCAAGGGGCGCGACGAGCGGGCCGCACTGGTGCACGAAGTGGTGGTGGAGCAGGTGGCGGAGCTGCTCGGGCTGACGCCGGAGACGGTGGATCCCCGGTACGGGGAGGACTAGACGCCCTCCCCGGGCGCCTACTTCTGCAGGACCGACAGGTCCTGCTCCGTCCGGGGCACCGCGACCGTTCCGTGGTCGTCCGGGAGGGTCTGGACGGTGAAGGCGGGGACGCCCCCCTCGGTGGCGGCGAGGGTGCGGGAGGCGTAGACGGGGCCGCCGGAGACCGGTTCGACCGTGAGGGCGTACGTGCCCTTCAGGCCGGCCGGGGCCGGGGCGCCGACGTCCTGGGTGGTGCCGGACTTGATCGTGAACGTCTTGGTCACCGGGGTGCCGCCCTCGCTGCCGGCGGAGGCGGTGACCTTGACCGTGGCCGTGCCGCCGGGGGCGGTCAGGGCGAGCGTCGTGCCCTTGGCGCTGTTGTCGGCGGAGGTCGCGCGGGCGCCGACGGGAGCGGTGGCCGGGATGAACGCCGTTTCCCGCTTGTCGCCCTTGCCCCGGACGACCTGGAGGGCCGCCACGACCGGGACCGCCTGGTCGCTGGGGGTGAGGACGAGGGAGCCGGCCTCGCCCCGGGTGACGTCACCGAGGTCGACCGCCGTCGTCATGCCGGACTTGACGTGCGCCGTCTCGTGCCCGGCCGGGGTGATCAGGCCGTCGGGCGAGGCCAGGCGGATCTTCAGGTCGGCGTCGTCGTCGCCGGGGGCGAACGCGATCAGCCGGACGTCGGTGGCGTCCTTCGGGATGCCGGGCAGGACCAGGCTGCCGGACGGGTCCGCGGCGGCGGCCAGCCAGTCGCCGCCCGCCTTGTCGTCCAGGGCCTGCACGGCCGCGCCGACCCGGCCGCTGCGCACGCTGACGTGCACGGTCAGGTCGTCCTGCCGCTCGTCGGTGAGCGTGGGGAGCAGGACCGGCTCGCTCGCGTGCGGCTTGACCGTGAGGTTCTCGCCCAGCGGGGACTTGATCGCGCCGTCCTTGCCGTACAGCTCGATGTCGACCACGGCGGCGGAGTCGTCCGGGTTGGTCAGATGGACGTAGTCGGTGCGGCCGGTGGCCGTGGCGGCGCCGGGGAACCAGAACTCGGTGTCGGCGCCGGTGCAATTGACGCCCAGCAGGCCCCGGCCGGTGCCGGCGACGACCTCGGTGGTCTCCTGGACGGTCCAGCCAGGCGCGAACCCGCCGTCCGCCGTGCCGATCAGCGCGGGCGTGTCGGCGCCGGAGGTCTCCCCCGTGGCCGGCGTGCCCGGCGCCTTCGGGGTGAGCACCGGCTCACCGGCCTTCTTCCCGGCGCCCTGGCCGGCCTTGCCGCTCTTGCCGCCCTTTCCTCCCTCGCCGCCTTCCGTGCCGTCCGCCGACTGTCCGGTGGCCGCCCGCAACCGGGCCGCGCCGCCGCCGGCGGCGCCCTTGGTGACGGGCGTGAACGACGTGTAGGCCGTGTCGGCGATGTCCGACATGCTCGGCGCGGGGCACAGCAGGCCGGTGCGCTCCACGGGCAGCTGGGCGGCCGAGCCGGGCGCGGCGGCGCCGGACGCGGACGGCGTGTCGAACGCGGCGAACGCGGTGACGGCGGCCAGCGCGGTCGTACCGGCGATCAGGGACAGGGTGGTGCGCTTCACTGCTGGCTCCCGTCGGGGCGCTGGCTGCCGGTGCCGTGGGGGTGCTGGTCCTGGTCGTGACCCTGCCGGGCGGGGTCGTACGCCGGGTCGTACCCCTGCTGCTGGTAGGCCGCCGGGTCGTACGGCATCTGGTCGTCGGTGCCGTGGTACGCGTACGGGTCGTAGGGCGCCGTCTGGTAGGGGTCGGGCTGCTGGTAGGCCTGCGGGTCGTAGCCCGTCGCGGTCCGGTACGGGTCCGTGTCGTAACCGGCGTGTCCGGTGTTCCCGTACGTGGTCCACTCGTCATACGACTGCTGCTGCGGTACGGCGGCCGGCGGCTGCTCGGGCTGCGCGGGCGCGGCGGGGGGTTCCCCGGCGGAGGTGCCCTCGGCGGCGGCCTCCTCGGCCTGGGCGCGCAGGCGGCGGGCACGGCGGCCCTCGCCGGCGGTGGCCTGGGCGGGCAGGGGCTGCTCCTCGGGCAGGTCGTCGTCGACGTCGCGGCGGCGGCCGGGCAGAGCGAGGACGACGAGGACGACCGCGAGCGCGCCCTGCGCCCAGAGCCAGGCGGTGTGGGCGATCGGGGCGTCGTAGGTGACGTCCAGCCTGCCTCCGGAGGCGGGGAGCCGGAAGCCCTGGGCCCAGCCGTCGACGGTGGTGCGGGTGAGCGGCTTGCCGTCGAGGGTGGCCGTCCAGCCGTCGGCGGCGCTGTCGGCGAGGCGCAGGACACGGCCGGCGGAGCCGGCGGGGACCGTCGTGTGGATCTCGACCGGCCCCGCGGTGACCGGCAGGGCCTTGCCGGGTCCGGAGGCGGGCACGATGGCCGCGCGGGCGACGTCCTGGCCGACGCGCCACAGGGCGTTGCCCTGCTGGCGGCTGAGCCGGGACAGACCGGGGGTGGCGTCGAGAATGCGGGTGATCTCGCGGGGGGCGCCCTTGTGGACGAGGACGTAGCGCACGGCGAAGCCGCCCAGCTCGTCGGCCTGGTCGGCGCCGGAGCCGGCGACGAGATTGGCGACGATCTTGTCCAGGCGGGCGTTCTCGCCGTCGGCGGCGGCGATCTCGGCGTCGCCCATGCGGGCGCCGGAGCCGCGGACCAGGGTGTAGCGCACGCGGGCGGCGGAGTCGCTGTCGAGGACCAGGGTCCGCGCCTGGTCGCCGCCCGAGGAGTCCTCGGCGACGAACGCGGGCACCTGGGCGGGGTCACGGCGCTCCAGGGGGCCGTCGGCGCCGCCGATCATCCAGCCGGCGGCGACGAGCAGCGGGCCGGCGGCCGAGGCGAACGCGATCAGGGCGGCGACGGGCTGGCGCCAGCCGAAGCTCTGCTCGGCCACGCGCGCGCGGGCGCCGTCGGCACCCAGGGCGGCGGCGGCCAGCAGGGCGATGCCGTAGACGAGGGTGGCCGGTCCGGCCCAGGCGGACTTGTTGGACAGGACCGCGAGGACGAGGCCGACCAGGGCGACGGCCCACGCGGTGCGGATGCCGAGCTGCCGCTCGGAGCGCAGCAGGGCGGCGAGGGCGGCGAGCACGATGCCGATGAGCAGCAGGCCGTCCGCGGTGCCGGGGCCGCCGGGAGTGGCGCCGAGCAGGTCGAGCGCGGAGGCGGCCGAGGTGCCGTACTCCAGGCCGGCCTCGCGGAAGAAGCCGGTCGGCAGCAGCGTCAGCGACCAGGGGGCCAGGACCAGCAGCGGGGTGCCGAGCTGGGCGAGGAAGCGCAGGCCGTGGGCGACGAGGTCGCGGCGGCGCAGCACCAGCACGCCCAGGCCGCAGATCAGCGCGATCGGCCAGACGACCGGGGTGAAGGCGGTGGTGACGGTCAGCAGCAGCGCGTACGCCCAGGTGGCGCGCCAGCTGCCGCGCGCGCCCGTGCGGTGGGCCAGGCCGCTCGCGGCGACGCCCGCGCGCGCGATGAGCGGCAGCAGCACGGCGAGGACGGCGGTGCCGACGCGGCCGCCGGCCAGGGCGCCGGTGGTGGCGGGCAGGAAGGCGTAGGCGATCGCCGCCCACGCGCGCAGCAGCCGGGAGGTGACCAGGGGCCGGGAGGCGAAGTAGGCCGTGCACCCGGCGAGCGGGACCGAGCAGACCAGCAGGACGGTGACGGCGAGGCCGGTGGAGCCGAACAGGATCGTGGCGAGGGTGGCGACGATCGCCAGGTAGGGCGGCGCGGACGGGGTGCCGCCGGCGCCCACCGGGTGCCAGGCGTCCAGGTAGCGGGACCACAGGTCGCCGGCGTCGGCCGGGGCGGGCAGCAGGACGCCGCCGGCGAGGGCGCCGCCGCCGAGCAGGGCGCGGCAGGCGACGAAGGAGACGCCCAGCAGCGCGAGGAAGAGCACGGGGCCGGGCCTGCGGGCGATGCGCTTGAGCCGGGCGAACTGCTCGACCTCCAGGAACTCGGCGTCGTCGCCGCCGGGTCCGGACTCCACGGCGCCGCCGTGCCGGCCGGCGGAGGAGGTGTCGGTGTCGCTGCCGCTGGTGAAACTGCCCGCGATCTGCTCCACGGTGGCCCGGACGGTGGCGCCGGGCGGCGGGAACAGCTGGCGCAGTTCGCCCTTGTCGATCCGGGCGGGGCCGCGGCTGCGCCGGGCGGCGAGGATCCGTTCGGGCCGCAGCAGGGTGCTCAGCAGGCCGCGGATCTCGTCGACGGCCTGGCCGGGCACCTTGCCGACGAGGTAGGCGAGGGTGCGCAGGACGGTGCCGAGGACGAGCCGCAGCAGCACCCAGGGCAGGGCGGCCGTACGGGTGTTGACGAGCAGGGTGTAGACGGCGCCGGCCTTGTCGACCTTGTGCGGGGAGGCGGTGGTGCGGCCGGCGCAGTCGACCGTGCGGCGCTCGCGGGAGGCGGCCTCGGCGTGCCGGACGACCGCGTCGGGGGCGATCAGGACGCGGTGGCCGGCGGTGTGGGCGCGCCAGCACAGGTCGACGTCGTCGCGCATGAGGGGCAGCCGGCGGTCGAAACCGCCGAGCTGTTCGAAGACGTCACGGCGGACGAGCATGCCGGCGGTGGACACCGACAGCACGGTGCGGACGTGGTCGTGCTGGCCCTGGTCCTGTTCGCGGCGGTCCAGGCCGGTCCAGCGGCGGCCGGAGTTGGCGATGGAGACGCCGACCTCCAGCAGTTGGCGGCGGTCGTACCAGCCGCGCAGCTTGGGGCCGACGACCGCGACGTCGTCGCGGCCCAGTTCGAGTTCGTTGTCGACGACCCGCAGCAGCTGGGCGAGGGCGTCGGGTTCGGGGGCGCTGTCGTCGTGCAGCAGCCACAGCCAGTGGACGGGTTCGCCGTGCGGCAGCTCGGGCAGGTCGTAGGCGTCGTCGCGCCAGGTGCGGCTGACGGGGTCCCAGCCGCTGGGGCGCTTGAGGTACGGCAGGTCCTCGGGGGTGAGGACGGGCGCGTTGCGGCTCGCCTCCTCCACGGCCTGGCCGAAGCCGGTGCGGCGGGCCAGGTGCAGCACCCGGGCGTCGCCGAGGGCGTCGGTGAGCAGCCGGGCGGAGTCGTCCGCGCTGCCGGTGTCGGCGGCCACCGCGTACTGCACGGGGCGCTCCTGGCCGAGCAGCCCGGCGAGCGCGTCGGGCAGCCAGCGGGCGCCGTCGTGGGAGACGAGGACCGCGGTCACCACATGACGCGGGAACTCGGGCGGGCGGGTCGGGTCGGACCCAGCGGTGGCGGCGCCGGTCAGGGCGGCCTCATGGCTGTGCACGGACATCGAGGTACGGGCCCCGGTTCGATGGACTGCGGTGGACGCCCGCGTCTTCTCGGGGGGCGAGGGGACAGCGGGGCGTCTCGGACGAGCGACCACACTATCGGCTGGGCATGACGACGGCCCGCCGCCTGTGGACAACCCATGGGCGACGGGCCGTTCGTGACGTGTTCGGCCGTAGGTGCGGTCACACGGCGGCCTTCTTCAGGCGGCGGCGTTCCCGCTCGGACAGGCCGCCCCAGATACCGAAGCGCTCGTCGTTGGCGAGGGCGTACTCGAGGCACTCGGAACGGACCTCGCAGGCGAGGCAGACCTTCTTGGCCTCTCTGGTGGAGCCGCCCTTCTCGGGGAAGAAGGACTCGGGGTCGGTCTGGGCGCACAGCGCGCGCTCCTGCCAGCCGAGTTCCTCGTCCGCGTCGTCGACCAGCAGTTGCTGCACCAGCTCGGTCATGTGCGCCCCTCGTCCGTCTTTCGCGTCCCCGTGCGTAGCCGTTACCGATGGCGGCTGAACGACACGAGTGAAATTACAAGTGTGCTGCTCCGGGCGAGTCAAGCCGAGATCTGCTATTGGGCCCGTTATTCACTCTGCGGAACCAAGGCCGTGCGGAAAGTGTTCAAATCGCCATATACCTTGACACGCAGCTGGGCCCACGGGAGCGGCCGAACCCCCGTACAGAACTCTGTACGGAGAAGGACGTCCCCGTGTTCGATCGCGTTCCGCGAGGCTCGAGCGCTCGGATGTGCCCCATGTGTCCCGACCTCCAGGTGAGCAAACCTTTCGCCGCGCAGTTGGACCGGATGAGGTGAACCATGTCCCACATACCGGGCGCGGAGTTGACAGTGCGGGTGTGAACCGGTGTCCTAGTGGGCATGCTCGCGAACTTGGCACTCACCTCGACCCGCACCGCCGGGTCCCTCGGTGCTGCCCGCGCGCGTTGCAGCTGTTGTTGCTGTCCCAGCTGTTGAGCGATCCCGCTCCGGCTGTTCCCGAGCCCATCCCGGCCCGGTCGCGTCTTCCGCTCGGTGACCCCTCGTCCAGGGCACCCCGCCCGTCCGTGACCCGGGCGGACGGCAGGCGTCACCCCAGCACCAGCCCCCCACTCTTCCGCCGAGGACCAGCGCACCCGATGAACAGCGACAACGACCTCCAGATCGCCGGCGACATCCTCGAGGTCCCGCACCTGCTGCAGCCGCCGCGCGAGCACCCGGCCACCGTCGCCGAGTTCGTGGGACTCGCCCGCGCGATCGCCGCCGACCGCGCCCAGTGGGCCCACCTCGTCCGGTACGACGCCACCACCCGCTGGTACCACCGGCTGCGCACGGGCCCCGGCTACGAGGTGTGGCTGCTGTCCTGGGTGCCCGGGCAGGGCAGTGGGCGGCACGACCACGGTCCCTCCTCCGGCGTGCTCACCGTCCTCGAGGGCACCCTCACCGAGCGCACCGAGCGCGGCACGCGCGCGCTGGCGGCGGGTTCCCAGCGGGTGTTCGCGCCGGGGTACGTCCACGAGGTCGTCAACGACGCGCTGGAACCGGCGGTCAGCCTGCACGTGTACCACCCCGGCCTGACCGAGATGCCGATGCACGCCTCCCCGCACTGCGACGCGCGGACCGCGCCGGGTGCGCTGACTGCCTGACGCGTGTCGACTGCCTGACGCGTTGTCGGACCCGCCTGCAAGACTTGCCCCATGCGCATTGTGGTTCTGGCAGGCGGCATCGGCGGTGCCCGTTTCCTGCGCGGTCTGAAGCGGGCCGTGCCGGACGCGGACATCACCGTCATCGGCAACACCGGCGACGACATCCACCTCTTCGGGCTGAAGGTCTGCCCGGACCTCGACACGGTGATGTACACGCTCGGCGGCGGCATCAACGAGGAGCAGGGCTGGGGGCGGTCGGACGAGACCTTCCACCTCAAGGAGGAACTGGCGGCCTACGGCGTCGGCCCGGAGTGGTTCGGGCTGGGCGACCGGGACTTCGCCACGCACATCGTGCGGACGCAGATGCTGGGCGCCGGCTATCCGCTGAGCGCGGTCACCGAGGCGCTGTGCGACCGCTGGAAGCCGGGCGTGCGCCTCATCCCGATGACCGACGACCGCGTCGAGACGCACGTGGCCGTCGAGCTGGACGGCGAACGCAAGGCGGTCCACTTCCAGGAGTACTGGGTGAAGCTGCGCGCCTCGGTCCCGGCCGAGGCGGTCGTCCCGGTCGGCGCCGAGCAGGCGAAGCCGGCCCCGGGCGTGCTGGAGGCCATCGCGGAGGCGGACGTCATCCTCTTCCCGCCGTCCAACCCGGTCGTGTCCATCGGCACCATCCTCGCCGTGCCCGGCATCCGGGAGGCCATCGCCGAGGCGGGCGTACCGGTGATCGGCCTCTCCCCGATCGTCGGGGACGCGCCGGTGCGCGGCATGGCCGACAAGGTGCTCGCCGCGGTCGGCGTGGAGTCCACGGCCGCCGCGGTCGCCGAGCACTACGGCTCCGGGCTGCTGGACGGCTGGCTGGTCGACACCGTCGACGCCGGCGCGGTCGAGCGGATCGAGGCCGACGGCATCCGCTGCCGGGCCGTACCGCTGATGATGACCGACGTGGAGGCCACCGCGCGGATGGTGCGCGAGGCGCTCGCGCTCGCCGAGGAGGTGCGGGGGGCGTGAGCGCGACGACGTCCGCCGGGCCGGCCGAGCGGCCCGGGTACCGGGTCTGGGCCCTGTCCGGCATCCCCGAGGTGCGGCCGGGCGACGACGTCGCCAAGCTGATCGCCGCGGCCGAGCCCGGCCT
>NZ_BNBF01000011.1:19969-34696 GCF_014654935.1 Streptomyces capoamus
GGCCGACGGGGATGTGCTGATCGTCACCTCCAAGATCGTCTCCAAGGCGGAGGGCCGGATCGTGCGGGCGGCCGACCGGGAGGCCGCGATCGACGCGGAGACGGTCCGGGTCGTGGCCCGCCGCGGCACGCTGCGCATCGTGGAGAACCGGCAGGGCCTGGTCATGGCCGCCGCGGGCGTCGACGCCTCCAACACCCCGGCCGGCACGGTGCTGTTGCTGCCCGAGGACCCGGACGCGTCCGCGCGCGCGATCCGGGCCGGGCTGCGCGAGCTGCTCGGCGTCGACGTCGGTGTCGTCGTCACCGACACCTTCGGGCGGCCCTGGCGCGCGGGGCTCACGGACGTGGCCATCGGCGCGGCCGGGGTGCGCGTGCTGGACGATCTGCGCGGGGGCACGGACGCGTACGGCAACCCGCTCAGCGCGACCGTCGTCGCCACGGCGGACGAGCTGGCCGCCGCCGGTGACCTGGTCAAGGGCAAGGCGGCGGGGCGGCCGGTGGCCGTGGTGCGCGGACTGGCCCACGTCCTCGTCCCCGGCGCGTCCGGTGCGGGCGCGTCAGGTGCGGGCGCCTCCGGTGCGGGCGCCTCCGGTGCGGGCGCCTCCGGTGCCGGTGAGGAGGGCGGTACCGATGAGGGCGCGCGGGCGCTGGTGCGCGCCGCGCGGGACGACATGTTCCGGCTCGGCACCTCCGAGGCCGTGCGGGAGGCCGTCACCCAGCGGCGTACCGTGCGGGCGTTCACCGACCAGCCCGTGGACCCCGGCGCGGTCCGCCGCGCGGTGGCCGCCGCGGTCACCGCGCCCGCTCCGCACCACACCACGCCCTGGCGGTTCGTGCTGCTGGAGTCGGAGGAGTCGCGGGTACGGCTGCTGGACGCGATGCGGGACGCCTGGATCGCCGACCTGCGCCGGGACGGCAAGAGCGAGGAGTCCGTCGCCAAGCGGGTCCGGCGCGGTGACGTGCTGCGCAACGCGCCGTACCTGATCGTGCCGTGCCTCGTCATGGACGGCTCGCACACCTACGGGGACGCCCGGCGCGACGGTGCCGAGCGGGAGATGTTCGTGGTCGCCATGGGCGCGGGCGTGCAGAACCTGCTGGTCGCGCTGGCCGGGGAGCAGCTGGGCTCGGCCTGGGTGTCGTCCACGATGTTCTGCCGGGACGTGGTGCGCGAGGTGCTGGAGCTGCCGGCGGACTGGGACCCGATGGGCGCGGTGGCGGTCGGCCGTCCGGCTCAGGAGCCCGGACCGAGGCCGGAGCGGGACGCGGGGGCGTTCGTGACGGTGCGCTGAGCGCCTAGTCTCGTAGGACGGCACCGGCACCTCCGGAAGCCGACCGGCGGTCTAGGACTCACTCGTGGCAGGACGTTTCCCCCAGCGGCCCACGCTCCCCCACAGCCCGAACGGCGTGGGAGGAGCCCCCATCCCCATGCGCGGCGGGCAGGCTCCCGCGCCCTCGGCGTCCGCTGCCGGGATACCGCGGCAGGCGGCGGCCCCCGCGCGGGTACGGCGCTGGGTGCCGGACGGTCCGCTGGACCTGGGGCTGGTCCTCGGCCCGCTGCGGCGCGGGCCCGGCGACCCGACGTTCCGGGCCACGGCGGACGGCTCCGTGTGGCGGGCCTGCCGTACGCCCGCCGGGCCGGGCACGCTGCGGGTCCGGGCGTACGGCGGTGAGGTGCTCGGCGAGGCGTGGGGGCCGGGTGCCGAGTGGCTGCTGGAGCGGTTGCCGGAACTGCTCGGTGCCGCCGACGAGCCGGACGCGTTCGTGCCGCGGCACCGGGTGGTGGCGCTGGCTCGGCACCGGCGGCCGGGGCTGAGGCTGACCCGGACCGGGCTGGTGCTGGAGTCGCTGATCCCGTCCGTGCTGGAGCAGAAGGTCACCACCGACGAGGCGTACCGGGCGTGGCGGCGGCTCGTACGGCGGTTCGGGGAGCCGGCGCCGGGGCCCGCGGGGGTGGGCGAGCGGCCGATGTGGGTGATGCCGGCGCCGCGGACCTGGGCGCTGATCCCCTCCTGGGAGTGGCACCGGGCCGGGGTCGACGACAAGCGGGCGTCCACGGTGCTGCGGGCCGTACGGGTCGCTGCGCGGCTGGAGCAGACGGTGGGGATGCCGGCGGGTGAAGCCCGGGCGCGGCTGGAGGTCGTGCCGGGGGTGGGGCCGTGGACGTCGGCGGAAGTGGTGCAGCGCAGTCACGGGGCGGCGGACGCGGTGACCGTCGGGGACCTGCACCTGCCGGGCATCGTGGGGTGGGCGCTGGCGGGGAACCGGGATGCGGACGACACGGAGATGCTGCGCCTGCTGGAGCCGTATGCCGGGCAGCGGCATCGGGCGGCCCGGCTGATCCTGCTGAGCGGGGTGACGCCGGCGCGGCGCGCCCCGAAGATGCGCCGGGTGGACATCGGCTTGCTCTGAAGCGGGGGTGGGTCGGGGCGGGGGCGGATCGGTCACCGGTGCTGCCAGGTCCGGGTCGGCCGGGAGTCTGTGCGCTTGCCGGCGCTGACAGGTCCAGGTCGGCCGGAAGTCTGTGCGCTTGCCGGCGCTGACAGGGTGCCGCTGCGCCCACCCGTGCCGCCCCAGCGGCACGACTGCCCGCAGCTACAACGGCACGATGGCCGCCACCCCCAACGGCACGACTGCCCGTGGCTGTGGACGGGCGGCGGTGGGGTGCGGCTCCGCGTGGGAGCGGTGGTGCGGAGCCCGGGTCACTGGTCCGAGGAGAAGCGGACGGCGCCTGAGGGGATGTGGGCGTCGCACCAGACCCGTACGCCCTCGCGGAGTTCGTTGTCCGCGCCGACGACCGCGCCGTCGCCGATGACCGTGCCGGTGAGCACGGAGCGTTCGCCGACGCGGGCGCGGGTGCCGATGAGGGAGTCGGTGATGACGGCGCCGGGTTCGATGACGGCGCCCGGGAGGATGGTGGAGCCGAAGATCCGCGCGCCCTCCGCCACGAACGCGCCCTCGCCCACCACCGTGCCGCCCGTCAGCTTGGCGCCCGGCGCCACCGTGGCCGTGGGCAGCACGAGGCGGTCGCCGCAGCGGCCGGGCAGGGCCGGGGACGGCGCGCGGCCGAGGACCAGGTCGGCCGAGCCGCGGACGAACGCGGCCGGGGTTCCGAGGTCCAGCCAGTACGTGGAGTCGACCATGCCCTGCAGGTGCGCGCCGGCGGCCAGCAGACCGGGGAAGGTCTCCCGCTCCACCGAGACCGGCCGCCCGGCCGGAATGGTGTCGATGAGCGAGCGGCGGAAGACGTACGCCCCCGCGTTGATCTGGTCGGTGACGATCTCCTCGGGCGTCTGCGGCTTCTCCAGGAAGGCCAGGACGCGGCCGGTTCCGTCGGTCGGCACGAGGCCGTACGCGCGCGGGTCGGTGACCTTCGTCAGGTGGAGCGAGACGTCGGCGCCCGTCGACTCGTGGGTGTCCACCAGCGCCCTGATGTCCAGGCCGGTCAGGATGTCACCGTTGAAGATCAGCACCGGGTCGTCGGGCCCGGAGTGCAGCCGGGCGGCGACGTTGCGGATGGCCCCGCCCGTGCCGAGCGGCTCCTCCTCCGTCACGTACTCGATGTGCAGGCCCAGCGCGGAGCCGTCACCGAAGTACGGCTCGAACACCTCGGCCAGGTAGCTGGTCGCGAGGACGATGTGGTCGACGCCCGCCGCCCGCGCCCGCGCCAGCTGGTGGGTGAGGAACGGCACTCCGGCGGCCGGGACCATCGGCTTGGGCGTGTGCACCGTGAGCGGTCGCAGCCGGGTGCCTTTGCCGCCGACCAGGAGGATCGCTTCTGTCACCTGTCGTCTCTGCTTCCTGCCGGGACCGGCCGAACTACTCGTGGACACTCGTTTCGGCCGGTCAGTGTATGCAGACCGTGCGACGACGCCTTGGCCGGCCGCGCGGTGTCCCGCGAGATCGGCATGCTATTTCCCCCGACCGCCCCACCCGTCACCCCGACGGCACGACGGCACGACGGCACGACGGCGGTGCACGCGGGCCCCGGCCTCAGCGCCCCTGGTACGTCGCCGCGCTGGAGCGGGCCGCGCCGAGCTTGGCGTAGAGCAGCTTGCCGGGGCACTCGGTGGCGAACCCGTCGCGGTGGCCGGAGATCACGTTCAGTCGTACGTTCTTCCCCTTGGGGTACAGATTGCCACCGCCCGACGTGAGATAGGTCTTTCCGAGCGGATTGGCCCCATAGAGCCCGAGCTTCCACGCGGTGAGCCGGGCGACGGCCGTCACCGCGCTGCCCGACGGCCGGCTCGAACCGTACGTGCCGATCACGGCGATGCCGGTGCTGTTGGTGTTGAAGCCGAGGGTGTGCGCGCCGAGCACCGCCTTGGCCACGCCCCCGGCCCGGCCCTCGTAGATCGTTCCGCACTTGTCGACGAGGAAGTTGTAGCCGATGTCCCGCCAGCCCATGCTCTTGACGTGGTAGCGGTAGATACTGCGGATGACGGACGGGGCCTGGGCGCAGGTGTACGCGTTGCCCGAGGCCGTGTGGTGGACGAAGGCCGCCTTGACCGTCTTGGTGTAGACGAACCCGCGTTCGCGCAGTGACTCGTCCGCACCCCAGCCGCGGCGCGTGACGATCGCCGGTCGGGGTCCGATGTACGGCTTGGCCCGGGTCGGGTCGTCGAGCGTGGTCCCCTGGAGCCCGGCCAGCTCGCGCTCGGTGGCCTCCCGGTCGAGTTCCGGGATCTCGGTGGCGCCGAACGCGGTGATGTCGGCGTTCGCGCCGGACGCGGCGATCGCGGCCTCCGTGTCCAGGGCGGTACGGGGCGGGTCGTCGGCCGGCCCGCTCGCCGGCAACCGCTCGCCGGCATCCCCGGTCCCGCCTCCGGCCCCTGCACCGTCCCCGGTCTTGCCGCCGCCCCCGGCCCCGGCCCCGGCCACCTCACCGGCCTCCGCGTCCTCCGTCTCCGAGGCACCCGTGGCCGCCCCGTCCCCTCCGTCCCGGCCCGGGTCGACCAGCTCCAGCCGCAGTCCCGCCGGCAGCGGCGACCGTGCCGCCCCGGCGCGCGTTCCGGGCGCACCGGCCGGTTCCTGCGCCCGCACCCGCACCTCCACGCCGTCCGACTCCCCCACCCACAGCGGTGCGGTCCCCCCGCGCAGCCGCCGGGCGGAGCCCTCCGCCGTGCCCGGATCGGCACCGTGCTCGGCGTGGTGCGTCTCGATGTCCTGCCAGCCGGACCATTCGCCGGTAGCGGCGGATCTGGTGCGCACTTTCGCCCGGCCGTGCAGCTCGCGGTCCGGGTCGTCCCAGACGACGCCGACCAGCGCGAACCGTGCGAGGCCGGTGCGGTACAGCCCCTGTTCGGGGGCGGCGCCGAGGACGCGTTGCCGGGCGAGCGGGACGAGCGGCAGCGACCGGGTGCCGCCGGACGCGGCGGATCCGGCCGGTGCCGCCGCGGCGGTCGCCGGCAGGGCCGGGGCCAGCGCGACGAGCGCGGCGAGGGCTACGCCGAGCGAGCGGGCGGTGAGCGGGGAGACGCCAGGACAGGAAGGGAGGGATCCACGCATGGGCCTGATCTTGGACATAGTCTGACAAATATGTCCATCAGTGAACTGACGGAGTGTCGGCAGGCGTTGCGCCGAACCGGTGGCCCCGCCGTCCGGCGCGCCCGCCGGCCCGCGCGTACCCTGTGCCGGGTGAACGCCACCGATCGCACCCCTGCCGACCTGCTGACTTCCGCACTCGCCGCGGACCCCGGCCGTCCGCTGGTGACCTTCTACGACGACGCCACGGGCGAACGCGTCGAACTGTCCGTGGCCACCTTCGCCAATTGGGTGGCCAAGACCGCCAACCTCCTCCAGGGCGACCTGTCCGCCGGGCCCGGTGACCGGGTCGCGCTGCTGCTGCCCGCGCACTGGCAGACGGCGGTGTGGCTGCTGGCCTGTTCCTCGGTGGGCGCGCTCGCGGACATCGGCGGTGACCCGGCGGCGGCCGACGTGGTGGTGAGCGGACCGGACTCGCTCGACGCGGCGCTCGCGTGCCGCGGCGAGCGAGTGGCGCTGGCACTGCGGCCGTTGGGCGGGCGTTTCCCGCAGGCCCCGGCCGGGTTCCTCGACTACGCCGTCGAAGTGCCGGGACAGGGCGACCGGTTCGCCCCGTTCGCGCCGGTGGACCCGGAGGAGCCGGCGCTCATCGCCGCGGGGCGGGAGTTCAGCGGGGCGGAGGTCGTCGAGCGGGCCGCTTCCGAGGCGGGGGCGCTGGGGCTGACGGGGCCCGGTTCCAGGCTGCTGTCCGGGCTGCCGTACGACACCTGGGAGGGGCTCAGCGCGGGGCTGTTCTCGCCGCTGGCCGTCGGGGGGTCCGTGGTGCTGTGCCAGCACCTGGCGCGCCTGGACGAGGAGGCCCTCGCCAAGCGGGTGGAGAGCGAGCGGGTGACGACGGTACGGCGGTGAGCCCACCGGGGGTCCCGGGAGCGGGCCCGCCCGCGGACACCGCCGCCCTCTCGTGACCCTCGCGGCTGTTCTCTACCGCGCGATCGCCGCCGACTGGTGCGATCCGAACGCCGGCAAGCCGTTCAGCAACGGTGAGACGGACCGAGGGGCGATGTCTCGCGGGACACCGTCGTTCCCCCGATCGGAGTACCCCAGGGCGCTTCCGGTCCCCTCTCCCGCCATCGTCGTAAGTGCAGGACGCGACGCTCGTACGCCGTGAGGGGATGGCCCCATCGTGACCGACACCGCAGGCGAGCCCCTCGGTGCCTCGGCGACCGGGGACGGGTTGATACGGCGGCGCCGCCGCCGGTGGCTGCGTGGTTCCGCGCTGGCGGCGGCCGTGCTGGCCGCGGCGGCCGGCGGGGCCGGCTGGGCCGTGTACGCGAAGCTGAGCGCCAACATCACCGCCGACGAGGCCGCCGCGGCCGAGCTCGCCCGGTACGAGCGGGAGCGGCCCACCGCACTGGTGCGGGACGCGCAGAACATCCTGCTGATCGGCTCCGACACCCGGGCCGGGGACGGCAACGGCAAGTACGGCAGGGACCTGGGCACCGAGCGGTCGGACACCACGATCCTGCTGCACCTGGCCGCCGACCGGCGCAGCGCCACCGCCGTCTCGCTGCCCCGGGACCTGATGGTGGACATCCCCGGCTGCCGCCAGGAGGACGGCAGGCGCAGCGACCCGGTGTTCGCGATGTTCAACCACGCCTTCCAGGTGGGCGGTTCGGCGTGCACGATCCGGACCGTCGAGCAACTGACCGGCATCCGCGTCGACCACCACATGGTCGTGGACTTCAGCGGGTTCAAGGAGATGGTGGACGCCGTCGACGGGGTGCAGGTGTGCCTGCGGGAGCCCGTCGACGACAAGGCGGCGCAGTTGAAGCTGCCCGCGGGGAAGGTCACGCTCGACGGGGAGCAGGCCCTCGGTTTCGTCCGGGCCCGCAAGTCGCTCGGCGACGGCAGCGACACCGAACGGATGGAACGCCAGCAGCGGTTCCTCGGCGCGCTCGTCAACAAGGTGCAGAGCAGCGACGTGCTGCTCAACCCCGTGAAGCTGTATCCGGTGCTGGACGCGGCGACCTCCTCGCTGACGACCGACCCGGAGCTGGCCAGTCTGCGTGGCTTGTACCAGTTGGTCCGCGGCCTGCGTGACATCCCCACCGAACGCGTGCAGTTCCTGACGGTGCCGAGGGAGTCGTACGTCTACGACCCCAACCGCGACCAGCTCGTGGAACCGGAGGCCGAGAAGCTGTTCGTGCGGCTGCGGGCCGACCAGCCGGTGGTGGTGACCCGGGGGAATCCACAGGAAGTTCCCGGGCGGGACACAGGAGCGGGCGGGGCGGACGGCCCCTCCCCCGCGCCGACGTTCCGCGGGAACACCGCCGCCGAACAGACCTGTGAGTAAGGCGTTGGGTAAGAACGGCGAACTTCGGTTCAGAAAATGAGGGGGATTGCCCGGTTGTAGGGAGGTGGAATTTGTCACCGGCGTCGCTCGACGCTGAACTGGGCGGATAGTGTGAGCGATCCGGTGCACCTGGCCGCGAAGTCCGACGGGCTTTGTCGGGGTCGTGCACTGTTTCACCGAGACCCGAGCGCCTTGGAGGGGGAAGGCGCCGCGTGGCCCCGACGGAGGATTCGGACAACCGTGGACGCGCAAGGCCGTGGGCGGGCGGACAACATCGACCCCGCAGACCAGTGGGTACTCAATCCGAACACCGGCGAATACGAACTGCGACTGAGCCCTTCCGCAGCGCAGCCGCCGGTTCCCGGACCCCGCAGACCGTCCTCCCGGGACGGCGGCGCGACGGGCCGTACGCGGCAGCCGGCCGGCGAGGACCGGCAGTCGCCCCGGGCGCGCGGTGCCGATGTGCCGGCGCCGCGCTCGGCCCGGCGCCGGAACGCGGAACCGGAGGCACCGCAGGGGCGGCGGGCCGCCCGGCGGCCGGTGAAGAAGAAGTCGACGGCGAAGAAGGTGCTGCTGTGGACCGGCGGGTCCATGGCCTTCGTGCTGGTCGCCGTGACGGCCGCCGGCTACCTCTACATCAAGCACCTGAACGACAACATCACCTCCGTGTCCGACGACGGCGCGAGCACCGGCGGGTTCAGCAAGGACGAGGCGATCAACATCCTGCTGATCGGCACGGACAAGCGCACCGGCAAGGGCAACGAGGGCTACGGCGACTCGGGCAGCGTCGGCCACGCCGACACCACCATCCTGCTGCACCTGTCCAAGGACCGGTCGAACGCGACCGCGCTCAGCATCCCGCGTGACCTGATCGTCGACATCCCGGACTGCCCGACCCAGCAGGCGGACGGCAGCCGGAAGGTCATCACCGGCTCGCACGGCGTCCGCTTCAACGAGAGCCTCGGGCAGGACGACCGTACGCCGAGCTGCACCATGCGGACGGTGACGGAGCTGACCGGGATCAAGCCGGACGACTTCATGGTCGCCGACTTCAACGCGGTCAAGTCGCTGACCGAGGCGGTCGGCGGGGTCGAGGTCTGTCTGGCCAAGGACATCGACGACAAGGACTCGCACCTGAAGCTGTCCAAGGGCACGCACAACATCTCCGGTGAGCAGGCGCTGGCGTTCGTGCGCACCCGGCACTCCGTCGGCTTCGGCGGCGACCTGAGCCGGATCGGGCTGCAGCAGCAGTTCCTGAGCGCGCTGATGCGCAAGCTGAAGGGCAACTCCACGCTCAGCAG
Source organism: Streptomyces capoamus (assembly GCF_014654935.1). GTDB lineage: Bacteria > Actinomycetota > Actinomycetes > Streptomycetales > Streptomycetaceae > Streptomyces > Streptomyces capoamus. Next base: position 29,104 of record NZ_BNBF01000011.1, read on the forward strand.
TCCGACGAAGATGGTGAAGCTGGCGGAGGCGGGCACCAAGGCGCTGACCGTGGACGACAAGCTGGACAGCATCTCCAAGCTGAAGGACCTGGGTCTGGAGATGGGCAAGCTCAACCCGAAGAACCTGACCTTCGCCACGGTGCCGGTCGTGGACAACCCGGCGGAGAAGGTCCACTCCACGGTCGTCCTCAACGAGGGGAAGGCCCCGGCCGTCTTCGACGCCATCAAGAACGACGTCTCCTTCAGCGACGTGAAGAAGAAGCAGAAGGCGGCCAAGGACGCCCAGGCGGCCCGGCTCAAGGGTGCCAAGGCGCCCGCCTCCGAGGTGCGGGTGCGCATCCTCAACGGCGGGGCCGCGGCCGGCAGCGCCCAGGCGGTGCTCAGCTGGCTGCAGAACGACGCGGGCGTGACCAAGTCGGAGAACTCCGGCAACGCGCCGGCCCCGCTCGGCAGGACCACGCTGGAGTACGGGCCCGACCAGGCCGCCCAGGCGCGCCGGCTGGCCGCGCTCATGGGGCTGTCCGGGGCCGCCATGAAGCCGGGCAAGAGCGTGACCAACTCCCAGGGGCTGCCGGCGATGACGCTGACCCTGGGCAAGGACTTCAAGGGTGCGGGGGTCCCCCTCACGCCGTCGGCCAAGGCGCCGGACGTCGACAAGTCCACGGCAGACAAGGTGAAGTGCGCCGCGTAGGTAACCCTGGGGGCCCGTCAGGCGTCTAACCGGACGCGGGGCGGGCCCGTTGCTTGGCGCAAGGGTGGGGAGGGCAGGGAGTTGGCGCAGAGCGAGGTGCGCGGGGAGGCTTCGGCGGTCGGGGACACGATGCCGCTCGCGTCGCGGACCGCGGACGCCCCGGCGCGTCCGGGCCGGGGCGGCGGCAGACGGCGGGCCGGCGGTCCGCAGACCGATCGACGGCGACGCAGACGGCGCGTGCTGCGCTGGTCGGCGACCGTGCTGGCGGTGGTGATACTCGGCACGGCGGGCGCCGGATATCTCTACTACCAGCATCTCAACAGCAACATCCGGAAGGGCGAACGCGCGGGCGGCGACGACTCCAAGGCGCAGCGGACCGCCCCGAACGCGGCCGGCCAGACCCCGCTGAACATCCTCCTGATCGGCTCCGACAGCCGGAACTCCAAGGAAAACCTCAAGCTCGGCGGCAGCAGGGACCACGTCGGCGATCCGCCGCTCGCGGACGTCCAGATGCTCATCCACCTCTCGGCGGACCGCAAGAGCGCCGCCATGGTCAGCATCCCCCGGGACACCCGCGTGCACATACCCGAGTGCAAGGACCCGGACGGCAAGGACTACCCGCCCACGGACGACATCATCAACGTCACCCTGGCCCGGGGCGGAGCCGGCTGCACGCTGCTCACCTGGGAGGAGCTCACCGGGGTCTACATCGACCACTGGATGACGATCGACTTCGCGGGCGTGGTGCGGATGGCGGACGCCATCGGCGGTGTCGAGGTCTGTGTGAACCAGAACGTCTGGGACCACTCGACCCCCAGTCAGCGCGGCGGTTCCGGCCTGAAGCTGACGAAGGGCTCCCACAAGGTCAAGGGGGAGCAGGCCCTGCAGTGGCTGCGCACCCGGCACGCCTGGGGCAGCGACCTGATGCGGGCCCGCGCCCAGCACATGTACCTGAACTCGATGATCCGCACGCTCAAGAAGCAGAACGTGTTCACCGACACCGGCCGGCTGATGGACCTGGCCGAGGCGGCCACCAAGTCCCTGCAGGTCTCCGAGGAGATCGGCACGGTCAAAAAGCTGTACGACCTCGGCATGGAGATGAAGTCGGTGCCGACCGACCGCATCACCAGTGTGACGATGCCCAACGTCCCGGACCCGAACGACCCGGACAACCACGTCGTGCCGGACAGGAGCAAGGCCGACAAGGTCTGGCAGATGCTCAAGGACGACGTGCCGTTCGACAAGAACGGCGGGAAGTCCGGCGGGAAGAAGGACGGCGCGAAGAAGGACGGCGGGAAGGACGGGTCGGCCAGGACGCCCTCGCTCGACGCGGCCCGGCTCGGCGTGCTGGTGCAGAACGCCACCCGGACCTCCGCCGAGGCCGCGGTCCCGCAGCGGGCCTCGGCGATCGGCCAGGTGCTGGTGCGGAAGGGTTACGCCCGGGCGCAGGCGGACACCTCGGGGAGCCTGGCCGAGGACAGGACGGTCGTGCGGTACCCGAGCGCGGACCTGGAGGGTGACGCCCAGGCGGTGGCCGAGGCGCTGGGCATCCCGATGAGCCAGGTGCAGAAGTCCACCGAGGTGTCGGGGGTCACGGTCGTCGTCGGCGCGGACTGGCGCACCGGGACCGCCTACCCCAAGGAGTCCGTCCCGAAGGCCGGCGACCTGCCCGAGGGCACCGACGCCGCCAACGCCTCGGACAAGCCGACGTGCATGGACGTGTACAAGCCGTACCAGTGGCGGTGACGGACCGGCACACCGCGAAGGGCCCCTCCACGGACGGGAGGGGCCCTTCGCGGTGTGTCAGACGGTGTCCAGGACCGCGGGCCGCCGGGAGGCGATGACCTTCCTGGCCAGGGACTTCGGGCTGGTCAGGAAGCCCCAGCCCCAGGACATGTGCATGGTGGCGAGGGCCACCGGGATCTGCAGCCGCGCCTTGGCGGACAGCCCCTTGCCGGCCGGGACGGAGCCCGCGACGATCGCCGCCAGGTAGCCGCCCGGGACCACGAAGCCCCAGGGGGTCAGGGCCGCGCCGACGACCAGACCCGCCGCTATCGCGCACACCGCCACCGGCGGGGCGAGGTAGCGCAGGTTGATGGAGCCGGAGTGGTAGCGGGCGACGACGTGCCGCCAGCGGCCGTAGTCCTTGTACTGCTTGGCCAGCGCCCGCACCGACGGCCGCGGCCGGTACGACACCTTCAGCTCGGGCGAGAACCAGATGAGCCCGCCCGCCTCGCGGATGCGGAAGTTCAGCTCCCAGTCCTGGGCGCGGATGAACTCCTCGTTGTAGCCGCCCTGCTGCTCCAGCGCCTCGCGGCGGAACACGCCGAGGTAGACCGTCTCGGCGGGGCCGGCCTGGCCGCCGGTGTGGAAGGCCGCGTTGCCGACGCCGATCCTGGAGGTCATCGCGGCGGCCACCGCGTGCTCCCAGTCGTTCTCGCCCTCGGCGTGCATGATGCCGCCGACGTTCTGCGCTCCGGTCTCCTCCAGCAGGCGCACGGCGGTCGTGATGTAGTCCGGGGAGAGCATGCCGTGGCCGTCGACGCGGACCACGATCGGATGCCGGGAGGCCTTGATCGCCGCGTTCAGCGCCGCGGGCGTGCGGCCGGTCGGGTTGGGGACGGTGTGCACGCGCGGGTCTTCGGCGACCAGCTCGGCGGCGATCTCGTCCGTGCGGTCCGTGGACGGACCGAGGGCGATCACGACCTCCATCTCGCCGGCGTACTCCTGCGCGAGGATCGCTTGGACGGCCCCGCGCAGATGCCGCTCCTCGTTGAGGACGGGCATGATCACGGACACAGCGGGGAGCCGCACGTCGGGCTTGGCGTTCATAGGGGCCTCACGTTACCGCGAACGGGGGACACGGATGCGCGCCGCCGGGGCTGCGGCGCGGGCTGGAGATCGTATCGGCCTACTGTGCTCACGGATCCCACGTACGGCCTCGTCCGGAGGTGTCCTCCTTGCCCAGCCCGCCTCGGTCCCCCGCGCCTCCGCAACGTCACCGGCCGCCCCGCCGTGTGCCGCGCCCGCCCGAGCGGCCGGTGCGGTCCGTGCGGCCGCCGCGCCGGCCGCGCTGGGCCATGCGGGCGGTCACCACGCTGTCGGTCGTGGTGCTCGCCTCCGCCGGTATCGGGCACGCGGTCGTCGCCAGTCTGGACGCGGGGATCGCCCGGGTCGACGCCTTCAAGGACATGAAGAACCGGCCCCGGGCCGGGCACGGCATGAACCTGCTGCTGGTCGGCACCGACGGCCGCGACAAGATCAGTGAGCAGGACCGGCGCGCCTACCGGCTGGGCGGCCAGCCCTGCCACTGCACCGACACGATGATGATCGTGCACATCTCGGAGGACCGGGAGCGGGCCAGTGTGGTGAGTCTGCCGCGCGACTCCTACGCCGAGATGCCCGCGCACATCGACATGAACTCGGGGCAGCGGCACGGCCCGCACCCGGTCAGGCTCAACGCGGCCTACGCCGAGGGCGGCCCCCAGCTGACCATCCGCACGGTCGAGAACATGACCCACGTGAAGATCGACCACTATCTGGAGGTCGACTTCACCAGCTTCATGAAGACCGTCGACGTGCTCGGCGGGGTCAAGGTGTGCACGCCGACGCCGCTGAAGGACACCTACACCGGGCTCGACCTCGGCCCCGGCATCCACACCCTGCTGGGCGGGCAGGCCCTGCAGTACGTGCGCTCCCGGCACCTCGACGGCGCCAGCGACCTGGGCCGGATGAAGCGGCAGCAGCGGTTCCTGGCCGCGCTGCTGGAGAAGACGACCTCCTCCGGGGTGCTGCTGAACCCGATGCGGTTCCGGGACGTGACCCGGGCGGTGCTCGGCTCGGTCCGCGCCGACGAGGGCTTCGGCACCGACGAGCTGCTCGACCTCGGCCGGGCGATGCGGGAGTTCTCCCCCTCCTCGTCCGAGTTCGCCACCGTTCCCATCGGACAGCTGAACTACGAGGTCAAGGGCATCGGCTCGACCCTGAAGTGGGACCCGGCGAGGGCCGACGAGCTGTTCCGGTCGCTGCGTGACGACAAGCCGCTCGCCGGGGAGCGCCCGCGCCGCGACCCGGCGCACACCCCGGTGCCGGTGGAGGTGGCCCCGGACACCGTGCGGGTGCAGGTGGCCAACGGCAGCGGCACGGTGGGACTGGGCAAGCGGGTCGACGCGGCGCTCGCGGCGACCGGTTTCGCCACCACCCGCCTGCCCGTGACCGCGCCCGCCCACGTGGCGCGCACGGTGATCTCCTACGACCCCCGCTGGGACCGCTCCGCCCGCTCCCTGGCCGCGGCCCTGCCGGGCAGCGAGCTGCGCGCGGTGCCGGGACAGGGACCCCTGCTGAAGGTGACGGCCGGCACCGACCTCACCGACGTGCGCAAGGTGCGCAAGGTGCGCTTCGAGGACCCGGCACGGCCGGAGCAGACCGTGGTGCGGGGCAACGAGGTGGTGTGCTGAGCGCTCCGCGGCGGCGCCCGGACACCGTCCGAGCCCGGCCTGATCAAGCGACGGGCCGCAGGGAGGTCCCCTAGTCCTCGAAGCCCTCCGCCGCGCGCTTCTCACGCAGCTCGCGGATCGCCCGGCGGCGGGCCAGGCGGTGGGTGCGGCGGATCTGGGCCTCCTGGTAGCGGCGGCGGTCCCGGTCGGTCTCGGGTATCACCGGCGGCACCCGGCGCGGCCGGCCGTCGGCGTCGACGGCAGCGAAGACCAGGTAGGCCGAGCCGACCTGGGTGGCCGGGTCCGACTCGTTCCAGCGCTCGGCGAGCACCCGGACGCCGATCTCCATCGAGGTGCGCCCGGTCCAGTTCACCTGCGCCTTGACGTGGACCAGGTCGCCGACGCGGACCGGCTCCAGGAACACCATCTCGTCCATCGACGCGGTGACGGCGGGACCGCCGGAGTG
>NZ_BNBF01000011.1:34729-43001 GCF_014654935.1 Streptomyces capoamus
CCGGCCGGCCACCGCGCCCGCCGCGTCGTCGACCAGCTTCATGATCACCCCGCCGTGCACCGTACCCAGCAGGTTGGTGTCGTTGTGGGTCATGATGTGGCTGAGGGTGGTGCGCGAGGCGGACGTGGGCTTGCCCGGGATGTCCGGCTGCGTGTCCGGATCCGTGTCCGTGGCCTGGTCTGTCATGCCCTCCACCTTATGCCGACGCGCGTTCGCGGAATTTGTGTCGGGTTCGCAACAGCGGGGCCCTGATTTCCCGACATCCCTTGTCGAGCACGTATCGGCGCCCTGCACACTGGGGCCCATGAATGACTGGCCCGAGGGATGGTCCGACGAGAACCGCGGCCCGCGTCACGGACGCGGCAGTGCCGGCGCGCAGCCGGAGGGGGCCCGCGTGATGCGTCAGGTGCGGCGCGGCCCGGCGGCGCCGCCGTACGGAGCCGGTGTGCCGCAGCAGCCGTCGTACGTCAACGGCAGCGGACACGAGGAAGGCGCCGGCTACGGCGACTACGACAGCGGCTACAACACGGGCCAGGTCTACGGCGGCGCCGGCGGCCGGGGTCCGGGCGGCCCGGAGGGCGCCTCCACCCGCGCCCCGCGCCCCGCGCCGAACTGGCGGCGCCGGATCAAGTGGACGGCGATCACGCTGGCGACCGTGCTGGTCGTCTCCTCGGTGGCCACCTACTTCTGGGCCGACTCCAAGCTGCGCCGCGAGGTGGACCTGTCCACGGTCATCGACCGGCCGGAGTCGGGCGCCGGCACCAACTACCTGATCGTCGGCTCGGACAGCCGCGAGGGCATGTCCAAGGCGGACGAGCGCAAGCTGCACACCGGCGGCGCCGAGGGCAAGCGCACCGACTCGATGATGATCCTGCACGTCGGCGACAACGGGGACACCCTGATCTCGCTGCCGCGCGACTCGGACGTGGTGGTCCCGTCGTACAAGGGGTCGACGTCCGGGAAGGTCTACCCGGCCCGGGGCAGACACGCGAAGCTGAACGCCACCTACGCCGAGGACGGGCCGACGCTGCTGGTCCGCACGGTCGAGGCGAACACCGGTCTGCACATCGACCACTACGTGGAGATCGGCTTCCAGGGCTTCGCGAACATCGTGGACGCGGTGGGCGGTGTCGAGATCGACATCGACAAGGGCTTCAAGGACAAGTGGTCGGGTGCCGACTTCCAGGCCGGCAAGCAGACCCTGAACGGCCAGCAGGCGCTCGCGTTCGTCCGGACCCGGCACGCGTTCGCCACGTCCGACCTGCAGCGCACCAAGAACCAGCAGAAGTTCCTGGCCGCGCTGGCCCACCAGGTGGCGACCCCGTCGACCGTGCTGAACCCGTTCAAGTTCTACCCGACCATGGGCGCGGGCCTGGACTCCCTGATCGTCGACAAGGACATGGGCCTGTGGGACCTGGCCTCGATGTTCTGGGCGATGAAGGGCGTCAGCGGCGGTGACGGCACCTCGATGAACATGCCGATCTCCGGCTCGGCCGGCGGCAACCTCGTCTGGGACAAGGCGAAGGTGAAGACGCTGGTGAACCAGCTGAACAACGACGAGAAGGTCACCGTCTCCGGCAACTGACGGCGGCGCGCGACGGCCGGGGCACCCCACGGGCTGCCCCGGCCGTCCGTGGCTCACATGCCGGCGCCCGCCATCGCCCGGCAGGTCTCCGCGCAGCGGCGACACGCCTCGGCACAGCGCATCATCATCTGGTCGTCGGGCATGGACATACACGCCTCGGCGCACATGTCGCAGACCTTCGCGCAGAACATGCACATGTCGCCGGCCATGGGCGAGCGCCGCATCATCATGTCGGCGCACATGCGGGTCGTCTCGGAGCAGTCCATGAGCGCGCGCATGACCTGCATCTGCGCCTGGCCGCCCTGCTGCATGCAGGAGCTCATGGCCTCCTCGCACATGTTGTGGCAGTTCATGCAGGCCTCGATGCAGTCCTGCATCTGCTGCGTGAGGGCGGGCATCATTCCGGACCGCGACTGGGACTGGGACTGGGTCATGGCTCCTCCTAGGAGGCGGGGGCCCGGGACGGCCCCGTGTGCTTCCGTCCTACGTCCGCACGGCCCGCCCCGCACGTCGGCCTACGGCCTTCCGGACCAGCGGTCTCGCGCGGTCTCGTGGGGTCTCGTAGGGTCTCGCGCGGTCTCGCGCCGAGGAGGCGGCGCGTTGGACACGGGGACGTCGGCATGGGCATCGTGGGCCGCCGCACATCTGGCATGTTGACGACAGAGTGGAGACGTTCCACGGCCCCATCGCCCTCAGCGACCCCGTCACCTCCGGCTGAGGCGCTTCGGCCACCCCACGCGAACGGCCCCCGGCACGATGCCGGGGGCCGTTGTGCTTCGCGACTCGCGAGGTCCTGCTACGGAAGGTTCCTCGCCATCACGATCCGCTGGACCTGGTTCGTGCCCTCGTAGATCTGGGTGCTTTACAGGTCATACGGCCGTGACCTGCATGAACACCCCCTTCAGAGGGGGTCTCCCCAGGATTTCCCCATGATCACTGGGGCAGCGGAAAGCCCCCGCCATGCGCCACAGGGGGAGCACGCGACGGGGGCCACCGAAGGACCGCTCAGGCGGTCAAGCCGGGGTCGAAGTACCCCGGCGTTCGGAACAGGCCCGTGAAGGTGCCAGGGCCGTGCCGTTCGTCCAGCCACGCTCCCAGCGCCGTCACGTCACCGCTGATGATGGCCGCGAGAAGACGCGTGTGGCACTCGACCTCTTCCCCAGGGGCGAACTCCTCAAGGAAGTGCGCGTACCGGCGATTGACGCCCTTCTCGTAGCCACTCAGGGCCGCCGCGTACCGCGTCTGCTCTTCGCCCCCCAGCACCCCTGCCACGCGCCCGGGGTCCTCCTCCGTCAGCGTTCCCGTCACGTCCCGGAACGCCAGTGCACCGAGAGCGTCTGCGGGCTCGGACACGCCGAAGCGTTCCACTGTCTGCCGGGTGATGGAGCGCGCCTCTCTGTCGCACGCCCCTTCCATGACGATTCCGAGGTTCCGCGTGTGGTGGCTTCCACGCTGGTCGACAGCCGAGTAGGGCTGCCCGGTGCTGCGGCGGTAGTTGATTCCGTACTGAGTGCGGACGGGCATCCCTGCCACTTCCACGTACCGCCGACGCGACCCGTAGTGAAGGCAGTCATGCGCATACGCGCGCAGCAGATCGAGGAGGGCCAGCGCGGGGCACTCGGGATTCCGGCGTTCCATGGGCCCGTACATGGTGATGACGGCCACCATCTGAAGGTGCCGGTATCCCTTGTCCGGGTGGTGGAATCCACCGAAGGCACCGACCCGCGAGGATTCGCAGCCGACCAACACACGGTCAAGCGGCAGCATCTTCGTCAGGCCGTACCCGGCGTACCGACGTTTGGCGTTTTCGACGCCCGCATGGAAAGACGTGGTGTCGATGCCGTCTGCCGCCCACCGACTGAGCATTTCCGACAGGGGCCGGAACACGTGGGCAGGGTGCTTACCCGTGAGGGGGGATGCGTCGATGCGCATGGCAGCCAATGCCGCCATCGCTTTAGCACCGGTCACGGACTCATTCGGGGCAAGTTCCGTTAACTCGCCGTGCTCGCCTTGATGAGCTGAATGTGGGACTCTTGCATCCCCTCCGGGAGTGCGTCCGGACTGAACCATTTCGCCTCCAGAATCTCGAAGCTGTCGAGCTTGAGAGTTCCACCCACGTGAAGCGCTTCGTAGGCGATTTCCACACGGAGTTTGTAGCCGCTGGTCACCTGAACCAGTCGCCCCGGAACGACTTCAAGGCCAGTTTCTTCCCGGACCTCTCGAACAATGGTCTTCGGGAACTCCTCGCTCTTGATGGCGTAGCCGGTCGGAAGTCCCCATGGCCGGTCTGCGGGCCACATTCGGTGCTTGAGGAGCAGGACTTCCCCCGCCTCGTTCCGCACTACACCCGTCACGCCGATCATGAATTTGGCGTGCGCGAACCATAGGACACGCCATTGCAGAGGGCCGCGAATGAGTTTCCACACTCGGGCAATGATTCGCTTCATGCGCACCCTTTCGATAGGGCAAGCGCGTTGGGCGCTTGCGGTGCCTGACTCAACCTATGCCGTGGAGTGTGGGTCACGCCCAGGCTTTGCCTGCCCCGACTTAGGCGGCGATTCCTCGGGCGACTATCAGCGCGACAGTCACCACCCAAGCCAGCCAGGCGAAAGCGGCCAGCGAGCCGCGTAACGCCCTCATGCCGACATGCATGCGGCACACGAGACGGTGCGCTGCCACTCGGTCAGCTTGCCGACAGCACCGCAGACAGGCTTGCCGTCGTTGTCCAGGGCGTGAACGGTCTTCAGGTCTTCCCCAACCGTTGCCGTGATCGGCCGGACGGGTGCCAACAGTTCTTGATCAGTACTCACTGCCATGCTCCGGGCTCGAATCGGTACGACCGCTCAATGTGCTCTTGGTAGGTCAAGTGGCCAGGGTTTGCTTTGAGGTGGTCAGCGGCCCACCGGGTGCCGTCCGTGGGATCTGCGCTGCCGGTGCTCGCCTGTCCGCACGCCTGACATTCCATGGCGTGCAAGGTCGGCTTATCCGTGTCCGGCGTCAGCGTGTGCTCACGGAAGCGGTAGGTGGCGCGGGTCATCACGCCCCCTTTCGCTGCGCGCAGCGCTCACACGGGAACGGGCAGGGGGGCAGAGAGTTGGGCGGGAACGCGATCACGCCGGACACCGGGTCGAGGGTGCCGCCGTACTCCTCCCACCAGCCGTCATCTGCGCGTCGTTCCGAGCCGTCAACCAGGCTCACTAACTCAGGCTCGGGCAGAGCGTTCACGCGGGCGCTGGTGCGTCTCGCGGGGGCCGTCATGCCTCACCTCCGGTCGGGCCCTCGATGCACGCGTCCGGCCGGCCGTTGGGTTCCGCTTCGGGCACTGTCGTCAACCCCTTGGCTGGTTGGTAGCCATACCCCGGACGTTCGCGCGTCGCGGGGTCCCTGTTGCGCTTGCCTACTCAACCGATTCCGCGCATACGAGGGGCAGTTGACCAGCGTTGACTACGATGGCAGTCAACAGTCAACGGGAGCTGCACCATGATCGAGTTCGGGTCTGAGGTAAAGACGGCACTCAAGGCGCAGGGAAAGAGCCTGAGAGGTGCAGCCAAGGAACTCCATTACGACGTTGCCTATCTGAGCCGGGTACTTAACGGAAAACAGGCTCCCTCTCCTGAGCTGACGCAAGCCTTAAACGAATACCTCGGCCTATCTCTGGAAGTAGAAGACAGCAGCTCTCATGACGATGAGATGGACGCTTGGGAATTGGCTCGTCGCGTCCAGGCGAGCGACGTAGGCAATGCAACCCTTGAGCGTCTAGAGCGCGCCTTTGATGGGCTGGCCATGGCCTACCCCAAAGCCAAGCCGGAAGCCTTGCTGAGGCAGGTACGCAAGCACTCCACCTATGTCGGCAAATTGCTAGACGGCCGGAAGACTCTTTCAGAGCATCGCCGGTTGCTGGTCGTCGGGGGTTGGCTGTCTCTGCTCGGGGCTACGGTCCATATCGACCTTATGCAAGACGATGCCGCTACGGCTCGACTTGAAACAGCCGCAACACTTGCCAAGGAAGCCGGGCATCGTGAAATTGAAGCGTGGTGCTATGAAACTGAGGCTTGGCGAGTCCTCACCGATGGTGATTACGTCCAAGCCGTCGACCTCTCACGAGTCGCACAGGAAATAGCTCCCGCTAATGGCTCCGCGATCATCCAGGCAACAGCGCAGGAAGGCAGAGCGAGCGCACGGCTAGGCAACGGAAGAGACACCTACTCAGCAATTGAACGAGTACAGGAGCTTTCTTCCGCTATCGGCGTCCCCGACACACCAGAGCATCATTACCGTTATGACCCTGGCAAGGCACTGTCCTATACAGCCACAACACTCGCATGGCTCGGAGATTCAGCGGCAGAGCCGTACGCCAGAGAAGTAATCAAGAGGCTTAGCCCGAGCGACGACGTAAGCCAGTGGCCAAGACGTGTAGCTAGCGCGAATATTGATCTGGCTCTGGTTCTCCTCAAAGAGAACCGGATGGACGAAGCATGCAATTCCGCCCAGAAAGCGATTCTGTCCGGGAGGGTAGTTCCGTCAAATCATTGGCGCGCACTGGAAGTCGTCAAGGCGGTAGAGGCTCGAAAACTGCCCGAGAGTGCAGACCTGCGAGAGGCATACCAAAGCCTCAAGGCGATTGATAGGGGAAAGGAATAGCCCCGACCCCTACGAGGATCGGGGCGGTTCCTTAGGTTGATTAGAGCAGGGCAAGGAAGGGGTTCGCGTCCCCGAGCGGTTCCGACCGCTTCGGTACGGGCCCCGGAGCCGGGGCCTGCTTCAGGGCCGGGCGGTAAGCGTCCAGCCGGACAACTCGTGCGCGGTTCTGTTCACACTCCGCGCTTGCCGGCCGCACCTCTGCGTGACGGGAAGTGTTCCCGTTCTGCTCACCCTCTGCGCTGGCCGGCTGAGGCACAGAGTCATCGGAACTGTCACCGCGGACCGTGAAAATGGTGGCCGGTCGGCCGGACTTCCCCGATCGCTCGACACTCACGACGATTCCGGGCAGTTCCTTGACTTCTGCTGCGGTCGCTCCCACGTACGGGAGCACCTGGGAGGAAGTGGCCCGACCGCCGTGCATCTCGATCCGGGCCCGCACCTTGTCCTCAAGGCTGAGCGGCTGCCGCTTCACCTTCGGGGCGGTCGCTCCCTTGGTGATGCGCACGGCGTCCTGTACAGACCGGCGCACCAAGCTGAAGGCGGCGGACAACATCTCTTCCGTGATCGTCTCCGAGCACTCGGACGCTGCCAGGCAGGCCGCAACCCTGAGCGTCTGCTCTGCCGTTCGCTCGATGAACACTGCCTGCCCTTCGGGCAGGGTCTCACCCAGGATGCGGGCGTACCGGCGAACCACCCGCCACAGCGACCGGGCATTCTCCGCAAGCGTGATCACACGCGGCCTGGCCGTGGCCCACCCGTAAGCGTCGGCCAGCTCCCGCCCGTCCACCTCAGGCAGGCTCACCCGGTCATCATCCAAGAGCGGCACCGACCCCAGCAGGAAGGGAAGGATGCGGTTGTACGAGCCTCCCGCCGCTTCCGACTCACCGACGTACTTCGACCAGTCAGACGGCGTGACGTGACTGTGCAGAACCATTGCGGGATCGCGCACTTCCTGCGCCTCATCCTTGGTGGTGTTCCGCAGCGTCGCCCCATCCCATGCGGTCCGCAGCTTGGTCGTGAACGACGCGTCCCGCTTCACCCTGCGGAGCACTTCCGACCACTCTTCTTCGACCACCAGAGTCCGCACGTCCCGCCCGTGCTCGGTTTCGGCCGTGGCTTCCTGCTGCTCCCACAGGTGGTTCACCATGCTCGCCCCGGACGTGATGCCGGATGTGGTGTGCGTGGCCAGGAAGCGGCCCAGAGCCTTGTCCAGGACGTGATGAGCGGCCCGGAGCGCGGTTCCCTTACCGCGCCCGGTTCCGGCCACCAGAGCGGACCACAGCAGCACGGGCCGGGGACCACGGGAGGACACCTTGACCGAGCCACCGATAGCGGCCGACCACATCGACAGGGCAGCCACGTACACCCCCAAGGGGTCCGCCTCAACGAAGGGGGCGATTCTGCGGACTGCGCGACCAATGGGACCGTACAGAACGGGGGTGCTCATGCTGCCTCTATCTCGAACAGGGTTGGTTGGGTGGACTCTGGCCGGGGAGGCCGGGCGCACTCGACGCCCGGCACAGCGGGGGCGACGCTTACGCCGCTGCCGCTTTTCCCTCGGATGCGTCCCGATGGGTCAGCTCGTAGGCGTGACGGACATGCATGGGGATGCGTCCCTTCGTGGGCACGGCGTAGCCGTTCTCTCGTGCCCAAGCCCGGACGGCACGGTTACGCTCACGCTCACTCATCCCGGAACGGTCGACTTTGGCAGGCTCCGGAAGCGGGTCACCGCCAGCCAACTCACCCGACCGAACAGCCGACTTGAAGCGTCCGGGTTCCCGCACGTCCATCACAGGGATGCCACGCTCGGAAGCGTCCCGCACCTTGGTGGCGTTCCGGTCGCCACCCTCACCCAGGATCAGCAGGACCGTGCTGTCATCGGCACGGCCAACCACCTCATAGCCCAGGTTGCGCGCCGCTTCCCGCGCGTCCTCCCAGTCATATCCCGGCACCTCACCAGCGATCATCACGGAGGGCACCGGCTCAAAGTTGGACTCCGCCACGGGAACCGATCCCGGCTCCGGCTCCGGCTCCGGCTCCGGCTCC
>NZ_BNBF01000011.1:43094-44706 GCF_014654935.1 Streptomyces capoamus
TCAGCCTGTATGCACTCACGCTCAGACGGAGCACCCAGAGCGTCACAGAGGTACCTGCCGAACGAAACGTCGTGTTCAAGGCACAGGTGCCAGGTGTCCTTACCCAGTGTCAGCGATGAGGTGGCCTCAACCTCAGAACCGTCACGCGCAATGTGTGCATCGCAAAAGGTGTACTCAACCGGCACAAGCACCGTCTTACGCATAGCGCTGCATTCCTTCGTTAGTGCGGAAGTCTGGGTGAGAGTCCGGAGCGTTGCTCTACGGCTTCCCCGCTGACATCCATTCTTCCGCACCCCTATCACGGAACGGTAACTAACGAATAACTGAAACATTACTCAAATGTTTATGAATACCGGGGGTAATACCTATTTAGATAAAGAAAGGACCCACCGGGGGTGCCATCCTTCCATCGTGTACGGGTTTCAAATTTTCGTGGCCCACCGATTCCCAGACCCAGGGACTCTGAACCCCAAGAAAGGGCGTTTTGGAGGCCAAAGAGGCGAAAACGAGAGAGGTCCGTCACATTTTTGGCGTTTGGTGTCCCGGAAACCGGAAATGGACACCAGTTGCGCATCCTGACTCTTGGTTCTCGTCACAGTGAGTCGACGGCCGGCGCGCCTCTCGGTCGACTGAGCGTGAGAGGAACGGGCCCCCGCGCAGTGCAGGGGCCCGAACGAACCCGAGGATCAGGAAGTGGGCCAGGTAACGGCGGCCTTGCAAATACCCTTGGTGGGCTTGGACTCATCAAAGGTACTGTCGGCCTTCTTGGTGTCCAGCTCCGGATAACGCACGATCTTTCCGCCGTACAGGTGCAGAGTGTCGATGTAGTCAGCGCGGTACTTCTCTGACTGTCCCTCGCGGAAGCCGGTGAACTGGCTAGCGTAGGTGGCGAACTCCGAATGACCCGCCACGATGTCCACGCCAGCGGGCATGGCCGTGGTCGTCAGGATGGTGAACCCGGCAAGGCGAGCGACGACGCCATTGGCAGTCACGCCACCTTCGCCGTACGCGGCGGCGTTAGCCACGGCCGGATGCTCGATGAGGTATCGCTTCACACGCGGCGACACGACCACATAACGGCCTGCCGGGATGTCGTTGTCATCAAGGGCCAGCATCATGTCCAGGATTGCGCTGTAGAGGCTCTGAGGGATGTTGTTGGCGGTCGGCACAACGGCAGGAAGCGCCGTCGCCCCGCTGGCGATGATGCTGCCCATGAAGGAGTCAGCCTCACGAGCCAGGGCCCGGATCATCTGCTGATTGATGGGCGAGTCCAGGCCACCGGCAAGCTGAACCCGTTCCGCATCTTCGACCAAAACCTGTAGATACTTCGCCTCAGTAATAGTCAGCTTCTGATCCACGGTTTCCGGCCGCTGGGCCGTCATCCCATCAGCGATCGTGTAATCGCCCACGGTGGGCCGAAGAAGGCTGTTGATGTGGACCACATCGCCCTTCTTTCGGATCTCGCCCTCATACTTATTATTGGCGACGAACGGAGACGCCCAGACAAGAAGTGGATCAAACTGCGTTAGAAGTTCCGCGTCCCAAATCTCAGGGATGAAAGTGGTGGTGCCGGGCTGCTGGTAGGCAAGAGTCATATGAAGTGCCCCTAGTT
>NZ_BNBF01000011.1:44750-52933 GCF_014654935.1 Streptomyces capoamus
ATCGCTTACGAACGTCGAGAGAAACGCGGCGGGGTTCCGTGATTCGGTTTCCGTCGCGGTTGTGTCCTGAGCCGACAAGTTGAGGGAATGTCGGCTCCTTGGGCTTGAAAGGCTCCAGGGCCTTGTCCATGGCCTCGGTCGAAGGCTTGCCATCTTCACCAAGCAGCTTGGAACCATCCAGATATTCGGTGAACCCATCTGGGAGAGTGATCCCGGCCTGGGCCGCATAACCCTTGAGTTCAGCCCGTGCCAGCTTTCCCGAATACTCCCGCTCAACCTGGGCCCGCACAGGGTCGGCCGGCATGGCCTCGGAAATCGGTTCTGCGTCGCTCATGGCGACCTCCTAGAGAGCTAGTCAATGAAAAGAAGTAGAGAGAAGGGCCGCCTAAGAGCGGCCCTATACCTCACAAGAGGACAACGTAAGAGAAGACACTGCCCCCCTTACCCCCCACTGTGAACGATGCAAGTAGGAAGTAAGGGGAGGAGTGTTTCTCTACGTTGTCCCTCTCACAGGGAGGTGTCCGCAGAGCCTCATAACGACTTAGGAACTGCCCAGCCCGCAGGCCGCGCCAGAGGCACACCGCCGAGTGTGCATGGCCCCAGAGGATCGCTCCTCCACTGTTCTGAATTAATGCGACACAGGGGGAGGCCGCCCGGAGGTGGCTTCCCTCACGTCACGCCCCTGTGGTGTTGATGCGGCCCCACACTTCCCGGTAGCCCGACAGATCTTGTTCCGTCAGACCATCGAATTCGTACACAAGGTTCCTGTTCCGGCTTACCTGGATTCCCGCATACCTCAAACGCCGCGTACGGGCCTTGGCGGGCTTTTGGTGGGTCTCGCAATATCTCCGGGGGCGTCCACGCTTCCGTGTCGCCTGCGAGGCGTACAGAGGCTCACGGCATCCAACCCATCGGCAGGACTCTGGGGGGTAGTTCCTACGTTCCACCAGGTAGCCGGAACCGTGCCGCGCACCCGCCTCCTCTGCTGCGGAGAGCAGAGAAAGCAATTCGCCATAGTGGTCCGGATCATCCACACCGGGGCGCTGTTGCATGACGGATTGCATCTCTCGTTGGCTCGACTCAGGATCAAATGTGGGAAGAGTCGCCACGATGGGAGCCCAGCACAGGGAGACCATCCCGGTATGAGCTATCGCTATCCGCTCGAACTCCGTTTTCGTCTGCTCGACCCAGAGACTCGGCCATTCCTCGAATGCTTCTTCACCCGCATCCTCTAGTAGTGCATCCGCGCGGCGCTCCAGCTCGGCCTGGCCAGGTTCGTCCACAGGTGGAATCGTCTTGGTCACGTGGTCCTCTCAGCAAACAAAAAGCCCCCGAATTTCCTCGGGGGTGTTCACTATTGGCAATTCTTCAGTTCTGTTCGTCCAGCCATTTTTCCAAGTCAGCCGGTCGGCAGCGGAGGGACTGACCCACCTTTCGGAACGGGATCTTCTCGTCACGCCAGTTCCCGTATACCCATGACCGGGGCTTGTTCAGATACCCGGCCACGTCATCCACTGTCATCAGCTTGGTCAAGCGCTCCTCCGGAAACAGAAGGCCCCCGAGTCGCCTCGGGGGCCGTGAGTTATAAAGTTCTGCATTGCGAGGGAGGTCGCTACCCCTTCGAAACCGCCATAGATTCGATGATCTTCAACGTTTTATCGGTCAGCTCTCCGCCCGCTTTTCCAGCGATCGTGCCCAAGTAGCCTTCACGCCGAGCCCGCTTCAAGTGATCCTTGATGGTCTCCGGCTTACGGCCGATCAGCTTCGCCAATCGCCTCACGGGGGCCACGGCTCCCATGTCGGCCATGGACGCGTAGGTGAACGAGAGAACAGCCAAGTAGCGCTCCGAAACACCCTCGTTGGCCAGCAGAAGCCCGGCCGTCTCCCCTGATTCGGTGAGCGCCTTCGCCGCGTCCTCCAAGACGCTCTGAGCCTGCGGTGCCATCTTGGCCAGGTTCAGAGCCGCAGCAAGGTCGAGCCTGCGCAGCACAGTCGTGGAGATGCCACGGGCTACGTCCCGTGCGGGCGCGTCGGCGGCCGGCTCGATGGTGATGCGCTGCGGGCCGCCAGTCACAGGCCCTGTCGGCCACCACATGCGAACCGTCCACCCCCCTTGCTGCTGCTCGATCTCAAAGCCGCTCTCATCTGCTCGCATACCCTCACCATACACCACCCTGAGGGTCCCACCCAGGGTTGACAACACAGGGTGGGCAAGCTCAATCTGAAGTCAGGTGCTCCCGACACACCGGTCGAGCACTCCCCTTGGACAGAAAGGCCAGCACCTCCGTGGCTAGAGCTTGGGTTGCGCGTTCGAAGGATGACCCAAAGAAGTGGACGACGTTTTGGTACGACCCGGACGGCAAGCAACGGCAGAAGACGTTCGAGGCCAAGAAGCGGGCTGACGACCAGCGCAAGCGCAAGGAACAGGAACTCGACGCAGGGACCTACCTGGACGACCGGTTGGGCAAGCAGCCCGTGACGGCCGTGTGGGAGCAGTGGACGAATCAAAGGAAGCTGGAGAACAGCACCAAGAAGCAGTACCGGTCCATCCAGAAGACGACTCTTGAGCCGTTCTTCAAGGCCCGTTCCATCGTGTCCCTGAAGGTCGCTGACGTTGAGCAGTGGCTCTTGTGGATGGAGCAGGACCGGAAGCTGTCCGCTCGCACACGGCGTCAGCGGTTCTCGTTCTTCTCCGGGATGATGGACTGGGCTGTCGTCAACGAGATCATCGGCCGGAACCCGTGCAAGAAGGTCAAGGGCGCGGGCAGTCGCGCCAAGGAGATCCGGGAGCACAAGAGCACCGCTCGACGGCTCACGACGCGGGAAGTACTGGCGATGCTGGATGCCGCCCCTCCGCGTTACCGCGCGATGCTCTGGCTCATGGCTGGATGCGGCCTGCGGCTGGGTGAGGCCATGGCGGTGTCCCGCGATCAGATCGACTTCAAGGCCGAGACGCTTCGGGTCGACTTCCAGATTGCGGAGGACGGAGACTCCGAGTCGGGGAAGAACAGCGCCATCCAGCGTCGGCACATCAAGGCTCGTGACGAAGGCGAGCCAGGGCGTTCCGTCCCCCTCCCGCCGAACGTCGCCTTCGAGCTTCGGCGGCACATCAAGAACCACGGCGTATGGGGGCCGGAACGGCTTCTCTTCCCCAACGTGACGCGGACTGGCTACCTCTACGCGTCGTACTTCTACCCGAAGATCTGGATGGAGGCTCTGGGCAAGGGGCAGGTGAAGTACTGCAAGGCTCACTCGCTCCGGCACTACTACGGGTCGCGGCTGTTGTACGCCGGAGTCCCCGAGAACGACGTGGCCGACTGGATGGGCCACAGCAGTACGGACGTACTGAGAGAGCACTACCACTACATCTTCGAAGGGGCCGAGCAGCGCGGCCGTGCAGCCATCGCAACCATGCTGACGCCCGGCGCTGACGACCCCACGGAGGCGTCAGAGGTCGCCTGATCCGCATACGACAACAGCCCCCGGCATGACGCCGGGGGCTGTGTTGTTTGTGCAGGTCAGTGGCTGTTTTCAGCCCGGCATCTGCCCAGGATTCCCCCAGCATGACGCCCAGGAACGGCCCTGATCGGGCCGCAACGGACAGAAAGCCGAGGGTGTCCCTCCGGACCTTCGAAACAGCTTCTGACCTGCAAAAACCCTGCTAGGGCAGGTTCCTCGCCATCACGATCCGCTGGACTTGATTCGTGCCTTCATAAATCTGGGTGATCTTGGCGTCGCGCATCATGCGCTCCACCGGGTAGTCGCGGGTGTAGCCGTAGCCGCCGAGGAGCTGGACGGCGTCGGTGGTGACCTCCATCGCGACGTCCGAGGCGAAGCACTTCGCGGCCGCGCCCAGGTAGGTCAGGTCGGCGTCGCCGCGCTCGGAGGCGGCGGCGGCCTGGTAGGTGAGGGCGCGGGCCGCCGAGATCTTCATGGACATGTCGGCGAGCATGAACTGGATGCCCTGGAAGTCGGCGATGGCCTTGCCGAACTGCTTGCGCTCCTGGACGTAGCCCTTGGCGTAGTCGAGGGCGCCCTGGGCGCAGCCGAGGGCCTGGGCGGCGATGGTGATGCGGGTGTGGTCCAGGGTCTTCATGGCGGTCAGGAAGCCCGTGCCCTCCTCGCCGATCATGCGGTCGGCGGGGATGCGGACGTTGTCGAAGTAGACCTCGCGGGTCGGGGAGCCCTTGATGCCGAGCTTCTTCTCCGGGGCCCCGAAGGAGACGCCCTCGTCCGACTTCTCGACCACGAAGGCCGAGATGCCCTTGGAGCGCTTGGCCGGGTCCGTGACCGCCATCACCGTGTAGTACTCGGAGACGCCCGCATTGGTGATCCAGCGCTTCACACCGTTGAGGATCCAGTGGTCGCCGTCGCGGACGGCCTTGGTCCTCATGCCGGCCGCGTCCGAGCCCGCCTCCGGCTCGGAGAGGCAGTACGAGAACATCGCGTCGCCCTTGGCGAGCGGGCCCAGGTACTTCTTCTTCAGTTCCTCGGAGCCGGAGAGGATCACCGGCAGCGAGCCGAGCTTGTTCACGGCCGGGATGAGAGAGGAGGAGACGCAGGCACGGGCGACCTCCTCGATCACGATGACCGTGGCGAGGGCGTCGGCGCCGGCGCCGCCGTACTCCTCGGGGACGTGCACGGCGTGCAGGTCATTGGCGACGAGGGCGTCGAGGGCCTCCTGCGGGAAACGGGCCTCCTCGTCCACCGCCGCGGCGTACGGCGCGATCTTCGCCTCGACCAGCGAACGGACGGCGTCCCGGAGCATGTCGTGCTCCTCGGACGGGCGGTACAGGTCGAAGTCAGCCGATCCGGCCACGGTGTCTCACGCTCCAAAGACGCAGTGATACTGACGCTAATTACCGTTAAGTAACTGAATTTTAGAGGGCTTGTGTGAACACGCCTACGTGAGCTTGGTGACAGCGGGGAAATTGCCCGCTGAGCGGCCCGACTATGCTCAGGCACCGCATGACCGCGCAGGAACGACGGACCGGAGCTGGAGCACACCCATGAGCCTGAAGATCACCGTGATCGGCACCGGCTACCTCGGCGCAACGCACGCCGCGGCCATGGCGGAGCTGGGCTTCGAGGTGCTGGGCCTGGACGTCGTCCCGGAGAAGATCGCCCTGCTGGAGCGCGCCGAGACCCCGATGTACGAGCCGGGGCTCGAGGAGCTGCTGCGCCGGCATGTGGCGGGTATCGAGGGGTCGACCGGGCGGCTGCGGTTCACCACGGACTGGGCGGAGGCCGGTGCCTTCGGCGAGGTGCACTTCGTGTGCGTGAACACCCCGCAGAAGCACGGCGAGTACGCCTGCGACATGAGCTACGTCGATTCCGCGATCGCCTCCCTCGCCCCGCACCTGCGCGGCCCGGCGCTGGTGGTCGGCAAGTCGACCGTGCCGGTGGGCTCGGCCGACCGGCTGGCCGCCTATCTCGCCGCGCACGCCCCGGCCGGCGCGGACGCCGAGCTGGCCTGGAACCCGGAGTTCCTGCGCGAGGGGTTCGCCGTCCAGGACACCCTGCACCCGGACCGGATCGTCGTCGGCGTGCGCAGCGAGCGGGCCGAGAAGCTGCTGCGCGAGGTGTACGCCGGCCCGGTCGGGGAGGGCACGCCGTTCGTGGTCACCGACTTCCCCACCGCGGAGCTGGTGAAGACGGCCGCGAACTCCTTCCTCGCCACCAAGATCTCCTTCATCAACGCCATGGCCGAGGTGTGCGAGGCGGCCGGCGGTGACGTGGCGAAGCTGGCGGAGGCCATCGGGTACGACGACCGGATCGGGCGGAAGTTCCTGCGCGCCGGGATCGGCTTCGGCGGCGGCTGCCTGCCCAAGGACATCCGGGCGTTCATGGCCCGGGCGGGCGAGCTGGGCGCGGACCAGGCGCTGACCTTCCTGCGGGAGATCGACTCCATCAACATGCGCCGGCGCGGGCAGATGGTGGAGATGGCCCGGGAGGCGCTGGGCGGCGGTTCCTTCCTCGGCAAGCGGGTCGCGGTGCTCGGTGCCACCTTCAAGCCGGACTCGGACGACGTCCGCGACTCGCCCGCGCTGAACGTGGCGGGGCAGATCCACCTCCAGGGCGGCCAGGTGACGGTGTACGACCCGAAGGGCATGGACAACGCCCGCAAGGTCTTCCCGACCCTGGGCTACGCCGACTCGGCGTCGGCGGCCGTCCGGGGCGCCGACGTCGTGCTGCACCTGACCGAGTGGGCCGAGTTCCGCGAGCTGGACCCGGCGGCGCTCGGCGAGGTGGCGACG
Organism: Streptomyces capoamus; assembly: GCF_014654935.1. Classification (GTDB taxonomy): domain Bacteria; phylum Actinomycetota; class Actinomycetes; order Streptomycetales; family Streptomycetaceae; genus Streptomyces; species Streptomyces capoamus. The sequence goes on from NZ_BNBF01000011.1 coordinate 51,008, forward strand.
GCCCGGGTGATCCTCGACGGGCGCAACACCCTGGACCCGGAGCGGTGGCGCCGGGCGGGCTGGACGTACCGCGCGATGGGCCGCCCCACCGCGTAGCCGCAGCGGCCTCGGGTGACGCCGGTTCGGCCGAGGCTCAGTCGGCCGAACCGGCGTCTGTCCGCATTCTGCACCACGCCGCTGTGACTCACGCACCCTTCCCCCGGTACCGGCGCATCTTCGCGCGGGCCCCGCACACCTGCATCGAGCACCAGCGGCCTCGGCCGGCGGGGCTGCGGTCGTAGTAGGCCCAGTGACAGGTCTCGGCCTCGCACGCCTTGAGCCGGGTCCAGGTGCCGGCGACCAGCGCCTCGGCGACGGCGGCGGCGACCCGGGAGAGCAGCGGGCCCTCCTCGGCGGGGGCGAGCCGGGCCGAGCCGTCCCGCTCGTCGACGGCGACGTGCAGCGGGGCGCGCGCCAGCAGGGTGCCCAGCGGGGTCACCGCGCGGTGCGGCGGGTGGCCGGCGTGGGCCAGCAGCACGGCCCGCAGCGATTCGCGCAGTTCCCGCGCGTCGGCCAGCCCCGCCCCGGTGATCCCGAGGCGCTCGCGGCCCTGCGGTGTCTCCAGCGAGTCGGCACCCGTCTCGATGTCCAGGGTGTTCACCAGGGACTCGATCAGGGCCAGGCCGCCGGGCGCGGCCGATCTCTCGCTCATGCTTGCGACGTTACCCCCGATGCGGGACCATGCAGTAACCGTTACCGGTTGCCCGCCCTTGCGGGTAACCCCTGAGGGAGGTAGTCATGGCGCTCGCCAAGCTCGACGTCGTGGTGCTGGACTGTCCCGACCCGCGCGCGCTGGCCGGCTTCTACGCGGCCGTGCTGGGCGGCACGGTCGAGGAGGAGTCCGGGGACGGCACGTGGGTGGACCTGAAGGTGCCGGGCGGGCCGGCGCTGGCCTTCCAGCGGGCGCCCGGTTTCGTGCCGCCGCGGTGGCCCGCCCCGGACCGCTCGCAGCAGTTCCACCTGGACCTGACCGTGGCGGACCTGGACGCGGCCGAGCAGGGTGTGCTGGAGCTGGGCGCGAAGCCGCTGGACGCGGACGACCGCGAGCGGACCTTCCGTGTCTACGCCGACCCCGCTGGGCACCCGTTCTGTCTCTGTGCCTGTTGAGTCTGCTGAGTCTGCTGGAGGAGAGAACCCATGGCGACCGTGGCCCGTTTCCGCAACGTCGTGCTCGACTGCCCCGATCCGCACGCGCTGGCCGCCTTCTACGCGGCGGTGGCCGGCGGCACCCCGCGGGCGGAGGACGACGACTGGGTGGTGCTCCAGGTGCCGGACGGCGGTCCCCGGCTCGCCTTCCAGCGGGCCGAGGACCACACCCCGCCTCAGTGGCCGCGCGCGGACCGCAACGGCCAGCAGCTCCACCTGGACTTCGACGCGGGTGCGACCTGGGCGGAGCTGGACGCGGCGCACGAGCGGGTGCTGGAGCTGGGCGCCCGCCCGCTGGACCTGGAGGACCGCGAGAAGAAGGACTTCCTGGTGTACGCCGACCCGGCCGGGCACCCCTTCTGCCTGTGCCGGATCGAGGGCGGGTGACGCCCTAGGAGGCGTCCAGTTCGGTGATCCTGGCCGTGGACGCCTCCCGGCGCAGCTGTGTGGCGCGTGCGACGAAGTCCGCGCTGCGCAGCACCCGCTGGATGTTTCCCCAGGTCAGCTGGGCCAGTTCGGTCTCGGACCAGCCGCGCCGCAGCAGTTCGGCGATCAGGTGGGGGTAACGGGAGGCATCGGCGAGGTCCCGGGGGTGGACGGTCCCGGAGTCGTAGGTGCCGGACAGGCCGACGCAGTCGGGGCCGGCGACGTCCCGGACGTGGTCGAGGTGGTCGGCGACGTCGGGGACGGCCGGGCCGGTCTGCTCGGCGGTCAGCGGCACCATGCACAGGCCCTTCGCCC
>NZ_BNBF01000011.1:52963-54097 GCF_014654935.1 Streptomyces capoamus
GGCCCAGGGCGGTCAGCAGTTCGTCGGGCAGGTTGGCCGGGTGCGGGCGCAGGGCCCGGGCCGCCGAGCGGCTGCACAGCACCGGCGCCCTGGACAGGGTGATGGTCCGCTCGACGGCGTCCGGCGCGGCCCCGGAGACGTCGGCGAGCACGCCGAGCCGGTTCATCTCGCGCACGACCTCCTCCCCGAACCGGGTCAGCCCCGAGGAGCCCGCCCAGGCGGTGTCGGCGAGGGTGAGGACGCGCAGGCCGAGGGAGTGCAGGATGCGCAGGAGGCCGAGCGAGTCGCCCAGGGCGGCGCCGGGCGCGGGGCCCAGCAGGACGGCGACCCGGCCGCGGCTGCGGGCGTCGAGGACCTGCCCGGCGGTGCGCACCAGGCGCAGGCCCTCCGGGTGGGCCGCCACGACCCTGCGGACCAGGTCCAGCTGCTCCAGGGTGGCCGTCACGGCGCGTTCGCCGTCCCGCACCTCGGGCAGGTGCAGGGACCAGAACAGCGCGGCCACGTGCCCCTCGCGCAGCCGGGGCACGTCCGTGTCGACGGCGGTCTCGCCCAGCTCCAGGTCGTACCAGGGCAGCTGGCGCAGGGCCTGGGGCAGGCCGCAGTAGCCGTCGGCCACCGGATGCCCGGCGAGCAGGGCGTGGGCCCGCTCCAGCAGTTCGCCGGCCGGCCGGGCGCGGGGGTGGTGCGCCCGGCCGTCCGGCGCCGGGGCTGGACGGAGGTCGTCCGGCAGGCAGTCGTCCTCGCCGACCTCGTGCGTGGCGGGGATGTCGTCCTGGAGGTCGGCCATGGCGGGCTCCGTACGTCGTCGTCGGCTACGTCGGTCGTGAGCTACGGCGTGCTGTGGCTGGCGTACCGACACGGTCGCACGGAGCGGAGCGGGCCTTCCTGGTGAGTGGGGCGTTCGGGGGTACCCCGGTCAGCCTTCGCCGGGGCTGCCGTCGAGCGCCTCGATGGTGGCGAGGGACGGCGCCCGGGTGGCCTGCAGGTCACGGGCCACGTCCTCGGCGGCGCCCAGCACACGGACCGCGTTCTGCCAGGTCAGCTTGGCCAGGTCGGTCCTGGACCAGCCGCGCCGGAGCAGTTCGGCGAGCAGGTTGGGGTAGCCGGAGACGTCGTCCAGGCCGTCCGGGGTGA
>NZ_BNBF01000011.1:54139-58846 GCF_014654935.1 Streptomyces capoamus
ACGCGGTGCCGTCGTAGTCGCCGCCGATGCCGAGGTGGTCGATGCCGGCGACCTCGCGCATGTGGTCCAGGTGGTCCGCGACCGTGGACGCCGTGGCGACCGGGCGCGGGTTGCGCTCCTCGAAGGCGCGGTGCACCTTCATCGCCTCGGGGCTGGTGTCCAGGTGGTGCAGGCCGTGGGCGCGCATGTTCTCGTCGGCGGCGGCCGTCCAGTCCACGGCGGCCTGCAGCACGAACTTGGGCACGAACGTCACCATCGCCATACCGCCGTTGGCGGGCAGGCGCTCCAGGACGTCGTCGGGGATGTTGCGGGGGTGGTCACACACCGCCCGGGCGGAGGAGTGCGAGAAGACCACCGGCGCGGAGGTCGCGTCCAGGGCGTCCCGCATGGTCGTCGCCGCCACGTGGGAGAGGTCGACGAGCATGCCGAGGCGGTTCATCTCACGGACGACCTCACGGCCGAAGGCGGACAGGCCGCCCACCCCGGGTTCGTCGGTCGCGGAGTCCGCCCAGTCCACGTTGTCGTTGTGGGTCAGCGTCATGTAGCGCACGCCGAGCGCGTACAGGCCGCGCAGGGTGCCCAGCGAGTTGGCGATGGAGTGGCCGCCCTCGGCGCCCATGAGGGAGGCGATACGGCCGTCCCGGCGGGCCGCCTCCATGTCCGCGGCGGTCAGCGCGGGCGCCAGGTCCGCCGGGTAGCGCTCCAGCAGCCGCCGGACGCAGTCGATCTGCTCCAGCGTCGCCGCGACCGGGTCCGGCTGCTCACAGGGCACGAACACCGACCAGTACTGGGCGCCGACGCCGCCCGCGCGCAGCCGCGGCAGGTCGGTGTGCAGCTGCTCGTGCCGGTCGCCGGCGATGTCCAGGACGTCCAGGTCGTAGCCGGCCTGCTTGCGCAGCGCCCAGGGCAGGTCGTTGTGCCCGTCGACCACGGGGAACTCGCGCAGCAGGGCGCGGGCCTCCTCCAGGGCGGCCGCCACGGCGGTCACTTCCCGAAGCCGAAGCCGCTGCCCGCGCCCTCGACCTTGGCGCGCAGCCGCTTGCCCTTCTCGGTGGCCTGGTCGTTCAGGTCGTGCTGGAAGTCGCGCATCTTGTGCAGCAGGTCCTCGTCGTGCGCGGCGAGCATCCGGGCGGCGAGGAGACCGGCGTTGCGGGCACCGGCGACGGAGACGGTGGCGACCGGCACCCCGGCGGGCATCTGCACGATGGAGAGCAGCGAGTCCATGCCGTCGAGGTACTTCAGCGGCACGGGCACGCCGATGACCGGCAGCGGGGTGACGGAGGCGAGCATGCCGGGCAGGTGGGCGGCCCCGCCCGCGCCGGCGATGATCACCTTGAGACCGCGGTCGGCTGCCTGCTCGCCGTAGGTGATCATCTCGCGGGGCATGCGGTGCGCGGAGACGACGTCGACCTCGTAGGCGATCTCGAACTCGTCCAGGGCCTTGGCGGCGGCTTCCATGACGGGCCAGTCGGAGTCCGACCCCATGACGATGCCAACAACGGGGCTCATTCGGTGATGGTGCCTCTCAGGTAGCCGGCTGCGTGGCGGGCGCGCTCCAGCACCTCGTCCAGGTCGTCGCCGTAGGTGTTCACGTGTCCGACCTTGCGGCCGGGCTTCACGTCCTTGCCGTACATGTGGATCTTGAGCTTGGGATCGCGGGCCATGCAGTGCAAGTACGCGGAGTACATGTCCGGGAAGTCGCCGCCGAGGACGTTGACCATCACGGTCCACGGGGCGCGCGGGCGCGGGTCGCCCAGCGGCAGGTCCAGGACCGCGCGGACGTGGTTGGCGAACTGCGAGGTGACCGCGCCGTCCATGGTCCAGTGGCCGGAGTTGTGCGGGCGCATCGCCAGCTCGTTGACCAGGATGCGGCCGTCGCGGGTCTGGAACAGCTCGACGGCGAGGTGACCGACGACGCCCAGCTCCTTGGCGATGGTCAGCGCCATCTCCTCGGCCCGCAGCGCCAGGTCCTCCTCGAGGTCGGGCGCGGGGGCTATGACCGTGTCGCAGACCCCGTCGACCTGCTGGGACTCCACCACCGGGTAGGCGACGGCCTGGCCGTGGGGGGAGCGGACGACGTTGGCGGCCAGCTCGCGGACGTAGTCGACCTTCTCCTCGGCGAGCACGGGGACGCCGGCGCGGAAGGGTTCGGCCGCCTCCTCGGCGGAGTCCACGACCCACACGCCCTTGCCGTCGTAGCCGCCGCGGACCGTCTTGAGGACGACGGGGAAGCCGTCGCCCTCGGCGGCGAACCGGACGACGTCCTCCGGGTCGCTGACGATCCGGTGCCGGGGGCACGGGATGCCGATCGCGTCGAGCCTCGCCCGCATCACGCCCTTGTCCTGGGCGTGCACCAGCGCGTCCGGGCCGGGGCGGACGGGGATGCCGTCCGCCTCCAGGGCGCGCAGGTGCTCGGTGGGCACGTGCTCGTGGTCGAAGGTGATCACGTCGCAGCCGCGCGCGAAGGCGCGCAGCGTCTCCAGGTCGCGGTAGTCGCCGATGACGACATCGCTCACGACCTGCGCGGCGGAATCCTGCGGAGTGTCACTGAGAAGCTTGAACCTGATGCCCAACGGGATGCCCGCTTCGTGCGTCATACGCGCGAGCTGGCCCCCGCCGACCATGCCGACTACCGGGAACGTCACACCCCTAGGGTATCGGCCACGCCGGGGAGGCCGGATCCCGTCCTCCTCCACGGACTCTTACCGACGGCTTCCCCTGTTCTTTCCGACCTGTTTCCGGGCAGTGGGCCGGTCCACGGGCACCGGCGGGCCCGCCCGGCTAGCATGGCGGGGTCGACGCAACCTAACGACGGGAGCTGCACAGCCATGGAACCTCGTTCCTCGGGGCTGCAACGGCTCGTACGCGAGGTCGTCAAGTTCGGGGCCGTCGGCGGTGCCGGCGTCCTCGTCAATCTCGGCGTGTTCAACCTGGTCCGGCACGTCTCGGACCTGCCGGTGGTGCGGGCCAGCATCATCGCGACCGTCGTGGCCATCGTGTTCAACTACGTCGGCTTCCGCTACTGGACGTACCGGGACCGCGACAAGAGTGGACGCACCAAGGAACTCACGCTGTTCCTGCTGTTCAGCATGATCGGCCTGGTGATCGAGAACGGCGTGCTCTACCTGGCGACCTACACCTTCGGCTGGGACAGCCCGCTGCAGAGCAACGTCTTCAAGTTCGTCGGCATCGGCGTCGCGACCCTGTTCCGCTTCTGGTCGTACCGCAGCTGGGTGTTCCGGGCGCTGCCGGCCCGGGAGGCCGTGGCGAGCGCGGAATCCCTGCTGGCGCAGGAGTCGAGGAAGCAGCCGCCGAGGCAGCGCGTCCCGTAGCCCCACGCTCCCCACCCGTTCTGCTAGCGGACCGTGGGGCGGTCCTCGTCCGGTTTGCGCGCGGGGGGTGTGCGCGACAGGAACAGGCCGAAGACCGGGGGCTGCGCCTGGAGCAGCTCCAGCCGGCCGCCGTCGGCCTCCGCGAGGTCCCGGGCGACGGCCAGGCCGATCCCGGTGGAGTTCCGCCCGCTGATCGTGCGCTCGAAGATCCGCGCGCCCAGGTCCGCCGGTACACCCGGACCCTCGTCGGTGACCTCGATGACGGCCTGGTTGCCGGTGACCCGGGTGCGCAGGGCGACGGTGCCGCCGCCGTGCATGAGCGAGTTCTCGATCAGCGCCGCCAGCACCTGGGCGACCGCACCCGGGGTGCCCACCGCCTGGAGGTGCCGTTTCCCGGAGCTGACGACGGCCCGGCCGGCGCTGCGGTAGGCGGGCCGCCACTCGGCGAGCTGCTGCTGGATGACCTCGTCCAGGTCGAAGGTGACGGCGGAGCCGGTCCGCGGGTCGCGGGAGTTCGTCAGCAGCCGCTGCACGACGTCCGTCAACCGCTCGACCTGGGTCAAGGCGATCGTCGCCTCCTCCTTCACCGTGTCCGGGTCGTCGGTGAGGGTGATCTCCTCCAGCCGCATGGACAGCGCGGTCAGCGGCGTGCGCAGCTGGTGGGAGGCGTCGGCCGCGAGGCGCCGCTCGGCGGTCAGCATGCGCCCGATCCGCTCGGCGGAGGCGTCCAGCACATCGGCGACCCGGTCCAGCTCGGGGACGCCGTAGCGCTTGTGGCGGGGGCGCGGGTCGCCGGAGCCGAGGCGTTCGGCGGTCTCGGCGAGGTCGGTCAGCGGGGAGGCGAGCCGGTTGGCCTGCCGTACGGCGAGCAGTACGGCCGCCACCACGGCGAGCAGCGCGACCAGCCCGATGATCAGCAGGGTCCGGCCGACCTCGCGGGTCACCGCGGAGCGGGGCTCCTGCACGGTGACCGTCTCGCCCTCCTCGCCGTGCTGGGTGTAGCTGATGGTGTCGCCCTCGGGCTTGCCGCCGATCTCCATGGGCGGCTTGCCGGGCAGGCGGATGACCGCGTACTGGTCCTTGCTGACCGGGTTGCGCAGGACGTCCGCGTTCACGTTCTCCGAGGCGAGGATGCGGCTGTCGACGATGCTGGCCAGCCGCACGGCCTCCGACTCGACGCGCTCCTGGGCGCTGTTGCTGATCGTCCGCGTCTCGACGATCACGAGGGAGACGCCGAAGACCGCGATCACGACCAGGACGACGGCGAGGGTGGACTGGATGAGACGTCGGCGCATGGTCCGTTACCTAGGGTGATCGCTGGGGCTGACCGTTCGGGCCCGGACTCAGCTCTTCTCGAACCGGAAGCCGACGCCCC
>NZ_BNBF01000011.1:58904-66716 GCF_014654935.1 Streptomyces capoamus
GCACGGTGGCGATGTACCGGGGGTTGGCCGCGTCGTCGCCGAGCTTCTTGCGCAGCCAGGAGATGTGCATGTCGAGGGTCTTGGTCGACGACCACCACGTGGTGTCCCAGACCTCGCGCATCAGCTGGTCCCGGGTCACCACCCGGCCGGCGTCCCGCACCAGCACCCGCAGCAGGTCGAACTCCTTGGCCGTGAGCTGCAGCTCCTCGTCACCCATCCACGCCCGGTGCGACTCGACGTCGATCCGCACCCCGTGCGTGGCCGGCGGCTGCTGCGGCTCGGCGGAACCGCGCCGGAGCAGGGCCCGCACCCGGGCGAGCAGTTCGGCGAGCCGGAAGGGCTTGGTGACATAGTCGTCGGCGCCCGCGTCCAGGCCCACGACGGTGTCCACCTCGTCGGCGCGGGCGGTCAGGATGAGGATCGGCACGGTGTGGCCGTCGGCGCGCAGCCGGCGGGCGACCTCCAGGCCGTCCATGCCGGGCAGGCCGAGGTCCAGCACGACCAGGTCGACGCCGCCCTGCATTCCGGCGTCGAGCGCGGCGGGTCCGTCCTCGCGCACCTCGACCTCGTAACCTTCCCGGCGCAGGGCGCGGGCCAGCGGCTCCGAGATGGACGCGTCGTCCTCGGCGAGCAGTACACGGGTCATGAGGTGATGGTAGACCGCCCGGGTGCGCTGCCGGGGCTTGATCGCCCGCCGGGCTTCTTACCTTCCCGGCGCACTGGTACGAACCATTGACCTGGGGATGCGATCCTGAGAGGGACCTTCGAATGCCCGCGTACGGTTCCCGCGACACCTGTGATCCGTGTCTCAAGTCCTTCCATATCCGGCAGTGTCCTGCCGTATGGTGATCTGAACGCCTGTAGTACACCGGGGACCTTCGGCGGACCGACGCTGAGGGTCTCTTTCGTGTACGGGCTGACCAAGATCAGCCCCGAAAGGAATGACCTCTGGCCGGGCTCCGGACGCACAAAAGCGTCGTGGGGCGTGGATCCCGGTGGTCGCCGTCCGCCACTCCGTGATCCGGAGCGGACTCCCCCAGGGCGTGGGGGTGGACGACCGACCTGCCGGTGCCGGCCGCACCCCACCGGGCGCGCAACGCTCCAGCAGCCGCGTCCCGACCAGCAAGGAACGACCATGGCGTCCAGCCTGACGAAGGACTCGGTCCGCCCGGGCACCCCCGGTTCCGAGAAGACCTTCTTCGGCCACCCCCGCGGACTGGCCACCCTCTTCATGACCGAGATGTGGGAGCGCTTCTCCTACTACGGCATGAGGGCCCTGCTCCCGCTGTACCTGGTGGCCCCGGGTGGCCTGCACCTGAACGCGGGCACGGCGACGGCGATCTACGCCGTCTACCTGTCGCTCGTCTACCTGCTCACCCTGCCCGGCGGCTGGTTCGCCGACCGTGTGCTCGGCCCCCGCAAGACGGTCACCGTCGCAGGCGTCGTGATCATGATCGGTCATCTGTGCCTCGCGGTGCCCGCGGCCGCGAGCTTCTACGTCGGCCTGGTGCTCGTCGCCATCGGTTCCGGTCTGCTGAAGGCCAACATCTCCACGATGGTGGGCCACCTCTACAACGGCCCGGAGGACCCGCGCCGGGACGGCGGCTTCACGCTCTTCTACATCGGCATCAACCTCGGTGCCTTCGTCGCCCCGCTGGTCATCGGCACCGTCGGTGAGAACGTCAACTGGCACCTGGGCTTCGCGCTGGCCGCGCTCGGCATGGCGCTGGGCCTCGCCCAGTACCTGCTGGGCGGCCGCCACCTGAACCCGAAGAGCAGCGAGGTCCCGACCCCGCTGACGCCCGCCGAGAAGGCGGCCACCCTGCGCAAGGGCCTGATCTGGCTGGCCGTGGCCGTCGCCTTCTACGGCGTCGTCGGCGGCACCGGCCACTTCACCCTGAACTGGGCGCTGATCCCGCTCACCCTCATCGGCCTGATCGTGCCGATCATGGTCATCACCCGCATCCTGCGGGACAAGGACCTGGACTCCGCCGAGCGGTCGAAGGTGTCGGCGTACATCTGGTTCTTCGTCGCCGCCGCCGTGTTCTGGATGATCTACGACCAGGGCGGCTCGACCCTGTCGCTGTTCGCCGAGAAGCGGGCCGACAACACGATCTTCGGCTGGGCGTTCCCGGTCTCCTGGTACCAGTCGGTCAACCCGGTCATGATCATGGCGCTGGCGCCGGTCTTCGCCTGGCTGTGGCTGTGGCTGAACCGCCGCGGCAAGGAGCCGAGCACCATCGTGAAGTTCTCCTCCGGCCTGGTGCTGGTGGGCGCGTCCTTCTTCGTCTTCCTCGCCCCGCTGTCCATCGCGGAGGGCGGTCACAAGGCCGCGGCGATGTGGCTGGTCGCGATCTACTTCGCGCAGACCATCGGCGAGCTGACGCTGTCCCCGGTGGGCCTGTCCGTGACGACGAAGATGGCGCCGAAGAAGTACGCCTCGCAGATGATGGGCGTCTGGTTCCTCGCGGTCACCGCGGGCGACTCGGTCACCGCCCTGCTGTCCAACCCGGCCGTCGGCGGCGTCAACCTCGACAAGATGGGCTTCGTGACCCTGGAGGCCGCGCTCGCCGTGGTCGCAGGTGTCGCGGTGTGGATGTACCGCGGCAAGGTGAAGAAGCTGATGGGCAACGTGCACTAGTCCTTCGGGACCTGGCCTGGAGGGCCGCCGCACCCGGGTAGGTGCGGCGGCCCTCTTGTGCGGGTGAGCGTGCGCCCGGGCGCCGTCGGGCCGGCCGGGCGTGCGCGGCCCACGGTCGTCCCTGGCCGATCGCGCAGCTCCCCCTGAGGTCGGCTACCGCGTCCTTCGTCCGGGCAGGACCGTGAAGACCGCCGCCCCGAGCAGGATCGCCGTTCCCGAGATCAGGCCCAGGGCCTTCAGGGCGCCGTGGTCGCCCGCGCCCGTCTCGGCCAGACCGCCGGAGCCGCTGTCGCCGCCGGTCGTGGCGGTGCCCGAGGATCCGGATCCGCCCGACGTCGACGTCGACGTCCCGCCGGCGGCGCCGCCCGGCTGCCCGGTGGTGTCCAGGGTGAGGGAGACCGCCGTCTTCGTCGGGGTGCAGGTCGTGGTCGTGCCGAGGGCCTCGACCGTCAGCACACCCGGGGAGAGCGTCGAGGTGCCGCTCGCGCCCGGCTTGTAGGTGCCGGTGAGGTCGGGGATCTCGATCGGGTCGCCGGACTTGACCGGGCCCGCGTTGGCCGGACCCGCCACGTGGACCGTGCCGTGGTCGGCGCCGCCCAGCACCACCTCCATGGACGGCTTCACGGAGTCCTTGGGGATGTCCACGGGGCTGTCCATCACGGACTTCCCGAACCGCACGGTGAGGGCGTAGCTCCCGCCGTCCTTCCTGGCGTCGATCCGCACCGGCGAGGTCGCGCTCCTGTCGCCGATCGGGGTCTTGCAGGCGTACGGGACCTGTACCTCCTTGCCCGGGAAGTCGCTCTGCCCGGTGCCGCCGGTCGCCGTGGCGGTGGCCGTGGCCGTGGCGGAGTGGGTCGGGGGCGCCGGCTTCGTCGGGGTCGCCGTGGGCGTCGACGTGCCGCCGCCCGCCGTCACCTTGATCGTCGCCGCCTTCGGTACGGCCCCCCGGGGCGTGCACCTGGTGTCCGTCGACATCGCGTTGACCGTGTACGCGTCCGGCGTGAGCGTCACCTCCCCGGCCGCCGTCAGTTTCAGGCTGCCCTTCATGTCGGACAGCACCATGTCCCCGCCCTTGGGAATGGCGGGGTTCTCCCGCGGGCCGCGCATGCTGACGTCGGCGGTCTGCGCGCCGGCCGCCTTCAGGACGCCGGACGGCTGCACCGAGTTCGCGGGCAGGTCGATGATGTCGGGGTTCTTGGACGCGGCCTGGACGAACTTCCACACCACGTCCACCGTGTCGCCCACCTTGGCCGTGGCCGGCGCGGTGACCTCGGCCTTCGTGGTGCCGTCCACGGGGTCGATGCCCGCGGGCGGTACGCAGTGGGTGGCGTACGCCACCTCCGCCGCCCGCGCGGGCGCCACCATCGGGCCCAGCAGGAAGCCCGCCGCGCACAGCACCAGCAGGGCGCCCGTGCTCCCGGCCGCTGTGCCTCTCCTTCGCATGCTCACGTGGGTCCCTCCGGGGTGGGGGTGGGGGTCGTAGGACTCGTCGCGCTGTTGTCGTGCGGAGCGCAGGCCCGGCCGGCCGGGCCGCCCGGAACGGCGTCCGGGGTGAACCACGGCAGGGCCGGGGCCGCGGCGGGCGCGGCGCCCGGGGGCCCGGCGGTACGGGAGCGCGGCAGCCGCGGGCGCCGTCGCCGGGCGGGCCTGGGTGCGCGGGGGCTCCCGCCGGGGCGGCGCGGGCGGACCCGGTCCACCACGGCCATGCCGGCGCGGAACAGGGCGGCCGGGACCACCAGACAGAGCAGGATCCAGAAGAGGGTCACGCCCCACGGCCGGCCCACGGCCCACGGCTGCCGGGCCAGCACCCGGCCCTCGTGGCGCAGGGTCACGGTGTAGTCGCCGTGCGCCCCGGCCGGCAGTTCGACCGGCAGCTTGACCTGCGCCTTCTTCCCCGGGGCCAGGGTGCCGTGCCACTGCCGCTCGTCCCACTCGGGGGCGAAGACGCCGTGCGCGGTGCCGACCTGGAACACCGGGTTCTCGATCGGGCCGGTGCCGGTGTTGCCGACGGTGAGGACCAGGGTGCGGCTGGGCGGTGCCCCGAACCAGGTCAGCGGGCCGCTCGAACCGGTCAGCCGGGTGGCGGAGAGCACCGCCAGGCGACCGCCGGAGCGCTGGTCCGGCAGCGGGGCCACGGGGTGCCCGGCCACCTGGAGGACGGCGTCCGCCTCGGCCCCGGCGCCGGTGACCGTGGCCACGTGCACCACGCAGGGGCAGGGTACGGGGGGTTCGGCGACCGGCAGTCTCCGGCTGAAGGCGCCGTCCGCGCCGGTGGTCACGGCCCGGCCGTCGCCGTTGGCGCAGGAGTTGGTGCCGCCGACGACTCCCCGGACCGGTGTGGCCCGCCCGCACACCAGCACCATCAGCAGCGTGCGCGGCCGCCAGCCGGTCCCGCTGACGGTGACGGTGCCCCCGGCCCCGGCCTGCGCGGCCGACAGCTCCACCACCGGCCGCTCCACCGCGACCCCCCGCCCGGCCGCCCCGGCCAGGCCGACCAGCAGCACCACGAGCACCGTGCACACCCGCCGCCCCAGCCCCCCGAGACGCCCACCCGCCGGGAACACGGCACCCGACACCGGAACCGGCGGGGGCGCACCGGTGGCCGGCACGGGGACCGGCCGGGGCGTGGCGGTGGGCGGCAGCGTCAGCGGAAGGGGCGGGGCGGCGACCGGCAGCGGGGCCGGCCGGGGCGTACCGGTGGCCGGCAGGGGGACCGGCCGGGGCGTACCGGTGGCCGGCAGGGGGACCGGCCGGAGCGAGCTTGCGTCCGGCAGCGGAACCGGCGGCAGCGGGAGGGTGACCGGCAGCGGCCGGAACGGGGCAGTGGCCCGCAGCGTCAGCCGAGGAGGCGGGGCGGCGACCGGCAGCGGTGCCGGCCGGGGCGTACGGGTGGCCGACGGGGGGACCGGCCGGAGCGAGCCTGCGTCCGGCAGCGACACCCGCCGGAGCGGGCCGGCACCCGGCAGCGGGACCGGCCGGGGCGTACCGGTGGCCGACGGCGGAACCGGCCCGAGCGTGACGGCACCCAGCAGCGGGACCGGCCGGAGCGGGCCGGCACCCAGCGGCGGGAGCGGCTGGGGTGGGGCGGCACCCGGCAGCGGGGCCGGCCGGGGCGTGGCGGTGGGTGGCAGGGGCCGGGGCGCGGGGATGGGGGGCGGCATCCGCGGAGGGGGTGGCGCGGGCGGCATGGGCGGCTCCAGCGGTGGTGGCCGGACGGTTCGGCGGGCGGCGCCGGGGCAGCGGTGTGCGCTCGGGCCGGTCCCGGTCAGCGACGGGCGGTCCGGCCCTGCCGGGTCAGCCACAGGGCGCCCGCCGCGCCGGTCAGGAGAACCGTTCCGCCGAGCGTGCCGAGGGCGATCACGGAGTCCTCGGGGCCGGTCTGCGGGAGCTGCCCGGCGGAGGAGGATCCCCCCGAGCCCGACGAACCCGACGAACCCGACGAGCCCGGTGAAGAGGGTGACGACGAGCCGCCGGCCGCCGTGACGGCCAGGGTCAGAGACGGTTCAGGGCTGTTGGCCGGCGTGCAGGTCGTCGTCGTACCGAGCGCCTTGATGGTGAGCGTGCCCGCCGTGAAGGTCACCTTGCCACTCTTCCTCGGCGTGTAGGTGCCGCTCAGGTCGCTGATCTTGATCGGCGTGTCGGCCGGGATCGCGGCGGCGTTGGCGGGTCCGCTGACGGCGAGCGTGCCGCCGTCGGCGCCGCCCAGCCTGATGGTGGCGCTCGGGGTCATCGCGCCCTTGCCCAGCTCGACCGGGCTGGAGGAGACGCCCTTCTTCCAGGACATGGTGATCCGGTAGCCGCTGCCGCTCCTGACGCCCCTGATGTCGATGGGCGAGACGGCACTCTTGACGCCGATCGGGGTCTGGCAGCGGTAATCGACGTCGACGACGTCGGCGCGGGCGGCCGGGGCGGCCAGCAGCACCGCCGAGCCGGCCAGGGCCGCGGCGGACGCGAGCGTGGCGGTTCGTCTCGGGTACGACACGGTCGGTCCACCCCATTCATTCCTGACGGCACATCAGATTCGGCCGTCAAGGTACGCCCGGGGCCGTGAGGTTGGAAGACGCGTCACACGCCGGAAATCGCGGCGATCCGGCGTGCGTGACGGGGCGTCCGCCGGGAGGCCGTGGGACGCCCGCGGCCACCCGACCCGGCGGGTGCCGGCAACGGGTGGCCTTACGGGGCGTCAGGCGGGGGCGCCCAGTTCCGCCCAGACCGTCTTGCCCGGCGTACCGGGGGCGCGGAGCACGCCCCAGTCCAGGCACAGCCGCTGCACGATGAACATGCCGTGGCCGCCGGGGCGGCCGGCGCGGTGCGGGGTGCGCGGGGCCGGCTGGCCGGCGCCCCGGTCGGAGACCTCCAGCCGGATCACCTTGTTGTCGCAGGTCAAGCGCAGTTCGTCGGGGCCCTCGGCGTGCAGGCAGGCGTTGGTGACCAGTTCGGAGACGACGAGCAGCACGTCCTCGGCTGCGGCCCGCTGGTCGGCCGTGTCCGCCGGCAGCCAGCCCCACGCGTACAACGCCTGGCGGGTGAAGTCGCGGGCGAGCGGGACCACCCCGCTCTCGCCTTCCAGGCGGAGTCTGCGGAACTGCCGTCCCCGGGCCTGCGGCGTGCCGTCGGACGGCACGGACGGCGCGGCTGCCCCCGTGGCTGCGCCGAGGGTCGGCGCCTCCCCCTCGGACGCCCCGGAAGCGCCGCTGGGCTCCGGGCCGCGGTCGCCCGGCGAGTAAGGCCGGGTGGTGCTCATCAGCGCTTCACCTCACCGATTCACCAGTAAACGATTCAATAATCCAGTCAGTGGTCCGGCCGATGGCCGGACCGGGCGGCCGACACCGTCGGCCGGTCCGTACGCCGTCCGCGGGCCGTACGCAGGTCATCCCCGTTCCGTCCGCCGGCGGGGTCGTTCGTCCTTCCGCCGCCCGGGCGGGGCCCCGTCGGGTCCGCGCGCCGGACGCGCGTTCCGTCAGGTCGTTCGCCGGTCCCCGGAGGATCCGGCGGCCGGCAGGACGCCTCCTGCCTTCCTCTGCCCTCTCCTGCCCGGCGGATCCGGCGGAACACCCCCGTATTGGACGTGATGCGGACAACGCCCTGCAGGGCCGGCCCGCGGACCGGTCCGGGCGGGGGCGGCGGCTCAGTCGGCACCGTCGGCCAGGGCCGCCTCCACGGAGTCGTGG
>NZ_BNBF01000011.1:66746-86251 GCF_014654935.1 Streptomyces capoamus
ACGCTGAAGACCGCCTCGGCCCCGGTGATCTCGAACACGCGGGCGACCACCGGCAGCATTCCGGCCAGGTGGACACCGCCTCCGGCGGCCTCCGCCTTCAGCCGGGCGCCGAGCAGGACGTTCAGCCCCGTGGAGTCGCAGAACTCCAGGCGCGAGCAGTCCACGACGAGCCGCGCGAACCCCTTGTCCAGTAGGTCGTCGAGGGGCTCACGCAAAAGATCGGCGGTGTGGTGGTCAAGCTCGCCGGCCGGTGTCACTACGGCGCTGGAGCCCTCTTCCCGCACCTCCACCAGAAGCCGGCCCGACTGTGCGCTGCCGACCGTCCCGTGGTCCATGCCGTCTCTCTCTCCCGAGGTCGTGGCTGCTGATGCCCTCGAACATTACGCCTTCCATGCGCACTCCGACACCCGAACATCCGCACACAATCGGACATATCACCGCAGAACGCACTTGCGAGTCGCTCGGTCCACCGGGTAGGGCTAGTAAGGACACACATCCCTACACGCCGGCTTCGGAGGCGCCGCACACCGTAGTGCACGTCCTGGCTTCGGCAGCCATATGCCGAGAACGATGGAGGACACCCATGTCACCCCGGCTCGACGCATCGCATACCCCCATCGCGACGTCGACACCCCCACCGGTTCAACTGGATCATCCCATCGACACCCTCGACCCCTTCGAGGGCCTCCCGGAGATCCCCCCGTACGACGAGATCGGCGCGGTCGACGCGCGGGCCCTGTCCAAGACCCTCTTCGAGCGGCTCGAGTCGCTGGAGGAAGGGACGCACGAGCACGCGTACGTCCGCAACACCCTCGTCGAGCTCAACCTCGCGCTCGTCAAGTTCTCCGCCTCCCGCTTCCGCTCCCGCAGCGAGCCCATGGAGGACATCATCCAGGTCGGCACCATCGGCCTGATCAAGGCGATCGACCGCTTCGAACTCTCCCGCGGCGTCGAGTTCCCCACCTTCGCGATGCCGACCATCATCGGCGAGATCAAGCGGTTCTTCCGTGACACCTCGTGGTCCGTGCGCGTCCCGCGCCGGCTGCAGGAGCTGCGGCTCGACCTCGCCAAGGCCGGTGACGAGCTGGCGCAGCAGCTGGACCGCGCTCCCACGGTCGCGGAACTCGCCGAGCGGCTGGGCATCTCCAACGACGAGGTCGTCGAGGGCATGGCCGCCTCGAACGCCTACACCGCCTCCTCGCTGGACGCCCAGCCCGAGGAGGACGAGACCGAGGGCGCGCTCGCGGACCGCATCGGCTACGAGGACCACGGGCTGGAGGGCATCGAGTACATCGAGTCCCTCAAGCCGCTGATCGCCGGCCTGGCGCCCCGGGACCGGCAGATCCTGTCGCTGCGTTTCGTGGCGAACATGACCCAGTCGGAGATCGGCGAGGAACTCGGCATCTCCCAGATGCACGTGTCGCGGCTGCTCTCGCGCACCCTGGTCCGGCTGCGCAAGGGGCTGACCGTGGAGGAGTGACACCGGCGTCGCTCCGGATGCGGAGAGCGGCTCGGCGGACGGCGCCGGGCCGCTGTGCCGTCCCCGGGGCACCTACCGCTCCGGCTGGCGGGTGCCCCACGTCACAACCGTTATGCGGTTACCCACGGAAACCTCTTTGCAGCGCCCGTCCCCTCCACCACTATGGCCCCCCGAACCGGCTGGTATGCCGGCCGCGTTCGCGGAACGGAGGGTGTCGTATGGCTGAGGGGGACGAGCACGCCACGGCCGGGGGTCACCAGGCCCTGCCGGACGCACGGCTGACCGAACTGCTGCGCTCCCCCACGCCCACGGCGTACCCGGCGCTCCAGGAGCTGCGCCGCCGGCACCTCCCGGCGGTGTCCGGCTACGCCCGGCTGTGCGCGGCGAGCGAGCCCGTGGCCCACCGGCTGGCGGCGGAGACGTTCGCCACGGCGGCCCGGGAGACGGCCCGGGGCGTCGAACCCGCCGTCCCGCTGCGCCACCGGCTCCTGCTGCTCACCGCCCGGCTGGCGGCCGGCTGGGCGCGCGACGAACGCGCCGCGGGCCTCGACCCGGGCCTGCTGCTGGTGCTGCACGCGGCCGGCGTCCCCGGGGGCCCGACCCCGCCGCTGCTGCCGGCGTTCCAGTCCCTGCCGTCCCGCACCCAGGGGCTGCTCTGGTACGGCGTCCTGGACGCCGAGCCCGTGGAGCGCACCGCCGCCTTCCTGGGCCTGAGCCGCGCCGACGTCGCCCACGGCACCCGGCAGGCCCTCCAGGCCCTGGCCCAGGCCTGCCTCCGGGCCCGCCTGGCCGCCTCGGACGACCCGCGTTGCACGGACTTCCGCCGGCTGATCGAGGAGGCGGTACGGCCGGACGCCCCGCGCCGCAGCGCCGACCTGGACGCCCACATGGCCCGCTGCCCGCACTGCACGGCCGCCTTCGAGGATCTGCGGGCGCTGCGGGACGCGCCGCGCGAGACCCTGGCCGAGGGCCTGCTGCCGTGGCGCGGTACGGACTACCTCGGCCGCAAGGAGCCGTGCGGCCCCGGTCCGGCCGTGGCGGAGAAGCCGGGCCGGCGCCGCGTCCTGCTGGCCTCGGCGGCCCTGGGCGTGGCGCTGACCCCGCTGCTGGTGTTCGCGCTCGTCCCGGCGCACCCCGCCGACCAGACGCCCGCCGTCGCGACCCCCGCGCCCCCCGCGGTGACGGTGACGGCCACGGTCTCCGTCACTCCGTCCACGTCCGCGTCCGCGTCGCCCTCCCCGTCCCGGTCCGCGTCGCCGAGCCCCTCCCCCGCCCGCTCATCCCCGTCGCCCGCACCGGCGCGGACCTCCGCCCGTCCGGCGCCGTCACCGCACCGGACGACGCCGAGGCCGGTCCCGCCGCCCCAGCCGCCGGGCACCTCCCCCGCGCAGGTGGTCGACCTCGCCACGGACCGCTGCCTGGACATCCGCGACGGCGACCTGTCCCAGGGCAACGACGTGGTCACCGCCCCCTGCTCCTCCTCGCCCACCCAGCGCTGGCGCGTCGACCCCTCCCTCGGCGTGCTCCGCTCGGTGGCCGACGACGCCTTCTGCCTGGACAGCCGGGGCTCGGTCGACCGGGGCGTGGGCATCTGGGAGTGCGACGCGGTCTACAGCCGCAACGGCGAGAACCTCCGCTTCGCCGTCGACCCCGACGGCACGATCCGCCCGTACATCGCCATCGAGACGGCGGTCACCCCGCAGGGCCGGTGCGGCGTGGGACTCAGCCCCCTGGACGGCGGCCGGGAGCAGCGGTGGCGGGCCGGGACGCGGTGAGGGGGCCCGCTGTGCCCACGGGGTTCACACCACTCGGGCCCCGCGCCGCCACACCCCGCTGACCAGCGGCACGCCCGGCCGGTAGGCCAGGTGGACGTGGCTGGGCGCGTCCAGGAGGGTCAGGTCGGCGAAGGCCCCGGGGCTGAGGCGGCCGATGTCGGTGCGGCGCAGGGCGGCGGCGCCGCCGGCCGTGGCCGACCAGACCGCCTCGTCCGGGGTCATCCGCATGTCGCGGACGGCCAGGGCGATGCAGAAGGGGACGGAGGAGGTGAACGACGAGCCGGGGTTGCAGTCCGTGGAGAGGGCGACCGTCGCGCCGGCGTCCAGGAGGCGGCGGGCGTCCGGCCACTCGGCGCGGGTGGAGAACTCGGCGCCGGGCAGCAGCGTGGCGACCGTGTCGCTGTTCGCGAGGGCGTCCACGTCCGCGTCCGTCAGGTGGGTGCAGTGGTCGGCGCTGGCCGCGTCCAGTTCGACGGCGAGCTGCACGCCGGGGCCGTGGGAGAGCTGGTTGGCGTGGATGCGCGGGTGCAGGCCCTTCGCCTTGCCGGCGGTGAGGATCGCGCGGGCCTGGTCGCCGTCGAAGGCGCCCTTCTCGCAGAAGACGTCGATCCAGCGGGCGTGCGGCGCGCAGGCGTCCAGCATCTCGCCGGTGACCAGGGCGACGTAGGCCGCCGGGTCGTCGGCGTAGTCGGGGCTGACGATGTGCGCGCCGAGGTAGGTGACCTCGTCGGTGTGGCGCGCGGCGAGGCGCAGGGCGCGGGACTCGTCCTCGACGGTGAGGCCGTAGCCCGACTTCGTCTCGAAGGTGGTCGTGCCCTGGCGGAGGGCCTCGCCGAGGTAGCGGGTGAGGTTCGCCTCCAGTTCCGCGTCGCTCGCCGCCCGGGTGGCGGCGACCGTGGTGCGGATGCCGCCGGCGGTGTAGGAGCGGCCGGACATGCGGGCGTTGAACTCCTGCGTCCGGTCGCCCGCGAACACCAGGTGGGAGTGGGAGTCCACGAAGCCCGGCAGCACCGCCCGGCCGCCCGCGTCGACCCGGTTGTCAGTGGCGGGTGCTTTGCTGGATTCACCGGTCCACGCGATGCGGTCGCCGTCGATGACGACGGCCGCGTCCTGGACCAGACCGAGGGGGGAGCCGTCGCCCAGGGAGGGGTCGTTGGTGACCAGCGTGGCGATGTTGGTGATGACGGTGCTGCTGCTCATGGTGTCCTCGTGGGTGATCGTCAGGCGCGGAGGGCGTCGACCGCCCGCGCGAGGGCCTGCGGCACGTCCGGTACGAGCGTGTGCGCCCCGTCGCGTACGACGTGCCGGCCGCCCACGACCGTGTGCCGTACGTCGGCCGCGCCCGCCGCGAAGACGGCCGTCTCGGCGCCGAGTCGGGGCAGCGGCCCGGCCGTCCTGACCGTGTCCAGGGCGATCGTCGTCAGGTCGGCGAGCGCGCCGGGTTCGATCCTGCCGGCCTCGTCCCAGCCGAGGGCGGCGTGGCCGTCGGCGGTGGCGGCCCGCAGCAGGGCGGCGGCCGTCCAGTGGCCGCGGGTGCGGGTGCGCAGCCGCTCGTCCAGCTCCATGGCGCGCGCCTCTTCGAGCAGGTCGATGACGGCGTGGCTGTCGGAGCCGAGGGAGAGCGGGGAGCCGGCCCGCTGGAGGGCGACGGCCGGCCCGATGCCGTCGGCCAGGTCCCGTTCGGTGGTGGGGCACATGCAGGTGCCGGTGCCCGAGCCGCCGAGCAGTGCGATGTCCTCGTCGGTGAGGTGGGTGTTGTGCACCCCG
Organism: Streptomyces capoamus; assembly: GCF_014654935.1. Classification (GTDB taxonomy): domain Bacteria; phylum Actinomycetota; class Actinomycetes; order Streptomycetales; family Streptomycetaceae; genus Streptomyces; species Streptomyces capoamus. Next base: position 71,769 of record NZ_BNBF01000011.1, read on the forward strand.
GTGGTGCGCGGCCCGAGGACGCCGTGGTCGGCGAGCAGCCGGGTGGGGGTGCGGCCGTGCGCGGCGAGGCAGGCGTCGTTCTCCGCGGTCTGCTCCGACAGGTGCACGTGCAGCGGGGCCCGCCGCTCCTGCGCCCAGCCCGCCACGGTCGCCAGCTGGGCGGCGGGCACGGCCCGCACCGAGTGGATCGCCGCCCCGATCCGTGCGTGGTCCCGCTCCTCCAGGGCCGCGCAGCGTGCCGCCCAGGCCTCCGCGCTGCCGTCGGAGAACCGCAGCTGGTGGGGGTTGGGGGCCTCGCCGAAGCCGGAGGAGAGGTAGCAGGTGTCGAGCAGGGTGATGCGGATGCCGGCCTCGGCGGCGGCGGCGATCAGCGCCTCGCCCATGGCGTTGGGGTCGGCGTAGGGGGTGCCGCCGGGGGCGTGGTGCACGTAGTGGAACTCGCCGACGCAGGTGATGCCGGCGAGGGCCATCTCGGCGTACACCGCGCGGGCCAGGGCGTGGTAGGTCTCCGGAGTCAGGCGGTCGGCGACGGAGTACATCACCTCGCGCCAGGTCCAGAAGGTGCCGGAGCCGACCTGGACGGTGCCGCGCAGCGCCCGGTGGAAGGCGTGGCTGTGGGCGTTGGCGAGCCCCGGCAGGGTCAGCCCGCGCAGCACCTCGGCGCCGGGCGGCGGGGCGGGCGTGCCGGTGCGGACGGCACCGATCCGTCCGTCCGCGACCTCGAGGGTCACCCCCGGCTCGACGTGGGTGCCGAGCCAGGCGTGCTCCAACCAGTAGGTCCCCTTGGTCACCTGCGGGCCAGTCCTTCCAGTACGTCGGCGAGTGCCTGCACCCCGGCCACGCAGTCGTCCTCGGCGGCGAACTCGGCCGGGGAGTGCGAGACACCGGTGGGGTTGCGCACGAACAGCATGGCGGTCGGGATGCTCCCGGACAGGATTCCGGCGTCGTGTCCCGCGCCGGTGCCGAGGACGGGCACCGTCAGGCCGGTGTCCGTGCCGAGGATGCGGCCGAGTTCGTCCCGCAGGGCGTGGTCGAACTCCACGACCGGGGTGAAGGACTCGCGCACGACGTCGAGGTCGACGCCGTGGGCGTCCGCGTATTCCCGGGCCGCCTTCTCGATGCCGCCGACCACCGTGTCCAGGGTGTCCTGGCCGGCGGCCCGGGAGTCGAGCCAGCCGCGCACCAGGGACGGGATCGCGTTGACCCCGTTGGGCTCGACGGAGATCTTCCCGAAGGTGGCGACGGCACCGGCGAGTTCGGCCTCGCGGCGGGCGGCGAGCACGGTCTCGGCGTAGGGCAGCATCGGGTCGCGGCGGTCCGCCAGCCGGGTGGTGCCGGCGTGGTTGGCCTCGCCCCGGAAGTCGAAGCGCCATCGCCCGTGCGGCCAGATGGCGCTGGCGACGCCGACCCGGTCGCCGGACAGGTCCAGCGCGCGGCCCTGTTCGACGTGCAGCTCCACGAAGGCGCCGATCCGGGCCAGCCGCTCGGGGTCGGGCCCGATGGCGTCGGGGTCGTACCCGGCGGCCTCCATGGCGCGCGGCAGGGTGACGCCGTCGCCGTCGGTGAGCCGGTGCGCCTGCTCGACGGTCAGCTGTCCGGCGGTGAGCCGGGACCCGACGCAGGCGAGTCCGAACCGGGCGCCCTCCTCGTCCCCGAAGTTGACGATGGCGAGGGGCTTGGCGAACTCGGTGCCCCGGGCGCGCAGTTCGTCCAGCGCGGCGAAGGAGGACACCACTCCGAGAGGTCCGTCGAAGGCCCCGCCGTCCGGCACGGAGTCGAGGTGCGACCCGGTGACGACGGCGTCCCCGGCGGCGGGGTCACCGAGCCAGGCCCACTGGTTGCCGTTGCGGTCGACCTCGTACGCCAGTCCCCGGTCCTCGGCCTGCTGCCGGAACCAGGCGCGGCAGTCGGCGTCGGCCCCGGTCCAGGCGTAGCGGCGGTAGCCGCCGGAGGCGGAGCTGCGGCCGACCGGCAGCAGCTCCGCCCACATGCTGTGGAAGGTCACGCCAGGTCACCCTCACGCATCGGCACCCGGACCCCGCGCTCGGCGGCGACGGACTCCGCGATGTCGTAGCCGGCGTCCACGTGCCGGATGACGCCCATCCCCGGGTCGTTGGTGAGCACCCGCCGGATCTTCTCGCCGGCCAGCTTCGTGCCGTCGGCCACCGTCACCTGGCCGGCGTGGATGGACCGTCCCATCCCGACGCCGCCGCCGTGGTGCAGGGAGACCCAGGAGGCACCGGAGGCCACGTTGACCATCGCGTTCAGCAGCGGCCAGTCCGCGATGGCGTCGGAGCCGTCGAGCATGGCCTCGGTCTCCCGGTACGGGGAGGCGACGGACCCGCAGTCCAGGTGGTCCCGGCCGATGGCCAGCGGCGCGGCCAGCTCACCGCTGGCCACCATGTCGTTGAAGCGCTCGCCGGCCTTGTCGCGTTCGCCGTAGCCCAGCCAGCAGATGCGCGCGGGCAGGCCCTGGAAGTGGACCCGCTCGCCGGCCATCTTGATCCAGCGGGCCAGGGACTCGTTCTCGGGGAACAGCTCCAGCATCGCCTTGTCGGTCTTGGCGATGTCGGCCGGGTCGCCGGACAGGGCCGCCCAGCGGAAGGGGCCCTTGCCCTCGCAGAAGAGGGGACGGATGTAGGCGGGCACGAAGCCGGGGAAGGCGAACGCGCGGTCGTAACCGGCCAGCCGGGCCTCGCCGCGGATGGAGTTGCCGTAGTCGAAGACCTCGGCGCCGGCGTCCATGAAGCCGACCATGGCCTCCACGTGGGTCGCCATGGACTCACGCGCGCGCGTGGTGAAGCCGGCCGGGTCCTTGGCGGCGGCGTCGGCCATGTCCTCGAAGGCGGTGCCGACGGGCAGGTAGGACAGCGGGTCGTGGGCGGAGGTCTGGTCGGTGACGATGTCGATGGGGGCGCTCATCGCGAGCAGCTGCGGGACCAGTTCGGCCGCGTTGCCGAGGACGCCGATGGACAGCGGGCGCCGGGCGTCGCGGGCCTCGACGGCCAGCTGGAGGGCGTGGTCGAGGGAGTCGGCCCGGACGTCGAGGTAGCGGTGTTCGATGCGGCGCTCGATGGCGCGCGGGTCGCAGTCGATGCAGATCGCGACGCCGTCGTTCATGGTCACGGCGAGCGGCTGGGCGCCGCCCATGCCGCCGAGGCCGGCGGTGAGCGTGATCGTGCCGGCGAGGGTGCCGCCGAACTTCTTCGCGGCGACGGCGGCGAAGGTCTCGTAGGTGCCCTGGAGGATGCCCTGGGTGCCGATGTAGATCCAGGAGCCGGCGGTCATCTGGCCGTACATGGTCAGGCCGAGGGCCTCCAGGCGGCGGAACTCCTCCCAGTTGGCCCAGTCGCCGACCAGGTTGGAGTTGGCGATGAGGACGCGCGGGGCCCACTCGTGGGTCTGCATGACGCCGACCGGCCGGCCGGACTGGACCAGCATGGTCTCATCCTGCTTGAGGGTCCTCAGCGTGCGGACCATGGCGTCGAAGGAGCGCCAGTCGCGGGCGGCCTTGCCGGTGCCGCCGTAGACGACGAGCTTGTCGGGGTGCTCGGCGACCTCGGGGTCGAGGTTGTTCTGCAGCATGCGCAGGGCCGCTTCCTGCTGCCATCCCAGAGCGCTCAGCTCCGTGCCGCGCGGTGCTCGTACGGGGCGGGGTCCCGACATCGTCTGCCTCCTCCTGTGCCTACGTCTATTCACATCCTGTCTTCATGAATAGAGCTAGTCAATACACGGGACGGCCGCGTCCGCGCGCGGCGGGTGTTTGGCTGGAAGCACCGGCAGCCGAGACAGGAGGGGCAGACCCATGGCGGACATCGACAGCGAGGCCCGGGAACGGGCGGACCGGCGGGACCGGGCGGTGCGGGCGGCCGTCGAGCAGGGACTGCTGGGCCCGCACGCGGCCGTGGCGGGCCTGCTGGACGTCACCGGGATCCGGGCGTCGGCGGCGGCGCTGCGGGCGGCGTTCGACGCGGTGACGGCGCCCGGCACCCCGGTGCTGCACGCCTTCGCGGTGAAGGCCACCCCGCTGGTTCCGGTGGTACGGCTGCTGCACGAGGCGGGCATCGGCGCCGAGGTGGCCAGCCCCGGCGAACTGGCGCTGGCCCGGGCGGCCGGGGTGCCGCCGGACCGGACGGTCCTGGACTCGCCGGCGAAGACGCCGGCGGAGCTGCGCGAGGCCCTGGCCCTGGGCATCGCGGTGAACGCCGACAACCCGCAGGAACTGGACCGGCTCGACGCCCTCGTGGGCTCCGGCCCCGCCCGGTCCCCGCTCGGGCTCCGGGTGAACCCGCAGATCGGCGCCGGCGCCATCGGGGCGACCTCCACGGCGACGCCGACCTCGAAGTTCGGGGTGGCGCTGCGCGACGAGGGGGCGCGCGAATGGGTCGTACAGGCGTACGCCCGGCGGCCGTGGCTGACCCGGCTGCACACGCACACCGGCTCGCAGGGCATCCCGCTGCCCCTGCTGGCGCGGGGCGTGGCGGAGGTGTACGCGCTTGCGGAGGAGATCAACGCGGCCGTGGGGCGGCGGCAGGTGGACACGATCGACATCGGCGGCGGGCTGCCCGTGAACGCCGCGTCGGAGGCGACGGCCCCGACGCACGCGGCCTACGCGCGTGTGCTGGCCGACCGGGTGCCGGGGCTGTTCGACGGGCGGTACGGGCTGGTGACCGAGTTCGGGCGGTCGCTGCTGGCCGAGCACGGGGCGGTGGTGGCCCGGGTGGAGTACGCCAAGAGCGCGGGCGGGCGGCGGATCGCGGTGACCCACGCGGGCGTGCAGGTGGCGGCGCGGACGGTGTACGTGCCGGGGACCTGGCCGCTGCGGATCGCCGCGTACGACGCCGAGGGGCGGCCGAAGACGGGCCCGGAGGCGGTGCAGGACGTGGCCGGGCCGGCCTGCTTCTCGGGCGACCTGCTCGCCGAGGGGCGCGCGCTGCCGCTGCTGGAGCAGGGCGACCACGTGGCGGCGCTGGACACCGGCGCGTACGGCTTCGCCCACCACTACGCCTACAACTCCCTGGCCCGGCCGGGCGTCTACGGCTACGCGCCGGACGGTGCCGGGGGCGTGGCCTTCGCGGTCGTACGGGAGCCGCAGACGCTCGCCGAGGTGGTGGCCGAATCCGGAGGGGCGCACGCCTCGGCGCTCACCACCCTCCGTGCGCCCGGGAGCCGTTGACAGCCCCCGTCCGCTCCTCGAACAAATACTTCAACGGGCGTGGCACACACGTCAGTTGACCCACACTAGTACGCCGGACGCATGTTCCACCGGAAAATGCCAAAGGCCTCACCTCCCCCACCTACGTTGCGTAGTGTCGGCGTCACTCAGCCGGAGTCCCAGGCGGGAGGGGAGCCACGGTGCCCGGAATAGACGAGTGCTTACTGGAAGCGATGCGGCTGCCCGGTGCCCGGGGGGCCGCGCTGGTGGACTGGACGAGCGGACTGGCCCTCGGCACGGTCGGGGAGGCGCCCGGCGGCGACCACGAGACGACCGCCGCCGAGGCCGCCGAACTGGCCCGGATGGCCGCCGAGCACGGCACCTTCTCGGCGGGCGGCGGCGGGCTGCCGCCCGTGGAGGACGTGATCATCAGCAACGGGGACAGCTACCACCTGCTGCGCTTCGTGGACACCTCCTTCGACAGCAGCGTGTTCCTGCACCTGTGGCTCGGCCGCGAGGAGGGCAACCTCGCGCTCGCCCGGATCCGGCTCGGCGAGATGGCCTCCCGGCTGGTGCTGGGATGACCGTGATCAGCACCCCGCAGCCGGCCCTCCCCGTGCGGGACAAGGCGGCCACCCGCGCCCTGTCCCCGATGCTGACCCGGCTCGCCGAGGAACGGGCCACCGGCGTCCTGGTCCGTGAACACGGCGTCCTGCACCTCGCCGAGGGCCGGGTGGTGCACGCGGAGAGTCCCCTCGCCCCCGGTCTCGACGTGCTCCTCACGGCCCACGGCACCCTCGCGGCCGCCGCCTGGCAGCAGGCCGCGGCCCGTGCCCCGGGCCCGCCGCACGCGGCCGAACACCTGCTGCGCTCCGGGGTGCTGCCCACGGGCGCGCTGGAGCTGTGCCATCTGGACGCGCTGTACGACGCGGGCTACTTCGCCCTGGCCCCGAGCAGCACACCCGGCCGGTTCCGGTACGACCACGCGCCCCGCCTCGGCCCGCTGCCCTCCGTCCCGGTCGTCGCACTGGAACGCGAGACCCTGCGCCGCCGGCTGCTGCTGCACCGGCTGTGGCCCGACCCGGCCGCCGACAGTGCCCCGCTGATCCGCGCGGACCCGGCCGCCGGGCGGGCCCCGGGCGCGCCGGTCACGCCCCGGCAGCGGGCCGTCCTGGACCGGGTGGACGGCTTGCGCACGGCCACCGACATCGCCCGGAACCTGGGCCGGCAGGCCTTCCACACGCTGGTCGACGTGCGCCGGCTCACGGCGGCCGGGTGGATCGCGCCCGCGCCCACGGCGGCCGCCCCACCGGCGCCGCCGCCCTACCAGGTCACCACCGACCCCGACATCGCGCTGCTGAAGAGGCTCAGGGATGCGCTTGAGGCGCTTTGAACGGCTCCGCCCCGCCGAGAGGAGAGACCTGATGGTGGCCGAAGAGGACCTGCGTGCCGTCGTGGACGAGCTGCGCCGGCTGCGCACCCGGGTGCCGCAGCTCACCGGCGCCCTCGCGGCCGGCGTCGACGGCCTGGTCGTCGCCCACGACACCCCCGGTGTCGATCCGGACGGCCTGGCCGCGCTCACCGCGGCCGCGCTCGGCGTCGCCGTGCGGGTCGCGGACGCCACCGGGCACGGCGGCTTCCGCGAGCTGCTGGTGCGCGGCGAGCGCGGCTACGTCGCCACCTACGCGGCCGGCCGCACCGCCGTCCTCACCCTGCTCGCCCAGGACCGGGTCAACGTCGGCCGGCTGCACCTGGAGGGCCGCCGGGCCGGCGCCCGCATCGGGGAGCTGCTGGACGCCGCCGAGGCGTTGCGCCCGCTGCCCCGGCCCGCCACCCCCGCACGTACCCGCACTCCCCGCGCGCCCCGCACCACGGCCGCCGAGGCGCGCACCGCAACCGACAGCTGAAAGGAACCACCATGGCCAACACCGAGACCGCACTGAAGGAAGCCCTCACCTCCATCGAGGGCGCCACCGGCGTCGCGCTCGTCGACTACACCAGCGGGATGGCGCTGGGCACGATGGGCGGCGGCAAGGACTTCGACCTGAACGTGGCCGCCGCCGGCAACACCGACGTGATCCGCGCCAAGATGCGCACGATGGAGATGCTCGGCCTCAAGGCCGGCATCGAGGACATCCTGATCACCCTGTCCGACCAGTACCACCTGATCCGCCTGCTCAGCAGCCGGGGCGGCAACGGCCTGTTCCTGTACCTGGTCCTCGACTCCAGCCGGGCCAACCTGGCGATGGCCCGGCACCAGCTCAAGCGGATCGAGGAGGAACTGGAGGTCTGACGGCGGCTCAGACCAGGGCCGCGGTACGGCGGCGGGCCCCGCCGGGGGCCGCGTCGCCGGCCGCGACGCCGGTGGCGCGCAGTCCCTTCACGGCCCGGCCCGCCGGCCGCCCGCCGCGCCGGTCGAGCCAGTCGACGCGCACCCACAGCAGCGTCTCCCGCCTCCGCTCCAGCCGCCCGAGCCAGGCGGCCTTCAGCCGCAGCCCGGTACCGAGCCCGGCCAGCAGCATGCCGCCGGCCGCGGGCACCACGAAGGCGGAGCCGAGCGCGAGCGCCCCGCCCAGCAGCAGCCACCAGCGGTGGCCCCGGCGCCAGACGCGCACGGTCACCGCCCGGTCCTGCAGCACGTCGTACTTGCCCGCGCGGGCCGCCCCGCGGGCGAGGGCGGTGTACCGGCCGCGCCGGGCGAGTACCACGGCGGCCGCGCCGGCCAGGAAGAGCGCGGCCCCCGCCAGCACGCCGATCCGGCGCCCGGTCACTCCCTCCGGCACGGTCCCGGTCCCCGCGGCGACCACGCCGAGCCACCACAGCGGGGCGGCCCCCGCCCGTACGACCACGGCCACCCGGGCCAGTCCCTGTCCTCCGCGTGCCACGTCAGCCTCCCGTCTCACGTGTCTCCACAGCGCGTGTGCGGTGGGCAGGCTAGCGGCGGAACGTGAGACGAATCTGAGAGCGGCGGGGCCCGGTCACTCCACGAACAGGCCGCGGGCCGCCGCCTTCCCGTCGAACTCCTCCAGCCGCGCCTGGGCGTCCGGCAGGTCGTCGCAGAGCGCCTCCAGCAGCACCCGGCCCAGCAGCATCGGCGCGCACGCGGTGTCGAAGGCCAGGCCGGTGCCGACGGCGGCGGGCAGCAGCAGGTCGGAGTGCTTGGCGACCGGCGCGAACGCCGAGTCGGCGACCGTGACCACGGTCAGACCGGCGTCCTTGGCGTAGGCGAGGGTGTCGACGACCTCGCGGGGGTGCCGGGGCAGCGCGAAGCACAGCAGGGCGGTGGCGCCCGCGCGGACGGCGGCGTCGATGCGGTCGTGGATCATCGTGCCGCCCTCGTTGAGGAGCCGGACGTCCGGGTGGACCTTGGCGGCGAAGTAGGCGAACCCGTAGGCCTGGGAGGCGGCGGCGCGCAGTCCGAGCACGGGCAGCGGGCGGGAGGCGGCGAGGATCCGGCCGGCCTGCTGCACCGGGCGCGGGTCGGCGAGCAGCTCGGCGAGGTGCCTGAGGTTCTCGATCTCGGCCTCGACGGCCTGCTGGTACTCGTTGTAGGCGGAGGCTCCGGCGGCCGGTTCGGCCGGGACGACCTCGCGCAGGTGCCGGCGCAGGGCCGGGTAGCCGTCGAAACCGAGGGCGACCGCGAACCGGGTCACCGAGGGCTGGCTGACCCCGGCCAGCTCGGCCAGCTCCACGCTGGACAGGAAGGGCACGTCGGCGGCCCGGCGCACCATGCTGTGCGCGATGCGGCGCTGGGTCGGCGTGAGCCGGTGGCCCTCGAAGAGCGCCTGCAATCGGTTGGCAGGGCTGTCGTTCCCGCTCATCACGTAACTCCCCCTCCGGATTCCTCGACGCCCCGGGAGAGTACAGCGCCCAGGCACGGCCGGACACGGGCCGCCCATTCAGGCAGCGTGTCACTGCATACCGTTATACAGTCCCGGCCCCGTGCCCGGCCCCCGCACGGGGGGGGGTTATCCCCAGTGCGACGCGGCGGACCCCTGCCTAGGCTGGCCGCCATGACCACACGCGAGCCGCAGGACGCCGGCCTCCGGGCGGACCCCGCCCTCGGCAGGGACCTCGACGCCACCGTGCGGGCCCGCCGGGAGCTGGGCGACGACTACGACTCCGCGCTGGTGGAGTCCTTCCTGGAGAAGGTCGGACAGCGGATCGACGAGACGGTGGACCGCCGGGTGCGGCGGCAGCTGGCCGAGCAGCGGCTGGAGACGGCCCGCGGGTCCCGGCGGCCGGGGCCGGCCGACTCCTGGGGCGAGCGCTACGGCTTCGCGCTGATCACGCTGGTCCTGGCGATCCCGCTGTCCTCGATCGCCGGCGCCTTCGCCGGGTTGCCCGCGATGGTGGCGACCTGGCTCGGCATCGTCGGCGTCAACGCGGTGCAGGCCGTACGGCTGCACCCGGAGCTGCTCGCCGGCCGGGACGGCCGCGGCCGCCCGCCCCGGGAGGAGTGACCCGCGCCCGGACCGTCAGGCCTGCCGGGTCGGCAGCACCATGATCTGGCGCAGGTTGACGTGCCGGGGGCGGCTGGTGACGTAGGCGACGACATCGGCGACGTCCGCCGCCGCCAGGGCGCCGATCGCCTCGAACATGCCGTCCAGCTGCCCGGACAGCTCCGTGCTGTCGACGTGCGTCTTCAGCTCGGACTCCGTCAGCCCCGGCTCGATGTTGGTGACCCGCACGTCCTGCGGCCCGAACTCGGTGCGCAGCGACTGCGAGAGGTAGGTGACGGCGGCCTTGGTGGCGCCGTAGACCGCGTAGTTCGGGAACGGGATGTGGGCGCCGATCGAGGAGATGTTCACCAGGTCGGCGGTGCGGCCCTCGCCGGCGGCGGCCACCAGGTTCGCACCGAAGGCGCGGATGACCCGCAGCACACCGGTCACATTGGTGTCGAGCATCCGCTGCCACTCCTCGATCCGGCCCGCACCGATCGGGTTGGGCAGCATGACACCGGCGTTGTTGACGACGAGGTCGACGGTGCCGAACGCCTCCAGGACCCGGGCCCGGGCCGCGTCGACGGACGCGTCGTCGGTGACGTCGGCGGCCACGGCGAGCGCCTCGCCGCCCCCGGCCCGGATCTTCTCCACCAGCGCCTCCAGCCGGTCCGCGCGCCGGGCGAGCAGCGCCACCCGGGCGCCCTGGGCGGCGAGGTGCAGGGCGACGGCCTCGCCGATCCCGCTGGCGGCTCCTGTCACGACGGCGGTACGGCCGGACAGGTTCTCGTACGACATGGGAATTCCCCCTGGGCGGTTCGCGCCGGGGCTGCTCCCCGGCCGTCGGCACCACTGTGGCCGCGTCCGGCGGCCGTATCCAGGGATGCGGTTTTCCTGGGTATGCCAGTACCAGGATGCGGGCGGTGCTCCTCGCCTACGATCGGCACATGAACGGGGACCGGACCGAAGCAGAGGTGGGCGACTTCCTGCGTTCGCGCCGCGCGCGCATCAGGCCGGAGGAGGTCGGGCTGCCCGCCCACGGGCGGCGCCGGGTGCCGGGGCTGCGCCGCGAGGAGGTGGCGCAGCTCGCGGGCGTGAGCGTCGACTACTACATCCGGCTGGAGCAGGGCCGGGGCACGAGCGTCAGCGACGCCGTCCTGGACGCCGTGGCGCGGGTGCTGCGGCTGGACGAGACCGAGCAGGCGTACCTGCGCACGGTGGCCCGGCCGCGCCGGCGCCCGGGGCCACAGGCCGGCGCCTCCCGCGTCCGTCCCGGTGTGCAGCTCCTCCTCGACGCCATGGAGCGCAGTGCGGCGTTCGTGCTGGGCCGCCGCATGGACGTCCTGGCCTGGAACGCGCTCGGCGACGCGGTGAACGGCTTCAGCCGGCTGGCACCGGCGGAGCGGAACATGGCCCGGCTGGTCTTCCTGGACCCGGCCGGCCGGGAGCTGTACCCCGAGTGGCATGCGGTGGCCGCCCAGACGGTGGCCCACCTGCGCGTGCACGCGGGCCGGTACGCCGACGACCCCGAGCTGTGCGCCCTGGTCGGCGAACTCTCCGTCCGGAGCGAGGACTTCCGCCGGCTGTGGGCGGACCACGAGGTCAGGGAGTGCGCGTACGGCGTGAAGACGGTACGGCACCCGGTCGCGGGCCTGCTGACCCTGCCGTACGAGACCATGACGACCCCGTCGGACCCGGAGCAGACGATCGTGGCGTACACCCCGGAGCCGGGCTCGGAGACGGCGGAGCGGCTGGCGCTGCTGGGGAGCTGGGTCACCCTCTGAAGCCGGGCCCCGGCCGGGAGGATTTGCGCGGGGACCGCCGCACCCCCGTTGCCGGGGGGCGGGACGACGGCGGTCCCCGCGAGGGACGCGGGCCGGGTCAGGCCGGGCCCCGCGTCCTTGGCGTCCAGGGAGGTCCGGGAGCCGCTCCGGAGGTCCTTGGCGCCGTTCGGTGCCGGCCTGGACGGGGAGCCGCTCCCGCCCTGCCGACACCCCCTAATGTGCCGGACGCGTGTTAAGCCGGTGCTGCGTACACGTGACACGCTCGTACCACTTCGGCGAACCCGCCCGCGCCCCAAGTCCCCCGAGGTCACGGGCGGTTCACCGGCCGTTCGCTACTTGCTGCCGCCCTTGGCCAGGAAGGCCAGCAGGTCCTGCCGGCTGACCACGCCGGTGGGCTTGCCCTCGACCAGCACGATGGCGGCGTCCGCCGAACCCAGCACCTGCATCAGGTCACCGACCGGCTCGCCGGAGCCCACCTGGGGCAGCGGGGCGCACATGTGCTTCTCCAGCGGGTCCTCCAGCGACGCCCGCTGGCTGAACAGGGCGTCCAGCAGCTCGCGCTCCACGACCGAGCCGACGACCTCGGCGGCCATGACGTCGGGGTGGCCGGCGCCCGGCTTGACGACGGGCATCTGGGAGACGCCGTACTCGCGCAGCACCTCGATGGCCTGGCCGACGGTCTCCTCCGGGTGCATGTGCACCAGCGACGGGATGGAACCGGCCGCCTTGTCGTTCAGGACGTCGGCGACGCGGGCGCTGGGGCCCTCGTCCTCCAGGAAGCCGTAGTCGGCCATCCACTCGTCGTTGAAGATCTTGCTGAGATAGCCGCGGCCGCTGTCGGGCAGCAGCACCACCACGACGTCGTCCGGGCCGAGCCGCTCGGCGACCTCGAGCGCGGCCACGACGGCCATGCCGCAGGAGCCGCCCACCAGCAGGCCCTCCTCCTTGGCCAGCCGGCGGGTCATCTGGAAGGAGTCCTTGTCGGAGACGGCGACGATCTCGTCCGCGACACCGCGGTCGTAGGCGGTCGGCCAGAAGTCCTCACCGACGCCCTCGACCAGGTACGGCCGCCCGGAGCCGCCGGAGTACACCGAGCCCTCGGGGTCGGCGCCGATCACCTTGACCTTCCCCTGGCTGGCCTCCTTCAGGTAGCGGCCGGTGCCGGAGATGGTGCCGCCGGTGCCGACGCCCGCCACGAAGTGGGTGATCTTCCCCTCGGTCTGCTCCCACAGCTCGGGGCCGGTGGAGTGGTAGTGCGACAGGGGGTTGTTCGGGTTGGAGTACTGGTCGGGCTTCCAAGCGCCCGGGGTCTCCCGGACGAGCCGGTCGGAGACGTTGTAGTACGAGTCAGGGTGCTCCGGCGCCACGGCGGTCGGGCAGACGACCACCTCCGCGCCGTAGGCCCGCAGCACGTTGATCTTGTCGGTGCTCACCTTGTCGGGGCACACGAAGATGCACTTGTAGCCCTTCTGCTGGGCCACGATGGCCAGTCCGACACCGGTGTTGCCGCTGGTCGGCTCGACGATCGTGCCGCCCGGCTTCAGCTCCCCGCTCTCCTCGGCGGCCTCGATCATGCGCAGGGCGATGCGGTCCTTCACGGAGCCGCCCGGGTTGAAGTACTCCACCTTGGCCAGGACGGTGGCCTGGATGCCCTTGGTCACGTTGTTGAGCCGCACCAGCGGGGTGTCGCCGACGAGGCTGATCATCGAGTCGTGGTATCGCACCGTTGTCTCCGGTCGCTGCAAAGAACTGTTCGTAGTGGTGCCGCCAGCCTAAGGCCAGCGGTGCGGCGGACGCGGTCCTTCACTCCCCGTCGAGATTGACGCACGGTCCGTACGGGGCAAGGAGTGGGTGTACGGCTACGAGGAGGTGGCGGCGACGCATGACGAGCATGTCGAGGGCACGGGTGGCCCGGCGCATCGCGGCCGGGGCGGCGTACGGCGGCGGCGGGGCCGGGCTGGTCGGTGCGGCCGTCGTCGGTCTGGTACTGGCGGAGCTGCGGCTGGCGCGGCGCCACGTGGGCAACGGCGGCGGCGGCCGGGTTCCGGCGGCCGACGGCGTGTACGGGCACGCGTACGACATCCCGGGCGAGCCGCCCCTGCGCCTGACCCTGCTCGGCGACTCCACGGCGGCGGGGCAGGGCGTGCACCGGGCGGGCCAGACCCCGGGCGCGCTGCTGGCCTCGGGGCTGGCGGCGGTGGCGGAGCGGCCGGTGGAGCTGCGGAACGTGGCGTCGCCGGGGGCCCGGTCCGACGACCTGGACCGGCAGGTGGCCCTGGTGCTGTCGTCGCCCGCGCCCGTCCCGGACATCTGCGTGATCATGATCGGCGCGAACGACGTGACCCACCGGATGCCGCCGACCCGCTCGGTACGGCACCTGGCGGCGGCGGTACGCCGGCTGCGCACGGCCGGCGCCGAGGTGGTGGTGGGCACCTGTCCCGACCTCGGCACGATCGAGCCGGTGCAGCAGCCGCTGCGCTGGCTGGCCCGGCGGGCGTCCCGGCAGCTGGCGGCGGCCCAGACGATCGGGGTGGTGGAGCAGGGCGGGCGCACGGTGTCGCTGGGCGATCTGCTCGGCCCCGAGTTCGAGGCGAATCCACGGGAGCTGTTCGGGCCGGACAACTACCACCCCTCGGCGGAGGGGTACGCGACGGCGGCGATGGCGGTGCTGCCGACGGTGTGCGCGGCGCTGGGCCTGTGGCCGGAGGAGGAGCGGCCGGACGTGTCGCGCCGCGAGGGTTTCCTGCCGGTCGCACGGGCGGCGGCCGAGGCGGCGTCGGAGGCCGGTACCGAGGTGACGGCGGCGATGCCCACCGGTCCGCGGGGCCCCTGGGCCCTGCTGAAGCGCAGGCGCCGCCGCCGGGTACCCGAGGCCGAGCCGGCGACCCCGTCGCTCTGACCGGCGTACGCTGGGCCAAGCAAGCGCTTAGAAAGTGCGTTCAGTGTCACACCGCGACACCGATGACCTTGCCGGTACGGCCCGGTAACTTCCCAACCGGCCCTGCCCGAACACCCCTCCACTGGAGCCGTGATGCCCGAAGCCGTCATCGTCTCGACCGCCCGCTCTCCCATCGGCCGCGCGAACAAGGGCTCCCTGAAGGA
>NZ_BNBF01000011.1:86286-89538 GCF_014654935.1 Streptomyces capoamus
CCTGCGCCCCGACGACCTGACCGCCACGATCATCCAGGCCGCGCTCGCCAAGGTCCCCGAGCTGGACCCCCGGGACATCGACGACCTGATGCTCGGCTGCGGCCTCCCCGGCGGCGAACAGGGCCACAACCTCGGCCGGATCGTCGCCGTACAGATGGGCATGGACCACCTGCCGGGCTGCACGGTCACCCGCTACTGCTCCTCCTCCCTGCAGACCTCCCGCATGGCGCTGCACGCCATCAAGGCCGGCGAGGGCGACGTCTTCATCTCGGCCGGCGTCGAGATGGTCTCCAGCTACCGCAACGGCACCTCCGACATGCCGGGCACCTACAACCCGCTGTTCGCCGAGGCGCAGGCCCGCACCGAGGCCACCGCCCAGCAGGAGGGCACGACCTGGCACGACCCGCGCGAGGACGGCCTGCTGCCCGACCCGTACATCGCGATGGGCCAGACCGCGGAGAACCTGGCCCGCGCCAAGGGCGTCAGCCGCCAGGAGATGGACGAGTTCGGCGTCCGCTCGCAGAACCTCGCCGAGGAAGCCATCAAGAACGGCTTCTGGGAGCGGGAGATCACCCCGGTGACGCTGCCCGACGGCACGGTGGTCAGCAAGGACGACGGCCCGCGCGCCGGCGTCACCCTGGAGGCCGTCCAGGGCCTCAAGCCCGTCTTCCGCCCGGACGGACTGGTCACCGCCGGCAACTGCTGCCCGCTCAACGACGGCGCCGCGGCGGTCGTCATCATGTCCGACACCAAGGCGCGCGAGCTGGGCCTGACCCCGCTCGCCCGGATCGTGTCCACCGGCGTCTCCGGCCTCTCCCCCGAGATCATGGGCCTCGGCCCGGTCGAGGCGAGCGAGCAGGCCCTGCGGCGCGCCGGCCTCACCATCGGCGACATCGACCTGGTCGAGATCAACGAGGCCTTCGCCGCCCAGGTGATCCCCTCGTACCAGGAGCTGGGCATCGACCTCGACAGGCTGAACGTCAACGGCGGCGCCATCGCCGTCGGCCACCCCTTCGGCATGACGGGCGCCCGCATCACCGGCACCCTGATCAACTCGCTGCAGTGGCACGACAAGCAGTTCGGCCTGGAGACGATGTGCGTCGGCGGCGGCCAGGGCATGGCGATGGTCATCGAGCGCCTCAGCTGACCCACCGACCGTAGCCGATCGGCCACTTCTCGTGGCAGAAAGGCCCAGAACCGAGGAAACACCAAGGTTCTGGGCCTTTTCGTGATCCAATCTCCCCCAGGATGTGACCTATCTCGCTAGCTCGGCGCATCAGTGCAGGTCAGCGCCGATCAGCAGGACGCACGACGAAACCATGAACCCGAAGTTCTGTCCGTTTCGTGACGTTACGCACTGACAGCTGGATAGTCCGCCCTTCAAGCTGATGTAGGAAGTCGGGGGTCGACTTTGAACCGGGAGTATGTCAGTGAGCGCCATGCCGATCGCCCTGCTGCTCACCACGGCAGCCACCGGCGCCGTGGGCGTCGCCGTCCTGCGCACCGTGCTCAAACTGCGCAGGCAGCTGACGGAGCTTCAGCGGCAGCTCGCGGAGAACCAGGCCGCGACCACGCACGCCCTGCTGCCGGGCGCCCGCAGCAGCGCCGACGCCGAGCAGATACGCGCGGCCGTGGCCGAGGCGCTCGCCGAGGAGCGGGAGCGGGAGCTAGCCGAGGCGCGCGCCTTCTGGGCGGCGCAGGAGGCCCGTGACGCCTCCGACGCGCCCTCGCTGTTCGGCCTGTCCGAGGTCGACGTGTTCCTGCCCCGGCAGGCGGACTTCGCGGGCCTGGAGCCGGTGTCCGAGCCGGGCGTCGACGCCGACGAGTTCGCCGGGGAGTCCCCCGAACTGGCCGCGGCCCGCCGCCGGCACCCCTCGCACCCGGACTTCGTCCCGGTGCAGTCGCCGGGCGTCAACGACCACGAGCGCACGGTGACCGTCCTGGAGGAGCTGGCCGACGGACGCGTCCCGCTCGCCGACGTCCGCCCCGGCCCGCTCGGCACCCTCGACGTCTACGTCTTCGCCGACGGCACCACGCTGTGCATGACCCCGGGCCACCGCGAGACCGCGGCCCGGCTCGCGGCGGCCCTGGAGTCCGGCGAGGCCCCCTACCTGCTGGGCGGCTCGGGCATCTCCGGCGCCTACACCCTCACGTTCGCGTGCGGCGAGGACACGGTCTACATCCTGGCCGACCGGGTCATCGCGTCCCTCTGACGGCGGCCTCAGACCCCCGCCCTCTTGCGCGCCTCCTCCACCAGCCGCACGGCCTCGGCCACCTGGTCGTCGCTCTCCAGTACGACCGCCAGGTCGTGCGCGGCCACGAGGATCTGGTCGGCGGCGGCGAACATCCCCGCGTCCGGCATCTCCCGGGGCTCGGCCCCGGGAGTCTCCACCCGCTGCGCCCACCCGGACAGCTCCCGGGCCAGCGCCAGCGCCTCCGCGGCAGCGCTCCGTTGCAGCCGGCTCTGCGGTGCCGCCCGCAACCGGTCGGCGAAGTGTTCCACTGCTTGGGTCAAGGGCGTCGTATCAACCACGCGCCGAGCGTAACGCGCCGCACTGTTGCCAATACGCGGACGCTCAGGCACGGTGACCTGAAGGACCGGCTTACATCCCCTTTGTGCCCGGAGGCGCCGATGTCCCATGTCTTCTCCGAGGAGACCCACCGCAACCTGCTCGCCCGCATCCCCCACTGCACCGGTCGTGAAGTCTCCGACTGGCTGCGCACCGTCGATGAAGGCCCGTCCCTGTTCCGCTTCGAGGAGAAGGTCAGCTGGCTCCGGCACGAGTACGACCTGGCGTACGGCCACGCCAAGGCGATCGTGCACGAGTACGACCTGAGGAGGGCGGCGCGCAGGCTGCTGTGAACGGCACAGGGCCCCGGGCGGATCGCCCGGGGCCCTGCCGTTGCCGTTGCCGTCGGCGGACGCGCTAGTCGTTGCTGCTGAAGATCGCGACCAGCCGCAGCATCTCGACGTAGATCCACACCAGGGTCATGGTGAGACCGAACGCGGCGAGCCAGGACTCGTTGCGCGGGGCGCCGTAGGCGATCCCGTCCTCGATCTGCTTGAAGTCGAGGGTCAGGAAGAAGGCGCCGAGCAGGATCGCGATGACGCCGACGAGCGCGCCGAGCGGTCCGAAGCTGCGCAGGCCGCCGTTCTCGGCCACGCCGAAGGCGACCAGCAGCAGGTTGATCGCCATGACCACCATGAAGGCGATCGCGATGGCGATGCCGACGCGGGCGTAGCGCGCGGTC
>NZ_BNBF01000011.1:89578-92534 GCF_014654935.1 Streptomyces capoamus
ACGCGGATCCAGCCGGCCTTGTAGACCAGCAGGGTGGCGCCGGAGACCGCCATGGTGCCGAGCACCGCCTGGAAGGGCGCGCCGCTCCACCGGCTGTTGAACATCTCGCTGAAGACACCGAGGAAGACGCCCTCGAAGGCGGCGTACCCCAGGATCAGCGCGGGCGAGGGGGTGCGCTTGAAGCTCTGCACCATCGCCAGGACGAACGCGACCAGCGCGGCGCCGACGGCCAGTCCGTAGCTGGTGCCCGAGACCGGCAGCAGCGCCCAGGCGAGGACGGCGCCGACGGCGACCGTGCCGAGCGTGAGGGCCGAGCGGACGACGACGTCGTCCATGGTCATGCGGTCGGTGGTGACCGGGGCCTGCGGCGGTGCGCCGTACGGGGCGTCCGCCTGCGCGTAGGGGTTCTGCGCGTACGGGTTCTGCGCGTACGGGTTGCCCTGGGCGTACCCGGCCTGCGGTGCGGTGTTGAAGCCGGCGTAGCCGTTGTCGCGGCTGAACCCCCGTCGCGAGAAGACCGGGTTGCTGCTCCTCATTTCACTCCTCCATGGCTGCCGAGTGCAGCCTTGGCCTCAAGAGTAATGGATTGGCAAAAGGACGGCATGATACTCGAGGAGGATCTTTCCCCTGCCGTGCTCAGCAACACGCTACGCGGACGACTGATTCCCGGCCATGGACGGACGGCCGACCGGGGCGCGGCCGCCACGCGGCCGGCCGAACGGAACCGGACCGTCGGCTTCCCCATTGGAAAGGGGTCGGAAGAAGTGCCCGGAGCCGGACTTGAACCGGCACGCCCGCGAAGGGGCAGCGAGGTTTAAGCTCGCCGTGTCTGCATTCCACCATCCGGGCAGGCCATGGGCTCCGCTTCGAGGCTCGAGCCTATCGGGACCCGCCCCCCGAACAGCGGGCGGGTGGACCGATGTTGTCTTATTTTATTGACGTCTGAGGGTGCATCAGCCGACGGAACGCGCCATCCGCACTTGCCAATAGCGTGACGTGACGGCTGTGCGCGCGTACGCGGAATGACGGAATTTCACCGTCCGAACGAGGGTGATCCCCCTGTTCTTCGCGCGCCCTCGGCGCACGAGCGGTGTCAGGGTCGCCCGTCCTCCCCAGGTATGACACCGGCCCGCTGCGTCCGACCCCAGTCGGCCCCGGGAACGGGAGCAGCGACTGACTACAGACGCGCCCGGCGCCGAGACGATGGACCGGTCCTCAGGAACACACGCCATCCCGACAGGAGCACCCTCCCGTGACCACCACACCCACCGCCGGCCGGACCACCGCCGTGGCCGCACGCGCCACGGAGCTGTCGAAGATCTACGGGCAGGGTGAGACCCGGGTGGTCGCCCTGGACCGGGTATCGGTCGACTTCCGGGCGGCCGAGTTCACCGCGATCATGGGCCCGTCCGGCTCCGGGAAGTCCACGCTGATGCACTGCGTGGCCGGGCTGGACACCTTCTCCTCCGGGTCCGTCCGGATCGGGGACACCGAGCTGGGCGCCCTGAAGGACAAGCAGCTCACCAGGTTGCGCCGGGACAAGATCGGCTTCATCTTCCAGGCGTTCAACCTGCTGCCGACGCTGACCGCCCTGGAGAACATCACCCTCCCGATGGACATCGCCGGCCGGAAGCCGGACCGGGCGTGGCTGGACCGGGTCATCGAGATGGTCGGGCTGTCCGGCCGGCTCGGCCACCGGCCCTCCCAGCTGTCCGGCGGCCAGCAGCAGCGCGTCGCCGTCGCCCGCGCCCTCGCCTCCCGGCCCGAGATCATCTTCGGCGACGAACCGACCGGCAACCTGGACTCGCGCTCCGGCGCCGAGGTCCTCGGCTTCCTGCGCAACTCCGTGCGCGAGCTGGGCCAGACCGTCGTCATGGTCACGCATGACCCGGTGGCCGCCGCCTACGCGGACCGGGTGATCTTCCTGGCCGACGGGCGGATCGTCGACGAGATGTACGCCCCGACGGCCGACTCCGTCCTCGACACGATGAAGCAGTTCGACGCGAAGGGCCGTACCAGCTGATGTTCCGCACCGCCCTGCGCAACGTCCTCGCGCACAAGGCCCGGCTGCTGATGACCGTGCTCGCCGTCATGCTCGGCGTGGCCTTCGTCTCCGGGACGCTCGTCTTCACCAACACCATCTCCGACGCCTACCAGAAGAGCTCCGCCAAGGGCGTCGACCGGGTCGACGTCGCCGTACGGCCCGAGTACCAGGACTCCGAGGGCGACAGCAAGGTCCCCGCGCTGACCCAGGCCCTGCTGGAGAAGGCCGCCCGGGTTCCCGGGGCCGCTTCCGCGACCGGCGTCGTCAGCGGTTTCACCGCCGTCGCCGACCGGCACGGCAAGCTGGTCGGCGGCGACTGGCAGTCCGCCGGCGGCAACTACTGGGGCGCGAAGGACCCCCGCTACCCGCTGACCGACGGCCACGCCCCGCACGGCAAGGACGAGGTGCTCCTCGACTCCGAGACGGCGAAGCGGGCCGGCTACCGGGTCGGCGACACCGTCCGCCTCTCCGTCGACGGCCCCGTCCTCACCCCCACCGTCAGCGGCATCTTCACCACCGACGACGGCAACGTGGCCGCGGGCGGCAGCCTCGCCCTGTTCGACACCCCGACCGCGCAGGCCCTGTTCGGCAAGAAGGGCACGTACGACGAGATCGACGTGCAGGCCGCGCCCGGTACCGGCCAGACGGCGCTCAAGGCCGCCCTCGACAAGGCCCTGCCGGCCGAGCTCGTGCGGACCACCACCGGCAAGCGGCTCGCCGACGACCAGGCGCAGGCGATCTCCTCGTCCATGAGCGGCCTGAAGCAGGGCCTGCTGGTGTTCGCGGGTATCGCCCTGTTCGTCGGCACGTTCATCATCGCCAACACCTTCACCATGCTGGTCGCCCAGCGCACCCGCGAACTGGCCCTGATGCGGGCGGTTGGCGCCTCCCGCCGCCAGGTCACCCGCTCGG
>NZ_BNBF01000011.1:92572-103222 GCF_014654935.1 Streptomyces capoamus
TGCTCATCGAGGCGTTCGCGGTCGGCGCGGTCGCCGGTGTGGCCGGTCTGGCCGCCGGTGTCGGCATCGGCGCGGGCCTGCGGTCCCTGCTGGACTCCTTCGGCGCGAGCCTGCCCGACGGGCCGCTGGTGATCAGCCCCGGCACGGTCGTCACCGCCCTGGCCGTCGGCGTCCTCGTCACCATGCTGGCCGCCTGGCTGCCCGGCCGCCGGGCCGCGAAGATCCCGCCGGTGGCGGCCATGAGCAGCGTGCACGCCAAGGCCACCGCCAAGTCGCTGGTGCTGCGCAACACGCTGGGCTCGCTGTTCGCGGCGGCCGGCATCGCGGTGGTCCTCGCGGGCACGCGGATGAACGCCGACACGGGCCAGGGCGTGCTGGGCATCGGCGCGGTCCTGCTGATCATCGGCGTGTTCGTGCTGACCCCGCTGCTGTCCCGCCCGCTGATCGCCGCCGCCGCACCGGTGCTGCGCGCCTTCGGGGTGTCGGGCAGGCTGGCCCGCCAGAACTCGGTGCGCAACCCGCGCCGTACGGCGGCCACCGCCTCCGCGCTGATGATCGGCCTGACCCTGATCACCGGCATGACGGTGATGGCGGGCAGCCTGCAGAAGTCGATCGACAAGATGGCCTCCGCGGCGATCCGCGCCGACTACGTCGTCTCGATGGCCAACCGCGGCCCGCTCTCCCCGGAGGTGGAGAAGAAGCTCGCCGGCACCGAGGGGGTCACCGAGAGCAGCCCGCTGCGCAACGGCGAGTCCCGCATCGACGGGGAGACGGAGTACCTGACCGGCGTCAACGGCGCGGCCATCGGCAAGCTGACGGACCTGAAGGTGACCGACGGATCCTTCACGGTGGGCGGCACACGGGTCGTCGTGGACGAGGACCGGGCCAAGTCCTACGGCTGGAAGGCCGGTTCGCGGTTCACCGCGCACTTCGAGGACGGCAAGGCGCAGCGGCTGACGGTCGCGGGGGTCTACGAGGGCAACGACATGCTCAACGGGATCATGCTCGACAACGCGGTGCTCACCCCGCACCTGGCCGACCCGGCCGACATGCAGGTCATGGTCAAGACCGCGGCCGGCGCCTCCGGCGCGGTCAAGGACCGGCTGGAGAAGGCCCTCGGCGACAACCCGGCGATCAAGGTGCAGGACAAGCAGGACATCTCCGACGAGATCGCGAAGATGTTCACGATGATGCTGAACATGGTCTACGGCCTGCTCGGCATGGCGGTGATCGTCGCGGTGCTCGGCGTCATCAACACGCTCGCGATGTCCGTCTTCGAGCGCGCCCAGGAGATCGGCATGCTCCGCGCGATCGGCCTGGACCGCAGGGCGGTCAAGCGGATGGTCCGCCTGGAGTCGCTGGTGATCTCGCTGTTCGGCGGGGTGCTGGGCATCGGCCTGGGCGTGTTCTTCGGCTGGGCGGCCGGTGAGCTGCTGGGCACGAAGATGCCGACGTACGAGCTGGTGCTGCCGTGGGGCCGGATGGCGGTGTTCCTGCTGCTGGCGGGCACGGTGGGCGTCCTGGCCGCGCTGTGGCCGGCCCGCCGGGCGGCCCGGCTGAACATGCTGGCGGCCATCAAGGCCGAGTAGGCGGTCGTACGGCGTACGACGGCGAAGGGGGCCCCGCGGGACGGGGCCCCCTCCGTGCGTGCCGGCGCCTTACCGCCGTCGGCCGTGCCAGGTGCGGGGCCGCAGCGGGAGCCCGGAGGTGCCGGACTCGGGCGTGCGGACCGCCAGGACCTGGTTGACGCCGATGCGGTTGTGCGCGAAGGCGAGCGCGCAGGCGGCCATGTACAGCTGCCAGACCCGGGCGCGGCCGGGGCTGGTGAGCCGGACCGCGCGGTCCCAGTCGGCCTCCAGGTTGTCGACCCAGCGGCGCAGCGTGAGGGCGTAGTGCTCGCGGAGGGACTCCACGTCCCGGACCTCGAAGCCGGCCCGCTCCAGCTGGGTGACGGTGGTGCCGACCGGGGCGAGCTCGCCGTCCGGGAAGACGTAGGAGTCGATGAACTCGTCGACCTCGTATGCCGACTCGTCCCGCTGCGGGCGGCGGCCGATCTGGTGGTTGAGCAGCCGGCCGCCGGGCTTCAGCAGGTCGTGCAGCCGGCGGGCGTACTCCAGGTACTTCTCCGCGCCGACGTGTTCGGCCATGCCGATGGAGGAGATGGCGTCGAAGGGGCCGTCCGCGACGTCCCGGTAGTCCTGGACCCTGATCTCCACCCGGTCGGTCAGCCCCTCGTCGGCGACGCGCTTGCGGGCGTACGCCGCCTGCTCCTGGGACAGGGTGACGCCGACGACGCCCACGCCGTGCTCGCGGGCCGCGTGGATGGCCATGGAGCCCCAGCCGCAGCCGACGTCCAGCAGCCGCCGGCCCTCCTTCAGGCCCAGCTTGGCGCAGACGAGTTCCAGTTTGTCGCGCTGGGCGGTCTCCAGGGTCCCGGCCTCGTCCCAGTAGGCGCAGGAGTACACCATGGAGGGACCGAGCACGATCTCGTAGAAGTCGTTGCCGACGTCGTAGTGGTGGCTGATGGCCCGCTTGTCGGTGCGGCGGGTGTGCAGCTTCCGGCGGGGTCTGCGGATCTCCTCGCGCGGCGGTGCGGGCGGGACCGGCGGACCGGCCAGCTTCAGCAACTCGCGGGCGGCGGCCCGGACCCCGGGGTCGCGCACGGCCTGCACGAGGCCGCGGGCGTCCTCCTCGCGCTCCCAGAGCAGGCCCGCCAGGACGTCGAGCGCGGCGTAGAGGTCGCCCTCGACCTCCAGGTCACCGGCGACCCAGGCGCGGGCGAGGCCCAGTTCGCCCGGCCTGAAGAGCATGCGGCGCAGGGCGCGGCGGTTGCGCACGACGAGCGTCGGCGCGTCGGACGGACCGGCCTGCGACCCGTCCCAGGCTTTCAGACGCAGGGGGAGCGGGGCCCCCAGCATCTGCTCGGCAAGACTCCTCAGCCGCGACGCGGCGTCGGCCATGGCGCACACCTCCAAGACGACGATCCCGGATGCCGGTTACCACGTAAACACCGCGCGGCCGTCGGCGCAGTCCCGCAAAGGAGTTACGAACGGGCGAAACGCCGTGGAATCCGTGCGGACGGATGCCCGGGAACGCCGGAAGACCTCCCGCACCACGGATGGCGGGAGGTCTTCCGGACGAAGCGCTGACCGGGGGTCAGGCCGAGGAGGGGGCGGAGGTCAGGAGGCCTTGGCCTTCTCCTCGGACTTGCTCGCGGCGGCGACCGGCGCGGGCTTGGCGGCCTCGTAGAACTCCTCGCGCGGGTTCTCCATGGCGCCCAGGGAGACGACCTCGCGCTTGAGGAACATGCCGAGGGTCCAGTCGGCGAAGATGCGGATCTTGCGGTTCCAGGTCGGCATCGCCAGACCGTGGTAGCCACGGTGCATGTACCAGGCGAGGCGGCCCTTGAGCTTGATCTTCATCTTGCCCATGACGATCATCGCCACGCCCTTGTGCAGGCCGAGACCGGCGACCGCACCCTTGTTGGCGTGCTCGTACTCCTTCTGCGGGAAGCCCCGCATGCCGGAGACCACGTTGTCGCCGAGGACCTTGGCCTGGCGCAGCGCGTGCTGGGCGTTCGGCGGGCACCAGGCGTTCTCGTTGCCCGCCTTGCGGCCGACGAGGTCCGGGACCTGGGCGTTGTCGCCGGCGGCCCAGATGTAGTCGGTGCCCTTGACCTGGAGCGTGGGCTCGCAGTCGACGTGGCCGCGCGGACCGAGGGGCAGGCCGAAGCGCGCCAGGGCCGGGTTCGGCTTGACGCCGGCGGTCCAGACGATCGTGTTGGAGTCGACCTCGAGGCCGTTCTTCAGTACGACGTGGCCGTCGACGCAGGAGTCCATCGAGGTGGAGAGGTAGATCTCCACGCCGCGGCCCTCCAGATGCTCCTTGCCGTACTGGCCGAGCTTGGGGCCGACCTCGGGGAGGATCTTGTCGGCGGCGTCGACGAGGATGAACCGCATGTCCTCGCGGGACACGTTCTTGTAGTACTTGGCGGCGTCCCGCGCCATGTCCTCGACCTCGCCGATGGTCTCCGCGCCCGCGAAGCCACCGCCGATGAAGACGAAGGTGAGCGCCTTGCGGCGGATCTCCTCGTCGCTCGTGGAGTCGGCCTTGTCCAGCTGCTCCAGAACGT
This sequence comes from Streptomyces capoamus, assembly GCF_014654935.1. Classification (GTDB taxonomy): domain Bacteria; phylum Actinomycetota; class Actinomycetes; order Streptomycetales; family Streptomycetaceae; genus Streptomyces; species Streptomyces capoamus. Next base: position 96,705 of record NZ_BNBF01000011.1, read on the forward strand.
GGTTGCGCAGGCCGATGGACTCCTCGATGCCCTTCATGCCGATGCCCTGCTCGGCGAGGCCGGGGATCGGGAAGGTGCGGGAGACCGCGCCCATCGCGATGACCAGGTAGTCGAACGGCAGCTCGTACGCCTCGCCCACCAGCGGGGCGATCGTGGCGACCTTGCGGTCCTGGTCGATGGTGGTGACCCGGCCGGTGAGGACCTCCGCCTTCGGCAGCACGCGTCGCAGCGGGACGACGACATGCCGAGGGGAGATGCTGCCGGCGGCGGCTTCGGGGAGGAAGGGCTGGTAGGTCATGTACGACCGGGGGTCGACGACCGTGACGGTCGCCTCGCCGTAGCGCATCTTCTTGAGGATGCGCCGAGCTGCGTACAGGCCTACGTACCCACCGCCTACTACGAGGATCCTGGGACGCTCCGTGGTGCTCATGGCATCGAGTATCCACCCGCCACCGGGGGGTCGCTCGTGCGCCCCTTCACAAGCTCCGACAGGGCCTGTGTTAAACTCCGCGGCTCGCGTGACGCGGGCCACGCGCACCGCAGGGATCCGAAGGGCGCTTCGTACCGTTGTCAAGGCCGCGTGAGCTGCCTCTCCGGGTCCGCGGGGTGACGGTGAGGGCCCCGTGACACCCTCGGAACAACTCCTTCCGCACCCTTCCCGCGGCCCTCATCTGAACATGTTCAAACGGTGCTTGACCCCCCGGAAGGGCCAAAGCGGCCCTTCTGCGGGAGGGGTGGGCGGGAATTCCTTGTGAAGAACTTCACGAACTTTTCCGCCGGACCGCGACGAAGGGCCCCCTCGGGGGCCCTTGTCCGCGCTCAGACGTTATCCAACCTGCTCAGCAGATGGCTACCAACGAGTAACAAAAGAGAGCTACGCCACCGACCACGCGATGCCGTCGAGGATGTCGTGCTCGCTCACGACGACCTCCGCCGCCCCGGTCCGCTCCATGATCGCGAGCAGGACGAGGGCGCCCGCGCCGATGACGTCGACCCGGCCCGGGTGCATGGACGGGATCGCGGCCCGCTCGGCGTGGGTGGAGCGCAGCAGCCACTCGGTGATCTCCCGCACCCGCTCCCGGGAGACCCGGGAGTGGTGGATGCGCGCGGAGTCGTACGCGGGCAGTCCCTGGGCGATCGCGGACACCGTGGTGACGGAGCCGGCCAGGCCCACCAGGGTCCGCGCCTCGCGCAGCGGGACCGTGCGCTCGGCGAGGTCCAGGGCGCTCTCGATGTCGGCCCTCATCGCGGCGATCCGCTCCGCGGCGGGCGGGTCGCTCACCTGGCCGCCGTGCACCAGGTGCCGCTCGGTCATCCGCACGCAGCCGACGTCCACCGAGCGGGCGGCGCGCACGTGGTCGTCGCCGACGACGAACTCGGTGGAGCCGCCGCCGATGTCCACGACCAGGTAAGGCCGCGCCAGGTCGGTGCGGCCGGCCAGCTCCCTGGTGGCACCGGTGAAGGAGAACTCGGCCTCCTGGTCGCCGGAGATGACCTCCGGCTCGACCCCGAGGATGTCCAGCACGCCCCGCACGAAGTCGTCCCGGTTCTCCGCGTCCCGGGAGGCGGAGGTGGCGACGAAGCGCAGGCGCTCGGCGCCGTACTCCTTGACGACGGCCGCGTAGTCACGGCAGGCCGCGAAGGTGCGCTCCAGCGCCTCCGGCGCGAGCCGGCCGGTGCGGTCGACGCCCTGGCCGAGCCGCACCACCGTCATCCGGCGGTCCAGCTCGTGCAGTTCACCCGTCGCCGGGTCGGCGTCGGCGACCAGCAGGCGGATGGAGTTGGTGCCGCAGTCCACGGCGGCCACACGGGTCACTGCTCGTCCCCCTCACGTTCCTGGAGCGTCACGCACGCGCCCTTGCTCCACCACTCCGGCAGCATCGCCAGGGCCTCGTCGCCGAGCGGGTTCACTCCCGGGCCGGCGGCCAGCGAGTGGGCGACGAGCACGTGCAGGCACTTGACCCGGTCCGGCATGCCGCCGGCGCTCGGGAAGCCCTGGAGGACCTCGATCTCGTCCCGGCGCCGGATGTAGTCCTCGTGCGCCGCCCGGTAGGCGGCGGCCAGCTCGGGATCGGCCTGCAGGCGCTCGGTCATCTCCTTCATGACGCCGTTCGCCTCCAGCGTGCCGATGGCGGAGGACGCCTTCGGGCACGTCAGGTAGTACAGCGTCGGGAAGGGCGTGCCGTCGGGCAGGCGCGGAGCCGTCTCCACGACGTCCGGCTGACCGCACGGGCAGCGGTGCGCGATGGCCCGCAGGCCCCGCGGGGGGCGGCCCAGCTGCTGCTTGAAGGCCTCTACGTCCGTGTCGGTGGGCTCGGTGCGCGGAGTGGGCGGCGGAGGCGTTTGCATGACTGCTTTCAGAGTGGCTTTCTCGTCGTACCGGCCGTGACGCCGGCTCACTGGTCGGAGGCGTCGGACTTGTCGACGCCGTCCCAGACGTTCGCGTACCAGGGCCGGCGGGCGGCCCGGAGGTCGGCGCGGGAGGGCTTGGCCGCGCCCGGGTCGATGACCACGTACCCGGTCTCGCCCGGCTTCACGTAGTGCAGCCGGCGGCGGATCTGCTGCTCGGCGTAGGCGTCGTCCTGCCAGCGCGCCTTCAGGTCGCGCAGCTGCTCGACACGCTCGCGGGCCTGCTGCCGCTGCCGCTGGAGGTCGGCGATCTCCGCGCGCTGCGAGACGTACTGCCGCATCGGATAGGCGAGGGCGACGACCAGGGAGCACAGCACCAGGGCGAGCAGCGCCGCGCGGCCGGTGAGGCGGGAGCGGCGGGCCTGCCGCTTGGTCTGGGAACGGTAGACCCGGGCCGCGGTCTGCTCGCCGAGCAGCCGCAGTCTGGTCGCGGTGGAGAAACGGTCCCGGTCCCTCACGGCCATCTGGCTCTCCGCCTCCCCTTGCACACGTGCGTACGTCCCCGGACACGGTACGGGACCGGGTCCGGGGACGTACGGAGGACTGGCTGGGACTTAGCCCGGGCAGCGCTCGGCGCCGGCGCTCAGCCCTTGAAGCGCGGGAAGGCGCTGCGGCCGGCGTACACCGCGGCGTCGTCGAGGATCTCCTCGATGCGCAGCAGCTGGTTGTACTTGGCGACGCGCTCGGAGCGGGCCGGGGCACCGGTCTTGATCTGGCCGCAGTTGGTGGCGACGGCCAGGTCGGCGATGGTGACGTCCTCGGTCTCGCCGGAGCGGTGGGACATCATGCACTTGAAGCCGTTGCGCTGGGCCAGCTCGACGGCGTCCAGGGTCTCGGTCAGCGAACCGATCTGGTTGACCTTGACCAGCAGGGCGTTGGCCGCGCCCTCCTCGATGCCGCGGGCGAGGCGCTCGGGGTTGGTGACGAACAGGTCGTCGCCGACCAGCTGGACCTTGTCACCGAGCTTGTCGGTGATGACCTTCCAGCCGGCCCAGTCGTCCTCGAACAGCGGGTCCTCGATGGAGACGAGCGGGTAGGCCGCGACGAGCTCCTCGTAGTACTCCGTCATCTCGGCGGCGGAGCGCTCCTTGCCCTCGAAGAGGTACTTGCCGTCCTTGTAGAACTCGGAGGCGGCCACGTCGAGCGCGAGGGCGATCTGCTCGCCGGGGGCGTAGCCGGCCTCCTTGATGGCCTCGAGGATGAGGTCGAGGGCCTCGCGGTTGGAGCCGAGGTTCGGGGCGAAGCCGCCCTCGTCGCCGAGGCCGGTGGACAGGCCCTTGTTCTTCAGGACCTTCTTCAGGGTGTGGTAGACCTCGGTGCCCCAGCGCAGGGCCTCGGAGAAGGACTCCGCGCCGATCGGAGCGATCATGAACTCCTGGATGTCCACGTTGGAGTCGGCGTGCGAGCCGCCGTTCAGGATGTTCATCATCGGCACCGGCAGCAGGTGCGCGTTCGGGCCGCCCAGGTAGCGGAACAGGGGCAGGTCGCTGGCCTCGGAGGCGGCGTGGGCGACGGCGAGCGAGACGCCGAGGATGGCGTTGGCGCCGAGGGAGCCCTTGTTGTCGGTGGCGTCCAGGTCGAACATGGCCTGGTCGATCAGGCGCTGCTCGGTGGCGTCGTAGCCGACCAGCTCCGGGCCGATCTGCTCGATGACGGCGAGGACGGCCTTCTCGACACCCTTGCCCTGGTAACGGTTCGGGTCACCGTCGCGGAGCTCGATGGCCTCGAAGGCGCCGGTCGAGGCGCCGGACGGAACGGCGGCACGACCCGTGCTGCCGTCGTCGAGGCCGACCTCGACCTCGACCGTGGGGTTGCCTCGGGAGTCCAGGATTTCCCGGGCTACGACGACGTCGATGGACGGCACGAGCATCTCCTTCTTGGATGTGACGCTGGAAGTGCGGGGCTGGTGTGCCTTGCGCCTAGAGCCTAACCGTCCCGGGGGCGTCGGCCACCGACCGACCGTCCCGTGGACAAGGCGACGCTACCTTTTGTTCCCCCCTGAAACAAAGGGGCTGACGAAGGACATGAAAAAACCCCGCCACGGTGCGTACGGGGGAACACGCACCGGGGCGGGGAGCCCGTGGGGACAGGGGGGTGGCCCGCACGGGGGCCCTCAGCGGGGCCCGCACCGGTGCGCGGGCCCCGTGATCCGGCCGGAGCCGGGTGTCACTTCAGGTGCAGCTGCTGACCCGGGTAGATCAGGTCGGCGTCCTCGACGATGTCCTTGTTCAGGTCGAACAGCTTCTTCCAGCCGCCCTGCACGTGCTGCTTCTGGGCGATGATGCTGAGCGTGTCGCCGGTGACGACCTTGTACTCGCCGTCACCCTTCTTGACCTTCTTGCCGGTCGGCGTGGTGACGGTCTTGCTCTGGGTCTTGCCGGCGCTCGCGGCCGGACGCTCCGCGGAACGGGAGGCGGCCTGCTGGTCGGTGGAGCGCGTGGTGGTGGTGGCGGTGCCGCTGCCCGAGTTCGAGGAGCTGCCCGAGCCCGAGGAGGTGCTCGGCGCGGAGCCGTTGTACGGGGTGCCGGACAGGCCCGTGCCACAGACCGGCCAGGCGCCCTTGCCCTGTGCGGCGAGGACCTTCTCGGCGACGGCGATCTGCTGGGCCTTGCTGGCCTGGTTGGCCTGCGGGGCGTAGGCGGTGCCGCCGTACGCGGCCCAGGTGGAGGCGGAGAACTGCAGACCGCCGTAGTAACCGTTGCCGGTGTTGATGGACCAGTTGCCGCCGGACTCGCACTGGGCGACCTGGTCCCACTCGGCGGAGGTGGCGGCGGAGGCGTTGCCGGCGGCCATCAGCGGAGCGGCGACGGCGGCACCGGTGACACCGGCGAGCGTGATGGCGCGGACGGCCTTGGACGGACGGCGGTGCTTGCCCTTGCCGGTAAACAGCATGGATCGATCCCCTCACCGACGCCTGCGAGGTGAGCTGTCGGGTTCGGGCCGGTTGAGTTGCCCGGCCGCGCTCCCGCTGTCGCGGATCGCGCGGCTTCACCCCCAGCCGGTTCCGGCGTTCAACTGCCGGGCCCGGCACTTACCTTGGGTCCCCCGCTCCTGCCTACGGCGCTTGACGCGACGACTGTTCCCGGGCAACCGCTGGCAGGATTCGGCGTTGCGACTGCCGGGGCTCGTGGTGACGAGCGGCTTCGACCGTAGACACGTGATCGGCGGATTTTCAAAGACGATCAGGGCTTCTGAGACTCATCCCACACTTTCGCCAAACCGGACATTAGGGCGTTAAGTGGGGCGTCAACTCCGCCTATTTCGTGCCCGTTTCACCCTCGACTTCCAGGGTCTGACCGGCACTGATGTGGTTCGGGTCGGCCCCGATGGCCTTCTTGTTGCCGGCATAGAGCGCGCGCCACCCGCCGTCGACCTCAAGGGAGTCGGCGATGGAGGCGAGGGTGTCGCCCTCACGGACGGTGTACGCGTCCGTTTCGCGCACCGCGTGCCGTCCGGAAGAGTCGACGTCCTGACCGTTTGTCACGTTTTCGTCCGCGCTCGCGCCGCGGTGGCGTCCGCCGCCGAGGGCCCCGGTGTCGACCAGGCTCCAGGAACCGGCGGCCTGCTGCGGGTTGCTCGGGGGGACCGCCGGGGCGGATGCCCGGGGGCTGCCGGCGTCCGGCGATGCGGACTTGTCGGTCTTGGGGGTTTCGACCCCCTTGGAGCCGGTGTTCGCATCGGCGCCCTTGTGCGGCTTTCCGCCCGGCTTGGCCGTCTTTTCCGGCGAGGGCCCGGAGTCCGAGCCGGAGTTGGCGTCGGAGCCGGCCGGGGTGGAGGGTGACGAACTGGGCGAACCGGACGAGTCGGAACCCGTGGATCCGTCCGTGGAACCGGATTCGCCGGAAGTGTCGGACTTCTCGGTCGAACCGGACGCGTCACCCGTACCGCTGTCGCCGCCGGAGCCGCCGACACCCGTGTCGACGTCCACGGAACCCGAACCCGAGGTCAGTCCGGACAGCAGGGCGCAGGTGGCCCAGGGCGCCGTGCCCTTGTGGGCCAGGATCTTCTCGGCGACGGCGATCTGCTGGTTGCGGCTGGCCTGGTCGGGGCTGGCGGCGTACTGGCCGCCGCCGTAGGCGTTCCAGTCCTCCTGCGAGATCTGCAGCCCG
>NZ_BNBF01000011.1:103268-104314 GCF_014654935.1 Streptomyces capoamus
CCGTAGTACCCGTTGCCGGGGTCCGCGCTCCAGGAGCCGCCGCTCTCGCACTCGGCCACCTTGTCCCACGTGGTGCCGTCGGCCGCGTTGGCGCTGGCCGCGCCGAGCAGCGGGATGGCGATGGCGGAGCCGGTCACTCCGGCCGCGACGAGGAGGGCGGGCGCCTGGCGGGGGCGACGGTGTCGACCGTTCCCGGAGAGCATGCGGAAGCCTTTCGAGCGACAGCAGAAGCGGCGCGGCGGATGGAGCGGCTCGCCGCGCTGATGGGTGAACGTATCGGCAGACGATCACTTGTCACAAGTTCATGCCGCGCAGATCACGTGAAGATCACAGTGTTGAGGTGTTGTCACCTTTTCGCTGAGGGTCCGTCACCATCCCGCCCGGCGGGCCCGGGGACGGCGTGAACTCCACGGGCAGGGTGCGCAGGCCGCGCATGATGAGCCCGCCGCGCCGGCGCAGCTCCGCCGGGTCCACGGCGAGCCGCAGATCCGGCAGGCGGGTGAGCAGGGTGGCCAGCGCGGTCTGGCCCTCCAGGCGGGCGAGCGGCGCGCCGAGGCAGTAGTGGATGCCGTGCCCGTACCCCAGGTGCTGGTTGTCGCGGCGGGCGAGGTCCAGCACGTCCGGATCGGCGAACCGCTCCGGGTCCCGGTCGGCCGCGGCGAGGACGACGAGCACCGGATCGCCGGGCGCGATGTCCTGCCCGCCGATGGTCAGCGGCTCGGTGGCGAACCGCCAAGTGGCCAGCTCCACCGGGCCGTCGTAGCGCAGGAGTTCCTCCACACCCGTCGCCAGCAGACCGGTCTCCTGCCGCGCCAGGGACTCCTGCAGCCGGCGGCGCTGCTCGGGGTGGGTGAGCAGCGCGTAGGTGCCGTTGCCGATGAGGTTGACGGTCGTCTCGAAGCCGGCGAACAGCAGGATGAAGGCCATGGCGGCGGCCTCGTTCTCGGTGAGGTGCTCGCCGTGGTCGGAGGCGCGGATGAGACCGGAGATCAGGTCCTCGCCCGGCGCGGGCTCGGCGGGCAGCGCCTGCCGCTTCCGGTGGATCA
>NZ_BNBF01000011.1:104353-111243 GCF_014654935.1 Streptomyces capoamus
GCTCGCCGAGGTAGCCGCGCATCTTCTTCACCGACCGGGCGACCCCGCCGCGGGGGCCGCCGCCGTGCCGGATCATCATGCCCGCCCAGTCCCGGAAGTCGTCCTGGTCCTCGGGCGGGACGCCGAGCAGGTCGCAGATGGCGTAGATGGGCAGCGGGAAGGCGAACTCGTGGATGAGGTCGGCCGAGCCGCTGCCGGCGAACCGGTCGATGAGGTGGTCGGTCAGCTCCTGCACCCGGGGGGCGAACTCGGCGACCCGGCGGGGGGTGAACGCCTTGCTGACGAGCCTCCTGAGCCGGGTGTGGTCCGGCGGGTCGATGTTCAGCAGGTGCGTCATCAGCTCGGCCTTGCGCTCGCCCGGGATGCCGGTCTTGCCCTTGGCGTGCGCGGGCTCGTCGTGGTGCGCCGGGTTCTTGCTCAGCCGCTGGTCGGCCAGCGCCTGGCGGGCATCGGCGTACCGGGTGACGAGCCAGGCCTCGACACCGCTCGGCAACCGCGTCCGGTGCACCGGCGCGTGCTCGCGCAGCCAGGCGTAGGCGGGGTAGGGGTCGGCGGCGAACTCCCAGGTGAAGAGGGCGGGAGGGGTCGGGGGGCCGGGCTCGTTGGTCACTCCTCGACGGTATCCGGCCCGGCGGACACCCCGCCGAGGGGCGGGCGGGATGCGCGGTGCCCCGCCGGCCGGCTGCGGTCGGTGGCGCCGGGGACCGGCCGGCTCGGGGCCGGTGGGGTCCGGCGTCCTCCGGTTTCCGGCCTGTCCTCCGGGTTCTCGGCCTGTCCTCCGGGTTCTCGGCCTCCTAGCCCTCCTTCTCCGAGTCCTCGTCGTCCTCGTCGTCCTCGTCGTCCTCGTCATCCTCGTCGTCCTCGCCGGTGGCCGCCGGGTGCGGGGCCTCGGCTGCCCTGATCGCGTCCCGGTACGCCCGTGCCGCCGCGCGCAGGGCCGCCTCCGGGTCGGTGCCCTCCGCCTCGGCGCGTACCGCCAGTGCCAGCAGCTCGTATCCGATGCCCTCTCCCCGCGGCAGCGGGACGTCCAGGCCCGCCGTGCGGGTGCGGGAGGCGAGCTTGGCGGCGAGGGCCAGGCCGGGCTGGCCGAGCGGGACGCCGTCGGTGACGGAGGTGCGCTGCTTCTCCTCGGCCTTGGTGCGCAGCCAGTGCTCCTTGACGTCCTCGGGGGTCTCGGCCCGCTCGTCGCCGAACACGTGCGGGTGCCGGTGGATGAGCTTGGCGACGATGCCGCCGGCGACGTCGTCGACGGAGAACGGGGCGTCCGGGTCCTCCTCGGCGATCCGGGCGTGGAAGACGACCTGGAGGAGGACGTCGCCCAGCTCTTCGCGCAGCTCGTCCCGGTCGCCGGCCTCGATCGCCTCGACCAGCTCGTACGCCTCCTCGATGCCGTACTTCGCCAGGCCCTCGTGGGTCTGCCGGGAGGACCAGGGGCATTCGGCGCGGATGCGGTCCATCACCTGCACGAGGTCCAGCAGGCGGGCGCCGGGCAGGTCGTAGGAGGCGGGGAGCAGCTCCAGCTCCGGCATGGCGACCCGGCCGGAGCCGGCCAGCCGGGCGAGGCCGTCCGTGAGCGCCGGCTCGCCCTCGCCCGTCGCCACGACCACCACCGTGCGCCCGCCGGCGCAGGCGTCGACCAGCTCCTGCGCGGTGGGGGACGCCTCCGTCACGGCTGTCCCGGCCTCGCGCAGGTACGGCAGCTGCGGATGGGCGCCGTCCGCGCACAGCACGGCGTCGGCGGTGCGCAGGGCCTGCCAGGCGGGCCAGGACAGCAGGCCGGGGGCGACGCGGTGGCTGGTCGTGAGCAGGACGATGCGGCCGGGGCTGGGCTCGGGACTGATTGCGTTCACGCACCGAACGTAACCCACGGCCCGGGAGAGCGGACCGGGTTGTCCACAGGGCCGGGGAGATCATGTGACCGTACGACTGGAACGCCTCGCCTCCGCCGGCCACCGCCGGCCACCACCGGCCACCGCCGGTCACGGCCTGCCGCGCCGCGCGCTACGCCGTGACCGGCTGGCCGCCCGCCGTCGTGACCTCCCGGACCCACGGCGTCCCGGCGTCCACCCGGCTGCTCTTCTGCACGTCCCAGGAGCCGTAGCGCGGGTTCAGGTCGACGTGGAGTTCCTCCGACGCCGTGGACAGGGCCTTCCAGAAGGCGGGCTGGCTGGTGTCGGTGCCCAGCTTCGCGGCGAGCTTCTGCGCCTCCAGCTGCAGGCGCAGGTTGTCGTCGAGACGGCCCGGGGCGATGCCGTACTTCTGCAGCCAGGCCGCCTCCAGGCCCTTGCTGCCGCCGGCCTGCCGCTCCAGGTCCCCGCGCATCTGCTGGATCTCCTTGCGGGTGACCGTGATGCCCTGGTCCCGCGCGGCGCGGTGCAGCACCCGGTCGAGCACCATGTTGTGCAGGGTGTCGCGGGTCAGGCCGCTGGTGGAGGAGACGACCTGCTGGTACTGCGCCTGGTCCGGCACCGCGGCCCGCTGGGCCTCGCGGACCTCGTCGACCCGGCTCTCCAGCTGGGCGACGGTGATCCGCTGTCCGCCGACGACGGCGGCGGCGCCCGGGTGCGCATCGTTTCCGCAGGCGGTCAGCAGGGGCGCCGCCGCGGCGATCGCGGCGGTGAGGACGAGCGCGGTGCGACGGCGGGGTTGCAAGGAGACCTCCAGGGGAGATTGTGCGGCGGTGCACAAGGTCTTGCGGTGATCGATGGTAGGCAGTGGGCAGGCCGGGGCCAACCCATTCGACCAACGATTCGCGCGTCCTTCGGGCACCGCCGTCCCCGCCGCCCGGGCCGGCGCGCTAGCCGCGCACCTGTCCCAGCCACTGGAGGGTCCGGCGGATCTCCATGGCCGTCGGGTGGCCGGGGCCGTGCAGCCGCTCCACGTCCAGGACCAGCCGGGCGAGCGTGTCGTGCGCGGCCGGGCGGTCGCCGAGCGCGAGCAGGAGGTGGCCGATGCGGCGGCGGACCTCGTGGGCGAGCTGGGGGTCGCCGGAGACGTACTGGTTCTCGTAGTACGGCAGCAGGGCGCGGTACTCGGCGAGCGCGGCCGCCGGTTCGCCCAGCTGCTCCAGGCACTGCGCGGACTCGTAGCGGTAGCGCAGCGACTGCGGGTCCGCCTGGCCGGCCTCGGCGGCGCGTTCGTCGGCGAGGCGGCGCAGTTCCGGCAGCGCACGCCGGTACTGGCCGTCGTCCATGAGCGTGGCCGCGTACTGCTTGCGCAGGGTGCGCACGACCGGGGAGTGCTCGCCGTGCTGCTCGGCGGCGACCGGCAGGATCGCGCCCAGGATGTCGACGGCCTGGGTGATGCGGCCCTCGCCCAGCAGGCGCTTGACCTCGTCCACGGCGGCGGCGACATCGGGCTTCCCGGCCGCCGGCGGGACCGGCGCGACCGGCGCGGGCTGCGGCGCGGGGGTCCTGGCGCGGTCCGGCCAGGGGGCGTGCGGCCGCAGGAAGGGGCGGGTGGGGTCCAGCGGCGCCCCGGTGGGCGTCCCGCGCGCGGGCAGCAGCGGTGCCAGGTCCTCGTACACCTCCTGCGCGGACGCCGGGCGGTGCTGGGGGTCCTTGGCGAGCAGCCGCAGCACCAGGGCCTCCAGCGCCTCGGGCACCTCGGGGCGGATCCGGCGCACGGGCAGCGGCGGCTCGTACAGGTGCCGGTGCAGCACGCCGAGCGCCGTCGACCCGGCGAACGGCACCTCGCCGCTCAGCAGTTCGTGCATCAGCACGCCCAGTGCGTAGAGGTCGGTGTACGGGCCGACCGCGCCGCCCATCGCCTGCTCCGGCGCCATGTAGGCGGGCGAGCCGATCGGGGAGCCGGTGTGCGTGAGGCGGGTGGTGTCGGTGTCCATCACGGAGGCCACGCCCAGGTCGAGGACGGTGACCATGCCGTCCTGCTTCACCATCACGTTGCGGGGCTTGAGGTCGCGGTGCACGATCGGCACGGCGTGCACGGCGCTCAGCACGGCGCACAGCTGCGCGGCCACCGCGACCGCCCACTGCCACGGGTACGGGTCGTGCTCGGCGAGGTGGTCGGAGAGGTCGGCACCGTCGACGTACTGCATGACGAGGAACAGTTCCTCACCCTCGCTGCCCGCGTCGTGCACCGTCACCAGGCCGGGGTGGTCCACCTGCGCGGTCACCCGGCACTCGCGCACGAACCGGCGGCGCAGCTCGTCCGCCTCCTGGCCCGCCACCTTGTCGGGGCGCAGCAGCTTCACCGCCACGCGCCGGTCGAGCCTGCGGTCGTACGCCGTCCAGACCTGGCCCATGCCGCCCTGCCCGATGAGCGTGGACAGTTCGTAACGGCCGGCGATCATGCGCCCTGTCGTCACGGTCACCGCCCGCCCTCGCCGCGGCCCTCGTGTCCCTCTGTTCCGTCGTGCCGGCGCAGGTAGTCGCTCAGTTCGTCGAGTTCGGCACGCACCTGGTCGATCCGCGCGGGCACGGGGGGTACCGGGGTGTGGTGCGCGGGCGGCTGGGGTACGGGGGGCTGAGGTACGGGCGTGTGGTGCGCGGGCGGCACGGGCGGCTGGGGCACCGGGCCGGGCGTCGTGTACGCCGGTGCGGCGTGCGGGAAGCCGTAGCCGTGCACAGCAGGGGCGTGCGCCCGCGCGTACCCGGCGAACGTCCGCTGCTGGTGCACCCGGATGTCCACGACCAGGTAGTACACCGCGGACATCACGCCGAGGAGCAGGAGCAGCGCCAGCGCGACGTCACTGCGCGAGTCGTTCTCCGGCAGCTCGCCGACCAACGCCAGCCCCGTGAAGGACAGCGGCAGGCTCAGCCAGGCGATCAGCCAGTCGTACCAGCGGCCTCGCACGAAGGCGGCCCGGAACAGCGGCAGACAGGACAGCAGACCGCACGTGAGGAAGCCGGCCGCCGCGAACAGCACGCGCAGGGATATGACCGCTCCTGCGCTGCGAGGAGGCGGCAGCGCGCCGTGGCCGTACATGACTGCTCCTGGACCGATGGGAACCGATGGGAACCGGGTGGGGCCGGGTGGGACCGATGGGGACGGACGCCGACGGGGCGGTGTCCGGGCCGGAGTCCGAGCGTATAGGCCGACAAGGACAACCCGTCACGGGTTGTACCGAACCGTTGTCGCACTGATCGCTTCCCCGTGTCGGGGCCGGGTTCAGCCCGGTGCGACCGTGCCGTCCGTCAGCCCGTCGTACATCCCGCGCACGAGCTGCTCCCCGAGCCGGCTCGCCTGCCTGAGCGCCCGCTCGAACTCCTCCAGCGCGCGGAACCGTGCCCCGTAGCGCCGCTGTTCGTCCAGCGGGAGCCGGGGCAGGTGCAGCCGGCGCACGTCCAGCCGGGTCGCCGTGGAGGCGTAACTGCTGGCCTGACGGTTGTTGGCGGTCCCGCGCAGGAACCCGGCGAGGAACCACGGGTCGAGCGCCGTGCGGTCGGGGCGCAGCAGCACGAGGTTGCGCCCCAGCGCGGCGCCGCCCGTCGCCTCGTCGATCACGCGCGCCACCGCTCCCCCGCCGAGCACCGGTACGACGACGTCGCCCGGCTCCGTCAGCACGGCCTCCTCCTCGCTCTCCGGGAGCGTGCCCGACGGTGCCGTCCCGGCGAGGACGTCGTGGTCTGTGAGGACCGGCACGCGCGCGTGGCCGCCGTTTCCGCCGGTGCGCATCACCAGCGCGCCCCCGCGCGCCAGTTCGCCGACGGTGGTGAGCGGCCAGCGCGCGGGCGGTGCCGGGTCGGCGGGGGGCGGGGTGAGGTCGGCGGTCAGGCGCAGGGTCTCGCCGAGGCGCTCGCGCACGCGCGTGAGCTGCTCCGCGCCGTCGGCGACCGCCGGCGGCAGGCGGCGGGCCGGCGCGAGGTCCACGTCGTCGTCGAGGAGTTCGATGACCGGCACCGAACGGGCCAGCCCCGGCCGCTCCGCCAGCCGTCCCGCGCGCGTGAAGGCGCGCCAGGCGTCCGTCACCGTCTCGCGTACCGCCTCCCAGTCCGGCCCGCCCCTCCCCTCCCCGGCGAACCTCCCGGTGTCCACGAGCAGTACCTCGGGCGTCGCCGGCACCCGGTCGGGCCGGCGCAGCACCCACAGGTGCAGCGGGATGTTGTACGGCGGTGCCGCGCCGACCGGCAGCGCGACGACGGCCCGCAGCGCGCCCCGGCGCAGCAGGTCGGCACGGATCCGGCGCCCGGAGCGGCGGGAGGCGGCGGCCGGCGGCATCAGCAGTACGGCGGTGCCGCCGTCCTTCAGCCGGGCCAGCGCGTGCTGCACCCAGGCCAGTTCGGACTCGGTGCGTGCCGGGAAGCCGTACTCCCACCGGGGGTCGTAGGCGAGTTCGTCGTGGCCCCAGTTGCGCTCGTTGAACGGCGGGTGGCACAGGACCACGTCGGCGCGCAGCCCGGGGTGGGCGTCGGCGCGCAGGGTGTCGCCGGCGGCGGCGCGCACGGTGGCCCGGTTGTGCAGCGCGAGCCGGAGCGCGCTGAGCGCGGCGAGTTCGGGGGCGCTGTCCTGGGCGTACAGCCGCTGGCCGGGGCGGGGGTCGACGGCGCGCAGCAGGGCGCCGGTGCCGCAGGCGGGGTCCAGCGCGGTGCGGGCCGGTCCGGCGAGGTCGGCCATGAGGCCGGCGAGTTCGGCCGGGGTAAGCGTGTACTGGCGGGGGTTGGCGTCCAGGTGCCGGCCCAGCAGGAACTCGAAGGCCTGCCGGGCCCCGATGCCGGCGGCCAGCTCGGCGACACCGCGCAGGAGAGGGGCGGAGGGGAGGAGCTGGGGGCCGGTGGGGGTGCGGAGCGGGGTGGCGGGGGCGGGTGCCGCCGGGGTGGGGGTGGTTGCGGTGGTGCGGGCCGGGGCGGGGGTGGCCGGGGTAAAGGTGATCGGGGTCAGCACTTCGTGCAGCGCCCCCGGCAGCACCGCGGCCAGCCGTGCGTCCGAGC
>NZ_BNBF01000011.1:111290-111550 GCF_014654935.1 Streptomyces capoamus
CCGCGCTCGCGTCGAGCCAGACGGGGGGCCGCTCGTGGATCAGCAGCAGCACGCAGCCGGCGTGCACCAGGGCCGTCAACGGGCCTTCCGGGTGGCCGGCGAGCTGCTGCCAGACGCGCTCGCGCAGCGGGACCTCGGCGAGTTTGCCCTGCTTGCGCAGCCAGGCCTCCACCTCGGCGAGGGCGAACGACGGGCTGGTCTCGGTGCCGCCGACCGGCTTGGGGAAGTCGGCGTGCCGGCGGCGCCAGTTGCTGACGGCG
>NZ_BNBF01000011.1:111590-112345 GCF_014654935.1 Streptomyces capoamus
GCGCGGCCCACCCCGGCGAGCCGCGCGATACCGGCTGCGGTCACCTCTGTCGCGTTGTCCTGCACCGGCCCTGCTCCCCTCGTACCGTGTGTGCGCCGAGCATACCGGCGTACACAAGATCTGCACGTTCACGACCGTGCACAGTCTCATCACTGTGAACCGTGTTGACTCGGTTCACAAGCTCTGATCTTATTGACCTCGCGAACAGCGGCCGCCGGAGGGGAGGCCGTCTGACTCATTTCTCTTTCACCAAGGAACTGCCATGCGTCGTACCGGACTTGCCGCTCTCTGTCTCGCCGCCGCGGCCACCGCGGGACTCACCACCGGCTGCCTGCCGGGGCAGGACTCGGCGGACAGCAAGCCGAAGGGCCCGTTCGCGGGACTGAGCGGCGGCCAGATCACCGAGCGTGCACTGAAGGCGACCACGAGCGCCCCGTCCGTCCGGCTGAAGGGCCGGATCCACGACGACGAGAGCAAGGGCACCGTCGACATCGACATGGCGCTCAACGGCAAGGGCGAGTGCGCCGGCACCCTCAGCATGGACGGCCAGGGCAAGGCGGACCTGGTCCGGGCCGGCAGCAGCGTCTACATGAAGTACGACGAGAAGTTCCTGCGCGCCCAGAGCGAGGGCGAGTCCAAGGAGGACACCGACGCGGCGGTGGACATGCTGGCCGGGAAGTGGACCAAGATGGCCATGAAGGGCCAGGACGCCAAGGACCTCGCGAGCTTCTGCGACCTGAACACGGTGCTCGGCG
>NZ_BNBF01000011.1:112400-124031 GCF_014654935.1 Streptomyces capoamus
ACATCAGTGACGGCGAGTCCACGGGCACCACCCGCGGCAGGACCACCCGGATCGACGGCACCCCCGCGATCGCCCTGCACGAGAAGGACGGCAAGGACCGCTACACCGCGTACGTGGCGACCGAGGGGAAGCCGTACCTGCTGCGGATCGACACCGCGTCCGGCGCCAAGGAGCCGGAGCACCTGTCGTTCACGGAGTACGGCAAGCCGGTGCCCGCACAGAAGCCCGCGGGGAAGATCATCGACCTGGACGCGCTGTAACACCCGGTTCCGGGCCGGGCCCGGCGCACGGTCAGAGCGGGTGCCGCATCCACACGTTGGGTTCGACGTAGACGGCATACCCGTGCTCCGGTTCACAGCGGACCGGGACCAGTGCGCCGGGCACCTCGACATCGCCCGCGGTGTCGAACGGCAGCCCGGTCCAGCGGCGCCACTCCTCCAGCGAGCCCGTCACGGTCATGGACGCGGGGGCGACGGAGTCGATGGTGGCGCCCGCCCGGGCGTGCACGCGCAGCCACGGGTCCTCGGGCAGCCCGTCGGGGCGGACCCGGCGGGCGTACTGCGCGATCGGGGTGCGCGGTTCGCGGTGCTTGGCGTTCGGGCGGACGGGGGCGACGACCTCGCGGAAGCCGCGGGCACGGGCGGTGTCCCGCATCGCCGAGAGCATGACGGCCGACAGTCCGCGGCCCTGGGCGTGCGGGGCGAGGGTGACCGAGACGGCGCTCACGGTGTCCGGGCGGGTGCCGCGGCGCAGGTCGGCGAAGGCCCACGCCAGGACCTGGTCCCAGCCGCGGGCCGGCAGGCTCCGCCGGCCGGCCACGTCCAGGGCGAAGGGCACGCTGTAGGCGTGGGCGACGACCTGGCCGTCCTCGTCCTCGGCGAACAGGGCGTACTCGGGGAGTTCGGTGGGGATGCGGCCGTAGTGCGCGTTGCCCATGAGGTCCTGGGTGACGAACTCCGGCCAGGTGTCGGTCATGCCGAGCACCGCCGGCAGCCGGTCGGGCCGCTCGGCGAGGCTGCTCACCTTGTAGTCCATGGCGGCCACAGTAGGTGGCGGGGTCCCGGGCGGGACAGCGGATTACCGGGGCGCCGGCCGGTCACCGGGCCCGGAAGCGGCCGGGTGCCGTGGTCGGGTTGCCGCCGGTGGGGAGTTTCTGGTCCGGGCAGGCGGCGAGGACCTTCTTCATGGCCGCCTGCTCGGCGGCGGTGACCCACAGGCCGTACTTCTTCTTGACCGCGACCTGGGCGGCCACGTAGGTGCACCGGTAGCCCTTGTTGGGCGGCAGCCAGGTGGCCGCGTCGCCGTCCCCCTTGCCGCGGTTGGTGCTCGCGTCGACGGCGAGGAGGTTGAGGGGATCGTTGGCCAGCGCTATCCGCTTGCTGAAGTCCCAGTACTTGGCGCCCTTCTGCCAGGCGTCGGACAGGGCGACGACGTGGTCGATGTCGACCTGGCTGCGGCCGCGCCGGTAGGTGATCTCCTTGCCGGAGTAGGGGTCGGACTCCAGCAGGCCGTAGGACACCTTGCAGGTGCCGCCGGTGAAGCGGACGTGCTTCAGGTCGCGTTTGAGGATGTCGTCGCGGGTGTCACAGGAGTTGGAGTCGGTGTCGGCCCAGGCGGTGCCGAACCGGTCCCGGGAGTACCCGGTCTTCGGTGCACGTCCCTTGACGGTCAGTGAGCCGGCGGCGGCCAGGGCCGGGCCCCCGCGGCC
The DNA here is from genome assembly GCF_014654935.1 of Streptomyces capoamus. Taxonomy (GTDB): domain Bacteria; phylum Actinomycetota; class Actinomycetes; order Streptomycetales; family Streptomycetaceae; genus Streptomyces; species Streptomyces capoamus. Next base: position 114,109 of record NZ_BNBF01000011.1, read on the forward strand.
GGTCCGTTCGGGTCCGGACGTCCCGGCGTTCTGCCCGTCCTTGCAGCCGGCCACGGCGACCAGCACGGTCACGGCGGTGACCGCTCCGACCCTCAAACGCGTCACGGTACGTCCCCCTCGCTCACCCGGGTCCGCCCTCGGGCGCGGGGCGGATCGTTCCGCTCTCCACGGTAACGGCCCGTCGCCACCCGCAAGACAGGGCGTTAAGGGGCGATTACCGGGCAAACAGGACGGGTTGAGGAGGTGTCACGTCCTCCGTTCCCCGTCCCCTTGTCGACGCAAGAGGACGGGGAGCACGGAGGTGGGACACGAGGGCGGGATACGAGGGCGCGCTACGAGGGAACGGGAACTCGCGGCCTCACGGTCCTAACCCAGCACCGAGGTGAGGAACTCGCCGACCCAGGCCAGCAGTTCGCGGCCGACCAGCGGCTTGCCGCCCACCTTCGCGGTCTTCGGGCGGGGGACCAGCACCTGGTGTGCGGCGGGCTTGATGACCGTGCCCGGGTAGAGCCGCTTGAGCCGCAGCTCCTGCGACTCCCGCAACTCCACCGGGGCGAAGCGGATGTTGGTGCCCTGCAGGACGATCTCACCGACGCCGCACGCCCGCGCGAGCATCCGCAGCCCGGCCACCAGGAGCAGGTTCTCCACCGGCTCGGGCAGCTTGCCGTAGCGGTCGGTGAGTTCCTCGCGGACGGCCTTGACGTCCTCCTCGGAGTTGGCGGAGGCGATGGAGCGGTAGGCCTGCAGGCGCAGGCGCTCGCCGGGGGCGTAGTCGTGCGGGACGTGCGCGTCGACGGGCAGCTCGATCTTGACCTCGAGCGGCGGCTCCTCCTCGATCCCGCCGGTCTCCAGCTGGCGCCGGTAGTCGGCGACGGCCTCGCCGACCATGCGGACGTACAGGTCGAAGCCGACGCCGGCGATGTGCCCGGACTGCTCGCCGCCGAGCAGGTTGCCGGCGCCGCGGATCTCCAGGTCCTTCATCGCCACGTACATGCCGGCGCCCATCTCGGTGTGCTGGGCGATGGTCGCCAGGCGCTCGTGCGCGGTCTCCGTCAGCGGCTTCTCCGGCGGGTACAGGAAGTAGGCGTACCCGCGCTCGCGGCCACGGCCGACCCGGCCGCGCAGCTGGTGCAGCTGGGACAGGCCGAAGGTGTCGCCGCGCTCCACGATCAGGGTGTTGGCGTTGGAGATGTCGATGCCGGACTCCACGATCGTGGTCGACACCAGCACGTCGAACTTCTTCTCCCAGAAGTCGACGACCACCTGTTCCAGCGCGGACTCCGACATCTGGCCGTGGGCGGTCGCGATGCGCGCCTCGGGGACGATGTCGCGGAGCCTGGCGGCGGCTCGGTCGATGGACTCGACGCGGTTGTGGATGTAGAAGACCTGGCCCTCGCGCAGCAGTTCGCGGCGGATGGCGGCGCCGATCTGCCTCTCCTCGTACGGCCCGACGAAGGTGAGCACCGGATGGCGCTCCTCCGGGGGCGTGGTGATCGTGGACATCTCGCGGATGCCGGTGACCGCCATCTCCAGCGTGCGCGGGATCGGGGTGGCGGACATGGTCAGCACGTCGACGTTGGCGCGAAGCTTCTTCAGCTGCTCCTTGTGCTCGACGCCGAAGCGCTGCTCCTCGTCGACGATGACCAGGCCGAGGTCCTTGAACTTGGTCTCGGAGGAGAACAGGCGGTGGGTGCCGATGACGACGTCCACCGAGCCCTCCTTCAGCCCCTCCAGGACGGCCTTGGCCTCGGTGTCGGTCTGGAAGCGGGAGAGCGCGCGCACGTTGACCGGGAACTGCCCGTACCGCTCGGAGAAGGTGCCGTAGTGCTGCTGGACCAGCAGGGTCGTGGGGACGAGGACGGCGACCTGCTTGCCGTCCTGGACGGCCTTGAAGGCGGCCCGGACGGCGATCTCCGTCTTGCCGTACCCGACGTCGCCGCAGACCAGGCGGTCCATGGGGACCGACTTCTCCATGTCCTCCTTGACCTCGGCGATGGTGGTGAGCTGGTCGGGGGTCTCCGCGTAGGGGAAGGCGTCCTCCAGCTCCCGCTGCCAGGGCGTGTCGGCGCCGAAGGCGTGGCCGGGGGCGGCCATGCGGGCGCTGTACAGCTTGATCAGGTCGGCGGCGATCTCCTTGACGGCCTTCTTGGCGCGCGCCTTGGTCTTGGTCCAGTCCGCGCCGCCGAGGCGGTGCAGGGTGGGTGCCTCGCCGCCGACGTACTTGGTGATCTGCTCGAGCTGGTCGGTCGGGATGTAGAGGCGGTCGCCGGGCTGGCCGCGCTTGGCGGGTGCGTACTCCACGACCAGGTACTCGCGGGTGGCGCCCTGGACGGTGCGCTGCACCATCTCGATGTAGCGGCCGACGCCGTGCTGCTCGTGGACGATGTAGTCGCCCGGCTCCAGGGTGAGCGGGTCGATGGTCTTGCGGCGGCGGGCCGGCATCCGGGCGCCGTCGCGGGTGGCGGTGCGCTGCCCGGACAGGTCGGTCTCGGTGAGCACGGCCAGCCTGAGCGCGGGGTCGACGAAGCCGTACTCGATCGAGCCGCAGGAGACGTGCACCAGGGAGGGGCTCAGCTCGCCGAGGTCGGCGTCCATACGGGCGGCGATGCCCTCGCTGCCGAGCACCTCGACCGTGCGGGCGGCCGGGCCGTGGCCCTCGGTGACGAACACCGTGCGCCAGCCGTCGGCGAGCCAGCCCTTGGTGTCGGCGAGGGCCCGCGCGGTGTCGCCGCGGTAGGTCTCGGGGGCGTGCATGCCGAGCTTGAGGGTGTCGGCCTCCAGTTCGAGGTCCACCGCGAACGGCGACACCGACCACCACATCATGCCCAGCTCGCGGGCGCGGTCGCGGACGTCGGCGATGGACCGCAGGGAGGCGGCGCCGACGTCGATGGGGGCCTCGCCGCCGCCGGCGGTGGCCGCCCAGGACGCCTGGAGGAACTCCTGGGAGGTGGCCACGAGGTCGGCGGCGCGGGTACGGACCCGCTCCGGGTCGCAGACGACGGCCATGGCGCCCTGGGGCAGCACGTCGAGCAGCAGCTCCATGTCGTCCACCAGGACCGGGGCGAGGGACTCCATGCCCTCGACCGCGATGCCCTCGGCGATCTTGTCCAGCAGTTCGCCCAGCTCGGGGTGGGCCTCGGCCAGGGCCCGCGCGCGGGCGCGGACGTCCTCGGTGAGCAGCAGCTCGCGGCACGGCGGCGCCCACAGGCCGTGCTCGGCGACTTCCAGGGAGCGCTGGTCGGCGACCTTGAAGTAGCGGATCTCCTCGACGTCGTCGCCCCAGAACTCGATGCGCAGGGGGTGTTCCTCGGTGGGCGGGAAGACGTCCAGGATGCCGCCGCGCACGGCGAACTCGCCGCGCTTCTCGACCAGCTCCACGCGCGCGTACGCCGCCGCGGCGAGGGCTTCGACCACGTCGTTCAGGTCCGCGCTCTGGCCGGTCCGCAGGGCCACCGGCTCCAGGTCGCCCAGGCCCTTGACCTGCGGCTGGAGCACGGAGCGCACGGGCGCCACGACGACGGAGACCGGGCCGGTCTCGGGGTCGTCCGGGCGGGGGTGGGCCAGGCGGCGCAGGACGGCGAGGCGACGGCCGACGGTGTCGCTGCGCGGGCTGAGCCGCTCGTGCGGGAGGGTCTCCCAGGAGGGGTACTCCACGACGCCCTGTTCGGGCAGCAGGGAGCGCAGGGCGGCGGCCAGGTCCTCGGCCTCGCGGCCCGTCGCCGTGACCGCGAGCACCGGGCGGCCGGCCTCGCGGGCCAGGGCGGCGACCGCGAAGGGGCGGGCGGCCGGGGGGCCGACCAGGTCGACGTGCGGGCGGTTGCCGTCCGCCGCCGCCTGAATCGCTTCCGCGAGGGCGGGATCCTTGACTACGGCGTCGAGCAGACCGTGCAGGCTCATGAGGGCTTCCATCCGGGCAGGGGCAACGCAGACAGCCCGACACGTCTCACGGGCCGGGGCTGCCCAGCCTACGACGCCGAGGGCGACGACGCGGCGCGCGGACGACATCGGCGAGAACCCGGGTGCCCCCGCCGCGCCGGAACCCACACCGGACGGCCGGACCGACACGAGGCCCCACCGACGACCACGAGACGCCTCCGGCGGGCAACGGGCAGCGGGCAGCAGCGGCAGTGCGCACCGGGCGGCCGACGGCACCGGGCAGCGGGCAGCGGGCGGCGGACAACGGGCGACCGACGGCACCGGGCAGCGGGCGGCACCGGGCAACGGGCAACCGCGGCAGCCGACGGCAGCGAGCAACGAGCGGCCGACGGAGGGCGGCAGCCACGGCACCGGGCAGCCGACAATGGGCGGCCGACGGCGGCGGGCGGCCGACGGCGGCGGGCAGCCGCGGCAGCGGACACCGGGCAGCGGACAACGACGGGCAGCCGCGGCAGCGGGCACCAGGCAGCGGACACCGGGCAGCCGACGGCACCGGGCAGCGGGCGGTGGACGCCCCTGCGCGCCGCCCGCTCCCCCCACCCACCGCCGGCCGAATGGTGAGCGAGACGCCCCCCGCGCCCCCCGCGCCCCCCGCGCCGCCAACGGGCCGCCGAGTCGCCCCCATCCCCCGTCAGGCCGCTTCGCCGCTGTCCGTGAAGGCGACCGTCACCCCGCGTCCCGGTTCGACCGAGACGAGCAGGGCCGAGCCGAAGGCCCCGGCGATGCGTTCCAGCAAGGCGAAAGTCGGCATGCATTTCCCGTGTTCCAGCCGGGAGATCGCCGCCTGGGTCAGCCCGGAGAGTTCCGCCAGTTGCGTCTGGGTCATTCCGGCTCTTCCACGAAATTCACGGACGGCCCGCCCCACCGCTTGCTCCAGCTTTTCGTCGGGAATTTCCCCGCGTTCGGCACACGTCCAGATCATCCCCCGTCGATGACGCTGCACCTCTGACTCCCGGATGGCTCGATGCCGACGCATATCGGCCCAGATGTCCACGCAAAGGCTAGCCGCGAGCCGGCCACGCGGTCCCTCTGTTGAGCAAGATCTGAGCTTCGCCCACGACATATAGCGAGAATGGTATAGCGGCCAGCTGAAATGCATATAGCCAGCTCAGAACCCTGGAGCAATACATTCCGATTCCCCTCCGGACCACTTCCGGCACAAAGGAGATTGCCCGCCCGGTACGGACATGCCATGCTCACCGCCGTCCTCCACGGGAAAGGAAATGAGCCTTGACCAAGTTGCGCACCGCACTGTCCGCCATCGCCCTTTCGGGTGCCGTTCTCGCCGTCGGCGCCGCGCCCGCGCTGGCCGATTCCGCACCCGCCGGGTCCGTTTCTCCTTCGGTGACCGCTTCGCTGACGAAGGCGCAGAAGCTCTCGAAGCTGAAGAATCTCACCGAGGATTCCAACGCCTCGACGGGCAGGTGGCTCGACGCCATGAACCAGCACCTGGCCCACAAGCAGTCGATCGAGAAGTACAAGTTCAACTGGAAGACCGATTACTGCACCCACGCCCGGGACACCCTGCCCGGTGGTTACGACTTCAAGATGGCCTGCTGGCGGCACGACTTCGGCTACCGCAACTACAAGGGCCTGATCGGCAACTACTACTTCAAGAAGAACGGCCACAAGAAGCGCGTCGACAAGGCCCTCCTGAGGGACCTGTACTCCGCGTGCGACTACAAGCCGTGGGCGGACCCCCTGCCGCCCTCCGAGCGCAGCCGGCTGCGGGCGGCCTGCCGCAAGACCGCGAAGACGTACTACGACGCGGTCAGCGCCGCCGGCTGATCCACCGGCACCCACCGGCACCCCTGCACGAGGACGGCGGGGCGCGGAGAGGAACTCCGCGCCCCGCCGTCCGGCTTTCCCGTGCCTAGTCGGTGGCGATGGCGTTCAGCACGTTCATCCGCGCCGCCCGGAACGCCGGCACCAGGGCCGCGAACAGGCCCACGAAGGCCGAGCCGATGAAGACACCGGTGATCGTCGGCCAGGGGATCTCCAGGATCTTCAGTCCCTGCAGGGCGAGGAGCTTCTGGGCGGTCGCGCCCCAGCCCATGCCGAGGCCGAGGCCGAGCAGGGCGCCGAAGACGGCGATCACCACGGACTCCAGGCGGATCATGCTGCGCAACTGGCGGCGGGAGAGGCCGATGGCCCGCATGAGACCGATCTCCCGGGTCCGCTCGACCACCGACAGGGCCAGGGTGTTCACCACACCGAGGATCGCGACGATGATCGCGAGGGCCAGCAGGCCGTAGATCATGTTGAGCAGCTGGCCTATCTGGTCCTTCAGGTCCTGCTTGTAGTCGGTCTGGTCGCGCACGGTCAGCTGCGGGAAGTCGTCGTGCAGTGCGGCCTTGAGCGCCTGGTAGGCGGCGGCCTGCCGTCCGTCCTCGGCGGTGGCCAGGACCATCTCGTCGAGCGGCATCCGGCCGGCCGGGACGTACTTCGCGAGCGTGGCGATGGAGGTGTACACCGCGCCCGAGTCGATGAGCGTGTCGCTGCGGGTGATCGCCCGGACCGTCAGGCGGGCGGTGCGGCCGTCCTCGTAGGCCACGGTGATCGTGGAGCCGAGCCGGACGCCGTGGTCCTTCGCGAACTTCTCGGGCACCGACATGGAGTCGATCCGGTAGGCGTCCTTCACCTCGCCGGCCACGGTCTCGGTGCGGACGTCGGTGGCGTAGGCCGGGTCGACGGCCATGATGGTCGTGTTCGGCAGCCGCTTGCCGTCCGGGGTGGTGAAGGCGGCCTCCGTCCACTTGTACTCGGTGACCCGCTCCAGGCCCGGGGTGTTCTTGATCGCCTGCACCGCCTGCTTGGCGACGAGCCCGTCCTCCTGGTCGCTGCGGACGATGAAGTCCGCGCCCACGGTCTTGTCGAGCTGGTCGGAGGCGGAGGCGACCATGGAGGAGCCGACCACCGACAGGCAGGCCACCAGGGCGAGGCCGATCATCAGGGCAGCGCCGGTGGCACCGGTGCGGCGCGGGTTGCGCAGCGCGTTGCGCTCGGCCATCCGCCCGACCGGCCCGAACATCCGCAGCAGGGCCGCGCCGAGGACCCGGACCAGGCCGCCGGCCAGCAGCGGTCCGATGACGACGAAGCCGATCAGGGTGAGCACCACGCCGATGCCCAGCCAGCCCGAGCCGGTCTTGGCCTGGCCGGCGGTGGCAGCGACGTACAGGCTCCAGCCGCCGGCGGCGGTGAGGAGCAGTCCGAGGCCGGCCCGGACGGCGCCGGCCCTGGCGTCGGCCGGGGCACCGGCGTCGCGCAGAGCGGCCATCGGGGAGACCTTGCCGGCGCGCCGGGCGGGCAGGTAGGCGGCGAGGACGGTGACGACCACGCCGAGGAGCAGGCCGGAGGCGGGGGTGGTCCAGGCGACGGTCAGGTCGTCGGTGGACAGGTGCATGCCGATGCGGCCCATGAGCTTCATCAGGCCGACGGCGATGCCGACGCCCGCGCCGACACCGAGCACGGAGCCGATGACACCGAGCAGCAGCGCCTCGACCAGGACGGACCGGTTGACCTGCTTGCGGGAGGAGCCGATGGCGCGCATCAGGCCGATCTCGCGGGTGCGCTGGGCGACGAGCATGGAGAAGGTGTTGATGATCAGGAAGATGCCGACCAGGAAGGCGATCCCGGCGAAGCCGAGCATCGCGTACTTCATGACGTTCAGCGTGCTCTGGACGTCCTTCTGGTTGGCGTCGGCGACCTCCTTGGCGGTCTGCACCTTGTAGTCGTGCCCGAGGGCGGCGAGGACGTTCTGCTTCAGCTGCGCGTCGGTCACGCCCCGCGCGGCGGTGACGTTGACGTCGGTGTAGACGCCGGTCCGGCCGACGAGGGTGCGCTGGGCGGTCTCCGTGTCCAGGTAGAAGATGGCCGCGCCGGGGTTGGTGACCTTGAAGGCGGCGATGCCGGACACGCGCGCGTGGTGCGTGCCGACGGCCGTGATCACGCCGATCTCGTCGCCGAGCCTCAGGTGGTGCTTGCCGGCGGTGTCGGCGTCGACCATCACCTGGTCCGGGCCCCTGGGTGCCGTACCGGAGGTGATCTTCATGGTGCGGGCGTCGTTGCCGTTCCAGCTGCCGACGATGGTGGGCGCGCCGCTGCTGGGCGACAGCTTGTCCTTGTCGGCGTCGACGACGGTCACCGAGGTGGAGAACACCGTGCCCTCGGCCGACCGCACGCCCTGGGCGGTGCGGACCTTCCCGACCACGGCGGCGGGCAGCACGGGCGGCTTGCCCGTGCGGGAGGTGGTCTGCCCGGTGTCCGAGGAGCCCTTTGCGCTGACCTGGACGTCGGAGGAGGTGGCCTGGAAGAGCTTGTCGAAGGTGGTGTTCATGGTGTCGGTGAACACGAGCGTGCCGCACACGAACGCCACCGACAGCAGGACCGCGACCGCCGACAGTGCCATGCGGCCCTTGTGCGCGAGGAAGTTGCGCATCGAGGTCTTCAGGACGGTCATGAGGTGCGCCCCCGGGCGTCGAAGTCCTTCATGCGGTCGAGGACCTGTTCGGCCGTCGGCTGGTACATCTCGTCGACGATCCGGCCGTCGGCGAGGTAGAGCACGCGGTCGGCGTAGGAGGCGGCCACCGGGTCGTGGGTGACCATGACGATGGTCTGGCCGAGTTCGTCCACCGAGCGGCGCAGGAAGCCGAGGACCTCGGCGCCCGCGCGGGAGTCGAGGTTCCCGGTGGGCTCGTCCCCGAAGATGATCTCGGGGCGGGCGGCGAGCGCGCGGGCCACGGCGACGCGCTGCTGCTGGCCGCCGGAGAGCTGGGTGGGGCGGTGCTTGAGGCGCCCGGCGAGGCCGACGGTCTCCACCACGCGGTCCAGCCAGGCCCGGTCGGGCTTGCGGCCCGCGATGTCCATGGGCAGCGTGATGTTCTCGAGCGCGTTCAGCGTGGGCAGCAGGTTGAACGCCTGGAAGATGAAGCCGATGCGGTCCCGGCGCAGCTGGGTGAGCTTCTTGTCCTTCAGGCCGGTGATCTCGGTGTCGGCCAGGTGGATGTGACCGCTCGTCACCGTGTCGAGGCCGGCGAGGCAGTGCATCAGGGTGGACTTGCCGGACCCGGAGGGACCCATGATCGCGGTGAACCGGCCGCGGGCGATGTCCACGTCGATGTGGTCCAGGGCGACGACACGGGTCTCGCCGGACCCGTAGGCCTTCACGACCTGCCGCGCCCGCGCGGCAACGGCCGTAGTCCCTCCAGTGCCCCCGTGCCTGGGAATGGTCACAGCCGATGTCACGGTATGTCTCCTATGTGGGTCGACGGATCGTGCGTGCTGCCCGGGGTCCCGGGCGGTCGGTCTTGGGTACGGCGATGAGTCTCGCGGCCGGCGGGGGTGTCGCGCGCTGGTGCGGAGCCCCGTCTTTCCGGGGGGAAAACCCCACCCCCGCCGGTGCGGTCCGCCGCCCCCCAGCGGCGTAAAGCCAGGTTAAGGAAGGCTCCCGGCCGGTCTCGTCCTCCGCCGGGACGACCCCGCCCCGGGCCGGAGTACGGAGGAACCCCTAGGGGTGCTCCACCGCCGGGTGGAGCCGTCCTCCGGGTCGCCTCCACCCTTCGGCGCGGGAAGCCTCCACCCTTCGGCGCGGGAAGCCGCCGCCCGCCGGTGCGGGAGCCCGCGCCCTTCCCCGACGTCAGGGGCGGGCCCGGCCCGCCGTGGGAAGCTGTCGTCGCGGTGATGCGTGCAGGGGGCACGGGGCAGTGGCCGTCGGGGAGCACGGGAGGGGTGTGCGGTGGGGAGTACGACACCGGCGATACGCGGCGGGGCCGACCGGCGGCAGGACACCGGGCGGCGCGGGGCGGTGGTCGCCGCGCTCATGCTGTCGATGGCACTGGCGGCGCTCGACTCCACCGCCGTCTCCACGGCCGTACCGCAGATCGTCGGCGACCTCGGCGGGTTCGCCGTCTTCTCGTGGCTGTTCTCCGGCTACCTGCTCGCCGTCACCGTCACGCTGCCGGTGTACGGCAAGCTGTCCGACACCTTCG
>NZ_BNBF01000011.1:124073-132629 GCF_014654935.1 Streptomyces capoamus
GCCGCAAGCCGGTGCTGGTGGTCGGCGCGGCCGTGTTCCTGCTGGGGTCGCTGCTGTGCTCGGTGGCCTGGAACATGGGGGCGCTGATCGCGTTCCGGATCCTGCAGGGCCTGGGCGGCGGGGCGCTGCAGGGCACGGTGCAGACGCTGGCCGCCGATCTGTACCCGCTGGCGGAGCGCCCGAAGATCCAGTCCAGGCTCTCCACCGTGTGGGCGGTGTCCGCGGTGGCCGGCCCCGGGCTCGGCGGTGTGCTCGCCGCGTACGCCGACTGGCGCTGGATCTTCCTGATCAACCTGCCGGTCGGCACCGCCGCCCTGTGGCTGGTCGTCCGTCACCTGCACGAGCCGCAGCGGGCGCAGGCACGCCCCGCGCGCGTGGACTGGGCCGGCGCGCTGGCGGTGTTCGCGTGCGGCGGGGTGCTGCTGACCGCGCTGGTGCAGGGCGGCGTCGCCTGGCCGTGGGTGTCGGCGCCGTCGCTGGCGCTGCTCGGCACGGGCCTGGCGCTGGCCGGGGTGACGGTGGCGGTGGAGCGGCGGGCCGCGGAGCCGATCATCCCCGGGTGGGTGTGGCGGCGCCGGACGATCGCGGCCGTCAACCTGGCCCTGGGCGCACTGGGGCTGCTGATGGTGGCACCGGCGGTGTTCCTGCCGACGTACGCGCAGTCGGTGCTGGGGCTCGCGCCGGTGGCCGCCGGGTTCGTGCTGTCGGTGTGGACGCTCAGCTGGCCGGTGTCGGCCGCGCTCAGCCAGCACGTGTACCGGCGGATCGGCTTCCGGGACACCGCGCTGGTCGGCATCGGCCTGGCCGCGCTGGTCCTGTGCGCGTTCCCGTTCCTGCCCTACCCCGGATCCTGGTGGCAGCCGACGCTGCTGATGCTGCTGCTGGGCGGGGCGCTGGGGCTGTTCCAGCTGCCGTTGATCGTCGGGGTGCAGTCGACCGTGGGCTGGGCGGAGCGGGGCACCACGACGGCGTCGGTGCTGTTCTGCCGGCAGACCGGCCAGACCCTCGGCGCCTCCCTGTTCGGGGCCGTCGCCAACGGGGTGCTGGCCGCGCGGCTGGGCGGGGCCGGCGACCTGGACTCCGTCACGCGCGCGCTGGACGCCGGCACGGTCCCGGAGCCGGCCCGGCGGGCGGTCGCCGACGCCGTCCACGCGGTCTACCTCGGCGCGGCGGGCGCGGCGGCGCTGGCGTTCGTGGTGCTGCTCCTGGTGGCTCCCCGCCGGTTCCCGGTGCTCCAGGACTGAACCCCGGCGGGTTAACGCGGGTAACACCCCAGGTGGGAGGGGTTTTCCGGGGAAAGCGCATACCGACCGGCCAGTTCGGTGAAAAGGCCGCGCGGTCCGGGCGCCGCGAGTAGCGTGCGTGGCTCAGCTCCCCCACCTCCCTGCGGTCCGCCGCCACGGACCCGAGCCACGCGAGGAGCCCCGGGATGGCCCACGACCCGCCGCACCCGTCGTACCCCCCACCGGACCCGACCCACCCCTGGCAACCCCCGCCGCCCCACTCGACCCGCTCATGGCAGCTCCCGGGGCAGCCCCCCGGGCCGGTGCCGCCGGAGCGCCGCCCCGAGCGGGAACCGCTCGGCCACCACAGCGACCTGCGGGTGCTGCGCAGCGCCTACCGGTGGCAGCGGCGCACCGCCACCCTCACCGCGCTCGGCTACTTCACGCTGTTCCTCGTCCTGTCGGCGTACGCGCCCGGCGTCATGACCCGCACCCTCGCCGACGGCATCCCCGCCGGCCTGCTGCTCGCACTCGTCCAGCTCCCGGTCACCTGGCTGGCGATCGCCCTGTACGAGCACACCGCGCGCCGGTACGTCGACCCGCTCGCCGAGCGGATCCGCCGGCACGCCGAGCTGGACGCGCGGCGGGGAGCGGCACGATGAGCGGCGCCGGCGGCCCGGGAACCACCGGGTTCAGCGACTCCGCCCAGGCCATGTCCCTGGTCGCCTTCTCCGCCGCCGCCACCCTCACCCTGCTGCTGTGCGTGATGACCGGCCCCGACCGGGACGACCTGGACGAGTTCTACACCGGTTACGGCTCCCTGTCCCCGCTGCGCAACGGTCTCGCGATCGCCGGCGACTACATCTCCGCCGCCACCGTCCTCGGCACCGGCGGGGTCATCGCCCTGTGCGGCTACGACGGTGTCGTCCTCGCCCTCAGCACGGCGCTGTCGCTGATGCTGCTGATGTTCCTGCTGGCCGAACCGCTGCGCAACGCCGGCCGGTTCACCATGGGCGACGCGCTCGCCCGCCGGCTGCCGGGCCGCTGCGTGCGGATCACGACGAGCGCGGTGACCATCGCCGCGCTGCTGCCGCTGATGCTGGTCCAACTGGCCGGGACCGGACAGCTGATGGCCTTCATCCTGGGCTTCACCGGCGAGACCCTGAAGACCGGATGCGTCGTGGGCCTCGGCGCCCTGATGATCGCCTACGCGGCGATCGGCGGCATGAAGGGCACGGCCGTCGTCCAGATCGTCAAGATCGTGCTGCTGATGGGCTCCGGCGCCCTGGTGGCCGCCCTGGTCCTGCACCGCTTCGACTGGGACCCGGGCGCCCTGTTCACCGCCGCCGCCGGGCACAGCGGCGCCGGCCCGGCCTTCCTGCACTCCGGACTGCAGTTCGGCACGACGCCCACCGGCCGCGTCGACATGATCGCCACGCAACTGACCGTCGTCCTCGGCGGCGCCTGCCTGCCGCACATCACCATGCGCATGTACACCGCCTCCAGCGCCCGCCAGGTACGCCGCTCGATGTCCTGGGCGGTGTCCCTGGTCGCCCTGTTCGTCCTCGTCATCACCGTGGTCGGGTTCGGCGCCACGGCCCTGCTGGGGCGTACGGCCGTCGCGGCGGCCGACCCGCAGGGCAACACCGCGTACCTGCTGGGCACGCGCGCGGTGTTCGGCACGGACGTGACGACGGCGGAGACCTTCCTGTTCACCCTGGTCACCACCGCCGTCTTCCTGACCCTGCTCGCCTCGGTGGCCGGGATGATCCTCGCCTGCGCCAACTCCCTCGCGCACGACGTGTTCGCGGCCCGGGTGCAGGAGATGCCGGCCCGCCGCGAGATGACCCTCGCCCGCGTCTGCGCACTCGCCACGGGGGTGCCGACGGTCCTGCTGGCCACCCTGGTGCAGCACCACAGCCTGCAGCCCCTGGTCACGCTCTCCTTCTGCCTGGGCGCCTCCGCCCTCGCCCCCGCCCTGGTCTACGGCCTGTTCTGGCGCCGCTGCACCCGCGGCGGCCTGATGGCCACACTGATCGGGGGCTCGCTGACCGTGCTGCTGCTGATGCCGGGCACCAAGCTCGTCTCCGGCTCGCCCGTGTCGGCGTTCCCGCACGCCCACTTCGACTGGTTCCCGTTCACCACCACCGGCATCGTCTCCATCCCGGCCGGCTTCCTCTTCGGCTGGCTGGGAACCGTGCTGTCGGGCCGCGCCGAGGCACAGCGGCAGCGGCACCAGTACGAGGCGGTGGAGGGCCGCATCCTGGCGGGCGCGGTCCGCGAGGGCGACCGGCCCGGCGTCACTCCCGGGCCACCCGGCCGGTCAGCGTGATGAGCCGGTCGCGTACCGAGTCCATGTGCGCCTGCATGTCGTCCCAGATCTCGCCGTGCTCGCGCAGCACCCGCTCGGTCTCCTGGGCGATGTGCTCCTCACGCGCGTGGGCCTCGGCCAGGATGTCCGCGGCCCGCGCGCGTGCCTCCTCCTGGGAGCGGCGCGCGTACTCCTCCGCCTCCCCGACCGCCTGCCCCGCCTCGGCCAGCGCGGCCTCGGCCCGGTCGATCCGCTCGGCGTACCGGGCGTCCACCGCGGCCAGCCGCTCGGCCTCCGCGCGTTCGGCCTCCGTCCAGCGCCCGGCCTGCTCCCGGGAGTGCTCGGCGAGCAGTCCGACGGTGCGCCGGCGCGTCTCGCGCAGGGCCGCGAGCGTCTCGGCGCGCGAGGCCTTCACCTCACGCCGGGCACCCACGCGGATCTCCTCGGCCCGCGCCTGCGCGGCCTGGAGCCGCTGCCGGGCGTGCTCGTCGGCCTCCGCGCGCAGCGCGTCCGCCGCCTCCCGGGCCTCCCGGCACACGCGCGCGGCCTGCGCCTCGGCCTGCGCGACCTGCTCCTCGGCCGCGCGCCGCGTCCGCTCCCGCAGGTCCGCCGCCTCCTCCAGCACCAGCCGGTACACGCGCCGGGCGCGGTCCCCGAGCGCCTCGTACGTCTGCGGCACGAGCTGGGCGACGGCCTCGCGCAGCTCGGCGACCTCCGCCTCCATGTTCTTGGCGAGCACGGTCAGCCGGGCGGCCCGCTCCCAGGCGGCGTCCCGGTCGTCGGAGAGCGCCTCCAGGTACGCGTGGACCTGCTCGGGGCGGTAGCCACGCCCCCGGACGGTCGTGAAGCCGTGCGGCGGCATCGATGCGCTGCTCACCCTGGGGACCCCTCTCCACCGGACCTGCACGACAGGATGATTTCGCGCATATCTTGATGGATCGGACGTAGGCGTTCATAACGCGACACTCCGCAGTCGCGTCACGGCCCGTCCGGAAACACGCCGGGCCCTTCACGCGCGCGCGTGAAGGGCCCGGAGGGTCACACCCGGCCGGCGGGCACCGGGCGGCCTACAACAGCCCGTCCCACATCTGCTCCAGCAGCACCGACCACCAGCTCTCCGGCGACCCCAGCGCCGCCGGGTCCAGGGCGGCCAGCTGCGCCTGGAAGTCGACGGTCCAGCGCCCCGCCTGCTCCTGGTTCAGCCCGTACCGCAGCCGCCACATCCGGCCCAGCAGCGCCAGGCACCGTGCGAACTCCGGCAGCCCCGTGTTCACGAACTGCGGCGGCACCGGCGCACCGCCCGGACCGGCCTCCACCGGCACCGCCACGATGTTCGCCGTCCCGTACTGCACACAGACCGCCTTGCCGAAGTCCGTGCCCATCACCAGGTACGACCCCGCGTCCGCCGTCGGCTGCACCCCGCGCTCCGCCGCCAGCTCCGCCAGCGTCGGCACCGGGCGGCCCGGCTGCGCCTGCGCCCAGAAGAACGGCCCCATGTCCAGCGGCAGCCCGGCCACCACCAGGGTGTGCGCCACCACCGGCGGCACGCCCTGCCGGGACACCGCCTGCTGCTCGAACCGGAAGATCCCCGGCCCGAACGCCGCGGCCAGCTCCTGCGCGACACCCTCCGGCGGCACCGGCGGCGCGGGCTGCACCGGCGGCAGCGGCGCCCGCACCGGCGCCGGCCGCGCGGGACCGTCCGCCACCTGGTGCAGCTCGCCCTGGTGCGCCAGCAACTGCCGCATACCCTGCTGCCGGCTCGCGTGGTCCGTGCCGTACGGCGCGATGGACGTGATCCGCGCCTGCGGCCACTGCTCGCGGATCATCCGCGCGCAGTAGGCACCCGGCAGCGCGCACGACTCCAGCTCCGTGTGCAGCTCCAGCACCTGGTCCGGCGGCACGTTCAGGGCCCGCAGCTCGTGGAAGATCTGCCACTCCGGGTGCGGGGTGCCCGGCGCCGAACGCCGGATCACCTGCTGCTCCGACCCGTCCTGCGCGCGGTAGCGCAGCACGGCCTGGTAGCCCGGGCCGACCGTCGGCTGCCCCTGCGGCGGATAGCCGTACGCCCCCGCCGGCGGCACCCCGGGCGCGCCGGGCACCCCGAGCGTGCCGGGGGCGGGCGGCGGCGGAGGCGCGCCCGGCCCGCCGACCGGCGGGCCGGCCAGCACGGTCTCGGCGTGGTGCACGGCACCGCGCGCGGAGTCGGGGGCGACCGGAGGGTGCGGTCCACCCGGGCCGGCGGGGACGCCGGGGCCGTGCGGCGGCAGCGGCGCTCCGGGACCACCGGACACCGACGGCGCACCAGGGCCCCCGGGGGCACCGGGAGCCCCCGGAGGCTGCGGAGGCCGCGGCGCACCCGGCACGGGCGGCATGCCCGGGGGCTGCGGCGCGGGGGGCACGCCCGGAGCACCCGGAGCGCCCGGCGCCTGGGGTCCGCCCGGACCTGCCGGTCCTGCCGGCCCGCCAGGCATCCCGGGGGCGCCCGGAGCCGCGGGGGCACCCGGCGGGGCCGGCGTACCCGGGGGCTGCGGCGCAGCCGGCCCCTGCGGGCCGCCCCCGCCCAGCCGGCCCGGGTCGGCCAGCACCGTGGCCGCGTGGTGCACGGTGCCCGGCGGCGTACCGCCCTCGGGGCCGCCCGGCGCCTGCGTCCCCTCCGGCCCGCCCGGTCCCTCCGGACCCCCCGGGACCAGGGCCGACACCAGTTGCGTCGGCACGTACCCGCCCGCGGGCGGCGGTGGCGCGGCCCCCGGACGGGCACCCGGCGCACCGGGGGCGCCCGGCGGCGGAGGCGGCGCGCCCACCGCGCCGCGCGCCTTCTTCGGCGGCGGCGCGGCCTTGCTCGTCGCCGCGTCCGCGATGTCCCCGGCGTTCGGCGCGAGCCGCCGCCCGGGCGCGCCCGCGCCCGCCGGCGGCTGCGGCGCACCATCCGGCGCCTGCGGACGGCCGTACCCGCCGGCACCCTGCGGGGAGCCGTACGGCGGGGTGCCCTGCGGCGAGACGCCCTGCGGCGGAGTGCCCTGCGGCGGGGTCCCCGTGACAGCCGGCGGCACGGGCGCAGCGCCCTGGCCGGCACCCGGCACGTCCAGCGCCGGCACGACCGCCGTCGGCGGCAGCGCGCTGCCGCCCGACATCAGCGCCGTCGGCGCGTCCGGCGCCACCGCGGGCGGACGCGGCGCCGCGTCGTCCCCGTCGCCCAGCGGCGGCGCGAACACCGTCGCCGGCAGCGGGACCGAACGGTCCTCGTCACCGGTCTCCGCGTTCGTGTCGGTACCGGCCCACGGCGTGGCCCCCGCGGGCACGTCCGCCACGGCGGACGCCCCCGCCGGCACCCCGGCCTGCGTCACGGCCGGCCCGCCCCCCTCGGCGGAAACCGGCCCTCCCTCGGCGGGAGCCGGCTCCTGCCCGGCGGGAACCGGCTCCTGCCCGGCGGGAGCCGGGACCGGCGGGCCCTCCGCCGCACCCCGCTTGTCCGCCGCCTCCTGCAGCCACTCCGGAGGAGTCAGCAGGAACGACGTCTGGTTCAGGTCCAGTCGCGCGGCCGGCGCGGGCACCGCGTCCTGCGGCTCCCCCGCACGGCCGTACTCCTCCTCGTACCGGCGGATCACCTCACCCACCGGCAGCGCCGGCCACAGCGTCGCCTCCCCGCTGTCCCGGGCGATGACCAGCCGCTGACCCCCCGCATCCGAACGCGGGCCCTCCGCCCGGTCCTCGCCCCACACCACGAACCCCAGCTCGAACTCCCGCACCCGCACCTCACGGTGCTGGTACGCGGGCACCTCGCCGTTGATCCACTCCTCGGCGCGCTCCTGCGCCTGCGCGTACGTCACCATCGCTCGCAGCTCACTCCCCCACCGGGCCGGAAGACGCCGAGCCGGAAGACACCGGGACGACACGGGCGAACCCGCCGTCCACCATCAGATGGGCCACCGTCTCCAACTCCGGCGGACTGCCCGCCAGCCGGGACAGGAACACGTCGAAGTCGTCACCGCACGGCAGCAGCAGACGCTCCACCCGCTCCGCCGGCGACCACGACGGATCCACGTCCCGCACGTCGTCGTACGCGCAGAACCACACCGAACCCGCCCGCTCGCCCCGCACCTTCACCGCGAGCAGCCCGCCCTGCACGAAGGCCACCCCGAGGTAATCCTTCGTCAGGTGGTCCCGCAGACACTTGTTCACGTACACCAGGTCATTGACCGCGGCCTCGTCCCGCACCGTGAAGAACGGCTGGTCCAGCAACAGCCCCAGCCCGGCGTCCAGCGCCGTGCCCACCGGCGCACAACCGCCCGCCGCCTTCAGGAACGAGCGGTACGCACCCGGCAGCCGGTAACCGAGCTCCTCCTCGACCGCCTGCACCTGCGCCTCCGCCACCGCCACGCCCGACTTCGGCAACCGGAAGTGCGCCGGCCGCGACTCCTGCAACGGCCGCGTACCGCGCTTGCCGTGGTCCACCGGCGCCGTCGCCACCCCGCCGTGGTGCCGCAGCAACGCCTTCACCTCGACCGGAACCAGCTCCAGCCGCCGCGTCCCCGCCACGTGGTGCCACGTCCAGCCGTGCGGCGTCGCCACGTTCGGCAGCGTGTCCCACCACTCGTGCCCCGTCGCCGCCAGCGCCGCGTTCGCCGACACGTAGTCCGTCAGCCGCAGTTCGTCGACCCCGAAACCCTCCGGCGGCTCGGCGATCTCCACGGCCACGCGCGCGTACGGCGAGAAATCCGGATGACCCCGCTCGTCGACCCGTACCCCTCTCGGGTGACGTGCCGCCCGGACCGGATCCGGAAAGTGCACGACCTGCCCGGCGTACGCCGCGTTCGGCGGCGCGGCCCCTCCCCCGGCGTGGCCGCTGGGCGGTGTCCCCAACCCGAGCCGACCTGTCGTCATGGCAGTTGCCCCCTGCGGCGTTGTCTCTGGCCTGAACGGCGGTGTCGATCGCGGACGGCGACAGCCTATGCGGTACCCGAACCCCGGTCACCGGCCCGCCGCATCCCCACCGCCCACCCCACCGGCACCCCCGTGACCAGC
>NZ_BNBF01000011.1:132677-134550 GCF_014654935.1 Streptomyces capoamus
CGTCACCCCAGCGTCACCGCACCGTCACCGCACGCCCCCGCACACGCGTCGCACCCCGCCCCAGCTTCCGCACCAGCCACGGCATTTGGCACCCTGTGTCCTTCGGGGGCATGCCCGGGGAGGGGAGAACGATCATGAACGCGTTGCAGACCGGAGGTACCGACGTGCGGGCCGGCGACCCCCGCATCGGCTGGAGCGGCACCGACACACCCCCCGCCCCCGTCCTCCGCCACCGCCGCGACGGCATCCTGCCCGCCGTCGCCGCCGCCCTCTCCGTCCGCGGCGCCACCCTCACCGGCACCGCCGCCCGCAGCGACCAGCCACCCGCCCTGCA
The DNA here is from genome assembly GCF_014654935.1 of Streptomyces capoamus. Taxonomy (GTDB): domain Bacteria; phylum Actinomycetota; class Actinomycetes; order Streptomycetales; family Streptomycetaceae; genus Streptomyces; species Streptomyces capoamus. The sequence continues at coordinate 133,012 of NZ_BNBF01000011.1, forward strand.
CCCCCTCGTCAAGGACTTCCTCGACACCCTCACCAGCGCACAACGCCACCGCTTCACCGGCCGCTGCGCCGAGACCATCCTCATCTCCCGGCACCTCGCCACCGCCGACGCCGCCCGCAGCAGACGCGCCGCCCGCAGACCCATGACCAACGGCGAAGCCCGCAAAGCCCTCAAGAACGCCAAGCTCACCGCCCGCCGCATACGCGAGGACGGCGACCCCCTCCACGGCAGCTTCGCCGCCCCCTGCCGCGCCTGCACGGCCCTGAGCGCCCACTTCGGCGTCCGCATCGTCGACCCCGCCGCCCCCGACGACTGACCCCGCACCCCCGCACACCGCCGAACCACCCGCCGAACCACCCGCCGAGCTCGACGAACGAAGAGCAGATGCACCCCGACCGCACCTCGACCACACGCTTCCCCGTACCCGTCGACGCCGCCCTGCGCGCCGCCGGCTGGCAACCCGGACGCTGGGACATAAAACAGGCCGAGATCTGGGCCGACATCCTGCGCGAACACACCTCACCCGCCGGACACCGGCACACCGTGTTCCCCGCCGCCGTCGAAGCCTGGGCCGAATTCGGCGGCCTCACCATCACCCCCGCCGGCCCCGGCCGCCAGATCGCCCCCGCCGCCCTCCACCTCGACCCCCTGCACGGCCTCCACCTCGCCCGCACCCTCGGCGACCTCGGCCGCGCCCTGGGCACCGAACTGTGCCCCCTCGGCGAGGAGACCGACACCGCCGCCCTCCTCGCCGTCGACGCCGAAGGCCGCGTCTACACCATCGACCACACCGGCGACTGGTACCTCGGCCCCGACATCGACCACGCCCTCGCCGCCCTCGTCACCGGCATCCCCCCGGTACGCCTCACCGCCGGCTGACACCACCGCCCCTACCCCGCCGGAATCACCGCCGACACCCGGAAACCCCCCGCCTCCGTCGGACCCGACACGAACACCCCGCCCAGCGCCAGCACCCGCTCCCGCATCCCCACCAGACCGTTCCCGCCCGACGGCAACCCCGCCGACGCCGACGCCGGCTCCGGCGGCGGCTCGTTCTCCACCTGCATCGCGATCTCCGACACCCGGTGCGCCAACCGCACGTGCGTCTTCGCCCCCGCCGCGTGCTTGTGGACGTTCGTCAACGCCTCCTGCACCACCCGGTACGCCGTCTGCTCCACCTCCGCCGCATACGACCGCACCTCCCCCTCGACCGACAGATCCACCACCATCCCCGCGGCCGCCGACTGCCCGATCAACTCCTCCAGCTCCGACAGACAGGGACCCTCCGCCGCCCCCTCCGCCGCCGCCACCCGCGAAGCCGCCGCGACCGCCGCCTCCCCCACCACCGCCAACGACGCCGACGCCACCCGCCGGCCCGCGTCCTCCCCCGCACGCAGCACCCCGAGCATCTCCCGCAACTCCGTCAACGCCTGCCGCCCCATGTCCCCCACCAGAGCCGCGTTGCGCACCGCCTTCTCGGGATCCTTCCGCGCCACCGCCTGCAACGCCGCCGCGTGCACCACCATCAGACTCACCCGG
>NZ_BNBF01000011.1:134595-137241 GCF_014654935.1 Streptomyces capoamus
TGCGCCACCACGTCGTGCATCTCCCGCGCGATCCGCGTCCGCTCCTCGTTACGCGCCCACTCGGCCCGCTCCTCCGCCCGCTCCGCGAGCAGCTGCAGCTCCCGCTCCAGACTGTCCGCCCGCTCCCGCAAGCTCTCCATCAACCGCCGCCGCGCCCCCACGTACAGCCCCAGCAGCACCGGCGGAGCCGTCAGCCCCAACGCCGTGGTCACCGCCGCGAACGGCACGAACCAGTCACCCAGCGTCAGATCGCCCCGCGCCATGTCCTGGCGCACCCGCACGAACGTCACCACCGCCGTGCCCAGCAGCGACATCCCCGACAACGACCCGATCACCCGCCGCGGCAGCTCGCACGCGGCCAGCGTGTACAGGCCGACGACGCCCATCAGGAAACCCATCTCGGCCGGCGTGATCGCGATCGCCACCAGCACCACGGCGATCGGCCACTTCCGGCGCACCAGCAGCACCGAACCGGCGATCAGACCGAACACGATCCCCACCGACACCGGGATCCCGGCCTCCCGGGCGAACGGGATCCCCTCCGCCGCGCACTCCACCGCCGACACCAGCGCGAGACCCCCGTCGAGCACCGCACCGCGCCGTCGTACCCACCACCAAGGGCCGGTCAACGCCCTCTCGTGGTCTTCCCCCGTCGTGGTCATGCCCCCAGCCTACGGGCGAGGGGTGCGGCATTTCCGGTGACTTTCCCCTACCTCCGCACACGACACCGCGCCACCGGACACCCTCGAAACCACCCGCTATCCCTCGAACTGGTGAACCTCCCCCGCCCCGCGCCGGAATCCCACATTCCGTCCGGACGGTATGCACATGGCACATTCACCAGGCAAATACACCGACTTCGAACGCCTCCGCGACCAGGCGGTGGCCCTCCGCCGGGCCGGCCGCAGCCTCCGGCAGATCCGCGACGAACTGAAGATCTACAACAACGACGTCCTCAACCAACTGGTGAAGGGCGAACCGCCACCGGCCTGGACGAAGCGCCCCAGGGCCAAGGACGACCTCCGCCACCGCGCCCGGGAGCTACGCCTCCAGGGCTGGACGTACGACCGGATCGAGGCGGAACTGGGGTGCTCACGCAGTTCCGTGTCGCTGTGGGTACGAGATCTACCGAGGCCGGAGCGCCGGCGCACGCCCGAGGAAGCGGCAGCCATCGCCCGCAAGGGCTGGGAGGAGAAGCTGCGGATCCGGGACGAGGAACGTCGACAGGTCAAGGAGGAGGCCAAACGGTCGGTCGGCGAACTGTCGGCGCGTGAGCTGTTCCTGGTGGGCGTGGGCCTCTACTGGGCCGAGGGCGGCAAGGACAAGCCGTACGACCGCCGGGAGAACGTCACCTTCGTGAACAGCGACCCCGGGATGATCAACGTGTTCCTGGCATGGCTCGACCTGCTCCAAGTGGAGCGAGAGCGCCTGCGGTTCACCGTGATGATCCACGAGACGGCCGACGTGGCGGGAGCCGAGCGCTACTGGGCCGACCTCGTCGGCGCCGACGCCTCGATGTTCAACAAGACGACGCTCAAGAAGCACAACCCGAAGACGGTACGCAAGAACACCGGCGACAGTTACCGCGGCTGCCTCGTGATCAAAGTCCTGCAGGGTGCCGACTTGTACCGTCGCATCGAAGGCTCCTGGTACGGCATAGTGGAGGCCGTACGCGAAACCGATCAACCAAATCGGACATAGCGCACAGATTATCCCGGATCGTCTAAGGGTAGGACAAACGGTTTTGGTCCGTTGAATGAGGGTTCGAATCCTTCTCCGGGAGCTCACAGCACACATAACCAAGGTTCGGGTCCTGACCGGTAACCCCCGGCGGGGCCCGCTCTCATGTCCGCCCCCAAGCACCCCGGTATCCTGCGGCTGTCACCCCCACCCATCCAGAGCCGAAGGGCAACCCCGTGAGCGCCATCCGCCCGGCCGCCGTCGTCGTTCTCGCAGCGGGTGAGGGCACCCGTATGAAGTCGGCCACACCCAAGGTCCTGCACCAGATCTGCGGCCGTTCCCTGGTCGGCCACGTGCTGGCCGCCGCCCGTGAGTTGGACCCGCAGCACCTGGTCGTCGTCGTCGGCCACGCCCGTGAGCAGGTCGGCGCGCACCTCGCCGAGATCGATCCGGCCGCCAGGACCGCCGTGCAGGCGGAGCAGAACGGTACCGGGCACGCCGTGCGGATGGGCCTGGAGGAGCTGGGCGGGGCCGTGGACGGGACCGTCGTGGTGGTGTGCGGGGACACCCCGCTGCTCACCGGCGACACGCTCCGGCGGCTCGCCGAAACGCACGGGGCGGACGGCAACGCGGTGACCGTGCTCACCGCGGAGGTGCCGGACGCGACCGGTTACGGCCGGATCGTGCGGGACGCGGCGTCGGGTGCCGTCACCGCGATCGTGGAGCACAAGGACGCGACCGAGGCGCAGCGGGCGATCCGGGAGATCAACAGCGGGGTGTTCGCGTTCGACGGGCAGTTGCTGGCGGACGCGCTGAAGAAGGTGCGGACGGACAACAGCCAGGGTGAGGAGTACCTCACGGACGTGCTGGGGATCCTGCGGGAGGCCGGGCACCGGGTGGGGGCCTCGGTGGCGGCCGATCACCGGGAGATCGCGGGGATCAACAACCGGGTGCAGTTGGCGGAGG
>NZ_BNBF01000011.1:137287-142762 GCF_014654935.1 Streptomyces capoamus
CCCGTCGCACGCTGAACGACCGGTTGCTGACGCGGGCGATGCTGGACGGGGTGACGGTCGTGGATCCGGCGACGACCTGGGTCGATGTGACGGTGACGTTCGACCGGGACGCGGTGGTGCATCCGGGGACGCAGCTGACGGGGTCGACGCATCTGGGCGAGGGTGCCGAGGTGGGGCCGAACTGCCGGCTGAAGGACACCCGTGTGGGTCCTGGGGCGCGGGTGGACAACACGGTGGCCGACGGAGCTGTGGTGGGCGAGCGGGCGAGCGTGGGACCGTACGCGTATCTGCGGCCCGGGACGCGTCTCGGTGCCAAGGGGAAGATCGGTACGTACGTCGAGACGAAGAACTCCTCGATCGGGGAGGGGACGAAGGTGCCGCATCTGTCGTACGTCGGGGACGCGACGATCGGTGAGTACTCGAACATCGGTGCGGCGAGTGTGTTCGTGAACTACGACGGCCAGGACAAGCACCACACGACGATCGGGTCGCACTGCCGGACCGGTTCGGACAACATGTTTGTGGCTCCTGTCACGGTGGGGGACGGTGCCTACACCGCCGCCGGGTCGGTGATCACGAAGGATGTGCCGCCCGGTTCGCTGGCCGTGGCCCGTGGTCAGCAGCGGAATATCGAGGGTTGGGTGGCTCGGAAGCGTCCGGGGAGCGCGGCGGCGAAGGCGGCCGAGGCGGCGTCCCGGCAGGGTGAGAGCGAGGGCTGACCGGAAACGGGTGCGCCAAACACGGCGTACCGTGATAAGTGCACATCCGCACGTGTGCACCCGCACCCTTACCAGCTGATTCGGCCTCTCACGCCCAGCCGAGAGGTCGCCGAGCAGCCGGCTGGCTGAGACAACCTCTGAGGAGACTGTGCTGTGACCGGGATCAAGACGACCGGCGAGAAGAAGATGATGTTCTTCTCCGGCCGCGCCCACCCCGAGCTTGCCGAGGAGGTCGCCCAGCAGCTGGGTGTCGGGGTCGTCCCGACGAAGGCCTTCGACTTCGCCAACGGTGAGATCTATGTCCGTTACCAGGAGTCGGCTCGTGGTGCGGACTGCTTCCTGATCCAGAGCCACACGGCTCCGATCAACAAGTGGATCATGGAGCAGCTGATCATGATCGACGCGTTGAAGCGCGCGTCGGCTCGTTCCATCACGGTGATCGTGCCGTTCTACGGTTACGCGCGGCAGGACAAGAAGCACCGGGGTCGTGAACCGATCTCGGCGCGTCTGATCGCGGACCTGATGAAGACGGCGGGTGCGGACCGCATCCTGACGGTGGATCTGCACACGGACCAGATCCAGGGTTTCTTCGACGGTCCGGTGGACCACCTGTTCGCGCTGCCGCTGCTGGCGGATTACGTGGGCAAGAAGGTGGACCGGGAGAAGCTGACGGTGGTGTCGCCGGACGCGGGCCGGGTGCGGGTGGCGGACCGGTGGTGCGACCGGCTCGGTGCGCCGCTGGCGATCGTGCACAAGCGGCGTGACAAGGACGTGGCGAACCAGGTGACGGTCCACGAGGTCGTCGGTGAGGTCAAGGGCCGGGTGTGTGTCCTGGTCGACGACATGATCGACACGGGTGGCACGATCTGTGCGGCGGCGGACGCGCTGTTCGCGCACGGTGCGGAGGACGTCATCGTGACGGCGACGCACGGTGTGCTGTCGGGTCCGGCTGCGGATCGGCTGAAGAACTCGCGGGTGAGCGAGTTCGTGTTCACGAATACGCTGCCGACGCCGGGTGAGCTGAACCGGGAGCTGGACAAGATCACGGTGCTGTCGATCGCGCCGACGATCGCGAGTGCGGTGCGTGAGGTGTTCGAGGATGGTTCGGTGACCAGCCTCTTCGACGAGCAGTGAGGTTTCTGCACCCCTTGGCGCACCCCCTGCTGCGCCCTTGAGGTGATCGTTTTGGGTACGGCCTCCCCCTCCGAGTAGACTGCTGCAGTTGCTCGGCGAGGGAGGCCGTACTCGTGTACGGCGGTCCGTTATCGACGCGCTCTTCGTAGCAGGCCGTTCGTGGCCGGGTGACCACGTCCGTTCCGAGTTCTACGAGGAGTGATCCATATGTCCGAGGTGAAGCTCAGCGCCGAGACGCGCAGCGAGTTCGGCAAGGGTGCCGCGCGCCGTATCCGCCGTGACAACAAGGTGCCGGTCGTTCTGTACGGCCACGGCACCGACCCGGTGCACCTGACCCTGCCGGGCCACGAGCTGCTGCTGGCGCTGCGTACGCCGAACGTCCTGATCTCGCTGGACATCGACGGCAAGACCAACGAGCTGGCGATCCCGAAGGCCGTGCAGCGCGACCCGCTGAAGGGCTTCCTGGAGCACGTCGACCTCCAGCTGGTCAAGCGGGGTGAGAAGGTCACGGTCGAGATCTTCGTCCACACCGAGGGCGAGCTGGCGCCGGGCGGCAACCTGCTGGAGCACGTTCTGAACGCGCTGCCGGTGGAGACCGAGGCCACGCACATCCCCGAGTCGGTCACCGTCTCCGTCGAGGGCCTGGAGGCCGGTGCCTCCATCCTCGCCAAGGACATCCCCCTCCCGTCCGGCACCACGCTGGCCGTCGACGAGGACGCGGTCGTCCTGCAGGTCCTGGCCGCGCAGGCCGAGGAGACCGAGGGTGAGACCGCCGGGGGCGAAGAGGCCGCCGAGGCCTGATCCTCGCCGCCGTCATCAGCTGATCAGCCGCTGCCTCCCTCGCGGGGGGCGGCGGCTGGCGCGTATCAAGGAGACATGGACGTGACCACCCCCGCCAGTGATCCCTGGCTGATCGTCGGGCTCGGCAATCCCGGGCCGGAGTACGCCATGAACCGGCACAACGTCGGTTTCATGGTGGCCGACCTGCTCGCGGAGCGGATCGGGGGGAAGTTCAAGCGGGCGGGCAAGGCGCAGGCGCAGGTGCTGGAGGGGCGGATCGGTCCCGCGGGGCCGGGCAGCCGCCGGGTGGTGCTGGCGAAGCCGATGTCGTACATGAACCTGTCGGGTGGTCCGGTGAACGCGCTCCGGGACTTCTACAAGGTTCCGCTGGGTCAGGTCGTGGCGGTGCACGACGAGCTGGACATCGACTACGGCACGCTGCGGCTGAAGCTGGGCGGCGGGGACAACGGGCACAACGGTCTGAAGTCGATGACGAAGGCGATGGGGCCGGACTACCACCGGGTGCGGTGCGGGATCGGCCGGCCGCCGGGGCGGATGCAGGTGGCGGACTTCGTGCTGAAGGACTTCTCGTCGGCGGAGCGCAAGGAGCTGGACTGGTTCGTGGACCGGGCGGCGGACGCGGTGGAGTGCCTGGTGGCGGAGGGGCTGGAGCGGGCGCAGAGCGCGTACAACTCCTGAGGGGCGCGCGGTGTCGTACAACTGCTGACTTGTCCGTCCAGGTCGCTCGCGCGAGTTGACCGGCCGTAGGGGTATGGCCAATGATCCCGGCCATGCCTGCCTCAGCCCGTACCGCTCGCCAGGCGTCCGTGTCCGCGTTGCGGCTCGGGCGGGTCGCGACGATGGGTGCGCTCGCCGCGCTGATCCTGTTCGCCGGTGTGTGGGGTTCCTGGGGGACCGCGCAGCACGTGATGCTGACCAAGGGGCGCGAGCGGGGCACGGTCCGGGTGGCGGGGTGCGCGGGGGGTGTGTGCAGCGGTCCGTTCACGCCGGCGTCGGCGGGCGCGGGTGCCCGGGCGCGGGTGGAGATCGAGCAGTCGGTGGCGGTGCGCCCGGGGGCGACGTACGACGTGGTCCTCAAGCCGGACAGCTCGCAGGCGGTGCGGTCCGGTCCGGCGGGGATCCTGTACGCGTGGGTGCCGCTGGGCGGGGCGCTGCTGCTGGCCGCGGTGGTGGTCGCGGGCGGGATGCGCCTGGTGCGGCCGGCCTGGGTGCTGGGTCTCGCCGGTGCGGGACTGCTGACGGCGGTGTTCGTGGCGTTGCAGTGACCTGGTACCCGTCAGGTGCGGCGGACGCGGGAACGGACGGTGCCCCCGAGGTCGTACGACCTCGGGGGCACCGTTCGTCCGGCGGGGCGGGTCAGCCGGTGTTGCGCAGGCCCGCCGCCACGCCGTTGACGGTGAGGAGCAGGGCACGGGAGAGCAGCGGGTCGGGGTCGACGCCGGCCGCCGCGGCGTCGCGCTGCCGCTTGAGCAGGGCGACCTGGAGGTAGGAGATCGGGTCCAGGTAGGCGTCGCGGATGGCGAAGGTCTGCTTCAGGACGGGCTGGACGTCGAGGAGTTCGCTCTCGCCGGTGACCCGGAGCACCTCGGCGACGGTCAGCTCGTGTTCGGCCTTGATGGTGTCGAAGACGTGCCTGAGTTCGTCGGGGACGAGGGTGTCGACGTAGTGCTGGGCGATGCGCAGGTCGGTCTTCGCGAGGGTCATCTCGACGTTGGAGATGAAGTTGCGGAAGAAGTGCCACTGCTGGTGCATCTCGTCGAGCACGGTGTCGAGCCCCGCCTCGCGCAGGGCCTTGAGGCCGGAGCCGACGCCGAACCAGCCGGGGACGATCTGCCGGGACTGGGTCCAGCCGAACACCCACGGGATGGCGCGCAGCCCGTCGAGCGAGACGCCGGAGCCGGGGCGGCGGGAGGGCCGGGAGCCCAGGTGCAGGTCGGCGAGCTGGTCGACCGGCGTGGAGGCGAGGAAGTACGTCGGCAGGTCCGGGTCCTCGACCAGGCGCCGGTAGGCGGCGTGGGCGGCGTCGGAGACGACGTCCATGGCCGCGTCCCAGCGGGCGAGGGCCTCGTCGGACTGGCGGGGGGCGGTGTGCAGGGCGGAGGCCTGGAGGGTGGCCGCGACGGTCAGTTCCAGGTTCTCCCGGGCCAGCGACGGGATGAGGTACTTGTCGGAGATGACCTCGCCCTGCTCGGTGACCTTGATCTCGCCCTCCAGGGTGCCCCAGGGCTGGGCGAGGATCGCGTCGTGGGAGGGGCCGCCGCCGCGCCCGACGGTGCCGCCGCGGCCGTGGAAGAGGCGCAGCCGGACGCCGTAGCGGTGGGCGACGTCGCGCAGCCGGCGCTGGGCGCGGTGGATCTCCCACTGGCTGGTGGTGATGCCGCCGAACTTGGAGGAGTCGGAGTAGCCGAGCATGACCTCCTGGACGTCGCCGCGCAGCGCGACCAGGCGCCGGTAGGACGGGTCGGAGAGCATGTCCTCCAGGATGGTGTCGGCGGCCTTCAGCTCGTCGGTGGTCTCCAGGAGGGGGACGATGCCGATCTTCGCCCAGCCGGCGTGCAGGTCGAGGAGTCCGGCCTCGCGGGCGAGGACGGCGGCGGCGAAGACGTCGTCGGCGCCCTGGCACATGGAGATGATGTAGGACTCGATGACCTCGGGGCCGAAGACCTCCAGGGCCTTCTTGACGGTCCGGAAGACGCCGAGGGTCTTCTGGCCGGCGGCGTCGACGGGGGCCGGGGTGGGGGCGAGCGGCCTGCGGGAGCGCAGTTCCTTGGCGAGGAGCTTGGCCCGGTACTCGCGGGGCATGTCGGCGTAGCGCCAGGAC
>NZ_BNBF01000011.1:142801-147985 GCF_014654935.1 Streptomyces capoamus
TCCTCGCCGAGGCGGTCGAAGAGCTGGCCGAGGGCGTGGTGGTGGGCGTCGGCGTGTTCGCGGACGTCCATGGTGGCGAGCTGGAGGCCGAAGGCGGCCAGGGTGCGGATGGTGCGGGCGAGGCGGCCGTCGGCGAACAGGCCGCCGCGGTGCTCGCGCAGGGAGGTCTGGATGATCCTGAGGTCCGCGAGCAGTTCGCCGGTGCCGAGGTAGTCGCGGCCCGGCTCGTGGGGGGTGCCCTTGGCGAGGCGCTGCTTGGTGTTCTCCAGCTTCTGCCGGATGCAGGTGGCCTTGAGCCGGTAGGGCTCCTCGGCGTTGAGCCGCTTGTAGCGGGGGCTGATCTCGGGCAGCAGTTCGAGGTCGGCCTTGAGGGAGTCGAGGAGTTCCTCGGTGGCTCCGGCGTAGCGGATGGAGTTGGAGAGCAGTCCGCGCAGCTCGTCGATCGTCTGCAGGGCGTCGTTGATGCCGTGCTCGTGCTGGAGGATGAGGACGTCCCAGGTCACCTGGGGGGTGACGTTGGGGTTGCCGTCGCGGTCGCCGCCGATCCAGGTGCCGAAGGTGAGGGGGCGGGTGTCGTCGGGCAGCTTGACGCCGACGCGCTCCAGTTCCGCCGTCAGGTCCTCCAGGACGTCGCCGACGGCGTCGGCGTGCAGTTCGTCCAGGTAGTAGATGGCGTTGCGGGCCTCGTCGGCGGGCTCGGGGCGTACGACGCGCAGCTCGTCGGTCTGCCAGACGAGGTCGATGTTCTCGGCGAGGCGGACGTCGTGGCGGCGGCGGTCGGATTCGAGGACGGGGGTGTCCAGGAGCGCGGCGATGCGCCGGAGCTTGTTGAGGACGGACCGGCGGGCGGCCTCGGTGGGGTGGGCGGTGAAGACCGGGCGGACGTTGAGGTTGCGGACCGTCTGCTTGAGGTGCTCGGGATCGGCGTCCTTGAGCCGGTCGGCGGTGCGGGAGAGCAGGCCGCCCTCGGCGGCGCGCCGGGCGCGCAGCTCGCGTCCGCGGTGCACCTGCTCGGTGATGTTGGCGAGGTGGAAGTAGGTGGAGAAGGCGCGGACCAGCTTGGCCGCGGTCTCCAGTTCGGTGCCACGCAGCAGCTCGGCGGCGGCCTCGCCGTCCTCGCGCGTGAGGCGGCGGACCTTTTCGACCAGGTCGAGGAGCTCGGGCCCTTCCTGCCGGACGAGGGTCTCCCCCAGGAGGTCACCCAGCCGGCGGATGTCGGCGCGCAGCTCGCTGCTGGTCGTGGTGGTCTGGTCGTCGGCACTGCTCACAGGTGCGGCTCCTTGCAGTGTTGAAGCTCGTCTGGGAGGGAACCCGGCCGGCTGCCAGGCGGCGGGGCGCCGCATAGGGGCCGGTGCGTCCGGGAAGGAAACTTCAGCGGACCGCGCTGTCCGACCGAGTCCAAGGATAGGTGGCCATGTGGACGCGCAGGGTCTGGGGCTCTTGCCGCCGCGCATCGCGCTGCCATACTTACGATGCCGTAGGTTACGGAACCGTAGGGAAGGGACGTCTCGTCCCGCCCGGTCCCGGTGACCCGGCACCTGTCTCGACCCTCGACCCCACAGGGGACGCGCATGACCTCAAGTTCCGATGTGATCGAAGAAGCCCGTAAGGCCACCGACACACCTCCTCCCTCCGCCACGCTGGGCGGCGAGCAGAAGCGTTCGATCGAGCAGATCACCTTGCTCCTGTTCATCGTGGTGCCCTTCGTGGCACTCGTGGCGGCCGTGCCGCTGGCCTGGGGCTGGGGGGTGAGCTGGCTCGATGTGGGCCTGCTGGTCTTCTTCTACTTCCTCGGGTGCCACGGCATCACCATCGGTTTCCACCGGTACTTCACCCACGGCTCCTTCAAGGCCAAGCGGCCGCTCAGGATCGCGCTGGCGATCATGGGCTCCATGGCGGTCGAGGGGCCCTTGGTGCGCTGGGTGGCCGACCACCGCAAGCACCACAAGTTCTCCGACGCCGAGGGCGACCCGCATTCGCCCTGGCGGTTCGGGGAGACGCTCCCGGCGCTGATGAAGGGCCTGTGGTGGGCCCACATCGGCTGGATGTTCGACGAGGAGCAGACCCCGCAGGAGAAGTACGCGCCGGACCTGATCAAGGACAAGGCGATCCGGGCGATCTCCCGCCAGTTCGTCCTGTGGACGATCCTGTCGCTGGGGCTGCCGCCGCTGATCGGCGGCCTGGTGACGATGTCCTGGTGGGGCGCGTTCACCGCGTTCTTCTGGGGTTCACTCGTCCGGGTGGCCCTGCTGCACCACGTGACGTGGTCGATCAACTCGATCTGCCACGCGGTGGGCAAGCGGCCGTTCAAGTCCCGGGACCGCTCGGGCAACGTGTGGTGGCTGGCGGTGCTGTCCTGCGGGGAGTCCTGGCACAACCTGCACCACGCCGACCCGACCTCGGCGCGGCACGGGGTGATGCGCGGTCAGATCGACTCCTCCGCACGGTTCATCCGCTGGTTCGAGCTGCTCGGCTGGGCGTACGACGTGCGCTGGCCGTCACGCTCGCGTATCGATTCGCGCCGAGACACCGCGGAAGGCGGTTCCCGGCGCCGGAAGGAGCCTGCCGAGGCGGCATGATTGACGCCGTGGCGACCGATCCCAGCAGCAATCCAGGCAACGACAAGCAGCGGCGGACCCGCCGGACCCGCATGACCGGTGCCGAGCGCCGCCAGCAGTTGCTGGAGATCGGTCGCACCCTCTTCGCGGCGAAGGGCTTCGAGGGCACTTCGGTGGAGGAGATCGCGGCGAAGGCCGGGGTGTCCAAGCCGGTGGTGTACGAGCACTTCGGCGGCAAGGAGGGCTTGTACGCGGTGGTGGTGGACCGCGAGATGCGGCGCCTGCTGGACATGGTGACCGGTTCGCTGACCGCCGGACACCCCCGCGAGCTGTGCGAACAGGCGGCGTTCGCGCTGCTGGACTACATCGAGGAGTACACGGACGGCTTCCGGATCCTGGTCCGTGACTCCCCCATCCCGCAGTCCACGGGGTCCTTCGCCTCCCTGATCTCGGACATCGCCACGCAGGTGGAGGACATCCTGGGCCGCGAGTTCAAGAGCCGCGGCTTCGACCCGAAACTGGCCCCCCTCTACGCCCAGGCGCTGGTCGGCATGGTCGCGCTGACCGGCCAGTGGTGGCTGGACGTGCGCCGGCCGAAGAAGGCTGAGGTGGCCGCCCACCTGGTGAACCTGGCGTGGCACGGCCTGGACGGGCTGGAGCCGAAGCCACGGCTGATAGGGCACCGGAAGGCGTAGGCGGCTCAGTGGGGCTGGAGGAACTCCAGGCGGTTGCCGACGGGGTCCTCGGTGTGGAAGCGCCGGTGGCCCGGGAGGCGGTCGTCCCAGGTGACCGGGGCCCCGTGGGCGGCCAGCCGGGCCGCGTAGGTCTCGATGCCGGTGACCCTGAGGCCCGGGTGGGCCTTCTTCACGGGACGGAAGTCCGTCTCGATGCCCACGTGGATCCGGACGAACCCCGCTTCGAACCAGCAGCCGCCGCGGGCGGCGAGCGCGGGCGGCTTGGGGATCTCGGTCATACCGAGGACACCGGTGTAGTACGAGCGCAGCTCGGGCTCCGAGCCGGGCGGTGCGGCCAGTTGCACGTGGTCGACGGCCACCAGCACCTCGCTCACGCCCCCTTCACGGCGACGGCGAACAGCCGCCGGAAGGGCAGGACGGTCCCGTACGCCGCGCTCGGGTACGCCTCGCGCAACAGGTCCCGGTACTCGGCGACGAACGCGTCGCGGGCCTCGGGATCGTCGGCGAGGGCGGTCAGGGCGGGCCGCAGGCCGGTGCCCTTGACCCAGTCGAGGACGGGGTCCTCACCGGTCAGGACGTGGAAGTACGTCGTCCGCCACACGTCGGCCGCGCAGCCCAGGCGGGTGAGGCCGTCGAGGTAGGCGGCGGGGGTGTGCACGGAGTCCGTGCGGCGCAGGACGCCGGTGAGACGGCCGCGCCAGCGGGGGGTGCCGGCGAGGTCCCGCATGAGGGCGTGCAGCGGGGCGTCGGTGTTGTCCGGCACCTGGAAGGCGAAGACGCCGCCGGGGCGCAGGCCGGCGATCCAGTCGGGGAAGCGGCCGGCGTGGCCCGGCACCCATTGCAGGGTGGCGTTGGAGACGATCAGGTCGTACGGCTCGGCGGGCGTCCAGGTCCGCGCGTCGGCGGGGGCGAAGTCGAGCCGGCCGCCGCCGGCCGTGGGCCCCTCGTGGTCGACGTGGGCCTTGTCGAGCATCTCGGGCGCGTTGTCGTAGCCGGTGATGCGGGCGGTGGGCCAGCGCTCGGCGAGCAGGGCGGTGACGTTGCCGGGACCGCAGCCGAGGTCGGCGATGCGGGGCGGGTCGCCGGGCAGGGCCGGGATCCGGGCCAGGAGGTCGGTGAAGGGGCGGGCCCGGTGACCGGCGTGGCGGAGGTACTGGGCGGGGTCCCAGTGGGGCGTCGTCATGCCACCACTGTCCCGGGCGTTTATCTCGACGTCAAGACGCTTCACATCAAGAGACTTCACGTCGACACAACCACTACACTGATCTCCATGGAGGACGAGGTCGATCGGCTGGTCGCAGCGTGGCGCCGGGAGCGTCCGGACCTCGACGTGGAGCCGCTGGAAGTGCTCAGCCGGGTGAGCCGACTCGCCCGGCACCTGGACCGCGCCCGCCGGCTCGCCTTCTCCGAGCACCAGCTGGAGCCCTGGGAGTTCGACGTGCTGACCGCGCTGCGGCGCGCGGGCACGCCGTACCAGCTCTCCCCCGGCCAGTTGCTGACCCAGACCCTGGTCACCTCGGGCACCATGACCAACCGCATCGACCGGCTGGCCAAGAAGGGCCTGGTGGAGCGGCTTCCCGACCCGAGCGACCGGCGCGGTGTGCTGGTCCGGCTGACCGACGAGGGCCGGGACCGCGCGGACCAGGCGCTGGCGGGCCTGCTGGAGCAGGAGCGGGCGATCCTCAGCGAGCTGTCCCGCGCCCAGCGCGCGGAACTGGCCGGCCTGCTACGCCAGCTGACCGCCCCGTTCGACAACATCCCCGGCTAGGTCCGCCGGGCCCACCCCGGCCCGCCGGGCCAGCGCCACGGCGGCCAGCGTGGAGTGGACGCCCAGTTTGCCGAGGACGTTCTGCATGTGGGTCCGGACGGTGTGCGGGGACAGGAACAGCCGCTCCGCGACGGCCTTGCGGCCCAGCCCGGCGACCATGCAG
>NZ_BNBF01000011.1:148037-161839 GCF_014654935.1 Streptomyces capoamus
CGCAGCACCTCCCGCTCGCGCGGGGTGAGGGCCTCCACCAGCCGCTCGCTCTCGGTGCGGTGCTTGCGCGCCGCCGTCAGCTCCTTCAGCACCCCGGTGAGCAGCGCGGGCGGCAGGTGCGTCTCGTCGCGCAGCACCCCCCGGATCACCGTCAGCAGCCGGGACAGCGAGCAGTCCTTGGCGACCCAGCCGGAGGCCCCGGCCTGCAGCGCGAGGGCCGCGCGGCGCGGATCGTCCTTCTCGGCGAGGACGACGATCCGTACGGCGGGCTGGGCGGCGCGCACCCCGGTGACCAGGGAGATGCCGTCGACCAGCCCGTCCTCGTCGCCCTCCTGCACCGGGACGGCCGGTCGGCCGCCGGGCAGGTTGCCGCCCAGGTCGGCGTCGGCCAGGAGCACGTCGTAACGGCGGCCCTCGACGGCTGCGCGCTCCAGGCAGCGCAGCGCGGCCGGGCCGCTGCCGGCGGCGGAGACGTCGACGTCGGGCTCGGCGGCCAGGGCAGCGGCCAGCGACTCGGCGAAGATGCGGTGGTCGTCCACGACCAGGACTCGGATACGAACCACGAAACCCCCTTCCCCAGGCTCCGCGTGGAGCAGGGGATACCAAGGTCCGGAAGGCTCCGGAACAGGCAGGTCCGGAAAAACGCCCGGAAAAGGATCCGGAGAACGACGACCTGCACGGGTACGGCACCCGCGGACAGGGAAGCGCGCCGCACGGCCGCCGCCGTTGCGGACACTGCTACCCCCACCGCGGGTGTCGTACCCGCCTGTCTCGCCCCCTGAGCGGCACCGGCCCCCACCGGTGCTGTTCCTCAGAGTACGGACGGGAGCACACAGCGGAAGCAGATTTGCAGAACTGCCCGTCCAGGGCGTTTATGGTGTGCCGCATGTTTCGTATTGAGGCGGAAGTCGACAGAGGCCGACGTGATCTGCTCCGCTCGCGGCTGCGGGACGCCAACACGGCGGCGTCCCCGGTCCTCGCGGCACTGCGCGGCACGCCCGGTGAACGCGAGGTCCCCCTCCACGTGTGGGCGATGGACACCGCCGACGGCCTGGCCGGCGGACTGGTCGGCCACACCTGGACGAACTGGCTGCACATCACCTACCTGTGGGTGGACGCCGCACACCGCGGCACGGGCCTCGGCTCCCGCCTCCTCGCCGAGGCCGAACGCATCGCCACCGCCCGCGGCTGCACCGCCGCCCGCCTGGAGACCTGGGACTTCCAGGCACCGCACTTCTACCGCAAACAGGGCTACGAGGTGGTGGGAGTGGTCCCGGACTACCCACCGGGCATCACGGAATACACCCTGACCAAGCACCTGCCCTGACGTGCCCCCGGCGGCGGGCGGGGGCGGCCCCGTGCGCGGTCCTCGCGCGCACGGGGCAGGCGGGCCGGTCAGAGCAGGCGGTGGGCGCCCGGGGAGGGGACCGCTTCGAAGACCCGGGGGGCCGTGAAGGCCGCTGCCGCGAAGGCCTCCTCGACGGCCTTGGTGAGGGTGTCGACCTCGGTGGCCTCGGCCAGGACGACGGCCGAGCCGCCGAAGCCGCCGCCCGTCATGCGGGCACCCAGGGCGCCGTGCGCGAGGGCGGTGTCGACGACCAGGTCCAGCTCCGGGCAGGAGATGCGGAAGTCGTCGCGGAGCGAGGCGTGGCCCTCGGTGAGCACGGGGCCGATCGCGCGGGTGTCGCCGGCCCGCAGCAGGGCGACGGTGCGTTCGACCCGTTCGTCCTCCGTGACGACGTGGCGGACCAGGCGGACGACCTCCTCCTCGTCGCCGAGCCGGGCGAGGGCCGCGTCGAGTCCGGCGTAGGGGATGTCCCGCAGGGCGTCGACGCCGAGCAGGGCCGCGCCCTTCTCGCAGCCGGCCCGGCGCTTGCCGTACTCGCCGCCGCTGTGGGCGTGCTTGACCTGGGTGTCCACGACGAGCAGGCGCAGGCCCTCGGCCGCCAGGTCGAAGGGGATCTGCTGCTGGGACAGGTCACGGGTGTCGAGGAAGAGCGCGTGGCCCGGCTCGCAGCAGGCCGACGCCGTCTGGTCCATGATGCCGGTCGGGGCGCCGACGTAGACGTTCTCGGCGCGCTGGCACAGGCGGGCCAGCTTCCAGCGCTGCAGGCCGAGGTCGTACAGGTCGTTCAGCGCTAGGGCGACCACGACCTCCAGCGCCGCGGACGAGGACAGGCCGGCGCCCGTCGGGACCGTGGACGCGAGGTGGATGTCGGCGCCGGTGATCGCGTGGCCCGCTTCCCGCAGGGCCCAGGCCACGCCCGCCGGGTACGCCGTCCAGTCCCGGTCGCTCTCCGGGGCGAGGGCGTCGAGCCGCAGCTCGGCGGGGCCGCCCCCGGTGTCCGCCGAGTGCAGCCGCAGGATCCCGTCGGTGCGCCGGGAGACCGCCGCGACCGTCCGGTGCGGCAGCGCGAACGGCATGACGAAGCCGTCGTTGTAGTCGGTGTGCTCGCCGATCAGGTTGACCCGGCCCGGCGCCGCCCACACGCCCTCCGGCCGGGTTCCGTACAGCTCGGCGAAGCGTTCGGCGACCTGCTGTGCCCCCACTAGTGCTCCCTCGTGATGCTCTGCGCGAACTCCCACGCGTCCGCGACGATCCCCGCGAGATCCGCGCGGGTCGGGTTCCAGCCCAGTTTCTCGCGGGCGGTGTCCGCGGCGGCGACCAGGACCGCCGGGTCGCCGTCCCGGCGGGGGGCGGCCACCTCGGGGATCGGGTGGCCGGTGACCTCGCGGACGGTCTCGATGACCTGGCGGACGGAGAAGCCGTTGCCGTTGCCGAGGTTGCAGATCAGGTGTTCGCCCGGCCGGGCGGCCGTGAGGGCCAGCAGGTGGGCGTCGGCCAGGTCGGCGACGTGGATGTAGTCGCGGACGCAGGTGCCGTCGGGGGTCGGGTAGTCGTCGCCGTAGACCGAGATCGCCTCGCGGCGGCCCTGGGCGACCTGGAGGACCAGCGGGATCAGGTGCGACTCGGGGTCGTGCCGCTCGCCGTACGCGCCGTACGCGCCGGCGACGTTGAAGTAGCGCAGGGACACCGCGGCCAGGCCGTGGGCGACCGCCTCGCTGGTGATCATGTGGTCGACGGCGAGCTTGGAGGCGCCGTAGGGGCTGGTGGGCCGGGTCGGGGCGGTCTCCCGGATCGGGGTCCGCTCCGGCTCCCCGTAGGTGGCCGCGGTGGAGGAGAACACCAGCGTGCCCACGCCCGCCTCGCGCATCGCGGCGAGCAGCGCCATGCTGCCGCCGACGTTGTTCTCCCAGTACTTCTCCGGCTGCACCACCGACTCGCCGACCTGCGAGAACGCGGCGAAGTGCAGCACGCCGTCGAAGGAGGCGTCGAGCCACTTGGCGGCGTCGCGGATGTCGCCCTCGACGAAGGCCGCGCCGGCCGGCACGCCCGCGCGGAAGCCGGTGGAGAGGTTGTCGAGGACGGTCACCTCGTGGCCGGCCTCCAGCAGGTGCTGGGCCACGACACTGCCGACGTATCCCGCGCCACCCGTCACCAGGTACTTCATGAACTCGCTACCTCTCGCAGTCGCTCGGCCGCGCGCTCCGGCGGCACGTCGTTGATGAACACGTTCATGCCGGACTCGGAACCCGCGAGAAACTTCAGCTTGCCGGAAGTGCGGCGGATGGTGAAAAGCTCGAGGTGCAGCGCGAAGTCGTCGCGCGTCACGCCGTCGAACTCCTCCAGCGCGCCGAACGGGGCCTGGTGCCAGGCCGCGATGTACGGGGTCGGGGGCTCTCCCACAGAGTTCTCCCCTCCACCCCACCCGTCGAAGATCCGGTCGAAGCGCCTCAAGAGTTCCAGGTAGACCTGGGGGAATTCTGTGCGGGCCGCCTCGTCCAGCGCGAGCAGGTCGGGCACGCGGCGCTTCGGGTACAGGTGGACCTCGTACGGCCAGTGCGCCGCGTACGGCACGAAGGCCGCCCAGTGTTCACCCTCAAGGACGACCCGCTCGCCGGCGAGTTCCCTCTCCAGGACGGCGTCGAACAGGTTCTGTCCGCCGGTGGCCTCCTTGTGGGCGGCGAGCGAGCGGAGCATCAGCGCGGTGCGGGGGGTGGTGAAGGGGTAGGCGTAGATCTGTCCGTGCGGGTGGCCGAGGGTCACGCCGATCTCGGCACCGCGGTTCTCGAAACAGAACACCTGCTCGACGGAGGGCAGGTGCGACAGCTCCGACGTGCGGTCCGTCCACGCGTCCAGCACCAGCCGCGCCTGTTCCCCGGTGAGGCCGGCGAAGGAGGCGTCGTGATCGGAGGTGAAGCAGACCACCTCGCAGCGGCCGGAGTCGCCGGCGAGGGAGGGGAACCGGTTCTCGAAGACGACGACGTCGTAGGAGGAGTCCGGGATCTCGCTCAGCCGCTCGCCGCGCGTCGGGCACAGGGGGCACTCGTCGGCCGGCGGGTGGTAGGTGCGGCCCTGGCGGTGCGAGGCGACGGCGACGCTGTCGCCGAGCAGCGGGTCGCGGCGGATCTCGGACGTGGTGACCGTACGGTCCAGCGGGCGCCGGTCGACCGCGTCGCGCACGGTGTCGTCCCGCAGGTCGTAGTAGATCAGTTCACGACCGTCGGCCAGCCGGGTCGAGGTCTTCTTCACGCCGGACTCCTTGTTCGGGCCCTACGGGTGTGTCCGCACCCAATCACTCAACACAACCAAACATAACAGATCACAACTCGACAACACCTCGGTCGATCACAATCAAACAAAGAACACCAGTCAGAGTGTTCAAATAACGAACACGGCGGCGTAGGTTCCGCTCTGGATCAGTTCGCGCAACGAAGCGAATTCTCATGCAAACCCCCACATACGCCCCCACCCCACTGGCGGCGGAGCTACGGCTCCCCACCAACTGGCTGGACTACACGATCCTGGCGATCTACTTCGTCGTCGTCCTCGGCATCGGCTTCGCCGCCCGGCGCTCGGTGAAGACGAGCCTCGACTTCTTCCTCTCCGGACGCTCGCTGCCCGCGTGGATCACCGGTCTGGCCTTCATCTCGGCGAACCTGGCCGCCACCGAGATCCTCGGCATGGCCGCCAACAGCGCCCAGTACGGCGCGTACACCGTGCACTGGTACTGGGTGGGCGCCATCCCCGCCATGGTCTTCCTCGGCCTGGTGATGATGCCCTTCTACTACGGCAGCAAGGTCCGCTCGGTCCCCGAGTTCCTGCTGCTGCGCTTCGACCGGGCCGCCCACCTGCTCAGTTCGATCCTGTTCGCGTTCGCCGCCATCCTGATCGCGGGCGTCAACCTCTACGCCCTCGCGATCGTCGTCGAGGCCCTGCTCGGCTGGCCGCAGTGGGTCGCCATCGTCGTCGCCGGCGCCTTCGTGCTGGCGTACATCACCCTGGGCGGTCTGTCCTCGGCGATCTACAACGAGGTGCTCCAGTTCTTCGTGATCCTCGCCGCCCTCATCCCGATCACGATCCTCGGCCTGAAGAAGGTCGGCGGCTGGGGCGGGCTGACCCACAAGCTCACCGCGGCCCACGGCCCGGACTTCACCACGGCCTGGGGCGGCACCGGCATCGGGCACGCCAACCCGCTGGGCGCCAACTGGCTCACCATCGTGCTCGGCCTCGGCTTCGTGCTCTCCTTCGGCTACTGGACCACCAACTTCGCCGAGGTGCAGCGCGCCCTGTCCGCGAAGAACCTCTCGGCCGGACAGCGGACCCCGCTGATCGCGGCCTACCCGAAGATCTTCATCGTCTTCCTGGTGATGATCCCGGGCCTGGTCGCCGCCGCGCTGATCCCGAAGTTCGGCACCGCCGGCTCCGGCTACCAGTACAACGACGCCATCCCCTTCCTGATGCAGGAGCTGCTGCCCAACGGTGTGCTCGGCATCGCCGTCACCGGTCTGCTGGCGGCCTTCATGGCCGGTATGGCGGCGAACGTGTCGTCGTTCAACACCGTGTTCACCAACGACATCTGGGCCAAGTACGTGGTGCGCGGCCGCGAGGACGCCTACTACGTGCGGTTCGGCCGGCTGATCACCGCGATCGGCGTCGCCGCCTCCGTCGGCACGGCGTTCCTGGCGTCCTCGTTCTCGAACATCATGAGCTACCTCCAGACGCTGTTCTCCTTCTTCAACGTGCCGATGTTCGTCGTCTTCATCGTCGGCATGTTCTGGAAGCGCGCGTCCGCCAAGTCCGGCTTCTGGGGCCTGCTCGCCGGCACCGTGACCGCGATGGTCAACTACTTCGTGTTCTACAAGAAGGGGATCATCTCGATCCCCTCCGACCAGGGCGCCAACTTCGTCTCCGCGATCGCGGGCTTCGTCGCCGGCGCGGTCGTGATGGTCGCCGTCTCCCTGTTCACCGAGCCGAAGCCGGCGCAGGAGCTCCAGGGCCTGGTCTACGGCACCCGCTCCCCCGGCATGTCCGAACCGCCCGCCGAAGGCGACGACGCGTGGTACCGCAAGCCGGCCCTGCTGGGCTGGGGCGCGGTCGTGCTGGCCGCCGCCTGCTACATCCCGTTCTCGTTCTGACGCGGGAGGATCGAGGAAACCATGACCGAGCATCCTGAGCAGCCGCGCCGTCCGCTGCACTACACCGAGGACGACGTCCAGCGGGAGGTCTCCGAGCTGGAGACCAAGTCCGCGACCGCCGCCCGCATCTTCGACCTGCGCCGCATCATCGGCGGACTCTTCGTCGTCTACGGCGTCATCGTCACGATCACCGGGATCACCGACTCCCAGGCCGCGATCGACAAGGCCGAGGGCGTCAACATCAACCTGTGGACCGGGATCGGCATGCTGCTCCTGGGCATCTTCTTCCTGGCCTGGCTGAAGCTGCGGCCCACGCCCCCGCCGCTTCCTCCGGAGGGTCTGCCGGAGGAAGAGCCGGGCGAGTGACACCGGGGCGGACAGCGCCGTAGGGGTGCGGGCTGCCCGCCGGCCGCGGGGGCGCGGGGGCTGGTCGCGCAGTTCCCCGCGCCCCTTCGGGGCGCACTACTGCGGGCCGGGGTGCAGGTGGCCCGCGCGGTCCAGGAGGCCCGTTCTCGCGGCCAGCGCCGCCGCTTCCAGTCTGGAGCCCACGCCCAGCTTCATCAGGACCCGCTGGACGTGGGTGCGCGCGGTGCTCGGGGCGATGCCCATGCCCGCCGCGATGCGCCGGGTGTCCTCACCGTCGGCGACCCGGACCAGCACCTCCACCTCACGCGGCGTCAGCATCCCCAGCAGCCGCTGCGCCTCGTCGTCGGGCTGGGCCGCCGGGTTCAGCAGCTCGCCGAACGCGTCCTGGAGCAGCAGCGGAGCAACGGCGGCCTCACCGGCCCGGGCCTTCATGATGGCCCGCTCGACCCCCTCGATCCGCTCGTCGTGCCGCACGTACCCCGACGCCCCCGCGGCGAAGGCCGCCGCGATCCCGCGCGGCGACGGCACCGGGCCCAGCACCAGCACCGCCACCTGCGGACGCTCGCGCTTGATCTTCACCACCAGGTCGAAGACCCCCGGTTCGGCCGGCGCCGCCGTACCCAGCAGGCACACCTCGGGCGCCCGCGCGATCACCAGATCCGCCGCGCCCGCGGCCGGCGCCGCCGCCGCGACCACCCGGTGCCCGCGCAGCTTGAGCGCCGACGCCAGCGCCTCCGCGAGCAGCCGATGGTCGTCGACGACCATGAGCCGCACTCCCATAGACCAACCCCCCAGTCCCCCAGGCACCCCCGCCCTTCATGCCCCCGGAAGCTACACGCTTGTTCGACGTCGCGCTGCCCCTCTCCATGAGAAGTGCCCCGGATCGATGAAATCCGGGGCACTCCTCGGCAAGACACTCATTCGGGTGATACCACGGCGTCAGTCGCCGGTGCCGAACGCCATCACCAGGTACTCCTTGCTGTACGACGACATGTTCCGCTCCTTGGCCCACACGGCGGACATGTACAGCCGGCCGTGGCCGAAGCGCAGCTCCGCGTACTCCGGCAGCAGGTTGGCCTCGGAGTCCCGCACGCTCTTCGTGGCGGGGTTCTCCAGCAGCTCGACCGCCTTGAACGAACCGCCGTCGATGCTGACGACCTGGCCGCCCTTGTCGTACGGCGGCGCCTTGTAGGCGAGCAGGTTGCCGCCGTCCATGCGCAGCGGGGAGAACGTCCAGCCGTCGCCGGCCTCGGCGCGCTGGCCGGTCGGCTTGCCGGTCTTCAGGTCGAAGGCGACGATCTCGTTCGTCTTGCTGAAGTCGCCCTTGCCGTCGTGCGACTCGGTCGCCAGGTACAGCCTGCCGTTGCCCGCGACGACCTGCTTGCAGTCCTCGACCCGGGTGATGCCGTCGCAGCGGCCCGCGTAGGTGTCGCCGGGTGCGGGGATGCGGGCGAGCAGTGTGCCGGTCCTGCCGTCGATGGAGAAGTAGTCCGAGACACCGCTGCCGTCGCCCGCGCTCTGGCCGACGTCGGCCGCGATCACCAGCGGGTCGGTGGAGACGATGGAGGCGTACTCGACGCCGTCCGGCATCTTGTACTCGGAGTTCACCTTCCCCGTGCCCGGGTCGATGGTCTGGATGTGCAGCTGCGGATCGTCGTAGGTGCCGCACTTGCGCACCGCGACCAGCCGGGTGCCGCCGCCGTACCCCTCGTCGTGGCAGGTGTCGTCCGGCTTGGGCTGCCAGAGCGTCTTGCCGGAGGCGATGTCGAACGCGGCGCCGCCGTCTCCGCCGCCGACCGCGACGGTGTGCTGGGCGACGGTCACGTTGGAGAAGGTGACCGGGAAGTCACCGGACTTGACCGACTTGGTCCACAGCCGCTTCCCGGAGGCGAGGTCGACGGCGGAGACCTGGCTGCAGCCCGCGGAGGAGCCCTTGGCGGGCATCTTCGGCTGGAAGGCGACCGCCGTGCGGCCGTCCTCGTCGACGTGGGCGGTGGTCGCGCACACCGGGCCGGGCAGCTTCAGCGTCCACAGCTTGGTGCCCTTGGCCGGGTCGTAGCCGACGATCTCCGCGATGCCGCTCTTGGCGTACACCGTGTCCGTCAGCCAGGAGCCCATGGTGCTGACCGTGTCGTCCGCCTTGGGCAGCGGCACCTCGAAGAGCACCTTGGCGGCCGGGTCGGACGGCGCCTTCTCCTTGCCGCTCCCGCCGGCCGTGCCGCCGGAGCCCTTGCCGTGCGAGCCGCCGGTGCCGCCGGAGGAGGAGGAGGAGGAGGCGGTGTGCTCCGGGTCGTCGTTCCCGGAGGACTTGGCGTACCAGATGCCGCCGCCGACGATCAGCGCAATGGCGACGACCGCGGCGACGACGATGAGCAGCGCGGTGTTGTTCCGTCCGCCGCCCGCCGCCGGCTGGGGCTGCATCGGCACGGTCGGCGGCTGGCCCGGGTAGCCGTACCCGGGCTGCGCGCCGTGCATCGGCTGCGTGGGCTGGGCGTAGGGGTTGTGCGGCTGGGCGTACGGGTTCTGCTGCGCGCCGGGGTAGCCGTACCCGGGCTGGGCCGGCGGCTGCGGGGGCGGGACCGGCGGGTAGCCGTAGCCCGGTTGCGGCGGCTGCGGGGGCTGGTTCGGCGGCTGCGGGGGCTGGTTCGGCGGCTGCGGGGGCGGCTGGGTCATGGCGGGGTACCTCGAAGGCGCGGGAAGGCCGTACGGCGAAGGGGACTCGGGTGGGGCGGACTGCGGCCGGCTCAGTTGCCGAAGGCCATCACCAGCTTCTCCTTCGCGTCGTCGTCGCCGGACAGCCGGCCGGCGGAGACGAAGAGCCGCCCGCCGGTCCAGTCCACGACGCCGTCGTAGAAGGTGTTCTCCGCGTCGGCGGCGCCCTGCGGGTTCTGCAGCAGCCTGGTCACCGGGTGCGAGGAGCCGGCGACCGGCACCGACACGACCTGGCCGCCGGCGTCGTACGACGGCTGCACGTACGCGACGAGCTTGCCGCCCTCGACCTTCACCGGTGACATCGGCTCGTCGGCCGGGGACTTCACCCGCCACTTCGCCTTGCCGTCGGCCAGTCCGATGGCGACGATCTCGTTGGCCCTGCCGGTGGCGTCGGTCGGCAGGTAGAGGGTGTCCGCGTCGACCGCGACACCCTGGCAGCCCTGCAACTCGCGCTCCAGGACCGCCCAGCCGCAGCGGGGGGCGAACTTCTCGTTCACCTCGACCTCCGAGCGGAACTTGCCGTTCTTGGTGAAGGTGGAGATGTTCCAGGCCTTCTTGTCCCGGTTGGTCAGGTAGACCACGAGCGGGTCGACCGAGTACGTCCGGGTGACCTCCCAGCCCTTCTTGAGCTGCTGGGTCCAGCGCACCTTGCCGGTGGCCGGGTCGAGTTCCTGGATCTCCTCGTGCTCCTTGCCGGTGCCGGCGCCGCAGGAGGCGACCTGGATCAGCCGGCCGGTGCCGCCCGCGTAGGCGGTGGGGAAGCAGGCCGCGCCGTACTTCTTCTTGTCGTACAGCTTCTTGCCGCTGCCGATGTCGTACGCCGTGCCCGACTGGGAACGGCCCACCATCAACGTCGACCCGCTCACCGTCAGTTCGACGTTGAGCGCGCTGTCGAACAGTCCGCCGTCGGCGACCTCGGCGCTCCAGCCCTTCTCGCCGGTGCGCAGGTCGAGCTGCTGGAGCTGGTTGCACTTGGCGCGGTCGCCGCCGCTGTTCAGGTACGCCACCACGACCTTGTCGTCGGCGGACTTGTCCTGGGTGACGGCGCAGATCTTCTGCGGGAAGGTCACCGGCCCCCAGGCGGTGCCGCCGTCGGCGGCCTTGAAGGCGAAGACCTGCTTGTACGCCGCCTTCACCGCCGTGTCGCCGCTGAACCACATGCCGGGCGCGTCGGCGCCGGAAGCCGGGGCGTCGGGCGCCGGCTTGTACCAGAGGACCTTCGCGTCCCCGGCCCGGCGGCCCTCGTTGAGGTGCTCGGGGTCGTCGCCGCCGGACGCGGTCGGCGAGGCGGTGGCGGAGTGCTTGGGGTCGTCGCTCCGCTGGGCGACCGGCTTCTTGCCGCCGCCGTCGTCGCCGCCCTGGCCGGTGACCGCGACCACCGTGCCGCCGACGACCAGCAGCGCGGCCACCGCGCCGCCGACGATCAGAGCCGTCTTCTTGCGGGAGGCCGGCTTCCCGGGGAAGGGACCGCCGGGCGCGACGCCGGGCCCGCCCGGGTACGGCGGCTGCTGCGGGTGGCCGTAGCCGGGCTGCGGGGTGCCGTACGGCCCCGGCTGCTGCGGGTAGCCGTAGGGCCCCGGGGCGGCGGCGCCGTACGGGCCGGGCTGCGGGGGTTGTGCGGGGTGGCCGTAACCCGGCTGGGGCGGTGGCGGGGAGCCCGCGGGCGGCTGCGGGGGCGCGGCCGGCGGCGGGGGCGCGCCGAACCCGCCCTGGGCCGGCGGGGTCTGGGGAGCGGCGCCGAACCCGCCCTGCGGCGGCGGGCTTTGAGGAGCGGCGCCGAACCCGCCCTGCGGCGGCGGGCTCTGGGGAGCGGCGCCGGAACCGCCCTGCGGCGGCTGCGGGGCCGGGCCGAAGCCTGCCCCCTGCGGCGGCTGGTCCTGCGGCGGTCCGAACCCGCTCTGCGGCGGCTGGTCGGGCGGCTGAGTCATCAGCGCTCTTCCCCCTCGTTCACTGATTTTTAGCCACGCCCCGAGGTTCGTGACAGCCCCAAGGTCGCTTACAGACAGTTCTCAGACGGCTCTTTCTATCACCCGGCACAGACAGCACACGGGGCCGCGTCCTCCCCTGTTTCCAAGGGCGGACCGGCCCGTGATGCCGCTGTTATGCGCCTTCACTCCCCCTTCACGCGGCGCACGCGCCCCCCTTCGTGCGCCGCGTGGCGGGCGAGTGGAATTCAGGCGTCCTCTGCCAGTTCCAGCCAGCGCAGCTCCAGTTCCTCCCGCTCCCCGGCGAGGTCCCGCAACTGGGCGTCCAGTTCGGCCACCTTCGCGAAGTCGGTGGCGTTGTCGGCGATCTGCGCGTGCAGCCTGGACTCCTTCTCGGAGACCTTGTCCAACTGGCGCTCGATCTTCTGGAGTTCCTTCTTCGCGGCCCGCTGGTCGGCGGCGCTCTTCTCCGCGGTGACCGGCCTGGGCGCCGCCGCGGCGGACTGCGCGGCGACCGCCTCCTCCATCCGCTGCCTCCGCTCCAGGTACTCGTCGATACCGCGCGGCAGCATCCGCAGGGTGCCGTCGCCGAGGAGGGCGAACACCCGGTCCGTGGTGCGCTCCACGAAGAACCGGTCGTGGGAGATGACGATCATCGAGCCGGGCCAGCCGTCGAGGACGTCCTCGAGCTGGGTGAGGGTCTCGATGTCGAGGTCGTTGGTGGGCTCGTCCAGGAAGAGGACGTTCGGCTCGTCCATGAGCAGGCGCAGCAGCTGCAGCCGCCGCCGTTCACCGCCGGAGAGGTCCCCGACCGGCGTCCACTGCTTCTCCTTGCTGAAGCCGAACGTCTCGCACAGCTGCCCGGCGGTCATCTCCCGCCCCTTGCCGAGGTCGACGCGCTCCCGCACCTGCTGCACGGCCTCCAGCACCCGCCAGGCCGGGTCGAGTTCGGCGACCTCCTGGGAGAGGTAGGCGAGCTTCACCGTCCGGCCGACGACGACACGCCCGCCGGCGGGCTGCCGCTCACCCTCCGTACGCGCCGCGTCGGCCATGGCCCGCAGCAGCGAGGTCTTCCCGGCGCCGTTCACCCCGACGAGACCGATCCGGTCACCGGGGCCGAGCTGCCACGTAATGTGCTTGAGCAGCACCTTCGGCCCGGCCTGCACGGTGACGTCCTCCAGGTCGAAGACCGTCTTGCCGAGCCGCGAGGAGGCGAACTTCATCAGCTCGCTGCTGTCCCGGGGCGGCGGCACGTCCGCGATCAGCTCGTTGGCGGCCTCGACGCGGAAGCGCGGCTTGGACGTACGGGCCGGGGCGCCCCGCCGCAGCCACGCCAGCTCCTTGCGGACGAGGTTCTGCCGCTTGGTCTCCTCGGTCGCGGCGATCCGCTCCCGCTCCGCGCGCGCGAAGACGTAGTCGGAGTAACCGCCCTCGTACTCGTACACGTCGCCGCGCTGCACGTCCCACATGCGGGTGCAGACCTGGTCCAGGAACCACCGGTCGTGCGTCACGCACACCAGCGCCGAGCGGCGGTTCTGCAGGTGCTTCGCGAGCCAGGCGATGCCCTCCACGTCGAGGTGGTTGGTGGGCTCGTCCAGGACGAGCAGGTCCTGCTCCTCGATGAGCAGCTTGGCCAGCGCGATCCGGCGCCGCTCGCCACCGGAGAGCGGTCCGATGACGGTGTCCAGGCCCTTGGGGAAGCCCGGCAGGTCCAGCCCGCCGAAGAGTCCGGTGAGCACGTCCCTGACCTTGGCGTTGCCGGCCCACTCGTGGTCGGCCATGTCGCCGATGACCTCGTGGCGGACGGTGGCGGCGGGGTCGAGGGAGTCGTGCTGGGTGAGCACGCCGATCCGCAGCCCGCCGGAGTGCGTGACCCGGCCGGTGTCGGCCTCCTCCAGCTTGGCGAGCATCCGGATCAGGGTGGTCTTGCCGTCGCCGTTGCGGCCGACGACGCCGATCCGGTCCCCCTCCTGCACACCGAGCGAGACACCGTCCAGCAGGGCACGGGTGCCGTACACCTTGCTGACGTTCTCGACATTGACCAGGTTGACGGCCATTTCACTCCTGTGCGCGGGGCTGTGACGGTGTGCGGCTCCGCCGCGGGGTCGACCTTCTAGCGTAGGGCCTGCGGGGGTGAGGGCGGGGCGCGAGGGGGTTGTCACTCTTTGTGATGACGTGATCGGGACTCTGCCGCTACCGTGGAGGGCAGGCACCAGGATCTTGTCCATGGGAGGAACCATGACAGCCCAGCCTGCTGAGCAGTCGGGATGGCGGATGCCCCCGATGGACGGCTACACCGTCGATGACCTGCTCACCCTG
>NZ_BNBF01000011.1:161888-168740 GCF_014654935.1 Streptomyces capoamus
CCTGATCTCCCGCCGCACACCGAGCTGATCGACGGGAGCCTGGTCCTTGTGAGCCCGCAGCGTTACTTCCACTTCGTCACGATCGACCTGCTCGTGACCGGCCTGCGCAGTAGCGTGCCGCCTGATCTGAGGGTGGCGCGTGAGATGACGGTGGTGCTGGACAGCCGTAACGGGCCCGAACCGGACATCTGCGTGATCAAGGCCGCAGCCAAGAAAGGGCTGAGGCAGACGTACTTCGAGGGTAAGGATGTCGTACTCGCGGTCGAGGTCATCTCCCCTGAGTCCGAGGCCCGTGACCGGCTCACGAAGACGCACAAGTACGCCGCAGCGGGCATCCGGTACTACTGGGTGGTCGAAATGGCCGAGCCGGACGATTACCCCGTCGTCGAGGTCTTCGAGCTGTCGGAGAAATCGGGTACGTACCGGTCGACCGGGATCCACCGAGACCGCCTGAAGGTTGACAAGCCCTACCCCATCGACATCGATTTGACCGCCATCGACAACCTCTAGCTACACCCTCAGACCACCGTCGCCCCCGCCACCGGTCCCCCCGCGGTCCGCACCGCCCTACACGTCCCCGACGCCCGCAGGGCCCCGGCCACCTTCTCCGCCGACTCCGCGTCCCGCGTGAGGAAGGCGGTCGTGGGACCGGATCCCGAGACCAGCGCGGCCAGCGCACCCGCCCCGCGTCCCGCCGCCAGCGTGTCCGCCAGCTCGGGGAAGAGGGACAGCGCGGCCGGCTGGAGGTCGTTGGAGACGGCCGCGGCCAGCGCCTCGGCGTCCCCCTTCGCCAGCGCCGCCACCAGCTCCGCCGAAGCCACCGGCTCCGGGATCCGCCGTCCCTCGGCCAGCCGGTCGAACTCGCGGAACACCGCCGGCGTCGACAGGCCCCGGTCCGCCATCGCGAACACCCAGTGGAAGGTGCCGCCGACCTCCAGCGCGGTCAGCCGCTCCCCACGGCCCACCCCCAGCGCCGCCCCGCCGACCAGGCTGAACGGCACGTCACTGCCCAGCTCGGCGCAGATCGCGAGCAGCTCCGCGCGGGAGGCACCCGTGCCCCACAGCCGGTCGCAGGCGAGCAGCGCCCCCGCGCCGTCCGCGCTGCCGCCCGCCATGCCGCCGGCGACCGGGATGTCCTTGGCGATGTGGACGTGGACGTCCGGCTCGATGCCCCGGCGCTCGGCGAGCGCGATCGCGGCGCGCGCGGCCAGGTTGGTGCGGTCCAGGGGGACCTGGGCGGCGTCCGGGCCCTCGCAGGTGATCCGGAGTCCGTCCGCGGGGGTCACCGTGACCTCGTCGTACAGGCCGACGGCGAGGAAGACGTTGGCGAGGTCGTGGAAACCGTCGGGGCGGGCGGCGCCGACCGCGAGCTGGACGTTGACCTTGGCCGGGACCCGGACCGTGACGCTCACGCGCCCGCCCCCTTGTGCTCGGCGATCCGCGCGAACTCCTCCACGGTCAGCGACTCCCCGCGTGCCTGCGGCGAGACCCCGGCCGCGACCAGGGCGGCCTCGGCGGCGGCGGCCGATCCGGCCCAGCCGGCCAGCGCGGCCCGCAGGGTCTTGCGGCGCTGCGCGAAGGCCGCGTCGACGACGGCGAACACCTCACGCTTGGTGGCGGTCGTCTTGACCGGCTCGGTCCGCCGCACCAGGGACACCAGGCCGCTGTCGACGTTCGGCGCGGGCCAGAAGACGTTGCGGCCGATGGCCCCGGCCCGCTTGACCTCGGCGTACCAGTTGGCCTTCACGGACGGCACGCCGTAGACCTTGTTGCCGGGCCCGGCCGCGAGCCGGTCGGCGACCTCGGACTGCACCATGACGAGGGTGCGCTCGATGCTCGGAAAGGTGTCGAGCATGTGCAGCAGCACGGGGACGGCGACGTTGTACGGCAGGTTCGCCACCAGGGCCGTCGGGGCGGGGCCGGGCAGCTCCGTGACGTGCATGGCGTCGGAGTGCACCAGCGCGAACCGGTCGGCGCGCTCGGGCATGCGGGCGGTGACGGTCGCGGGCAGCGCGCCGGCCAGGACGTCGTCGATCTCGACGGCCGTGACCCGGTCGGCGGCCTCCAGCAGCGCGAGGGTGAGCGAACCGAGTCCCGGGCCGACCTCCACCACCACGTCGTCGGGACGGACGTCGGCGGTGCGGACGATACGGCGGACCGTGTTGGCGTCGATCACGAAGTTCTGGCCGCGCTGCTTCGTGGGACGGACACCGAGCGCTGCCGCGAGTTCGCGGACGTCGGCCGGACCGAGGAGGGCGTCGGGGGTGGGGCTGCTCACGGGGACAAGGGTACGGGGGCGGCGGGGGCCGGGTTGCCAGGCGCCCGCCGGGGGGCGCAGAGCCGGCCTGCCGTCGCTGCCGTCCCAGGCCCGGGACCGACAGCGGGGATTCTCGCGGGCCGGCCCCGCCGACCGTGGCCGCGCCCCGCCCGGCCGTGGGCGACGTCGGCCAGCCCGGCCGTGGCTGTCGGCCCGCCGGAGGTCACTTGTGCAGGCGGCTCCCGCAGTGCGGCCAGGGAGCCGTTCCCTGGCGGACGTACAGCTTCTTCGCGCGGTAGGTCTGCTCCTCCGCGGAGGCGTCCTGGGGGCGGCCCTTGCCGCCGAGGGCGTGCCACGTGCGGTTGTCGAACTGGTAGAGGCCCCCGTACGTGCCGGAGGCGTCGACCGCGTGCGGACGCCCGCCGGACTCGCAGGCGGCGAGCGCCTGCCAGTTCAGGCCCTCGGCGCCGGCCACGGCGACGGGCCGCGGTTTGGTGCCGACCCTCACCACCTGCGTGCGGGGCGCGCGCACCACCTCGGTCCGTAGCAGGCGCGGCTTCTGCCGGACGCCGTTGACGCTGCGCAGCAGGTAGGTGGTGCGCCGCAGCCCGGGCCGGCCCGCCTGGTCGACGACTTCGGTGCCCTTGAGCAGCGACGGGTCCTCGGTCCGCCGGACCTGGAACGGGATCTGCTCCTCGCGGACCTCCCGGCCGCCGGTCACCCGGAGCACGGTGACCGTCTGCCCGTCGCGCGGGAAGCTGTCGAGCGGGACGGAGGTGGTGTCCTGGCCGCGCAGGGTGATGCCGGCCTCCTCGATGGCCTCGCGGACGGTGGCCGCGTTGGTGCGGACGGTACGGGTGCGGCCGTCGGCGAGGATCGTGACCGCGCGCTCGGTGCGCACGTCGAGAGCGAGCCCGGCGCGTCCGATGGACCGGGAGCGCGAGGTGGAGAGGTAGGCGCCCTCCGCCCGCACCCCGAGCTGGTCCAGCGCGCCCGCCACCGTGTGTGCCGTCGTCCACACCTCGCGCGGCCGGCCGTCGAGGGTGAGCCGGAGGGGGCGGCCGTACCGCACGGCGACCTCGTCGCCGCTGGTGAGCGTCGCGTCCCGGGCGGGTGCGATCACGTCGTGCGCCCCCACGCGCACGCCCTGCTCGGCGAGCAGCTCGCTCACGTCGTCGGCGAAGGTGTGCAGGGTGCGCTGTCTGCCGTCGACGCTCAGCTCGACCGCCTTGTCCTGGGCGACGAAGGCGGTGGTGCCGCCGGCCAGGAAGGCCACGACCAGGGCCTGCGGCAGCAGACGGCGTACGGCGGACTCCGGGCGCTCGGCGGAGCGCGCCCTGCGCCGGCGCGCGGCCCGCCCTCCGGGCGCGGGTGTGCGGGGCGGCGCCGGCTCGGGCGACACCGTCCCGGGCGCGGGGGGCGTCTGCCGCGGCAGCGGCGGCGGAGCCACCGGTTCCGGCACCGGCACCGGCACCGGTTCCGGGACGAAGGAGGTCTCCGCCTCGTAGCCGGGCCGGTAGGTGTCCTGGTACAGGCCGTACGGCAGGGTCTCCGCGGTGTGGACGGAGGCGTCACGGCCGTAGGGGCCGTACGTCTCGTACTGCGACGTGCTCACGCCGACACGCTCCAGGGGGCCAGAGGGGTCCGGTTCGGGCCCCCAGAACCTAGCGGAGCGCCGGTCACTCTCCAAAGCGACTCGGCTACGCACTGTTGCGCCGCGAACGGGCGCTCAGTAATCGAAGGCGCGGGCGGTGTTCGCGGCCAGGGCCGTCGCCAGCACGTCCTCGTCGACACCGCGCACGGCGGCCATCGCGCGGACCGTGACCGGCACCAGGTACGGGGCGTTGGGCCGTCCGCGGTAGGGCGCGGGGGTCAGGAAGGGCGCGTCGGTCTCCACGAGGACCAGGTCCGGCGGGGCGACGGCGAGGGCGTCGCGCAGGTTCTGGGCGTTCTTGAAGGTGACGTTCCCGGCGAAGGACATGAAGTAGCCCTCGCGGGCGCAGATGCCGGCCATCTCGGCGTCACCGGAGTAGCAGTGGAAGACGGTGCGCTCGGGTGCGCCCTCCTCCTTCAGGATCCGCAGGACGTCGGCATGGGCGTCGCGGTCGTGGATGACGAGTGCCTTGCCGTGCCGCTTGGCGATCTCGATGTGGGCGCGGAAGGAGCGCTCCTGGGCCGCCTTGCCCTCGGGGCCGGTGCGGAAGTAGTCGAGGCCGGTCTCGCCGACGCCCTTGACCTGCGGCAGCGCGGCGAGCCGGTCGATCTCGGCGAGGGCCTCGTCCAGGGCCGCGTCGCCGCCCGCCGGGCGGGCGCCCTGCCGGGACCATCCGTCGGGGTCCCCGTGCACGATGCGCGGCGCCTCGTTGGGGTGGAGGGCGACGGCGGCGTGCACGTCCGCGTGGGCGGCGGCGGTCTCGGCGGCCCACTGCGAGCCCTTGATGTCGCAGCCGACCTGGACGACGGTCGTGACGCCCACCGAGGCCGCCTTCGCCAGGGCCTCCTCGACCGTGCCGGACTGCATGTCGAGGTGGGTGTGGGAGTCGGCGACGGGCACCTGCAGCGGTGCCGGGAGCGGCGGGGCCGCCAGTTTGTCGTCGTCTCTCGGGCTGTGGCCGGCGTTCGAAGGCATGCCCCGATCCTACGAAAGGGGCATGCCCCGGGCGGCCGGTGATCCGCCCTAGCTCGCCCTGCGCTGGAAGGGGTGCAGCAGGTCGGACAGGTGCCAGTGGTGCGGCTCCCCGGCCGGAGCCGGCACCCGCGGCGCCTCGGCCGGGCCCGCCGGCGGTGCGGGGTGCTGCCGCCGCCCGGCCGCGCCGCGCACGGAGGAGACCTGGCCCGCGCGCATGATCCGCACGACGTGGCCGTCGCAGTTGTGGCAGCACGGCCGGCTGAGCGGCGACGGCACGACCTCGCCGTCGGCCACGTACAGCACGAACTCCCTGCCCTGGACGTCGGTGTGGTGCTCTATCTCGTACGACTGCTCCCAGCCGTGCCCGCAGCGCATGCAGGCGAACGAATAGGACTCGTGAACGACGGCCGTGGCCGTACCGCGGAGACCGGTCTGCCCTGCTGTGTCACTCATGCCAGCTCCCTGATGCACGGGTGCGTCCCTGATGGACGGGTGCGTCCCTCCGACCAGTGGACGCCTCGGCCGGGGGAAGCGCATCAGGCCTGTCGAGTGTTGGAGGCGATTTGGGCATCGCTTGCCGAAGGGTCGCGAACGAGACGTCTGGGCTTTGCCATCGACGCCGGCCCTTTGCCCGCCCATGGGGCGCGCGCTCACCCGAGAAGAGCCCTGCTCAGAGGCCGTATGCGCCCCTATCGGGGGTCGGCCTTCTTGGCGGCGACCACGGCGTCGAAGACGACCCTTTTCGGCAGTCCGGCCTCCGCCGCCACGGCCGCGATGGCCTCCTTGCGGCGCTCGCCGGCCTCCTCGCGCACGCGTACCCGGCGGACCAGTTCCGCGGCGTCCAGTTCCTCCGGCCCGGGCTCGGGCGCGCCCTCGACCACGACGGTGATCTCCCCGCGCACGCCCTCGGCGGCCCACCGGGCCAGCTCGGCGAGCGGACCGCGCCGCACCTCCTCGTACGTCTTGGTCAGCTCGCGGCAGACGGCGGCCCGCCGGTCCGCGCCGAAGACCTCGGCCATCGCGGCGAGGGTGTCGTCGAGCCGGTGCGGGGCCTCGAAGTAGACCAGGGTGCGCCGCTCGCCCTCGACCTCGCGCAGCCGGGACAGCCGCTCGCCGGCCTTGCGGGGCAGGAAGCCCTCGAAGCAGAACCGGTCGACGGGCAGCCCGGACAGGGCGAGCGCGGTGAGCACGGCGGACGGCCCGGGCACGGCGGTGACCCGGATGTCCTGCTCGACGGCCGCCGCGACCAGCCGGTAGCCCGGGTCGGAGACCGACGGCATCCCGGCGTCGGTCACCAGCAGCACGCGCGCGCCGCCGAGCAGCTCCTGGACCAGTTCGGGGGTCCGGGCGGACTCGTTGCCCTCGAAGTACGACAGCACGCGGCCCTTGGGGGTGACGCCGAGGGCCTGGGTGAGCCGGCGCAGCCGCCGGGTGTCCTCGGCGGCGACGACGTCGGCGCCGGCCAGCTCCTCGGCGAGCCGGGGCGGCGCGTCCGCGATGTCGCCGATGGGGGTACCTGCCAGGACAAGGGTTCCAGTCACGCCCCCATCCTCCCAGGAGTCCCGGGGCCGGTTCCGGGGGCCCGCGCAACGGGGGTGACGGAAGGAGAACCGGACCGTGGGGAGGGACCGTGTCCGGACCGGTACCGCGCATGCACGGGACTCGCACAGGCCGGTTCCCTACGATGGCGCGGTGACCAGTACCGCGTCCTCCATGGACCTCCGGCAGGGGCAGGCACCGCACGACCAGCGGCCGTCGTGGCAGCAGCGGCTGCGCCGATTCGGGTACACGCCGGCCGCGGACGCGCCCTCGGGCGACGTCCGCGACCGGCTGGTGCCGCCGTACGCCGAGCCGAGCCCCCGGCTGTGGCGGGTGCTCGGCGTGCCGCCGCACCTCGCCGAGCGGCTCACCCGCTGGTCGGGCTGGGGCGGGCCGCTGCTGGTGACGCTGATGGCGGGCGTCATGC
>NZ_BNBF01000011.1:168780-170465 GCF_014654935.1 Streptomyces capoamus
GGTTCTGGCACCTGGGCAGCCCGCGCGCGGTGATATTCGACGAGACGTACTACGCCAAGGACGCGTGGGCGATCGTCCACCGCGGTTTCGAGGCCAGCTGGGACCAGTACGGCAAGAACGCCAACGAGCTGGTGCTCCAGCAGGGCGGCCGGCTGGCGGTCCCGACGGACCCGGCGTACGTGGTGCACCCGCCGGTCGGGAAGTACGTCATCGGGCTCGGCGAGCTGATCTTCGGGTTCGACCCGTTCGGCTGGCGGTTCATGACGGCGCTGCTCGGCACGCTGAGCGTGCTGCTGC
Organism: Streptomyces capoamus; assembly: GCF_014654935.1. Lineage (GTDB taxonomy): Bacteria > Actinomycetota > Actinomycetes > Streptomycetales > Streptomycetaceae > Streptomyces > Streptomyces capoamus. Next base: position 169,078 of record NZ_BNBF01000011.1, read on the forward strand.
TGTGCCGGATCGGCCGCCGGATGTTCCGCTCGACGTTCCTGGGCTGCCTGGCGGGCGCGCTGATGGCGGTGGACGGCCTGCACTTCGTGATGAGCCGGACCTCGCTGCTCGACGGCGTGCTGATGTTCTTCGTGGTGGCCGCGTTCGGCTGTCTGGTCGTGGACCGGGACCGGGCGCGGGAGAGACTGGCCGCCGCCCTGCCGGTCACGGCGGACGGGGGGGTCCGGCCGGACGCGCGGGTCGCGGACGGCTTCCGGTTCGGCCGGCGCCCGTGGCGCTGGACCGCCGGGGTGATGCTGGGGCTGGCCGTGGGCACGAAGTGGAACGGCCTGTACGTGCTGGCCGCGTTCTGCGTGATGACGGTCCTGTGGGACGTCGGCACGCGCAAGGTGGCCGGCGCCCGGCACCCGTACGCCGCGGCCCTCAAGTACGACACCGGGCTCGCCTTCGTGGCGACGGTCCCGGTGGCAGTGGTGGTCTACCTGGCCTCCTGGACCGGCTGGATCCTCTCCCCGGCCAACGGCCGGGGCGGCTACTACCGCAACTGGGCGGCCACCGACGGCAAGGGCGGCAGCTGGACGTTCCTGCCGGACTGGCTGCGCAGCCTGTGGCACTACGAGCACGAGGTGTACAAGTTCCACGTCCACCTCGACCAGCCGCACACGTACCAGTCCAACCCGTGGAGCTGGATCGTGCTGGGCCGCCCGGTGTCGTACTTCTACGAGTCCCCCTCCCCCGGCGCCGACGGCTGCCCGGCGGACGCGGGCCAGAAGTGCGCCCGGGAGGTGCTGGCGATCGGCACGCCGCTGCTGTGGTGGGCGGCCTGCTTCGCGATCCTGTACGTCCTGTGGCGCTGGGCCTTCCGCCGCGACTGGCGGGCCGGCGCCATCGCCTGCGGCATCGCGGCGGGTTACCTGCCCTGGTTCCTCTACCAGGAACGGACGATCTTCCTCTTCTACGCGGTGGTCTTCCTGCCGTTCCTGTGCCTGGCGGTGGCGATGCTGATCGGCGCGATCATCGGCCCACCGGGCTCCACCGACACCCGCCGCCTGATCGGCGCCTCGACGGCGGGCGTCCTGGTCCTGCTGATCGCCTGGAACTTCATCTACTTCTGGCCCCTGTTCACGGGCCAGGCGATCCCCATCGACAGCTGGCGGTCGCGGATGTGGCTGGACACCTGGGTGTAGCCGACCGTGCGCCGGGGGCGCGGACCACAGTGCGTCAACGGCGTTTGCGGCCGAAGCGGCGTTTGCCCTTGTTCGCCTTTCGGCCGGTCAGCTGCTGCGCCTCGTGTGTCTTTCCCATCGCGGTCAGTGCGGCGGCGAGCATCCGGATGACCCGCTCGGTCCTAGGGTGCTTCGCACCGAAGAGGCGTACGTAACCGGCCC
>NZ_BNBF01000011.1:170507-179174 GCF_014654935.1 Streptomyces capoamus
GTGCGTCCTTCAGCAGTGCGACCGCCTCCGGGTACCGACTGAGAGCATGCAGGGTACCGGCGAGGTTGCTGGCGAACCCGAGGGTGTCGGGATGGCCCTCGCCCAGAACACGGCGACTACGCGCGAGGACGTCCTCCTGCATGCGACGGGCTTCCGCATACTCGCCCAAGGCATGCAAGGTGCCGGCGAGGTTGTTGGCGGAACCGAGGGTGTCGGGATGATCCTCACCCAGAACACGGCGTCGACGCGCGAGGACGTCCTCCTGCATGGGACGGGCCTCCGCGCACTTCCCCAAGTCGTACAGGGTGCCGGCGAGGTTGTTGGCGGAACTGAGGGTGTCGGGATGGTCCTCACCCAGGACACGGTGATGCCGCGCGAGAACGTCCTCCTGCATGCGCCGGGCCTTCGCGTATTCCCCCAAGCTGCTCAGGGTGCTGGCGAGGTTGCCGGCGGCACTGAGGGTGTCGGGATGATCCTCACCCAGCACACGGCGACGACGCGCAAGAACGTCCTCCTTCATGCGGCGGGCCTCCGCATACTCCCCCAGGGTATGCAAGGCGCTGGCGAGGTTGTTGGCGGAAGCGAGGGTGTCGGGATGGTCCTCACCCAGAACACGACGACGACGGACAAGGGTGTCCTCCGCCATGCGGCGGGCCTCCGCATACTCCCCCAAGCCGCTCAGGATGGTGGCTAGGTTCCCCGCGGAACTGAGGGTGTCGGGATGATCCTCACCCAGCACACGGCGACGACGCACAAGGGTGTCCTCCGCCATGCGGCGGGCCTCCGCGTACTCCCCCAGGTTGGACAGGTTGGTGAACGCGTCGTTCGCCGATTGGAGGGTGTCGGGATGGTCCTCACCCAGGACACACCGACGACGGACGAGGGTGTCCTCAATGACGACCTGTCCCTTGGCGTAGTCACCAAGTCCGGCGGTCGCGTGCCCCAGGAACTGTGCGCAGGTGAGTGTGTCGGGGTGGTCCGGCCCCATATCGGTGCTCCATGCCTCATGCAGCGCTGCACTGAGGTCACGGGCGGCGCGTGGCAGGCCGCTGCGGATCAGGAAGTGAGCCGCTTTCGTCAGGACGGGGCGCAGCGCAGGCCGGTTGGCGATCGCGGTGGTGACGTGGGGGGCGGTGAGGTGGCCGGTGAGTGAGGCCCACGCCGGCCAGTCGGCCGGAGACTGCGGGTCGCCCGGGTCCACTGCCGCGAGGACGGCCGTGACGTCGTCGCGGATCGCCGGTACCTGGTCGGGGCTGGTCTGCGTGCGGAGGATGGCCTGGGTCAGCCGGTGGATCTGGAAGGCGTCGAAGTCGGTGCGCGCCAGTCCGAAGCGGCCGAGGGGCTGGAGGGAGTTGCGCAGCCACATCGGGTCGTCCGGGTCGCCGGGAACGGTGGTCAGGCCGGAGCGGGCCGTCTCCAACCAGGCGGTGGGGATGGGTTCGGGGCCGAGGAACGCGCCGAGACGGAGCAGGGCGGCGGCATCGGGGTGGCCGTCGTCCACGAGGCGGGTGACGGCGATGTTGACCGTCGCGGCCAGCGGCGCGGGATAGTCGCGCACGTCGCTCTCCTGCAGCAGGCGTGCGGTGTCGGTGGTGAGGAGTTGGCGGTAGCGGTCCAGGGTCATGCCGCTGAGCAGGACTCCCGCGGCCTGGGCGAGTGCGAGGGGCAGGTCGCCGAGATCCTGCGCCAGGAGATCGGCGTGTTCGGCGGTCATTCCCGGGATGCGGCTCTTGAGGTAGGCCACGGAGTCGGTGCGGGTGAACACGTCCAGGTCGCATTGGTGAGCGATCCCGTGCCAGTCGGGGCTGCGTGAGGTGATCAGGACGTGGCCCGGTCCCTCGGGAACCCAGGGCTCGATCTGGTCGGGGTGTTCGGCGTTGTCGAGGATGAGGAGCCAGCGGTGCCGCGTCCGCAGATGCTGGAGAAGAGCACGGGCGTTCGGTTCGGAGCCGGCGTCGGATTTGGCGATGCCGAGGCGGTCGGCGAGTTCGGTGTAGCGGACGGGCAACTGGTCGGCCTGTTCGGCGTCGACCCACCACACGAGGTCGTACTGGCTGGCGAACCGGTGAGCGTACTCCAGGGCGATCTGGGTCTTTCCGATGCCGCCCATGCCGTGGAGCGCCTGGACCACTGCTTGGTGTCCGCTGAGCAGACCGGTCCGAAGCTGGCCCATGACCGTCTCGCGGCCGGAGAAGTCGGGGTTGCGGCGGCGGACGTTCCACACCTCGGGCAGCCCGACGCTGCTGGGCAGCCGTGGACGCTGTGCGTCAGGTCCCGTCGGCGTGCCGGCGGAGGCGGCACCGGGGACGGCGGCACCGGGGAGGGCGGCACCCGGGAAGGCGGCACCCGGGAAGGCGACCGGGCCGGTCGGGGCGACCGGGCCGTGGACGGCTTCGAGCAGGGCGGCGGTGGCGGCGGTCTCGTCCAGTCCGTGGATGTCCGTGCGCAGCACCCCGGCCAGGAGGGCGGGGATGTCGTCGTCGGCCAGAAGCTCGATCGCCACCGGAACGAGGCGTCCTCTCAGGGCCACGGTGGCCGACCACTCCTCCCGGGTCCATCGTCTGGGGGCGAAGTAGTGCCGGGAGAACAGGGCCACCACGGCGTCTGCCCGGTCGAGAGCGCCGTTCATCTTCTGGACGAAGTCCTCTCCGGTGCGCCAGTGCCACCGGTCCAGTTCGACCTGGTGCCCGGCCTGTTGGAGCTGCCAGCCGGCCCACTCCGCCCAGGCCCGGTCCGGGCCTGCGTAGCTGACGAAGATGCGTTGCGCGGTGTCGGTCACCGTGGACCCCCGATCCCCTGATGCTCGTGACGTGGAGCGCCAGCCATGATCTCGCGTGCAGCCGGGGACGGGGCGGAGAACGCCGAGACCACATAGCCGAGGCCGGTCACTCTCGGGCCGGCAACGTCTCCTTTCGGGCAACAATCGGCAACTCCGGTCACCAACAAGGCGCGTAACCGCTTACAGTGCTCCAGGACACCTGTTTTGAACGTGTTCAACAAGTCGGAGACAGAGGGGGATCCGCGCCATGCGCAAGGGCGTCAAAGCGGGCGTCATAGGCGGTGTGTGCGTCACGCTGCTGGGCGGGGCCGGTTACGGGCTCTACAACGTCGCGTCCGCGCTGAGCGGCGGCGGCACGGGTGACGCGGCGCCCGCGCGGACCGGGCCGCCCAGCAGTTCCGAGGTGAAGGAGGCGACCGAGGCCTTCTTCGCCGCCTGGCAGAAGGGCGACGCGCCGCGAGCGGCTTCGTACACCAACTTCCCCGACGGGGCCCGGCAGGTGCTGGCGGCCTACTCCGGCGACGCGCACATCGGGAAGGTGCGCATCACGCCCGGCCCGGCCACCGGCGACACCGTGCCGTTCACCGTGCGGGCGACGGTGTCGTACGGCGGGAGGTCCCGCCCGCTGTCGTACCGCAGCACGCTGACCGTCGTCCGGGGCGAGACCTCCCACCGCGCGCTGGTCGACTGGCAGCCCTCCGTCGTCCACCCGCGCCTGCGCAAGGGCGACACGCTCACCACCGGCGCGTCGGCCGCCCCGGAGATCGAGGCCGTGGACCGCGACGGCAAGGTCCTCACCCGGGGGAGGTACCCGTCCCTCGGCCCGGTCCTGGACGAACTGCGCAAGCGGTACGGCGACAAGACCGGCGGCCGGCCCGGCGTGGAACTGGCGATCCGCCACCAGGGCGCCGCCGACGGCGGCCAGGCCGCCGACACCCCGCTGCTGACCCTCGCCAAGGGCAGGCCCGGGAAGCTCCCCACGACGCTCAGCGCGAGCGCCCAGGCGGCGGCCGAGAAGGCCGTGGAGAAGTACCCCGATTCCTCCGTCGTGGCCGTCAAGCCGAGCACCGGCGAGATCCTGGCCATCGCCAACAACCGCATCGACGGCTTCGACGCGGCCCTCCTCGGCGAACGCGCCCCCGGCTCCACCATGAAGATCATCAGCGCGGCGACCCTCATCGACAACGGCCTGACCACGGCGAACGGACCGGCACCCTGCCCGCCGTCGGCCGTCTGGCAGAGCCAGACCTTCCAGAACCTCAAGGGCCTGGCGCCGAACGAGCACGCCACCCTCGCCGACAGCTTCGCCCGCTCCTGCAACACGGCGTTCGTGAAGTTCGCGGACGAGGTGAAGGTCGACTCCCTCACCCGGGAGGCCGAGGAGCGCTTCGGGCTCGGGCGTAACAACTGGCAGGTCGGCGTGCCGACGTTCGACGGCCGGGTGCCCGCGTCCGGCGGCCCGGACACCGCCGCGAACCTGATCGGCCAGGGCCAGGTCCAGATGAGCCCGCTGAACATGGCCTCCGTGACGGCGACCGCGAAGACCGGCACCTTCCGCCAGCCCCTGCTCGTGCCGCTGAAGCTGGACGGCCGCGAACCGGCACGCGCGCGTGGTCTGCCGCCCGGCACGGCCGCGCAGCTGCGCGCCCTGCTGAACCGCACCGCGCGCAGCGGCACCGCGGCCGGCGTGATGGCCGGGCTGGGCGGCGACGTCGGCGCCAAGACCGGGTCGGCCGAGGTCGACGGCGAGGCCCGGTCGGACAGTTGGTTCACCGGTTACCGGGGCGATGTGGCGGCGGCCGCGATGGTCCAGGACGGCGGACACGGCATCGACGCGGCCGGGCCGATTGTCGCAAGCGTGCTACGGAACGCGGGCTGAGATCACCCGTGGAGGCGGGGACTTTAAGGTGAATGCCGTCGTTGGGGAGTGTGAGGGGCTTACGGGGACCCTGGGGAAAGGTGCGGAGGAACTGAGGCTGTGGGCAAGAGAAGGCGCGTCGCCGAGCGGCGCAAGACCCGGCCCGCCGTACTCGGCGGAATGATCGCCGTCGTGGTCGGCGGTGCCGGGTTCGGCGTCTACGCGCTGTACGGCGGGGCCGCGGCCGACGAGCGGACCGGTGCCACGGCCGACCACAAGCCCGTCCCGTCCGGCCCGCCCACCGCGGCCGAGGTCCGCGCGGCCTCCGCCCGTTTCCTCACCGCCTGGCAGCAGGGCAGGGTCGGCGCGGCGGCCGCCGCCACCGACGACCCGTCCGCCGCCCGCAAGCTGCTCACCGGCTACACCGCAGACGCCCACCTGAAGGACGTCAGGCTCACCCCGGGCCCCGCGAAGGGCGCCGAGGTGCCGTTCAAGGTCCAGGCGACGGTGGCGTACCGCAAGCTCGGCAAGCCGCTGTCCTACACCAGTTCGCTCACCGTGGTGCGCCGCGCGAGCGACGGCAGACCGCTGGTCGACTGGCACTCCGCCGTCGTCCATCCCGACCTCAGGGACGGCGACACCCTCGTGACCGGCGCGTCCGGCACCCCGCCGGTCAGGGCGCTGGACCGGGACGGCGGCGAGATCACGGCCGCCGCGTACCCGTCGCTGGGCACGGTGCTGGACGGGCTGCGGGAGAAGTACGGCAAGAAGGCGGGCGGCACGGCGGGCGTCGAGCTGCGCGTGGTGCGCGGCAAGGCCGCCAAGGCCGCCAAGCTCTCCGACAAGACGCTGGTGGAGCTGAGCGAGGGCACGCCGGGCACCGTCAGGACCACGCTCAGCCCCGGCCTCCAGGCCGCCGCCGAGCAGCAGGTGGCGAAGCGCCCGCGGGCCTCGGTGGTCGCGCTGCGGCCCTCGACCGGGGAGATCCTCGCGGTCGCCAACAGCGGGCACGGCTTCAACACCGCCTTCCAGGGCTCGCTGGCGCCCGGTTCCACGATGAAGGTCATCACCTCCTCGCTGCTGATCGACAAGGGTCTGGCGTCGGCGGACAAGAAGCACCCGTGTCCGAAGACGGTCACCTACGGCGGCTGGAAGTTCCACAACGACGACGACTTCGAGATCAAGGGCGGCACTTTCAAGGCGAGCTTCGCCCGGTCCTGCAACACCGCGTTCATCGGCCAGGCGAAGAAGCTGAGGAACGACGACCTGACCAGGCAGGCGCAGCAGGTCTTCGGGCTGTCGATGGACAACTGGGCGATCGGCGTGCCGACCTTCGACGGCTCGGTGCCGGTGCAGTCGGCGGCGCAGATGGCGGCCTCGCTGATCGGGCAGGGCGGGGTGCGGATGAACCCGCTGAACATGGCCTCGGTGGCGGCGACCGTGAAGGCGGGCAGGTTCCACCAGCCGTACCTGGTGTCCCCGTCCGTGGACCACCGCACGCTGGCCACCGCCTCGCGCACCCTGTCGGCCAGGACGCTGTCCCAGCTGCGCGAGCTGATGCGGTACACGGCCGCGTACGGCACCGCCGCCGAGGCGATGTCGGGCCTCGGCCCGGACTACGGCGCGAAGACCGGCTCGGCGGAGGTCGACGGCCAGAAGAAGCCGAACGGCTGGTTCACCGCCTACCGGGGCGACCTCGCCGCGGCCGGCGTGGTGCAGGCGGGCGGGCACGGCGGCGACACGGCCGGCCCGATCGTGGCGAAGCTGCTGAAGCTCGGGGGCTGATCAGCCGCGTACGGGTTCGGCGAAGTACGTCCGGAGGAGGAACCGGACCAGCGCCTTCGACTCGAACTGCACCAGTTCGACGCCGTGGTCAGTGTGGAACTCGACCACGGCCTGGACCCGCCCGCAGGGCCACACCCGGACGGCGCCGCTCTCGGCGGGCGCCCGCAGTCCCCGTTCGAGGAGTGCGCGGGAGAAGGTCCACTCGTGCGGGCCCGGCAGGCCCACGCGGACCGACCGGGGATCGGCGTCGGGGTCGTACCGGAGCACGACGGGTACGGCTCCCGGGTCGTCCTCGTCCGTGACGATATGAGCGCGCGCGTACTGTTCGACTACAGACATCGGACCGCCCTCTCACGCACTGTGACCTATGCGAAAGCTGTGCATCCGCTTTCCATCAAGAGTCGCACACTTTCCGGTTCACGCCCCGGTGAGAGACGAGACGCCCTCTCTCTTGCAAGGCATTCGCAACAAGGGCCTAAAATCATCTGGTGCATGTACCTGACGGATTCATCGACGCCCCGACCTCCGCGGTCACCGGGGTGGTCGCCGCCGGCGCCCTCGCGGTGAGCCTGCGCGGTGCCCGCCGCGAACTCGACGAGCGCACGGCCCCGCTGGCCGGACTGGTGGCGGCGTTCATCTTCGCCGTGCAGATGCTCAACTTCCCGGTCGCGGCCGGCACCAGCGGCCACCTGCTGGGCGGAGCCCTGGCCGCGATACTCGTCGGCCCCTGTACGGCCGTCCTGTGCGTGTCGGTCGTGCTGCTCATGCAGGGCGTGCTGTTCGCCGACGGCGGGCTGACCGCGCTCGGCGTCAACATCACCGACATGGCGATCGTCACGACGGTCGTCTCCTACGCCGTCTTCCGCGGCCTGCTCGCCGTGCTGCCCCGCAAGCGGCGCACGGTGACCGTCGCCGCCTTCGTCGCCGCGCTGGTGTCCGTGCCGGCCGCCGCGGTCGCCTTCACGCTGATCTACGCGGTCGGCGGCACCACCGACGTCTCGATCGGCAAGGTCGCCACCGCGATGATCGGCGTGCACGTGCTGATCGGCGTCGGCGAGGCGGTCATCACCGCGCTCACGGTCGGCGCCGTCATCGCCGTCCGCCCGGACCTGGTGCACGGCGCGCGCGGGCTGCGGCAGCGGCTCCGGCTGCGCGTGAACGGCGAACTGGTGGACGCGCCCGCGCCCACGGCGCCGGTGGCGGCGCGCACCTCACGCCGCACGCTGTGGATCACCGGGCTCGTCACCTCCCTGGTCCTCGCCGGCTTCGTCAGCTTCTACGCCTCGGCCAGCCCCGACGGCCTGGAGAAGGTCGCGCACGACAAGGGCATCGACAAGAAGGCCGAGAAGCACGCCTCGTCCGACTCCCCGCTCGCCGACTACGGAGTGAAGGACATCGCCGACGCCCGGCTGTCCGGCGGGCTCGCCGGGGTCATCGGCGTCGGTGTCACGGTCGTCGCGGGCAGCGCGGTGTTCTGGGCCCTGCGCCGGCGGCGCGCCGACGACATCTCCCCGGCGAGCACCGGCGTCTGACGTGGGAGCGGGACACGCGCACCGGCTATACCGGCACGGGCACTCGCCCGTGCACGGGCTGCCGCCGCACACCAAGCTCGCCGCCGTCTTCCTGTTCGTGGTGGTCGTGGTGTCGACCCCGCGCGAGGCGATGTGGGCGTTCGCGCTGTACGCCGTGCTGCTCGCGGCCGTCGCGTACCACGCGCGCGTGCCCGCCGGCTTCCTGCTCCGGCGGCTGCTGATCGAGGTGCCGTTCGTCGCGTTCGCGGTGCTCATGCCCTTCGTGGCGGAGGGCGAGCGGGTGCACGTCCTGGGGCTGTCGCTGAGCGTGAACGGCCTGTGGGGCGCCTGGAACGTGCTCGCCAAGGGCACCCTCGGCGTCGCCGCCTCCGTACTGCTGGCCGCCACCACCGAGCTGCGCGAACTGCTGCTGGGTCTGCAGCGGCTGAAACTGCCGCCGCTGCTGGTGCAGATCGCGTCCTTCATGATCCGCTACGGCGACGTCATCACCGACGAGATGCGCCGGATGCGGATCGCCCGGGAGTCGCGCGGCTTCGAGGCGAAGGGCGTGCGGCACTGGGGCGTGCTCGCCAAGTCCGCCGGCGCGCTGTTCATCCGCTCCTACGAGCGCGGGGAGCGCGTGCACCTGGCCATGGTGAGCCGGGGGTACGCCGGTTCCATGCCGGTCATCGACGAGGTGACCGCGTCCCGCGCGCAGTGGTCGCACGCCCTCG
>NZ_BNBF01000011.1:179217-186751 GCF_014654935.1 Streptomyces capoamus
CCCTCCCCTGTGCCGCCCTCGTCGTCTGTCTGCTGGGATGGATGCTGTGACAGCTTCTCTGGAGGTCTCCGGCCTCGCCTTCGCCTACCCCGACGGCCACCAGGCCCTGTTCGGCGTGGACTTCTCCGTGGCACGCGGCGAACGGGTCGCCCTGCTGGGGCCCAACGGCGCCGGCAAGACGACCTTGGTGCTGCACCTCAACGGCATCCTGGGCGGCGGCACCGGCACGGTGACCGTGGCCGGGCTCCCGGTCGGCAAGCGGCACATGGCCGCGATCCGGCAGAAGGTCGGCATCGTCTTCCAGGACCCGGACGACCAGCTGTTCATGCCGACCGTGCGCGAGGACGTGGCGTTCGGGCCGGCCGCCGCCGGGATCCGGGGGGCCGCGCTGGAGGAGCGGGTGCGCACCGCGCTGGAGCGGGTCGGGATGCAGGACTTCGCCGACCGGCCGCCGCACCACCTGTCCTTCGGGCAGCGCCGCCGGGTCGCGGTGGCCACCGTGCTCGCCATGGAGCCGGAGATCCTGGTGCTGGACGAGCCGTCGTCCAACCTGGACCCGGCGTCCCGCCGTGAGCTGGCCGACATCCTGCGCTCCCTGGACGTCACCGTCCTCATGGTGACGCACGACCTGCCGTACGCCCTGGAACTGTGCCCGCGCTCGCTGATCCTGAGCGACGGGGTGATCGCGGCGGACGGCCCGACGGCCGCGCTGCTGTCCGACGAGGAGCTGATGCGGGCGCACCGGCTGGAGCTGCCGTTCGGTTTCGACCCGAAGTCCGTGACAATGGGCGCGTGACGAACGAGGACGCCGCCGCCGAGGGCTCGCTGCTGCTGGACGACCAGCTGTGCTTCGCGCTGTACGCGGCGCAGCGCGCCGTGACCGCCGCCTACCGCCCGCTGCTGGACGGCCTCGGGGTGACCTACCCGCAGTACCTGGTGCTGCTGGTGCTGTGGGAGCGCGGCGAGACCACCGTGAAGGAGCTGGCGCGGGCCCTGCGGCTGGACTACGGCACGGTCTCGCCGCTGCTGAAACGGCTGGAGGGGGCGGGACTGGTACGCAGGGAGCGCGCGCCGGACGACGAGCGTTCGGTGCTCGTGGCGTGCACCGGGCGCGGCGAGGAGCTGAGGGAGCGCGCGGCGTGCGTGCCCGGCGCGCTCCTCACGACGGCGGGGCTCGGCGCGCCGGAGATCGCGCGGCTGCGCGAGGAGCTGTGGAGGCTGACCGAGCGGGCCGCCGCGGCGGCGGACCGGTACTGAGCCGGGATTACCCCCGGTTACCACCCCCTCGGGCCGACCCCGACCGACCGACCAGTACCTTGTGCACGATGCAATTGTGCGCCACTTGTTCCGGGGGAGGCCGGCCATGACCGAGGCAACCGCTGCCGACACGCGTCCGACGAAGATCATGTACGTCGCCGAGGCCACCGCCCACGGCGGCCGCGACGGCCATGTCACCAGCCAGGACGGCCGGATCCAGCTGAAGGTCGCGATGCCTCCCGAGCTGGGCGGCCACGGCGACGGCACCAACCCGGAGCAGCTCTTCGCGGCCGGGTACAGCTCCTGCTTCCACAACGCGCTGATCCTGGTCGGCAACCGCGAGGGCTACGACCTGACCGGCTCCACCGTGGCCGCGAAGGTCGGCATCGGCCCCAACAAGCACCGCGGCTACGGCCTCGCCGTCGCCCTGAGCGTCTCCCTGCCGGTCCTGGACCCCGAGGTGGCGGCCCGGCTGGTGGACGCGGCGCACGAGGTGTGCCCGTACTCGAACGCGACCCGCGGCAACATCGATGTAACGATTGTTCTGGGCTGATCCCACCGAGGAATCGCAGGACCACACCCCACGTTGCACCCACAGTCGCAGGCACTGGGAAGGGACGGCGGGCGTGGACGTGAACGGCACTGTGGCCGAGGGCTTCGAGCCGGTCGAGGAGGCGTTCGCCGCGAACTTCGCGCTGCTCGGCGAGCGCGGCGCGGCCGTCGCCGTCTACCGCGACGGACACCGGGTCGTGGACCTGTGGGCCGGCACGGCGGACGTCGACGGTACGGCCCCCTGGCAGCCGGGCACCGCGCAGATCGTGCGTTCGGCGACCAAGGGCGTGGCCGCCGCCGCGCTGCTGCTCCTGCACCAGCGCGGCGAGCTGGACCTGGACGCCCCGGTCGGCACGTACTGGCCGGAGTACAAGGCGGCCGGCAAGGAGCACACGCGCGTACGGGACCTGCTCGCGCACCGCGCGGGCGTCCCCGTGCTGGACCGCCCGCTGACCCCCGCCGAGGCCCTCGACCCCGACCTCGGCGCCGCCGCCGTCGCCGCCCAGGCCCCGGTGTGGGAGCCCGGCACGGACCACGGCTACCACGCCCAGACCTACAGCTGGCTCACCGGTGAACTGCTGCGCCGGGTCACCGGCCGCCCGGCCGGCGAGTGGATCGCGGACGAGATCGCCGGGCCGGCCGGCGCGGACCTGTGGCTGGGCCTGCCGTCGGCCCTGCACGCGCGCGTGGGCCGCGTCGGACCGGTGGACGCCCCTCAGGCCACGGGCGGCCTGAGGACCCGCCCCAAGCGCGCGGTCGCCGAGGCCTACGCCGACCCGGACTCCCTGACCCGGCGCGCCTTCGCCGCGATCACCCCGCTCCCGGACGAGAACGACCCCGCGTACCGCGCCGCCTCCCTGCCCGCCTCCAACGGCATCGCCACGGCCGACGGGCTGGCCCGCTTCTACGCCTCGCTCATCGGCGAGGTGGACGGCGGCACCCGGCTGTTCACGCCGGAGACGGTGGAGCTGGCCCGCGCCGAGCGGTCCGCCGGACCGGACCGGGTGCTGGTGGTGGGCACCCGGTTCGGCCTCGGGTACATGCTGCACGGCGCCGCGTCCCCGCTGCTCTGCCCCGGCTCCTTCGGGCACCCCGGCCGCGGCGGCGCCCTCGCCTTCGCCGACCCGGAGTCGGGCATCGCCTTCGGCTACGTCACCAACGGCTTCCGGCAGAGCGTCACGGCCGACCCGAGGGCCCAGGCACTGGTGCGGGCGGTCCGCGCGGCCCTCGGCTGATCCGCGGGCGCCCCGGCGCGCGCCGGGGCGGCGGTCAGACGTGGATCGGGTGCGAGGTCCGTCCGGACGCCGCGTCGATCTCCTCGTGGGCCTTCGTCAGCAGCTGCATGGCCAGCTCGTTCAGGGCGCGGGCGCCCGCGATCTCCTCGCCGACCCGGGGCTGGTTCGAGTCGATGCGGTGCCGGTTGGCGCGGCCGTGGGCCCGCACCTCGGAGCCGTCGGGCAGCCGCACCAGCGCCGCCGCGCGCGTGTGCTGACCGTCCTCCATGAACTCCAGCTCGATGTGCCATCCGACAGTGGTGTGCATCATGGCGGCCACCTCCGAGAACTCGCTGTCTCCAGGGTGCGCCTCGCCACCCGGCCCGTCATGTCGGCGCCGGGTCCTAGCCGGCGCGCAGCATCAGGCCGATGCCCAGGACCACCAGGGCAGCCGCCGCGATCCGCGGGGCGCCGAAGCGTTCCTTGAAGAACAGCGCGCCGATGGCCGCGCCGACGATGATGGAGGACTCGCGCAGCGCGGCGACGGGGGCGAGCGCGGCCCGGGTCTGGGCCCACAGCACCAGGCCGTACGCGGCGACGGACAGGGCGGCGCCGAGGAGGCCGAGGGCGGCGTACGGCCGCAGCAGCCGTACGGTGCCGGCCCGCGCGCGTGCGTACAGGAAGGCGGGCAGGACCGCGCCCTGGACGGCCATGAGCCAGGCGATGTAGCCGAGGGACGTGCCCGAGGCCCGGACGCCCAGGCCGTCGACGACGGTGTACACGGCGATGGTCGCACCGGTCGCGAGGGCCGCGCCGGTCGCCGCCCAGTCGGGCCGCCTGCCGCGCAGCCCCCACAGGCTGACGCCGGACAGACCCAGGCAGGACACGGCGATGCCGGCGCCGGCCCAGGCGCCGGGCACCTCGTGCGCGAAGACGGCGGCGAGCAGGGTGACGACGAGCGGGGCGCTGCCACGGGCGAGGGGATACGCCTGCCCGAAGTCGCCCAGCCGGAACGAGGTCATCAGCAGGGCGTAGTAGGCGATGTGCACGGCCGCCGAGGCGAGCAGGTACGGCCAGGCCGGTCCGGCCGGGAACGGCGCGAACGGGGCGATCGCGAGCCCGATCAGCAGCCCGCCGCCGGAGATCAGGGCGAAGCCGACGAGCTTGTCGGTGATGCGGTGCGCGATGGCGTTCCAGCTGGCGTGGGTGACGGCGGCGAGCAGCACGGCCGCCGCGACCAAGGGCGTCACGCGGACCGCCGCCCGGCCGGGGACACGGTGCGCGGCGGGCCGGCCACCGTCCCCGTCTCCTCCGCCCCCGTCTCCTCCGCCGCGGCTTCCGTTGCCGCCTCCGGTGCGGCCTCCGGTGCCGTTCTCTCCGGTGCGGCGGCGGTGCGGGGGCGCGCGGTCGTCGTCATGGGCGCACGCTAGCGGGTCACTGCGTGGTGTACGAAACGAGTTCCGGCCGGGCGGCCGGGCGGCGCCGGTGACGGAGGAAGCCGGTGAGGGTGCGGCCCCGTCCCCACGGGCACCCTCACCGGCGGCTCTGCCGTCAGGAGCGGTACGTCAGGCGCGTACCAGCTCCTTCTCTCCCCCGGGACCGGCGTGGGCGCGCAGGCCCTCGCCCTCCACGTCGACGTTGGGCAGCGCGCGGTCCAGCCACTTCGGCAGCCACCAGGCCCGCTTGCCCAGCAGGGCGAGGACCGCCGGGACGATCGCCATGCGGACGATGAACGCGTCGAAGAAGACGGCGATCGCGAGGCCGAAGCCGATCATCTTGACCATCGACTCGCTGGAGCCGATGAAGCCGGAGAAGACGGCGATCATGATGACGGCGGCGGCCGTGACGACCCGGGCACCGTGCCGGAAGCCGGTCACCACCGCCTGGCTCGGCTTCTCGCCGTGGACGTGGGCCTCCCGCATCCGGGTCACCAGGAACACCTCGTAGTCCATCGCCAGACCGAAGACGACGCCCACCATGAAGATCGGCATCATCGACATGACCGGACCGGTCTGCTCGACGTTCATCAGGCCGGACAGCCAGCCCCACTGGAACACCGCGACGACGGCACCGAGCGCGGCCATCACCGACAGCAGGAAGCCGAGGGCCGCCTTCAGCGGGACCAGCACCGAGCGGAAGACCACGATCAGCAGCAGGAAGGCCAGGCCGACCACCAGGGCGAGGTACGGCAGCAGCGCGTCGTTCAGCTTCTGCGAGACGTCGATGTTCATCGCCGTCGAGCCGGTGACCAGGACCGAGGAGTCGGTGTCCCGGGCGATGTCCGCGCCCTTGTCCCGGATGGCGTGCACCAGGTCCTCGGTGGTCGCCGAGGACGGCTTGGACCGGGGGACGACGGTGATCGTCGCGGTGTCGCCGGCCTTGTTGGGCGTGGCCGGGGTGACGGTGACGACGTCCTTCAGACCCTTGATCTCGTCGCCGACCTCGGTGAACGCGGCCTTCGGGTCGGCGCTGCCCTTGGCGTCGACGACGACCATCAGCGGGCCGTTGAAGCCGGGGCCGAAGCCCTCGGAGAGGAGGTCGTAGGCGCGTCGCTGGGTGGTGGAGACGGGCTGGGAGCCGTCGTCGGGCAGACCGAGTTCCAGGGAGGCGGCCGGGACCGCCGCCGCACCGAGGCCGACCACGCCGAGCAGCAGGACGGCGACCGGGCGGCGGACGACGAAGCTGGCCCAGCGGGTGCCCATGTTGGGACGGCCGGGGTTCTTCGGCGTACGGCCGCCGCCGAGCAGCCTGCTCTTCTCGCCGGTCGGCTTGACCCTGCGGCCGGCGTAGCCGAGCAGCGCCGGGATCAGGGTCAGGGCGATGAGGACGGCGATGGCGACCGTGCCCGCCGCCGCGATGCCCATCTTCGTCAGCATCGGGATGTTGACGACGGACAGGCCGACCAGGGCGATGACGACGGTGAGGCCGGCGAACACCACCGCCGAGCCCGCCGTGCCGACCGCGCGGCCGGCGGCGTGCTCGCGCTCGCGGCCCTCGGCGAGTTCGGCGCGGTAGCGGGAGACGATGAACAGCGCGTAGTCGATGCCGACGGCGAGGCCGATCATCGAGGCGAGGGTGGAGGTGGTGGAGCCCAGGTCCAGCGCGCTGGCCAGCGCGCTGATCGTGGAGACCCCGATGCCGACCCCGATGAGGGCGGTGAGCAGCGGGAACCCGGCCGCGAGCAGCGAACCGAAGGTGATGACCAGGACGACCGCGGCGACCGCGATGCCGATGATCTCGCTGGAGCCGGTCTCGGGCGTCGCGTTCAGCGCGTCACCGCCGACCTCGACGGTCAGCCCGGCGTCCCGCGCGTGCTGCGCGGCCGCCTTCAGGGCGTCCCGGGAGGAGTCCTCCAGCTCCATGCCGGAGACCTTGTACTTCACCGAGGCGTAGGCGATGGTGCCGTTCTTGCTGACGGCGTGCCCGGTGTAGGGGTCGGCGACCGAGGCGACCTCGGAACCGCTCCCCAGTTCCTTGACGGTCTTCTCGACGGCCGCCTTGTTGACGGCGTCCGTCATCTTCTCGCCCTTCGGGGCCTTGAAGACGACCCGGGCGGTGGCGCCGTCGGCGCTCATCCCGGGGAAGCGCTGTTCCAGCAGGTCGAAGGCCTTTTGCGCCTCCGTGCCGGGGATGGAGAAGGACGTGTTGCCGGCGGCCGGCGCGGAGGCGGCGCCCACCCCGGCGAGGGTGAGCAGCGCGACCCATATGAGGGCGACGAAGTGCCGTCGCCGGAAGGCGAGTCGGCCGAGTTTGTAGAGGAACGTGGCCACGGAGGCGTACTCCCGGTCAGGTCGTGGGGTTCAGCTGGGCAGGGATGATCAGCCCGACGACGTGAGCGGTGACGTCAGGTGGTGGGCTTGCTGGGGAAGAGCGTGAACCAGGTGGTTCAGGAGGCGGGGACGCCGAGGGCGGGGAGGACCACGGCGTCGATGTACGAGAGGAGGAACTCCTGCGTCGGCGGCTGCTCGTCGATCATGGTGCGGGCGGCGAACCCGCCGATCATCATGTGCATCACGAACCCGATCGCGGGGTTGTCCGCACGGATCTCGCCCCGGTCGATCGCGCGTTGCAGCACGCGGCGGAAGTCCGCCATCTCCGGCTCGATGAGGTGCTCCCGGAACGCCTTGAGGAGGTCCGGGTTGCCGTGCACCGCCATGGCCAGGCCCCGCATCAGCGCGGAGCTCTGCTCCATCTCGCAGTCGTCCGCACGCATCGTGAGCGCGTGCAGGTCGCCCTTGAGGGAGCCGGTGTCGACGTCACCGACCCGGCCCGGCTTGTTGTGCCGGACGGCCTTGGCGACCAGTTCGGCCTTGCCGCCCCACTGGCGGTAGAGCGTGGCCTTGCTGGACCGGGTGCGGGCGGCCACGGCGTCCATGGTCAGGGCGTCGTAGCCGACTTCCCGGAGCAGGTCGAGCACGGCGTCGTACAGCTCGGCCTCGCGCTCGGGCGTGATCCGGCTGCGCCGCGCCGTGGCAGTGGCTTCGGTCATGCCAGTCACCTTCCCGCTCCGG
>NZ_BNBF01000011.1:186779-199424 GCF_014654935.1 Streptomyces capoamus
CTCGTCCTTCTTCGTACACCACTCAAGATACCGCGCTGCCATGCGAAACGAAACCGTTTCGTACGTGTGGTGGGTCACGAAGGTGAAGACCTCGTAAGCAGGCGCCACGAGTTGCTGGGGCCCTTTGACCGGAAAAGCATGGGGAGGTGAGCTATCTGCGCTTTCCCCACCTCAGCGGCGACCTGCTGTGCTTCGTCGCCGAGGACGACCTCTGGCTGGCTCCCCTCGACGCCCCCGGCCGCGCCTGGCGGCTCACCGCCGACCGCACCAAGACCGGTCACCCGCGCTTCGCCCCCGACGGCCACCGCATCGCCTACACCACCTGGCACAGCCTCGTCCCCGAGATCCACCTCACCGACGTCGGCGGCGGCCCCGAGCGGCAGCTGACGTACTGGGGCAGCACCGACACCCAGGTCCGCGGCTGGACCCCGGACGGCGACATCCTGGCCGTCGCCTCCCACGGCCAGCCCTTCCCCCATTTCACCTGGGCCTACAAGGTCCCCGCCGACGGCGACCCGGGCGGCCGGCTGCCCTGGGGCCCGGTCACCGACATCCAGGTCGCCGACATCGACGGCGAACACATGACCCTCCTGCTCACCGGC
The DNA here is from genome assembly GCF_014654935.1 of Streptomyces capoamus. Lineage (GTDB taxonomy): Bacteria > Actinomycetota > Actinomycetes > Streptomycetales > Streptomycetaceae > Streptomyces > Streptomyces capoamus. The sequence continues at coordinate 187,382 of NZ_BNBF01000011.1, forward strand.
ACCCCGCCGCACGAACCCGCCTCCTGGAAGCGGTACCGCGGCGGCGCCACGGGCCGGCTGTGGCTGCACGGGCAGCGCCTCCTGCCCGACCTGGAGGGCCACCTCGCCTGCCCCCTGTTCGTCGCCGGCCGGATCGCCTTCCTCTCCGACCACGAGGGCGTCGGCAACCTGTACTCCTGCGCCCACGACGGCACCGACCTGCGCCGCCACACCGACCACGACGCCTTCTACGCCCGGCACGCCGCCGGCGACGGCGACCGGGTGGTCTACCAGTGCGCCGGCGACCTGTGGCTGGTGGACGACTTCTCCCCGGCCGGCACCGCGCGCCGGCTCGACGTCCGGCCCGCCGGTCCGCGTACCGGCCGCCGCCCCCACCAGGTGCCGGCCGCGCAGAACATCGACGGCGTCTCCGTGGACGACACCGGCCGGGCCAGCGCGGTCGTCGTCCGCGGCAGCCTGTACTGGCTGACCCACCGCGACGGCCCCGCCCGTACGATCACCGAGACCCCCGGCGTCCGGGTACGGCTGCCGGAGATGCTGGGCTCCACCGGACAGGTCGCCTACGTCACCGACGCGGGCGGCGAGGACGCCGTCGAGATCGCCCACCTCCCCCGCGCCACCGGCGCCCGCGCCCCCCGCCGCCCGGCCTCCGGCGACCTGGGCCGGATCCTGGAACTGGCCGCCGACCCCCAGGGCGAACGCCTCGCCGTCGCCTCCCACGACGGACGGCTGCTGCTGATCGACGTCACGGAGGACGACGGGGAAGTCGGGGAAGTCGGGGACGACGGGGCCGACGCCGACGGGGCCGACGGGGCCAGTCGGGAAGCCGGGAACGGCGGGGAAAGCCGGGCAGGCGGCGAAACCGGGGAGGCCGGCGGAGGAGAGGGGACGGAGGACGGAGCGGGAGCGGAGGCCAAGGCCGAGACGGGGACGGCGGCGGAGGCGGCAACGGGGACGGAAGCCGAGACGGGGACGGAGACGGAGGCCGGGACGGGGACGGAGGCGGAGACGGCTGCAGGAGCTGGGACGGGGGCAGGGGCCGGGACGGGGACAGGGGCGGAGACGCGGGCGGAGACGGAGGCGGAGGCAGGTGTCGTCGGGGCGCCCGGAAGGGTCACCGAGCTGGTCCGGTCCGACAACGGCCCGGTCCGGGACCTCGCCTTCTCCCCCGACGGCTCCTGGCTCGCCTGGTCCCACCCGGGCATCGGCCGCACCCTGCGCCAGATCAAGCTGGCCCGCATCAAGGACCGGCTGATCGTGGACGTGACCAACGGCCGCTTCGAGGACGAGAACCCCGTCTTCACCCGCGACGGCCGCTACCTCGCCTTCCTCTCCTGGCGCGGCTTCGACCCGGTCTACGACGTGCACACCGGCGACCTGTCCTTCCCGCTCGGCTGCCGCCCCTACCTGGTCCCGCTCTCCTCGGCCACCCCCTCCCCGTTCGCCCTCAACCCCGAGGGCCGCCCGGCCGCCGGCGGGCTCGACCCGCTGGGGGACGAGGAGAGCGGCGAGGCCGGCGCGGTGACCGTCGAGGTGGAGGGCCTGGCGAACCGGGTGACGCCGTTCCCGGTCATCGCCTCCAAGTACTCCGCGCTGCACCCGGTCGCCGGCGGCGGCCTGGTCTGGCTGCGCTGGCCGATCTCCGGCGCGCTCGGCGAGACCTTCGCCAACCCGGCCGACATCAGCGGCCGCCCCACCCTGGAGTACTTCAACCTCACCAAGGCGAAGAAGGCCGAACTGGTCGACCACCTGGACTGGTTCGCGGTGAGCGGCGACGGCACCCGGCTGGTCGTCGTGGACGAGGGCGACCTGCGCGCCGTCCCGTCGACCGAGATCGGCGACGCCGACTCGACCGTCTGGATCGACGTGCGCCGCATCCTGCACGAGGCCGACCCCGGCGCCGAGTGGCGCCAGGCGTACGACGAGGCGGGGCGGCTGATCCGCGCCTACTTCTGGGACCCGGGCATGTGCGGCATCGACTGGGACGCGGTCCTCGACCAGTACCGCCCGCTGGTCGAACGGGTCGCGTCCCCCGACGAGTTCGCCGACCTGCTCCGCGAGGTCCTCGGCGAACTGGGTACCTCCCACGCCTACGTCACCGCCGCCCGCCGCAACGAGGGCCCGCCCCACTACCAGCGCTGGCAGGGCCTGCTCGGCACCAACTTCGTCCGGCGCGACGGCCGCTGGGTGGTCAAGCGGATCCTGCCCGGCGACTCCTCCGACTCCAAGGCCCGCTCACCACTGGCCGGCACGGGCATCCGCGAGGGCGCCGTCCTCACCCACGTCGACGGCCGCCCGATCGACCCGGTCACCGGTCCCTACCCCCTGCTCGCCGGCGCGGGCGGTACGACCGTGGAGCTGACCTTCCTGCCCGGCGGGGACGGGGGCGGGCGCCCCCGACGGGTGGCCGTCGTCCCGCTCATCGACGAGCGCCCGCTGCGCTACCAGGACTGGGTGGCCAAACGCCGTGAGGTCGTCCGGGAGTTGAGCGGCGGAAGGTGCGGCTACCTGCACATCCCCGACATGGGCGGCTCCGGCTGGGCCCAGTTCAACCGCGACCTGCGCATGGAGGTGTCCCGGCCCGCGCTGATCGTGGACGTGCGCGGCAACGCGGGCGGACACATCAGCGAACTCGTCATCGAGAAGCTGACCCGGACGATCCTGGGCTGGGACCTGACCCGGAACGCGCAACCGGTGTCGTACACCTCGAACGCCCCGCGCGGCCCGGTGGTGGCCCTGGCCGACGAGGCGACCTCGTCCGACGGCGACATGATCACGGCGGCCTTCAAGCTGCTGAAGCTCGGCCCGGTCGTCGGCCAGCGCACCTGGGGCGGCGTCGTCGGCATGACCGGCCGGCACCGCCTCGGCGACGGCACCGTCATCACCGTCCCGATGAACGCGGCCTGGTTCGACGCCTACGGCTGGTCCGTGGAGAACCACGGCGTCGCCCCCGATCTCGACATCGTGCGCACCCCCCTCGACTGGGCGGAGGGCCGCCACGCCCAGCTGGCCGACGCGGTGGAACTCGCCCTGGAACTCCTGGACTCCAACCCGGCGGCGACTCCCCCCGACCTCAGCGACACCCCCGACCGGTCCCGCCCGCCCCTGCCCCCACGGGCGACGTGAGAGCACGGGGTCGGCGCAGGAAGGGCCGCGGGAACCGCGCGAAACGCAGGGCACCCCCTGAAACAGGGGGTGCCCGACGTCACACCGGCCAAAGCCGAGCGCAGCGGCTAGGCGTCGTAGTCCTGGTCGAACCGGTCCGTCACCTGCTGCTCCGTGTCCTCGATGTCACGGTGGTTCTGGCCGCTCCGCTCGGGCGGCTGCTGGCCCGGGCGGCCCGGCTGACCCTGACGGCCCTGCTGGGCGCGCTGGCCGGCCTTCTCGCGGCCCTGGTCCATCTTCTCCTTGGCCTGGCGCGACTTCTCCTGGAACTGGTCCTTCATACCCATGTGGGTTCACTCCCGTGATGAGTGCGAGTCCGGCCCCTGTGGTGGGGCCTCGACCAGATTCACACGGACGAACACGCCCTGCATGTCGATCAGTTACTGTGCGTAGTGCGCGCGGCTTCGTCAGCCGCCCCACCTGCGCCGACGAGCCCCGAGCGCATCCCCTGCAGACGCGGCGCGAACCGCCTCATCTCCCGCTGTCCGACCGTCCCGATGAGTGCGGGCAGGTACCCGCGCACCCCCTGCATGCCCCGCAGCCACCACTGCCCGTACACATGCGCCGAGCGCCGCTCGATCCCGGCGACCAGCCGGTCCACCGTCGGACCCAGCGGGTACGTCTTGTTCGCCGGCCACGTCAGCCGTTGCCGCAGCTCCCGCATGACGTCGTCCTGGTCGGCGCCGCGCACCATGTCGGTGTCGGTCCAGGACAGGTACGCCACGCCCACGCGCACGCCCTGATGGCCGACCTCGGCGCGCAGGCTGTGCGCGTACGCCTCCACGCCCGACTTGGACGCGCAGTACGCCGTCATCATCGGCGCCGGTGTGATCGCGGCGAGCGAGGCGATCTGGAGCAGATAGCCACGGCTCTCCACCAGCACCGGCAGGAAGGCGCGGGCGGTCACCGCCGAACCGATCAGGTTCACCTCGATCACCCGCCGCCAGGCCTGCGGATCGGACTCGGTGAACGGACCGCCGGTCGCCACACCGGCGTTGGCGACCACGATGTCGACCTTCCCGAACCGCGCCTTCACCTCCTCGGCGACCCGGCTCATCGCCTCGTGGTCGGTGACGTCGGCGTACCAGTGGGCGCTCTCGCTGTGCAGCCGCGAGGAGACCTCCTTGAGCGCCTCCTCCTCCAGGCCGACCAGCGCGACCTTCACGCCGCGCGCGGACAGCTTGCGCGCCAGCAGCTCACCGACCCCGCGCGCCGCCCCGGTGACGACCGCGACCTGCCCTTCGAGGCTGACCCTGCTCATGCGCCCTCCTTCATCTGCCCGACCCGCACGGCCGGTTCGGCCTGTCCGGTTGGTTCGGTTGGTTCGGTCTGTTCGGCCTGCTCGGCCTGCTCGGCCTGCTCGGCCTGCTCGGCAGGCACGCTCTGCCCGCCCTGCCTGTTCTGCACGGGGACGGACCCGGGCCCGGGAGCGGCTCCCGTCACGTACGCCCCGACGAGTTCCCGGATCCGGGCGGTCACCGGTTCGGGTGCTTCGACCGGGGTCATGTGGCCGACGCCGGGCAGCTCGGTCAGCCCGACGCAGTGCGGCAGCGCGGCCACCAGGGCCCGGGCGTGCACCAGGGGCGTGAGCCGGTCGTCCGAGCCCTGCACCACCGCGGTCGGCACGTTCAACTCCCGGACGCCGTGGTCGAGGTCGAGGGCCGAGAGGACGGCCGACCAGGCGTGGCGCACGGCGCGCGGGCACGCGTGCACGATCCGCGCGCACGCCTCCACCATGTGCGGCGCGGAACCGGCGCCCATGGTCGCGTACTTGAGGATGCTCTTCGCCACCGGGGTGACCGGCCCGAGCGGAGCGCGGGAGCCGAGGACCCGCCCGGTGATCCAGGTACGCACCCGTCCGGCGCGCAACGGCACCACGCGCGCCTCCGCGACCAGCCGTGAACTGCCCGTGCTGCACAGCAGGACGGCTGCCGCGTGCTCCTGGAAGCGAGGGCGCCCGGCCGCGGCCATGACCGTCATGCCGCCCATGGAGTGGCCGACGACCAGTGTCTTCTCCCCGGGCGCGAGCGTCCGGGCGAGCACCGCCTCCAGGTCGTCCGCCAGCGCCCGGGTCGTGCACGCGGGGCTCGCGGGACTGCGCCCGTGCCCCCTCTGGTCGTAGGCGATCACCCGGTGGTCGGTCGCCAGGTCCCGGATCTGCGCGGCCCAGAAGGCCGTCGAGCAGGTCCAGCCGTGGGCGAGGACGACCGGGGGCGCGTGCTCGGGGCCGTGCACCTCGACGTGCAGCCGAGCGCCGTCGGCCGAGACGGCGGTGAGGGTGCGGGAGGGGACGGGCGGGGCGTAGGGGCCGCTGGTGACGGAGGCGGCGGGGCTCACGCGACGGCCCCGCTCGTACGCCCGGGGACCACCGCGGGCCGGCGGATCACCTCGTACTCCGCCAGGTCCACCCGCCGGGTCGCGCGCCGGAACTCCGTCGTCGTGCCCGGCCAGATGGTGGTGTTGCGACCGCCGGCGTCCAGGTACCAGCTGGTGCAGCCGCCGGTGCTCCAGACGGTGCGCTTCATCCGCTCCTGGACCCGGTGGTTCCAGTCCTCGACGGCCGCGGGCCGGGCATCGAGGGCCGCGCCGCCGCCGAGGACGTCCAATTGCCGCAGGTAATCGGCCATGTAGTTCAGCTGCGACTCGATCATGAGGATCATCGAGGAGTTCCCGAGACCGGTGTTGGGCCCGATGATCGTCATCCAGTTCGGGAACCCGGCCGCCGCGGCGCCGCGCAGCGCCCGCATGCCGTTCTTCCAGGACTCGGCGAGCGTGATGCCCTCCGCCCCGACCACCCGCTCGGCGATGGGCATGTCCGTGACGTGGAAGCCCGTACCGAAGATGATCGCGTCGACCTCGGCCTCGGTGCCGTCGGCCGCCACCACGGTCGACCCCCGCACCTCGCTCAGCCCGCCGGCCACGACGTCCACATTCGGCCTGGCCAGCGCCGGGTAGTAGGTGCTGGACAGCAGGATGCGCTTGCAGCCGATGCGGTAGTCCGGGGTGAGCTTGGCGCGCAGCGCGGGATCCTTCACGGCCCGGGCCATGTTCCGCTTGGCGAGCTGCTCGACCAGGCCGAGTTCGTCCGGGCGCTTGGTGAACGCCTGCACCTGCAGTTCCCTGATGCCCCACAGCAGTCCGCGCCGGGCCTGGGCGGTGACGGGCAGCCGCCGGTGCAGCCAGCGTTCGGCGCCGCTGATCGCGCGGTCCACGCGGGGCAGCACCCAGGGCGGGGTGCGCTGGAACAGGGTGAGCCTGCCGACCTGCGGCTGGATGGCCGGCACGATCTGGATCGCGGAGGCGCCGGTGCCGACCATGGCGACCCGTTTGCCGCGCAGGTCGTAGTCGTGGTCCCAGCGCGCGGAGTGGAACACCTTGCCCGGGAACGACGCCAGGCCCGGGATCTCGGGGATCTTCGGGTCGGACAGCGGCCCGGTGGCCGAGATGACGACATCGGCCGACAGCGTTCCGCGCGTGGTCTCGATGTTCCACCGCAGGTCGGTGTCATCCCAGGTCATCAGCTTGACCTCGGAGTCCAGGCGGAGGTGCGGGCGCAGCCCGAACAGGTCGGTGACGTGTTCCAGGTAGGCGCGGATGTGCCGCTGCCCGGAGAAGGTGCGCGGCCAGTCGGGGTTGGGCGCGAAGGAGAAGGAGTACAGGTGCGAGGGCACGTCGCAGGCGCACCCGGGGTAGCTGTTGTCCCGCCAGGTGCCGCCGACGCTGTCGGCCCGCTCCAGGACGACGAAGTCGGTGATCCCCTCCCGGCGCAGCCGCACGGCGGCCCCCAGACCGCCGAACCCGGATCCGATCACCGCCACCCGTACATGCTCGTGCTCGGCCATCCCGGAGCCTCCACGCATCACCTAGGACTCTGCCAGTGATTACTGGCGCAATGGGACTGTAGAGCAGCTCCGTACCGAGCGGTAGGGGGCGGGGGAAAGAAAGTTACCCCCGGTACGCCATAGGCTGCGGGCGTGGCAGAGGACGCAGAATCCCAGGAAGGCCCGCGCCAGTACCGCATGGAGGAACTGGCCCGGCTGGCCGGCATCACCGTGCGCACCCTGCGCTTCTACCGCGAGCGCAAGCTGCTCCCGCCACCCCGCCGCGAGGGCCGCATCGCCTGGTACGACGACCACCACCTGGCCCGACTGCGCACCATCGCCGCCCTGCTGGAGCGCGGTCACACCCTGAACGGCATAGCGGAACTCGCCGAGGCGCTCGACCAGGGCCGGGACGTCGCCGACCTGCTCGGCGTCGGCACCCCCACCGAGGAGGAACCGGTCCGCCTCACCCCCGAGGAACTCGCCGCCCGCTTCGAGGGCGAGGTCACCCCCGAGAACCTCGCCGCCGCCATGGAGCTGGGCTACCTCGGCACCGACGGCGACGAGATCGTCCACATCAGCCGGCGCCTGCTGGACGTCTCCTCCGCCCTGGTCCGCGAGGGCATCCCGCTCGCCGAGGTGCTGACGGCGGGCGCCCGCGTCCGCGAGCACGCCGACGCCCTGGCCGACCTCTTCACCACCCTGATCCTCCGCCACGCCCCCGAGGAGGATCTGCGCCGCCTGCGCCCCCTGGCCCGCAGCGTCGTGGAAGCGGAACTCTCCCTGGCCCTGGACCGCCGCCTGAACAAACGGGACTAGACGGCCCGAGCGGGACCGGGACGGGCGAGCGGGACCGGGGCGGCCGGAGTGGGCTACAGGTCGTAGACGACGGTCACCGGCGCGTGGTCCGACCAGCGCTCGGCATGCGTGGCCGCACGCTCGACGTACCCCTTGACCGCCTTCCCGGCGAGCCCGGCGGTGGCCACCTGGTAGTCGATGCGCCAGCCCGAATCGTTGTCGAACGCCCGCCCCCGGTACGACCACCAGGTGTACGGGCCCTCCGCGCCGGGGTGGAGGGCGCGGACGACGTCGACGTAGCCGCCGTCCTCGGCGGCGAAGACGCGGTCGAGCCAGCCGCGCTCCTCGGGCAGGAAGCCGGAGTTCTTGGTGTTGCCGCGCCAGTTCTTGAGGTCGGCCTGCCGGTGGGCGATGTTCCAGTCGCCGCACACGAGCACCTCGCGCCCGTCGGCGGCGGCCCGCTCCCGCAGGTCCTTCAGGTGGGCGAGGAACTCGCCCATGAAACGGATCTTCTCGTCCTGCCGCTCGGTGCCGACCTCGCCGGAGGGCAGGTAGAGGGAGGCGACGGTCACGCCGGGCAGGTCGGCCTCGACATAGCGGCCGCTGCCGTCGAACTCCGGCGAGCCGAATCCGACGCGGACGCGGTCGGGCTCGCGGCGCGTGTAGAGGGAGACGCCCGCGCGGCCCTTGGCGGCGGCCGGCGCGTGCAGGACGTGCCAGCCGTCGGGCTGCCGGACCTGCTCGGGCAGCTGGTGCGGCTCGGCACGCACCTCCTGCAGGCAGACGACGTCCGCCGTGGTCCCGGCCAGCCACTCCACGAAGCCCTTCTTCGCGGCGGCCCGCAGTCCGTTCACGTTCACCGAGGTCACAGTCAGCACCCCGGCACGATACCGGCACACTGGTCGGGGTCCGCAAAATCCAGGACCCCCCGCCACCTGCATAGAAGTACGATGCCCAGCATGAATATTCGCCGCGTTCGCTTCGACCACCCCGACGCCCTGAAGCTCAACGACGAGGTCCAGGCCGAGTACCACGTGCGCTACGGCGACGGGGGTGACGCCACCGTGCTCGACGCCGCCGACTTCGACCCGCCCCGGGGGGCGTACCTGATCGCGTACGACGCGCAGGACCGCCCCGTGGCCTCCGGCGGCTGGCGCAGCCAGGACCGCAACGAGGAGGGCAACGAGGACGGCGACGCCGAACTGAAGCGGATGTTCGTCATCGAGGAGATGCGCGGCCGGGGCCTGGCCCGCCGCATCCTCGCGGCCCTGGAGGAGGACGCGCGCATGGCCGGCCGCGTCCGCATGGTCCTGGAGACGGGCACCAAGCAGCCGGAGGCCATAGCCCTGTACACCTCCAGCGGCTACACGCCGTGCACGAAGTTCGGCTACTACCGCCACCACGAGGAGAGCCTCTGCTACGCCAAGCGGCTGTAGACAGCAAGAAGCCCCGGTCGGCTTTCACCGACCGGGGCTCCTGTGTGCGTGGACCTTATCCGTGCTTACTCGAACCGCTCGGACCTCCTAGAAGTGCTGGTCAGCGCATCGAGCAACCTGGGTCAGGCACGAGCAGCCGAAGCGGTCGGCATCCCGCAGCGTGTCAGCGTCCAGTCTGACGCTCGTCCCGAGAGTGCCTGGCGCGTCACTGACCGCCTGGACGACGAAGCCATAGCGGAGCTGGTGCGCGCGTTCCGTGAGGACGGCACGTCGAAGCAACAGCTTGCCGAGCGACACGGCATCTCTGAGAGCAGCGTCAAGCGCATCTTGCGCAAGCACCGGAGCACCACAATCGCGTAGCGGCACCACCGTCACCCCTTGTCTGGCCATGCGAGCCGTGACCGGACAAGGGGTGAGGCATGTTCGCCTCACCCCTCCTAGCAACCGAAAGGAGGGTATCCATGCTTTTAGAAGCACTACAGCCGAGCATCCTCGGCACGCTGCGACGGGTCTACTTCCGTGCGCAGGCTCCTCGACCAACCGAGGATGATGCAGCGCGCTTGCTGACCGTTCGCGAAGCGGCAGAGCTGTTGCGAGTCAACAAGACCACGCTCTACACCCACTTCATCCATACGCGGCGGCTGGCCACCATACAGATTGGTCGGCGTCGGCTCGTACCCCTGTCAGCGGTGCGTGACCTCATAGAGAGCCTGCGGGCCGAGGGCGCACGATGACGCACCGCTCGAACGGCGAAGGCACGTACTACCAACGCAAAGACGGTCGTTGGGAGGGTGCCGCGTACTTCGAGACTGTCAGCGGTCAGCGCAAGCGGCTGCGCGTCTACGGCAATACAAAAACCGAGGCACGGCAGAAACTCGCAGAGAAACAAGCTGACGCGCAAAACGGTGCGCTCCTCGCAGACAAATCTTGGCGACTCGAAGAGTACCTGGACTACTGGCTTGAGAAGATCGTCAAGAATAATCGACGTCCAGCCACCTATGCTCAATGCGAAGGTACTGCACGCCTCTACCTAAAGCCGGGCCTTGGCAAATACAAACTGACTGCTTTGACGGTGCCTCTCGTGCAGAGCTTCTTAGACGAGAAGCTAGCTAAACACTCAGTTGAAGGCGTCATAGTCATACGCAAAGTTCTGAGTGCGGCTCTCACATCAGCGATGCGTGAAGAGCACCTACAACGCAACGTCGCGCGGTTGACTCAGCTACCCACGTCAGAGGCAAAAGAGGTGGAGCCCTGGACGATAGACGAAGCCCGACGCTTTCTCGAAGTAGCCGGAACGCATCCGCTCTACCCGGCTTTCCTGCTACTCCTGTTCTACGGACTACGTGAAGGCGAGGTTCTAGGGCTGCAATGGCGAGACTTTGACTTCGAGCATAACGAGCTCAACATCCGCCACCAAATACAGCGAGGCTACAGCGGAACACTGGAGCTATCGCCTTTAAAGACAAAGCGAAGCAAACGCCCGCTCCCGTTATTGAACTTCGTCCGTTCCTCACTGCTCATCCATCGACGCGCGCAACAGCAAGAACAGATCGCAAATCCTTCATGGGGTACTGACGCGCGCGTTTCGGGGCTCGCATTCCCCAACGAACTAGGTGGCCCGATGGAAGCATCACGGATACGCCATGCATTCTATAAGGTCTGCGATGAGCACGAGATACGGCGCATACGGGTGCACGACACTCGCCACGGTGTAGCAACCTTGCTTGCCGAGTTTGGTGCGCCAATCAAAGAGGTGCAACTTATCCTTGGTCACGCCAACGCCACGACCACTCAAAGGGTGTACACGCATGGCTCGGCAAAGGCTAGCCGTGAATGGCTGGAAGTCCTTGAGGCAGCACTCACCGCCAAACAAAAAGACGACCGCACACAAGGCGATCGTCTGAGCGATGACGGTGGTAGCCGTCAATTTAGCCGTCAAGTGGCTCTGCTCGGAGCAACTTTTACAACATCTAACTTTGGTGGAGCTACAGGGACTCGAACCCTGGACCTCTTCCATGCCATGGCGCACAGCACCACTTTGATTGATCGAGCGACCGAAGTAAACAAGGCCATGACTAGCTACCGACGTAGCTGGTTGGTGGGTGTCGTTGCCGTCAATTTAGCCGTCAAAACCAGCACTAAAGACAAGGAGGATACTTATGACCAAGCAGCCTAATCACACACTACGAATCGGCTCACTCTGCACCGGCTACGGTGGGCTCGATATGGCCATTCAGAAAGTCTTTGGCGGTACTCTCGCATGGGTAGCCGACAATGACCGCCATATAGCCAAGCTCTTATCCCTGCGTCACCCGAGGACACCGAACCTCGGAGACATCAGCCGTATCAGGTGGCACGAGGTGGAACCCGTAGACCTCATGTGTGCGGGCTTCCCGTGCCAAGACATCAGTTTCGCCGGTCGTGGGGCCGGCATTGTGCATTGTGCAGGGGTCGCGTAGTGGACTCTGGCTTACCATCGCAAAAGGCATTCGCGTACTACAACCCAAGCTCATCGTCCTGGAGAACGTCAGCGCACTCCGCAGACGTGGGCTCAACCGAGTACTTGGCGACTTGGCCGGCCTCGGGTATGACGCGCGCTGGACGAGCCTTCGCGCTTCCGACGTTGGAGCAGCACACCGACGAGAGCGCGTGTTTATCCTCGCTTACAACAAAGCGGGCCGAAGCCTCCTCGCTGCTACCGACTCCCAACACGGGCGACATGAAAAGCAGTCAGTCTGTGGAAAAACGCAAGGCAAAGCGTCATCAAGTCAGGCTCGGGGACTTGTTAGTAACTGCCCCCCCCCCCCCCCCCCCCCCCCCCCC
>NZ_BNBF01000011.1:199508-204849 GCF_014654935.1 Streptomyces capoamus
TCGGGGGCAAGATTAACGCCCAAGCGAACGGGGCTAGCACTCAACGATCTGGTGGTGCACCTGGCGCTTTCCAGTGGGGACCATACGAAGGGGCAATCAGAAAATGGGAGGCCATAACCGGTTGTCCCGCCCCCTGCCCTGTTGAGTTGGGGACACGTGGACAGCAACGGCTAGCCTCGCCCTTTGTCGAGTGGTTGATGGGACTACCCACCGGCTATGTCACGGATTTGGGGCTACCTCGCAGTGGTCAGCTTCACGCATTGGGAAATGGGGTTGTGCCTCAGCAAGCAGAGAGAGCCTTGCAAAACCTCCTATCACAAAGCGAATGATCACCTATTGTGCGACATGGTGCGTAAGAAGCGAGTGGGCAATTACCGATAACAGCATGAGGAGACCTAGGAAAATCAAGCAAGCCTGAAGATAGAGAGGCCACATCGGCGTTTCATCTTTGGGTAGTTGGCTCCTAAGCGCGTCAACGGCCCCACTCGGCGTGTCCCCATCAGCTATACGTCCACTTACTTTGAAATGGTAGGTCTTCCATGAAACGAAGAAACGGTAATCACGGAAAAGAGACAGTATGCTGACTAGAGCAGATGCAGCAAAGAAGCCCCATGACATAATGACGCAAAGTTTCCACGAGAACGAAAGATTAATCAACAGGCTGGTGTTGCTCAATGCCGCAGAACTAAAGGTCAGGATAGCCCCCGCTATTAGCAGCAATTGCCCAGAGGTGGTACGAGAAACCGTGTTGGCTTCAAGCGCCGCCTTGTGAGCAAGTTCTAATCGCGCATTCTTCTCCTTGTTTCGGTATGTAACATCCTTCTCAGACGACATGACTAGTCGTCATCCTCGGGTTCTTCACTTGCAGGCTCGGGTTTTGGCTCCGGCATAGGCACATCGGCAATCCTGTCATATGAGACAGAACCCTTCTGACTACCGGGCTTCTCTTCATTTACAGCGTTCATATATTAACCCTTGATCTGGGCAATCAGCTTCTTACGATCTCTGACTGCTCCAAAGCCAATACCGGCAGCAACGACAAGAAGCATGAGACCAGATACAACCTCATTGTTCGTGAAATCATAAGTGGCGACGACAGCAAGCCATAAAATCGTCAAGGCGATAATGAGTGGTCGCGTTCGCTTTGAAACTGCTAAGAGCGCAGATATGACTGCAAAAGCTATGAGACTAATGGTTGAGAATGACATGACTCGGGTACTCCTTATTTGCAATTAGTTTATCAGAAATTCCTCAGAATTCGATGGGTGAAGTGCGGGGCGACATCGGAATCGATGTTGGTCGGGGATTTCCCGATGCCGCCCCTTGCGTCACTTCACATCACCTCGCCTCAGCAGCCGTGGACCGAGATCCTGAAGTAGTAGTTCGAGTAGTACGACTTCCAGACCGAGACGCACAGATTGCGTCGGCTGGCGTACTGGGACCAGAACTCCCCACCTGCACCGAGGAAGAACGCCGCGCCGACGCTGCCGCCGAAGAAGGAGCCAACTGCGGCCAGGGAACCGGCGCCGATGGCCCGGGTCTCGTTCCTGCTGTAGTTCACGGTGACACCGCTCCAGCCCCAGGACAGCCACGGGTCCGCGGTGATGGGGTACGCGAGGTCCTCGCCGTGGTGGTTGACCACGAGGTCGATCGTGGACTCACCGTCGGTGAAGTACTGCGTCCAGACATGCTGGCCGTTGGCGTCGTGTGCCCAGGGCTGCGAGACGGTGTACGCCCCGGTGGGGGTGTGAACCGTCAGGCTGCCGTCGTCCTCCTTCGTGATGCTGGAACCCTCGGGCAAGTCCAGGCTGTACTGGAACTCCTCGGGCGCGTCCGCGTCCTTGAGGACAGTCAGGAACCGCACGGCGCCGGCTTCGTCTGTCTGCACCGCATTGGCGACGTCGCCGCTCGTGGTCGGGTAGGCCACAATGCCGGGAGCCGTGATGGTGCCGGTCTGCGTGCCGCTCGTAGTCGGCAGGCTGATACCGATCTGCTCACCGCCCGTGCTCACTTGGACGCCATTGCTGGCGGTCTTAGGAACGGTGACGGTGGTGCCTTCGACCGTTGCGACAGTCGCCGCAGTGGCGGTGCTCGTCGTCGTCACCCCGTCAGAGGTGGACGGCAGATCGAAGCCACCCACAGGAGAGGCAACCGCCGACTGAATGGCGCTGGCCGTGAGGCCGCTGGTGTCCGCGTGAGCCGTTGCTGACATGCCGGCCATGCTGAGGCTGAACGCCAAAGCAGTGGCAGAGGCAATGCGGAGGGATTTCCGCACAGCACATCACCCTTTCGGTGATTAGAGATGTGTGAAGTGCGTAAGATTCACGCGAACAAGCCTTGCCGGTATATGACCGGAGGGTTCTGCGTTACTATGCGCGAATGGATATCGAGCCAGCTCTTACTGGCCGCGGATTATGAACTAAGTTCCCTTGCATTGCAAGCATTAAATGAAAAAGACCATGACGCATGAGTCATGGTCGATGGAAATGCATCTTGAAACTTAGTCGCGCTTGATCTGCGAGATGTTCAGCATGTACTGACGATCAACTGTCTGTAGCGAGTACAGCATATAGAAGCTGTTGCGTTCGAGTTGCTCAACGATGTCAGTCGGCGTCATGTGCCAGGCACGCCAGAAAAGAATGCGATCACCCTTGTTGAACTCTAGTGTCTGCTTCCCTTCTTGGAACTTAAACGTCATGGCCACGGCTGAGGTGAATCGGATGCGTAGGTAGCGCTGCTTTAGGTCCTCGTCATAGCCCTTTTCTACCTCATACAAACCCTTGTCAATGTTCAACATGTCGAATATAAACCGTACGATCGGGTCCATCAAAGCATCCGTTGCACCCGCGGCGCTAAAGTCGATTGCTCGTCGGGTGTTCGTTGTGTCGAGCTTGCTCGCGCTGATGAATATGTCATCCTTGCGCATACTGTCGTGGATGGCTCGGAATGCATCATCTGGCTCGCGGAAATTATTTGGTGTTCCACCGAGAAATAGGACGATGTTCGCTACTCGCTCATCCTTGAGGTAGTCCTCAGCGAGGAGGTGCCCGAAGCGTTCATGTTTGATATCTAACACGTAGTCTTCGAACTTGACTTCGCCGCCGAACCATTCCTTTATGTTGCGCTCAGCAAGGTGCAGCATCTCAGGGCTTATATCGAGCGCGATGTAGCGGCCGAGTTTCTTGCTCTTCAGTAGGTGCTCAATCAATCCTCGTACAGGCAAAGCGTTTCCTACCCCGATGTCAACGAGGTTTACACGATCATATTCGGCTAACAGTTTATCGAGGTATGCGAGGCTCAAACCTAAGAGCTCAACGGTGCAAGTGATTGAGTTGGACGTGCCCTCGGTAGCCATGCGGTTGGTGTACTCATGCCAGTTGTTAGCGCCGCCATCGAAGTAATTGTACTCAAGGTCCACCTCATGATATTTTTCCAGCTCAACGAGGATGTCATACACTTGCGCCTCGTTATACACTCGATAAAATTCGTCGCGTGGCGTGATTTCCTTGACTGCGTGCCGTGGCCGGTACTTCTTACGCTCGGCTACAATGCGTTCTAGTGCTGCAATGTTTGACGCGGATTTTCTAACATATGACCTTCCGCCGTGTTCGTACAGCTCAAGGTCAAGCTTTCCGATTTTCGCCGCTTCAATCCAGTTATACACGGTCGGAACAGACACATTATATGTGTATGAAAGGTCTCTTGCTGAGTAATAAAAGTCGGCCACGTGCAATGTTTCCTTATTAAATTATGGTTGACATGTTTGAACAAAAAAATATAACATGTACTTGGACAGCTGTTCTGAAATAAACGACACTTTGTTACTTACCGTAACACTTCTATTGCATTTCATCAAGCTTTGTTGTCTGGCATTTTCATGCCCAACAAGCAACAGATTCTCTTAAATGCAGCCAACGTTGCTTGGCTTCCGTCCTCAAGGTGTAGCTACCTTTTGGATAAGATGCGGGGATTCCAGTAGCGCGTGGCCATTCACTAACTCTCAACTCACGGGTGCAGCCTTGTGCTCACTCGACAGAGAAAGGATGCCGCCTAACGCAATGAGTAGTACTCAACCGGACTCAGACATTGATAAAGATGAGGGAGCGTTCTTTGACGAGAATGCCGAACCCTTCTTGGACAAGCCGATTAAACTTGAACCTGGTCAGGGCATAGCCCTCTCAGTCGGTCTCTACCGAAGAGACGAGCCAAAACCTCGATTCAAGGTGACGACGAAGCCTAATATTGGCAAGGACCTGGGGTCTTCATTCGATGAGATTCCCCACTCCAACGACCAAAAGTATCTGACCTTTTGCATGTTGCTCAACTACAACTCAAAACCCTGCACAGTCACGATTCATCGAGCAGATAGCGTTGCAGGAAGGCCGTAGCCATGTCCATAATCAGTCGGCCAAACCCAGCAATCAAAACCGCCCGCTGCGTCATCTGCCGTCGTTCACGCCCGTTCAGTGCGCTGACCGCCGGCTTTAGGGATGCAGATGGCCAGCAGCGCTTCGCGTGTGACAGTCATCTGGTCTCGGATGTAATCAAAGGCTGGGCCGAGTTCATAGCCAAGCAGCGCCAGATTTGGCAGCGAGACCACGATAAGGGGATGAACTATGAGTCTCCCCTATATTGAACTACGCACTCTGCACACAGACTCACTGTCTCGCAACTTGGCGCGGCACCTCTATACACGGCAGATGCCGGGTACCGTACTCGTGCTTACAGAGAGACCTATCATTGTCGGCTCTGCGATCCGTAAGCAATGGTCGCAACTAGCGCCAAGAGTACAACGCGAATTATCTAGCACTCTCAATGCTTCACGGCTACATGAGTACAAGGCCATCCTTGCCAACATGAGGCGATTCCGTATGACGATAAAGCCGTCAGCGGAAGCGCCAGGGCATGATCTGTACCTGTGCACACCCGAAGAGTTGAAAAGCCTCCCCCCGGAGTGTCACACGGTTTACGTCACATGCTCCGTGGATGAGGTCTACCTCAACTCCCTTGCGGACAAGATGCCGAGCAACGCGCTTCTTGTCCGCTACTAATACAGCAAACGGCAGTGGTTGCCCCTTACCCGCATCATCGAGGGGCAACCGCTGCCGTTTGCTGTGTCTGAACTACTGCTGTCCTAGGTGCTCCTCGGGCGTCACTTTGAAGAAGTTGGTCACGATGCCCCGGAACTCCCAGTGGTGAGCACGGCCGGCGTGCATCAGGCACCACAGTTCGGGACTCTCCTGCTCCTCGTGCGGCTCGGACTTCTCCGGGCACTGAACACACTCAGCCGAATAGAGCGGCGGCTTGTCGTCCTCGTTGCCGAGGGACATGTTGACGAATC
>NZ_BNBF01000011.1:205062-211972 GCF_014654935.1 Streptomyces capoamus
CCACTTCGTCATCGAGCCATGTCGTGAGCGGCCCGTGTGATGGCTCATCCATCGCAAGCGCTGTAGCGCGAACGTGGCGGCGAAGCCAGCGCATAGCCTGTCCCGGCGTCTCTACGTGCTCGCGCTCGTCTAGTAGAGGCAGGCTCGCGTCTTCGGCCGGCGCCTGCTGGAAACGCACGTCTATGCCGCCGAGCGGTCCGCGCGGGCAGAGGCCACTCATGCCGCACAACGCGTCATCTGCTGCCGGAGGCTTGCAGCTCGTTGCTTCCGCTCCTCGGTCAGCCGATACGACCCCAATAACGGGCTTGCTCGCATCGGCCGACTGGTGAGCTGGTAGCACAACGTTTCTCCATACTCGTCAGTGTCCGACCACGTGAACGCGTAAATCTCACCGGCCGCTAGCCTGCTCATGCCAAGCTCAGACGCATACAGACTCTCCGCCCACGAAATGATGGGGGCATGGCTGATCTCGGATAACTGAGAGAGCATCGAGAGAGCGCGCCAGTGCAACCACCGCATGGCAAGCCGCGGTGACGCTGCTGCACGAGAGCCGAGGAGATAGAACACGTCGGGTCTGTCAGGTCGATAGACCACGAGTTCACACCAAAATGCTTGCGGGGCGTCCCACGCTGGTACAGCGTGCGGGGGTGACTGCCCCTGGTGACGGTTATTCCGTCTGTGTTTGGGCATGGCTGCTCACAAGAGGAATACGGGGGAATTTTTTTGCGACCCTTAGCCCGAATGGTCGCCGTGGGCTTGGTACTGCCGCGAGGGGTTACAGCTTGCGGGTTGGCGCTGAAAGTGCAAGGCCAAGCTCTTTGGCTGCCTCAACGACAAACGTCATCAGTTGTGCATTGGTAATGAGCTCGTGGCGTTCGCCGCCAGGTCCGAAGGCCAGAAGGTACAGGCCGGAGTCCACGGGGGTGAGTGGTACGCGCAAGCCCGGAGTGGTTCCCGGTGCCTTGCTCATGGGTCTCCCTGGTGGCTATATCGTCGGTGTCCGGTGCTGACTCGGGAATGGCCAGCACGAAAAACGTCGCTTTGCCGCGCAGCACCGGCCGAGTGCCCCAGTCGTAAGCCAAAGAATTGACCAGGAACAAGCCGCGCCCGTTCGTCTCCGTGTCCGAACTGCTGCGCATCCTCGGGATACCGCGCCCGTGGTCGATCACTGTGACCCTGACCGAGGTTTCTGAAAGCTCACAGATCACTCGGCAGGTCGCGCTATCCTGCGCGTGCAGGATGACGTTGGTGACAAGCTCGCTGGTCAACAGTTCGGCGGTTTCCGCAAGTTCGTTCGCGAGGCCCCAACCACTGACGACTTTCCGCACTGCCTTTCGAGCATCTGAGACAGATGCATCGACGGATGGATAACTGAACGTTTGTACGTCGTTCGGCACCACTGCTCACCTTTCGGTGCATGACGCAGGCAGGTAGAACGACGACCCGCGCCACAGGCGTTGTTACGCGTCGCCCCTCTGCGGTGACCACTCGTAACCGGCGATCTCAAGGTAGCGTGCGTATATCCGCTCTGCAAGTACTCGCTCTGCATACTTGCAGATCGACTTGCTGGCGCTCATGCATGGCGAGCGGGCAAACTGGCAGCAACCTGAATCGAGGGGTGTGATGGGGCAGACGATCAGGAGCCGCCGTCTTGGCTCTGACCTGCGGCAACTCCGCAACAAGGCGCAGCTGACCGCTCTACAGGTCGGCAACGAGCTGGGTTTCTCGCAAGCCAAGGTCAGCCGCATCGAGAAGGGGGAGGTACGCGTAGCGCGCACCGACCTCAAGGCCATGCTCGCGCTGTACGGCATCACGGATGATGACCAGGTGTCCGCGTTCATCGAGGCCGCCAAGGACGCCAAGTCTCAGGGGTGGTGGATTGCCTACGAGGATGCGCTACCTCGGGAGTACCGCGACTACATCGCTCTTGAGGGCACCGCGGCGAGCATCCGCACCTTTGAGGGCATGATCGTGCCGGGCCTCATGCAGACGCCGGAGTACATGCAGTCCATCATCACGGCGGGGCCGGCCGTACTGCCCCCGGGCCACGTGGACTCGCTCATCAAGGTGCGCCAGGAGCGACAGACCATCCTTGACGACGAGCACCCGCCGAAGCTCTGGGCGATCGTCGCTGAGGGTGCCATCCGGCAAGCGGTCGGTGGGTACGGCGTCATGCTCGACCAGTTGCACCACATGGCCCGCCTCACGGAGCGCAGCAACATCACGCTGCAAGTCCTGCCGTTCGAGGCAGGTGCACATGCGGGCGTACAGAGCTCGTTCGTGCTCTTCGACTTCCCGACAGACCCAAGCATCGCGTGCGTTGCCAACCTGACCGGGACGCTGTTCATGGACCAACCTGGACAGCTCGAAGCGTTCTCGGACGCCTTCGACAACCTTCGTGCCAGTGCCTTGAGCCCTGCCGATTCCCTCACGCGCATCCACGACGTCATCGAGGACATGCGCGGCAGACAAGACCAGAGGAAGCAGTCATGACCACCCCCGCCATCGTTGGCCCCTTCGTCAAGTCCTCCGCCAGCGGGCAGCAAGACAACTGCGTCGAGGTTGCTCCGCTCTCTGACGGTGGCCGCGCCATCCGAGACAGCAAGGACAAGACTGGACCCATACTGCTGTTCACGCCGGCCGAGTGGTCTGCGTTCGTAACTGGCGTCAGGGACGCAGAGTTCGACCTGTAGACCACGCCTGCCACTCTGGGGAGCCTCCGCCGTTGGTGGGGGCTCCTTCGTTTTCCCCGGCCAGATCTGCGGCCTTGAACCGGTAAATTTGCCAGGCGAGCGCCGTGATTATCTGGGGACGAATTTTTTGGCGAGCGTGCTCGGTTCCGTAACGGCCCTCAGATATCTCGGCCATGACCTCATAGCGTCGTTTGAGCGTAGTCCCCTTGGTACCGGGAGCGTGTGCAAATAGCACGTGCGCCGCTTGTCGCAGTTCGTCAATCTCGAATACCTCAAGCTGAGCCTTCAGAAAGCGGTCAGCGGCCATAGCGTTCTGTGTTGACGACGAACTGTTAGCAGCTAGCGGCAGGAAAGCCACGAGTGTCAGCGTTACCCTGTCGCGAGTAAGGGGCAGACCCTTCATACATAGATCGTCCAACGCTGTCTCTAGCTCAGTCACATCAGGTAGCCGCTCAGCAAAGCTGTTAGCCGCCCCCTGACATAGCCATGCGGCGATACGTGGGATGTACTCACCATCGACTAGTCGGCGAGCCTCCCAAAAGTCCATGTCTTTATTAAGGATAGCGCGAGCAGCAAGTACACCGCCCTCGCCGTAGAATCCGAAGGCGGCTCTCATGGCGTCGCCGGAGTTTCCTGGGCAGGTCGCATCAATCGCGTCGCCCACCACTTTGTTTAGGATGGCGTCGAGCGTAGTTCCGGGCTTGACCTCTGCCGCAACTTTTGGCAGGCACCAGAGATACACCCAATAAATGGAGTCAGGGTCTAGCGGTTTTCTTGAATAGCTTTGAAGGACGTTCTCGATCTCATGGACAAGCTCTCGATGCGTAGACCAGAGTGAGCGCTTCTGTGACCCTCTATCCCTTTTGGGTGAATTTTCCATAACCAGAAAATACCCACTTTCTCACCTAGCGCATCCCCACGGGACGCCCGGACAGTGCCGCTCAGTCGTCGCCGGCAACGGCGGCACCGATTGAAGGGAGCCCACACGTGGGCGAACTCATGCGGCGACAGGGGCAGGCTCCCATGTCGCGCCAGACGCGCAACACCCTCATGGGCATGGCGGAGGGAGCGCAGATCGAGCAAGCAGCAACGCGGGCGCTGTCGGCGGTAGCCGACTACGCGATGGGTGAGGTGCTCTATCTCAAGCAGACACAGGCGATGCTTGAGCAGCAGTGCCCGGACGCG
This sequence comes from Streptomyces capoamus, assembly GCF_014654935.1. Lineage (GTDB taxonomy): Bacteria > Actinomycetota > Actinomycetes > Streptomycetales > Streptomycetaceae > Streptomyces > Streptomyces capoamus. Next base: position 208,941 of record NZ_BNBF01000011.1, read on the forward strand.
GCCGAGGCCCTGGCCCTCATTGCCAACACGGCAGCGATGAGCATCGCTCACCAGGTGCGCCGGTACGGGTCGGAGATGAGCGGATGACCGTGCTCATCGTGCTCGGGCTCGTCGCCCTGGGCGTGCTCTTCGATCGACTCTGGCTCTGGGCGCGTGCGGCTGACCGCCGTAACCTCCCCCGGCTGGAGGCAGCACAGAGCCGTTTCGACATCTCCGAGCGGCGTAGGCGTGCCGAGGAGCAGATGCGGCGCATTGCTCTGCGGGGCCGCCAGTGAATACGGCGAGTCTCAAAACAATCCGCGGGCTTCTCAACGACGTGCGCGTTGTGAACCTGTCCGCATTCCTGGTGGTGCACGACGCTATCCGAGAGCAGGAGGCGTACGGCCGGCTCGTGTTCACGGCACAGCTCCGGGCGTTCGATGAGTTCGCCAACTCAACAGCGCATGAGGAGTACCAACCCTCGTGAACGCCAACCCGGAGGGATGGGGACGGCGTGCGCTAAGCGGGCTCGCCCTCGTCCTGGTCATCGCCCTCGGTGCCCGCTGGGCGTACGAGCTGCTGGCACCCCTCGTGCCGTTCGCAGCCTCACTGCTCGTGGTCGGTGCTGTCGGCGTGCTGCTGTTCAAACGGCGGCGGTAGACATGGCGACGATCAGCGAAGCAGACACCCGTATGACGGTGACGATTCGTCGCAGCGTGACGGCCGTCGTGTTCGTCATCGCTGGTCTGTCGTTCGTCTTTGGCTTCGGTAACGGCTGGAGCTTGGGTGTCCGCCTCGGTGTCCCTATATGGATAGCGCCATTGGTGGCTCCAGCCGTTGACCTGTCTGTGGTGGCGCTACTGGCCTCACTGCAATATCTGCGAGCACACACCGACCCCGGGCGGCTCCTGGGTCCGCGCTTGCTCTTGGCCTTCTGCGGACTCGTGACGTTGGCCCTGAACACGGCCTACCCGATCATCTCCGGGGCGTATGGCCGTGCCTGTTTCGATGCGGTCGCACCGCTGCTGCTCATTGGGTGGAGTGAGGTTGGCCCGTGGCTACTGGCCTCACTCCACGCTCAGGACACCGCTGAGCCAGTAGCGCCTACCCGCGCGGTACCTGAGCCGGCCAAACCGTCAACGGCGTTGGTTCGTGCGGCGGCTGAGGCAGACGCCAAGCACCGCCAGGCCCACGGGCGACCGATTACCCGCGAGTCCCTGCGCGCGCAACTCAACGTCTCGTATCGCATGGCTGGTGCGCTCGCTCGAACGTTGCGAGGCGGCAAGTCCTGATTGCCGTGAAATGAACAACAACGACCGCTGTGAATCTGGCTGTTTGAGACTCGCAAGCCTTGACGGTCAGTGCACGGCTCGGCATAAGGACAAGTAGGGGTGTCGCCTGGTGGGCGACACCCAGAAAGGAGGGTTATGGAACAACAATGGCGACTCAAGGTCGGAGAGAGACGGCCCAAGGAAGCAGACGGAGCGCTCTTCACGCAAGCCGTGCTTGGACTCATCAAAGAGCTAGCTCGTGAGATCGAGACAGAGAACGAAACAGACGACACTATGGAGGAGACTCGATGATGCTCGCCGTAGCAGTACTCGCGGCGGGCATCGCCTGCTTTGCTGCGATTCTTGGTATGCGCAAGCTTGATGCACGACACTGGGCTAAGAACCTTGTTGCCTACCAACTTCGCTTGCCTGCCGATCTGACCGCAGAGGATGTGACGCGTTGGCTTGAGGTCATCGCTGGCATCACGCAACCCCCGAAATGGTCGCTCCTGTCATACCCGCCTATCGGGCTTGAGGTAGTGGCCGACCGTTCGGGCATCCGGCATTACGTCGTCGTCCCCAAGGACATGCACGGCAAACTATTGGGCTTGATGCGCTCCGGTCTGCCGGGTGTTCGCATGGTAGAGGAACCGGACTACTTGAGTACCCGGACACCTGCCACCGTGGCGGCTGAGTTGACCATGACGAGCATCAGCCGCCCGCTCCTTGACGGCCGTGCCGAAATGGCCAGTAGCGCGATACTCGGCAGTCTCCAGCCGCTTAACGGGTCAGAGGTCGTGCGGTATCAGGTCTTGATGACCGCCGCCGGAACTCCGGCCCCGGTACACAGTGCCTCGCCACAGTCGGCAAACGCTTCATGGGCAACCTACTTGGTTGAGGGCGAAGTACCAGAGGACGCCGAAGCAGTACGAGCTGCACGCCGCAAGCAAGACGCGCCACTCCTCAACGTCTCCGTACGTCTGGGCGTGACCGCCGAAAGCCGTGCACAGGCACTTGCCCTGTTCTCACGGTCCTGGGGCAACCTGCACACGCTCAATGCTGCGGGGGTTCGTCTCGTACGTCGCTGGCTAACCTCGGGCATGGTGCGCGACCGTTTGCAATCCTGGTCGTTGCCACTGACGCGCTGGGCACTCGTGCTCAACAGCCGAGAGCTGCCCGGACTGCTGGGATTCCCGCTGAACGGTGTTTCCCTGCCGGGTCTGGCTATGGCTGCCGCTCGGCAACTTGCGCCGAGTCCTGGCATCCCAACGGCCGGAACGGTACTGGCGATTAGTAATTACGCTGGCTTGTCTGAGCGTCCCTTGGCCATGCGGACAAGCGATCGACTGCGGCATGTCTACCTGCTCGGGCCAACTGGCGTCGGCAAGTCCACCCTGATCGCCAACATGGCATTGCAGGACATCGCCGCGGGTGCTGGTCTGGCACTGATCGACCCTAAGTCAGATCTAGTCGAAGACATCCTGTCGCGTCTACCGGAAGAGCGGGCCGAGGACGTTGTTATCCTCGACCCAGCGAGCGTTGAGCGGCCAATGGGATTCAACCTTCTAGGTGCGCTCCACTCTGAGGCACAGCGAGAGCTTGTCGTTGATCACGTCGTGCACATCATGGCTAGCTTGTGGCACGACAGTTGGGGACCACGGACCAGTGACGTCCTCCGCAACTCCCTACTGACGCTGACGCACACGAGTGCGCCGGATGGTTCAGCGTTCACGCTGGCCGAGGTTCCCGAACTGCTGACTAATGCGACCTTTCGGCGTTCCG
>NZ_BNBF01000011.1:212012-228960 GCF_014654935.1 Streptomyces capoamus
TTACTGGACAGAAGACAGTGCCCGATAGCGTGCGGCCGTTCTGGTACGCCTATGAGCAGATGAGCGACAATGAGCGGACCAACGTTATTGGCCCAAGCCTTAACAAGCTCCGGCAGTTCCTCACACGTACGCCCCTGCGGCTCATGCTGGGCCAATCTGACGGCATAGACGTTGCGGATGTGTTCACGAAGCGCCGCATCCTGCTGGTACAGCTCAGCAAGGGCACGCTCGGAACAGAGACAGCACAACTCCTCGGTGCACTCCTGGTGGCCTCGCTCTGGCAAGCCACCTTGTCGCGGGCGGGTATCCCTGCTGAGCACCGGCGACCCGCATACCTGTACCTCGATGAGTTTCAGGACGTGCTCAAGCTGCCGCTCGATGTGGCTGACATGCTGGCTCAAGCGCGCGGCCTGGGCGTCGGTGTGGTGCTGGCCAATCAGCACTTGGGACAGCTACCGGAGAGCGTTAAGACTGCCGTTCTCGGCACCGTTCGCAGCTCAGTGGTCTTTCAGCTTGACTATGACGACGCACAGACGCTCTCCAAGCGTTTTGCACCACTGACCGCTGATGACCTCATGGGCTTCGACGCCTATGAAGTGGCTTTGCGCCTGTCAGTTGGCGGCCGTGTGCTCTCACCTGTTACCGGCACTACCCTGCCGTTGCCTGCGGAACGAGTCGGCGTAGATATCGCGAGCTTGAGCCGTGAGCGCTACGGCACTCCTCGGGCGGTGGTCGAAGCAGCCTTCAAGACCCGGACGGGGACCAACGAGGACGGTCGCCAGCTCGGCCGGCGCAACCGACGGGGTGAGGCATGAGTGCCGACCCGTTCGCCGTACCGGTCGGCGGCCCGATCGCGTTGAGTGCCGACTCAGATCGTCAGAGGTCGGCGGGCCTGTGGCTGCCCCTAACGCCAACGACTCACTACTCATCCCCCGGAGTTTCGTCTTGACGGCCCGCCTGTCCCTGGCTCGTGTCGAGACACTGGCCGCAGCCCTGTCACCTCGTGACCGTTCGATCATCCTGGACCTCGCGCGGGCACGGATGTTGCGCGGGTCGCAGATGACACGGTTGCACTTCGATGATCTTGCTCCGAATAGTCGTGATCGTGTACGCCGAAAAGTCCTTTCACGCCTCATTTCCATTGGTTTTGTGGCCACATTGGAACGACCAATTGGCGGTGTTCGGGCGGGTAGTTCTGGCCTTATCTACGTTCTTGATTCAGGCGGACAACGAGCTTTGCCGTTCATTATGGCGGCCGAGGAAATGGAGCCACCGACACGAGCACGAAAGCCGTGGACACCGGGACAAGCATTTCTGCTGCATAGCCTCGACGTATCTGAATTGTACGTCCGACTAGTTGAGGCAAGACGTTCGGCATTACTGCATTTGGCGGAGTTCCTAACCGAACCCGCGTCATGGTTCTCGAATGGCATGGGCGGCATCTTGAAACCTGACGCGTATGCACTCCTGCAATCCGGTGACATAGAAGACTGCTGGGCAATTGAGGTTGACCGCGCAACAGAGAGTTTGCTGACACTGCGGCGCAAGCTCCTCGCCTATGTGGACTTTGCACACGCCGGCCAAGTTGGGCCGCATGGCGTCACTCCTCGGGTACTCGTCACCGTGCCACACGAGAAACGATTGACCGCCCTACAAAGGCTCGTTGCGGAGTTGCCGGAACCAGCGCCGCAGTTGCTCTATGTAACGCTCTTCGAGGATGCCATACAGAAAGTGACTCACATTCTCAAAGAGTAAGAACGTTGACAATTTCACTGTCGCCTGACAGGCGACAGTCTTGTACACTAGATGTAAGTGAGCGGAGGTACGGAACACATGACAAACCACGATGCCAAGTCCCTCGGGGATCGCATCAAAACAGCGCGTCTAGCGCAACAACTTTCAGTGCGTCAGCTTGCAATGCGTGCTGGATTGCACCACGGGTACATCGCTCGACTTGAGAGCGGCGAAAAGACCAACCCATCTACAGAGGCGCTACAGAAGATTGCCGACGCACTTTCAATAGATGTCCAGCAGATTCTAAGCGGACGACGCGTAAAATCAGAGCGGGCCGCGCCACGTGCATACCTACGTACACTCGGTTTGAGCACTAGCGAGATTGACCACGTTGCGGGACTTATCGAAAATTACCAAGCTAATCGAGAGGAGGGCCATTATGAAGAAGATGACAAAAACTGAGATGTTGAAACTGATAGACGTGTTGCGCGCAATAGCGCCGCATCGACCATTGACTTACGGTGAATCACTACAGGTGGCCCGAATCCAAGCGGCTACGTTGCGCAAACTCGTGAAAGCCAATGAAGCAGAGATGAATCTCATCTGGCTCCTTGAACAAAAAGCCGTTCCGGTGCATCTCGCACCAAGCCACGAACTGAACGAAGAAAGCGGCCTCACAACCGACCTGATCGGTGACAAGCTGCAAATGTTCGTCAACAAGAATGAGCCGCCGGTGCGGCAACGCTTCACTTTGCTGCACGAGTTCAAGCACGTCTTGGACTTCAAAGACGCAAAAACGTTGCACTCAAAACTTGGCACCGGTGACGAGCAACGCAAGGCTAATCAAATCGAGTGGATAGCGAACGAGTTTGCTGGGCAAGCACTCATGCCGGTAAGTCTCGTCAAGCGCATTTGGTTTATGACGCAAGACCTCACGCTTTCCGCATCAATGTTCAACGTCTCTCGTGAGGCAATGCAGACTCGCTTGCAACGGCTCAACCTAATTGGCGAGAGCGTAGCCCACCCCCGTGGCTACTTCCGTAACGCTGGGCTTATCGCCGATTCCAACACATCACCACTTGCCTACGTGGCATAGAGAGGAGCGAACCGGTGGGCAGTAGTTCTCTCAACACGCGAATACGCGACGAAGCGGCCGGACGCACTAAACGCGTCGTGCTCTACTTGCGCGTCTCGTCCAAGCGACAGATGGACACTGACAGCGATGTAGACCCGGACGGCAACTCAATCAACACACAAGACAAGTGGTGCCGCGCCTTCGCTCGAAAGCTCGGGGCCGTTGTCGTCAAGGTGTTCATTGAGCCGGGCAACTCGGCGCAGACCATTGAGAAGCGGCCTGAGTTCCGCAAAATGCTCGCTTTCCTGCACGAGGATGGCGACATTGATGCGGTGATCTACTACAACCGGGCGCGCGTCTTCCGTAACTACATCGACGCTGGCAACACTAAGCAGCAACTCGCCAGCATTGGCGTTGACTTGCTGTCGGCCCGTGAGAACTTCGGTGAGGGCCTGACTGGCGAAGTTATGGAGGCACTGACGGATGTCTTCAACTGGTGGATGGTTCGCCAGAGTGGTGAGGACATCAAAGCCAAGATGGCGAACAAGGCACGCAACGGCGGCACCATCGGCAAAGCACCCCTCGGGTATCTCAACGTTCGTAAGCGCGTTGACGGTCGTGAGATTCGCACCGTGGCGCTTGACCCTGACCGGTCGCACTACATCCCTATGGCGTTCGAGCTCATGGCTACCGGGCGGGAGACGCTTGAGAGCCTGCAAGGCAAGCTGACAGACGCTGGCCTACGGATGCCGCGAAGCGGTAAGGGCATCTCGACCGAGGGACTGCGCAAGCTGCTGCGTGATCGGTACTACCTCGGCTTCGTGGAACATGAGGGCATCGAGTACCCCGGCCGGCATACGGCGCTCATCGAAGATGTGGAGCTGTTCGACCGCGTACAGCGCATCCTCGACGCCAACGGCGAGAACCATGTGCGACACCGGACACATCACCACTACCTCAAGGGTCTGCTGTGGTGCGGACGGTGCGAACACCGCTTCGTGCTCACCAGGGCTGAGGGCAAGAGCGGCGGCATCTACTTCTACTTCTTCTGTCGCGGTCGGCAGGAGGGCGTCTGTGACATGCCGTACGTGCCGGTTGAAGTCATGGAGGACGGTGTAGAGCGCTACTACGCGTCGTCGGTGACGCTCTCAGACGACTTCCGGGCAGAGGTGGCGCTTGCGGTAGACGAAGCGCTGACGGGTGACTCAGCACTCTCTGACAGCCTCCGCGCGGAGTACACCAAGCGACTGGGCGTCCTCGACCGCAAAGAGGACTACTACCTTGATCTTGCTGCCGAGGAGGGTTGGCCCAAAGACAAGCTGCGCGCCAAGCTCGATGCCATCCGGGACGAAGTACGAAGCATCACGGCAAGTCTGGAACGAGCAGACGAACAGATCACCACGGGCCGAGAGGTCATCACTGCGGCGCTCGCGCTCCTCGATGACCCTGGACGCCTCTACAAGCGCTCCGGGGAGACTGTGCGCGCCATCCTGAACCGTGCGCTGTTCTCTCGTCTCTACGTGGACGGTGACAAGATCGCTCGGGCCACGGCTCGTGAGCCGTTCGCTGAGCTCATGGACCAACACCGCAGCTACCACGCTGCACGAGCAGCCGAGGGTCGCACGGGCACCACAACCAACAAAGCCGCCCTACTCGCCCCTCCCCTTGCGGGTCAGGGTTGGAGTAGGACGGCAATGGTGGACCTGAGGGGATTTGAACCCCTGGCCCCCTCGATGCGAACGAGGTGCGCTACCGGACTGCGCCACAGGCCCTTGCAACGAGTGAAACTTTAGCATCCCGATCGGGGTGCTTGGAAATCCGCTCCCTGACTGGTCAGGGCGGGGATCCCACGGGTGTGACGGGGCTCACTCGTTGGCCGCGCGGGGCCGGTCGCCGTCCTCGAACTGGTCGAACAGGGGGGTGCGCCCGCGTTCCCGCGACCGCCGCGCGGAGGCCGCGCGGCGGGTGCCGCCGGTGCCGCCCGCCGGCTTGCCCCCGGCCGCGGGCGCCGGCTTCCCGGCCTCGTCCTCGTGCGCGTCCGCGTCCTGCTCCGGGGCCACCGCGCTGGACCGCGCCGAGCTCCAGGTGTCGGGTGCCCCCAGGTCCACGTCGGAGGTGGCGCGCGGGGCGACCGGCGCGGTGACGTAGGTCGGCAGGGGCACCGGCACCGGGTCCCAGCTGTCGCCGTGCGCGGGCCGCCGCTGCCGCTCCCGCTGCTGGTCCACCCATTCGGCGTGGTCCGTCTGCTCCACGAGGGCGCGCCGGTCGGCGGCGAGGGTGGACAGGCCGGTGTCCGTGCCGGTGTCGGCGCCCTGCTCCGCCTCCTGAGCACCGGTGCCCGTGTCGAGGGGCGCGCGCCGGTGCGGCTGGCGTTCGCGCAGGCGCTGGGCGGCGGCCTCGGCCTGCCGGCGGTCCATCTGGTAGGTGAAGCGGCGGCGCTCCTGCGTCCGCAGGTACGCGATGTACGCGCTCAGCGTGACCGCGGGCACGCCGGGTGCCCAGAGGAAGGCGAGCCCGCCGACGGCCGCCACGATCGCGCCGAGCGTGAAGGCGAGGAAGAGCATCACGGTGGTGCGCCGACGGCGCGCGAGCACTTTGGAGCGCCGGGCGCGGGCGGCGGCCGCCTGCGCCGATGCCGATGCCGACACCGACGCCGACGCCGACGCCGACGCCGGATGCTTCTGTGCGGGCACGGTCCCGGGGGCGTGCGCGGGGGCCGGCTGGGGCTCCGGTTCGGTGGTCAGGTCGCGCGCCGGGTCCGCGCTGCCGGGTGCCTCGGGCCCGGCGTCCGCGGTGACCTGGCGGCGGGTCGGGGGCACGGCGAAGGCCCGGACGTCCACCGCGTCGGTGACGGCGTCCGGATCGCCGGTGTCCGCCTCCCCCTCCTGGGTGGAGCGCGCCCGCAGGTCCCTGGCGTACCGGCGCTCCATGCCCGCCCGTCCGGACAGCAGCCGGATGGCGGTGCTGAAGCGTTCCGTCGGACGGGCCTCGTTCAGCTCGTCCTGCCTACGGAGCCACATCGGCACCAAGTAGGCGGCCCAGGCCCCGACAATGACTGCGTAGATGAGGCCGCTGCTGCTCACGTCTCACACCGTAGAGGGATTTGCGTGGGGCCATCCGCCAATTGGGCCGGTGTGTCGCACGATCTGGCTGATATTTCCAGCATTTTTTGCGACCGATGCGATCACAGGTCGCTCCTGGTCGCGAATTCAAGCGCCCCGAGTTGGTCAACAGCCGATCAATTTCGAACACTTATTCCATTTACTGACTCTCGGTGCGCTGGGCCCCCTGGGAACGGGCCCGCTTCCACCGGGCGAGCAGCCCGTCGGGCACCTCTTCCGCGGTCAGCGCGAAGACGAGATGGTCGCGCCAGGCACCGTCGATGTGCAGATAACGCGGCCGCAGCCCCTCCTCGCGGAATCCGAGTTTCTCCACGACCCGCCGGCTCGGCCGGTTCTCGGGGCGAATGCACACCTCGACGCGGTGCAGTCCGACCGTACGGAAACAGTGGTCCACCACGAGCGCGACGGCCGTCGGCATCACCCCGCGTCCCGCCACCCCCTCGTCCACCCAGTAGCCGACGTGTCCGGAGCACATCGAGCCCCAGGTGATCCCGGCGACCGTCAGCTGCCCGACGAGCTGCCCCTGGTACTCGATGACGAACGGCAGCATCCGGCCCGCGTTCGCCTCGGCGCGCAGATGCCGGACCATCTGGCGGTAGGTCGGCCGGTGCGCTGTCGGTCCGCTCGGCGTGGGCGGCGGGATGGTCGCCTCCCAGGGGCGCAGCCAGTCGCGGTTGCGCCGGTTCACCTCGCGCCAGACCCGCTGGTCGCGCAGCTTTATCGGCCGGAGGACGACATCGCCGTCCGCCAGTACGACGGGCCAGGAAGGGCTGTTCAGCTCGCACCCCCGCTGCCGCCGGGTCTGGGGTGGTCACCGCCGCGGATCTGGTCGACGGCGTGCACGAGCAGCGGCTCCAGTACGGCCAGCCCGTCGCGCACCCCGCCGGTCGACCCGGGCAGATTGACGATCAGCGTGCCGCCGGTCACCCCGGCCAGGCCCCGGGACAGGACGGCGGTCGGCACCTTGTCCCGGCCGTACGCGCGGATGGCCTCCGCGATGCCCGGCACCTCGTACTCGATCACCGCGCGGGTCGCCTCGGGCGTGCGGTCGGTGGGCGACAGGCCGGTGCCGCCGGTGGTGACGACGACGTCGTACCCGGCCGTCACGGCCGCCCGGAGCGCCGCTTCCACCGGATCCCCGTCGGGCACCACCCGGGGCCCGTCCACGGCGAACCCGAGGTCCTGCAGGCCCTTCACGATCAGCGGGCCTCCCCTGTCCTCGTAGACGCCGGCGGCGGCCCGGTTGGACGCGGTGACGACCAGCGCGGCGTACGGCGCCCGCACCGGGCCGCCGCTGCCGTCCCCGGCCGTCATGCCCGGCTCCAGTCGCCCGACTTGCCGCCCGTCTTCTCCTCCACCCGTACGTCCGTGATGACCGCCGCCTTGTCGACCGCCTTGACCATGTCGATCACGGTGAGCGCGGCGACCGTCACCGCGGTCAGGGCCTCCATCTCGACGCCCGTGCGGTCCGTGGTCTTCACGGTGGCCCGGATCTCCACGGCGTCGTCCGCGACCGACAGGTCCAGTGTCACACCGGACACCGACAACGGGTGGCACAGCGGGATCAGGTCCGGGGTGCGCTTGGCGCCCATGATCCCGGCGATCCGGGCGGTCGCCAGGGCGTCGCCCTTGGGCAGCCCCTCGCCGCGCAGCAGCTCGACCACGCGCGGTGAGACCAGGACCCGGCCGCTGGCACGGGCGGTGCGCGCGGTCACGTCCTTCCCGGACACGTCGACCATGCGGGCCGCGCCCGTGGCGTCGATGTGCGTCAGTCGGTCCTGCGCGGAGGGTCCGGGGGTGTCCCCCCGGGAAGGCACTGTCATCGCTGTGGCGCTCCCGGTCCGGGCCCGGCGCGGTGCGGTGCGCGGGCCTGCTGTGCGCGACACGGTACCGCCAACCGGCTCCGGTCAGCCGAGCAGGACCACCTCCACCTCGCTGCCCGGCTCGACGGACTCCACGTCCTCCGGGACGACGATCAGCGCGTCGGCCCGGGCCAGCGCCGCGATCAGGTGGGAACCGGCACCGCCCACGGGGGCCACCTCCCCGTCGGCGTACGTCCCGCGCAGGAACTGGCGGCGCCCCTTGGGCGAGCGCAGCGCCGCGTCCGCCTTCAGGACGGCCCGCGCGCGCGGCCGGTGCAGATCGGTGAGGCCCATCAGGGCGCGGATGGCGGGACGGACGAACAGCTCGAAGGAGACGTAGGAGGACACCGGGTTGCCGGGCAGGGCCAGCAGCGGGGTGTGGTCCGGGCCGATGGAGCCGAAGCCCTGCGGCTTGCCGGGCTGCATGGCGAGCTTGCGGAACTCCACGCCGCTGCCGGCCTCGTCCGCGTCGCCGGCGTACGACAGCGCCTCCTTGACGACGTCGTACGCGCCGACGCTCACCCCGCCCGTGGTCACCATCAGGTCCGCGCGGATGAGCTGGTCCTCGATCGTGGAGCGGAGCGTCTCGGGGTCGTCGGCGACGGCGCCGACCCGGTAGGCGATGGCGCCCGCGTCCCGCGCGGCGGCGGTCAGGGCGAAGCTGTTGGAGTCGTAGATCCGGCCCGCGGTCAGCTGCTCGCCGGGCTGGACGAGTTCGCTGCCGGTGGAGAGCACGACCACGCGCGGGCGCGGGCGCACCCGGACCGTGCCGCGGCCGACCGCGGCGAGCAGGGCGATCTGCGGCGGGCCGAGGATGGTCCCGGCCGCCAGGGCCAGGTCGCCGGCCTGCACGTCACTGCCCTTGGCCCGCACGTGCGCGCGCGCCTCGGCGGGCCGGTACACCTGCACCTGTCCCTCGGCGCCGCCCGGGGCCAGGCTGCGCGCCCGCATGCCGCTCACCGGACCCTCGCCGAGCCCGCCGTCGGTCCACTCGACGGGGACGACGGCCTCGGCGCCGGGCGGTAGCGGGGCGCCGGTCATGATGCGCGCGGCCTGGCCGGGGCCGACCCGGACGAGGTCGGCCGCGCCCGCCGCGACGTCCCCGACGACCTCCAGGGCGGCCGGGAACTCCTGGCTGGCGCCGGCGACGTCCGCGACCCGCACCGCGTACCCGTCCATGGAACTGTTGTCGAACGGCGGCAGGGAGACCGGCACCGTGACGTCGTCGACCAGGACGCAGCCCTGGGCGTCGAGCAGTTGCAGCTCGATGGGTTCGAGGGGGTGGACGGCCGAGAGGACGTCCTCCAGGTGCTCGTCCACCGACCACAGGTCGTCCGGGCCGGCGGTACGGGTCGCGGCGCTGCTCAAGACTGCTGCATCTCCTCGGCTACGTAACTGCGGAGCCAGGTCCGGAAGTCCGGGCCCAGGTCCTCACGTTCGCACGCGAGTCGGACAATGGCACGCAGGTAGTCGCCGCGGTCCCCGGTGTCGTAGCGGCGGCCCTTGAAGACCACGCCGTGCACCGGGCCGCCGACCTTCTCGTCCTGCGCGAGCTGCTGGAGGGCGTCGGTGAGCTGGATCTCGCCGCCGCGGCCCGGCTCGGTCGTGCGCAGTATGTCGAAGATGTGCGGGTCCAGGACGTACCGGCCGATGATCGCGTAGTTCGACGGGGCGTCCACCGGGTCGGGCTTCTCGACCAGTCCGGTCACCTTGACGACGTCACCGTCGGCGGTGGCCTCCACGGCCGCGCAGCCGTAGAGGTGGATCTGCTCGGGCGCGACCTCCATGAGGGCGACCACGCTGCCGCCGTGCTGCTCCTGGACGTCGATCATGCGCCGCAGCAGGGGGTCGCGCGGGTCGATCAGGTCGTCGCCGAGGAGGACGGCGAAGGGCTCGTGGCCGACGTGCGGGGCGGCGCACAGAACGGCGTGGCCGAGGCCCCGGGGGTCGCCCTGGCGCACGTAGTGCATGGTGGCCAGGTCGCTGGACTCCTGCACCTTCGCGAGCCGTTCGGCGTCACCCTTCTTCTCGAGCGCCGATTCCAGCTCGTAGTTGCGGTCGAAGTGATCCTCGAGGGGGCGCTTGTTGCGCCCGGTGATCATGAGGACGTCGTCGAGCCCCGCCGACACGGCCTCCTCGACCACGTACTGGATCGCCGGCTTGTCGACGACCGGCAGCATCTCCTTGGGAGTGGCCTTGGTCGCCGGCAGGAACCGGGTGCCGAGGCCGGCTGCGGGGATGACAGCCTTGCTGATCCTGGGGTGGGACTGAGTCATGCCCGCCACCATATCCGGTGCCTTTGTAGGGATTCTGTGGCTCCGGTTTGCTTGACCCTTGTATGACCTGCATTAAGAAGGGGGTGCGAACCGCCGATGACAGACGTCGGACGTACGGGCGAGCCTGACAAGCGGATGTTGCGGCGACAGTTCCTCGCGGTGAGGAACGCATTGACGGCGGATGACGTCGAGGGGGCGGGCCGCGCGCTGGCGGAGCGCGCCCTGGAGCTGCCGGAGCTGGCGCGCGGGCGCACGGTGGCGGCGTACGTCTCCGTGGGGAGCGAGCCCGGCACGCTCGCACTGCTGGAGGCACTGCGCGCGCGGGGGGTGCGCGTCCTGCTCCCGGCGCTCCTGCCCGACAACGACCTGGACTGGGGCGAGTACACCGGACCGGACTCCCTCGCGCGGGTGCAACACGGCGGCCGGATGGCGCTGTTCGAGCCCGCCGGGACCCGGCTCGGCCCGGACGCCGTGACGGCCGCGGACGTCGTCCTGCTGCCCGGGCTGGCGGTGGACGCGCGCGGGATGCGCCTGGGCCGCGGCGGAGGCTCGTACGACCGCGTGCTGGCCCGGCTGGAGCGCGCGGGCGCCCGCCCCCGGCTCGTGGTGCTGCTGTACGACACGGAGGTCGTCGCCCGGGTCCCGGCGGAGGCGCACGACCAGCCCGTGCACGCGGTGGTGACGCCGACGGGGGTGCGCCGCTTCCCGCACTGACCGGTCCGCCGACGCGCCCCGCACCGGCACCGTCCGCCGACGCGGAACGGCCCTCCACGCGCGCGTGGAGGGCCGTTCTCAGTGCGGTGCCGTCACCGGATCACGGTTGGAGGACGAGGGTGTCGCTGGTCCCGCCGTCCACCGCCTTGGCCGAGAAGGACCAGGGCAGCAGCTCGCCCTTGGCCCACTTGCCCGTCTGGTCCGTGTAGTGCGCGCTGAAGGCGTGCCCGGAGGCGCCCGTCAGGTTGATCCACTTGGACTTGTCGAGGTCGGCGAGGTTGACGACCATGCGCATGGAGGGCACCCAGACGACGTTGTAGCCGCCGGCGGCGTTCCAGCCGCTCGCGTTCACCGTCGCCTCGCCGCCGCTGAGCTTCCAGGGGCCGCGGTTCAGGATGTACTGCAGGACCTTGGGGCCCTCGGTGCCGAGCGTCTGGTTCTTCAGGAACAGCCGGTGCAGGCGGCCCCAGCTCCAGGTGTCGATGTCCTTGCCGAGCTTGGCGGTCAGCTCCCAGCGGGCGTCGATCATGGCGCGGGCGAAGAGCTGGTCACGGTTCTCGGCGCCGGGCCGGGTGCCCGACCTGGGCGTTTTCCACCAGTCACTGTCCGGCTTGTCCATCAGGGTGCGCACGACCTGGAACCAGCGGTCGCCGCCGTCCGGCTGCGCCTGGCCGGCATCGCGCTGGCCGCACTCGCGCACCTTGGAGTCGTCGTCGACCGGGCCGGTGCTGTCGATCTTGTCGACCCACAGGCACTGCCCCTTGACGCGCACCTCCTTGGGCAGCTTGTTGCCGAAGGCCAGCTTGAGGATGTTGCGCCAGACGGCGTTGAAGTAGGCGGCCGCCGCGGAGTCGGCGTCCTGGGTGTAGTCCCAGCCCTCCAGCAGCTTCTGCGCCTCGCGGACGTCGGGGTCGTCGAGGTCGATCTTCAGCAGCTTGGGCACCAGGAGCTTGGCGATCTCGCTGCTGTTGTCCATCTGCATCTGCCGCATGTCGTCGGTGGAGATCTTCCCGCCGCCCTTGATCTTGGACTCGATCAGGTCGGAGATGCGCTGGCTGCGGGTGCCGTAGCCCCAGTCGGTGGTCAGCGCGTACGGGTACTTCCCGGGGTCGACCACGGCCTGGTTGGCGGTGACGATGTAGCCCCGCTCCGGGTCGAACTCGTAGGGCAGTTCGTCCTGCTTGATGAAGCCCGTCCAGCGGTACTTCGGGTCCCAGCCCGGCACCGGGACGGAGCCGTCGACCTTGGCGGAGCGGGTCGGGATCCGGCCGGGCAGCGTGTAGCCGATGTGGTCGTCCGTGCTGGCGTAGACCAGGTTCTGCGACGGCACGTCGAACAGGGCCGCCGCCGCGCGGAAGTCCTTCCAGTCCGCGGCCTTGTCGAGGGCGAACACGGCGTCCATGGAGGTGCCCGGGTCGAGCGCGGTCCAGCGCAGGGCGATGCCGTAGCCGTCGCCCCGGTCGGGCGCGGCCGTGGTCACCGTCGCCCTCTTGCCGACCTGGACGAGCTCGTCGTCGCGGTCGGACAGCAGCGGCATCCCGTCCTGGGTCTGGCGGACGACGATCTTCTTGGCCTGGCCGCCGGCGACCTCGATGGTCTCCTCGCGGGTCTTGAACGGCCGGATCTTGCCGTCGTACAGGTAGCCGTTGGCGCTCACCTTCTCCAGGTAGAGGTCGGTGACGTCGACCCCGGAGTTGGTCATGCCCCAGGCGATCCTGCCGTTGTGGCCGATGATCACACCGGGCATGCCGGCGAACGTGTAGCCGCTGACGTCGTACTGGCACTTGCTGGAGACGGTCCGGCAGTGCAGGCCCATCTGGTACCAGACGGACGGCAGGGACGCCGACAGGTGCGGGTCGTTGGCCAGCAGCGGCTTGCCCTTGACGGTGTACTTCCCGGCGACCACCCAGGAGTTGGAGCCGATGCCCTGGCCGTTCACGCCGACGGCCGTGGGGAGGTCGTCCAGGACCTTGTACAGGCCGCCCAGCTGGCTCGTGAGACCCGAACCGGTAGCGCCCGAGGCGGAGGCGCCGGTCGCGCCCGTGGCGCCCTGAGCGGAGCCCGTGGCGCCGCCGGTCGTGCCCGCGGTGCCGCCGGCCGTGCCCGTGCCGCCCGTCGTGCCCGTGGTGCCGGTCGTACCCGTGGTGCCGCCGGTCGTGCCCTGGGTGCCGCCCGTCGTGCCCTGGGAGGAGCCGGTGGCGCCGCTCTGCCGGAAGGCCTGGGTCAGATCGTCGTACTGGCCCTCCCGGACGATCGGCTTGTTGCGGCCGTAGGGGTACGCCGGGTACAGGTCCTGGATCTGCTGGGGGCCGAGCCGGCTGGTCATCAGGGCGCGGTCGATCTCGTCCTGCATGTTGCCGCGCAGGTCCCAGGCCATCGCCTTGAGCCAGGAGACCGAGTCGACCGGGGTCCACTTCTGCGGCTTGTAGTCGTTGCTGAAGCCCAGGGCCGCGTACTCCAGGGAGATGTCCTCGCCGTCCTTGCCCTGGAGGTAGGCGTTGACCCCCTTGGCGTAGGCCTGGAGGTACTTCTTCGTGGCCGCCGACAGCTTGGTGTCGTACTCCCGCTGGGCGATCCGGTCCCAGCCGAGGGTGCGCAGGAACTCGTCGTTCTCGACCTGGCCCTTGCCGAACATCTCCGACAGGCGCCCGGAGGTCATGTGCCGGCGCACGTCCATCTCGTAGAACCGGTCCTGCGCCTGGACGTAGCCCTGCGCCATGAACAGGTCCTCGTCCGAGGAGGCGTAGATCTGCGGGATGCCGTAGCCGTCCCGCTTGACGTCGACCGGGCCGGACAGACCGTCGAGCTTGATCGAACCGGTGGTCTGCGGGAAGGAGGCGCGGACCGTGCTGATCGACCAGTACGCGCCGTAGGCGACGCCCGCGATCAGGGCCAGGACCAGCACGAACACGATCAGGCGGGCTCTGCGCCCCTTCTTCCTGCCGGACTTGACGGACGTGGCACCCGTGGTGGCGGTGTCACCCGTTGTGGCGGTGGTGTTGGGGGGCATCGCTGTCCTTGCTGTCCTAACGCGAGCGGCAGGTCGGGCTGTGACTTTGAATGAGCGCTGGAGCAACCATAGGCGCAGGGCCCTTCCCCGCTTGACGCGGAGTCGGGAACCAGCGCGCACGAGCGTTCGATCTTGCCTCGGCGAACGTCAAGAAAGCGTCAAGAGTTAGGTAAGGTAACGAAGTAACCGGAGATCCCCCGCCCCTTTTCCCGGAGGAGGAACCCGCTGACCGTCCACCACCTCAACCAGCTCCTGCTCGTCTGCTCCGTCGTCCTGCTGGTCGCCGTCGCGGCCGTCCGGGTCTCCTCCCGCAGCGGGCTCCCCAGCCTGCTCGTCTACCTGGCGATCGGCGTCCTCATGGGCCAGGACGGCATCGGGCACATCGCGTTCAACAGCGCCGCGACGACCCAGGTCATGGGATACGCGGCCCTGGTGGTGATCCTCGCCGAGGGCGGCCTGGGCACGAAGTGGAAGGAGATCCGGCCCGTCCTGTCGTCCGCCTCCGTGCTGGCGACGGTGGGCGTCGCGATCAGCGTGGGCGTCACCGCGGCGGGCGCGCACTACCTGGTCGGGCTGGAATGGCGCCAAGCCCTGATCATCGGCGCGGTGGTGTCGTCGACGGACGCGGCGGCGGTCTTCTCGGTGCTCCGCAGGATTCCCCTCCCCGCGCGCGTGACGGGCACGCTGGAAGCGGAGTCCGGCTTCAACGACGCCCCGGTGGTCATCCTGGTCGTCGCCTTCTCCACGGCCGGCCCGGTCGAGCACTGGTACGTCCTGCTCGGCGAGATAGCCCTGGAACTGGCCATCGGCGCGGCCCTGGGGATCGCGGTGGGCTGGATCGGCTCCTGGGGGCTGCGGCACGTGGCCCTGCCCGCCTCCGGCCTCTACCCGATCGCCGTGATGGCCATCGCCGTCACCGCCTACGCCGCCGGCGCCCTGGGGCACGGCAGCGGCTTCCTCGCCGTCTACCTCGCCTCGATGGTGCTCGGCAACGCGCGGCTCCCCCACTGGCCCGCCACCCGGGGCTTCGCCGAGGGGCTCGGCTGGATCGCGCAGATCGGCATGTTCGTCGTCCTCGGCCTGCTGGTCACCCCGCACGAGCTGGGCGACGACGTCTGGCCCGCGCTCGTCATCGGGCTGGTGCTGACCATGGTGGCGCGCCCGCTGAGCGTGGTGGGCAGCCTGGCGCCGTTCCGGGTGCCGTGGCGGGAGCAGGCCCTGATGTCCTGGGCGGGCCTGCGCGGCGCCGTGCCCATCATCCTGGCGACCATCCCGATGGTGAACGGGGTCGCCGGCAGCCGCCGCATCTTCAACATCGTCTTCGTCCTGGTCGTCGTGTACACCCTGGTCCAGGGGCCGACGCTGCCCTGGCTGGCCCGCACCCTGCGCCTGGGCGAGCAGGGCGAGGCGTCCGACCTGGGCATCGAATCGGCGCCCCTGGAGCGACTGCGCGGGCACCTGCTGTCCGTGTCCGTCCCCGAGGGCTCCCGGATGCACGGCGTGGAGGTCAGCGAGCTGCGTCTGCCGCCGGGCGCGGCCGTCACCCTGGTCGTCCGGGAAGGAGAATCGTTCGTGCCGATGCCCACGACGGTGCTGCAGCACGACGACGAGCTGCTGGTCGTCGCCACCGACCCGGTCCGCGACGCGGCGGAACGGCGCCTGCGCGCGGTCGCCCACGGCGGCAAGCTGGCGGGCTGGCTGGGCACCGACAGGGGCGGCGACGGGCGTTAAGAGGACGTTTCGTACCGTTCACACCCCATGAATTCCCAGGTGGCCGTGCCCATGGTGCTCGTTTTCACAGACGCGCACGCGGTGATCCCTTGTAGGATGAAGGCGCACCCTGATCGAACCAACTCTGCCTGACGCAGAGCTGGCGCGACCGTATGGCGGCCGGGTTCGCCCCCCACACCTCAGTGGGCGCCGGCATCTACCGCAGTCCGCGCAAGAGGACAGCTCTCGGCGCCCGGCCCGCACGGGGCCCGCGCTACCAGGCGGCAGAAAGGCACGGCCGTGGGATCCACGGTCACCACCACCGAACCGGAGAAGACCTCGCCGGCGTCCTCCCGCCCCGGATACGGACAGCTGCTGCGCACCCGCGGCGCCTGGACGTTCCTGCTGCCCGGCTTCGCGGCACGCCAGCCGTTCGCGATGCTCACCATCTCCATCGTGCTGCTCGTCCAGCACACCACCGGCTCGTACGGCGCCGCGGGTGCCGCGGCGGCCGCCACCGGTGTCTCCATGGCGCTGTTCGCGCCCTACAGCGGCCGTCTCGCCGACCGCTACGGCCAGCGGGCCGTCCTGCTCCCCGGCGTCCTGGTGCACGCCGTCTCCGGCCTGTCCCTGACGGCGCTCGCACTGGCGCACGCGCCCCTGTGGGCGCTGTTCCTGGCGGCCGTACCGACCGGTGCCTCGGTGCCGCAGGTCGGCCCCATGGTGCGGGCCCGCTGGGGCGTGAAGCTGCAGGGCTCGCCCCTGATGACCACCGCGGCGGCCTTCGAGTCGGTCACCGACGAGCTGACCTTCGTCTTCGGCCCGCTGCTGGCGACCGCGCTGTGCACCACCGTGACGCCGGCGGCCGGCCTGGTCACCGAGGCCGCGCTGACCCTCGTCGGCGGTCTGCTGTTCGCCGCGCAGAAGAGCACGCAGCCGCAGGTGTCCGCCGACAGCGGGCACGCGCGCGTGCAGCACACCTCCGCCCTGCGCGTCCCGGGCGTGCGCGTACTGGTCGTGACCTTCCTCGGCATCGGCTCCGTCTTCGGCGGCATGCAGGTGTCCCTCGCGGCCTTCACCGAGTCGATCGGCGAGCCCGGCCTGAACGGCGTCCTGTACGGCGTCTTCGCCGCCGGCAACATGCTGTCCGGCATCGCCTGCGGCGCGATCGCCTGGAAGGCGGCGCCCCACAAGCGCCTGGTGATCGGCTACGCGGCCCTCGCGCTGGCGGCGTCCGCCCTGTGGACGGCCCACTCGGTGCTGCTGCTCGCCGCGCTCGGCCTGCTGGTCGGCATGTGCATCGCGCCGTCGCTGATCACCGGCTACACGCTGGTCGAGAGCCTGGTGCCGGCCGGTGCCCGCACCGAGGCCTTCACCTGGCTGACCGGTGCCGTCGCGCTCGGCCAGGCCGCCGCCGTCACCGTCGCCGGTCAACTGGAGGACCG
>NZ_BNBF01000011.1:229017-233245 GCF_014654935.1 Streptomyces capoamus
GCTGTGGGACGGCGCCGGATTCCTGGTGCCGATGGCCGGCACGGTGCTCGCGCTGGCGACCCTGGTGACGCTGCGTTCCCGGCTGGTCCCACGGCAGCCGCACCGCACGGTCGCGCGTGGCGTCGGTCACCGCGTGCCCGTCACGGTGGACTGATTCCCAGGAATACGTCACTATGGATCGTCGTTAGCACTCATTGAGTGAGAGTGCCAGGAGGAAGACAGTGCCGACCTACCAGTACCAGTGCACCGAGTGCGGCGAGGGCCTCGAGGCGGTGCAGAAGTTCACCGACGACGCCCTGACGGAGTGCCCCAACTGCAAGGGCCGCCTGAAGAAGGTGTTCTCCGCGGTCGGCATCGTCTTCAAGGGCTCCGGTTTCTACCGCAACGATTCGCGCGGCTCCACGTCGAGCAGCTCCCCGGCGTCCAAGCCGGCCGGCTCGTCGTCCGACTCGAAGACGTCCTCCTCGACGTCCTCGTCCTCGACCTCGTCCTCCTCGTCGTCGAGCTCCACCAGCAGCTCCGCCGCCTGAGACCCTCTCACCCCGGCCCTGCCGTCCCGCGACGGCAGGGTCTTCGGCGTTCCCCCGAGGCGTACCCCGGCACCGGCCCCCCGCGCTCGCCGAGCGCCCGCTAGTGTGCTGGTCATGGCGAACGCAGAGATCGGTGTCATCGGCGGCTCGGGTTTCTACTCCTTCCTGGACGACGTCACCGAGATCCAGGTGGACACCCCTTACGGAGCGCCCAGCGACTCCCTCTTCCTCGGTGAGATCGCCGGCCGGCGGGTCGCCTTCCTGCCCCGGCACGGCCGGGGCCACCACCTGCCGCCGCACCGCATCAACTACCGCGCCAACCTGTGGGCCCTGCGCTCCGTCGGCGTCCGGCAGGTCCTCGGCCCGTGCGCGGTGGGCGGGCTGCGCCCCGAGTACGGCCCGGGCACCCTGCTCGTACCGGACCAGATGGTCGACCGCACGAAGTCCAGGGCGCAGACCTACTTCGACGGGCTGCCACTGCCCGACGGCACCGTGCCGAACGTCGTGCACGTGTCCATGGCCGACCCCTACTGCCCCACCGGGCGGGCCGCCGCGCTGAAGGCGGCCCGCGGCCGGGACTGGGAACCGGTGGACGGCGGCACGCTGGTCGTGGTCGAGGGGCCGCGGTTCTCCACCCGCGCCGAATCGTTGTGGCACCAGGCCCAGGGCTGGTCGGTGGTGGGCATGACCGGCCACCCCGAGGCCGCGCTCGCCCGGGAACTGGAGCTGTGCTACACCTCGCTGACCCTGGTCACCGACCTCGACGCGGGCGCCGAGACGGGGGAGGGCGTCTCCCACGAGGAGGTGCTGCAGGTGTTCGCGGCCAACGTGGACCGGCTGCGCGGCGTCCTGTTCGACGCGGTGGCGGCACTGCCGGACACCGGGGGCCGGGACTGCCTGTGCACGAACGCCCTCGGGGGCATGGACCCGGGGTTCGACCTGCCGTAGCGGCGGCGCCGGGCGTGGGGTGAGGGAGCGGCGTCCGCGAGCGGGAGCCGGGGCGGGAGCCGGGGCGCGGAACTTCTCGTTCGGGTGAGCGAGTTGTCCACAACCGGCCGACGGTCCACGGGGCCCGGCGGGATCCGGCGCGGGCCCTCATCGTGGGACCGCAAGCCGAACCCCTCGCCGCAGGCGGTGATCCCCATGCCCTCGCCCCCCTCGCTGCCCTCCTCCCCCTGGCCCCCGCCGTCCTCCCCCTCACCCTCCTCGCTCCCCGCCCCCTCCTCCCTCCCTCACCCGCGCCCAACGGTCCCGCTGGGCACGGACGCCCCGCCGACCCGTGAGGTGCCCCCGTTCGATCCGGTACGGGTGCGCGGAGGGCGGTACCTGCTGCAGCGGCTGGTCCGGCACCCCCGGCGGGCCGTCGCGGCCGGCCTCGCGGTGACCGCGGTGGCGCTCGTGGCCGCCGGTCCCCGGACCGTTACGCGCCCGCCCGACGCCGATCGGACCCGGGCCCACCGGACCGCGGACCCCGTACGCCGGCACCCGGTGGCCGAGAGCGTGACGGCACCGGTACGGATCGCCGACGCCGCCACGGTGCGGCTGCTCCGGCCCGGGGACCACGTCGACGTGATCGCCGCCGACCCGTCGGCCGGAGGCGGGGTGCGGGTGCTCGCGCGCGGGGTACGGGTGGCGAAGGTGCCCGAACCCCTGGACGGCGAGGTGGAGAGTGGCGCGCTGGTCGTGCTGACGGTGCCGCGTGCCACGGCGGCCCGGCTGGTCGGCGCGGGCACCACCGCACGCCTGGCGGTGACGCTGTGCTGAACCGACTCGGACGTGCCGTCCGCGGCCTGCTGTTAGGTTGCGGAGCGTTTCGTTCCACATCCTGTGCATCCGAGGAGAGTCCGCTACGTGAGCGTGAAGAAGGAGAAGAAGGAACCGAGCGTCTGGCACGGCTTCAAGGCCTTCCTGATGCGCGGCAACGTCGTCGATCTGGCAGTCGCGGTGGTGATCGGCGCGGCCTTCACGAACATCGTCAACGCGGTGGTGAAGGGGATCATCAACCCGGTGGTCGGCGCGATCGGCACGCAGAACCTCGACAACTACAGCTCGTGCCTGAAGGACCCGTGCCGGGTCGGCGCGGACGGCGCGGTCAGGAGCGGGGTGCCGATCCTGTGGGGCTCCGTCCTGGGTGCCACGCTCACTTTCGTGATCACAGCCGCGGTCGTGTACTTCCTGATGGTCCTGCCGATGTCGAAGTACCTGGCCCGGCAGGCCGCCCGGAAGGCGGCGCGGGAGGGCACGAAGGAGGTCGTCGAGGTGTCCGAGCTGGAGGTGCTCAAGGAGATCCGCGACGCGCTGCTCGCCCAGCGCGGACCGGAACGCGGCGAACGCTAGCAGCTCTGCCGGGTGCGGCCCGACGACTACGACGGACGGCCGGGCTCCCCTCACGGCTACCCCGAGACCCCTCACGGGCGCCCCGGCCCACCTCGCCGACGGACCGCCTCCGTCGCGGGCGGCCCAGCTTCTCTCGGGGGCGGCCCAGCTACTCTCCCGGGCGGCCCGATATCCCTCACCCGAGGCCGGACGGCTCCCGGCTGCCCAGCTTCCCTCGCCGGCGGCCCCACGGCTCCCGGCGGCGACTCAGAGGTGGTGGGGCGGCTTCTCGTCGAGGAAGCGCCGGAGGTCCGCGGCGCTGTCGCCGTCCGGGCGGTCGCCCCACCCGCGGTCGGTGTCGTCCGAGGACTGCTGGTCCAGCGGGTCGTCGAAGACCAGCGCGGGCTTCGGGTCGCGCGGTTCGGGTTCGGGGGCGCTGCTCATGCCACAAGGGTACGGCGCCCGCCCGGCCGGCCCACCGGGCGAGCCGGACACGCTTGTGAACGCCTTCACAAGATTTCACGGGGGTTTTCTGCTGTGCTGGGACCATGACGTCGAGTTCCGCCCCGGCACCCGCTCCCTCGGGCGCACCGCATCCCTCCGGCCCCCTGCGACGCCTCACCGCGCGCGGGCGCGACGAGACCCACCGGGTCGCCTCCCCGCTGGAACTCCTCTTCGACCTGTGCTTCGTCGTGGCGATCGCGCAGGCGGGCGTGCAGCTGGTGCACGCCGTCGCGGCCGGGCACGCGGGCGAGGGGATCCTCGACTACGCGATGGTCTTCTTCGCCATCTGGTGGGCGTGGATGAACTTCAGCTGGTTCGCCTCGGCGTACGACAACGACGACGTGCTGTACCGGATCGTCACCCTGATCCAGATCGCCGGTGTCCTGGTCCTGGCCGCGGGCGTCTCCCGGGCCGCCGCGCACCACGACTTCCTGCTGGTCTGGCTCGGTTACCTGATCATGCGGCTGGCGATGGCCTGGCAGTGGCTGAGAGCCGCGCGCTCGGCGTCGGGCGGGGAGCGGACCACGGCCCTGCGGTACGCGTGCGGCGTGCTGCTGTGCCAGGTCGGCTGGCTGGGTCTGGTGCTGCTGCCCGAGCCGGCCCGGCCGTGGGTGTTCCTGGTGATGGCGGTCGCGGAACTGTCCGTGCCGCTGTACGCGGAGAGGGTCCAGCAGACCTCCTGGCACCCGCACCACATCGCCGAGCGGTACGGCCTGTTCACGATCATCGTGCTAGGGGAGACGATCGCCGCGGCCACGGTGGCCGTGAAGTCGGGGGTGGACGAGCACGACGCGCTGGGCGAGCTGCTGCCCATCGCGGCCGGCGGGCTGCTGATCGTGTTCTCCGCGTGGTGGATCTACTTCGTGGTGCCCATCCAC
>NZ_BNBF01000011.1:233281-236329 GCF_014654935.1 Streptomyces capoamus
GGTCATCTGCGCTCCAGCCGGCGGGCGTTCGTCTGGGGCTACGGCCACTATCCGGTCTTCGCCTCGACGGCGGCGATCGGCGCGGGTCTGGAGGTGGCCGTGGAGCAGGCGGTCGGCAAGGCGCACATCTCCGCCCTGTCCGCCTCGGCGGCGGTCACGCTGCCGACGGCCCTGTACCTGCTGACCGTGTGGGCGCTGCACGCGCGCCACTTCAAGGTGGGCCTCGCGCAGCAGCTGGTGCTGCCGGTCGCGGCCCTGCTGGTGATCTGCTGCACCTTCCTGCGAGAGTGGGCGGTGCTCGCGGCGGGGCTCGTCTGCTCGGCCGCGGTGGCGGCCGGTGTGGTCCTGACCGCGCGCAGGGCCGCCCGGCACCGGGCGGACACCGGCACTCCGGCCGGCTGAACCCTTCGGCAGGGTGCGCCGGCTCGGCCAGACTGGCGTCCATGACAGCTGACGCATTGACGGATGTCGCCGGGCTGCGGGTGGGGCACGCCACCCGCAGCGGCGACGGCTGGCTCACCGGCACCACGGTCGTCCTCGCGCCCGAGGGCGGAGCCGTCGCCGCCGTGGACGTGCGCGGCGGCGGCCCCGGCACCAAGGAGACCGACGCGCTGGACCCGCGCAACGTGGTGCAGAGGGTCGACGCGGTCGTACTCACCGGAGGGAGCGCCTACGGGCTGGACGCGGCGTCCGGGGTGATGGCCTGGCTGGAGGAGCAGGGGCGCGGGGTGCCGGTGGGGCCGGATCCGGCGCACGTCGTGCCGGTGGTGCCGGCCGCGTGCGTCTTTGACCTCGGTCGCGGCGGCGACTTCCGGGCCCGTCCCGACGCGGCGACGGGACGCGCCGCGGTGGAGGCCGCGGCGGCGTCCGCGGCGGGCGGACGGGTGCCGCAGGGCTGCGTCGGCGCCGGCACGGGCGCGGTCGCCGGGCGGCTCAAGGGCGGGGTGGGAACCGCGAGCACGGTGCTCGCCTCGGGGATCACCGTGGCGGCGCTGGTGGTCGCGAACGCGGCGGGATCGGTGCTGGATCCGGGAACGGGGGCGCTGTACGGGGAGATGTTCCAGGGGCGGGTGGCGTATCCGGAGGCGCGCGTGCACGAAGCCGCGCGCCGCCGCCTGGACGAGACCGGTGACGCCCCCGCGCCGCTCAACACGACGCTGGCGGTGGTCGCCACGGACGCGGACCTCACCAAGGCGCAGGCGCAGAAGCTCGCGGGCACGGCGCACGACGGCATCGCGCGCGCCGTAAGGCCGGTGCACCTTCTGCACGACGGTGACACGGTGTTCGCCCTCGCGACCGGCGCACAGGCCCTCGGCACGCACCCTTTGGCGCTCAACGACGTCCTGGCCGCCGGGGCGGACCTCGTGACGCGCGCGATCGTACGTGCCGTACGGGCGGCGGAGTCGGTGGCCGGACCGGGCGGAGTGTGGCCGTCGTACGGGGAGCTGTACGGCCGTTAGGGCCGGGTCGGGGCCGGGATTGTCGCGGTTCTGTCACGTGATGGCGTTCGAGGGCGTCGGCGGGAACCTTCCCCGGCACCGGTGCCCTCTTTCTCCACGCACTGGAACGGATCACGCACTTCACACGAACTGGGAGCAGCCCGTGACAACGCCGGACATTGCAGCGCGGCGCGTACTGGGGGCCTGTGCCGCCCTGATGGTCGGCGCCCTCACCCTGACCGCCTGCGGCGGCAGCGCCAACGCGACCGACGACGGCAAGGGCGGCAAGGACTCCCCCAAGACGTCGACGGCGAAGATCTCGATATCGGCCAAGGACGGTTCGACGGGGGCGTCCATCAACGCCACCGGCGTGAAGGTCGGCGACGGCAGGCTGACGGACGTGAAGATGACCGTGGCGGGGTCGGGGCAGACCGTGCCGGGGGCGATATCGGCGGACGGCCGCAGCTGGAAGCCCAAGGCGCAGCTGGAGCGCGGGACGAAGTACCAGATAGCCGCGACCGCGAAGGACTCCGGCGGCCGTACCGCGGCGGCCAACTCCATCTTCACCACCGTCAGCTCGTCGAACAGCTTCATCGGCACCTACACGCCCGACAACGGCTCGACGGTCGGGGTCGGCATGCCCGTGTCGTTCACCTTCGACAAGTCCATCACCGACAAGAAGGCCGTGCAGTCCCACATCACGGTCAACTCCTCCAGCGGCCAGCAGGTGGCCGGCCACTGGTTCGGCGACCGCCGGCTCGACTTCCGGCCGCAGGAGTACTGGAAGGCCGGCTCCAAGGTCACGCTGAACATCGCCCTGGACGGGGTCCAGGGCGCCAAGGGCGTCTACGGGGTGCAGAAGAAGACCGTCTCCTTCACCGTCGGGCGGTCGCAGGTCTCCACGGTCGACGCGCGCTCGCAGACCATGACGGTCGTACGGGACGGCAAGACCTTCAAGACGGTGCCGATCTCGGCGGGCAGCCCGCAGCACACGACGTACAACGGGCAGATGGTGATCTCCGAGAAGTTCGTGCAGACCCGTATGAACGGCTCGACGGTCGGCTTCGGCGGGGAGTACGACATCGCGGACGTGCCGCACGCGATGCGACTGACCTCGTCGGGGACGTTCATCCACGGCAACTACTGGTACAACAAGGGCAACCCGCCCTTCGGGCGCGAGGGCACCAGCCACGGCTGCGTCGGCCTCGCGGACGTGCAGGGGGCGCAGGGCGACACGCAGGCCAAGTGGTTCTTCGACAACTCGCTCGTCGGGGACGTCGTGATCGTGAAGAACTCCCCCGACAGCACCGTCTCCCCCGACAACGGGCTCAACGGCTGGAACATGTCGTGGAGCGCCTGGACCGCCGGAAGTGCCGCCTGAGCGGCGGGTTCTGACGCCTCGGCGGGCGCCACGACGGACGGCACGACGGGCCGCGCGGGAACTTTTCGCGCGGCCCGCGCGTTGTCCCGGCGCACGTTTTCTCGGTTCCCGGACATGATGTCCGACCGAGGGGCTACGGTATGCACCCACAAGGTGACATGCAGCAACGCCGGGAGATGCCTTGAGCGTTCCGTACGAGACCGCAGCGTACGAACCAGCCGAGTCGCC
>NZ_BNBF01000011.1:236374-237059 GCF_014654935.1 Streptomyces capoamus
CGAGTCTCCTGAGGAGCATCTCGCGCGACTCCTCGGCCGTGCCCTGAACTCGTTCGAGCTGCCCGACGACGTGATAAGGCGCCTCGACTGCGCGCTGGCGCACGACAGCTCGCTGCACTCCGCGTACCACAGCGCGGGGCTGCACCGGGAGACGTACCGGCACACGTGGCTCCTCGCCGACGGCTCGGCGGTCACGCTGTGGGAGCTGGTGCACAACCCGACGCCCGGCAGTGCCCCCGAGCACGAGGTGTACGTCGACGAGGAGGAGCTGCAGACGGCCACGGCCCGGCTCGGGATGCCGCCGCAGACGCACGACTTCGAGCTGCCCTCGCTGATGCGGCTGTGGGCGATCCCCGAGCCCCGGCACATGTACGCCGGCGACGACTCGGCGGACCACGCGCGCCGACTGCTGCGCCGCGCGGAGAACCCCGACCGGCCCGGCCCCCGGACGGCGGCGCTGCTCGCGACGGCGACCGCGCACGAGATCACCCAGGCGTTCGGCCGCCCCGGGCGCGCCGGCCGGACGGGGCTGAGCTACGCGCTGTACGAGCACGCCTTCCTGCTGCCGGACGGCACCGAGCTGTCCCTGTGGGAGGTCGAGCACACGGCGACGCCGGACGGGCGGCACATGTGCGAGGTCTACATGTCGGAGGAAGCGGCCCGCGAGGCGATGGAACGCCGCGCG
>NZ_BNBF01000011.1:237106-239603 GCF_014654935.1 Streptomyces capoamus
GCCCGACGGGGGTGACGGACCGCACCCCTGATGCGGCCGTCCGTACGCAGAACGCGGCAGGGCCCCGGGGTGAATCCCGGGGCCCTGCCGCGCACCTGCCGTAGGGGTGGCGGAGCCGTCAGGCCGCCACCGGCTGCTTGGTCTCCTTGGGGGCGGCGGCCTGCGGGGCGGACGGGTCGGCGCCCGTCGACTCGGGGGCGGGCTTGCGCATGCCCTTGAGGAGGACCACCAGAGCGGTGGTGACGCAGACGCCGGCCGCGACGGCCACCAGGTACAGCAGCGGGTTGCCGATCAGCGGGACCACGAAGATGCCGCCGTGCGGGGCGCGCAGTGTGGCGCCGAAGCCCATGGACAGGGCGCCGGTGAGCGCGCCGCCCACCATGGAGGACGGGATGACCCGCAGCGGGTCGGCCGCCGCGAACGGGATCGCGCCCTCGGAGATGAAGGACGCGCCCAGCACCCAGGCGGCCTTGCCGTTCTCGCGCTCGGTGGGGGTGAACAGCTTGCCGCGCACGGTGGTGGCCAGGGCCATCGCCAGCGGCGGCACCATGCCGGCCGCCATCACCGCGGCCATGATCTTCATCGCGGAGTCACTCGGGTTGGAGACCGCGATGCCGGCGGTGGCGAAGGTGTAGGCGACCTTGTTGACCGGGCCGCCCAGGTCGAAGCACATCATCAGGCCGAGCAGGGCGCCGAGCAGGATGGCGTTGGTGCCGGTGAGGCCGCCCAGCCAGTCGGTCAGGCCCTTCTGGGCGCGGGCGATGGGCTTGCCGATCACGACGAACATCAGGAACCCGACGATCGCCGAGGAGATCAGCGGGATCACCACCACGGGCATGATGCCGCGCAGGGCCGCCGGGATGTTCACCCGCTGGATCGCCATCACCACGCCACCGGCGATCAGACCGGCGGCCAGGCCGCCGAGGAAGCCCGCGTTGATGGTCAGCGCGATCGCGCCGCCCACGAAGCCGGGGACCAGGCCGGGCCGGTCCGCCATGCCGTACGCGATGTAGCCGGCGAGGACCGGGACGAGGAAGCCGAAGGCCACGCCGCCGATCTGGAACAGCAGGGCGCCCCAGCTGTCGGCCTGGGTCCACAGGAAGTGGTCCATCACCGACGGCGCCTTGTTGATCTTGTAGCCGCCGATCGCGAAGCCCAGGGCGATGAGCAGACCGCCGGCGGCGACGAACGGGACCATGTAGCTGACACCGGACATCAGCCACTTGCGGAGCTTGGTGCCGTACCCCTCGGTGGAGTCACCCGCGCGCTCGACCGGCGTGGCCGGCCCGTGCGCCGGCGCGCTCGCCTCGCCGCGCGCCGCCTTCTCGCGGACCTCCGCGATCAGTTCGGCCGGGCGGTTGATGCCCGCCTTCACGCCCACGTCGACGGTCGGCTTGCCCGCGAAGCGGTCCTTGTCGCGGACGGGCACGTCGTGGGCGAGGATCACGGCGTCCGCCGCCGCGACGACCGCCGGGTCGAGCCGGGTGAAGCCGGCCGAGCCCTGGGTCTCCACGACCAGTTCGACGCCCGCCTCGCGGCCGGCGTTCTCCAGCGACTCGGCCGCCATGTAGGTGTGGGCGATGCCGGTCGGGCAGGAGGTGACGGCGACGATGCGGAACGGGGTGCCGCCGGAGGCGGCCGCGGCGGCCGGCGCCGGGGCAGCCGGCGCCGGGGCGGCTCCGTACTCGCCGGCCGCGGCCGGCGCCGGGTCCGTACTGCCCGCCGCGGCGCCGGCGGAGGCCGCCACCGGCGCCGCAGCGGTGTCCTGGGGAGCGCCCGCGGTGCCCTGGGCCGGGCCCGCGGCACCGTCACCGGCGCTCGCGGTCTCCGGCGCGCCGCCCTGCGACGGTGCCTCGTCCCCGCGGATCAGCGCCGCCGCCGTCGCCGCCTCCCGTACCGACCGCAGCGCGTCGGTGAACTCGGTGTTCATCAGCTGACGGGCGAGGGAGGAGAGGATCGTGAGGTGGGCGTCGTCGGCGCCGGCGGGGGCCGCGATCAGGAAGACCAGGTCGGCCGGCCCGTCCGCGGCGCCGAAGTCGATGCCGGCGGCGCTGCGGCCGAAGGCGAGGGTCGGCTCGGTGACATGGATGCTGCGGCAGTGCGGGATGCCGATGCCGCCGTCGAGCCCGGTCGGCATCTGGGCCTCACGGGCGGCGACGTCGGCGAGGAAGCCCTCCAGGTCGGTCACCCGGCCCTGGGCCACCATGCGCTCGGCGAGCGCACGGGCCGCCGCTTCCTTGGTGTCGGCGGACAGGTCGAGGTCGACCAGGTCCGCGGTGATCATTTCGCTCATCGCGGGCTCCAATGCACGCGTATCGCCCGGGGAGTGGGGAGGGCGGGGTGGGGACGGGGGTGCGGTGGGGGGACGGGGTGGTGCGGGAGGCGGGGCCGGGGACGCCCCGCCTCCGGGGGACGGCACGACGGCTCGGGCGGCCGTACCGCCCCGGGGCCGCGGCGGGTAACGGGGAGCCCCGCCGCTCGGAGTCCGGCCGGGCGG
>NZ_BNBF01000011.1:239787-254700 GCF_014654935.1 Streptomyces capoamus
TGACACCGGCTCCGTCAGTTCGCGGTCCAGGGGGAGGTCGGCCGTGACCGTCACCGCCGCCGGGTCCAGGTCGGCCGGGGTCGGCATCACGCTGCCGGGGAGCTGTACGGCGGCGGCGCCGTGGGCGACGGCGGAGGCGAGCGCGTCGGGGCCGGTGCCGCCGGCGATGAGGAAGCCGGCCAGCGAGGCGTCGCCGGCGCCGACGTTGCTGCGGACGGCGCTCACCCGGGCGCTGCCGAACCAGGCGCCGGTGGCCGACACCAGGAGCTGGCCGTCGGCGCCCAGGCTCGCGAGCACGGCGCCCGCGCCCCTCGTGCGCAGCTCCTCGGCCGCCTTGAGGGCGTCGCCCACGGTGGCCAGGGGACGCCCGACGGCCTCCGCGAGTTCCTCGGCGTTCGGCTTCACCACGTCGGGCCGCGCGCGCAGTGCCTCCTGGAGCGCGCGCCCCGAGGTGTCCAGCGCGATACGCGCGCCCTCGGCGTGCGCCCGCGTGACGACATCGGCGTACCAGGAGGGCGCGAGGCCCCGGGGCAGGCTGCCGCAGCACGCGATCCAGTCGGCGTCACCGGAGTGCGAGCGCACGGTGTCCAGGAGGAGTTCCTGTTCGGCGGCCGACAGCTCGGGACCCGGTGCGTTGATCTTGGTGAGTACCCCGTCGGCTTCCGCGAGCGCGATGTTGGAGCGGGTGGCCCCGGCCACGGGGACCGGCGCGACCTCGATGCCCTGCGCGTCGAGCAGGTCGGCGACGAGTGCGCCCGGCGCACCCCCCAGGGGCAGGACGGCGACCGTGCGCCGGCCGGCGGCGGCGACGGCCCGCGAGACGTTCACACCCTTGCCGCCGGGGTCCATGCGCTCGCCGGCGGCGCGGATGACCTCGCCGCGTTCGAGGACGGGGACCTCGTAGGTGCGGTCGAGGGAGGGGTTGGGGGTGACGGTGAGGATCATGCGCGCACTACTTCCGTGCCGCCACGCTCGATGGCGGCGGCGTCGTCCGGGCTCAGCCCGCTGTCGGTGATCAGCAGGTCCACGTCGCCCAGGCCGCCGAAGCGGGCGAAGTGCTCCTCGCCGTGCTTGGCGGAGTCGGCCAGCAGCACCACGCGGCGGGCGGCGGCCACGGCGGCCCGCTTGACCGCGGCCTCGGCGAGGTCGGGAGTGGTCAGACCGTGCTCGGCGGAGAATCCGTTCGCCGCGACGAACAGCACGTCGGCGCGGATCTCGCCGTACGCGCGCAGCGCCCAGGCGTCCACGGCGGCGCGCGTACGGTGCCGCACGCGCCCCCCGACCAGGTGGAGCTGGATGCCCGGGTGGTCGGCGAGACGGGCGGCGATCGGCAGGGAGTGCGTGACGACGGTGAGCCGGGCCTCCAGCGGGATCGCCGCCGCCACGCGGGCGACGGTCGTACCGGCGTCGAGGATCATCGTGCCCTCGGCCGGCAGCTCGGTGAGGGCGGCCTTGGCGATGCGGTCCTTCTCGTCGGCGGCGGTGGACTCGCGCTCGGTGAGGTCCGGCTCGAAGTCGAGACGGCCGACCGGAATGGCACCGCCGTGCACCCGGCGGACGAGCCCGGCCCGGTCGAGGGCCTTCAGGTCGCGGCGGATCGTCTCCGCGGTGACCTGGAACTCCTCGGCCAGCGACAACACGTCCACCCGGCCGCCGTCACGGGCGAGCCGGAGGATCTCCTGCTGCCGCTCCGGTGCGTACATGTCCGTTCGCCTCCGCCTCGCTCGCCGAACTGATGTCCGTTCACGTCTGAGTCATGCCCGAACGTGTGGTTTCACTGGCAGGCTACGCCCGGATATCCGGAAAGTAAACAGATTCGGGCGCCGCTCGGGCGGACTCGGACATCCGGCGCCGCGGGCAGCGAAGAGGCCCGGTACCGCACCGGTACCGGGCCTCTCGTCGTCCCAGGTCAGGGCACCAGCGCGGGCTCGGGCTCCTCCGCCGCGGGCGCCCCCGCCTCCGCGCCCTCCACGTGCTGGGCCGGGCGCTTCGGCAGGGCCGACATCAGCAGGAAGATGACGCCCATGATCCCGGCCACCCACCACAGCGCATGCTGGAAGGCGTGCACGAACGCCGGGCCGACCTGCGCCTGGGTCAGCCGGTCGCCGATCTCCCCGAAGAAGACCACCGACACCAGCCCCAGCCCCAGCGCGTTGCCCATCTGCTGCACGGTGTTGATCAGCCCGGACGCGGAACCGGCGTGCTCACGCGGCACCTCCGAGAGCACCGCGTCGGTCAGCGGGGCCACGATCAGCCCCATGCCGAGCCCCATCACGACCAGCGGCAGGGCCATCTGCCAGGAGGCGATGCCGAGGCCGTAGTGACGGACCTCCGCCAGGTAGAGCAGCACGCCCGCGCCCATGACCAGCGCTCCCGCCTGCAGCACCTTGCGGCCGAAGCGCGGCACCAGCTGCTGCACCGACAGCCCGGCCGCCGTGGACACCGCCAGCGAGAACGGCACACCGGTCAGCCCGGCCCGCAGCGGGCTCCAGCCCAGGCCGATCTGCATGTAGAGCGTCCAGACCAGGAAGAAGATGCCGAGCGCGACACCGAAGACGGTCTGTACGGCGATGCCCGCGGCGAAGCTCTTCACCCGGAAGAGGGACAACTCGACCAGCGGGGAACCGTCCCTGGCCGCCTTCCGTTTCTCGTACGACACCAGTGCCGCGAAGACGGCGAGCGAGCCCGCCATGCAGCAGTACCCCCACAGCGGCCAGCCCAGCTCGCGGCCGCGGGTGAGCGGGTAGAGCAGCATCAGCAGACCGAGCGTCACCAGGGCGACGCCGACGAGGTCCAGCTTCATCGCCCTGGGGGCCTTCGACTCCGTGATGAAGCGACGGCCCAGCAGCCAGGCGAGGACACCCACAGGGAGGTTGATGAGGAAGATGGGCCGCCATTCGAGGCCGAACAGGTTCCACTCCGTCAGCAGGGCGCCCAGCAGCGGGCCGGACACCGCGCCGAGGCCGACGATCGCGCCGAACAGACCGAAGACCTTGCCGCGTTCGTGCGCCGGGAAGGTGGCGTGCACGATGGACAGCACCTGAGGCACCATCAGCGCGGCCATACCGCCCTGCAGGATGCGGGAGGCGACCAGCATCTCCGGGTTCGCGGCGAAGCCGCACAGGGCGGAGGCGAGGGTGAAGCCGCCGATGCCGAGGAGGAACAGCCGCTTGCGGCCGTGGATGTCGCCGAGCCGGCCGCCGGTGATCAGGCCCGCGGCGAAGGCCAGGGCGTAGCCGGCGGTTATCCACTGGATCTGGCTGACCGAGGCGTGGGCGCTCCGCTCGATGGACGGGATCGCGATGTTGACGATCGTCACGTCCACCAGGTCCATGAAGGCCGCGGTCATCACGATGGCCAGGGCCAGCCAGCGGGCGCGGTCGGCCGCCGGGGGAGCGAGGGTGCTGTCTTTCGGGGTCATGAGAGAAAGGTAGGACCCCATTAGGTCAGATCGTGTCCCATATCTACGGCATGCTCGTCCGCATGACGACGGACACCCCGGCCCGGTTGCTGAAGCTCCTCTCCCTCCTCCAGACGCCCCGTGAGTGGCCCGGCGGGGAACTCGCCGGCCGGCTCGGGGTGTCGCGCCGCACCGTGCGGCGGGATGTCGACCGGCTGCGGGAGCTGGGCTATCCGGTGCAGGCGACGAAGGGTGCGGACGGCGGGTACCGGCTGGTGGCGGGCAAGGCGATGCCGCCGCTGGTGCTGGACGACGAGGAGGCCGTCGCGATCGCGGTGGGGCTGCGCGCCGGAGCCGGGCACGCCGTGGAAGGCGTCGAGGAGGCGTCCGTACGGGCGCTGGCCAAGCTGGAGCAGGTGCTGCCCTCGCGGCTGCGCCACCGCGTGTCCGCGCTGCAGGCCGCCACCACACCGCTGACCAGCGGGGACGGGCCGACCATCGCGCCGGAGACGCTGACCGTGATGGCGTCGACGGTGGCGGGTCACGAGCGGCTGCGGTTCGCCTACCGCGACAAGGACGGCAGCGCGTCCAGGCGGCTGACCGAGCCGCACCGCCTGGTGTCGACGGGACGGCGCTGGTACCTGGTCGCGTACGACCTCGACCGCGCCGACTGGCGCACCTTCCGGGTCGACCGGGTGAGCGAGCCGTTCCCGACCGGGGTCCGGTTCGCGCCGCGGGAGCTGCCGACGGGGAGCGCCGCCGAGTATCTGCGGCGGTCGATCCACCACCGGCAGGAGACGTACGCGTTCGAGGTGCGGTTCGCCGCGCCGGCCGACCAGGTCCGCGCACGGACACCGCGGTGGCTCGGCACACCCGAGGACGACGGCGACGGCGGCTGCCTCCTCCAGGGCACCACCGGCGACCCCGTGGAGTGGCTGGCGGTGCGGCTGGCGATGACGGGGTACGAGTTCACGGTCCGGGGGCCGGCGGCACTGGCGGAATCGGCACGGGAGCTGGGGGCGCGGCTGACCCGGGCCGGGGATGCCGGGCCGGCGGAACCGCGGGTGCCCTCCTCACCGTCCGCCGCCGAGGCCGCCCCACCCGAATTCCCGTAGCGCCCGCAGATTGCGCAGGGCCAGGGTGGCCGGGCTGCCGGGGCCGGTGGGCGGGGTGTCGGCGGCGGCCCACGCCTCCACGGCCACGCGGACGGCGGCACCGGCCACGGCCGCGGCGAAGCGGAGGTTCGCGTCGTCGGCCTTCCCGCCCGGCACCCGGGCCGCCAGGATCTCCGCCAGCGCCGCCTCGGACGTCTGGCACACCTCCGCCCAGACCTTGCCCAGGGCCGGGCTGCTGCGGGCCAGCCGGATGAGGGTGCGCAGCCACTCCCAGGAAGCGGCGGAGACGCCGGCGCCGGGGGTGAGGGTGTGCCGGACCGCGTGCTCCAGGGCCTGGGGCAGGGGCAGGCCGGCCGGGGCCGTGCGTACCGCCTCGGTCCAGCGCTGGGCGCCGGCCGCGTAGAGCGGGGCGACCGCCTCCTCCTTGCCGGCGAAGTACCGGTAGAACGTGCGCGGTGCGATGCCCGCGGCCTGGGCGATGTCCTCGGCGCGGGTGGCCCGCAGCCCCTGCCGCACGAAGAGGGCGGCCGCCGCCCGGGCGATCTCCATCCGGGTCTCGGCCTTCCGGCGTTCGGTGAGGGACATCGGCGCGGCGGGGGAAGAGGCCGGGGAGGCGGAAAACGGCTGGTGGGCGGCGCTGGGGGTGGTGCTCATCCGGGCAGGCTATGCCCGTGTGGCAGAATCTGCCATCCGGTGGTCCACCCCGGGGTTCAGGTACGGGGTGGGCCGCCTTTCCAGTCTCCGGGCCCGCGCCACTCCGTCATCGCGCACACCTGTCGCCCCGCCGCGGCCCCTGTCACAGCGACAGTTCTCACCGCGCCGCAGCCCCGCCACCGCACCGTTCCGTCACCGCACCGTTCCGTCACCGCGCGCGGACCGGAAAGGAAGTAGCCGGACTCCGGCGCCTGGGGGGGGATAGGCGCCGAAGCCCGGCTCGGGAAGGTCCCGGCGCCGGGGGGGGATGTGCGTCGGGACGTGGTTCACGTGGGGCCGGCCAGGTCGTGGCCGGGGGGTGCGGTGTGGGGGTGCGCTGTGCGGGGGGAGTGCGGTACCCGGGCCCACTGGGCCCGGAAGGGTTGTTCCCTCCGGCCCAGGGGTTGAAGCGACCGGACCACGCCATGTTTGCGCCGTCTTTCGCCCCGGTGCGCGCCGCCCAGTGCGCCGTACGCCGGGTACGCCAGGTCCCTCACGCCGGGTACGCCCGGTACGCCGGTTCCCCCGCGGCCCCGGCCGCGCCTCGGGGCCCGGTCTCACGCCGCCGCGTCGAACCCGGTGCTCCGGGCCAGCTTCTTCAGCTCCAGCAGGGCGTGCTTCTCGATCTGCCGGATCCGCTCTCGGGTGAGTCCGTGCTCCTTGCCGACCTCGGTCAGGGTGCGCTCGCGGCCGTCGTCGATGCCGTAGCGCATCTTGATGATGGAGGCCGTGCGCTGGTCCAGGCGGCCGATCAGGTCGTCCAGTTCCTCACTGCGCAGCAGCGTCAGCACGGACTGCTCGGGGCTCACCGCCGAGGTGTCCTCCAGCAGGTCGCCGAACTGGGTCTCGCCCTCGTCGTCCACCGACATGTTCAGCGAGACCGGGTCGCGGGCCCAGTCGAGGACGTCGATGACGCGCTCCGGCGTCGAGCCCAGCTCCGCGGCGATCTCCGCGGGCTCCGGGTCGCGGCCGTTCTCGCGGTTGAACTCGCGCTGCACGCGGCGGATGCGGCCCAGCTCCTCCACCAGGTGGACGGGGAGCCGGATCGTGCGGGACTGGTCGGCGATGGAACGGGTGATGGCCTGCCGGATCCACCAGGTGGCGTAGGTCGAGAACTTGAAGCCCTTGCGGTAGTCGAACTTCTCGACGGCGCGGACCAGGCCGGCGTTGCCCTCCTGGATCAGGTCGAGCAGCGGCAGCCCGCTGCGCGGGTAACGCCGGGCGACCGCGACGACCAGGCGGAGGTTGGAACGGATGAAGACGTCCTTGGCCCGCTCACCGGCGGCGACCAGGGCCTCGAGCTCCTCGCGGGTGGCGTCCGACCTGGACTCCTCCTCACCGTCGAGGAGCTGTTGCGCGAACACACCCGCCTCGATGGTCTGTGAGAGCTCGACCTCCTTTGCGGCGTCGAGCAGCGGCGTACGCGCGATCTCGTCGAGGTACATGCCGACCAGGTCGCGGTCTGCGATCTCGCCGCCATGAGCGCGAACACTGCTTGCCGAGTCGGCCGTCTCGCCGGTGGCGGACTGACGACGGGCGACGGCACGGGTTGCCATGCGTGCTCCCTTGCGATGGTGGGCTGGCGGGTGGTCCTGGTGAACGCCCGGCACTGAGGAGAACCGTCTCCGGGACTGCCTCACTCGCTCCGAGACTGTCTCCGAGTGCCCTGCATCCGTGGGAAACAACGACTGGAATCCGGACAGAATTCCCAACCCACCCCGCGATTTTTCTGATCATGCAGTACCCTGTTCCGCCGCGCAGGGAGGCGAGATGACGTCGGAGCATGCCGAGGTGCAGGTCAGGCCGGGGATCGAAGAGGATCTGGACGCCCTCACGGCGATCTACAACCACTACATCCGTGAGACGGCCATCACATTCGACACCGCGGTGTTCTCCCCGGAAGAGCGCCGCCCTTGGCTGCTCTCCCACCCGGAAGACGGCCCCCACCGGCTGATGGTTGCCGTGGACGCGGACTCACAGCGGATCCTCGGGTACGCCACGTCCAGTCCGCACCGGCCCAAGCCGGCGTACGCGACCTCCGTCGAGACGTCGGTGTACCTCGCCCCGGACGCCGGCCGGCGCGGGATCGGCACGGCGCTCTACCGCGCCCTGTTCGACGCCCTCGCCGGGCAGGACGTCCACCGCGCCTACGCGGGCATCGCGCAGCCGAACGAGGCCTCAGAGCGACTGCACGCCCGCTTCGGCTTCCGGCACATCGGCACGTACCGCGAGGTGGGCCGCAAGTTCGGCCGCTACTGGGACGTGGCCTGGTACGAGAAGGACCTGTAACCGACCGGGGGCGGCAAGCGCCAACCGCAACGGCCGGGTACGGGGAGCAGCCGCGACGGCTGGGTGCGAAGCAGCCGCAGCCGCCCGGCTGCGGGGACGCAGCCGCAACGCGCCGGCCACCGGATGCAGCCGCAACCGGCCGACTACGGGGTGTGTCCGCAACCGTCCGGATACGCGAGGCACCTGCGCCCCGCTCCCCCTACCCGAACTGCACGGACCGCTTGGCCATTCCCATCCAGAACCCGTCGATCACCGACTTCTGCGCGTCCAGCCCGCCGTCGGCGTCCGCCGCTCCCATGGTGACGAAGAGCGGGGCGAAGTGCTCGGTGCGCGGGTGGGCGTACCGGCCGGCCGGGGCCTTGTCCAGGAAGTCGAGCAGGGCGTCCCAGTCGCGGGCCTCCAGGGCGCGCCGGCCCCAGTCGTCGAACTCGGAGGACCAGCTCGGCACACCCCGGCCGGCGTGGCGCAGGGCGGCGAGGTTGTGCGTGAAGAAGCCGGAGCCGACGATCAGCACGCCCTCGTCGCGCAGGGGGGCGAGCTTGCGGCCGATGTCCATCAGGCGCACGGGGTCGAGGGTGGGCATGGAGATCTGCAGGACGGGGATGTCGGCGTCGGGGTACATCTCGACCAGGGGGACGTAGGCGCCGTGGTCGAGGCCCCGGTCGGGGATGTCCTGGACGGGGATACCGGGGGCGCGCAGCAGCCTGCGGACGGCCTCGGCAAGCGCCGGTGCGCCGGGGGCGGGGTAGCGGACCCGGTAGTAGTGCTCGGGGAAGCCCCAGAAGTCGTAGACCAGCGGGACGGTCTCGACCGCGCCGAGGGCGAGCGGCGCCTCCTCCCAGTGGGCGGAGACCATCAGGATCGCCTTGGGGCGGGGCAGGCCGGCGGACCAGGCGGCGAGCTGACCGGGCCAGACGGGGTCGTCGGCGAGCGGCGGGGCGCCGTGGCTGAGGTAGAGGGCGGGCATGCGCTCCTGGGGGGTGGCGGACATGGCGGCGGCTCCCGGTGCTCCAGTTGCTGGGACTGCTGTCGAGCGAGTTGCTTTAACTCTCAAGCTCTCACTCCGACACTACGCCCAACTTGTTTAAGTTTCAAGGAGGGGGCTCGTACAGTGGGATACATGAACACGGCACCGAACTCCGCCGCAGCACCGCACCGCTGGCTCACCGATGAGGAGCAGCGCGTCTGGCGTGCCTACCTGCACGCCACCACCCTCCTGGAGGACCACCTCGACCGGCAGCTGCAGCGTGACGCGGGCATGCCGCACATCTACTACGGCCTCCTCGTCGGCCTCGCCGAAGCGCCCCGCCGCCGGCTGCGGATGACCGAGCTGGCGATGCAGGCCAAGATCACCCGGTCCCGCCTCTCGCACGCGATCGCCCGGCTGGAGAAGAACGGCTGGGTGCGGCGCGAGGACTGCCCCTCCGACAAGCGCGGCCAGTTCGCCGTGCTCACCGACGAGGGCCACGAAGTGCTGCGGCGCACCGCGCCCGGCCACGTGACCGCCGTACGGCAGGCGCTGTTCGACCGACTGGGACCCGAACAGCAGAAGGCCCTCGGCGAGATCATGGAGATCATCGCCGAGGGCCTCCAGCCCGACGAAGCGGGTGCGGACCTGCCCTGGCTCCGCTAGCGCGCCCGGGCTCCGCCGGCGCGCCCAGGCTCCGCGCAAGTGCCCGGGCTGCGCCGCACCACCCTGCCGCCGCTCGCCGCGTGACCCGTCAGTGGGCCACCACCGGCACCGGCACCTCGTCCTCGACGCCCTCGCCCGAGGCCACCGGGGCGGAACCGGGACGGCCGGCGTTGACGAAGGTGAAGGCGATCAGGGCGGCCACCGCAAGGATGCCCACCGCGAACCAGATCGCGGCGGTGTAGCCGTGCACCATGCCCTGCAGCTGCACCAGCTGCTGCTGCGGCTTGGCGGTGGCACCGGCGATGTGGTCCTTGATGTACGAGGTGGTCGCCGAGGCGGCGATGGTGTTCAGCAGGGCGGTGCCGATCGCGCCGCCCACCTGCTGCGAGGTGTTGACCATCGCGGAGGCGACACCGGCGTCCCGGGGCTCGACACCCTGGGTGGCCAGGGACATGGCCGGCATGAACGCCGTACCCATGCCGAGGCCGAGCAGCACCATCGCGGGCAGCAGCAGGACGCCGTACGAGGAGTCGATCTCCAGCTGCGTCAGCAGCAGCATGCCGAGCGCGGCGACCAGGAAGCCCGGGCCCATCAGCAGGCGGGCCGGGACACGGGTCATCAGCCGGGTGCCGATCTGGGTGGAGCCGGTGATCATGCCGGCCACCATCGGCAGGAAGGCGAAACCGGTCTTGACCGGCGAGTAGCCCTTCACGACCTGCAGGTAGTAGGTCAGGAACAGGAACAGACCGAACATGCCGATGATCGCGAGACCCAGCGAGAGGTAGATGCCACCGCGGTTGCGGTCGGTCACCACGCGCAGCGGCAGCAGCGGGGCCTTGACCTTGGACTCCACGATCGCGAACGTGACCAGCAGCACCACGGAGGCGACGAACATCGACACGGTCACCGCGTCGCCCCAGCCGTCGGACTCGGCGCGCGTGAAGCCGTACACGAGCGCGACCAGACCGAGGGTGGACAGCAGGACGCCGGGGATGTCGAGCGGGTTGCGGTTGCGGCCGCCCTCCGGCTCGCGGATGACGAAGTAGGCGCCGGCCGCGGCGACCACGGCGAACGGGACGTTCACGAAGAAGGTCCAGCGCCAGTCCAGGTACTCGGTCAGGAAGCCGCCGAGGATCAGGCCGACGGCACCGCCGCCGCCCGCGATCGCGCCATAGATGCCGAACGCCTTGGCGCGCTCCTTGGCGTCGGTGAACATCACCGCGAGCAGGGACAGCGCGGCCGGGGCGAGCAGCGCGCCGAAGACGCCCTGCAGCGCACGGGCGCCGAACATCATCGCGCCCGTGGTGGCGGCACCACCGAGCGCGGAGGCGGCCGCGAAGCCGCCGAGACCGAGCACGAAGGCGCGCTTGCGGCCCCACAGGTCGGCGATCCGGCCGCCGAAGAGGAGCAGTCCGCCGAAGGCGAGGGCATAGGCCGTGACGACCCACTGCCGGTTGCCGTCGGATATGCCGAGGTCGGTCTGGGCGGACGGCAGGGCGATGTTCACGATGGTGGCGTCGAGGACGACCATCAGCTGGGCGAGCGCGATGAAGACGAGCGCCTTCCAGCGGTTGGCGTCAGCGCTCGGGACGATGGCGCCGGGAGCCTTGGAGGCTGTATCGGACATGGAGATACCCACTTCGGGACTTCGTGACTGCGGGACTCTGACCCCGCAGGGAGGCGAAAAATGTCGAGAAACTCTAGAAAGTCGAGAAAGTCGAGAAAGTCGAGAAAACGGAGTAAGGCGGAAAGGTGAAGAGGAGCGCGGCCGCCGGCCGGCCGGCGGCCGTGTCACAGGGGAGGACTCGGCGGTGAAGCGGAACTCATCGGTGGCTGATCGACAACGGGATCGGTCTGGATCGGTGTGGATCGGTCAGGACGCGCGCAGCTCCCTGAGGCTGACGGCCCGGCCCGGCAGGGCCGAGCGGGCCGGGGCCCGCAGGCCGTCGAGGAGCAGCTGCAGATGACGGTGGACGAAGCGGTCACCGCGCACGCAGTCCGTACCGGCCGGGGGCCGGCTCAGCTGTGACACGACGACCATGAGGTCACCGACGCCGACGTCCGGCCGGAGCTGCCCGGCCGCCTTCGCCCGGCCCATGACCTCCTCGACGAGCCGCTCGACGCGCTTGCTGGCGGCTTCCAGGTCGGGGTGGTGCTTGTCGAACGTGCTGGACACCATGGGGCACAGCGCGCTGATCCGCTCGTCGGCGGCGGTGTGCACGAAGCGCTCCAGGGCGGCGAACGCGTCCCCGGTCTCCGCGAGGGCCAGCTCGGCCGCCTCGGCCGTGCGGTCCATCACGGAGCAGACGACCTCACGGACGAGGGCGTCGCGGTCGGGGAAGTTGCGGTACACCGTGGCGTTCCCGACCCCGGCACGGCGGGCGATCTCGTCCAGCGGCACGTCGGGGCCGTGCTCGACGAACATCTCCCGGGCGGCGGTGACGATCCGCTCCCGGTTGCGCAGGGCGTCGGCGCGCGGCCGGGGCGCCTTGCGCGGTGCGGGGGCGGTCGGGGTCTGCACGGCGTACTCCTTCGGGTCGGTGCGGTGCGGCGGGTCGTGCGGGTGCTGCGGTACTGCGGGTACTCGGTCGCCCGATCGCTCGGCCGCCCGTCCGTCCGTCCGATCATCGGATCGGCGGATCGACGCCCGGGGACGATCCGGGGAACCGGTCCCCGTTTCGCTCGGACACAGGGCTAAACGGGGAGACGGTCCCCGGTTATTTCCCGGCAGCCCAACGAACCGCTGTGACCTGAGACACAATCACCGCCCGCGGGGATTCACCCCGGTGCGGGCCCGCTTTCGCACGATCGGTCTCCTCCAGCGCGCGCCCGCCACAACCCCGGCACAGGGTGAGCGCAAGGGTGCAGCCGGAGACCGGCGGCTGCCGTGGCGCGAAAGGTCCCTGCATGCAGCCGCAGCCGCCGCCCCGCCGCCGCATACGCCAGCGCCGGTTCGCCGGACTGTCCGTGGTGACCGCACTGACCCTCGCGGTCAGCACCTCGGCCGGGACGGGAAACCTGACGGCGCTCCCCACCACCGCCGGACCCGTCAACCTGGCCGGCTCCTCCGCGCTCCTCCCCTGCATGATCCGTGGCGGCCCGGCCGTGCAGATGACCGAGGGCCTGCCCACCCCGCCCGGTTACTCCCGCTCCACGGGCACCGTCCGCGCCCTGACCCTGATGGTCGACTTCCCCGACGCACCCGGCCAGGGCAGTGCGATGGACCGCTTCCACGAGTTCTTCCCGCAGACCCAGGAGTGGTTCCGCACCGCGTCGTACGGCCGGCTCGACTACCGCCCCGAGACCCCGGTGACCACCTGGCTGCGCATGCCGAAACGCTTCCGGACCTACGGCATAGAGCGCGGCGCGCCCTTCGACCCCGGATACCGGACCCTCGTCCAGGACATCGTGGCCACCGCCGACCCGACGGTGGACTTCCGCGACTACGACCTGCTGAACGTCCTCGTCACCCCGAACGCCGGCCCCTCCGCCCTGGACACCGTGCTGTCCGTGACCTTCGCCGGCAACGACGACGCCCCGGTCGCCGACGGCGTGCGCATAGCCAACGCCTCCTTCGTCTACTCCCGCCAGGACGACGGCTCCGGCTCCTACTCCCGCACCGGCTACCGGGTGCTGCCCCACGAGAACGGCCACACCTTCGGCCTGCCCGACCTGTACACCCAGGACGGCGGGGGCGCGGTCGGGCACTGGGACATCATGAGCGAGGACTGGGGCGCCGACAACGACCTGCTCGGCTGGCACAAGTGGAAACTGGGCTGGCTGGACGGCGGCCAGGTCGGCTGCGCGGCGGCCCGGGGCAGCGTCGAGTACAGCCTGTCCCCGCTGTACAGGGCCGGCGGCGGCAAACTGGTCCTGGTGCCGATCACCGCGCGCACCACCTACGCGCTGGAGGTCCGCGCGCAGGGCGGCAACGACGAGGTGGTGTGCCGCCCCGGCGTCCTCATCTACAAGGTCGACGCCACCGTCGACACCGGCCGCGGCCCGGTCACCGTCTACGACAGCCACCGCAACAGCGGCGGCTGCACCCGCAGCCCCAACGTCCACACCGAACTCTCCGACGCCCCCTTCACCCCCGGCGAGACCTTCAAGGACCCCCGCCACGGCATAGCGATACAGGTGGTCACCATGGACCCGGAGGGCAACTGCCGGGTACGGATCAGCCGGGGGTGAGGGGGACGGAGCGCGGGGGGGCGGGGGCGCGGGGGCATTGGCCGCGGGGGCGCGGGGAACGGCGAGCGGCCCGCACCTGGCAGAACCCCACTTGGACCTCCACACACCCCCCGCCCCAGACCTGACCCCATTCCCTCCACCCCGCCCCACCCTGATCCGGTACCCTGTGGACCGAGCGCCCACCAGGACGCCCACCCACGCCTTCGTAGCTCAGGGGATAGAGCACCGCTCTCCTAAAGCGGGTGTCGCAGGTTCGAATCCTGCCGGGGGCACAAGGGAAAAGACCCCGGACCGATCATGGTCCGGGGTCTTTGACGGCAGTATCTGACGGCAGTCGCATCTGAGGCTCGCCACAGGTCGAGGTCATCTACGCGTTTTCCGCCTGATCGCGGCGCTGCTCATCATCGCGGCTGGGGTCCGGTTGGTGCGGATTGCCCCTGATCATCCGCTGACGGTTGCGGGTTCG
Organism: Streptomyces capoamus; assembly: GCF_014654935.1. Classification (GTDB taxonomy): domain Bacteria; phylum Actinomycetota; class Actinomycetes; order Streptomycetales; family Streptomycetaceae; genus Streptomyces; species Streptomyces capoamus. The sequence goes on from NZ_BNBF01000011.1 coordinate 253,575, forward strand.
AAACCATCGCGGTGACAAGGATGGTCAAGATTTCGGTGCGCTGTTCGGGAGACAGGCGCGCATCAGCAACCAGCCGTTCCGCCGCGAGGTAGCGGGAAAGCTCCAGGGGTTGTCCAAAGTAGGAGCGCAAATGTTCTGCCGCCGTCTCCTGCGACCGAACGAACGTTCTCCCGATGAAGCCTGCAAGGCCAGCCGCCACTGCCCCAAGCCCGCCCGCGACGATGCTTCCAGCTGTGGTGCTGGCCATAAGAGCGACCGCGACGAAGCCGGCCAAGGCGATGAAGCCGATCCACATGACCCGCTGAGCACTGCGGAATGACCGGTTCGCCTGTCCAAGGGCAACATCGTGGTACAGCTTCAGCCGCGCGTGCGTTGTTTCCCAGAGTGCCGAGAGCGTCAGGAGTGAGGCGTCTCCCGAGACTTGCTGAGGTACCTCTATGGTGTCGACGTCACCTGTAGGAACAGGGCTTTGGTGCTGGTGGTCACCCTGCGAGGGGACATTGCGCAGCTCGTCGAGAAACGCATCGTCGATGAGCGAGGAACGCGCCTGGATATTCAGGGCGTTCACGAGGTGTCCTTCGGCCCTCGCTAGGCGCTCCTGGCTGGAAGCCACCTCTCGTTGCTCATTACGTCGCTCCGCCCTGGCCAACTCTGCCGCTGAGAAGAACCCAACAGCCAAGGACAGCGTCATCAAGAATACGGCGAGCCAGAAAGTCCACTGCTGCGTAAGCGGACGGCCGTCGAGCCATGCCAGCGTGCCCATCACCCCCGACAGGGCACCACATGCGCTTACGACTAGCCTGATCGTTCTCATAGAGCGGGTCGGCTCATACCTGTCACCTTCGGTCACGCTGCAACAGCCTGCCACGACAGCCACGGAACCGTGCGTCGATCATTCAAATGGGCCCACCCAGCGTCCACTAAGCAACTAGCGGACGCCGCTTGAGCAACCGGTCCATGTGGCTGATCGCCTCGGTCCTCGGCGACGCCCGCGACCTGCATGAGGAAGACGACAGTTTCGATGTTGTGCAGCTCCTTGGCCCGCTGTACCACCTCCCTGACCCTGTCGATCGGGCCAAGGCTCTGTCGGAAGCGTGCCGTGTTGTGAAGCCGGGCGGCCTGGTGG
>NZ_BNBF01000011.1:254747-257073 GCF_014654935.1 Streptomyces capoamus
CTGCGGCTGCGATCAACCGCTATGCCTCGCTCTTCGAGCACGTCACATACTCTCACCTGCACAAAGAGCGGATTTACGATTCCGTCTTCAAGATTCTTGAGACGGCCGTCTACGACGGCGTACGAGGCTTCACCGTCTCCTACTTCCACCGAGCCGAAGAGCTAGTGGCCGAGCTTGTCGCGTCCGGCCTGCCCGACGTGCAGGTCTTCGGGATTGAGGGGCCCGCATGGTCGCTGGTCAAGACGGCAGAGCAGCAGCCGGGCGAGGGGCCCACGGACGACCTGATTGCCTCCGCTATGGCTGCCGCGCGTATGGCGGAGCCGTACCCGGAGCTACTCGCCGTCAGCTCACACCTTCTGGCTGTGGGAACGGCTCCGAACTGATACCTGCCCAACTGCCTTACATCGGGTTGGTGTACGCCAACCCGTACGCCAACAGTGGGGTACAACGACGACCGGAGGCGACACGCTATGACCTGCATCACGGGGCGCGCCTCCGCTCAGACTCGGCCTGAAAAACGGAAGGTCGTTGGGCGGCGGCCGTCAGGCCCGCCCGCGCGTCTCGCAGGCGGCTGCCGGGGGCGGGCCAACGACTGAGCTGCAACTGTCTCCACGGGTTCAGGGCGGCTCGTTCCGCTCTCCGCGCTGGCCCGGCCCCCGGCCGGCCCGGCGCTCCTGCCTTCGTCCCGCTCCAGCTCGGCCGGAGCCCGTGCCACGCGCACAGCAATTCAGCCGCTTACCGTCACAGAGGGGGCTGCTGTAGGCAGCTGCATGGCGGCTCTCGCGCTACTTCCCGCGCCATCGGAGTGCTCGAACGCGTTGCTGGAGGCGGAGCCACTCCTCATCGTCGACAACGACTCGCAACCTGCCGCTGCTGCCAGCGCCGAACATGATCTGTGGCGTTCCATCTTCAGTCCATTGCACCTCCGGATCAGGGGGGCTGTGGAAGCCCATCTGCGCCATCTGCCAACCCCATTGGGCCGCGTCACGCATGACCGCCTCCACAGCGCTACGCCTGAGACCGGTTAGCTCGGTTTCGACAGGCGCCGTCCCTCCGCGGGGTTCATTATCTTCGGCTGGTGTCCCGCGCTCGCGCGGGCTGCGCGCAGCGAGCTGTGCGTCACCGCTGGCGGCGGTCGTCATGTTGTCGACCATGTCGAGAGGACTGGGGATAGTGGTTTCGAACTCCTGACCAGCGACCCTCATGCGAAAGTTCCGCCCCTTGAACCACGCGATGATGGAGGACCGCGCTACCGGACTGCGCCGAAGCTGAACCATCGCTGTCAGGCCGATGACCAGCACAACGACCGGCCACTTCAGGGAGGAGATGAACTCCAAGACGCTCATGCCGGCCATCGTGCCGTAGCGCGGATGCGGGGACGCCTTGAACGATCGAACCTGGCGATGCTGACGAGTTCGCCTGCGTATCTAACTGATGACCGTGTCCCAGCGAGAGAGCGGGTGGCGAAGCTGTCAAGTTCGCCTGTGGCGGCTGACACCAATAGCCCCGGACTTGAGCGGTCAGCGCCAAGCCCCGGCGGACGGTCAGCCGAGGGCCACGGCCGGTTGACTGCCGAGTGGTGTGCGGCCATCCTCCGGCCAACAGACCACCGGACGACCTCCGGCTGATGGAGGATGCCCAGTTCACGGGCCTAGTCGCGTTTGATCGGTGGCCGGTCTTGAAAACCGCCGTGGTGCAGGGCGGTGAGGAGTGGCACCCGCGGAGGGCAACGGGACCGTAGGCGTACGCCAACACCCCGCTACCCGTGCGACCAGCCCGCCAGGCTCGGGGATGGTGTTGGATCCCGCCGGCCTTCAGGTGTGGGGTGTCTCTCCCGTCTTCCCCCGCCAGTGGGCGAGGTTGTGGCGGGTGGTCAGGGTGTCGGGGTGGTCCTCACCCAGCACCCGCAGGCGGTCGGGCAACAGCTCCTCGAACGCGGCGGCGGCGCCGGCCGCGTCTCCCGCCTCGCCCCGCCAGTGGGCGAGGTTGTTGCGGGTGGTCAGGGTGTGGGGGTGGTCCTCGCCCTGCACCCGAACTTGGTCGGCCAGCAGGTGCTCGAGCGCGGCTGCGGCTCCGGCCGTGTCTCCCGACTCTCCCCGCCAGGTGGCGAGGTTATTGCGGGTGGTCAGGGTGTCGGGGTGGTCCTCACCCAGCACCCGCAGGCAGTCGGCCAGCAGGTGCTCGTACGCGGCGGCGGCTCCGGCCGCGTCTCCCGACTCTCCCCGCCAGTGGGCGAGGTTGTGGCGGGTGGTCAGGGTGTCGGGGTGGTCCTCACCCAGCACCCGCAGACAGTCGGCCAGCAGCTCCTCGTACGCGGCGGCGGCTC
>NZ_BNBF01000012.1:0-12728 GCF_014654935.1 Streptomyces capoamus
CCGGTGTGACCGGTCCACTCCCCGGAGCGGACCCGCTCGGCGAAGCCGGCCATCTTGTCGAGCACGGCGTGCACCTTCGGCACCACGTTCTCGCCGTCGACCTCGACCACGGCGTCACGCGGGGCGCGCAGCGCGGTGTGCAGCACGGCCCGGTCCTCGGTGAGGTTGACCTTCTCGCCGCGGAACATGGCGTCCCGGAGACCGAAGACGTCCGTGGCCGCGGCCAGCTCGCGCAGCAGCCGCAGCGTCTCGTCGGTGACCAGGTGTTTCGAGTAGTCGATATAGAGGTCGCCGACCTGGAGCGTGTACCCGCCGCCGCGCGCGGGGTCGGCGGCGAACAGGTCCCTCAGACGGGTGTCCGCCAGCTCCTCCCGGTGCTTGGCGAGCGCGGCCCATTCGGGCGTCTGATCGAGCCTGGTACGGCCGTCTGCGTTCATATCGGACTTCAGCCTTCTTTCGTGCCTGTCCCAGCTGTTCCAACCTAATTGATCACCGCACGGTGTGAGCCGTCGTCACGCCGTCGTGCGCGACAACAGGTACGTCCGCCGTGCGGACCGGTATCAGCGAGACGACGGACAGGACGAAGAAGGCGGCCGTCAGGAAGGCCGGTGCGTTGGGTCCCCAGGCGGTGGCCGCGGCACCGCCGAGGAGCGCGCCGAGCGGGGCTCCCGCGACGGCGAGGGTGCGGAAGGCCGAGCCGACCCGGCCGAGCAGGTCGGCGGGGGTGCGCTGCTGCATGAGCGTGGTGGAGTTGACGTTCCACAGCATGCCCATGGAGCCGAACACCGCGAGGGCGGCCACCAGGGCGGCCAGGCTGCGCACCGCGCCCATGACGACCAGGGCCCCGGTCTGCACGGTGCCGGCGAGCAGCACGGCCCGCAGGGCACCGGTCCGCGCCGTGACCCACCGGTTCGCGACTCCCCCGGCCAGCCCGCCGACGGTGTACGCCGTGGCCGCCGCCGCGTATCCGCCATTGCCGGCGTCCAGCCAGCCGGTCACCAGGACCACCAGGGTGGCCATCAGGGCGCCCATGCCGACGTTGCACAGGGCCGTGGAGGCGCACAGCCCGCGCAGGGCCCGGTCGCGCCACAGGGTGCTCAGCCCCTCGGCGATCTCCCGGCGCAGGGTGCCGCCCGCCGGTTTCCGCGCGCGCTCGGGCGCGCCGGTCCGCAGGGACGCGACCAGCGCGGCGGCCGCGAGGAAGGTGGCGGCGTCGGCCGCGAAGGGCACGGCCGTCCCCGCGGCGATCAGGACCGGCGCGGCGGGCGCCCCGAGCAGCCCGCCGGTGACCTTCTGCCCGGTCAGCAGCCGGGCGTTGGCACCGCCCAGCGCCTCCCGGTCCACCAGTGCCGGCAGCAGGGCCGTGGCGGCGTTGTCGAAGAGCGTCTGAAGGCTCGTCAGGAGGAAGGCGAGCGCGATGAGCAGGGTGATCGAGGCGTGGCCCAGGGCGACGGCCACGGCGAAGGCGGCGACGAGCAGTCCGCGTGCCGCGTCCACCGCCCACATCGCCCGCCTCTGGTCCACCCGGTCGGCGACCGCTCCGCCGAGCAGTCCGAAGACGATCCACGGCAGGTAGCCGCAGGCGGTCACGGCGGCGACGAGCAGGGGGCGGTCGGTCAGCGAGGCGGCGAGCAGCGGCAGCGCGGCCGTACGCAGCGCGTCACCGAAGCTGGAGAGCACGGCGGCGCTCCACAGCCGTCCGAAACCGCCGCGCCACGCGGGCGCACGCCTCTCCCCCGTCCCGACCGTACCCACCGCTGTCACCACTCCCCCCGCGGTTCGCGCCTTGATGAGAACCGTAGAGGGCACCACTGACAATCGGTGCGCGTCGGGCGGAGGTTACGGCTCCGGCCGGGCGCCCGCGGGCACCCGGCCGGTGGAAGTCCTAGATCTCGCCGCGCAGTTTGGCGAGCGCCTCGGCAAGGATCGCCTCGCCGTCCGCGTCGCTGCGCCGCTCCCGCACGTACGCGAGGTGCGTCTTGTACGGCTCGGTGCGCGGCGGGTCCGGCGGGTTGTCCCGGTCCTGGCCGGCCGGGAAGCCGCAGCGCGGGCAGTCCCAGGTGTCGGGAACCTGCGCGTCGCTGGCGAAGCTGGGCTGCGTCTCGTGCCCGTTGGAGCACCAGAAGGAGATGCGCAGACGCGGCGCGGACTCGCCGCGCTCGGCCTCGCCCATCGGCCCCGCCCCGACCCGGCTTCCTCGGATCGCGTTGCCACTTGCCACGGTCGTAACTCCCTGCGTGATGGTGCCGCGAAGCGAGTCGGCATGCGCTTCGCCGCGAGCGCCTCAGTCTACGTAAGGCCCAACGCGCGTCCAGTGATTGGAGTTACCGGCCCCCCATATCCAGACGCAAGCCCCATGATAGGCCGCGCTCGGGGGCGCGTACCCAACATGGGGCTCAACGAGCGGAATGTGCTGTTCGCGGATCAGACGGTCGTCTTCATCACGATGCCGAGGACGATGATGCACGCGAACCACAGCAGACCCACCACGATGGTGATCCGGTCCAGGTTGCGCTCGGCGACCGAGGAGCCGCCGACGGAGGACTGCATGCCGCCGCCGAACATGTCGGAGAGGCCGCCGCCCTTCCCCTTGTGCATCAGCACCAGCAGCATCATCAGCAGGCTGAAGACGATCAGGGCGATCGAGAACCCCAAAACCACGGCTGGACCAACTTCCTCGGATTCGGATGGACGACGGGGGCACGGCACCCGGGCTGTGCCCCCGCAAGAGTACGACGGATCGCGGCTACCGCCTACTCACGACCAGGATCACTGGTCGCGGAAGCGCACGATCTTGACGAACTCGTCGGCGTCCAGCGAGGCACCGCCGACCAGGGCGCCGTCGATGTCGGCCTTGGCCATGATCTCGGCGACGTTCCCGGACTTCACCGAGCCGCCGTACTGGATGCGGATCTTGTCGGCCACGTCCTGCGAGTACAGCTCGGCGAGCTTGGCGCGGATGGCGCCGCAGACCTCCTGGGCGTCGTCGGCGCCGCAGACCTGTCCGGTGCCGATGGCCCACACCGGCTCGTAGGCGATCACGATCGTCTCGGCCTGCTCGGCCGGCACGTCCTGCAGACCGCCCTCGATCTGGGCGAGGGTGTGGGCGACGTGGTTGCCGGCCTGGCGGACGTCCAGTTCCTCGCCGACGCACAGGATCGGGGTCAGGCCGTGCTTGTAGGCGGCCTTGACCTTGGCGTTGACGATCTCGTCGGTCTCGTCGTGGTACTGGCGGCGCTCGGAGTGACCGATCACCACGTAGGTGCACTTGAGCTTGGCCAGCATCGGGCCGGAGATCTCGCCGGTGTAGGCGCCGGAGTCGTGCCGGGAGATGTCCTGGGCGCCGTACTTGATCTTGAGCTTGTCGCCGTCGACCAGGGTCTGCACCGAGCGCAGGTCGGTGAAGGGGGGCAGGACGGCGACCTCGACGGCCTCGTAGTCCTTGTCGGCCAGGGCGAAGGCGAGCTTCTGGACGTGTGCGATGGCCTCGAGGTGATTGAGGTTCATCTTCCAGTTGCCCGCCATCAGCGGCGTGCGGGTGGTCATGCGGGGTCAGTCCTCCAGTGCGGCGAGGCCGGGGAGCGTCTTGCCCTCGAGGTATTCGAGGGAGGCGCCGCCACCGGTCGAGATGTGGCCGAACGCGTTCTCGTCGAAGCCGAGCGTACGCACGGCGGCGGCGGAGTCACCGCCGCCGACGACGCTGAAGCCGTCCGAGTCGACGAGTGCCTGGGCGACCGCCTTGGTGCCCTCGGCGTAGTCGGGGTGCTCGAAGACGCCCATGGGACCGTTCCAGAAGACGGTCGCTGCGTCGGCGAGCTTCGAGGCGTAGAGCTCTCGGGTCTTCGGGCCGATGTCCAGGCCCTCCTGGTCGGCGGGGATCTTGTCCGCGTCGACCACGGTGTTCTCGGTGGGCGCCTTCGTCTTCAGGTCCGGGAACTCCCGGGAGACCACGACGTCGACGGGGAGCACGAGTTCCACGCCCTGCTTCTCGGCGCGCTCCAGGTACTCGGTGACGGCCGGGACCTGGTCCTCCTGGAGGAGGGAGATGCCGACCTCGTAGCCCTTGGCCTTGAGGAAGGTGTAGGCCATGCCGCCGCCGACGAGCAGCCGGTCGGCCTTGCCGAGCAGCTGGTCGATCACGGCGAGCTTGTCGGAGACCTTGGCGCCGCCGAGCGCGACGACGTAGGGGCGCTTGACGTCCTCGGTGAGCTTCTTCAGGACGCCGACCTCGTTGGCGATCAGGTGGCCGGCGTAGTGCGGCAGCCGGGCCGGGAGGTCGTAGACGGAGGCGTGCTTACGGTGGACCGCGCCGAAGCCGTCGCCGACGTAGACGTCGGCGAGGGCGGCCAGCCGGTCGGCGAACTCGCCGCGCTCGGCGTCGTCCTTGGCGGTCTCACCGGGGTTGAAGCGCAGGTTCTCGATGACCGCGACCTGGCCGGGCTGCAGGCCGTCGACGGCGTCGTGGGCGGCCGGGCCGACGGTGTCCTGGGCGAAGGCGACCGGGGCGCCGAGGAGTTCACCCAGGCGCTCCGCGGCGGGCAGCAGCGAGAAGGCGGGGTCCGGGGCGCCCTTGGGGCGGCCCAGGTGCGAGGCGACGACCACCTTGGCGCCGGCGTCGGCGAGGGCCTTGATGGTCGGCAGGACGGCGCGGATGCGGCCGTCATCGGTGATCGTCCCGTCGGCCAGCGGCACGTTGAGGTCGGCGCGGACGAAGACCCGCTTGCCGCTCACGCCGTCGGCGAGAAGTTCGTCGATCGTCTTCATTGAGTGGACTCCTACAGGAGGGCTCGTGGTGCACCTGATCGTAAAAGGACGTGGTCAGTACGTGAGAGCAGGGCCCGGACAGCGCGGCGGTGCGCTGCACGGGCCCTGCTCTCACTTCGGGGTCCTGCTGGCGATCAGAGCTGGTTGCCGACGAAGACCGTGAGGTCGACGAGGCGGTTGGAGTAGCCCCACTCGTTGTCGTACCAGCCGATGACCTTCACGTTCTTGCCGTCCTGGACCATGGTCAGGGAGGAGTCGAAGGTGCAGGAGGCCGGCTCGTTGACGATGTCGGAGGAGACGATCGCGTCCTCCGTGTACTCCAGGAGGCCCTTCAGCTCGCCCTCGGCGGCCTTCTGGAAGGCGGCGTTGACCTCTTCCTTGGTGACCTCGCGGCCGAGCTCGACGACCAGGTCGGTGACGGAGCCGGTGGGGACCGGGACGCGCATGGCGATGCCGTCCAGCTTGCCCTTCAGCTGCGGGAGGACCAGCGCGGTGGCCTTCGCGGCACCCGTGGTGGTCGGGATGATGTTCTCGGCGGCGGCACGGGCGCGGCGCAGGTCCTTGTGCGGGAAGTCCAGGATGCGCTGGTCGTTCGTGTACGCGTGGACCGTGGTCATCAGGCCCTTGACGATGCCGAAGTTCTCGTCGAGGACCTTCGCCATCGGCGCCACACAGTTGGTGGTGCAGGAGGCGTTGGAGATGACGTGGTGGTTCGCCGGGTCGTACTTGTCCTGGTTGACGCCCATCACGATGGTGATGTCCTCGTCCTTGGCCGGAGCCGAGATGAGGACCTTCTTGGCGCCGCCGGCGATGTGCTTCGCGGCGTCTTCCTTCTTGGTGAAGATGCCGGTGGACTCGATGACGATGTCGACACCCAGCTCGCCCCAGGGGATGTCCGCCGGGTTGCGCTCGGACAGCACCTTGATGGTGTGACCGTCGACCGTGATGGTGTCGGCGGTGTGGGTGACCTCCTGCTTGAGGCGGCCCAGGATCGTGTCGTACTTGAGCAGGTGAGCGGTGGTCGCGGTGTCACCCAGGTCGTTGACAGCCACGACCTCGATGTCCGCCCCCTGCTCCAGCAGTGCGCGGAAGTAGTTACGCCCGATGCGGCCGAAGCCGTTGATGCCTACGCGGATCGTCACGAACCGATCTCCTCGTTGGTACGCCGGCCATGCGGTGCCGGCGAGCTCTGTTTGGGATGTCCCCGACCACCACCGACCCTACATCTCGGAGGGCCCCGAGGTGACATCGAGATGTCCCATACACGGGCAGGCGGTCCGTACCCGCCAGTAGGGGTACGGACCACCTCGGATCGGCAGCGGTTTCATCCGTATTCCTTACGGAATGCGGGGCACTTATGACGCCTCTTTCACTCGTTCGTGAGCGGGTCGGCTCACTTGATGAGTACCCCGTTTCCGCACCCCTGAGAGGGGGTTCCGCTCACCTGTCGAGCGAGGCGTAGGCCTTGCGCAGCAGAGCCGCCCGGTCGGCCGCCGACGGCATCTGCTCCAGGCCGAAGCCGAGCAGCACGGTGTCGTCCGTGGTGACCGCTCCGTAGGTCTGGAACAGGGTCCCGGTGCGCGTCCAGTCCTTCAGTACGGCCGGGCTGCCGGCGGGCGGTCCCGCGGCCTTCCAGACGCCCAGGGACGACTCGAATCCCTCGGTCTCCCGCACCGCGCCGCGCACGACCAGTGAGGCGTCGTCGGCCAGGACGCCGTGTCCGCCGGTGCCGGGGTCGGTGATGTAGCTGAGCGAGACCTCGACGGACCGGCCGGCGTACGCGCTCAGGTCGAAGCCCACCTGCTGCCAGCCGGCGGAGCGGCCGGTGAGGGTGTGCCAGGAACCGGTGGTGCCGGTCGCGGTGCAGGTATTGCCCGTGAGGGTCAGGTAGTGCTTCAGCCACGGGTGCTCGCCGATCAGGAACCCGGCCCCGCAGTCCTCCGGCACGGCCGTCGTCGTGGCCCCTCCCGCCTCCGGCAGGGTCGTCCAGTCGTCGGCGCCCACGGTGTGCGCCTCGACCACCGCGTGGTCGTAGCCCGGCTCGGTGTCCCACAGCAGGCGGGTGCTCAGGGCCGGCTTGTCGGCCGCGGTGACACCGGTGAGGTCGATGGTGCGGGTGAGGCGCTTGTAGGCGTCGTCGGTGTGCACGGCGGCGGCCATCGCGGAGCCCGCGTACGGCCCGTACGGGTTGACGGTCCCGGCGAAGGTGCCCGCGCCCGCGCTCTTGAACTGCGGGTACCTGGCGGCCGGCAGCTCCTCGGAGGTGACGCCGTAGGTACCGGCCTTGTCCAGCGGGTTGCCGGGCGCGTCGGCGAGGGCACCGGAGAAGCCGCCGAGCGCACCGGAACCGGTGAAGCCGGTGGCGCCCTTCGTCGACGTACGGCTGTAGGCCCCCAGGTAGTACTGGCTGAAGTCGTCCGACAGGGTGCCGTCGCCGAGGTCGACGCTGCCGCCGGCCAGCTCGCCGGCCTCGATCAGCCTGCCGCCCTCGTTGAGGTAGGCGCGCAGCTGGAGCTGGGTGGCGTTGGCGGGGCCGTTCGCGCCGGAGTAGTGCACGACCGTACGGAAGTGCTTCAGCACGCCGAGCGCGTCGGGGGCGCCCTGGGCGGCCACGTCCCACACGAGCGCCCGGTGCCCGGCGGCCCGCAGCGCGTCCACGTACGTCCTGGCCTGTGCGGCGGCCGCGCCCTCCTCGGCGACCACGAGCGTGTCCGCCCGCGGCCGCTCGGCGACGGTGTAGGAGAAGTGGGTGCTGGAGACCTTCTTCCCGCTCCCGGTCCGGCCGGTGTACCACACCTCGACCTTGTCGCCCGGGCCGGCGCCCTTCACCTGGGCGCGGTACTCGTCGAAGTAGAGGTCGTCCTCACCGCCGTACGTCTCCCCGCCCTTCCAGTGCCTCAGCGCCTGGTGGCGCGTACGGCCGCCGTCGACGCGGTACTTGAGCTCCTTGTGGCGGACCGCCTTGCGGACGACGACCGAGACCTCCTGGGCGGCGCCCCGGGCGTACGAGGTGGAGAACGCGGCCGGGGTGAAGTCGGCGGCGCTCAGCCCGACCGAGGAGGCCGGCTTGTCGGGGTGCACGGCGGTCTCGGCGACGGAGAGCGCGAACGGGACGTTCTTGGCGAACTCCTGCTGGATCAGCTTCTCGTCGTCGGGGAAGTTGAAGACCGACTGGCAGTCCTGGCTCCGCCAGGCGTCGTTCGGATCGAGGTCCGACGCGGTCTCGCAGGTCGACATCTCCGGGGTGAACATCGCCGTCCCGTTGACGTTCGACGCGTGGCCGTCCGCCTCGCCGTTGGTGGTGTACAGCTCCGAGGAGACCTGCGGGTGGTAGCCCGGGACGGCGCTGTTGCCGGGCGTGCCGGCCAGCGCCTTGTAGAGGACGTCGTCGGGGGTGGGCGTGGCCACCTGCCAGCCGACGCCGTAGAGGAGGAGTTCGGCGGCGGAGTGGTAGTTGATGGCGTACCGGAAGCCGACGCGCTTCTCGAAGCCGTCCAGCGCCCTGGTCTCGGGCTCGGAACCGGGGCTCGCGCCGCGGTAGGTCTGGCTGGTGGGGTTGGGGGACGAACCCTCGTCGTCGTAGCCCCACTTGTAGGGGAAGTTGCGGTTCAGGTCGACGCCGTCGCCGGTGCCGATGACCCCGTCGCCGTTGACGTCCCGCAGGTTCTTGCGCCACAGGCGGGTGCCGGAGTCCTTGAAGGTGTAGTCGTAGCCGTCGGGGTTGGCCGAGAGGACGAACCACAGCTCCGTCGAGTCGACGATCTTCCTGACGCGCCGGTCGGTCGCGTAGTGGTCCAGGTAGTAGTGCATCAGACGCCGGGTCATCTCCGGTGTGATCCACTCGCGCGCGTGCTGGTTGGACATGTACAGCACGGAGGGCTTGGAGCCGTCCTTCGACTTCTTCGCGTCCCTGGTCAGTCTGAGCGCGAGGATGTCCTGGCCCTTGACGGTCCTGCCGATGGACTCGACCTTGGTCAGGCCGGGGTGGGCCCGGGCGGTCCGCAGGATCTCCTCCTTGAGCCCGCCGCTGCCGCTGTACGGGCGGAAGACGCCCTGCCCGGCGTTCTCGACCCGGGCCTCCGCCCGGGCGGACAGGGTGTGCTCGGTGAGGGTGACGCCCTGCTCGCGCAGGTGCGCGGCCTGCTCGTCGGTGAGGTAGAGCTCCACCCGGGTCCTGCCGCCCGCGGCGGCCTGCTCACCGAGTTCGTGTCCGTCCTGGCCGGCCTCGAGCAGCAGGGGTACCTGCTTCTTGGTGACCTCGGCGCGGAAGACCTTGACCTCGTCCGGTCCGGAGGGTGCCGGGCTCGCGCTCTGCGCCTGGGCTGTGGGTGCGAGGCTCGCTCCGCCGATCAGAAGCGCGCCGACAGCGAGGATCGATCTCGCTCTGTGTCTCATGAACCCCCCTAGCGGTGGTCCGCCACAGCGGCGAACAGGTTGCCAGGCTCATGTCACTTCATGATCGAGTCAAGAGCGACTCACAGACACGCGAACGCCGGTGCCGACCACCCGATCGGAGTACGACACCGGCGAGTTGACGACCCGTCCGGTCAGCCGGCCAGGTTGTCCGCGAGCTCCTCGCTGAGGTTCGCCTCCGTGCCCGGGATGCCCAGGTCGGACGCGCGCTTGTCGGCCATCGCCAGCAGCCGGCGGATCCGGCCGGCGACCGCGTCCTTCGTCAGCGGCGGGTCCGCGAGCGCGCCCAGCTCCTCCAGCGAGGCCTGCTTGTGCTCCATGCGCAGCCGGCCCGCGGCGGCCAGGTGCTCGGGCACCTCGTCGCCCAGGATCTCCAGGGCACGCTGGACCCGGGCCCCGGCGGCCACGGCGGCACGGGCCGAGCGGCGCAGGTTGGCGTCGTCGAAGTTGGCGAGCCGGTTGGCCGTGGCCCGCACCTCGCGGCGCATCCGGCGCTCCTCCCAGGCCAGCACCGACTCATGGGCGCCCAGCCGGGTGAGCAGGGCACCGATCGCGTCACCGTCCCGGACGACGACCCGGTCCACCCCCCGCACCTCGCGGGCCTTCGCGGCGATCGACAGTCTGCGGGCCGCCCCGACCAGCGCGAGCGCCGCCTCCGGGCCCGGGCAGGTCACCTCCAGGGAAGAGGAACGGCCGGGCTCGGTGAGCGAGCCGTGCGCCAGGAAGGCCCCGCGCCAGGCCGCCTCCGCGTCGCAGGTGGCCCCCGAGACCACCTGCGGGGGCAGCCCGCGGATCGGCCGGCCCCTGCCGTCCACGAGACCCGTCTGCCGGGCCAGCTGGTCGCCGCCCGCGACGACCCGTACGACGTACCGCGAACCGCGGCGCAGTCCGCCGGGCGCCATCACGATCAGCTCTGAGCTGTGCCCGAAGATCTCCAGGATGTCCCGCTTGAGCCGGCGCGCCGCCATCGCGGTGTCCAGCTCCGCCTCGATCACGATGCGCCCGCTCACCAGGTGGAGGCCGCCGGCGAACCGCAGGATGGCGGAGACCTCCGCCTTCCTGCAGCAGGTCCGGGTGACGGGGAGCCGGGAGATCTCGTCCTTCACCGCTGCCGTCATCGCCATGGGCCGATCCTTCCATGCATCCGAAAAATACGGTCGTACGCGGCGGCCAACAGCTCCGGGTCGTGCCGGGGGGAACCGTCGGGCCTGGCCACCGGCGCCAGCTCCACCGCGGCTCCCAGCCGCTTGGCGGCCTCGGTGAGCGAATCGCGGTCGGGCACGGCGGCCTCGTCGGCCAGCACCACGTCCAGGGCGAGTTTAGGGGCGTGTCGGCCCAAAACCTCCACATGACGCTGCGGGGAGAAGCCCTCGGTTTCTCCCGGTTGCGGCGCCAGGTTGAGGGACAGCACACGGCGTGCCTTGGTCTCGGTGAGGGCGTCCAGCAGCTCGGGGACCAGCAGGTGCGGGATGACCGAGGAGAACCAGGAGCCCGGACCGAGCACCACCCAGTCCGCGTCCAGCACCGCGGCCACCGCCTCGGGCACGGCGGGCGGGTCGTGCGGCACGAGGTGCACCGACTGCACCTCACCGGGCGTCAGGGCCACGGTCGCCTGCCCGCGCACCGTGTCCACGTCGTCCGGGCGCTCCGGGTCGTGCCCCTTGACCAGGGCCTGCAGCTCCAGCGGTACGGCCGACATGGGCAGCACCCGACCGTGCGCGCCGAGCAGCTTGCCGACCAGGTCCAAGGCCTGCACGTGGTCGCCGAGCTGCTCCCACAGGGCGACGATCAGCAGGTTGCCGACCGCGTGGTCGTGCAGGTCGCCCTGGGACTGGAAGCGGTGCTGGATGACCCGGGCCCAGGTCTGGCCCCAGTCGTCGTCGCCGCACAGCGCGGCCAGCGCCTTGCGCAGGTCGCCGGGCGGCAGCACACCCAGTTCGTCGCGCAGGCGCCCGCTGGACCCGCCGTCGTCGGCGACGGTGACGACGGCGGTGAGGTCACCGGTGATCCGGCGCAGGGCGGCGAGCGACGCGGACAGGCCCATGCCGCCGCCGAGCGCGACCACCTTGGGCTGGGCGCCGCGCCGGCGGGGCCGGCCCCCGCGGACCTCGGCCGGGCGGCCGGCGCGCGCGTCGGGCACCATCCGGCGCAGCCTGCCCAGCCGCGGTGTACGTGGCGTCATTCCCGTCCCATGTCCCGGTGTACGACCACCGTCTCCACGCCCTCGGCCGCGAGGCGCGCGGCGAGCTTCTCCGACATCGCGACCGAGCGGTGCTTGCCGCCGGTACAGCCGATGGCGATGGTCACGTAGCGCTTGCCCTCGCGCCGGTAGCCGGCGGCGATGAGCCGCAGCAGCTCGGCGTACCGGTCGAGGAACTCCTTGGCGCCGGGCTGGTTGAAGACATAGGCGGCGACCTCCTCGTTGAGGCCGGTGTAGGGGCGCAGCTCCGGGACCCAGTGCGGGTTGGGCAGGAACCGCATGTCCGCGACCAGGTCGGCGTCGACCGGGAGGCCGTACTTGAAGCCGAAGGACATCACGGTGGCCCGCAGCTCGGGCTCCTCCTCGCCGGCGAACTGGGCGTCCATCTTGGCGCGCAGCTCGTGCACGTTGAGGCTGGAGGTGTCGATCACCAGGTCGGCGTCGCCGCGCAGCTCGCGCAGCAGCTCCCGCTCGGCGGCGATGCCGTCCACGATGCGCCCGTCACCCTGGAGCGGGTGCGGGCGGCGCACCGACTCGAAGCGGCGGACCAGGGCCTCGTCGGAGGACTCCAGGAAGACGATCCGCCGGGTGACGCCCCGGGTGTCGAGGTCGGCGAGGGACTCGCGCAGGTTGTCGAAGAAGCGCCGGCCGCGCACGTCGACGACGACCGCGATCCGCGCCACGTTGCCCTGCGAGCGGGCACCCAGCTCCACCATGGTGGGGATGAGGGCGGGCGGCAGGTTGTCCACGACGAACCAGCCGAGGTCCTCCAGACACTTCGCGGCCGTGGACCGGCCGGCCCCGGACATACCGGAGATGATCACCAGCTCGGGGATGGCCACCTCGGGGGCCCCGGCTGTCTCGCTGCCCGTACTCACCTGTGCTCCGTTGTCCTGGCCCGCGGGCCGGTCGGCGTCCTGCCGGGCGGCCTCCCGGCCGGTGCCGTGCCGGACGGCGTCGTCGCCCGTGGCGCCGTGCGCCTGATCTCGTCCTGCCGTGGGCTGTGCTTCGTGCTCGGTCATGTCTTCTGCCCCCGTCGGTCGTCCGGGGCGCCCGCGGTCACGGGCTCCCCCGAGGAACCCCCCGTCGTGTCGGGTTCCTCGTCCTCAATGATCTCTCCGGTCGCCGTGTTCACGGCGGGTGCGGCCGGGGCCGCCTGGGCGAGGGCCACGGCGATGGTCTCGGCCGTCTTCCGGCCTATCCCGGGCACTTCCTGGATCTGCTCGATTGTGGCCGACCGCAGCTTCTTCACCGAGCCGAAATGCTTGATGAGCGCCTGTTTGCGGGTGTCGCCGAGGCCGGGGACGTCGTCCAGCGGGCCCGCGCGGAAGCGCTTGGCGCGCTTGGTGCG
>NZ_BNBF01000012.1:12772-19252 GCF_014654935.1 Streptomyces capoamus
CTGGTAGGTGATCGCGAACCGGTGGGCCTCGTCGCGGACGCGCTGGAGCAGGTAGAGGCCCTCGCTGGTGCGGGGCAGGACCACCGGGTCGTCCTCGCCGGGGACCCAGACCTCCTCCAGGCGCTTGGCCAGGCCGCAGACGGCGATGTCGTCGATGCCCAGCTCGTCCAGGGCGCGCCGGGCCGCCGCGACCTGCGGCTGACCGCCGTCGACCACCACCAGCTGGGGCGGGTAGGCGAACTTCCTGGGGCGGCCGTCGTCGTCCTTGAGGGAGTCGGTGACCGGCTCGACACCGGCGAGCAGGGCGTCGCCGCCGGAGAGGGGGGCCGGGAGACCGGCACCGGCGCCGGGGGCGCCGGCCACGCCGGAGCCATCGGGAGTGCCGTCGACGGGGGTCGGGGTGACGGTGGCATGGGCGGAGGTGGGGGTGGCGGAAGCGGCTGCGTCGGCGGCGGTGGGGGTTCCATCGGTGGCGGTGCCGTCGGTGGCAGTGCCGTCGGTGGCGGTGCCGTCGATGGCAGTGCCGTCGGTGGCGGTGCCGTCGATGGCAGTGCCGTCAGTGGCGGTGCCGTCGGTGGCGGTGCCGTCGGCCCACTCCCCGGTCCGCTCCTTCTCGGCCAGGTAACGCCTGAAGCGGCGGGTGATCACCTCGTGCATGGAGCGCACGTCGTCCTGGCCGGCGAAGCCCTTGATCTGGAAGCGCCGGTACTCGCTCTTGCGCTGCAGACCGTCCTCGAAGACGACCATGGAGGCCACCACGTCGTCGCCCTGGAGGTGCGAGATGTCGTAGCACTCGATGCGCAGCGGGGCGCTGTCCAGGTCGAGGGCCTCGGCGATCTCCTCCAGCGCGCGCGAGCGCGTGGTCAGGTCGGAGGCGCGCCTGGTCTTGTGCAGGGCGAGGGTCTGCTGGGCGTTGCGCTGCACGGTCTCCATGAGCGCCTTCTTGTCGCCGCGCTGCGGAATACGCAGCGACACGTTCGACCCGCGGCGGACGGCCAGCCACTCCTGGACCGGCTCGACCGGCTCGGGCAGCGCCGGGACCAGCACCTCCTTGGGAACCGCGTCCCCGCTCTCCTCGCCGTACAGCTGCTGCAGCGCGTGCTCGACCAGGGCTCCCGTGGTGATCTCCTCGACCTTGTCGGTCACCCAGCCGCGCTGACCGCGGACCCGGCCGCCACGCACGTGGAAGATCTGCACGGCCGCCTCCAGCTCGTCCTCGGCGACGGCGACGAGGTCGGCGTCGGTCGCGTCGGCGAGCACGACCGCGTTCTTCTCCATGGCCTTCTTCAGGGCCTCGATGTCGTCGCGCAGGCGGGCGGCCCGCTCGTACTCCATCTCCTCCGCCGCCTCCATCATCTGCTGCTCCAGACGGCGGAGGTACGTGCCCGTGCGGCCCGCCATGAAGTCGCAGAACTCCGCGGCCAGCTCCCGGTGGTCCTCGGGGGTGATCCGGCCGACGCAGGGGGCGGAGCACTTGCCGATGTAGCCGAGCAGACAGGGCCGGCCGGTGCGGGCGGCGTTCTTGAAGACGCCCGTCGAGCAGGTCCGCACCGGGAACACCCGCAGCAGCAGGTCGACGGTGTCCCGGATGGCCCAGGCGTGCGCGTACGGTCCGAAGTAGCGGACGCCCTTCTTCTTGTGCCCGCGCATCACCTGCACGCGCGGGAACTGCTCGTTCATCGTGACCGCGAGGTACGGGTAGCTCTTGTCGTCGCGGTACTTGACGTTGAACCGGGGGTCGTACTCCTTGATCCAGGAGTACTCCAGCTGCAGCGCCTCCACCTCGGTGGACACCACGGTCCACTCCACGGACGCGGCGGTGGTCACCATGCTCCGGGTGCGCGGGTGCAGGTTCGCCAGGTCCTGGAAATAGTTCGCCAGGCGCTGGCGCAGGCTCTTCGCCTTCCCGACGTAGATCACACGGCGGTGCTCGTCACGGAACCTGTACACCCCGGGGCAGTCCGGGATGTCTCCCGGCCTGGGGCGGTAGCTGGAGGGGTCGGCCATGTCTCACACCCTACTAACGAGCACCGACACCGCGTCGGGCCTGGGGACGGTCCCGGCCGGACGGCACCCCGTCCACCGGGCGGGCGATGCTCACCTCTCCGACCGGTATGCCCCGCTCGGAGCGGCGAACCGTGCCCTCGGTCCGTCCGACGGTCGCGTTCCGGTCATGCGGCGGACGCGCCGGAGGTCACCGTCTTCCCGGCGAGGCCGCTGATCAGGCCGCGGCGGTCCGGTGCTGGGCCCCTGTCCCGTTCACGGGACGACAGGGTCCGGCCAGTCGTCCAGAGCGACCGGGTCCGAGGTGTTGTCGCGTTCTGGTCAACACGCTTCAATGCACGGGAAGTCGGGGCCCGCGCACAGCGCACGGGCGCGCGGCCTGCCCGGCCACGGGCGTCCGCGGAGCCCACGGGGGTGGTCCCGCACACCGCACAGACGGTCTGACCAGCCGTTGCGACACCTCACAGAAAGGCTCCTCGGCATGCGGCATGCCACAGAGCACGCGGACGTCCCCACCGCGGAACTCGACTCGGCCCTGCGCGGCGGCCCCTTCCACGTGGCGCTGCGCGCCGCGATCGCCGCGCGCGGGCTGCCGCTCCAGCGCGTGCAGCACCATCTGTCGCGCCACGGGGTCAAAGTGGGCGTCACCAGCCTGAGTTACTGGCAGCAGGGCGCCCGCCGCCCCCAGCGCCCCGAGTCGCTGCGCGCCGTACGGGCACTGGAGGAGATCCTCCAGCTGCCGGAGGAGTCCTTGATCCGGCTGCTCGCCGAGTCCGACGAGTGCGCGGCGGCCGGGCGTCCGGGCCGCT
Organism: Streptomyces capoamus; assembly: GCF_014654935.1. Taxonomy (GTDB): domain Bacteria; phylum Actinomycetota; class Actinomycetes; order Streptomycetales; family Streptomycetaceae; genus Streptomyces; species Streptomyces capoamus. Next base: position 15,586 of record NZ_BNBF01000012.1, read on the forward strand.
CCTACCGCTCCCTCGTCGAGGCCTCCGACATCGTGGACCGGCTCACCGCCGATCTCGGCTGGGCCATGGACGGAGGACTGAACACCCTGGGCCACCACGAATGCGTCCGGATCGGCGCCCGGCGCGAACTGGCCGCCCGCGAGGCCCACCACATCGTGCGCGCCCACCGCGACGGCGTCGACCGCTTCGTCGCCGTCCACCACGGCGACCCTGGCTGCGATCCGCGCCGCATCACCGTGCACGCCCTGGAGAACTGCCGCACCGGCCGCCTGCGCTGGGACCGGGAGAGCGGGGTGCTGGTGGCCGAGCTGCTCTTCGGCACCCGGCTGGGCTCCGGCGACACCTTCCTGTTCCGTTACGGCATCGAGGACGGCACGGCCGGTCCCTCCCGCGAGTATCTCCAGCGGTTCGGCTGCCCCGGTGGCCAGTACGCGCTCCAGGTGCGCTTCGACACCGCGGCCCTGCCCGTGCGCTGCCACCGCTTCACCCAGCACTCCGCGGCCGCCCCGCGCAACAACCGGCAGGAACTGCCCGTGACCGGCCCGCACCACTCGGCCCACGTGGTCGAGCCGCGCATCCGGCCGGGCGTCGTGGGGATCGCCTGGGACTGGGACTGACCGGGTCCGACGCCTGGGACTGGGACTGGGACTGGCCTGGGACTGGGACTGGGACTGACCAGGTCCTCCGGCCCCCGCCGGCCGGGCCGCGACCCCCGCGACCATGCCGTGGCCCCTGGCTGCTCGTTGGTCCCGGGCCCTCCGGTCAGTCCGCCGGACCGGCGACGATCCTGCCGTTGGCGGCCTTCACCGGCAGCTCGTTCAGGGGCACGGTGGCCGGCGTCCGGACCACCTTGCCCGTCAGTGCGTCGAACTCGCTGCCGTGACAGGGACAGATCAGGGTCGTTCCCTGGAGCTTGTTGATGGGGCACCCCGCGTGCGAGCAGATGGTGCTGTAGGCCTTCAGCGTGCCGTCCTCGCCACGGCTGACGACCACGTTGTGGTCCCGGTAGAGCTTGGCCCCGCCCTCGGCGACCTCGCTCTCGGCACCGAGGTCGACCTGAGCGGTCGGGGTGGCGGCGGGCGAACCGCTTCCGCCCGGTGCCGAACACGCGGCCAGGCCGAGCCCGGCGACCGGGGCGACGGCGGCCCCGCGCAGGACGGTGCGGCGGCTGGCGGAGGAGCGGGCGGGCATCTGGTACTCCACTGGTCAAGGGCTGTGCGGAGCGCACGATACCCGGACAGAGGGGTCGAGGTGGGGGGCGGGGGGCGGGGCGGGCGAGGCACGCGGGGCGGCCGGGGAGCCGCCGTGGCAGGGCTGGAGGGACGCCGGTCAGGCGGGCCGGACCGGTGAGGGAAGGTTCGGGCGACTTGGGACGGGCAGCGGGCCACCTGCGGACGTAAACGTTTGCGCAAGCGTTTACGCGGGGCAGGGCGGTGGGATAGCGTCCCGCCCGGAAGGCGGGAAGAGCACAGGGTCGGGCACCCGCTGCGAACGAGTGCTGCCCGGAAGTCAGCCGAATCGGTTCGCCGCTGCCCACTGGTCGGCTTGCCGGCCTGTCGACTCGGAGAGGGGATGCGATGGCCACCATGGCGGATGTCGCCCGGAGCGCCGGAGTCTCCGTGGCGACCGTCTCCCATGTCCTCAACGGCACGCGCCCGGTGCTCCCCCACACCCGCCAGGCCGTGCTCGACGCCGTCGACGCGCTGGGCTACACCCCCAACACCCTGGCCCGCTCCCTGGTGACCTCGCGCACGCGATCCATCGGCCTCGCGGTGTCCGCCATCAGCAACCCCTACTTCACCGAGATCCTGCAAGGTGTCGAGGCCGCTGCCCTGGAGGCGGGCTACAGCCTGCTCATCGCCGATCCGCACGACGACCCCCGGCACGAACGCAAGGTCGTCCGGCTCCTCCATGAGCGCCGGGTGGACGGCCTGATCGTCGCCCCGTCGGCGGAGCCCGGTGAGCTCCTCGGCTATCTGCGGCGCCACGCGGTACCGACCGTGTTCCTGGACCGGCTGGTCGGCCCGAGCGGGCCGGAGGACGTTCCGCCGGACGACGGCCCGGGTGGCGCCGCCGGCCTCGGCGCGCCGGGTTTCGACCAGGTGTGCGCCGAGAGCGCCGCGCCGACGGCCCGGCTCGTCACCCACCTCGCCGAACTGGGGCACCGCCGGATCGCCCTGGTCGCCGGCCTGCCCGGGCTGAGCACCACCGATGAGCGCATCTCCGGCTATCGCGAGGGTCTCGCCGCCGCCGGTCTGGCGTACGACGACGCTCTCCTCGTCTCCGGCCATTCCGAGTCCGCCGGCGCCGAGCGGGCCACGGCCGCCCTGCTCGGCCTGCCCGAGCCGCCCACGGCCCTCGTCACCGCCAACAACGCGATGACCATCGGCGCGCTGCGCGCGCTGCGCCGGCACGGCCGGTCCGTACCGGACGACATCGCCCTGTGCTGCTTCGACGACTTCGCCTGGGCCGACCTGTTCTCGCCCCGGCTGACCGCCATCGCCCAGCCCAGCCGCGAACTGGGTGCCCGAGCCGTCCGGGTGCTCCTGGACCGGCTGGCCGAGCCGGACCGGCCGGCCCGCACCGTCCGGCTGCCGTGCACGTTCGTCCACCGCACCTCCTGCGGCTGCCCGGAGGAACCCGCTCCCGCCGGAGCGGCCGGGCACACCCCGTCCCCCACGCCGTCCGAGAAGGGAACCGCCACGTGATCGTCGTCGCCGGTGAGGCACTGATCGACCTGGTACCGCAGGGCCCCGGTGCCCTCGCGCACCTCAAGCCGGCGCTCGGCGGCGGACCGTACAACACCGCCGTGGCCCTCGGGCGGCTCGGCTCCCCCACCGCCTTCTGCTCCCGGACGTCTGACGACGCGTTCGGCGAGGCCCTGCTCGACGGGCTGCGGCGGGCCGGTGTGGACGTGTCCCGCGTCCAGCGCGGGCCCGAGCCGACGACCCTCGCCGTCGCCACGATCGACGGCGCCGGCTCGGCCGCCTACTCGTTCTATGTCGACGGCACGGCGGACCGTCTGTTCACCGCCCCGGCCACGCTCCCCGCCGGTACCCGCGCGGTGTCCTTCGGTACCTGCTCGCTCGTCCTGGAACCGGGGGCGAGCGCCTACGAGGAGCTGATGCGGACCGCCGCGGGGCAGGGGCTGTTCACCGCTCTCGATCCCAACGTCCGGGCGGGGCTGATCCCGGACGCGGACGCCTACCGGGCGCGGTTCGAGAGCTGGCTGCCCTCGGTGACGCTGCTGAAGCTGTCCGCGGAGGACGCGGCGTGGCTCGGCGGCAGCCCGCGCGAGTGGCTGGCCGCGGGACCGGCGGCCGTGGTGGTCACGCGGGGCGGCGACGGTCTGACCGTGTTCACCCGGGACGGCGGGGAGCTGTCCGTGCCCGGTGAGAAGGTGGACGTCGTGGACACGATCGGCGCCGGTGACACGGTGAACGCGGCTCTGCTGCACGGGCTGGCCGTCCGGGACGCGCTGTCCCCCGAGGCGCTCGCCGCCCTCGGGACGGAGGGCTGGACACGGCTGCTGCGCTTCGCGGGACGGGCGGCGGCGATCACCTGTTCGCGGGCGGGTGCGGAGCCGCCGTACGCGGCGGAGCTGGGTGAGCCGACCGCGCTGTGAGCGACTGATCTCCCTGTGCTGTTGACAAGGTGCGACCGGGCC
>NZ_BNBF01000012.1:19304-33044 GCF_014654935.1 Streptomyces capoamus
GGCGGTGCGCGAGGGACCTGTCGGACCGCCGGGCCGGGCTGGCTGTCAGAAGAACGAGCGGCGCCCCGCGGGAGGTTCCCGCGGGGCGCCGCTTGTTTGATGTGCCGTCAGAACGCAGCCGGTGAGGGACGTCAGGCCTTGCGGGCGCGTGTCGTCTTCTTCGCCGGTGCCGCCTTCTTCGTGACCGCGGCGGCCTTCTTGGCCGACGTGCTGTTGGCCTTGGCCGTCACCGTCTTCCTCGCCGCCGTCTTGGCCGCGGCCGTCTTCCGGGCCGCACGGCCGCGCTGCGCCGGGACCGGCTCCGCGTCGCTGATGCGGTCGGCGCCGAGGATCTCGCGCAGGAACTTGCCCGTGTGGCTCGCCGGGACCCCGGCGACCTCCTCCGGCGTGCCCTCGGCGACCACCAGGCCACCGCCGGCACCGCCCTCGGGGCCCATGTCCACGATCCAGTCGGCGGTCTTGATGACGTCGAGGTTGTGCTCGATGACGATGACCGTGTTGCCCTTGTCGACCAGCCCGCCGAGGACCTTGAGCAGCTTGCTGATGTCCTCGAAGTGCAGGCCGGTGGTCGGCTCGTCCAGGACGTAGACCGTGCGCCCGGTGGACCGCTTCTGCAGTTCGCTGGCGAGCTTCACGCGCTGCGCCTCACCACCGGAGAGGGTGGTGGCGGACTGTCCGAGGCGGACGTAGCCGAGGCCGACGTCGTGCAGCGTCCTCAGGTGACGGGAGATCGCCGGCACCGCCTCGAAGAAGTGCATGGCCTCCTCGATCGGCATGTTCAGGACCTCGGCGATGGACTTGCCCTTGTAGTGGACCTCCAGGGTCTCCCGGTTGTACCGGGCGCCGTGGCAGACCTCGCACGGAACGTACACGTCCGGCAGGAAGTTCATCTCGATCTTGATCGTGCCGTCGCCCGCGCAGTTCTCGCAGCGGCCGCCCTTGACGTTGAAGGAGAAGCGGCCGGGCAGGTAGCCCCGGACCTTCGCCTCGGTGGTCTCGGCGAACAGCTTGCGGATGTGGTCGAAGACACCGGTGTAGGTGGCCGGGTTGGACCGCGGGGTGCGGCCGATCGGCGACTGGTCGACGTGCACGACCTTGTCGACCAGGTCGTCGCCGTCGACGCGCGTGTGCCGTCCGGGGACGGTCCGGGCGCCGTTCAGCTCGCGGGCCAGGTGCGTGTACAGGATGTCGTTGACCAGGGTCGACTTGCCGGAGCCGGAGACACCGGTGACGGCCGTGAACACGCCCAGCGGGAAGGACACGTCGATGTCCTGGAGGTTGTTCTCCCGGGCGCCGTGCACGGTGAGCTGCCGGGACGGGTCACGGGGGCGGCGCACGTCCGGGAGCGGGATCGACTTGCGGCCCGCGAGGTAGGCGCCGGTCTGCGACTCGGTGTTGGCCAGCAGTTCCTTCAGGGAGCCGCTGTGCACGACCTTGCCGCCGTGTTCGCCGGCACCGGGGCCGATGTCCACGATCCAGTCGGCGATCTTGATGGTGTCCTCGTCGTGCTCCACGACGATGAGCGTGTTGCCCATGTCGCGCAGTCGGACCAGGGTCTCGATCAGGCGGTGGTTGTCCCGCTGGTGCAGACCGATGGACGGCTCGTCCAGGACGTACAGGACGCCGACGAGGCCCGAGCCGATCTGGGTCGCCAGGCGGATGCGCTGGGCCTCACCGCCGGAGAGGGTGCCCGCCGCGCGGTTGAGCGAGAGGTAGTCCAGACCGACGTCGACCAGGAAGCGCAGCCGCTCGTTGACCTCCTTCAGGACCCGTTCGGCGATCTTCTTGTCACGCGCGTTCAGCTTCAGCTCGCCCAGGAACTCCGCGCAGTCGCTGATCGACATCCCGGCGACCTCGGCGATCGACTTCCCCATGACCGTCACCGCGAGGACGATCGGCTTCAGGCGCGTGCCCTGGCAGGAGGGGCAGGGCACCTCGCGCATGTAGCCCTCGAAGCGCTCGCGGCTGGCGTCGCTCTCGGCCTCGCTGTGCCGGCGCTTGACGAAGGGGACCGCGCCCTCGAAGGGCGTGGTGTACACCCGCTCCCGGCCGTACCGGTTGCGGTAGCGCACCTCGATCTGGGTCTTGTGGCCGTGGAGCAGGGCCTTCTTGGCGCGCTGCGGCAGACCCGCGAAGGGGATGTCCGTGCGGAAGCCGAGGGCGTCGGCGAGGGCGCCGACCAGGCGGCCGAAGTAGTCCTTGGTGTGCCCGTGCGACCAGGGGTGGATGGCGCCCTCGTCGAGGGACTTGTCCTCGTCCGGGATGATCAGCTCCGGATCGACCTCCATGCGCGTGCCGATGCCGGTGCACTCGGGGCAGGCGCCGAAGGGCGAGTTGAAGGAGAAGGAGCGCGGCTCCAGCTCCTCGAAGGACAGGTCGTCGTACGGGCAGTACAGGTGCTCGGAATACATGCGCTCGCGCTCGGGGTCGTCCTCGGGGAGGTCGACGAAGTCGAGCACGACCATGCCGCCGGACAGGCCGAGGGCGGTCTCCACGGAGTCCGTGAGGCGGCGCTTGGCGGAGTCCTTGACCGTGAGGCGGTCCACGACCACCTCGATGGTGTGCTTCTCCTGCTTCTTCAGCACCGGCGGTTCGGACAGCTGGACGGTCTGGCCGTCCACGCGCGCGCGGGAGTAGCCCTTGGTCTGCAGATCGGCGAAGAGGTCGACGAACTCGCCCTTGCGCTCGCGTACCAGCGGGGAGAGCACCTGGAAGCGGCTCTCCTCCGGCAGCTCCAGCACCTTGTCCACGATGGCCTGCGGCGACTGGCGGGAGATCGGACGGCCGCACTCGGGACAGTGCGGCTTGCCGATACGCGCGAAGAGCAGACGCAGGTAGTCGTAGACCTCGGTGATCGTGCCGACCGTCGAGCGCGGGTTGCGCGAGGTCGACTTCTGGTCGATGGAGACCGCCGGGGAGAGACCCTCGATGAAGTCGACGTCGGGCTTGTCCATCTGGCCGAGGAACTGCCGGGCGTACGAGGAGAGCGACTCCACGTAGCGGCGCTGGCCCTCGGCGAAGATCGTGTCGAAGGCCAGGGACGACTTGCCCGACCCGGACAGTCCCGTGAAGACGATGAGCGAGTCACGAGGCAGGTCGAGCGAGACATTCTTCAGGTTGTGCTCGCGCGCGCCACGGACGATGAGACGGTCGGCCACGCCGGTCCGCACCTTTCTTGAGAGAAGTGACAGGGGCGAGGCCCCCGTGCTTCTTCAGACTAGGGGGAGCCACTGACAACGCCGGTCGGATTGCCCGGTTGCATAACAACTCCCGGCCTTCAAGCATGCCCGACGCCGCCTTCGACCATATAGCACGCGCATTCGATTAGCGGACGAGGTTCATCACCTTCACCCGAAGGGGTGGTCCGACTAGGGTCAGCAGCATGATTGATCACGCTCATGACCTGGCCCGTGTACAGGAGGCGACCGAGCGGCTGCTCAGCGCGGTCGCGAAAATGGACGACGCCTCGCTCGCCGAGCCGTCCCGGCTCCCCGGCTGGAGCCGCGGGCACGTCCTCGCCCACCTCGCCCGGAACGCGGACGCGCTGGTGAACGTCCTCCAGGGCCGCCCCATGTACGTCAGCGCCGAGGCACGGGACGCGGACATCGAGCGGGACGCGCCGCGGCCCGCGGAGGTGCAGGCGGCCGACCTCCGGGAGAGCGCGGCCCGCTTCCAGGTGGCCGGGGACGAGCCCGCCGACTGGACGCGGACCGTGGAACTGCGCAACGGGGTCACGGACTCCGCCTCCCGCGTGCCGTTCCGCCGGTGGGCGGAGGTCGAGCTGCACCACGTCGACCTGGGCACCGGGTACGAGCTCGAGGACCTGCCGGCCGAGTTCCTGGAGCGCGAGACCGGCTTCCTGGCGGACCGCTTCGCCGGGCACCCCGAGGTCCCGGCGACCCGCCTCACGGACGGCACGCGCGCGTGGAGCACCGGGCGCACGGCGGACGAGCCCGGGATCACGGTCAGCGGGCGGCCCGCGGACCTGGTGGGCTGGCTCGCCGGGCGCCGCGACGGTGCGGCGCTTCAGGTGCGGGGCGGGTCCCTGCCGAAGCTGCCTCCGCTGTAGATCGCGGGACCGCCACTCCCGCCCCTGCCGTACCGGACGGCGGCCGCCGGTGCCGCCTCCGCCGCCGTCTGCCGCCCCGGTGGGCGGCCGTCCGCAGTACCGTGCGGACGGCCGCCCACCGGGGCGCGTCGGCTATAGGCTGGCCGTCATGACGTACTCCGGAGAGGTCAAGGTCGGCGGACCGGCGGATGTGCACGAGCTGAAAGACCTGATGATCACCAAGATCGCGGTCGGCCCGATGGACAACAACGCCTACCTGCTGCGCTGCCGGGCCACCGACGAGCAGCTCCTGATCGACGCCGCCAACGAGGCGAGGACGCTGCTCGGCATGATCGGTGACGACGGCATCGCCTCGGTGGTCACCACCCATCAGCACGGGGACCACTGGCAGGCGCTGGCCGAGGTGGTCGCGGCCACGGGCGCGCGGACGTACGCCGGCCGCGACGACGCCCCCGGGATCCCGGTGCCGACCGACGTCCTCGTGGACGACGGCGACGTCATCAGGGTGGGCCGCGTGGAGCTGACCGCCCGGCACCTGGTCGGGCACACGCCCGGTTCGATCGCGCTGGTCTACGACGATCCGCACGGCCACCCGCACGTCTTCACCGGCGACTGCCTGTTCCCGGGCGGCGTCGGCAACACGCGCAAGGACCCGGAGGCGTTCGCCCGCCTGATCCACGACGTGGAGACGAAGATCTTCGACGTGCTTCCGGACGAGACGTGGGTCTACCCGGGGCACGGTGACGACACCACGCTGGGCGCGGAACGGCCGCATCTGCCGGAGTGGCACGCGCGCGGCTGGTGAGCGGTCGGCCGCCGTCCCGGACGCGTGGGCGCGCCGGTGTGTCATAGGCGGCACACGGCTCCCGTGCGCGACGGGTGCGCCTCGGCAGCCGGGAGCCTGCGCGACACTCCGGCGCACAGGTCGTACGAACCCCCTCGGGCAAGGCGGTTGTGCACGCGCCGGGCGCACTCCTCGTCCGCACGCCCAGCGTGTACCACCCCTACACGCGCCCCGTGTGAACCTTTCGCACGCACCGGGCCCCTCTGCGCACTCCCTCAGAGCCGTCGCGCGCGGTCAACTGGTCACAGCCCCGCGCAGGACGACGGCTCCTGAGCGGTAGGGGCCGCCGGTCTCAACCCCGCCCTCGGCCGGCGGCCCAGGCCCGGGCACCGGCGCGCGTGAGCCGCGCGCAGGCGCGTTCACACAGCCGCAACACCCGTTCCCAGTATGCGGACAACTACCGCTGTGACCTGGACAAACGCCCAGTTCACTGCCAGTCTCCCGCCATGCATCCTGCCCCTCGCGCCCTGCGCCGCGCCCTCGCCGCGGCCGCCGTAGCCCTGCTCGCCACCGCTGTCGGCTGTGCTCCGCAGCCCGAGGAGAAGACGTCGGCCGCCCCGTCCGGTTCGGCCGCGCAGAGCTGCGCCAAGGGCAAGCTCGCCACCAAGTCGTCGGGGAAGCTGACGATCGCGACCGACGAACCAGCGTACGAGCCCTGGTTCAAGGACGACAAGCCCGCCAACGGCAAGGGCTTCGAGTCGGCGGTCGCCTATGCCGTGGCCGAGCAGCTGGGATACGACAAGAATGCGGTCGTCTGGCAGAGCGTGCCGTTCAACAAGGCGTTCGCGCCCGGAGTGAAGACGTTCGACTTCGACGTCAACCAGGTGTCGATCAGCGCCGAACGCAGGAAGGCCGTGGACTTCTCCTCCGGCTACTACGACGTGCGCCAGGCCGTCATCGCGCTGAAGGGCGGCAAGGCCGCCCGGGCCACGAGCATCGCCGATCTGCGGAAGCTGAAGCTGGGCGCCCAGGTCGGCACCACGAGCCTCGACTACATCAGCGACGTCGTGAAGCCGGCCCGGCAGGCAGCCGTCTACGCCAAGAACGACCAGGCCAAGTCCGCCCTGAAGAACGGGCAGGTCGACGCCATCGTCACCGACCTGCCGACCGCCTTCTACATCACCGCGGCCGAGGTGACCGACGCGAAGATCGTCGGCCAGTTCGAGAACCAGGGCGGCACGCCCGAGCAGTTCGGACTCGTGCTGGACAAGGGCAGCGCACTGACCCCGTGCGTGACCGCCGCCGTCGACGCCCTGCGCAAGGACGGCACGCTGGCCCGCATCGAGAAGCAGTGGCTCTCGGACGCCGTCGACGCCCCGGTGCTCAAGTGACGGTCACCGAGGACGGGCCGGCCCGGGAGGGGGCGGACGACGACGACATGGCCGGGGGCGCCGGTCTTCCCGGCGACGGCTACGTACCGTCCGCTCGGCGGCTCGCGCGCGAGCGGTACCGACGCGCGCGTGCCCGCCGCGCCACGGCGGTCGCGGCCCTGTCGACCCTCGTCACGGCCGTCGTGCTCTACCTCGTCGTCGTCAGCGCACCGGGCTGGCCGCGCACCAAGGAGACCTTCTTCAGCGCGCACTACGCGCGCGAGGCGTTCCCGAAGGTCCTCGAAGGGCTCTGGCTGAACGTCCGCCTGCTGTTCGTCTGCGGTGCCGCCGTCCTGGTCCTCGGCATGCTGATCGCCGTCGCGCGGACCCTGCGCGGACCGGTCTTCTTCCCGCTGCGCGTACTGGCGGCGGCGTACACCGATTTCTTCCGCGGTCTGCCGCTGATCATCAACCTGATGATCGTGGTCCTCGGTGTGCCGGCGCTGCGGCTGCAGGGCGTCACCGTCGATCCGGTGCTGCTCGGCGGTACGGCGCTCACCCTGACGTACGCGGCGTACGTGGCCGAGGTGTTCCGGGCCGGCATCGAGTCCGTCCACCCCTCGCAGCGCGCGGCGGCCCGCTCGCTGGGTCTGACCAACCGGCAGGCGCTGCGCCACGTCGTCCTGCCGCAGGCGGTGCGCCGTCAGGTGCCGCCGCTGCTCAACGACCTGGTGTCGCTGCAGAAGGACACCGGCCTGGTGTCCATCGGGGGTGCGGTGGACGCCGTACGGGCGGCCGACATCATCGTGGGCCGCAGTCTGAACTACACGCCGTACATCGTCGCGGGACTGGTGTTCGTCGCGCTGACCATCCCGATGACCCGGTTCACCGACTGGGTGACGGGCCGGATGGACCGGCGGCGGGCCCAGGGAGGAGCGCTGTGAGCACGCCGGAGAGCACGCCCGTGAGCGACGCGCCCGTTCTGCGGATGGAGGCGGTCCGCAAGACCTTCGGCGGCTCGGTCGTCCTGCGGGACGTCCACCTGGAGGTCGCCCCGCACACGGTGACCGCGCTGATCGGCGCCTCCGGGTCGGGCAAGTCGACGCTGCTGCGGTGCGCCAACCTCCTGGAGGAGATCGACGACGGCGCCATCTGGCTGGACGGCGAGGAGATCACCGACCCGCGCGCGGACCAGGACGCGGTACGGCGCCGGATCGGCGTCGTCTTCCAGGCGTACAACCTCTTCCCGCACATGACCGTGCTCGACAACGTCACGCTCGCGCCGCGCCGGGTGCACGGCGTCTCCCGCGCCCAGGCCGAGGAACGGGCCAGGGAGCTGCTGGAGCGCCTGGGACTGACCGAAAAGGCGGATGCGTATCCCGACCGGCTCAGCGGCGGTCAGCAGCAGCGTGTGGCGATCGTGCGGGCCCTCGCGGTGCGGCCCCGGCTGCTGTTGCTGGACGAGATCACGGCCGCGCTCGACCCGGAACTCGTGGGCGAGGTGCTGGAGGTGGTCCGCGGTCTGAAGGACGAGGGCATGACCATGGTGCTGGCGACGCACGAGATGGGCTTCGCACGGGACGTCGCCGACCAGGTGTGCTTCCTCGACGGCGGGGTCGTGCTGGAGCGCGGCAGTGCCGAGCAGGTCTTCGGTGATCCGCGGCAGGAGCGCACCCGGCGCTTCCTGCGGCGGATCGTGGAGGCGGGCCGGCTGTAGCCCCGCGCGCGGGTCAGACGTCCGTGCGCGCCGCCCCGGCCAGCGCCGCGACCCGCTCCACGCCGAACACGTAGCCCTGCACGCCGCACCCGGCGATGACACCGTCGGCGCGCAGGGAGACGTACGAGTGGTGCCGGAACGATTCGCGCTGGTGGATGTTGGAGATGTGCACCTCCAGCACGGGCATGCCGTCGCAGGTGTTGAGCGCGTCCAGGATGGCGACCGAGGTGTGCGAGTAGGCGCCGGGGTTGATGACGATGCCGCAGTGGTTCAGCCGCGCCTCGTGGATCCAGTCGACCAGTTCGCCCTCGTGGTTGGACTGCCGGAAGTCCACCGTGCCGCCGTGTACGGCCGCCGCCTCGGCGCACAGCGCCTCCACGTCGGCCAGCGTGTCCTTGCCGTAGATCTCGGGCTGGCGCTGGCCGAGCAGATTCAGGTTGGGCCCGTTGAGGATCATGATCGGGGCGGTGGCCAGGGTACGGGGCACGGTTCCTCCGGTCGGTTCGGGGCGGCGCGGCGGCGACCGCTGCTCGCGACCCGGTCTATCACGCCGGCCGGGGCGGACAGCGGGCCGTGCCGCACCGGAGGCCCGGGAGCGCACTCCGGTCCCGTGATCACCTCCGCACGCCCCCGTAACTCCTGGTCACTGTGGGTAGTTGACCCGGCATGCACCGCGTACGCGAAGTGAACGTTCCCTCCATGCCGCGCCTCGCCGCCGCCTCCCTGGTCGGCACAGCGATCGAGTTCTACGACTTCTTCGTGTACGGCACCGCGGCCGCCCTGGTCCTGGGGCCGTTGTTCTTCCCGACGTTCTCGCCCCTCGCGGGGACGCTGGCGGCGTTCGCGACGTTCGGGGTGGGGTTCGTGGCGCGGCCGCTGGGGTCGGTGCTGTTCGGGCACCTCGGGGACCGGCGCGGGCGGCGGCCCGTGCTCGTCGCCTCGCTGCTGCTCACGGGCGCCTCGACGGTCGCGGTCGGCTGTGTGCCGTCCTACGGCGCCGTCGGCGTGGCCGCGCCCGTACTGCTGCTGGTGCTGCGTTTCCTGCAGGGGCTGGGGGTCGGTGGGGAGTGGGGCGGGGCGGTGCTGCTGACCGCCGAGCACGCCCCGGCCGAGCGGCGTGCCCTGTGGGCGAGCCTCCCGCAGATGGGGCCGGCGCTCGGGTTCGTCATGGCCAACGGGGTGATGCTCGCGCTGTCGGCGGCCCTGTCCGACGCGGAGTTCGCCCGCTGGGGCTGGCGGGTGCCGTTCTGGGCGGGCGGCGCGCTGGCGCTGGCCGGTCTGTGGCTGCGTTCCTCCCTCGCGGAGAGCCCCCGGTTCCTGGAGATCGACGACCACGCTCGGGTGCCGCTCGTCGAGGTCGTCCGGCACCACGGGCGGCTGGTGCTGCTGACGGCCGGGGCCATGGCGGTCGGCTACGCGGTCTTCTACGCGGTGACGACCTGGTCGCTGGCGTACGCGACGGAGCACCTGGGTGTGAGCCGCACCGTCATGCTGGTCTGCGTCATGGGCGCGGTGGTCGTGAAGGGGGCGCTCACGCCCGTCGTGGCGCTGTGCGGTGACCGGTTCGGACGCCGGCCGATGTGTCTGGCGGGATGTACGGCCTGCGTCCTGTGGATGCTGCCGATGGTGGCGCTGCTGGCGACGGGCGAGCCGCTGCTGATGTTCCTCGCCATCCTGGGCGCCCTGCTGGCCTTCGTCACCATGTTCGCGGTGATCGCCGCCTACCTGCCCGAGCTGTACGAGCCCCGGGTGCGCTGCACGGGCGCCGCCGTCGGCTACAACCTCGGCGGTGTTCTCGGTGGAGCCCTCACCCCGATCGTGGCCACGGCACTCGCCGAGCGGGGCGGTCGGGTGCCTTGGGGCGTCGGCGTGTATCTGACCGGTATCGCCCTCATCAGCCTGGTGTGTTTCGCGCTGCTGCCGGAGACGCGGCCGGTGCCGGTACCGCTGGTGGAGCCGGCCGGGAACTGACCGGGAGTGCACCCGCGGCCGGCCGGACGCGCCGAGCGCGGCGGGCGCGGCGGGCGCGGCGGTTGGCTACGGATTGATCGCCAGTTCCAGGTAGGCCGCGAACAGCACCAGGTGGACGCCGCCCTGCAGCGGTGTGGCCCGGCCGGGCACCACGGTCAGGGAGCTGACCACCACGGTCAGCGTGAGCAGGAGCATATGGACGGAGCCGAGGCCGAGGACGAGCGGCCCGGACAGCCACACGGAGGCCAGCGCCACGGCCGGGATGGTCAGGCCGATGCTGGCCATCGCGGAGCCGAGCGCGAGGTTGAGGCTGGTCTGGACCCGGTCGCGGCGGGCGGAGCGCAGCGCGGCGATCGTCTCGGGCAGCAGGACGAGCAGGGCGATGATCACACCGACGACGGCCTGGTTGAGCCCCGCCGCGGCCACACCCGACTCGATGGTGGGCGACACTCCTTTGGCCAGGCCGACGACGCCGATCAAGGCGAGCCCGAGCAGACCGAGGCTCATCCACGCGGTACGCGCGGACGGCGGTTGCGCGTGGTCCTCGGCGGTGATGACCTCCCCCTGCCGGGTGATCGGCAGGAAGTAGTCGCGGTGACGCACGGTCTGCGTGGCCACGAACAACGCGTACAGGATCAGTGAGGACAGGGCGGCGAAGGTCAGCTGGACGGTGGAGAACTCCGGTCCCGGCTTGCTGGTGGTGAACGTCGGCAGCACCAGGCTGAGGGTGGCCAGCGTCGCCACGGTCGCCAGTGCCGCGCCGGTGCCCTCGGGGTTGAAGACCGCCGTGCCGTGCCGCAGGGAGGCGACCAGCAGGCTGATCCCGACGACACCGTTGCAGGTGATCATCACAGCGGCGAAGACGGTGTCCCGGGCGAGGGTGGAACTCTTGTCGCCGCCGTCGGCCATGAGGGTGACGATCAGGGCCACTTCGATGATCGTGACGGCGATGGCGAGCACCAGAGATCCGAAGGGCTCGCCGACCCGGTGGGCGATCACCTCGGCGTGGTGCACCGCCGCCAGGACGGACCCGGCCAGTACGACGGTCACCAAGACGACGATCACGCCGGGCAGCGCCCGGCCCCACGTGAGGGACAGCAGGACGACCGCGAGCACCGGCACGAGAATCGTCCATGAACGGGTGAGCGACCGGAGCCGAGTGATCATGCGGCGATGGTCCCAGAGGCCTACAGGGTTCGCATTCCGTTCTTTCCGGATACCTCTCCCCTCCTTTCCGATGCGGGCTTTCCGCTGCGGGCTTCCGCTGCGGGTCTTCCGCTGCGGGCTTCCGCTGCGGGTCTTCCGCTGCGGGTCTTCCGCTGCGGGTCTTCCGCTGCGGGGCCCGGTGCCGGTAGGACCGGGCCCCGCGTCGGGGCGAGCCCGCCGAAGGGCGACGGGAGATCGCGGGCTCCCGCGACCCCGCCGTCAGGCGTCGACGCTGTCCTTCCGGGCGCCGTCCGCGCCGGCGCGCTGCGCCTCGGCGGCGGCCTGCTTCCTGGAGGTCAGCAGGCTGGTGACCGTGGTGACGGCGAGGACCGCGCAGATCACCCCGAGCGAGACCGGGATGCTGATCTCGGGCACGTGGACACCGGACTCGTGCAGGGCGTGCAGGACCAGCTTCACCCCGATGAAGCCGAGGATGATCGACAGCCCGTACGACAGGTGGACCAGCTTCTTGAGCAGCCCGCCGATGAGGAAGTACAGCTGGCGCAGGCCCATGAGGGCGAAGGCGTTGGCCGTGAAGACGATGTACGGGTCCTGGGTGAGGCCGAAGATCGCGGGGATGGAGTCCAGGGCGAACAGCACGTCCGTCGTGCCGATGGCGAGCATCACGACCAGCATCGGGGTCATGACGCGCTTGCCGTTCTGCTGGATCCACAGCTTGGTGCCGTGGTAGCGGTCGGCCACGCCGAACCTGCGCTCGACGGCCTTCAGCAGCTTGTTCTCCTCGTACTCCTCGTCCGCCTCGTCGGCACGGGCCTCCTGGACCAGCTTCCAGGCGGTGTAGATCAGGAAGGCGCCGAAGAGGTAGAACACCCAGGAGAAGCTGGCCAGGATCGCGGCTCCGGCGGCGATGAAGACGGCCCGCAGGACCAGGGCTATGAGCACACCGACCAGCAGGACGCGCTGCTGGTACTGGGTGGGCACTGCGAACTTCGCCATGATCAGGACGAAGACGAAGAGGTTGTCGACGCTCAGCGACTTCTCGGTGATGAAGCCGGCGAAGAACTCGCCGGCCGGCCGGCCGCCGCCGAAGACGAGCAGACCGAGGCCGAAGAGGCCAGCCAGGGCGATCCAGACGACCGTCCAGATACCCGCTTCCTTGATCGACACCTCATGCGGCTTGCGGCCGATGAAGAAATCGACCGCGATCAGAGCGGCGAGACCGACGATGGTGAGGGCCCACAGGCCCATGGAGACTTCCACTGCACCTCCGGTGCGAAGAGACGGCAAACACATCAGCGTTGTCGCTGCCGGAGGTCTCTTCCACCCGCGATGGGCCGACGCCCCGGGATCCGAACCGGTCCGTACTGACGGGTGCGCCGCAGTCAGGGAGTACTCCCCTCCGTACGGAAAACAGTACCCCAATCACCAAGGAAAGGTAAAGGTAAAAGTAAAAGAACAGGCAAGTCCGCAGTTCAGAGGCCTTTACTGTGCCTTGGTTCAGGCCTTGGCCACCTCGGTGAGCACCTTCTGCAGGATGCGGCTGCCCTGTGGGGGAAGCGAGGGTTCGTACGTCCAGGCGTGGCCGACCCACGGATCGGCGAGGTGGTCGTCGGGCAGCGGGGTCAGTCGCAGCAGCGAACGCCACAACGGATCGAGCAGGGGGCCGTGGTCGGCGGCGTCCTCACGGTCGGCGACCAGCAGGAGGTGGACGCCGACGGCCGGCCCCTCGTCGGCCACGAAACGCAGCCGGGCCACCGACCGGTCGTCGAAGCCGTACGGGAAATCGTTGACGATCAAGAGCTGCTGGGCGGTGTCCACGTCGGCCGGGAACGAATCGGCCACGCCACCACGCACCGCCATCTGCACCAGGTCCACCCGCCGGGTGAGCCGCTCCAGCGTCCGCGAGACACCGGCCGCCCCCGTCACGGGCGGCGCCGCGAGGACTCCGGCCTCCGTCAGCGGCAGCAGCGCCCGGGCGCCCGCACCGGTCGGATCGACGACCTGTACGGCGAACGCGCCGGGCGGGTGCACGGCGAGCAGGCGCGCCGCGACGGCGACCGCCGCCGTCATGGCCGACCGCCGTGCCCCGGCAGGGTCCGGCACCCGCTCGCCGGCAGCCGGCGCGGGACCGCTGTCGATCCACAGACCTCGCTCCAGCGGCATCCTGACCAGCAACGGGATCCGCAGCGGTGCGCTCTCGGGCAGGTGGAGATCACCGAGCCGGAGGGCCATCGGCGGTTCGGCAGGGACGCGGTAGGCGTGCCAGGCAGGGCTGTCCCAGCGGGCGCAGGCCGGCGGGAGCGCCGGTTCGACCACCTCGGCCTCGGCCGTGAGCTGGGCCAGGTCGCGGTCGAAGGCCGCACGCGCCTGGTCGGTCAGGAGGGTCCGGCGGGCGTGCGCCGCCGCGCGGACGGCATCGGCCGCCGTGCCGAGCCGCCGACTCGGATCGGCCAGCGCCTGGTCCACCTCCTTCTCCAGCCGGGAGTCGGCGAACTCGACGGCACCTCGGTAGGCGGCCGTGGTGCGGGCCAGGTCCTCGAACATGCCCCAGACCTGGTTGTACAGCCGCTCCTCCATCGACCAGCCCACGGCGTCTCCGGCGACGGGCCGTGCGGGTCTCTCCTCCGCGGCCGACTGCGGCGGCGAGGCGGTGCGGCGGGGA
>NZ_BNBF01000012.1:33072-35556 GCF_014654935.1 Streptomyces capoamus
TGCGTGTAGTCGACCGGGCCGGCGGGGCGCTGGGGAACGGGACCGCCGTCGCCGGGGCTCTCCGGCTCGTACGGCCGTGCCGGCTGCCGCACCGGCCCCGCGGCAGGCGCAGTCGGGCAAGCGGACGCGGTGGTCCGCGGGCCGGAGGGGGGCGTCGACGCGCTGGTCACGTCGGGCATCCTGCGGGCCGCCGCCTCATGGATGAGGGTCGCGAGGCCGGCGGCGTCGCTCAGCCCCTTGTCGGCCAGGAGGGCGGGAAGCCCTTCCGCGTAGCCCTGGCCCGTCGCCCGCACTTTCCAGACGCCCTGCCTGCGGTAGAGCTCCAGGGCGATGACGGCCGTCTCGGCGTCCAGGCCGGTGACGGTGTAGGAGGCGAGTTCGGTGCCGTCCCTGCCGATGAGCGTGGTGTGCGGGGCCGGGACGGCCCCGAAGCGGGATGCGGCCGCGGTGCCGGTGGGCAGGGCCAGGAACACGTCGACACGGTGTGCGGCCTCCGGCACGGCGTCGAGGTCGACGGCCAGGCGGTGCTCGGCGCCGGCCCGCCGGGGCGCCTCGACACCGGGCACCGCGGGAGCGCCGGGGTGTGCCACCCACTGGCGGCCGCGCACCGTACCGTGCTCGTCAGCGAGTGCGGCCCCGGCCAGGACCGGCACCCCGGCCGAGATACGGATCTCGAGCCGGACCTGGGTCAGGGGGTGGTTCTGTCCCCGCACCAGCTCAGCCGCCATCGCCGACGCCCCCTGTGTCGTTCCGCGTCGCGTGCCTCGCCGGTACGGGCGGACGGTCCGTCGCTCGTGGACGGCCCGGTCCTAGAGGTGGGACGCGATCGCCGGCATCAGGTCCTGGAAGGTGCGGCCGTTGGCCGGGGCGCCGATCGCGGTCATCGTCCAGCCGGAGCCCGCCCGGTGCACCTTGGCCATGATCTGGGCGGTGTACTGCCCGCCGCCGGCCAGGGTGTAGCGGGCGAGTTCCTGTCCGTTGGTCTCGTCGACGAGCCGGCAGAACGCGTTCTGCACCTCCTGGAAGGTCTGCCCGGTGAAGGAGTTCACCGTGAAGACGATCTGGTCGATGTGGACCGGGACACGCTGCAGGTCCACCAGGATCGCCTCGTCGTCCCCGCCCTGGCCGGCGCCGCCGACGAGGTTGTCACCGGTGTGGCGCACGGAACCGTCGTCGCTCACCAGGTGGCGGAAGAAGACGACGTCCTTGGGCTCCCCACCGGCGAACAGGACCGCCGAGGCGTCCAGGTCGATCTCGCGGGTGCGCGAGCCGAACAGGCCGCGCCGCTTCGCCGCCTGCCAGCCGAGCCCCATGCGGACCGCCGTCAGGGAGGCCCCGTCCTTCTTCTCCAGGCTGATGGCCTGACCCTTGGACAAGTTGACGGACACGGCTGAATCCCCTCTCGACGGTCCCCAGTTGCCGCAGCGGGCTGTCGCTGCGCACCGCGCGGTTGCTCAGCACCCTACGCAGGGCCGCTGACGGTGCCGCCACTCGGCCCGCGCTTTGTGTCGGTGTTGCAACACTTGGCGCTTATGCCGAGGTACGGCACCGGCGCGGAAGTCAGGCGAGGCCTGCCTCCCGCATCTGGCGCAGTTCCTTCTTCATCTCGGAGACCTCGTCACGCAGCCGTGCCGCGACCTCGAACTGCAGCTCCGCTGCCGCGGCGCGCATGCGTTCGGTCATCTCCTCGATCTGCTCGGCCAGTTCGGCCGCCGGACGGTCCGTGGGCACCGCCTTGCCCTTGGCGGCCTTGCCGGCCTTCGCGCCCTTGGCCGCCTTGTCGCCGAGCGACGGGACGGGGGCCTTCGTGGCCTTGCCGTCCTTCGTCTTGCGGTAACCGGAGCCGAGGAGCTGTTCGGTGTCGACCTCCTCGCGGGCGATCTGCGCGACGATGTCGTTGATCTTCTTGCGCAGGGGCTGGGGGTCGATGCCGTTCGCCTTGTTGTAGGCGACCTGCTTCTCGCGGCGGCGGTTGGTCTCCTCGATGGCCTTCTCCATCGCCGGAGTGATCTTGTCGGCGTACATGTGGACCTGGCCGGAGACGTTGCGCGCCGCACGGCCGATGGTCTGGATGAGCGAGGTGCCCGAGCGGAGGAAGCCCTCCTTGTCGGCGTCGAGGATCGCCACGAGGGACACCTCGGGCAGGTCGAGGCCCTCTCGGAGGAGGTTGATGCCCACCAGGACGTCGTACTCACCGGAGCGCAGCTCGCGCAGCAGCTCGATGCGGCGCAGGGTGTCGACGTCGCTGTGCAGGTAGCGCACCTGGATGCCGAGTTCCAGGAAGTAGTCGGTGAGGTCCTCGGCCATCTTCTTGGTCAGCGTGGTGACGAGGACCCGCTCGTCCTTGTCGGTGCGCTTGCGGATCTCGTGCACCAGGTCGTCGATCTGGCCCTCGGTGGGCTTGACCACGACCTCCGGGTCGACCAGGCCGGTCGGGCGGATGATCTGTTCCACGACGCCGTCCGAACGGGACAGCTCGTAGGC
>NZ_BNBF01000012.1:35592-35929 GCF_014654935.1 Streptomyces capoamus
GCCCGGGGTGGCGGACAGGTAGACGGTCTGCCCGATGCGCTCCTGGAACTCCTCCCACTTCAGGGGCCGGTTGTCCAGGGCGGAGGGCAGGCGGAAGCCGTGGTCCACGAGGGTGCGCTTGCGGGAGGCGTCGCCCTCGTACATCGCGCCGATCTGCGGGACGGTGACGTGCGACTCGTCGATGACGAGCAGGAAGTCGTCCGGGAAGTAGTCGAGCAGGGTGTTGGGCGGGGAGCCGGGCAGCCGTCCGTCGAAGTGCATCGAGTAGTTCTCGACGCCGGAGCAGGTGCCGATCTGCCGCAGCATCTCGATGTCGTACGTGGTACGCATCCGCAGT
>NZ_BNBF01000012.1:35976-46634 GCF_014654935.1 Streptomyces capoamus
CGCTGGGCCTCCAGGAGCTTGCCCTGCTTCTCCAGCTCCGCCAGCCGGTCCCCCAGCTCCTTCTCGATGTCGTTCACGGCCCGCTCCATGCGTTCGGGACCGGCGACGTAGTGGGAGGCGGGGAAGACGTAGAGCTGCCGGTCGTCGCTGATGATCTCGCCGGTGAGCGGATGGAGCGTGGAGAGCGCCTCGATCTCGTCACCGAACATCTCGATGCGGACGGCCAGCTCCTCGTAGACGGGGAAGATCTCGATGGTGTCGCCCCGGACCCGGAAGGTGCCGCGGGTGAAGGCCAGGTCGTTGCGCGTGTACTGGATGTCGACGAAGCGGCGCAGCAGCTCGTCCCGGTCGATCTCGTCGCCGACCCGCAGGGGGACCATCCGGTCCACGTACTCCTGCGGGGTACCGAGGCCGTAGATGCAGGACACCGAGGCCACCACGATGACGTCGCGGCGGGTGAGCAGCGAGTTCGTGGCCGAGTGGCGCAGGCGCTCGACCTCCTCGTTGATCGAGGAGTCCTTCTCGATGTACGTGTCCGACTGCGGAACGTAGGCCTCGGGCTGGTAGTAGTCGTAGTACGAGACGAAGTACTCGACCGCGTTGTTCGGGAGCAGCTCGCGGAACTCGTTGGCCAGCTGGGCGGCCAGCGTCTTGTTCGGCGCCATGACGAGGGTGGGGCGCTGGAGCTTCTCGATCATCCACGCCGTGGTGGCGGACTTGCCGGTGCCGGTCGCGCCCAGGAGGACGACGTCCTTCTCACCGGCCTCGATGCGCTTGGCCAGCTCGGCGATGGCCGCCGGCTGGTCGCCGCTGGGCTGGTAGGGGCTGACGACCTCGAAGGGCGCCACCGTACGTTCGATGTGGGAAACGGGCCGCATGCCATCAACCGTACGACCCCCCACTGACAACCGGCTCCGATCAGCGGTTCTGCGGGGTGCGGGAGTGGTGGTGCACGGGCCTGCGGCCCTCGTGGAGGGCGGGGCGGCGGTCGGTGTGGGCGGTGACGGCGGCGGCCGGGACGCCGGGTTTGTGCTCGACGGGCGTCCGCTGGGGGCGTCCCACGACCATGAGCGGGTCGACGATGACGACGACGCCGGCGAGCAGCAGGAAGGCGAGCGGGCCGATCAGCATCGGTGCGAGCGCGGACGCCGCGGGCGCACCTCCGCCGGCGTGGGCGGCCCCGTCGAGGTGGACGGTGAGGGCGGACATGCCGGTGTAGTGCATGCCGCTGACCGCGAGCCCCATGACGAGACTCGCTCCCACGCTCCACAGGAAGCCCCGTACCTGTCCGGCGGCCCACAGCGCGGCGGTGGCGGCTACGACCGCTATGACGACGGAGGCCGCGACGGTGAGTGTGTTGTACGTGAACCGCCCGTGGAAGCGGACTCCGGCCATCCCCAGGTAGTGCATGGAGGCGACGCCCAGACCGGTGATCGTGCCGCCGGTGAACAGGGGGGTGCCGGTGGCGCCCCGGTACCCGACGATGAAAATGCCGATGCCGACCATCACGATGGCGAGGCCGAGGCTCGCGTAGGTGAGCGGCCTGTCGTAGTGGATCGGCGCCTCCTCGATGGTGAAGCCCATCATGGCCACGAAGTGCATGGTCCAGATGCCGGAGCCGATCGCCGCCGAGCCGAGGGCCAGCCAGGCGGGGCGCCGCGCATGCGTGACCAGCAGGGACCGTGTGGTGCAGCGCAGGCCGAGGGCGCCGCCGAGGCACGCCATCAGGTAGGCCACCACCGGGGTGACGGCCCCGTAGCTGAATCCGTCGACCGTGCCTTGCATGCGCGGCTGCCCTTCCGCCTTCTCGCGTCCCGGAATACCTGAATATGCCCCCGTCCCAGGACCGCGCCGGCGGTCAGGGTGTCGCAGAGAGTATGACCCCCACCGGAATGGTCGAACGACTTTCCGGCAAAGAAACACGCCCTTGCCCCAGATGTGCGGCCCCGGTGAGCGGACGTGGACAGCACCATTCATTCTGTGGTCATCGTGCGCCCGGATGCCGTTGACTCATTGCTGTCAGTCTGGTGCTGCCCGTATTCGCCCGAAGCGAGGAGGACGCATGTACGCGCGCGTAGTCGCCATCACCGCCGCCGCGGCCCTGGGGACGGTGGCGGTCCTGCTGAGCCCCGCCTCCGACGCCCGGGCGCGCGAGGTCCGCGTGCCCACCGTGATCGCGCACCGGGGCGCCTCCGCCTACGCGCCCGAGAACACGCTCGCCGCCATCGACAAGGCTGCCGAGCTGGGCTTCTCCTGGGTCGAGAACGACGTCCAGCGCACCAAGGACGGCCAACTGGTCGTCCTGCACGACGACAGCCTGCAGCGCACCACGGACGTCGAGGAGGTCTTCCCCGGCCGGGCGCCCTGGAAGGTGTGGGACTTCACCGCGGCCGAGATCGCCCGGCTGGACGCGGGCCGCTGGTTCTCCCCCGCCTACGCGGGCGCGCGCGTGCCGACGCTGGAGCAGTACATGCGCCGGGTCGAGCACAACCACGAGAAGCTGCTCCTGGAGATCAAGAACCCTGAGCTGTACCCGGGCATCGAGCAGCAGACGCTGAAGCTCCTCGGCAACGAGGGCTGGCTGGACCACCGGCACCTGGGACGGCTGATCGTGCAGAGTTTCAGCGCCGACAGCGTGCGGACCGTGCACGAACTGAAGCCCGCGGTGACCACCGCCTTCCTCGGCGCCCCCACCGTGGCGCAGTTGCACCGGTTCGCGCGTTTCACCGATCTGGTCAACCCCTCGTACCGTTCGCTGTCCCACCGGTACGTCACCGCCGTGCACGCCTTCGACGGACCGCACGGCAGGCCGCTCGGGATGTTCGCCTGGACGGTGGACGACGCTCCCACCGCCCGGGAGGCGGCCGGCTACGGGGTCGACGGCCTCATCTCCAACCGGCCCGACGTGGTGCGGGCGGCGCTGGGTTCGCACTGATTCCGCGGGCGTTGTCAGTGGCGGGTCGTACCGTGGGCGCATGGACAGCCACGGGCAGGATGAGCAGCGGGTCGTGTGGGCCGTCGTGGGCACGGAGATCGGCCCGCTGATGCTGGCGGCGACCCGCGACGGCCTGGTCAACGTCGTCTTCCACGCCTCGGACGCGGTGCGCGACCGGGCGCTGGAGCGGCTTGCCGCCCGGCTGGGCGGCAAGCCCGTGGAGGATCCCGGCTCCCCGCTGCTTGCGGAGCCGATACGCCAGCTGCGGGCGTACTTCGCGGGCGAGCGGCACGCTTTCGACCTGTCGCTGGACTGGTCGCTGATCTCCGGATTCAACCGGCAGGTCCTGCGCACACTGGCGTCCGGAGTGCCCTACGGCACCGTGGTGGGCTACGGCGATCTGGCCGGACGGGTCGGACAGCCCGGCGGGGCACAGGCGGTCGGGGCGGCGATGGGAGCCAATCCGCTGCCGGTGGTCGTGCCGTGCCATCGGGTGGTGGAGAGCGGCGGCGGCATCGGTGGTTTCGGGGGCGGACTGGAGACCAAGCGGAAACTGCTCGCCCTGGAAGGCGTACTGCCCGAACCCCTGTTCTGACCGGCCCGGGACGCGGCTAGTCGTCGTAGTGCCGGGCCTCGAAGACGTTGCCGTCGGGGTCGCGGAAGTAGAAACTGCGCGTGGCGTCGCCGCGAGCCCCGGACAGCCCGTGGTCGATGGCCGACACCGGGACGCCGTGGTCCTCGAGGCGGGCACGCAGGGCGTCGAAGGCACCGGCCGGCAGGGACAGGCAGACGTGATGGACCGGGTGGCCCGCGCTGTCGGCGGAGCCGGGCAGCATCCCCATCCGCTCCGCCGACGTGTGCGGGGCGAGGTCGAGGATGGTCTCCTCGTTGACGCGTACGGAGGGGAAGGGCGCCTCCCCCCGCTCGAACTCGACGACCCTGAGCGGCTCCAGTCCTACGGCCGTCTCGTAGAAGGCGGCCGCGGCGACCGGGTCGGCCACCCACAGCACGACGTGGTCGAGGCGCGTGGTGTTGTTCGTCATGTGATCCAGGCTGGCGGCCTCCCCCGCGGGCCACAAGCGTTTAGGCATGGCCGGCGCCCGCCAGAGATGAGGAAGGACCGACGGACAGGAGGCGGGCACGTGGTGCTGGTGGTGTCGGAGGAAGTCCGCGAGGCGATCGACGCGCGGCGACCGGTGGTGGCCCTGGAGTCCACGATCATCGCGCACGGCCTGCCCCGCCCGCGCAATCTGCGGGTGGCCCTGGAACTGGAGGAGGCGGTCCGGCGGGAGGGCGCCGTACCGGCGACCGTCGCGGTGCTCGACGGGCGGCCCCGGGTCGGTCTGGACAAGCAGCAGCTGGAGCGGGTCGCGAGCGAGGACGGCATCCGCAAGCTGGGCCATCGTGATCTGCCGCTCGCCGTGGCGGCGGGCGCGAGCGGGGCGACCACCGTGTCGGCGACGGCACAGCTGGCGTCACTGGCCGGTGTGCGCGTGTTCGCCACCGGCGGCCTGGGCGGGGTGCACCGGGAGTGGACGGTCACCCAGGACGAGTCGGCCGACCTGGGCCTGCTGGCACGCACCCGGATCACGGTGGTGTGCGCCGGAGTGAAGTCGATCCTGGACGTCCCGGCGACGCTGCAGCGGCTGGAGACACTGGGCGTGGCCGTCGCCGGGTACGGCACGGACCGGTTCCCCGGCTTCTACCTGTCGGACTCGGGGCATCCGGTCGACTGGCGGCTGGACACCCCGGAGCAGGTCGCCGCCGTCATGCGCGCCCAGGACGCGCTGGACGCACCGGGGTCGGCGCTGATCGTCGCCAACCCGGTCCCGGAGGCTGAGCAACTCGATCCGCAACTGCACGCGCGCGTGCTCGACGACGCGCTCGACGCCTGCCAGGAGCACGGAGTCACCGGGCAGGCGGTGACCCCGTTCCTACTCGACCACCTCGTCCGGCACACCGACGGTGCCTCGCTGGCCGCCAACCTGGCGGCGGTGCGGGGCAACGTCCGGCTGGCCTCGCGGATCGCCACGGCGTGGACCCGGGGGTGACCGCGGTCCGGAACGGAGCGCTGCTGGTCGTCGGGGACGTGGTCACGGACGTGGTCGCCCGGCACCGGGGGCCGCTCGCGGCCGGCACCGACACGGCCGCCGCGATCCGGACGCTGCCGGGCGGTGCGGGCGCCAACGTGGCCTGCTGGGCCGCCCACGCGGGCTGCGCGGACGTACGGCTGCTGGGCCGGGTGGGCGGTGACTCCGCCGTGTGGCACGAGCGGGAACTGGTCGCGGCCGGGGTGCGGCCGTCGCTCGTGGTGGACCCGGAGGCACCGACCGGGACGGTGATCTGCCTGGTCGACACGGGTGCGGCGGCCGAGCGGACGTTTCTGACGGACAGCGGAGCAGCCCTGCGGCTCGGCCCCGCGGACTGGTCGGACGCGCTGCTCGACGGGGTGGCCCGGCTGCACCTGTCGGGCTATCTGCTGTTCACGGAGCCGAGCCGGGCGCTCGCCGGGAGGGCGCTCGCGGCGGCACGCGCGCGGGGGGTCCCGGTCAGCCTGGACCCCGCGTCGGCCGGCTTCCTGGCGGAGCTGGGAGCGGACCGCTTCCTGGCGCTCGCGGAGGGGCTGGACCTGCTGCTGCCCAGCCGGGACGAGGTGTGTCTGCTGACGGGGCTGCCGGACCCGGTGGACGCGGCGGCCGCGTTGAGCCGACGGGTACCGCTGGTGGTGGCCAAGGCGGGTGCGGACGGGGCGCTGGTGGCCCGGTCCGGAGCCGTGGTGGCGCGGATCCCTGCCGTACCGTCGGTGCCCCGCGACACCACGGGCGCGGGAGACGCCTTCACGGGTGCCTTCCTCGCCGCGCTGCTGACGGGCGCGGGCCCGCAGGAGGCGGCGGCCCAGGGATGCCGGGCGGGCGCGGAGGCGGTGCGGCGGGTGGGCGGCAGACCCCCGCTGCCGGGAAGAGGGAACCGCAGGAGGGTGCCGGAACCGGGTGGCGCGCCGCGGGAGGATCGCCCGGCCCACGGCGGCTCGTGCGCCGGCCGCGGTCGGCAGTCGGTCACCGAAGGCTGACCGCTGACCACTGACCAGACACGGGGCGCCGGGCTGCGGGCGGTCGCTGCCGGCTACCTCTTGTGACCCCACGCCGAGATCATCGGTGCGGTGGTCAGGTCCATGGTGCCGGCCGCCACGTTCGCCAGGTGCTGGTCGATCTCCGCGTCGGTGGCCAGGCCGGCGGCGACGAGCCGGTCGCGGATCTGCCGGACCGTCGCGGCCTCCAGCGCGGTGCAGGCGGCCGAGGCCACGGGGAAGTACGCGTCCGCCTCGACGTCGTGCAGTCCGGCCTCACGGAGCAGTCGCGGGAGCTTACGGCCGTAGGAGAGGTCGGCGCCACGGTCGGCGAGGAGCTTGCGGAAGCCCTGGCGCAGCCGGTTGGCGAGCCGCTGCTCGGGACCGTACTCGTCAGGGCACGTCAGGGGCTGGAGAGCGGGGTCCGCGTCCTCGATCAGCAGTCGGCCGCCCGGGCGCAGGGAGGTGATCATGGAGCGCAGCGCACGTTCCCGGTCCGGCACGTGGACGAGGACCAGCCGCGCGTGGACCAGGTCGAAGCCTGCGCCCGGCGGCTCCTCGGCACCCACGTCGTGGACCCGGATCTCCACCGGCGGGCGGGCCGCGGTGGGGAGCCGGGAGGTGTCGATGTCGGTGGCGACGACCAGACCGGTGGGCCCCACCTTCTCGGCGAGCCAGGACACGACGGAGGTGCCGCCGGCCCCGACCTCCCAGCAGCGCCAGCCGGGACCGATGCCGAGTCCTTCGAGGTGCCGGAAGGTCGTGGGGTCGAACAGCGCGGTGAAGGCGTCGAAGCGTTCGCCCGCCTCGTGCTGCCGGTTGTCCAGGAGGTACCTGCCCGAGCGCGTCATACCCCGATCATCCCAGTGGCCGGCTCCCGGGCCGGTCGCCGGTGCGTCGCCATCGCCGCGTCGGCACAGTCGGCACGTCGTCGTTCCTGGGCGTGGTTGAACACGTCGTCGTTCCCACGGCGTGGTGGAAACGGCGTGGTTCGCTACGGTGTCGGTCGCCGCGCCGTCGGTCGCCGTGTCGCCGGTCGCCGTGCCGTCCACAGGCGGGAACTAAGCGGAACTCCCTGTTCACACAGGCGTGCCCGCGCCGTGCCCGCGACTGGCAGACTTGCCGGGCAAGGCGCGAGAGCGGTGAGCGAGGAGATCCACGCGAGGAGATCCAGATGTCCATGGCAGGGAATCTGCGGAAGGTCACGGGGCTGGGCAGGGTCGGCGGCCTGCGCAAGGTGGCGCGGCTGGCCCGGCGTCGGCCGCGCGTGGACCTGAGTCATCCCGCCAGGTCACCGCTGGGCTCGTCGGTGGTGAACTGTGTGACGTATCAGGACGGCGTGCGCGTGCCGGGGTGCGCCGACCTGGTGGATGCCGTGCGCCTGGTGCGCAAGACCGGCGAGGGCTTCGTCTGGCTCGGGTTGCACGAACCGACGGACCGTGAGTTCGCGGGCGTCGCCGACCTGTTCGACCTGCACCCGCTGGCGGTGGAGGACGCGGTCGAGGCACATCAGCGGCCGAAGCTGGAGCACTACGGGGACACGCTCTTCGGGGTGTTCAAGACCGTCTGCTATGTGGAGCACGAGCAGTTGACGGCGACCAGCGAAGTGGTGGACACCGGCGAGATCATGGTCTTCGTCGGCAGGGACTTCGTGATCACGGTGCGGCACGGCCGGCACGGCTCGTTGGGCCCGCTGCGCGAGGAGCTGGAGGCGCACCCGCAGCAGCTCGCGAAGGGGCCGGCCGCGGTGCTCCAC
Organism: Streptomyces capoamus; assembly: GCF_014654935.1. Taxonomy (GTDB): domain Bacteria; phylum Actinomycetota; class Actinomycetes; order Streptomycetales; family Streptomycetaceae; genus Streptomyces; species Streptomyces capoamus. The sequence continues at coordinate 43,735 of NZ_BNBF01000012.1, forward strand.
GCGATCGCGGACCACGTGGTCGACGACTACCTGAACGTCACGGACGCGGTGCAGGCGGACATCGACCAGGTGGAGACGGAGGTGTTCTCGGAGAACGGGGCGCGTCTGGACCCGGGCCGCATCTACCAGATGAAGCGTGAACTGCTGGAGCTGAAGCGGGCGGTGGTGCCGCTGGGCCGCCCGGTGGAGGATCTGGCCACCCGGCCCATACGGGTCGTGGATGCGGAGATACAGGCGTACTTCCGGGATGTGCTCGACCATCTGATCCGGGCCAAGGAACAGATCGCCGCGTTCGACGAGCTGCTCAACTCCATCCTTCAGGCACATCTGGCGCAGGTGACCGTCGCGCAGAACGAGGACATGCGGAAGATCACGGCCTGGGCGGCGGTGATCGCCGTGCCGACGATGGTGTGCGGGGTCTACGGCATGAACTTCGATCACATGCCGGAGCTGCACTGGTCCTTCGGGTATCCGCTGGTGATGGCAGTGATGGCAACGGCCTGTCTGGTGCTGTACCGGGGGTTCCGGCGCAACGGCTGGCTCTGAGCGGCGGGTCGCGGTGGAGGGTGCGCGCCGTTCAGCAGGGGTCTGAGCGCGTCAGCCGCTCCATGCGGGGTGACGCGGGTCGTCGGCGCGTACCAGGACGTCCGCCGCGCCGGCCGGGTCGGTCTCTGCCGCGTAGCGTTCGAAGGCGGGCAGGGTCCAGTGGTCGGCTTCGGGGGTGCGGCGGCGCAGGGCGCCCGGGGAGAGGAGGAGGTGCACGGTCAGGTCGAAGGGGAACCAGTGGCGCAACAGGAGTGGTCCGTGGAGCAACAGGATTCCGCCGGGCGGGAGGTGGACGTAGGGGCTGCGGGTGGCCCGGTCCGTGGCCGGATCCCACAGGTCGGGCAGGACCCGCCCGCTGCCTCCGGGGTCGAGCGGGCCGAAGACCTCGCGCCACAGGGCACCCGTGTCGTACCAACCGCTGTAGTACGACTCCGCGTCCCGCCGCCCGTGCTCCAGGCGGAGTGAGGCGGGGCGCAGGAAGCCCTCCGTGCCGACGACGAGCGAGGGCCGCCCGAGCACCCGCAGCGCCTCCCCGACGCGCTCGGCGAGGTCTCCGGGCTGGGCGGCCGGGGCACCGTCGAAACCGACGCGCGGCCAGGCTCCTCCGTCGGCCGTCGCCGTACCGGCCAGCCGGTCGGCAAGCCGTTCGGCCAGCCGGTCCCAGGTGATCGCTTCGAGTCGCACAGGGCCCATGATGCCGGGTGGCCGGGGAGAGCGGCGGGGGTGGAGAAGGAGCAGCGGTCCAGCAGGCGAGGACCGGCGTGGACGGGCGTGGGAGACGGGGGCGGTGACGGGGAAAGTACCGCGTATGGCGCTTTCCGCAACTCCCCGCTGGGCAGGCAGGCTTGTCGTCGTACAGGCGCTGAAGCGGAAGCGGTGCGCCCGCTGCCGGCGGGGCCCGCTGTCGCTGCTGGTGCTGACGGACGGCGCACCGTGGTGCCTGGTCTGTGCCGATCTCGGGCACCTGGTGTTCCTGCCGCGCGGTGACACGGCCCTGACCCGCAGGTCGCGGGAGGAGAGCGCACTGTCGGCGGTGGTGGTGCGGTTCAACCGGCGCAAGAGCCGCTATGAACGCCAGGGAGTGCTGGTGGAGGAGGCCGCCCTGGCCCGGGCCGAGGCACGGTGTCTGGCGGACGCGGAGGCGCGGCGCCGGCGGCGGGCCCGGGACGCACGGCGGCGAGCGGCGGAGGACGAGCGGTTCGTGGCGGCGTTCGCGGCCGAGATCTTGCGGTTGTTCCCCGGTTGTCCCGCCGAGCGGGCACGGGCGATCGCGGCCCACGCGGCCGTGCGGGGCAGCGGCCGCGTCGGGCGCAGCGCGGCCGGGCGGGCGCTGACCGAGGGGGCGGTGATCTCGGCGGTCGTGGCGGGCGTACGGCACGTGGACACGCCGTACGACCAGCTGCTGATGCGCGGGGTGGCGTGGAACGAGGCCCGGCGCCGGATCGCCCCGACGGTGGAGCGCGTGCTGCGGGCGTGGCAGGGGGCCGGGGAGGAGGACGCGGGGTGAGAGTGCGCGGAACCCTCGTCCGGTCCGGCACCGGCCGCTCGCGACAGCCCTGATCAGCTCCCGGAAACCTCCCGGCAGAAAGCGCTGTCCGACACTCTGCACGGCCGCCGGACGGGACGTATCGTGGCCGGAAGAGTGCCGCACGATGACGCACGGCCCTTCGTACGCCCGGTGCCTGCGGTGCCCGTACGCGAGGAAGACGCCCATGGCCGATCCCAAGGGGTTCATGACCACGCCGCGCCAGGAGTGGCCGCGACGGCCCGTCGAGCGGCGGGTGCGGGACTGGGACGAGGTGTACGTCCCGGGCGCGCTGCTGCCCATCATCAGCAAGCAGGCCGACCGCTGCATGGACTGCGGCATCCCGTTCTGCCACCAGGCCTGCCCGCTGGGCAATCTCATCCCCGAGTGGAACGACCTGGTGTCACGGGAGGACTGGCGGGCGGCGAGCGACCGGCTGCACGCCACGAACAACTTCCCGGAGTTCACCGGGCGGCTGTGTCCGGCTCCGTGCGAGTCCGGCTGCGTGCTGGCGATCAACCAGCCGGCCGTCACCATCAAGAACGTCGAGTGCGCGATCGCCGACCGGGCGTGGGAGGAGGGGTTCACCCCGCCCCGCCCGCCCGAGCGGCTGTCCGGGAAGACGGTCGCCGTCATCGGCTCGGGACCCACGGGGCTCGCCGCCGCCCAGCAGCTGACCCGGGCCGGGCACACGGTCGCGGTGTACGAGAAGGACGACCGGATCGGCGGGCTGATGCGGTACGGCATCCCCGAGTTCAAGATGGAGAAGCGGCATCTGGAGCGGCGGATCGAGCAGATGCGCGCCGAGGGGACGAAGTTCCGCACGTCG
>NZ_BNBF01000012.1:46828-57852 GCF_014654935.1 Streptomyces capoamus
CCGGCCGGGCGTTGAACGGCATACACCAGGCGATGGAGTATCTGCCGTTGGCCAATCGGGTCTGTGAGGGGGATCTGAAGGTTTCGCCGCTGTCGGCCGCCGGCAAGCACGTCGTGATCGTGGGCGGCGGGGACACCGGGGCGGACTGCCTGGGCACCGCGGTGCGCGAGGGCGCCGCGTCGGTGACCCAGCTGGACATCTACGCACAGCCGGGTGCCGAGCGCGACGAGGACAGCGAGCCGTGGCCGACGTACCCGAAGATCTACCGGCTGTCGGCCGCGCACGAGGAGGCCCGGGAACTGCGGACGGCACCGGCGGCGGACGCGGACGCGCGGCTTTTCGCGGCGTCCACGCTCCGCTTCACCGGGGACGAGAGGGGGAACGTGCGGTCACTGCATCTGGTGGAGGTCGATGAGCAGCGGCTCGCGGTGCCGGGCACCGGGCGGACCCTCCCCGCCGACCTGGTGCTGCTCGCCCTCGGGTTCTCCGGACCCGACCAGGAGGACGGGATGATCGAGCAGTTGGGTCTGGCGCTGCAGCCACGCGGCACGATCGCCCGGGACGACGGTTTCGCGACCAACACCCCCGGGGTCTTCGCCGCGGGAGACGCCGCGCGCGGGCAGTCGCTCATCGTGTGGGCGATAGCGGAGGGGCGCGCGGTGGCGGCGGCCGTCGACCGTTATCTGACGGGACGTTCCCGGCTCCCCGCCCCGATAGTCCCGACGGACCGGCCGATGGTGGTCTGAGCGCCGGCGCCGTCGGCGCCGCGGGCACCAGCCGGCCGTGGTCGCGCGAAGGGCGGTGCGTCAGCGGGTGCGCTCGTCCGTGCCCGCGATCTTCCCCGTGGCCAGGGCCACACGGTTCCAGGTGTTGATCGTGAGGATCAGGGACAGGACGTGGGCCAGTTCCCGGTCGTCGAAGTGGGCGGCGGCCTCCGCGTAGACGGCGTCGGGAACGCCTCCGTCGGCGACCAGGGTCACCGCCTCCGTCAGGGCGAGGGCGGCCTGCTCCTTCGGGGTGAAGAAGTGCTGGGCCTCACGCCAGAGGGCGACCATGTGGAGCCGGTCCTCGTCCTCCCCGGCCTTGCGGGCGTCATTGGTGTGCATGTGCAGGCAGTAGGCACAGTGGTTGAGGTGGGAGGCGCGGATCTGGATCAGTTCGACCAGGGCGGGGTCCAGGCCCTCGCGGGCGGCGGCGTCGAGGCCGATGATCATGCGGAAGACCTTCGGCGCGGCCCGGGCGAAGTCCAGGCGGCTGCGGGAGGCGCCGGCCGCGGTGATCCCCGTGGTGGGGTCGACGGTGGTGGTGGAAGCGCCGGCAGAGGCCGAGACAGAGGTGGAGGCGGAGGCGGAGGCGGCAGTCGTGTGCGTCGTCATGTGCTTAACCTAGGGGCCCGAAAGACCGGCTGTAGGGTGCACTTCCATGACGGATTCGTGGGTCAATTCCGGAGAGCGGATCGGTGCGGACCTGCTTCTGGAGCTGTCCGGGCCGGGTGGCCGACGGGCGGCGCTGACCCGCGCGCTGCGGGAGGCGGTGCGCAGCGGCCGACTGCCGCCGGGCGCCCGGCTGCCGCCGTACCGGTCGCTCGCCGCGGACCTGGGCGTGGCCCGCAACACGGTGGCCGACGCGTACGCGGAGCTGGTCGCGGAGGGCTGGCTGACCGCCCGGCAGGGGTCCGGGACGCGGGTCGCGGAGCGGGCCGAGCCGCTGCGCCACGCCGTGCGGACGCCCGTGCAGGCACCCGGACGCACGGGCGGGCCCCGGCACGATCTGCGCCAGGGCACGCCGGACGCGTCGGCCTTCCCGCGTGCGGCCTGGGCGGCCTCCTACCGCCGGGCGGTGCAGGCGGCGCCCAGCGAGGCGTTCGGACCGGGCGATCCGGCCGGGCGCCGTGAGCTGCGGGAGACGCTGACGGAGTACCTGGCACGGGCGCGCGGGGTGCGTACGGAGCCGGACCGGATCGTGATCTGCTCGGGCTTCGCGCACGCGCTGCGGCTGCTGTTCGGCCGGGGGACGCGGGAAGGACCGGCGGCGGGCGGGGTGCTGCGCGGTCCGCTGGGCGTCGAGGCGTACGGTCTCGGCTTCCACCGGGAGTTGCTCGCGGCGGCCGGCGTGCGCACCGTACCGCTGCCGCTGGACGAGCACGGCGCCCGGGTGGACGCGCTGGGGCGGGAGCGGGCCGTGCTGCTGACGCCCGCGCACCAGTTCCCGACCGGTGGTCCGCTCCACCCGGAGCGCCGGGCGGCGGTGATCGACTGGGCCCGGGTGCAGGGGGCGGTGGTGCTGGAGGACGACTACGACGGCGAGTTCCGGTACGACCGTCGGCCCGTCGGAGCGCTCCAGGGTCTCGATCCCGAGCGGGTGATCTACCTCGGATCGGTCAGCAAGAGCCTGTCACCGGCGCTGCGGCTGGGCTGGATGGTCCTGCCCGAGCGGTACGTGGAGCCGGTGCTGGCGGTGAAGGGCGAGCGGGAGGGGTGGGCGAGTGTGCTGGACCAGCTCGCGCTGGCGGACTTCGTGGCCTGCGGGTCGTACGACCGTCATGTGCGGCGTATGCGGCAGCGGTACCGGCGCCGCCGCGACCGGCTCGTCGCCGCGCTCGCCGCGCGGGCACCGCACGTCGGCGTGACGGGCATAGCGGCCGGGTTGCACGCGGTGCTGCGGCTGCCGCCCGGCACGGAGCGCTCGACGGTGAAGGCCGCCGCGTGGCAGGGCATCGCCCTCGACGGGCTCGCCGGTTTCAGGCATCCGCACGGTCCGACGGACGGCGGCGACGGTCTGGTGGTGGGGTACGCGGCCCCGGCCGAACACGCCTACGGAGCGGCGCTGGAGGCGCTGTGCGGTGTGCTGCCGCCGGAGTGACGGGCGGGGCGGATCGGACGGGGGGCCGGTACGGACGGTCGACTCGGTCACACGACTCGGTCACACGACTCGGTCACACGACTCGGTCACGAAGAAGGAAGGAGGGCCAGAATCAACACAGGAGAGGTCAGGTCAGCAGGAAGTCGGCCTCCCCCGCCTTGGCGCCCTCTATGAACGCGGTCATCTCGTCCATCGTGTAGATCAGCGCCGGGCCGTCCGGGTCGGTCGACTGGCGTACCGCGATCCGGCCGTCGGCCAGCTTCATCGCCTCCAGGCAGTTTCCGCCGTTGCCGCCGCTCCAGGGCTTGTGCCACCCTTCGCTGCCCAACTCCCGCGCGGGCATGCCGTTGTAGACGCGTCCGCGCGGCTTGATGCGATCCATTCACAGCTCCTTGCGGAGATCCAGGAGGATCTCCTTCGTGCGTTGTGCCGTAGCGGCCTGCGCCGCCATGCGGTCCATGACCTCCAGATGGGTCGCCACCTCGGTGCGCGCGTCGAGGTAGACGGCGCCGGTCAGGTACTCGCTGTAGACCATGTCCGGCAGTTCTGACATGGCAAATCGGAACAGCACGAAGGGCCCGTACGTCCCCGGGTGCGGCCCGTTGGCGAACGGGGCGACCTGGAGCGTCACATGGGGCAGCTTCGTGGCCTCGAGCAACCTGTCGATCTGCGCGCGCATCACCTCCGGTCCGCCGACCGGGCGGCGCAGGGCGGTCTCGTCCATCACCGCCCAGAAACGGGGCGCGTCCGGACGGGTGAGCAATTGCTGACGTTGCATGCGCAATGCGACGTGCCGCTCGATGTCGTCGGGGCTCGTCTGCCCGATGGCACCGGACTTCAGCACGGCACGCGCGTAGTCCTCGGTCTGCAGCAGGCCGGGGACGAAGTGCGGTTCGTAGGAGCGGATGAGGGCGGCCGCGCCCTCGAGGCTCACGTACATCGAGAACCAGCCGGGCAGGATGTCGTGGAACCGCTGCCACCAGCCGGGCCTGTTCGCCTCCTCGGCCAGCTGGACGAAGACCTCGGCCTCGTCGTCCGGGACGTCGTAGGCCTTCAGGAGCAGTTGCAGGTACGGGATCTTGAGGGCGACCTCGGCGGTCTCCATGCGGCGGACGGTGGCGGGGGCGACGCGGAGCACGCGGGCGGCCTCCTCGCGCTTGAGTCCGGCGCGTTCCCGCAGGTCCTGCAGGCGCCGGCCGAGGACCACCTGGCCCACCGTCGGCGCGGACCGCGGTTCGCTCACGCTCCCACCTCCACCGAACGCCCCTGCCGAGGCCTCTTGTCGAACCTTTCGGCCGCACTCTCGCGCCCGTTGTTCCTTGCGCCGGCAAACTGCGAAACCTCTTGCCGGGAAGAACGTACGCGTCCTCTTGCCGTAAAGATTCCCGACAGCCCTGCGGCGCCGTTCGAAGACTCGTTCGAAGACCGGGTCGGATCTCCGACGTCTCCAATTGGCGCCGCGCCTGGTGCTGTTGCGAGCAGTGTGCCACGGCCGCCGACCCGGTCACACAGCACTCTGCATTTTTCATAGTGACTCTTGCCAAGTGTCCGCGCCAGGGCGATAGTGGCACACGTGATTCCGTCCGCGCCCTTAGGAACAGACGCGGCCGCAGACCCTTCCGGTCTGGGCGCCGCGACGGGAGCGACCCCTGAGCGGGGCGCTGCCGAGCGAAGGTTCCGTTTCGAGCTGGCCGCGCATCCGGGTTCCGTCGCCCAGGCCAGACGCCTGACGCACGCCCGGCTCGCCGGCTGGTCGGTCTGCGCGGACACCTGCGACAACGCGGCTCTGGTCGTGTCCGAGCTGGTCACCAACGCGATCGTGCACACCGCGAGCAGCCGGGTCGTGTGCGAGTTGCTCGACCATGACGACATGGTGCGCATAGCCGTCCACGATCAGGGCTGTGCTCCTGGCGCATCCCACCCGTCCCCACAGCGAGCCGATGAGGAGCACGGGAGGGGGTTGCTTCTCGTGGACGCGCTGTGCCGGGCCTGGGGTGCCCAGGAGCACGGTCCCGGGCTGTCGGTCTGGGCGGAGCTGCCCCGCCTGACCGGCACCGCCCGTCACACCGAGGAACCGCGCGGCGACCTCGGCTGGGGTGCGCGGCCCAAGCCGGGCCGCCCGGACGACTCCGACGAGGACCGGCCGGCCGAGGCGAGCGGACGCGCGCCGCAGCAGCGCGGACCCGGGGACGCCGGGCAGTGGGGGGAAGCGGGACAGCGCGGGGAATCCCGGCACGGGCACGCGCCGCATCCGGGACAGCACCGGCCCGCGGCACACCCGGAGCGCCACCGGACCGCCATGTTCCCGGACCAGCACGGGCCCGCCACCGCGTCGTTCCGCATTCCCGAGCAGCCTCTTCCCGGGGACCGGCCTTGACCGGCCCGGGCCGGCTCGCCGGAGGCGCCGGGGCGGGGCACGGGCCGGGCCTCGGTCTGAACACCCTGGTGCGGCTGCAGCGCCGGCGGCCGGCTCCCGAGCCGGACCGCCGGCCGGCGTTGCCCGACGGCATGACGGCCCCGCTCGGCTTCGACGCCGTGGCCGTGCCCGACCGTCTCGGTCCGCTGGTCGTACCGCGGCTCCCGCGGGTGGGATGCGTCTACGCCGACGGCTCCCGCTGGTGGTGGATCGTTCCGTCGGACTCCGACTACGCCCTGCCGTGGCCGTCCCCGGCCCACTACGCCCCCGGTGCCCTGATCACCGGTGCCGCCCGCCTGATCCACCGCCCGGAGGGCACCCTCCCGTACACCCCGCCCATCCCCCTCTACCTGGCCCTGTGCCGGGTGACGGGGACCAATCCGGACTGGTCCCGAGCCATCCCGGCGTAACCACCGCGGCCATCGCCCGCTCAGCCTCGGTCCACCCGTCCCCCGTCGCCCACCTCGTGCCGGACGACGGTCACCCCGATCCCGATCCGGCTGCCGACCGTCTCGGCCCGACCACTCCGCCGAGCAGCCCGCAAGGCACCCGCCGAGCAGCCCGCCACCACCCACCGACCGTCCGCAGGGCGCGACCCGGTCAGCGCCGCCGGTTCCGCCGGACGGCTCCCCGCCGCCACCGCCGTACATCGCCCCGGGTCGCACCCCCCGTGCCGGAAGCGCTTCTTCCGCGCCCCCGCACATGCCCCGCGCGCCCTGCCGGGCGGCGGCTCCGGTCGGGATAGTGGCCGTTCCGTCGGGGTCCGGGAGGTCACGGTGAGGAAGAGGCGGGAGGCGGCCGAGCCCGTGGTGTCGGCGTCGGAGCGGCTGCTGTTCGGCGGGCCGCTGCGCTACGACATGGGCTGGAACCAGCATGCGGACGCCTTCCTCGCGCTCGGTTTCCGGGCGATGCTGCGCCGGCTGCCCGGCATGCTGGCGTCCAGTCTCCGGCTGGCCCGGCAGGCGGACGCGCGGGCCGCCCGGGTGGTGCTGGCCGCCGAGCTGGGCCGGGGCGCGGCCCAGGCGGTGAGCCTGCTGGCCGTGAACAGCGCACTGGGCCGACTGCTCACCGGTCCCGACATCGGGCAGCGACTGCGCTCGGCCGCCCCGGCCCTGGAGGCGATGGCCGTCGTGATGGTGGTCGCCGCGCTGTTGCGGGCCGCCTCCACCTACGCCACCGGACGGCTGGAGCCGAAGGTGGAGCGGGTGGCGACCGAGCTGTACCTGGAGCACGCGGCCAACGTGGAGCTGGCAGCGATCGAGGACCACGCCTTCCACAAACTGCTGGACACCGCCCAGTACGGCGCCCGGTCCGCCCGGCACATGATCGGCTACAGCGCCCGGGTGATCAACGCGATGATCTCGCTGGTCGCCGCGGCCGGCGTGCTCACCGTGCTGCATCCCGCGCTGCTGCCCCTGCTGGTCACCATGACCCTGCCCAGCGCCTGGAGCGCGCTGACCAACGCCCGGCGCCGCTACGAGTCCTTCCACACCTGGGTGCAGCACGCGCGGGCCGGCCAACTGATCAGCAGCCTGCTCACGGAGCCGGCCGCCGCCCCCGAGATCCGGGTGCACGGGGTGGGCCCGTTCCTGCTGCGCCACTTCCGGGCCATGTCGGAGACCGCGGAAGCGGAACAGGCCAGGTTGTCCCGGCTGGCGGCGCGGACCGGTCTGATCGCCGGAGCCTGGACGGGCTTGGCGACCCTCGCCACCTACGCGACGCTGGGGGCGCTGCTGCTGGCCGGTGCGATGGCCCTGTCGGTGGCCGGTACGGCGGTGATCGCCGTCCGCACGGGCGCGGCGAGCCTGGACGCGCTGGTGCTGGAGATCAACCAGCTGCACGAGGAGGCGCTGTTCGTGGGCGATCTGCAGCGGATGTACGGGGCGGCGGCCGAGCGGGCCATCCCGGTGGGCGGGGAGCCGCTGCCCGAGGATCCCCAGGAGGTCCGCTTCGAGAACGTCACCTTCAGTTACCCCCATGACGGGAGCCCCGCCGACGGGTGTCCGGGACCCGCGCCGCGCCCCGCCCTGGACGACGTCAGCCTCACCCTGCCCCTCGGCCGGATCATCGCGCTCGTCGGGGAGAACGGCTCGGGCAAGACCACGCTGGTCAAGCTGCTCGCGGGCCTGTACACGCCCGACCGGGGCCGGATCCTGTGGGACGGCGTCGACGCCGCGCGGGCCGATCGGCGGCTGCTCGCCGAGCGCATCGCGATGGTGGCCCAGGACTTCAAGCGCTGGCCGTTCACCGCCCGGGTGAACGTGGCCGTCGGCCGCTCCGCCGCACCGATCACCGAGGAGCGGCTGGCCGCGTCGATCGCGGAGGCGGGGGCCGAGGAGGTGGTCGCGGAGCTGCCGCGCGGCCTGGACACGCTGCTGGCCCGGAACTTCAGCGGCGGGCACGAGCTGTCCGGCGGTCAGTGGCAGCGGCTCGGTATCGCCCGGGCGGCCTACCGGCGCGGGAGCATCCTGATCGTGGACGAACCGACGGCCGCCCTGGACGCGCGGGCCGAGCTGGAGGTGTTCGAGAAGATCCGGGCGCTGGCGCGGGGCGGTCAGACGGTGGTCCTGATCACGCACCGGCTGGCCTCGGTCCGCCACGCCGACCTGGTGCACGTGCTGGAGCACGGGCGCCTGGTGGAGTCGGGCACTCCGGAGGAACTACTGGCCAGGGGTGGTGTCTACGCCGATCTGTACACGCTCCAGGCGCAGCAGTTCACGGCACGAGTGCCGGCGCCGAGGTCGTGCTGACACCCGGACGCGCCGCCATCCCCGGACGGACTCAGTCCGCTGTCTCGGCGCCCCGGACGATCACCAGGAACGTGTCCGTCGCGAGGTCCATGACGACCTCGGCGGCCAGGCCCTCCTGACGCCGCGCGTGCGCGAACTCCTCCGCGGGCCAGGATCCCCGCGGACCACCGGCGGAAAAGCGTTCGAGCACCGTTCGCCCGTTCACCATCTCGCACCTCCAGGAAGCGTCGTACGTGTAGGAGTTAACGCTCTGGAGAGGGGAAACGGCTCGCCGGTGACGCTACTGAGACAATGGCGATACGGGATGGGCGCGGACCGTGAGGATCCGTTCACCTTGTGACACGAAGCGGACCGTCCGTATGAGGGAGGGCACCACTCAGTCGTCGTACTCGTCGTGGAGGCGGAGGCGTTCGCCCCCGGCGGGGGTGCGGCCGAGCGCGGTCAGGTCGAGCAGGGCCGCGGTGGTGCCCAGTGCGTCCAGTCCGTCGTCGTACACCGAGTAGGTGTGGAAGACCCGGTCGTGGTCGCGCAGGAAACAGCTGAGGCCGGGCCGTTCGACCGGATCGCCGCCGGTGTCGACGGTGGCCTCGAAGTCACGGTTGAAGTCGCTGTGCGCCGAGGAGTACCAGGGCACCGCCCAGCCCATCCGCGCCTTGAACGGAAGGATCCGGGTGAACGGTGCCTGGGAGACGGCCGCGAAGGCGGTGTTCCGGGCCCGCAGGTGGGCGAGGTGGCCGACCTGGTCCAGGAAGGCGGCGCAGCACGGGCAGCCGGACTCCCACTCCGGGGCGAACATGAAGTGGTGGACGACGAGCTGGGCCCGCTCCTCGAAGAGGTCGAGCAGGGTGGCCTTGCCGTCGCCGCCCTCGAAGACGTACTCCGGGTCGACCTCCACCATGGGCAGCCGACGGCGCTCGGCGCCCAGGGCCTCGCGGGCTCGTCCGACCGCCTCCTCCTTGCGCAGTAACTCCAAGCGTGCCGCGCGCCACTGCTCACGCGAGACGATCTCCGGAAGCGACATGTGCCCTCCTGTCCGACGGTCGGTTCGGGATGGTGACCGCCGGACGGAGCGGAACTCATCGCCGGGCGCGGAACTTGTCCGGCGACCGGGTCGCGGAGTCGCTTTCCGGCCAGGCGGACCGGCCGCCGACCGGCCGGCCGGAGGGCGGGGGCCGGCCAAGGGGGCGGTCACGCCGGCTGGGCCGAACCGCCGTCCGGGCCCGGGCGGCTACGCGGCGGCGGGCAACGGCACCCGCATGCCCCGCTGCTCCAGCTCCCCCAGCGCCTCGCGCAGTCGGCGCAGGTGCCGGGGGGTGAGTCGTCCGGTGTCGTCGAGGTGGACGGCGCAGGCCGTGGTGGTGTCCACGAGCCGTTCCAGCACCTCGGCCAGCGCGTCCGTGCCCTCGGTGTGCCGGGCGAGGGAAGGCAGTTCGGCGGCGGCGAGCGCGATGGCGGTCCGGGCCTCGGCAAGGGTCCGGTACGCCTCCCGGCGCAGCGCCCACCGCTCGGTGCGGTCGCCGGACTCGCCGAGGACGTGCAGGAGATAGGCGTGCGCCGCGCCACCGGCCGCCGCGAGCCGGGCCCGCACCCCGCCGCCCCGCTCCCCCGGCATCGGCAGGTGCCCCACGACCAGTACGAGCGCGCACGCCAGCAGGGTCTCGCCGATCCGGCTGACCGAGGCCTGCGGTTCACCGCCGGCCATGACCAGGGCGAGGACGAGGACGGTGACGACGGCGGTGAGCGCCGCGAAGTTCCGGGTGGCGACCGGTATGACGGCGCCGCACACAGCCACCAGCACGATCAGCCCCGCCGGGCGGGGCAGCAGCGCGGCGAAGCCGGCGAACACCACGGCGCCGAGCACGGTCCCGGCCGCCCGGCACAGCACCCGGGAGGCGAGCGGGCCGAGGTCGGGCTTGACGAGGAAGACGGCGGTGGCGGGCAGCCAGTACCAGTGCGTGTGCGGCCCGTACCAGCGGCTGTGGTGCAGGGCCTGGGCGATGGCCGCGCTCGCGCCGAAGCAGAGGGCGACCCGCAGCCCGTACTCACGGCCGCCGGCCCCGAGCGCGGCCCGCAGGGCGTGCCGGACGCCCCGGCGCCGGCCGAGCAGTCCGCGGTGGGCGCCGTCCCCCCGGTCGAAGGCGTCGGCCGCATGCAGCAGGGCGTCGTCCAGGGCGCGCAGCGCGGGCGCCGACCTGTGCGGGGCGGGCAGTGGGCCGGTGCCGGTGTTGTCGCGGACGGCGGCGGCGAGCCGCCGGGGCCCCTCGGCCGCCCGCGCCGGCACGGGCTCCCCGGCCCAGTACAGGGCGGTGGCGGCCTCGGCCAGGGGCAGGGCCGCCGCGAACTGCGCGTGCAGCCGGCGCTCGGCGGCCGAGCCGGCGTACCGGCGCAGCCGGGGTCCGGCGAGGGCGTCCTGGGCGTGGTCGAGCGCGGCGGTGAGCGCGGCCCGCCGGGCGGTGGCGTGCTCACCGCCCACGGCGGCGACGAGCGCGCCGACCGCGTCGTAGACATCGGCGACCGCCTGCCGTTCCCCGTCGAAGCGGAAGTCCCCGCCGAGCGAGCCGGGCGTGGGCAGGGCGAGGCGCAGGAGCAGCAGCCAGCCGGCACCGGCCAGGAAGGCCAGGGCCCGCAGGAAGCCGCTCTCGGCGGCCGGCATCCCGGCCCCGACGGCCGCGGCGACCAGCAGCTGCGTGCCGGCGGCGGAGGCGACGGGCCCCACGGCGCTCATGCCGCCGGCGACCAGGCCCAGCGCGGTGAGGGCCATGGTCAGCGGTACGGCGGCGAGTCCCTGTCCGGCGTACGTCCCGAGGAGCAGCCCCAGCGCCCCGGCCAGCGCGGGCACGCCGAGCCGCTTCACCGACGCCCGCCGGCTGCCGGGCCGGTCGTTGATGCCCACGAGCATCGCGGCGATGGCGGCGATCACACCGAGCGCCGTCTGGCCCGTGCGGAGCCCCGCGGCGAGCAACGGGCCGGCGGCGAGCGCGCCCCGGCAGACCGCG
>NZ_BNBF01000012.1:57907-70979 GCF_014654935.1 Streptomyces capoamus
CTCCAGGGGACGGGGCCGCGCTGGGCACGGAAGGCGTGGGCGAGCCAGAGGGGTACGGCGGGCCGGGACACAGAGCTCCTGTTCGTACGAGGGCGGGGGTGGGCCTTCGGACGACGGTGGCCGGTGGAATGCTCCCACGATAGATCGCGTTCCCCCGGCGAACGGGACGCTCACGTTTCCGCCGTGTGAAAGCTGCCAGGACAGTTGCTTTCTTTATGAACGCAACCCCCCGGCTGCGTGCGCCTCCGTCGCCCCGGCGCCTCGCCTCCGCCCAGGAGCCACGCCCGCGCCGACTGCCGCTCGGCCGCCGCGTGCCCTACGGCAGCCCGGCCGCGTCCGCCGCCGTGCGCAGCACCTCGCGGAGCATGTCCGTGGTCAGCCGGCCGGTGAAGGTGTTGCGCTGGCTCACGTGGAAGCAGCCGAAGAGGTCCAGCCCGTCGAGCGCGACCCTGGCGCCGTGGGAGAACGCCGGACGGGGCCGGGGCACGGTCCAGCCCGCCTCCGCGAACGCGGGCAGCGCGGCCTGCCAGCCGAAGGCACCGAGGACGACCGCGGCCCGCAGCGTCGGCCGCAGCAGCGTCAGCTCCCGGACCAGCCAGGGCCGGCAGGTGTCCCGCTCACCCGGGGTCGGCTTGTTGGCCGGCGGTGCACAGTGCACGGGCGCCGTGACCCGCACGCCGTACAACTCGAGTCCGTCGTCGGCACGGACGGAGGTGGGCTGCGAGGCGAGGCCCACGTCGTACAACGCCTGGTACAGCACGTCTCCCGAACGGTCACCGGTGAACATGCGGCCGGTGCGGTTGCCGCCGTGCGCGGCCGGGGCCAGCCCGATGATCACCAGCCGGGCGTCGGCCGGTCCGAAACCGGGCACCGGCCGGCCCCAGTACGTCCAGTCGGCGAACGCGGCCCGCTTCGTACGGGCCACCTCCTCACGCCAGTCGACGAGCCGGGGGCAGGCCCGGCACCCGGCGACACGCCGGTCCAGCCGGGTGAGCGCGCTGCTGTCGTCCATACCGTCACCGTATGCCCCGCTGGGCCGCCCCCATGGCGTGCGGTCCGGGGGTGGCCGGCGACGGTGTACGGGCCGCCCCGGGTGCTTCCCCGGGCGCCGGGAAAAGGCTTCCTGTGACCCGGCCTTCGAGCGTTATGGTCGGGATATGGCTTCCGAGGATGCGGACGAGAACGTGGCCGGTGACACCGGCGTGGGAACCGGCGCGCCGGGCGGCATGGGCCCCGCCCCCGCCCCTTCCGACCAGCCGCTCGATCCCGGGATCGCCGCCGCGGTGGCCGCCGCCGAGGCCGCCGGGGCCGCCAACGGCGAGAGTGTCCGCCTCGACAGCTGGATCTGGGCCGTCCGCCTGATCAAGACCCGCTCCCTCGGTGCCGCCGCCTGCCGGGGCGGGCATGTGCACGTGAACGGGGAGCGGGTGAAGCCCGCCCATTCCCTGCGCGTCGGCGACGAGGTACGGCTCCGGCACGAAGGCCGGGAACGGCTCGTCATCGTCAAGCGGCTGATCCGCAAGCGGGTCGGCGCGCCCGTGGCCGCCCAGTGCTACATCGACAACTCCCCTCCGCCCCCGCCGCGCGAGGCCATCACCCCCGCGGGACTGCGCGACCGCGGCGCCGGCCGCCCCACCAAGCGGGACCGCCGCGAACTCGAACGCCTCCGCGGCCTCGCCGGCCCCGGCACCCCAGCAGGCTTCCCGCGCGCTCCCGGCTTCGGCGGCCCGACCGGCCCCGGCACCTTCGGCGGCCGTGGCGGAGCCGGAGCGCCTGGCAGCCGGGGCGGACCCGGTGGGACAGGCGGGACCGGCGGCTCTCGCGGCCGAGGCGGACGCGGCGGGCCCGGTGCCCCGGGTGCCCGTGGAGCCTCCGACGGGTCCGGCGGGTGATCCGGCGGGCGGCGAGCTGAGGCGGGTGCTCGGTGTGCGCGCCCCAGCGTGCCCGGCGCTCGCCGGGCGCCGGGGCCCGGCCCGTAGAGCCGGTGCAGAGCCGGTGCAGAGCCGGTGAGGCCACGCCCAGCCGCCGCAGGCAGCGGACCTGCGCCCGCCCGGCACCGACCCGGTCACCGGCGGCGGAGCACTCGCAGCAGGTCGCTGTTGTGGCTCCTGCGGGTCCAGGCGATCAGGGCGAGGGGGACCATCAGGATCAGTGGGGTCGCCGCGTTCTGGCCGTCGAACGCGGTGAGCTGGACGATGAACGCGGTGAGCTGGACGATGAACGCCCCCACCATGAGCGCACTCAGGGCGATCGCCGCCACGGACTGCAGCAGCGGTATCAGCAGGGCCATGCCCCCGGCGAGTTCGAGCACGCCGATGATGTACATGGCCCCACTGCCCCAGCCGATCCGGTCGAAGGACTCGACGGCCGTCGGATGCGCGATCAGCTTGGGCAGGGCGCTCGCGATGCCGTAGAACAGGGCGAGCAGGACCTGGAGCGTGCGCAGGGCGATTCGGGCTGCACGCACCCGGCCGCCGGTGCGCGGGCCGGCCGAGGCCGTGGACGTCGTCGGGGAGCCGATGGGGGCGGTCGGAGTGGTCGGGGCGGTCGGGGCGCTCGGGGCGGCGATCTCGAACATGGGGTCTCCTGGGTGCTGCGGTCCCTGGTGGTTTCACGGGGGTGGACCGGCCCGGGGCCGAAAACTCATCGGCGCCCGTCGGCAGGGGCGACCGGCGGGAGCGCCTACGCCATGGGCACCGCCCTCACCCACATCCCGTCCGGAGTCAGGCAGGAGTCCACCTCCAGTCCCGCTTCCGCCAGCGCCGACGCGAACTGCTCCCTCGTCAGCGGTCTGGACAGGAACGTCTGGGTCCAGACCGCGTCCGGGAAGACACGCCCTCCCCGGCCGGTTCCACCGAGGTGATCCGCACGGTGAAGCCGCTCGGATCGACCCGTTCCCTGGGCACGTCGGTGTGGTGGTCCGCGCCCTCGCGCTGGATGAGTACGCAGCCGCCCTCCGCCACGTGCCGGACGCAGGTGCGCAGCAGACCCCTGCGCACCTCCTCGTCGCCGGCGTGCACCAGGAACGACGCCAAGATGACCACGTCGAACCTCTCGCCCAGGTCCAGGTCCTCTATGGAACTGCGTATCGTGCGCGCTCCGCGGACCCGGGCCAGCATGTCCGCGGACTCGTCCACCGCAGTGACCGTGAAGCCGCGCTCCAGCAGGGGGTGGGTCACCCGGCCCACACCGCTGCCCAGTTCCAGGATGTGCGCCCCGGCCGGTACCGCCGCGGCGATGATGTCCGGCTCGTCGGCCACCGGCAGCCGCGCATACAGCTCCACCGCGCAGCCGTCCGGGGTGATCGCACCGGGTCCGGTGCCCTCGTACCCCTCACGCATCTCGATGCTCATGCCCGGACAACGGCCCGCCGCCGCACGCCCGTTCCCCTGCTCCCCCGGTTCCTTCCTTCGAGCGATTCCACCCCCTGACGGGAACCACCGACGACGGGAACCACCGACGAAGGCCACATGTTGATGGGGACCGGCGCCGAGAGTACGTTTCGAACAGGAGCGGTGATCCGATGCGTACGGGCAGTGAACCGGTGACCGCCCGCAGTGCCCTGCGGGCGCGGTTCTGGCTGAGCGTGTGGGGGCTGGTCTGGACGGTCTTCGGCACGGTGGCGTTCGCGCTGGTGGGCAGGCCGGGCTGGGCGGCTGCCTGCGGGGTGCTGTGGCTGCTGATCACCACCGACATGGCCTTGATCCTCCGGCACATGCGGCAGGGCCCGCACTACCAGCCGGGCCGGGACATCCCGCCGTACCGGCCGCTGGACGGCGGACCACCGTTTCCCGGCCCACCGGGGCGGCGCCGTCGTCCCTGACCGGTGTGACGGCCGCATGAGACCGGGCCGGACGGACCGGGCGGACCGGATGCGCCGGGCGGACCGGCCTCGTCAGTCGTCGAAGCGTGCCGCCTTCAGGTACTGCGGGTTGGGGTCGAGGGCCGCGGCCAGCCGGAAGTGGCGCTTGGCCTGGTCGGGGCGGCCCTGGCGCTCATAGGTGCGGGCCAGCGCGAAGTGTGCGAACGCGTTGTCCGGCTCGCGCTCCAGGACGATGGTGAATTCGAGTTCGGCGGGCCGCAGTTGCGCCGCGGCGAAGAAGGCACGCGCGCGCAGCAGCCGGGCGGCGGTGTTCTCGGGGTGCGCGGCGATGACTCCGTCCAGCAGCTTCACCGCGCCCCGAGGGTCCCGCGCGTTGAGCAACTGCTCGGCGGCACGGAAATCGATGACGTGCGTTTCCGGGGTACGTCCGGTGGAACCGCTGGTCTCGGGCACGACAGAGTCCTTCCCTCGCTCCCGCCTTTCAACGCGCCGGTGCGGACCGCTATTCCGCGCCGTCGGCATCCGCGCCGCGGTGCCGGGCGCGGCGGGCGAGGTCGTCCCACACCTCGGCGACGCGCTTCTCCAGCGCATCCAGGGGCACGTCGTTGTCGATCACGATGTCCGCGATCTCGCGGCGCTGTTCGCGGGTCGCCTGCGCGGCCATGCGCGCGCGTGCGTCCTCCTCGGTCATCCCGCGCAGCCGTACCAGCCGGTCCAGCTGCGTCTCGGGGCTGGCGTCCACGACGACGACGACGTCGTAGAGGGGTGCGAGACCGTTCTCCGTGAGCAGGGGCACGTCGTGGACCACCACGGCGTCCTCGGCCGCGGCGCCCTCCAGCTCGCGGGAACGTGCGCCCACCAAGGGGTGCACGATCGAGTTGAGGACGGCGAGCTTCTCCGGGTCGGCGAAGACGATCGAGCCGAGCCGGGGCCGGTCCAGGCCGCCGTCGACGGCGAGGACGCCGGCTCCGAAGGCGTCGACCACGGCCGCGAGCCCGGGTGTGCCGGGCGCCACGACCTCGCGCGCGATGCGGTCCGCGTCGATCAGCACGGCGCCGTGCCGCACGAACAGCCTCGACACCTCGCTCTTGCCGGCGCCGATGCCGCCGGTCAGGCCCACTGTCAGCATGACCGGAAGCCTAGACGCTCTGCTCCGGGGGCCGTAGGGCAGGTGGGAGCGGGGGTGCCGCTTCGCGGCTGGTGCCCGCGCGGCCGGTCGAGCCGTCCGGAGGGCTCATCGGCCCGTACGGCAGGTGACAACGCGCTGCTCCGCACGTCAGGCAGAAGCGGACGGCCTCACCCCGCCCCGCGCGCGGCAGGCGGATGCCATTGGGAGCCGCGCTCCGCCCACGCACGGCAAGCGGACGCCGGCCCAACCGCTCCCGTCCCCAGGGGTGGATCAGGTGTCGCCCTCGCGTTCCGCCAGGAAACGCTCGAACTCGCGCCCGATCTCGTCGGCCGACGGGATCTCCACGGGCTCGGCGAGCATGTTGCCGCGTGTCTCGGCGCCGGCCGCGGCGTCGTACTGGTGCTCGAGCCCCTGGACGAGCGAGGTCAGCTCCTCGTCGCCCTCCTGGATCTGCCGGTCGATCTCGGTCTGGGTACGGTGCGCGTCCGTCCGCAGGGAGTGGGCGACGCCGGGCAGGACCAGGCCGGTGGCGGCCGTGACGGCCTCCAGGACGGTCAGCGCGGCGTCCGGGTACGGGGAGCGGGCGATGTAGTGCGGGACGTGGGCGGCGAGGCCGAGGACGTCGTGTCCGGCTTCCATCAGGCGGTACTCGACCAGCGACTCGGCGCTGCCGGGCACCTGGGCCTCTTCGAAGGGGCTGCGGTGACCGGGCACGAGGTCGCTGCGGTTGCCGTGCGGGGTCAGGCCCACCGGGCGGGTGTGCGGGACGCCCATGGGGATGCCGTGGAAGTTCACGGACAGGCGCACGCCGAGCCGTTCCACTATCTGGCGCACGGCCGCGGCGAACCGCTCCCACTCCACGTCCGGCTCGGGACCGGACAGCAGCAGGAAGGGGGCACCGGTGGCGTCCTGGACGAGGCGGACCTCGAGGGCCGGGACCTCGTACGCGGTCCAGCGGTCCCGTTTGAAGGTCAGCAGGGGGCGCCGGGCCCGGTAGTCCACGAGCCGGTCGTGGTCGAACCGGGCCACGACCTGGTGGGGCAGTGAGTCGAGCAGCCGGTCGACGATCTGGTCGCCGGTCTCACCCGCGTCGATGTATCCGTCGAAGTGGTAGAGCATGACAAGGCCGGCCGACTCCTGGGCGAGCGCCATGTCGACCACGGCGAGGCCCTTCGGCTCCCATGCGTACAAACCCTGCGGATCAAGCACTGTGACCGCTCCTCCTCGTGTTCCTCATCGACAACGTGTCCTGGAACAGCGGAATTCCCGCGACACGCCGCTGAGTAGCGATCCGCTGTCCGCACGGTGACGAGACGCACGGCTCGGCCACGTGCGGAGGGCCCGGAGAACGACCGAGGGGCCGTACCTCGAAAGGTACGGCCCCTCAGCCGACTATCGGTCAGCCGTTGCGGCAGCGATCAGCTCTGGCCACCGGCCAGCTTCTCGCGCAGCGCGGCCAGCGCCTCGTCCGAGGCCAGCGCACCGGAGGTGTCGGCACCCTCGGAGGAGTACGAACCGCCACCCGCGGCCGGAGCCGCACCGGCGGCGTCGCCACCCTCGGCAGCGGCCTGGGCATCCGCCTCGCGGGACTTGATGACCTGCTGCTGGTGCTGCTCGAAGCGGGACTGCGCCTCGGCGTACTGGCGCTCCCACTCCTCGCGCTGCTTCTCGTAGCCCTCGAGCCAGTCGTTGGTCTCGGGGTCGAAGCCCTCGGGGTAGATGTAGTTGCCCTGGTCGTCGTAGGACGCGGCCATGCCGTACAGGGTCGGGTCGAACTCGACCGAGGCCGGGTCGGCACCGAAGGACTCGTTGGCCTGCTTCAGCGAGAGGCTGATGCGACGGCGCTCGAGGTCGATGTCGATGACCTTGACGAAGATCTCGTCGTTGACCTGGACGACCTGCTCCGGGATCTCCACGTGGCGCTCGGCCAGCTCGGAGATGTGGACCAGACCCTCGATGCCCTCGTCCACGCGGACGAACGCACCGAACGGCACCAGCTTCGTGACCTTGCCGGGCACGACCTGGCCGATCTGGTGGGTGCGGGCGAACTGCTGCCACGGGTCTTCCTGGGTCGCCTTCAGCGACAGGGAGACGCGCTCGCGGTCCATGTCGACGTCGAGGACCTCGACCGTGACCTCCTGGCCGACCTCGACGACCTCGGAGGGGTGGTCGATGTGCTTCCAGGACAGCTCGGAGACGTGGACCAGACCGTCGACGCCACCCAGGTCCACGAAGGCACCGAAGTTGACGATCGAGGAGACCACGCCGGAGCGGACCTGACCCTTCTGGAGGGTCGTGAGGAAGGTCTGGCGGACCTCGGACTGGGTCTGCTCCAGCCAGGCACGGCGGGACAGGACCACGTTGTTGCGGTTCTTGTCCAGCTCGATGATCTTGGCCTCGAGCTCCTTGCCGACGTACGGCTGGAGGTCGCGGACGCGGCGCATCTCGACCAGCGAGGCCGGGAGGAAGCCACGGAGGCCGATGTCGAGGATGAGACCACCCTTGACGACCTCGATGACGGTACCGGTGACGATCCCGTCCTCTTCCTTGATCTTCTCGATGGTGCCCCAGGCACGCTCGTACTGGGCGCGCTTCTTCGAGAGGATCAGGCGGCCTTCCTTGTCCTCCTTCTGGAGAACAAGGGCCTCGATCTCGTCACCGACGGCGACGACCTCGTTGGGGTCGACGTCGTGCTTGATCGAGAGCTCACGGCTCGGGATGACGCCTTCGGTCTTGTAACCGATGTCGAGCAGGACCTCGTCCCGGTCGACCTTCACGATGACGCCGTCGACGATGTCGCCGTCGTTGAAGTACTTGATCGTCTCGTCGATCGCGGCGAGGAAAGCTTCCTCGTTACCGATGTCGTTGACCGCTACCTGCGGGGTGGTGGCGGTGGTCTCGGTGCTGCTCGTCATGTGGGAAAGGGCTCCGGTACGGACATTGAAGTCGTAGGTACTGCTTACGCCGGGAGCCCGTTTCGCTCTGCAGAAGCCGGACAGCCAAGGAAGCGCCTCACCAGGAACTGGCGATGGCGCCTCGACAACCGAGGGGACATACAACAGATGCGAGCGCAGCCTGCTACGTCTGAGGAGCGCAGGCCCGCAGCGCAACTTGTAGCATACGGGGGCGGCCGGACATGGTCAATGCGCGAAGGCGCACACCGGGGGCGGATCGCCGCATTCCCGGCAGAAGAAACGTCCCAACGGGCCACACGGGGCCATGGGATCCCTCGCACGGGTCCCCCGCGGGTTGGACGGAAGAGTACGACGAGGGAGCCGATCATCCAAGAGCCGGAAGCGTACGAACCGCAGGGGTCCGGGGATCCCGAGCCCGAGGCCACCAGGCGTGACGCCGGTGTCACGGAGAGCGCGCGGGCCAACCGGGGCTGGTGGGACCGCAACGCGGACGAGTACCAGACCGATCACGGCACGTTCCTCGGCGACGACCGCTTCGTGTGGGGCCCCGAGGGGCTGGACGAGGTGGAGGCCGAGCTGCTGGGCCCGCCGGAGGAGCTGAAGGGCAGGCACGTGCTGGAGATCGGCGCGGGGGCGGCGCAGTGCGCGCGCTGGCTGGCCGCCCAGGGCGCCCGCCCGGTGGCCCTGGACCTCTCCCACCGGCAGCTGCAGCACGCGCTGCGGATCGGCGGATCGTTTCCCCTGGTCTGCGCCGACGCCGGCGCGCTGCCCTTCGCGGACGGCTCCTTCGACCTGGCGTGCTCCGCGTACGGGGCGCTGCCGTTCGTTGCCGACCCGCGGCTGGTGCTGCGCGAGGTGCGCAGGGTGCTGCGGCCGGGCGGCCGGTTCGTGTTCTCGGTGACGCATCCGATCCGCTGGGCGTTCCCGGACGAGCCGGGTCCCGAGGGCCTGTCGGTGTCCGCGTCCTACTTCGACCGCACGCCCTACGTGGAGCAGGACGAGCAGGGCCGCGCGGTCTACGTGGAGCACCACAGGACGCTGGGTGACCGGGTACGGGACGTCGTGGCCTCCGGTTTCCGGCTGGTGGACCTGGTGGAGCCGGAGTGGCCGGCCTGGAACACCGCCGAGTGGGGCGGCTGGTCGCCCCTGCGCGGGAACCTGATCCCGGGTACGGCGATCTTCGTGTGCGAGCGGGACTGATCCGGCGGGAGCGCGCCGGGGGACTGCGCGCGCGTGCGCCTCACGCACCGCAGCACTACGCGCGCGTGCGGACCGCTGTCCCCGATGCGCGCGCGAGAGGGCCCTTTCCCCGGGGCACCGCGTCACCCGGTCGTACGACACTGGGGGCGTGATCCGTTACGACGCCCTGGACGCGCTGCCGGTGCGCTCCGCCCTGCCCGCCCTGACCGACGCCCTGGAGGGTGACGGCACCGCCGTCCTGGTCGCGCCGCCCGGCACCGGCAAGACGACGCTGGTGCCGCTGGTGCTGGCGGGGCTGGTCGGCGGGGGTCCCGCGCGGCGGGTCGTGGTGGCCGAGCCGCGGCGGATCGCGGCGCGCGCGGCGGCCCGGCGCATGGCGTGGCTGCTGGGCGAGCGGCCCGGCCGGAGCGTGGGCTTCACGGTGCGCGGTGAGCGGGCGGTGGGGCGGCACACGCGCGTGGAGGTGGTGACGACCGGTGTCCTGCTGCAGCGGCTCCAGCGCGATCAGGAGCTGACCGGCGTGGACGTCGTCGTGCTCGACGAGTGCCACGAGCGGCACCTGGACGCCGACACGGTGGCCGCGTTCCTGTGGGACGTCCGGCAGGCGCTGCGGCCGGAGCTGCGGCTGGTGGCCGCGTCGGCGACCACGGACGCCGAGGGCTGGGCGCGGCTGCTCGGCGGGGCGCCGGTGGTCGAGGCGGCCGGCGTGGCGCACCCGGTGGAGGTGGTGTGGGCACCGCCGGCGCGGCCGGTGCGGCCGCCGCACGGGATGCGGGTGGATCCCGCGCTGCTGGCCCACGTGGCGTCGGTGGTGCGGCGGGCGCTGGCCGAGCGGGACGGGGACGTGCTGTGCTTCCTGCCCGGCGTGGGCGAGATCGCGCGAGTGGCGGGCCTGCTGGGCAATCCCGTTGACGTCGAGGTGCTGCAGGTGCACGGGCGGGCCCCGGCCGCGGTGCAGGACGCGGTGCTGGCGCCCGGGGCGCGGCGCCGGGTGGTGCTGGCGACGTCCGTCGCGGAGTCGTCGCTGACGGTGCCCGGGGTACGGGTGGTGGTCGACTCGGGACTGGCGCGGGAGCCGCGCGTCGACCACGCGCGCGGGCTGAGCGGGCTGACGACCGTACGGGCGTCGCGGGCGGCCGGACGGCAACGGGCGGGGCGGGCCGGGCGGGAGGCGCCGGGAGCGGTGTACCGGTGCTGGGCGGAGGCCGAGGACGGCCGTCTGCCGGCGTTTCCGGCGCCGGAGATCAAGGTGGCCGACCTGACCGCGTTCGCCCTGCAGGCGGCCTGCTGGGGCGATCCCGACGCCTCCGGGCTGGCGTTGCTGGATCCGCCGCCCGGCGGGGCCATGAAGGCGGCGCGGGACGTGCTGGCGGCGGTGGGGGCGGTGGACTCCGCGGGGCGGGCCACGGGGGCCGGCGCGCGGTTGGCCCGGCTGGGGGTGCACCCCCGGTTGGGGCGGGCCTTGCTGGACACGGGCGGTCGAGGGGCCGAGGTCGTCGCCCTGCTGTCCGAGGAGGCGCCCCGGGAGTACGGGGACGATCTCGCCGGTGCGCTGCGCCGTGCCCGGCGTGGGGGCCAGGCCTATGACGCGCGGTGGGCCGCGGAGGTGCGGCGGCTGCGGGGCGCCTCGGCGGAGAGCGACGAGTTCTCCGATCCGCCCGCCCGGGCCGGGCTGCGGGAGGAGAGCGCCCGGGCCGGGCTGCGGGAAGGCCGGGTCGGACCGGGCATAGGTGACGACGGGCTCGCCGGGCTCGTCGCCGCGCTCGCCTTCCCCGAGCGGGTCGCCAGGCTGGACGGCGGGTCGTACCTCATGGCGTCCGGGACGCGGGCGGAGCCGGCCGAGGGCTCGGCGTTGCGCGGGGCTCCCTGGATCGTCGTGGCCGTCGCCGACCGGCCCGCCGGGAAGGGGCACGCGCGCGTGCGGCTCGGGGCGGCCGTGGAGGAGGACGTGGCGCGCGTCGCCGCCGGGGCACTGCTGACCGAGCGGGACGAGGTGCGCTGGGCCGACGGGGACGTGGTGGCCCGGCACGTCGAGCGGCTGGGCGCGATCGAACTGGCCGCACGGCCGCTGGCGGACCCCGGCCCCGCCCTCGTCCGGGCCGCCCTGCTCGACGGGCTCCGGCAGGAGGGACTGGAGCTGCTGCGCTGGCCGCCGGAGGCGCAGGTGCTGCGGCAGCGGCTGGCGTTCCTGCGCGCACACCTCGGGGAGCCCTGGCCGGACGTGTCGGACGCGGCGCTGCACGCGCGCGTGGACGAGTGGCTGGAGCCGGAGCTGGGCAGGGCCCGGCGGCGGGCCGACCTGGCCCGGATCGACGCCGGTCAGGCGCTGGCGCGGCTGCTGCCCTGGGCGGGCGGGGAGGCCGGCCGGCTGGACGGGCTGGCGCCCGAACGGATCACCGTACCGAGCGGGTCCAGGGTCCGGATCGACTACCGGGATCCTGAGCGGCCGGTCCTGGCCGTCAAGCTGCAGGAGATGTTCGGGCTGCGGGAGACGCCGGCCGTCGCGGGCGTGCCGCTGCTGGTGCACCTGCTCTCCCCCGCCGGGCGGCCCGCCGCCGTGACGGCCGACCTCGCCTCCTTCTGGCAGGACGGGTACCGGGCCGTGCGGGCGGAACTGCGCGGCCGGTACCCCAAGCACCCCTGGCCCGAGGACCCGGCGACGGCCGAGCCCACGCGGCACACCAACGCGCGGCTCAGGCGCTGACCGGCGTGCGGTCGCGCCAGGGGTCCCAGGACGTGAGGACGGCCGGGCTCGCGCGGCGCACCGGCGTGCGGCTCAGGCGGCGACCGGTGCGGACTGCTCCGCTCGCGCCGGGACGCGGTGGCGGGCACGGGTCTCCAGCCAGAGCGAGAGGGCGAGGAGCAGGAGGCCGAGACCGAGGGAGGACCAGGGGACGTACGAGGTGAGGGCCAGGACGAGGGTGCGGTTGTGCTTGACCAGGGCGACCGTGTGCTCGATGTAGTCCTCGCGCATCTTCACGTGCCCGGCGAACGCGGTGACCTTGGCGCGGCCGCCGAGCAGGGTGCCGCCGCGCAGTTCCTCCCGGTGGAGCTCCTCGCCGTAGACGGGCGCCCCGGTGACGGGTTCCACCCAGAACCTGCGGACCGTGGAGTACCAGCGGGTGGTGCCGGTCCTGGCGACCGACTCGGGGGTGATGCCCCGCACGGGCATGGTCCTGGGCATCGGGACCCTGGTCCAGGGGATGGTCTGCTCGAAGTAGTAGACGGTCAGGCCGCGGAAGGTGCGGGTGCCCCGGTAGTGGATGGGGTGGGTGGTGCGGGTCTGGGCGTCGAAGTACTCGTAGTCCCGTTTCCGGGTGAGGAAGGGCCACTTGAACTCGATGCCCCGGCGGGTGACCGGGTCGCCGTCGACCATCTCGCCGGCGGCGTGGACGGGGTCCTGGCTGTGGGCGTCGAAGACGTAGCGTTCGGGCACCTCGGAGACCATCCTGCCGTCGGGGCCCTGGACGTAGGACAGGCCGTCCCAGACGACGACCGCCCGTCCCGTCGTCCTGCCGACCCTCTTCGCGGCCTCCACGTCGCCCTTGAGGGTCTGCACGATGGTGACCTTGGGCACCTTGGCCGCGCGCAGGGTGCCGTAGTCGAGGAGGGTGGCGTTCCGGGCCTCCAGGACCATGTCCTGGTACTGGCCGGCGGGGATCCGGGCCAGGCGCGGGAAGGCGTACCAGCGCAGCAGCGGGGACAGTGCCGCGCAGAACACGGCGCAGGCGAGCAGGACCAGGCTTGCCCTCCGGCGCATTGCGGCCTCCCTCCCGGACGGGTGCGGCTACGGGTGCGCCGGCACGGTCGTCAGCAGCGGCTTGGGGGACGTCCGGCCCGACGGCGCGCCCAGCGCGCTGATCGTGAGGACCAGGGCGCACGCGAGGAGGAGACCGGTCGCGGCGGCGATCAGGGCGCGCATGCGGGGCCTCCCTGCGGATGCTCGGTGCGGTGAGCGGTGACGGCTTGCTGATGGTTCGTCAGGTCGGGCACCGTAGCAACGGG
>NZ_BNBF01000012.1:71023-83414 GCF_014654935.1 Streptomyces capoamus
CGGACGAGATGAGAACAGCGGTGCGCGCACGAACGAGGGCGCCCCTTCCGCCGGAGCGGAGGGGCGCCCTGTGCGTCTGCCGGCTGAACAGCCTTGTTGCGCGCCGCCTTGTGCGCCGGCGTGCGTCAGGAGGCGGACTCGCTCGGCGTCGCGCCCGCCGCGGTGCCGGCCGCGACCTCCAGTTCGACGGTGAGCGTGGCGCCTCCCGTCGTGGTGATGCGGAGCAGGAAGGTGCCGGTGGTGTCGTCCGCGTACAGCTTGGGGAGGGTGAGCAGGCCCTTCGCGTCCGTCTGGAGACCCGCGAGGGTGCGTACCGGCTTGCCGTCGGCGTCCTTGAAGTAGGGGCCCTTGTCGTTCTGCGTGGCGTCCGTGTCGGACTTGATCAGCGTGGCGGTGGCCGCGACCTTGTCCGCGACGGCGCCCTTGTACGTCGCCTTCACCTGGACCCGGCCGGCGAACTCTCCCCCGGCGGTGCAGGTCAGCGGGGTGTCGCTGGTGCGGGCCAGGGTGTCGGCGGCACGCGCGGTGACCGTGGCGGTGAAGTCGACGCCCTTGACCGGGCGGCCCACCACGGCCGCGGTGACCTTGAAGTCGCCGGTCTTCTCCCCGGCCTGGAGCGCCGGGGCCGCCGCGAGGCCCTTGGCGTCGGTGGCGACCGTGGCCACGGTCTCGCCGCCGGCGAAGGTGGCGTCCGTGTCTCCGGTGATGGTGAACCTGATCCTGACCTTGGCGACGGACTTGCCGACCTTGGTCTCGGCGCGGACGGTGACCGGGTCGGCGAAGGCGTCGCCGGCCGTCGCGGTGAGCTTTCCGGTGCCCACGCCCTGCAGGTGGTCCACGAGGTCGGTGGGGGTCTGCGGCGGAGCCGGCGGCGTCGGCGGCTGCGGGGTGGGCGGCTCGGGGGGCGTGGGGGTGGGCGTGGGCGTGGGCGGGGGCGTCTCATGACCGCCGTCACCGTTGCCATTGCCGTTCCCATGGCCGTGGTCGCCGCCGCCGGGTGTGCGGGGCTTGGGGTGCGGCTTGGTCGTGGGCGGGTGCGAGGGGCCCGGGAACGTGGTGCGGTGGGGGCGGTCGTCGCTGCGGTGCTCGGGCACACCGCCCGTGCCGTCGGGGACGGAGTGGCTGCCCTTGCGGTAGTACTCCAGCCAGTTCAGGACCAGGGCGAGGTAGTCCTGCGAGTTGTTGTAGCTGAGGATCGCGCTGTGCAGGCCGCCGTCCGTGGACATGTCCCAGTCGTTGCGGCACAGGTAGTGGCCCGCGGCGAGGGCGGCGTCGTAGACGTTGTTGGGGTCCTTCTTGCCGTCCCCGTTGCCGTCGCGCCCGGCCCAGGCCCAGGTGGACGGGATGAACTGCATGGGCCCCACGGCCTGGTCGTATGCGCTGTTGCCGTCGTACGCGCCGTCGTCGGTGTCCGGGATGAGGGCGAAACCGTTGCCGTCGAGCTGCGGGCCGAGGATCCGGCCCACGGTGGTGCCGTCGGCGTCGACCCGGCCGCCCCGGGCGTGCCCCGACTCGACCTTGCCGATGGCGGCGAGCAGTTGCCAGGGCAGGTTGCAGCCGGGTTTGGCGGACCTGAGTTCGGCCTCGGCCTTCTTGTAGGCGTCGAGGACCGTGGCCGGGATGCCGGCCTCGGTCCCGCCCCGGGACACGGGGGTGCCGGCGCTCGCCGAGGGGCTGGGCCGGGGACTCTTCAGGGGCGGCAGGTCCGTGTAGTAGGGCGAGTTGCCGGTGGCGTTGTCGGCGGCGAGCCCGTCCGGTACGGGAGCGGTGGCGCCGGCCGTCGCCTGTCTGTCGTGGTCGTCACCGGTCGCGCCCGGAGCCTGGGACGCGGAGAGAGCCGCGACCGCTGCCGCGGCCACGGCGGTGGTCGCCGCTCCCTTGCGCAGCCGCCTGCCGAAATGCGCCGCCATAAGGTGAACCCCTCCCGTGGACGTTCCGTGCGTCCGTCTCCGTCTGTCTGCCTCGCTCTGGTGTGACGGTTGACCCCGTGATCTGGTTGCCCCTGTGCCGCCGTTCCCTCTGTGTGACGTGTGTACGGCCGTGCGCCCCGCACGCCGACGCAGGTGACACTACGACAACTTGCTTGGAGGGGGCACCCGTTCACGCCGCGAATTCACCGGTTGGCCAACTGTCGTCGTCCCGCGTGCCCCGGACGGTGTTCACGCATACTGGGCGCAGACGATCACCGCAGCCGGTCACCGCAGTCGGTCACCGCAGTCGGTCACCGCTGCCGAGGTCCGGGCCGTCGCACGCTCCTGGGGGCTCTGTTGCCGTTCACGCTCAGCCACGCCGCGGCCGTGCTGCCCGCGATCCGCCGGGACGGCGGCGGTCGGGGGCGGCTGGTTCCGGCGGTGCTCGTCGCCGGTTCCTACGCACCCGACATGCCCTACTACACGGCCGGTGTCCTGCCGGGCGGCATGCAGTTCGGCACGGTCACGCACGCGTTCGCCGGGGTGGTCACCGTCGACGTGCCCATCGCCTGGGCCCTCGCCGGGCTGTGGCTGCTGGTGCGGGAACCGTTGACGGCGCTGCTGCCACGGGCCTGGCAGGGCAGGCCGGCCGCCCTGCTGCGCTGCGGTGCGCCCCGCGCGCGCGTACGGGCCGCCTCGGTGGGCCGGTGGTACGCCTCCGCGGTGCTCGGTGCGCTCACCCATGTGGTGTGGGACGCCTTCACCCACCACGACCGGTGGGGTACACGGCTGATCGCGGCCATCGGCCGGGAGCGGCCGGCGGGCATGCCGCTGTTCACCTGGCTGCAGTACGGGTCCTCGGTGGCGGGCGCCGTGGTCGTCGCGGTGTTCCTGGTCCGCGCGCTGCGGCGGGCGCCGGACGCGGTACCGGCGCGGGTGCCGGTGCTGTCCGCGCGGGACCGGTGGTACGCGCTCGCGCTGATCGGGGGCTGCGCGCTGGCGGGAGCGGCGCAGCGGACGGCGCGGTGGCGGGAGCAGCGGGGTACGGCCGCTGGGCCGTGGGAGCTGGTGCCCACCCTGTGCTTCGGCGTGGGCGCCGGGGTGCTGCTGGGCCTGCTGCTGTACGCCGCCGGGGTCAGGGTCTGGCGTCCGGCCGCGGTCCGTGGGGAGCCTGGGCCCTCCGGTGAGGTGGTCGGTACGAGCCCGCAGGGGCCGGTCGCTCGGTGAGGGACGCGACGAACACCGTCAGCGTGGGCCGGGGGCGGGATCTCGGGATCAGGCTGAGGACGAGGGCGAGATAACCGCGGGCCAGGTCGGTCCACTGGCGCCAGTCGGGAGTGGCGGCCGGACGGCCGGCGAGTCCGCGCCGGAGGCGCCGGGTGGCCTGGCGGACGGTGGTGGCCAGGT
Source organism: Streptomyces capoamus (assembly GCF_014654935.1). GTDB lineage: Bacteria > Actinomycetota > Actinomycetes > Streptomycetales > Streptomycetaceae > Streptomyces > Streptomyces capoamus. The sequence continues at coordinate 74,341 of NZ_BNBF01000012.1, forward strand.
CGGCCGGGATGCGGGCGGTGCTTGCGTCGGCCGCGAGGGCCGGGACCGGCGCGACGGGCACGGCCTGCGCCGAGACGGTGTCCGCCCAGGCCCCGGTGGGTGCCTCGGGCGTCCGGCGGTGAAGCATGCGTATACCCATGCCCGCAGTGTTGCGGCTGCGGGGGGTGGGGGGCGTTTTGACGGGGGCCACGAGAGTGACGGGCCCTCCGGGGGTTCGGCGGGCCGACCGGCGTGGGTGGGGCGGGCTTGCTGGTGGGAGGGGGTGACGGGAGGGAAGGGGCGCCGGGGAGGGAAAGGTGCGGCTTGGAGGGGGCCGGGGGGAGGGTGCCGGTTGGAGGGGGCGCCGGTGGGCGGGGGTGCCGGTTGCGGTGGGTCCGGCACCGCCCGGATGCGCCGCGGGGGCTGATCGGCGTGGGGCGGAGAGGAGTCGGCCGGGTGGAGGGAGGCAGCGGCGAGCGGACGGCCGCAGCGAGCGGTCTGAGCGGGTGTCGGCACTCGTACAGCCGCGGAGGCTGATCGCCGGGGGGGCGGAGAGGAGTCGGCCGGGTGGACGGAAGCAGAGGCGAGCGGACGGACCCGGCCGGCGGGCCTGGCGGCGTCGGCCTCGCGCAGCCGCGCCCGCAGTCCCGTGTCCCGTACGCACGCCGGCCGACGTCCACGCCCCCTCGGAGACAACGCACGCCCAGCCTCGCCCGCCGCCTCCTGCCCGCACCCTGCGCCGAGCCGGCGCCCGCAATCCCCGGAGCCAACGCACACCCGGCCGACGCCCGCCGCGCCCCGGAAGGCACCGCACGCCCAGCCTCGCCCGCCGCCTCCTGCCCGCACCCTGCGCCGAGCCGGCGCCCGCCGTCCCCGGAGCCAACGCGCACCCAGCCGACGCCCGCCGCGCCCCGGAAGGCCCCACACGCCCGGCCGGCGCCCGCACCGCACCCCCAGCCTCGTCCGCCGTCTCCTGCCCGCATCCTCCGCCGAGCCGGCGCCCGCCGTCCCCGGAGCCAACGCACACTCGGCCGACGCCCGCCGCGGTGCCGGAAGGCCCCGCACGCCCGGCCGGCGCCCGCACCGCACGCCCAGCCTCGCCCGCCGCGCCCCGGAGGGCACCGCGCGCCCGGTCGGCGCCCGGAGTGTGCGACCGGCCCGGCGCGCCCCGCTTGGGGTTCCGGCGCTCGGCCCGCTCGCACCCCCTCCGCGGGCGCCGTAGGTGGTCAGTGGGCCGCCGATTCCCAGTCCGGGCCCACGCCCACCGAGACGTCCAGCGGGGCCCTGAGCTGTACGGCGCCCGCCATTTCGCGGCGGACGATCTCCTCCGCGGCCGCCCGCTCGCCCGGGGCGACCTCCAGGACGATTTCGTCGTGGACCTGGAGCAGCATGCGGGACTTCAGGTCCGCCGCCCGCAGCGCGCCGTCCACCTTGAGCATGGCGATCTTCACGATGTCCGCCGCCGTGCCCTGGATGGGCGCGTTCAGGGCCATGCGCTCGGCCGCCTCGCGGCGCTGGCGGTTGTCGCTGTTGAGGTCGGGCAGGTAGCGGCGGCGGCCGAAGAGCGTCGCCGTGTACCCCGTGGCCCGGGCCTCGTCGACCGCTCGGCGCAGGTAGTCCCGGACCCCGCCGAAGCGCTCGAAGTACGCGTCCATCAGCGCCCGGGCCTCGGCCGCCTCGATGTTCAGCTGCTGGGAGAGGCCGAACGCGGACAGGCCATAGGCCAGGCCGTACGACATCGCCTTGATCTTGCGCCGCATCTCCGCGTCGACCGCGCCGGGCTCGACGCCGAACACCTGGGAGGCGGCGGTGGTGTGCAGGTCCTCACCGGAGGTGAACGCCTGGATCAGGCCGGCGTCCTCCGAGAGGTGGGCCATCACGCGCAGTTCGATCTGGCTGTAGTCCGCGGTCATCAGGGACTCGAAGCCCTCGCCGACCACGAAGCCCCGGCGGATCGCCCGGCCCTCGTCCGTGCGGACGGGGATGTTCTGCAGGTTGGGGTCGGTGGAGGACAGGCGGCCGGTGGCGGCCACCGTCTGGTTGAAGGTGGTGTGGATACGGCCGTCGCCGGCGATGGTCTTGATCAGGCCCTCGACGGTGACGCGCAGCTTCGCCTGCTCGCGGTGACGGAGCATGATCACCGGGAGTTCGTTGTCGGTCTGGCCGGCGAGCCAGGCCAGCGCGTCGGCGTCGGTGGTGTAGCCGGTCTTGGTCTTCTTGGTCTTCGGCAGGGCCAGCTCCCCGAAGAGGACCTCCTGGAGCTGCTTGGGCGAGCCGAGGTTGAACTCGTGGCCGGCCGCGGCGTGCGCCTCCTTCACGGCCTGCTGCACGGCGCCCGCGAACATCTGCTCCATCGCTTCGAGGTGCGTCCGGTCCGCCGCGATGCCGTGGCGCTCCATGCGGGCCAGCAGCGCGGAGGTGGGCAGCTCCATGTCGCGGAGCAGCTCGGCGGCGCCGACCTCCTCCAGGCGGTCCTCGAAGGCCGTGCCGAGGTCCAGGACGGCGCGGGCCTGGACCATCAGGGCCTCGGCCTCGGCGCCCTCGTCCGCACCGAAGGCCAGCTGGCCGTCGGCCGCGGCGGCGGGGGTCAGCTCGCGGTGCAGGTACTCCAGGGACAGCGCGTCCAGGTCGAAGGAGCGGCGGCCGGGCTTGACCAGGTAGGCGGCGAGCGCGGTGTCCATGGTGACGCCGTCGACGCTCCAGCCGTGCTCGGCGAAGACGCGCATGGCGGCCTTGGCGTTGTGGAACACCTTGGGGCGGTCGGCGTCGGCCAGCCAGGCCGCGAACGCGTTCTCGTCGGCCTCGTCCAGCTCGGCCGGGTCGAACCAGGCCGCCGCTCCCCCGGCCGCGGCGAGGGCGACCTCGGCGACCGAGCCGGTGCCCAGTGCCCAGGTGTCGACGGTGGCGACGCCCAGGGGGCCGGCGCCGTGCCCGGCGAGCCAGGGGGCCACCTCGCCGGTGCGCAGGATCACACCGTCGATCTCGACGCCGTCGGTGGTGACCGGGGCGGTCTCGGTCTCCTCGGTGCCGGGGTCGACGGCGAAGAGGCGCTCGCGCAGGGACGGGTTGCGGATCTCCAGGGTGTCCAGGACCATCGCGACGGCCTTGCGGTCGTACGGGGCCCGCTCCAGGTCGGTGACCGTCCTGGGCAGCTCGACCTGGCGCTCCAGCTCGGTGAGGACGCGGTTGAGCTTGACGGACTCCAGGTGGTCGCGGAGGTTCTGCCCCGCCTTGCCCTTGACCTCCTCGACCCGCTCGACCAGCTCGGCGAAGGAGCCGAACTGGTTGATCCACTTCGCGGCGGTCTTCTCGCCGACGCCGGGGATGCCGGGGAGGTTGTCGGACGGGTCGCCGCGCAGGGCCGCGAAGTCCGGGTACTGGGCGGGCGTCAAGCCGTACTTCTCGAAAACCTTCTCCGGGGTGAACCGGGTCAGCTCCGAGACGCCCTTGGTCGGGTAGAGCACGGTGATGTTCTCGGTGACCAGCTGGAAGGAGTCGCGGTCACCGGTGACGATGAGCACCTCGAAGCCCTCGGCCTCGGCCCGGGTGGCGAGGGTGGCGATGACGTCGTCCGCCTCGTACCCCTCGACGGCGAAGCGCGGGGCGTGCATCGCGTCGAGCAGCTCGCCGATCAGCTCCACCTGCCCCTTGAACTCGTCCGGTGTCTTGGAGCGGTTCGCCTTGTACTCGGTGAACCGCTCGGAGCGCCAGGTCTTGCGGGAGACGTCGAAGGCCACCGCGAAGTGCGTGGGCGCCTCGTCACGCAGTGTGTTGGCCAGCATCGACGCGAAGCCGTAGATCGCGTTCGTCGGCTGGCCGGTCGCGGTCGTGAAGTTCTCCGCGGGCAGCGCGAAGAACGCGCGGTAGGCCAGCGAGTGCCCGTCCATGAGCATCAGCCGGGGACGGGTGCCGCCGGAGGTCTTGTCGGTCTGCTTCGGTGCTGTCTCTGCCACGTCCCCGATCCTGCCACGCCGCACTGACACTCCGGTCCGGGCGGTTCCCGACGCGTTCCGGTCACCCTTCGTGACGGTCGCCCTCCGTGACGATTGCCCGGGGCGTGCGGGGCGCCCCGGCCGCCCGGTCGCGGTGCGCGACCGCCCGGCTTCGTCGTCGGTGGGGCGTGGGAGGATCGTCCGCGTACTTCTCACAGGCAGTCGAAGGGGACCGTGCGATGGCGACGAAGCCGCCCAAGGGTGATCCGGTTCAGGACGCGCCGCAGGTCACGGAGCCGAAGCACGCGGCGGCGGGCCTGCCGGCCATCGGGCACACGCTGCGCGTCGCCCAGCGGCAGATGGGTGTGCGGCGCACGGCGCTGACGCTGCTGCGCGTGAACCAGAAGGACGGCTTCGACTGCCCGGGCTGCGCCTGGCCGGAGCCGGACCGCCGGCACGCGGCGGAGTTCTGCGAGAACGGCGCCAAGGCGGTGGCCGAGGAGGCCACGCTGCGCCGGGTCACGCCCGAGTTCTTCGCCGCGCACTCCGTCGCCGACCTGTCCGGCCGCAGCGGCTACTGGCTGGGCCAGCAGGGCCGGCTCACGCACCCCATGTACCTCCCGGAGGGCGGCACGCACTACGAGCCGGTCTCCTGGGAGCGGGCCTTCGACATCGTCGCCGAGGAGATCGCCGCCCTCGGCTCCCCCGACGAGGCGGTCTTCTACACCTCGGGCCGCACCAGCAACGAGGCCGCGTTCCTGTACCAGCTCTTCGCGCGCGAGCTGGGCACGAACAACCTGCCGGACTGCTCGAACATGTGCCACGAGTCGTCGGGGTCGGCGCTGAACGAGACCATCGGCATCGGCAAGGGCAGCGTCCTGCTGGAGGACCTCCACCAGGCCGACCTGATCATCGTCGCGGGCCAGAACCCGGGCACGAACCATCCGCGGATGCTCTCCGCGCTGGAGAAGGCCAAGGCCAACGGCGCGAAGGTCATCAGCGTCAACCCGCTGCCCGAGGCCGGCCTGGAGCGCTTCAAGAACCCCCAGACCCCGCAGGGCCTCCTCAAGGGCGCCTCGCTCACCGATCTGTTCCTGCAGATCCGCATCGGCGGCGACCAGGCCCTCTTCCGCCTCCTCAACAGGCTGGTCCTGGAGACGGACGGCGCGGTCGACGAGGAGTTCGTCCGCGACCACACGCACGGCTTCGAGGAGTTCGCGGCGGCCGCGCGCACCGCCGACTGGGACGAGACGCTGGCCGCGACCGGTCTCACGCGCGCGGAGATCGAGCGGGCCCTCGGCATGGTCCTCGCCTCGCAGCGGACGATCGTGTGCTGGGCCATGGGCCTCACCCAGCACAAGCACGCCGTCCCGACCATCCGCGAGGTGGTCAACTTCCTGCTGCTGCGCGGCAACATCGGCCGTCCGGGCGCGGGCGTGTGCCCGGTGCGCGGGCACAGCAACGTCCAGGGCGACCGCACGATGGGCATCTTCGAGCGGCCGGCCCCGGCCTTCCTGGACGCCCTGGAGAAGGAGTTCGGGTTCGCCCCGCCGCGCGAGCACGGCTTCGACGTCGTACGGGCCATCCGCGCGCTGCGCGACGGCGAGGCGAAGGTGTTCTTCGCCATGGGCGGCAACTTCGTCGCCGCCTCGCCCGACACCGAGGTCACCGAGGCCGCGATGCGTCGCGCACGGCTGACGGTGCACGTGTCGACCAAGCTGAACCGCTCGCACGTGGTCACGGGCGCGCGGGCGCTGATCCTGCCCACCCTGGGCCGGACGGAGCGCGATGTGCAGGCGAGCGGCGAGCAGTTCGTGACGGTCGAGGACTCCATGGGCATGGTGCACGCCTCGCGCGGGCGCCTGAAGCCCGCGAGTCCGCTGCTGCGGTCCGAGCCGGCCATCGTCTGCGGTCTCGCGCGCCGGGTGCTCGGCGAGCGCAGTGTCGTGCCGTGGGAGGAGTTCGCGAAGGACTACGCGGCGATCCGTGACCGCATCGCGCGCGTGGTCCCCGGTTTCGAGGACTTCGACGCGCGCGTGGCGCGGCCCGGCGGTTTCGCGCTGCCGCACGCCCCGCGCGACGAGCGCCGTTTCCCGACGGCCACGGGCAAGGCGAACTTCACGGCGGCGCCGGTGGAGTACCCGGCGCTGCCCGAGGGCCGGCTGCTGCTGCAGACCCTGCGCTCGCACGACCAGTACAACACCACGATCTACGGCCTGGACGACCGGTACCGGGGCATCACCGGCGGGCGCCGGGTGGTGCTGGTGCACCCCGAGGACGCCCGCGCGCTCGGGGTCGCCGAGGGGTCGTACGTCGACCTGGTGAGCGAGTGGCGGGACGGCGTGGAGCGGCGGGCGCCCGGCTTCCGGGTGGTGACGTACCCGACGGCCCGCGGGTGTGCGGCGGCGTACTACCCCGAGACGAACGTGCTGGTGCCGCTGGACGCCACCGCCGACACCAGCAACACCCCGGCCAGCAAGTCCGTCGTCGTCCGCCTGGAGGACCACACCGGGGACGCCGGGAGACGTCTGGAACAATCGGCGACCGACTGAGCGTTTGCTCAGCGCGCAGCAAGCTGGACGACGAACGGAGCCGGGCCCATGGGCGAGCAGCAGCGAGTGAAGTTCCCGCAGGAGGTCATCGAGGAGTACGCGGCGCTCGGTGTCGACCTGCCCGCCCTGTTCTCGGCCGGGCACCTGGGCACGCGCATGGGGGTGCAGATCCTGGAGGCCTCCGCGGAGAAGGTCGTCGGGACCATGCCGGTGGAGGGCAACACCCAGCCGTACGGTCTGCTGCACGGCGGCGCCTCCGCGGTGCTCGCCGAGACCCTGGGCTCGGTCGGCTCCATGCTGCACGGCGGCACCTCGAAGATCGCGGTCGGCGTGGACCTGAACTGCACGCACCACCGCGGGGTCCGCTCGGGCCTGGTGACGGGTGTGGCCACGCCGGTGCACCGGGGCCGGTCGACGGCGACGTACGAGATCGTGATCAGCGACGAGGAGGGACGCCGGGTGTGCACCGCCCGGCTGACCTGTCTGCTGCGGGACGTGCGGCCGGGCGACGGCCCCGCGCAGCCCGCCGGAAGCTGAGCCCCGCGGCGTTGCCCCTCGCCGCCCCCGCCCCGTAGCTTCGGCACATGGGACGGCGAGGAGGCCCCCGGCCGGGGGTGAGGTTCCTGGTGTTCGGGCTGGCGGTGCCGGCGATGCTGTGCGCGGCGGGCTGCGCGGGACCGGGCGGCCCCCCGCCCTCTCGGCACTCCCCGGTCGACTCCGGTTCCTCCGCCGCCGCGCGGTCGGCCTCGGACGCCGACCTGTGCACGAGGCTCGTCGTCCACTGGTCGCGCGAGGTCCTAGACGGTGACTCCTACGGGGACTACCAGTCGATGGGCCTGTCCAACGGGCAGTACGAGATTTTGCGGGACGTCGTGGACGCCGCCAGGCCCCTGAGGCACCGTCACGGACGCGCGGCTGCCGATGAGTTGATCGCCCGTCAGGCGCGTGCGGGGTGCACCGAGCGCTATCGCCACGGGACCCCGAGTTCGGGTCCGTGGACATGAGCGGCACCGGCCCGCTGGAGCCCGGCGAGGGCACGCGCGCGCGGGACGACCACCCGTCGCAGGGCGTGCGCGCGGCCGGCCGGACGGGCGGCACCGCGGCCGCCTGGTACGCCCGCCACCGGCGGGCCGCCTCCGCCGTCGCCGCCGCGGCCGTCCTCCTGACGGGCGGCGGCTACCTCTACGCCACGCGTCCCCGGCAGCCGCACCCGCCCCCGCACCCGGAACGCAGGCACGCGCAGGCGCCCTACCCCGCGCAGGTGACGGACGTGACCTACCTCGACGCCCGCACCCCTCCCGCGGACTCCCCGCCCCGCAGCTTCAGCTTCGCCGTCCTGCTGAGCGTGGCGTCGGGTCCGCCCGTCACGGTGACCCGGATGGACCAGCCGTACGCGGGGCTCGCCCTGAGCACGGAGCCCGCCGCGCCGTTCCGGACCCGGGCCGGTTCGGCCCGGACGATCACCGTCACCCTGCACGTGACGGATTGCGGAAAAGCCCCCAGGGACGCCGAACTCCCTTTTCTGGACGTAACTCTGCGTAATACGCGCGCAATACAGACACAGAGCTTCATCCCGGGGACGCGCTACGCGCGGGACCTCTCCCACGCCCTGGAAGTAGCCTGCAGCAACAGATCGCGGTAATCACCAAAACGGCCGAGACGCCTGAATCGATCACGGCGGGTCCTGCGGGTTCTCAAAATGTGGACGCCGCGAATCCACCTGAATTCCACCATCCACCCCACCCGGTACCGCTCTGCATTACGTCGTGTCATAACAAGAGCGTCACAGCCTCCGTCAGACACTCCTCCACGTTCCCCACACACGCTTAGAGTCACGGCCAGTCACCGCGCCTTCGGATTCTCCAAAATCAGCGCGGCGCGCGACTCGACCGCTTCCACGGGGATGCGGTTGTGCCTGGGGAAAGGACTGATCGTGCGTCAACGTTCGCTTATCGCCATCACCGCCGCGCTGGCGGCGGGAGCGCTCACCCTCACCGCCTGCGGCTCGCGCGACAGCGGCGACAAGGGTTCCGACTCCGGCAACGGCGGCACCACCGTCGTCATCGGTGTCGACGCTCCCCTGACCGGCGACCTGTCCGCCATGGGCCTCGGCATCAAGAACTCGGCGGACCTCGCCACCAAGAACGCCAACAAGCAGAACCTGGTCAAGGGCGTCACCTTCAAGATCGACGCCCGCGACGACCAGGCCCAGCCGTCCGCCGGCCAGCAGAACGCCTCCACCTTCGTCTCGGACAAGAGCGTCCTCGGCGTCGTCGGCCCGCTCAACTCCTCGGTCGCCGAGTCGATGCAGAAGGTCTTCGACGACGCCAAGCTGGTCCAGGTCTCCCCGGCCAACACCGGCCCGGCCCTGACCCAGGGCCAGGACTGGCAGAACAAGAAGGTCCGCCCGTACAAGGCGTACTTCCGCACCGCCACCACGGACGCCATCCAGGGCCCCTTCGCCGCCCAGTACGTCTTCAACACAGCCAAGAAGAAGAAGGTCTTCGTCATCGACGACAAGAAGACCTACGGCTCCGGCCTCGCCGCGACCTTCACCACCGAGTTCAAGAAGCTCGGCGGCAAGGTGGTCGGCACCGAGCACATCAACCCC
>NZ_BNBF01000012.1:83455-91149 GCF_014654935.1 Streptomyces capoamus
GACGCCAAGGACTTCTCCGCGGTCGCCACCAAGGTGAAGAACTCCGGTGCCGAGGTCGTCTACTACGGCGGCGAGTACCCGCAGGCCGGCCCGCTCAGCAAGCAGATCAAGGCCGCCGGCGCCAAGATCCCGCTGGTCGGCGGCGACGGCATCAAGGACGACACCTTCATGAAGCTGGCGGGCTCCGAGGCCACCGGCGACCTGGCCACCTCCGTCGGCGCCCCGGTCGAGGACCTGCCCTCCGCCAAGCAGTTCGTGGCCGACTACAAGGCCGCGGGCTACAAGGAGGAGTACTCCGCCTACGGCGGCTACGCCTACGACTCCGCCTGGGCGGTCATCGAGGCCGTGAAGAAGGTCGCCGACGCCAACGGCGGCAAGCTCCCCTCCGACGCCCGCGCCAAGATCACCGAGGCCATGCAGGGCGTGTCCTTCGACGGCGTGACCGGCAAGGTCTCCTTCGACGAGTACGGCGACGCCACCAACAAGCAGCTGACCGTGTACGCCGTGAAGAACGGTGCCTGGGCGCCCGTCAAGTCCGGTACCTACACCGGCTGATCCACCCCTGCACCACTCAAGAGCCGCGCGGGGCGCTGTTCCACTGGCGCCCCGCGCGGACTCGCATCCGGCCACATCCCTCGCACTTTCCGAACGCTCGGAGGACATGCGGTGAACGAACTGCCGCAGCAGCTGGTCAACGGCCTGCTACTAGGATCCATGTACGGGCTGGTCGCCATCGGCTACACAATGGTCTACGGCATCGTCCAGCTCATCAACTTCGCCCACGGCGAGATCTTCATGACGGGCGCCTTCGGTGCCCTCACGGTCTGGCTCTGGCTCCCCGGCGGCACCAGCATGTGGATCGCGCTGCCGCTGATGATCATTGGCGCCGTGATCGTCGCGGTCGCCATCGCCGTCGGGGCGGAACGGTTCGCCTACCGGCCCCTCCGCAACGCCCCGCGCCTCGCCCCCCTGATCACCGCCATCGGCCTCTCCCTGGCCCTGCAGCAGGCGGTATGGGCCTGGTACCCCGAGGCGAAATCCGCCCGCACCTTCCCCCAGATCGCCGGCGGCCCCTTCGAGATCGGCAGCGTCACCATCCAGACCGGCGACATCTTCCTCGTCGTCGCCGCCCCCATCAGCATGGCCGTCCTCGCATGGTTCGTGATGAAGACCCGCACCGGACGCGGCATGCAGGCCACCGCCCAGGACCCGGACACCGCAAAGCTGATGGGCGTCAACACCGACCGCATCATCGTGATCGCGTTCGCCCTCGGCGCCGCGTTCGCCGCCGTCGGAGCCGTCGCCTACGGCCTGAAGTACGGCGAGATCAACTTCCGTATGGGCTTCATCCTCGGCCTCAAGGCGTTCACCGCAGCCGTCCTCGGCGGCATCGGCAACATCTACGGCGCCATGATCGGCGGCGTGGTCCTCGGCGTCGCCGAAACCCTGGCCACCGCCTACATCGCCGACATCCCCGGTATGGACAAGTTCGGCAGCCAGTCCTGGGCCGACGTCTGGGCCTTCGTACTCCTCATCCTCGTACTGCTGTTCAGGCCACAGGGCCTGCTCGGCGAGCGCGTCGCGGACAGGGCGTGACACCCATGACCACACAGACCACCGCACCCGACACCCCCGGCGCCCGCAAGGCCGACACCCCGTCCGGCCTGCTCCCCCTGCCGGAGAAAGCCGCCCGCGCCCTCGCCCTCGGCGGCAGCGTCCTGACGATCGCCTCCACCTTCCTCGCCTGGACCTGGACCTCCGCCTTCCCCGGCGACCTCACCGTCTACGGCTACCCGGGCGGCCTGCAGGTCCTCGTCCTCATCGGCGCGGCCCTCGCCACCCTCTTCGCGCTGGCCTCCTACGGCCTCCGCGGCCTGGCCTGGCTGGTGCCCGCCGGCCCCGACGCGGCCCTGAAGTTCGCCACCCTGGCCACCTTCGCCACCGCCTGGTACACGGTCATCGCCATCAGCACCGACCTCGGCGGAGTCGTCAACCTGGAACCCGGCGGCTACCTCGTCGCCGCCGCCAGCCTCGCCGCCCTCGCCGGCGCCCTGGCCCTGCCCTTCCAGCGCCCCGAGCCCGACCCGATCGACCCCGACGACACCGGCTGGGAGAAGTTCAAGCACGGCGCCGCCCACAAGTGGGAGATCACCAAGGCGGTCTTCGCCGGCGGCTCCCCCCGGCCCCTGGCCGCACTCCCGTCGTACGCCGAGATCCTGGTCATCGTCGGGATGCTCGCACTCGGCCTCGTCGTCTTCACCTACGGCATCGGCACCGAGTACGACGAACTGTTCATCGGCTTCCTCATCACCGCCGGCCTCGGCTTCGCCGCCCTCAACAAGGCCGGCGTCATCGCCCACGCCTCGCAGATCGCCTCCCGGCACACCAACATCACCACCTGCGGCGCCTTCGCCGCGGCGGCACTCTTCCCCTTCACCCAGACCGACGACCAGTACGCCACCCTCGGCGTCTACATCCTCATCTTCGCCACCGTCGCCCTCGGCCTGAACATCGTCGTCGGCCTCGCCGGCCTCCTCGACCTCGGATACGTCGCCTTCCTCGGCGTCGGCGCCTACGCGGCCGCCCTGGTCTCCGGCTCCCCCAGCTCCCCCTTCGACGTCCACTTCCCGTTCTGGGCCGCCGTCCTCGTCGGCGCCGCCGCCTCACTCGTCTTCGGCGTCCTCATCGGCGCCCCCACCCTGCGACTGCGCGGCGACTACCTCGCCATCGTCACCCTCGGCTTCGGAGAGATCTTCCGCATCACCGCCAACAACCTCGACGGCACCTCCGGACCCGACATCACCAACGGCTCCAACGGCATCTCCTCCATCCCCAACCTCGACGTCCTCGGCTTCGACTTCGGCGCCCAGCACGACATGGGCGGCTTCACCATCGGCCGGTTCGCCAACTACTTCTTCCTCATGCTGATCATCACCGCCGTCGTGGTGCTGGTCTTCCGCCGCAGCGGCAACTCCCGCATCGGACGCGCCTGGGTCGCCATCCGCGAGGACGAGACCGCCGCCCTCGCCATGGGCATCAACGGCTTCCGCGTCAAACTCATCGCCTTCGCCGTCGGCGCCTCCCTCGCCGGCCTCGCCGGCACCGTCCAGGCCCACGTCACCTACACCGTGACCCCCGAGCAGTACCTGTTCGCCGGCCCCATCCCGCCCAACTCCGCCTTCCTCCTCGCCGCCGTCGTCCTCGGCGGCATGGGCACCATCAGCGGCCCCCTCATCGGCGCCGCCCTGCTCTTCCTCATCCCCAACAAGCTCCAGTTCCTCGGCAACTACCAGCTCTTCGCCTTCGGACTCGCACTCATCCTGCTCATGCGGTTCCGCCCCGAGGGCCTCATCCCCAACCGGCGCCGCCAGCTCGAATTCCACGAAGAGGCGGAAGCACCCACCCTCCTGACGAAGGCGGGGGCCTGACCACCATGACCACCGACACCACCACCCAGGACACCGCCCCCGGCGCCGCCGCGCCCCGCGAAACCGTCCTCGACGCCCGCGGCGTCACCATGCGCTTCGGCGGCCTCACCGCCGTGCGCGGCGTCGACCTCACCGTCGGCGCCGGCGAGATCGTCGGCCTCATCGGCCCCAACGGCGCCGGCAAGACCACCTTCTTCAACTGCCTCACCGGCCTCTACGTGCCCACCGAAGGCGAAGTCCGCTACAAGGGCAACGTCCTGCCGCCCAAGTCCTTCAAGGTCACCGCCGCCGGCATCGCACGCACCTTCCAGAACATCCGGCTCTTCGCCAACATGACCGTCCTGGAGAACGTCCTCGTCGGCCGGCACACCCGCACCAAAGAAGGCTTCTGGTCCGCCGTCCTGCGCGGCCCCGGCTTCCACAAGGCCGAAAAAGCCTCCCGCGACCGCGCCATGGAACTCCTGGCCTTCGTCGGCCTCGACCACAAGGCCGACCACCTCGCCCGGAACCTCCCCTACGGCGAACAGCGCAAACTCGAGATCGCCCGCGCCCTGGCCAGCGAACCCGGACTGCTGCTCCTCGACGAACCCACCGCCGGCATGAACCCCCAGGAGACCCGGACCACCGAAGAACTCGTCTTCGCCATCCGGGACATGGGCATCGCCGTCCTCGTCATCGAGCACGACATGCGCTTCATCTTCAACCTGTGCGACCGCGTCGCCGTCCTCGTCCAGGGCGAAAAGCTCATCGAAGGCGACAGCGCCACCGTCCAGGGCGACGAACGGGTGGTCGCCGCGTACCTCGGCGAACCCTTCGAGAACGCCCCCGGCGCCGAAGAGGCCGCCGAGGTCGAGGCCGCCGAGGCACACGCCGAGACCACCACGGACGCCGCGCCCGGCAAGGAGAACGACCGATGACCGCACTGCTGGAAGTCGAGGACCTCAGAGTCGCCTACGGCAAGATCGAAGCCGTCAAGGGCATCTCCTTCAAGGTCGACGCCGGTCAGGTCGTCACCCTCATCGGCACCAACGGCGCCGGCAAGACCACCACCCTGCGCACCCTGTCCGGACTGCTCAAGCCGGTCGGCGGACAGATCAAGTTCAACGGCAGGTCACTGAAGAAGATCCCCGCCCACCAAGTGGTCTCGCTGGGCCTCGCCCACTCCCCCGAAGGGCGGCACATCTTCCCGCGCATGAGCATCGAGGACAACCTGCGCCTCGGCGCGTTCCTGCGCAACGACAAGCCCGGCATCGAGAAGGACATCCAGCGCGCCTACGACCTCTTCCCCATCCTCGGGGAACGGCGCAAGCAGGCCGCGGGCACCCTCTCCGGCGGCGAGCAGCAGATGCTCGCCATGGGCAGGGCCCTGATGTCCCAGCCCAAACTGCTCATGCTGGACGAGCCCTCGATGGGCCTGTCGCCGATCATGATGCAGAAGATCATGGCGACGATCGCCGACCTGAAGGCCCAGGGCACCACGATCCTGCTGGTCGAGCAGAACGCCCAGGCGGCGCTCTCCCTCGCCGACCAGGGTCACGTCATGGAAGTCGGCAACATCGTCCTGTCCGGCACGGGACAGGACCTGCTGCACGACGAATCCGTCCGGAAGGCCTACCTCGGCGAGGACTGACCGCCCGGACACGACACAGGCCCGCGCCCCCTTCTCCGGGGCGCGGGCCTGCGTGCTGCGAACCGTGCTCAGTCCTTCTTGGCCTTCTTCTCCTCGCTGTCCGCGATGACCGCCTCCGCGACCTGCTGCATCGACATGCGCCGGTCCATCGACGTCTTCTGGATCCAGCGGAAGGCGGCCGGCTCCGTCAGGCCGTACTCCGTCTGCAGGACCGACTTCGCCCGGTCCACCAGCTTGCGGGTCTCCAGCCGCTGGCTGAGGTCGGCGACCTCCTTCTCCAGCTGCTTCAGCTCCGTGAACCGGGAGACGGCCATCTCGATCGCCGGCACGACGTCGCTCTTGCTGAACGGCTTCACCAGGTATGCCATGGCACCGGCGTCCCGGGCCCGCTCCACGAGGTCGCGCTGCGAGAAGGCGGTGAGCATCAGCACCGGCGCGATGGACTCCTCGGCGATCTTCTCGGCCGCGGAGATGCCGTCCAGCTTGGGCATCTTCACGTCCAGGATGACCAGGTCCGGCTTGTGCTCCCGGGCCAGCTCGACGGCCTGCTCGCCGTCCCCGGCCTCGCCGACGACGGTGTACCCCTCCTCCTCCAGCATCTCTTTCAGGTCGAGCCGGATCAGTGCCTCGTCCTCGGCGATGACGACACGGGTCGTCAGCGGAGGCACGTGCGACTTGTCGTCGTCGGACACGTCTACGGGCTGGGGCGACTCGGGGGTCACTGGGGCTCCTCGTTCAGGGCAGGGGTACTGCTGACAAGAGCCTACCTAGCTACGGTAAGGTGGACGCGCGGAGGGTCCGGGAAGACCTTGGATTCTGCGAGCCCCGGTAGCCCAATTGGCAGCAGGCGATGGATTCAAAACCCATACAGTGTCGGTTCGAGTCCGACCCGGGGCACTTTTCCTTCGATTGCAAGGTCAGCTTCTGAAGCGGATGTTCTCGTTCTCGTGAACATCCGCTTTTCACTGCGTGTCGAGACGACCGCTCACGCAGAGTGTGCACGTGTACGACATCAGCACACGCAAGCGAGCGGTCGCGCTGGTTGCCCAGGGGCGCAGCCTCAGCTCGGTCAGCAGGGAGATGGGGGTCTCCCGGTACGCGATCCGAGCCTGGCAGACACGCATCGAGCCGGTGGACCGCGTGAGCAAGCCCTGCCCCCGCTGCCAAGAGGTACCCGGCCCGCCTCAGGATCAGGCCGCCTACGCCTACCTTCTCGGCCTCTACCTCGGCGACGGCTGCATCAACGCTCACCACAGAGGCGTCTACATCATGCGCGTCGTTCTGGACAACGCCTGGCCAGGCATCATCGATGCGTGTGAGGCGGCACTCCGCGCCGTACGCCCGGACAACAGCGTCTTCCGTGTCCGCAAGCAAGGCTGTGCAGCGGTGACCAGCACGAGCAAGCACTGGCCCTGCCTCTTCCCCCAGCACGGCCCCGGCAAGAAGCACGAGCGGCCCATCGTGCTCGAACCCTGGCAGCAGGCCATCGTCCGCGCGCACCCCTGGGAGTTCATCCGTGGTCTCATCCACTCGGACGGCTGCCGCATCACCAACTGGACGACCCGGACGGTCGGCGGTGAGCGGAAGCGGTACGAGTATCCGCGCTACTTCTTCACCAACACCTCGACCGACATCGTCCGTCTCTTCACCGACAGCCTCAACCAGGTCGGTGTCGAGTGGAAGACGCTCAACCAGAGCCGCGCGGCGATGACGGTCTCCGTCGCCCGGAAAGCCTCCGTCGCCCTCATGGACGCCCACGTCGGCCCCAAGTTCTGACCGGGGCCCCGCTACTTCGGGCTGTCGTCCTCGCCGATGTGGTGGACCCTGACCATGTTGGTCGAGCCGGAGACGCCGGGCGGGGAGCCTGCCGTGATCACGACCACGTCGCCCTTCTCGCAGCGGCCGTACTTCAGGAGCAGTTCGTCCACCTGGTCGACCATGGCGTCGGTGGAGTCGACGTGCGGGCCGAGGAAGGTTTCCGTGCCCCAGGTGAGGCTGAGCTGGGAGCGGGTGGCCGGTTCCGGGGTGAAGGCGAGGAGGGGGATCGGGGAGCGGTAGCGGGAGAGGCGGCGGGCGGTGTCCCCGGACTGGGTGAATGCGACCAGGAACCGGGCACCGAGGAAGTCGCCCATTTCGGCGGCGGCCCGGGCGACGGCGCCGCCCTGGGTGCGGGGTTTGTTCCGGTCGGTCAGCGGTGGCAGTCCCTTGGCCAGCATGTCCTCCTCGGCCGCTGCGACGATCTTCGCCATGGTGCGGACGGTCGCGACCGGGTATTTGCCGACGCTGGTCTCGCCGGAGAGCATGACCGCGTCGGTGCCGTCGAGGACCGCGTTGGCGACGTCGGAGGCTTCGGCGCGGGTGGGCCGGGAGTTGTCGATCATCGAGTCGAGCATCTGGGTGGCGACGATGACCGGCTTGGCGTTGCGTTTGGCGAGGGCGACGGCGCGTTTCTGGACGATGGGCACCTGTTCGAGGGGCATTTCGACGCCGAGGTCGCCGCGGGCGACCATCAGGCCGTCGAAGGCGGCGACGATGCCGTCGAGGTTCTGGACCGCCTGGGGTTTCTCGATCTTGGCGATGACCGGGAGGCGGCGGCCTTCGTCGGCCATGATCCGGTGTACGTCGGCGGCGTCGTC
>NZ_BNBF01000012.1:91189-123236 GCF_014654935.1 Streptomyces capoamus
GCCGCTGCGGACGAAGGAGAGGGCGATCATGTCGAAGCCGGTGCGCAGGGCCCAGCGCAGGTCGTCGCGGTCCTTCTCGGAGAGGGCGGGGACGGAGACGGCGACTCCGGGCAGGTTGAGGCCCTTGTGGTCGGAGACGATGCCGCCTTCGCGTACCCGGGTGCGGACGCGGGGGCCGTCGACGGCGGTGACCTCCAGGCTGACCTTGCCGTCGTCGACGAGGATGCGCTCGCCGGGGGTGACGTCAGCGGCGAGGCCGGCGTAGGTGGTGCCGCACTGGTGGCGGTCGCCTTCGGTGCCGTCCTCGACGGTGATGGTGAAGGTGTCGCCGCGTTCAAGGAGTACGGGTCCTTCGGTGAAGCGGCCGAGCCGGATCTTCGGGCCCTGAAGGTCGGCGAGGATTCCGACGCTGCGGCCGGTTTCGTCGGCTGCTTTCCGTACGTGTCGGTAGCGCTCCTCGTGTTCGGCGTGGGTGCCGTGGCTGAGGTTGAAGCGGGCGACGTCCATTCCGGCTTCGACCAGTGCTTTGATCTGGTCGTACGTGTCGGTGGCGGGCCCCAGTGTGCAGACGATTTTCGCTCGGCGCATGGGTCGAGCCTATGGCTTACCCGTGGGTAGAGAATTGGCGTCGTATGACTGCTCAAGGGACTTTGGGCGAAGGCTTTTTTGACAACTGTTGAATTGGGCGGTGGTCCGCTCCTCTGAGCGATGGTCACCAGATCGCAACCTTCCGTACCTGTTGCCGGAAGTCATGTTCAGGTCAGAATCTACGCGCGTTGTGCAACCACCGCCAAGGAGAACCGAGACATGCCGTTGAACCGCCGGAAGTTCCTGAAGAAGTCCGCCGCCACCGGGGCGGGAGTGGCGATCGCCGGCGCGGCGGCGGCTCCGGCGGCCGAGGCGGCTCCGCTCGCGAAGCCCGGGCACCCGGTGAAGCGGTACGCGCTGACCGTCATGGGCACGACCGACCTGCACGGGCACGTCTTCAACTGGGACTACTTCAAGGACGCGGAGTACGCCGACAAGGCGGGCAACGCGATGGGGCTCGCCCGGATCTCCACCCTCGTGGAGCAGGTGCGCAAGGAGAAGGGCCGCTGCAACACCCTGCTGCTGGACGCCGGTGACACCATCCAGGGCACCCCGCTGACCTACTACTACGCCAAGGTCGACCCGATCACCGCCAAGGGCGGCCCGGTGCACCCGATGGCGCAGGCGATGAACGCGATCGGGTACGACGCGGCGGCCCTCGGGAACCACGAGTTCAACTACGGCATCGAGACGCTGCGGAAGTTCGAGGACCAGCTCGACTTCCCGCTGCTCGGTGCGAACGCGGTGGACGCGAAGACGCTGAAGCCGGCCTTCCCGCCGTACTTCATGAAGACGTTCCACGTGCCGGGTGCCAAGCCGGTGAAGGTCGCCGTGCTGGGCCTGACCAACCCGGGCATCGCGATCTGGGACAAGGCCTACGTCCAGGGCAAGCTGGCGTTCCCGGGCCTGGAGGAGCAGGCCGCGAAGTGGGTGCCGAAGCTCAGGTCGATGGGCGCGGACGTGGTCGTCGTCTCGGCGCACTCGGGTACGTCGGGTACGTCGTCGTACGGCGACCAGGTGCCGTACGTGGAGAACGCTGCGGCCAATGTGGCCAGGCAGGTGCCCGGGATCGACGCGATCCTGGTCGGGCACGCGCACGTGGAGATCCCGGAGCTGAAGGTCGTCAACGAGCAGACCGGCCGGACGGTCGTGCTGTCCGAGCCGCTGTGCTACGCCGAGCGGCTGACCCTGTTCGACATCGAGCTGGTGTTCAGCAAGGGCCGCTGGGAGGTGGAGTCGGTCTCCGCCTCGCTGCGCAACTCCAACTCCGTCGCCGACGACCCGAAGATCACCGCGTTGCTCACCGACGAGCACCGCAAGGTCGTCGCGTACGTGAACCAGGTCGTGGGGCGGGCCACCGAGACCCTGACGACGGTGGAGGCCCGTTACAAGGACGCCCCGATCATCGACCTGATCACCAGGGTGCAGGAGGACGTGGTCAAGGCGGCGCTCGCGGGTACCGAGTACGCCTCGCTGCCGGTGATCGCGCAGGCCTCGCCGTTCTCCCGGACCTCGCAGATCCCGGCGGGCGACGTCACCATCCGGGACCTGTCGGGCCTGTACGTGTACGACAACACGCTGGTGGCCAAGTTGCTGACGGGCGCCCAGGTGCGGGCGTACCTGGAGTACTCGGCGGAGTACTACGTCCAGACGGCCGCCGACGCCGCGGTGGACGTGGAGAAGCTGACCAACGCCGGTGGCCGTCCGGACTACAACTACGACTACGTCTCGGGTCTGTCGTACGACATCGACATCGCCCAGCCGGCCGGGTCGCGGATCAAGAACCTGACCTTCGGCGGGGCGCCGCTGGACGATGCCCGGCAGTTCGTCCTCGCGGTGAACAACTACCGGGCCAACGGCGGCGGTGCCTTCCCGCACGTGGCCACGGCGAAGGAGCTGTGGTCGGAGTCGACGGAGATCCGTACCCGGATCGCGGAGTGGGTGACCGCGAAGGGGGTGCTGGACCCGAAGGACTTCGCGTCGGTGGACTGGAAGCTGGTGCGCGACGGCAAGCCGGTCTTCTAGAGCCGCAGCAGTGGCAGGCCGACGGCGCCGGCGCCCGCCTGGGCGCCGGCGCCGTTGACGTGCGCGCCCGCGTCGAAGGGGTGGGTGTCGCCGGTGGTCATCTGCCCTCGATGAGCGGGGTGAGCCGTTTCGGTCGTCTGGCCTGCGGCACGTGGGCGGTGGTCGGGTCCAGTCCGAAGGTGGTGAAGGCGGTGCGCTGCGGCAGCGGATACGGTTCCTCGCCGGTCAGGGAGTTGAGGATGGTGGCGCTGCGCCAGGCGGCCAGGCCGAGGTCGGGGGTGCCGACGCCGTGGGTGTGCAGTTCGGCGTTCTGGACGTAGACCGAGCCGGTGACGGAGGGGTCGAGGACGAGGCGGAACTCCTCGTCGACGCGGGGGCGTTCGCTGTTGTCGCGGCGGATGTAGGGGTCGAGTCCGGCGAGGAGGGTGTCGAGGGGGCGCTGTCGGTAGCCGGTGGCGAGGACGACGGCGTCGGTGGTGAGCCGGGTGCGGCTGCCTTGCTGGAGGTGTTCCAGGTGCAGTTCGATCCTGGTGGTGGCGATGCGGCCGGCGGTGCGGACGCGGACGCCGGGGGTGAGGACGGTGTCGGGCCAGCCGCCGTCCAGGGTGCGCCGGTACAGCTCGTCGTGGATGGCGGCGAGGGTGTCGGCGTCGATGCCCTTGTGCAGTTGCCATTGGGCGGTGGTCAGCCGGTCGCGGACGGGTTCGGCGAGGGCGTGGAAGTAGCGTGTGTAGTCGGGCGTGAAGTGTTCCAGGCCGAGTCTGGAGTACTCCATGGGCGCGAACGCCTCGGTCCGGCCGATCCAGTGCAGTTTCTCGCGGCCGGCCGGGCGGTGCCGGAGCAGGTCGAGGAAGACCTCGGCGCCGGACTGTCCGGAGCCGACGACGGTGACGTGGCCGGCGGCGAGGATGCTGTCGCGGTGGTCGAGGTAGTCGGCGGCGTGGACGACGGGTACGCCGGGGGTGTCCACCAGGGGCCGCAGGGGGTCGGGGACGTGGGGTGCGGTGCCGATGCCGAGGACGACGTGGCGGGTGTGGGTACGGCCGAGGGCCTCGGCCTCGCCGTGGGCGTCGAGCTGGGTGTAGTCGACCTCGAACACGTCCCGTTCGGGGTTCCAGCGGACGGCGTCGACCTGGTGGCGGAAGCGGAGTCCGGGGAGGGATTGCGCGACCCAGCGGCAGTAGGCGTCGTACTCGGCGCGCTGGATGTGGAAGCGTTCGGCGAAGTAGAAGGGGAAGAGCCGTTCGCGTGTCCTGAGGTAGTTGAGGAAGGTCCAGGGGCTGGTGGGGTCGGCGAGGGTCACCAGGTCGGCGAGGTAGGGGACTTGGATGGTGGCGCCTTCGATGAGCATGCCGGGGTGCCAGTCGAAGCGGGGGCGCTGTTCGTAGAAGACGGTGTCGAGTCCGGTGAGCGGGTGGGCGAGGGCCGCGAGGGAGAGGTTGCAGGGGCCGATGCCGATGCCGACCAGGTCGCGTGGGGCGGCGGGGTCGTGGCCCGGGGGGTGGGTCATGCGGGGGTGTTTCCTTCGGCGAGTTCGGCGAGTTCGAGCAGCTGGGCCAGGTCGTCGGGCCGGGTGTGGGGGTTGAGGACGGTGGCCTTGAGCCAGAGCCGGCCGTCGGCCCGGGCGCGGCCGAGGACGGCCCGGCCGTCGTGCAGCAGTCTGCGGCGGACGGCGGCCACGGTGTGGTCGTCGGCTCCGGCCGGGCGGAACAGGACGGTGCTGATGACGGGCCGGTCGTACAGCTCGAAGCCGGGGTGTTCCGCGACGAGTGCGGCGAACTCGCGGGCCCGGGCGCAGACCTGGTCGGTGAGGGCGCCGAGGCCGCGGCGGCCGAGTGTCTTGAGGGTGACGGCGATCTTCAGGATGTCGGGGCGGCGGGTGGTGCGCAGGGAGCGGCCGAGCAGGTCGGGGAGTCCGGCTTCGGTGTCGTCGTCGGCGTTCAGGTAGTCGGCGCGGTGGTGGAGGGTGGCGCGTTCGTGCGGGCGGGCGAGGGCGAGGAGTCCGGCGGCGACCGGCTGCCAGCCGAGTTTGTGCAGGTCGATCGTGAGGGTGTGGGCGGCTTCGAGGCCGGCGAGTTTGTCGCGGTGCCGGTCGCTGAAGAGGAGTCCGCCGCCGTAGGCCGCGTCGATGTGCAGCCGGGCGCCGTGGGCGGTGCACAGGCCGGCGATCTCGGGCAGCGGGTCGATGAGGCCGGCGTCGGTGGTGCCGGCGGTGGCGGCGACCAGCAGCGGGCCGGGGAGCGCGGTGAGGGCCGCGTCGAGGGCGGCCGGGTCCAGGGTGCCGTGGGGGGTGGGGACCAGGACCGGGTCGGGCAGGCCGAGCAGCCAGGCGGCGCGGGGCAGGGAGTGGTGGGCGTTCGTGCCGCAGACGAGGCGCACGGTGCCGCCGTGTGCTTCGCGGGCGAGCAGCAGGGCGAGTTGGTTGGACTCGGTGCCGCCGGTGGTGACGAGGGCGTCGGCGAGGCCCGCGGTGCGGGCGAGGGTGCGGGCGACGGCGGCTTCCAGGGCGGAGGCTGCGGGGGCCTGGTCCCAGGAGTCCAGGGACGGGTTGACGGCGCTCGCGGCGAGGTCGGCGGCGGCGGCCACGGCGAGCGGCGGGCCGTGCAGGTGGGCCGCGCACAGCGGGTCGGCGGGGTCGGCGGCGCCCGCGGCGAGCAGGTGCACGAGGGCGCGCAGGGCGTCCGGGTCGCCGGTGTCCGGCAGCACGTCCCCGAGGGCGTCGGCGACGCGGGCGGCGACGGCGTCCGGTCCGCCGGCGGGCAGGGGTCCGCCGCGCTCGCGGCGGCCGGCCGCGAGCGCGTCGAGCACGGTGGCGAGCAGGGGCCGCAGGGCGTCGGGGCCGCCGGGACCCGAGGCCAGGGGTGGCGTGCTCATGAACCCTCCTCCGCTCGCGCACCCGCCGCGGGCCCGGGGCGTCCGGCTCGGGGGTGGAGTTCCAGCTTGTACCGGAAGGGGGCCCTGTGTCCCCGAAGCCCGGCGAACGGAACCCGAAAGTGTGTACTGCCCGGTCCCGCGCAGCTGTTGGGGGTGCCGCCCGGGGCTACGCCCGGAAGTCGTCGGCGTGGTCCCGGGCCCACTGGGCGAAGGTGCGGGCCGGGGTGCCGGTGACCTCCCGCACGGTGCCGGTGATCTCCGGGGGGACGCCGACGGTCTCGGCGAACGTCTCCAGCAGGCGTTCGAGCAGCTGCGGCGGCACGTGCGGGAACAGTTCCCGGCCCGCTTCGGCGGGGTCGGTCTCGACGAAGGCCAGCTTCCGGCCGAGGGCCTCGCCGATCGCCTCGACCTGGCCGGCGTTGCTCGTCGCCTCGGGGCCGGTGAGCCGGTGCGCGGTGCCCTCGTGACCGCCGTCCAGCAGGGCGCGTTCGGCGACGGCCGCGATGTCGTCCTCGTGGATGGGTGCGGACAGGCCGTCGGCGAAGACGCCGCGGACGGTGTCGCCCGCGCGGATCTGCGGGGCGTACTGGAGCGCGTTGGTGGCGAAGGCGTTGGGACGCAGGAACGTCCAGTCGAGCCCGCTGTCGCGGACCTGCCGCTCGGCGGTGGCGTGCATGAGGTGGATGGGGTGGGTGTCGTCGGCGCCCTCCTGGATGATGCCGCTGGAGAGCAGCACGACGTGCCGCACGCCGTGTTCGCGGGCCGCCGCGAGCAGCGGGGCGGTGCCGGCCTGGGCGTAGAGGAAGAGTTTCGTGGCGCCGGTGAACAGGGCGGCAGGGTCATCCGGCCGGAACGGCACCACTTGGGCCCGCCCGGGCAGCGCGGCCCGCCGCGGGTCCCGGGTGAGCGCCCGGACGGGCGCTCCCGCGGCGAGGAGACGGTCGACGAGGGCACGGCCGACGTTGCCGGTCGCGCCGGTCACTACGATCACGGTGCTGCCTCCGGTGCTCGGTTGGTCACTGACCGTCCGAGCCTAGGGGCGCCGGCCGGTCCGCCGCAGCGCCGCTGCGACCGACCGCGTCCTGGGCCGCCCCGGGACGGCAGACCTGCACCGCCCCGGGACGGCAGACCTGCGCCGTCCCGGGCCGTGGGAGCCGGGCCGTTCTACTGTGCCTGCGGCTCCCGCTGTCCGTCGCGCACGTTCAGGGCGCGGGAGAGGTCGTCCAGGCGGTCGGCGAGGGTGCGGCGCAGGGCCGGGGTGAGGTCGGCGTCGCGCAGGCATGCCTCGCCGAGTGCCAGGTTCTCGGCGTCGACGGCGTGGGCCGGGAAGGCCCAGCGGCCGGCGGCCACGGCGATGGCGGGGCCGCGGCGGGCGGCGACGGCGACGGCGTCCGTGTAGAAACGCGGCACGTACGCGCGGACCAGGTCGGCCTGTTCAGGCTGCCAGAAGCCCTGGGCGGTGGCCGTGAACAGGTAGTTGGACAGGTCGTCCCCGTCGAACATCGCCTCCCAGGCGGCGCGCTTGGCCGCCGGGTCGGGCAGGGCGGCGCGGCAGCGGGCGGCGCCTTCCTGGCCGGTGGCGCTGGGGTCGCGCGCCAGCTCGGCGGCGATGGCGTCCTCGTCGGTGGCGCCGAGCACGGCGAGCCGCGCGAGGATGCGCCAGCGCAGCTCGGGGTCGAGTTCCGGTCCGCCGGGCACCGTGCCGTCGGCGAGCCAGGCGGCGATGGTCTCGGGGTGGGCGGCCACGCCGATCAGGTGGCGTACGGCGATCAGCCGCAGGCCGGGGTGGTCGCCGTCCTCGGTGCGCCGCAGCAGGTCACGGCAGAGGGAGGTGAGGGTGGCCAGGGCGGCCGGGCGGTCCTCGGGGGTGAGGTACTCGTCGGTGAGCTGGCCGGCGGCGAAGGCGAGGACGCCCTGGGCGACGGCCAGGTCGGTCTCGCGGGGCAGGTGGGCGCGGGCGGTCTCCAGGTAGGCGGCGGGCGGGAGTTCGCCGTCGCGGACGGCGTCCCGGAGGGCGTTCCAGACGACCGCGCGGTTGAGGGGGTTGGGCAGGCCGGACAGGGCGGTGCGGACCGTCTCGAAGGACGCGTCGTCGAAGCGGATCTTGGCGTAGGTGATGTCGCCGTCGTTGAGGAGGATCAGCGCGGGGGGCTTGCCGATGGGCTGGGGGGCGTTCTGCGGGACGTCGAGGTCGACGCGTTCGCGCAGCACCAGCCGGCCTTCGCCGGCGACGTCGTGGTCGTACAGGCCGGCGCCCAGGCGGTGCGGGCGGCTGCCGGTGCGGTCGGCGGTCAGCGTGCAGGTGCCGCCGGCGGGGGCGATCACCGGGGTGAGCGTGTCGACGCCGGTGGTGCGCAGCCAGTGGTCGGCCCAGCCGGGCACGTCGCGGTCGGTGGCGGAGGCGAGGGAGTCGATGAAGTCGGCGAGGGTGGCGTTGCCGAACCGGTGCCGCTTGAAGTGGGTGTTGATGCCGGCGAGGAAGTCCTTCTCGCCGAGCCAGGCGGCCAGCTGGCGCAGCGCGGAGGCGCCCTTGGCGTAGGAGATGCCGTCGAAGTTGAGCAGGGCGGAGGCGGTGTCGTCGACGTTCTCGGGGGCGACCGGATGGGTGGTGGGCCGCTGGTCGGCGTCGTAGCCCCAGGCCTTGCGGGTGACGCCGAACTCGGTCCAAGGGTCGGTGAACCGGGTGGCCTCGGCGGTGGTCTGGTAGCCCATGTACTCGGCGAAGGACTCGTTCAGCCAGATGTCGTCCCACCACTTGAGGGTGACGAGGTCGCCGAACCACATGTGGGCCATCTCGTGCGCGATGACCATGGCGCGGGTCTGCCGTTCGGTGTCGGTGACGGCGGAGCGGTAGACGAAGTCGTCGCGGAAGGTGACCAGGCCGGGGTTCTCCATGGCGCCGGCGTTGAACTCGGGGACGAACGCCTGGTCGTAGGAGTCGAAGGGGTACGGCTCCTCGAACTTCTCGTGGTAGCGGTCGAAGCACGCGCGCGTGACGTCGAGGATCTCCTCGGCGTCGGTGTCGAGGTGGGGTGCGAGCGAGCGGCGGCAGTGGATGCCGAAGGGCAGTCCGCGGTGCTCGGTGCGCACCGAGTGCCAGGGGCCGGCGGCGACGGCGACCAGGTAGGTGGAGATCCTCGGGGTGGGCGCGGCCCGCCAGAGGCCGTCGCCGTGGTGCTCGATGACGCCGTTGGCGAGGACGGTCCAGTCCTCGGGCGCCCTGACCGAGACCTCGAAGACGGCCTTGAGGTCGGGCTGGTCGAAGGCGGCGAAGACGCGCTGGACGTCGTCCATGAACATCTGCGTGTAGACGTACGTCTCGCCGTCGCTGGGGTCGGTGAAGCGGTGCATGCCCTCGCCGGTGCGGGAGTAGCGCATGACCGCGTCGAGGCGCAGTTCGTGCGCGCCGGCGGTGAGGTTCTTCAGCGGCAGCCGGCCCTCGCACAGCGACTCCGGGTCGAGCGGCCGTCCGTCGAGCGTGACGCTGCGCAGCTCGGCGGGCTTCATCTCGACGAACGTGTCCCCGTCGGACCGGGCGGTGAACCGGATCGCGGTACGGGAGTCGAAGGTCTCGGCACCGGTGGTGAGGTCCAGTTCGACCGTGTAGTGGTGCACGTCGAGGAAGTGTGCTCGGAGCTGCGCTTCGTCGCGCGTGAGTACGGACATGCAGGACATGCTGCCTGATGGGACCGGCAGCGCACAGGGGCGGATCGGTACACGGCTTTTGTCCCCTGTGCGCGCCTCCGGGCCGGCCCTGGACGGAGGCGGGACTCAGGCGTCGTGCGCCGGGTGCCCGTTGTGGGTGTCCTCGGCGATCCGCTCGTGGTGCCGGATCACCTCGGCGATGATGAAGTTCAGGAACTTCTCGGCGAACGCCGGGTCGAGCTTGGCGTTCTCGGCGAGGCTGCGCAGCCGTTCGATCTGCCGGGCCTCGCGGGCCGGGTCGGCGGGCGGCAGCTGGTGCTGTGCCTTGAGCCGGCCGACCTGCTGGGTGCACTTGAAGCGCTCGGCGAGCATGTGGACGACGGCCGCGTCGATGTTGTCGATGCTGTCGCGCAGCTGCTCCAGTTCCTGGCGGACCTCGGGGTCGACGGCACCGTGGCCGGTGTTGCTGGTGGTCATGGGGGCTCACCCTATGCGTTCCTGGTGCCTGTTCCCACGGGGTGTCCGGGGAGTGGATCAGCAGGGCGGACCGCGGGCGGGGTGAGATGCGGCCGAGGGGGCCGGGCGGGGCGGGGCGGGACCGTCCACGCCGCGACGCACCGCAGCGCACCGCAGCGCACCGCAGCGCACCGCAGCGCACCGCAGCGCACTGCACTGCACCGCACCTCAGCCCACTGCACCGCACCTCCGCCTACAGTGGAGAGGAGTTCCGGCGTCTTTGGGGGTGCCGACGTGGCGAACGGCGGACCGGTGCAGCACGGCTACCCGCACCTGGAGACGGTGCGGGCCGCCGTCACCGCGCTGTACCGGCGGTTGTCGCGCGACACCATCGAGACGTTCTCCGTCAGTGTGCCCCCCGCCGACGTGGCCTTCTGCGACACCGACGACCTGCACCTGGGCGCGCAGCGGGTGGCCCGGGAGATCGTGCGGCACTTCCGGCTGCCGGACGCGCGGCTGATCGTCGGTTTCCGGGAGATGACCCACGCGGCGAACGTCGAACTGGCGGCGGGGCCGGAGTATTTCGTGGAGCTGAACGACCGGTTCCGCACCCACCGCGGGGACATCGGCGCGGCCCTCGCGCACGAGGTGGCGCACGTCTACCTGCACCGCTTGGACCTGGCCTTCCCCACGACGGCGCAGAACGAGATCCTGACCGACACGGCGACGGCCTACCTGGGCGCGGGCTGGCTGCTGCTGGACGCCTATCGCGAGGACGGCGTGTCCTCCCAGAAACTCGGCTATCTCACCCCGGAGGAGTTCGGCTACGTCCTGGCCAAGCGGGCGCTGCTGTTCGGCGAGGACCCGTCGCTGTGGTTCACCAGCCCGCAGGCCTACGCCGCCTACGCCAAAGGCTCGGACCTGGCCCGCCGGGACGGGCAGCAGCCGCCGCTGACCGGGGCCGGCTGGGCGGGCCGCCGCCGTTACGCCCACGACCGCCGGCACGCAGGCGCCGGCGCCGATGCCGTCGCACCGACGGCCGGCTACAGCTTCGCCCCCGACAGCGGCGGCCGGCTCCGGGTGTGCTTCCCGTGTCCGACCTGCCACCAGCGGATCAGGGTGCCCGTGCGGGGGCGGGTACGGGCGCGGTGCGGGCTGTGCCGGACGGTGCTGGAGTGCGACACGTAAGGGTTCGCCCGTACCGGTCCCGGTCCGGGTCGTCCAGGTCGTGCTCGCCCGTCGCGCACGTTCCCGGCAGGGGTGGCCCAGGGTGCCTACGCCCCGTACACCCGGCCGGGCGGCTCGGCCCGGGCCAGCAGCCGGCGGGCCGTCTCCCCCGCCTCGGCCGGTGTCCGGCGGGCTCCGCTGTCGGCGCTGGGGCCGGGGCGCCAGCCCTCCATGACGGTGATCCGGCCGCCCTCCGCCTCGAACACCCGGCCGGTCACCCCCGCGCTGCCGGCCGAGCCGAGCCAGACCACCAGCGGGGAGACGTTCTCGGGCGCCATGGCGTCGAAACCGGTGGCCGGTGCGGTCATGGCCGTGGCGAAGGTACGTTCCGTCATGCGGGTGCGGGCGGCCGGTGCGACGGCGTTGACCTGGACGCCGTAGCGGGCCAGTTCCGCCGCCGCCACCAGGGTGAGGCCGACGATCCCGGCCTTCGCCGCGCTGTAGTTGCCCTGCCCGATGGAGCCGAGCAGGCCGGCCCCGCTGCTGGTGTGGACGACCCGGGCCACCGGGGTGCGGCCGGCCTTGGTCTCGGCGCGCCAGTACGCGGCGGCGTGCTTCAGCGGCAGGAAGTGCCCTTTGAGGTGGACGCGGATCACGGCGTCCCAGTCGTCCTCGTCCAGGTTGACCAGCATGCGGTCGCGCAGGAAACCGGCGTTGCTGACGAGGGTGTCGAGCCGGCCGTAGGTCTCCACGGCGGTGCGGACCAGGCCGGCCGCGCCGGCGTCGGTCGCGATGTCGGCGTCGTGGGCGACCGCGTCACCGCCCGCCGCCCTGATCTGCGCCGCGACGGCGTGCGCCGGCCGCCCGGCGCCCGGAGCGCCGTCCGGCGCGACGCCGAGGTCGTTGACGACCACTCGGGCGCCCTCGGCCGCGAAGGCGAGGGCGTGTGCCCGGCCGAGCCCGCGACCGGCTCCGGTGACGGCCACGACCCGGCCCGAACAGATTCCGCTCGTTGCCGGGGGCAGGTCCATCTCAGCTCTCCCTGTCGGTGGTCGGGGCTCGGCGGGAGCCGCCGGGTCCGGCGGTGGCGGCGTCCAGGAAGGCGGGCCGTTCCCCGCCTCCGTGCACGTGCAGGCTCGCCCCGCTGATGTAGGCGGCGGCGTCGGAGGCGAGGAAGACGGCGGCGGCGCCGATGTCGGCAGGGACGGCCAGGCGGCCCAGCGGGACGGTGCGGGAGACGGCGGCGATGCCGTCGGGGCCGCCGTAGTGCAGGTGGGCCAGGCCGGTGTGGACCATGCCGACGACGAGGGTGTTGACCCGGACCTCCGGCGCCCACTCCACGGCCATGGAGGCGGCCAGGTTCGTGAGCCCCGCCTTGGCCGCGCCGTAGGCGGCCGAGCCCGGTGAGGGGCGGCCCCCGCTGACGCTGCCGACCATCACGATCGAGCCCCTGCTGCGCCGCAGGTGGGCGTGGGCGGCGAGGGACGCGGTGAGCGGCGTGATCAGGTTCAGCTCGACGACCCTGGCGTGCTGTTCGGCGTCGGCGTCGGCGAGGCGCCGGTACGGAGTGCCGCCCGCGTTGTTGACCAGCACGTCCAGCCGGGGCAGCGCGGCGAAGAAGGCGCGCACGGCGGGCGGGTCGCGCAGGTCCAGGGGTGCGAACTCCACACCGTGGGGCGGCTGTTCGGGCGGCCGGCGGGCGCAGGCCAGGACCCGGGCGCCCGCGTCCGCGAAGGCCCGGGCGATCCCCGCGCCCACTCCCCGGGTCCCGCCGGTGACCACGACGGTGCTGCCGCGCAGCGAGGTGTCCCCGGACGCTCTGTCCACAGGCGTGTCGTCCCCAGGCGTGTCGTCCACAGGTGCCTTGTCCACAGGGCCTCCCGCTCGTCCGTGGCGACTGCTAGCTTCGAAGCCTCACACCTAACAAATGTTTGGTGGAAAGGTAGCTGATGCGCCCATGGGTGTCTCCTGCTCGTCCCCGGAAAACGGGATTTCCGTAGTCACCGTCGACTACCCGCCGGTCAACGCGCTGCCGGTGCGCGGCTGGTTCGCGCTGGCCGACGCCGTCCGCGCGGCCGGCCGGGACCCGGGGACCCGCTGCGTGATCCTGGCCGCCGAGGGGCGGGGGTTCAACGCGGGCGTGGACATCAAGGAGATACGGACGGCCGGCCAGGAGGCCCTGATCGGCGCCAACCGGGGCTGCGCCCAGGCCTTCGCGGCGGTCTACGAGTGCGAGACACCGGTGGTCGCGGCGGTGCAGGGTTTCTGCCTGGGCGGCGGGATAGGCCTGGTGGGCAACGCGGACGCGGTGGTGGCCGGCGAGGACGCGGTCTTCGGGCTGCCCGAGCTGGACCGGGGCGCCCTGGGCGCGGCGACCCATCTGGCCCGGCTGGTCCCGCAGCACCTGATGCGCGCGCTGTACTACACCGGCCGCACGGCGAGCGCCGCCGAGCTGCACGCGCACGGCTCGGTGTGGCGGGTGGTGCCGCGCGCGCAGCTGCCGGGGGCGGCGCTGGAGCTGGCCCGGCAGATCGCCGCGAAGGACGGACGGCTGCTGCGCATGGCCAAGGCCGCCATCAACGGCATCGATCCGGTCGACGTGCGCCGCAGCTACCGCTTCGAGCAGGGCTTCACCTTCGAGGCCAACCTCAGCGGCTTGGCCGGCCGGGTACGTGACACGTTCGGACGGCGGGAGGAGGAGGGGGCGTAGATGGCCGACAAGACGATGACCGCCGAGGAGGTGGTGTCCCGGCTGGCGAGCGGGATGACCCTCGGTATCGGCGGCTGGGGCTCGCGCCGCAAACCGATGGCGCTGGTCCGGGCGCTGCTGCGGTCCGGCATCGGCGATCTGACGGTCGTGGCGTACGGCGGTCCGGACGTCGGCATGCTGGCCGCCGCCGGCCGGATCCGCAGGCTGGTCACCGCGTTCGTGACCCTGGACTCCGTTCCGCTGGAACCGCACTACCGGGCGGCGCGCGAGCGCGGCGGCCTGGAGCTGACGGAGGTCGACGAGGGCATGTTCCAGTGCGGGCTGCGCGCGGCGGCGCAGCGCCTGCCCTTCCTGCCGGTGCGGGCGGGGATCGGCTCGGACGTCATGCGGGTCAACCCGGGCCTGAGGACGGTGACGTCGCCGTACGCGGACGGGGAGACACTGGTGGCGATGCCCGCGCTGCGGCTGGACGCGGCCCTGGTGCACGTCCACCGTGCCGACCGGCTGGGCAACGGCCAGTGCCTGGGTCCCGACCCGTACTTCGACGACCTGTTCTGCGAGGCGGCGGACGCGGCCTACGTCTCCTGCGAACGGATCGTGGAAACGGCGGAGCTGACCGAGGCGGCCGGTCCGCAGTCGCTGCTCCTGAAGCGGCTCGCGGTGACGGGTGTGGTGGAGGCGCCGATGGGCGCGCACTTCACCTCCTGCGCCCCGGAGTACGGCCGGGACGAGGAGTTCCAGCGGTGTTACGCGACCACGCCCTGGCCGCAGTTCGCCGCGCGCTTCCTCGGCGAGGACGAGGCCGGCTACCGGGCGGCGGTCCGGGGCCGGCGGACGGAGTCGGAGCGGTGAGCGCCACCCGTGCCGAGTACTGCGTGATCGCCTGCGCGGAGGCCTGGCGCGGCGCCGGGGAGGTCCTGGCGAGCCCGATGGGCCTGATCCCGTCGCTGGGCGCGCGGCTGGCCCGGCTGACCTTCGCGCCGGACCTGCTGCTGACCGACGGCGAGGCCCTGCTGGTGCGCCCGGACGGCACCCCGGAGGGCTGGCTGCCCTACCGGCAGCACCTGGAGCTGGTGGCGGGCGGCCGGCGGCACGTGATGATGGGCGCGAGCCAGCTCGACCGGTACGGCAATCAGAACATCTCCTGCGTCGGCGACTGGTCCCGTCCCCGCAGACAGCTCCTCGGGGTGCGCGGGGCACCGCTGAACACGCTGAACAACCCGACGAGTTACTGGGTCCCGAGACACTCCCGCCGGGTGTTCGTGGAACGGGTGGACATGGTGTGCGGGGTGGGGTACGACCGGGCGGCCGGCCTGGTTGCCGCGGCCCGGTTCCATCGCATCGTCCGGGTCGTCACCGATCTCGCCGTCCTGGACTTCGCGACCCCCGACCACTGCATGCGGCTGGTCTCGGTGCACCCGGGGTCGAGCGTGGCGCAGGTGCGGGAGGCGACGGGGTTCGAACTGGCCGCGCCCGACGAGGTGCCGTACACCCGGGAGCCCGGGGCGGCGGAGCTGGAGCTGATCCGCAAGGTGCTGGATCCGGAGGGGGCGCGCACGCGCGAGGTGCCGCAGGGGGCGGGGGGCTGATGGAGACCGCGTTCACCCGGCTGGTCGGGGTCCGCCATCCGGTCGTGCAGACCGGGATGGGCTGGGTGGCCGGGCCCCGCCTGGTGTCGGCGGCGGCGGACGCCGGGGCCCTCGGCATCCTGGCCTCCGCGACGATGACGCCGGATCAGCTGCGGGACGCCATCAGGGAGGTGCGCTCCCGCACCGGCGCGCCGTTCGGGGTGAACCTCCGGGCCGACGCGGGTGACGCATCGGACCGGGTGCGGATCCTGCTGGAGGAGGGCGTGCGGGTGGCCTCCTTCGCCCTGGCCCCCTCCCCCGGCCTGATCGCCGAGCTGAAGGCGGCGGGCGTGGTGGTGATGCCGTCCGTCGGGGCGAGGCGGCACGCCGAGAAGGTGGCGGCCTGGGGCGCGGACGCGGTGCTGGTGCAGGGCGGCGAGGGCGGCGGGCACACCGGTGAGGTGGCGACGAGTGTGCTGTTGCCGCAGGTGGTCGACGCGGTGCGGATACCGGTGGTGGCGGCGGGCGGCTTCTTCGACGGGCGGGGCCTGGTCGCGGCGCTGGCGTACGGGGCGGCCGGGGTGGCGATGGGCACGCGGTTCCTGCTCACCTCCGACTCGACCGTGCCGGACGCGGTGAAGGCCCGTTATCTGGCGGCGACGGTCGGGGACGTCACGGTGACCCGGGCGGTGGACGGCCTGCCGCACCGGATGCTGCGCTCCGATCTGGTGGCGGCGCTGGAGCGGTCGGGCCGGGTGCGTGCCTTCGCGCACGCGGTGCGACGGGCGGCCGGGTTCCGGCGGCTGTCGGGGCTGACCTGGCGGCAGGTGGTCCGTGACGGCCTCGCTCTGCGGCACGGCAAGGAGCTGTCGTGGAGCCAGGTGCTGCTCGCCGCCAACACGCCGATGCTGTTGAAGTCGGCGATGGTGGACGGCCGTACGGATCTGGGGGTGATGGCGGCCGGGCAGGTCGCCGGGGTGATCGACGACCTGCCCTCGTGCGCGGAGCTGGTGGAGCGGATCATGCGGGAGGCGGAGGAGGTACTGACCGGATTGACCGGACCGACCGGACCGACCGGACCGACCGGACCGACTAGACCGGCCGGACCGGGCGCGGACCGGTGACGGTCAGGGGCCGCGTCCGTCCCCTCGGCCACAGCCGCTCACCCCCCCCGGCCGCCCCCGCCGGCCACGGCGGCTCGCCCCCTCCCCCACCGAGCCCCGCCACGGTCGCCCGGGCGGTCAGAGCCGTTCGATGATCGTGACGTTGGCCTGACCGCCGCCCTCACACATGGTCTGCAGGCCGTAGCGGCCGCCGGTGCGTTCCAGTTCGTGCAGCAGGGTGGTCATCAGCCGGGCGCCGGTGGCGCCGAGGGGGTGGCCGAGGGCGATGGCGCCGCCGTTGACGTTGACCTTGGCGGGGTCGGCGCCGGTCTCCTTCAGCCACGCGAGGACGACCGGCGCGAAGGCCTCGTTGATCTCCACGAGGTCGATGGCGTCGAGGGTCAGGCCGGTCTTCTTCAGGGCGTGCGCGGTGGCCGGGATGGGCGCGGTGAGCATGCGGATGGGGTCCTCGCCGCGCGCGGAGAGGTGGTGGACGCGGGCACGCGGGCGCAGCCCGTGGTCCCGGACCGCCCGTTCGGAGGCGAGCAGCAGGGCCGCGGCCCCGTCGGAGACCTGGGAGGAGCAGGCCGCGGTGACGGTGCCGCCGTCGAGGACGGGCCGTAACAGGGCCATCTTCTCCAGGGAGGTGTCCCGGCGCGGGCCCTCGTCCACGGTGGCCTCGCCGCAGGGGACGGTCTCGCGGTCGAAGCGGCCGGTGTCGATCGCCCAGATCGCGCGCCGGTGCGAGCGCAGGGCGAACTCCTCCTGTTCGGCGCGTCCGATGCCCCATTGGGCGGCGATCGTCTCGGCGCCGGCGAACTGGTTGACGGGCCGGTCGCCGTACCGGGCGCGCCAGCCGGTGCTGCCGAGGAAGGGGCCGTCGGTCAGGCCGAGGGGGACGGCGGCCTGCCGGGAGGCGAAGGCGATGGGGACCTGGGACATGTTCTGCACGCCGCCGGCGACGACCAGGTCCTGGGTGCCGGACAGCACGGCCTGCGCGGCGAAGTGCACGGCCTGCTGGGAGGAGCCGCACTGCCGGTCGACGGTGACGCCGGGCACCTCCTCGGGGAGGCCGGCCGCCAGCCAGCAGGTGCGGGCGATGTCGCCGGCCTGGGGTCCGACCGTGTCCAGGCAGCCGAAGACCACGTCGTCCACGGCGGCCGGGTCGATCCCGGAGCGTTCCACCAGCGCGGTGAGCACCCGGGCGCCCAGGTCGGCCGGGTGGACGGTGCTCAGTCCTCCCCCGCGCCGTCCGACCGGTGTGCGGACCGCTTCGACGATGTAGGCCTCGGCCATGGCAACTCCCGCTTGAGGAAAGGGGTCATTCGCGTACGGCGATCCCGTCCAGGACCATGGAGAGGTACTGGCGGGCGATCTCTTCGGGGCTGTGCTTGCCGCCGGGCCGGTACCAGGAGGCGGCGACCCACACGGTGTCGCGGACGAAGCGGTAGGTGAGCCGGACGTCGAGGTCCGCGCGGAAGGCCCGTTCGGCGACCCCGCGTTCCAGCGTGCTCAGCCACGCCTTCTCGAACCGGCGCTGGGACTCGGCGAGGAAGGCGAACCGGTCCTGGGCGGCGAGCTGCCTGCTCTCCTTCTGGTAGATCGCGACGGCGGCGCGGTGCCGGTCGATCTCCCGGAAGGACTCGGTGACCAGGGCCTGGAGCGTCTCGCGGGGTGCGAGTCCGGCGGCGAGGACGGAGTCGTAGCCGTCCCAGAGTTCGTCGAGGAAGGTCCGCAGGATCTCCTCGAGCATCGATTCCTTGGAGTCGAAGTGGTAGTAGAGGCTGCCCGCGAGCATTCCGGCGTGGTCGGCGATCCGGCGGACGGTGGTGGCGTTGTAGCCGTGCTCGGCGAAGACCTCGGCTGCGGTGTTGAGGAGTTCGCCGCGCCGGGCCGCTGCCGCGGTCACCTGGGGCTTCTTCTTGGTCGGCACGCACCCATTGTGGTCTGCTCCGCTGCTCAGGGGTGCTGGCTGCTGACGGCGACGACCTCGCCGGTCATGTAGGAGGAGTAGCCGGAGGCGAGGAAGACGATCACGTTGGCCACCTCCCAGGGCTCGGCGTACCGTCCGTAGGCCTCCCGTTCGGTGAGTTCGGCGAGAAGTCCGGCGGAGGTGACCTTCGCCAGGTGCGGGTGCATGGCGAGGCTGGGGGCGACGGCGTTGACGCGCACGCCGTAGGCGGCGGCCTCCATGGCCGCGCACCGGGTCAGCGCCATCACGCCGGCCTTGGCGGCGGCGTAGTGGGCCTGTCCGGCCTGGGCGCGCCAGCCGACGACGGAGGCGTTGTTGACGATGACACCGCCGCCGGTGCCGCGCAGGGCGCGCAGGGCGGCGCGGGTGCAGCGGAAGGTGCCGTTCAGGGTGACGTCCAGCACGCGGGACCACTGCTCGTCGGTCATGTCGACGAGGTCCGCCGTGCCGCCGAGTCCGGCGTTGTTGACGACGACGTCCAGCCGTCCGTGGGCGGCGGCGGCCGCGTCGAACAGGGCCCGTACCTGGGTCTCGTCGGTGACGTCGCAGGGCAGTGCGGCGACCGCGCCGGGGAACCGCCGGCCCAGTTCGGCCTCCTGCTCCTTCAGCCGGCGCGGGTGGGCGTCGCTGATCAGCACCCGGGCGCCCTCCTCCAGGAAGCGGCGCGCGGTGGCGCCCCCGATGCCGGTGCCGGCCGCCGCGGTGACGACGGCGGTGCGCCCGCGCAGCAGTCCGTGCCCGGGGACGTAGGCCGGGCTCTCGACGCCTGTCATGGGGCCACGCTAACCTACCAAACACTTGTTAGGGAAGGTGACCGGCACGGCAGGAAGGCGGCGCCCGTGGACCTGACCCACTCCCCGGCCGACGAGGAGTTCCGTGCCGAGGCCCGGGCCTGGCTGCGCGCGCACGTCCCGCGCGTGCCGCTGCCGTCCCTGGAGACGGCGGAGGGCTTCGCGGCCCACCGCGCGTGGGAGGCCGAACTGGCCGCGGACCGCTGGTCGGTGGTGTCGTGGCCGCGGCGGTACGGCGGGCGGGACGCGGGCCTGCTGCGCTGGCTGGTGTTCGAGGAGGAGTACTGGGCGGCGGGCGCGCCCGGCCGGGTCGGCCAGAACGGCGTCGGCCTGCTCGCGCCGACGCTGTTCGCGTACGGCACGCCGGAGCAACGCGCGCGCGTGCTGCCGCCGATGGCCACCGGCGAGGTGGTCTGGGCGCAGGCCTGGTCCGAGCCGGAGGCGGGCTCGGACCTGGCCGCGCTGACTTCCCGGGCGGTGCGCGCGAACGGCGGCTGGCGGTTGCGCGGGCAGAAGACCTGGTCCTCGCGCGCCGCGTTCGCCGACCGCGCCTTCGGCCTGTTCCGCAGCGAGGCGGCGGCATCCGCACCGCACCAGGGGCTGACGTACCTGATGTTCGACCTGCGGGCCCCCGGCGTCACCGTCCGTCCGATCGGCCGCCTGGACGGCAAGCCGGCCTTCGCCGAACTGTTCCTGGACGACGTGTTCGTCCCGGACGAGGACGTGATCGGGGAGCCGGGCCAGGGCTGGCGGATCGCGATGTCCACGACGGGCGACGAACGCGGGCTCACCCTGCGCTCCCCCGGCCGCTTCCTGGCCGCCGCCGCGCGGCTGCGCGAGCTGTGGCGGGCCCAGGGATCGCCCGAGCACGCCCGGGCCCGGGTCGCCGACGCCGTGATCGGGGCCCGCGCCTACCAGTTGTTCGCCTACGCCGCCGCCTCGCGGATCCTGGACGGCGGCCGGCTCGGCCCGGAGTCCAGCATGAACAAGGTCTTCTGGTCCGAGCTGGACCTCGCGCTGCACGAGACGGCGCTCGACCTGCTGGGCGCGGAGGGCGAACTCGCCGACGGCGCCTGGTCCGAGGGGTACGTCTTCGCGCTGGCCGGCCCGATCTACGCGGGCACCAACGAGATCCAGCGGAACATCGTCGCCGAGCGGCTGCTCGGCCTGCCGAAGGGGCGCCGCTGATGCACTTCGCCCTCGACGCCGAGCAGCGCGCCTTCGCCGACGCGCTGCACGCGATGCTCACCGCCGCGGACACCCCGGCGGTGATCCGGGCCTGGAGCCGCGGCGACCACGCGCCCGGGCGCGCCCTGTGGTCGCGTCTCGCCGGGGCGGGGGTGTTCGCACTGGCGGTACCGCAGGGGTACGGCGGGCTGGGCCTGCTGCCGGTGGACCTCGCCGTGGCCTTCGTGGAGCTGGGCCGGCACGCGGTGCCCGGGCCGCTCGCGGAGACGGTCGGGGCGGCCGTACTCCTCGGGGAGCCCCCGCTGGCCCGGCGGTTCCTGCCCGGGCTCGCGGCCGGCGCGGACCTGGCGACGGTGGCGGCGCCCGGCGGTTACGCCGTCGACGGCGACGCGGCCTCGCTGCGCCTGTGCCCGGCCCCCGACGGCCTGTACCGCGCGGCGGACCCGGGTCCGGTGCGCCGCTCCCTGGACCCGGCCCGCCGGCTGACCCGCCTCTCCCCCGCCGGTGACCTCCTGTGCCGGGACGCGCCGTACGACCGGGCCCTCGCCTGGATCCGCCTGGCCACCGCCGCCCAGGCCCTCGGCACCGGCCTCGCCCTGCTCGACCGGACCGTCGCCCACGTCCGGCGGCGCACGCAGTTCGGGGTTCCCATCGGCTCCTTCCAGGCCGTCGGACACCGGCTGGCGGACGCGAAGACGGCCCTGGAGTTCGCCCGCCCCCTGGTCTTCGGCGCGGCGGTGTCGATGCGCCCGGCCGAGGTGGCCGCCGCCAAGCTCACGGCGTGCGAGGCGGCCTACCGGACGGCCCGCACGGCCCTGCACCTGCACGGCGCGATCGGCTACACAGCGGAGTACGACCTGTCCCTGTGGCTGACCAAGGCACGCGCCCTGCACGCGGCGTGGGGCACCCCGCAGCAGTGCCGGGACCTGGTGCTGGCTGCGGGGCTCTAGGAGGCGGCCGGGTCCGCCGGTGCACCGGGCACGACGCCCGCGGCCCGTGCGGCCGACAGCCACGCCGGGAACGCGCCGACGAGCCGGTCGTACAGCTCGGCGTCGCGCAGCCGGCGCGGGTCGCGGCCCGCGTGGAAGAAACCGGCGTTGTCCACGATCCGTCTGCCGGGCACCGGCAGGTCGTCCAGCCTCCGCAGGAACTCGAACTGCCGGCTGTCCGGGTCGCCGAAGCCGACGAACTGCCAGAACAGCGGCAGCCGGGCGGCCTTGCACAGATATCGTTCGGCGGCGAGCTTGCTGGTCGGGCCGCCGTCGGTCTGGAAGACGACGAGGGCGGGGTCGGCCGCACCACTGTCCAGATAGTGGTCGATGACGGCGTCCATGGCCAGGTGGTAGTTGGTCCTGCCCATGTGTCCGAGGCCGGCCGTGATGCGCTCGATGCGGCCCGCGTGGCCGTCGAGGGCGATGTCGGTGACCGCGTCGACGTCCGTGGAGAAGAACACCACGGGCACGCACCCGTCGTCGTCCAGGTGCGCGGAGAGCCCCAGCACCCGGTCGGCGAGGGCCTGCACGCTGCCGTCCCGGTAGTACGGCCGCATCGAGCCCGAGTGGTCCACCACGAGGTAGACGGCGGCCCGCAGCCCGTCCAGGCCGTGCTTGCGCAGGGACACCCCCGCCGACCGGTAGGCGCCGGCGAGCGCGGGCGCGCTCTCCTCCACCTTGCGCAGACTGATCGCGGCCATGGCTCCCCCTCGGCGTGCGGACATGCGACGACGCCTGCCCGGGTCCGGTCGGGGACGGGGCAGGCGTCGTCAGTGTT
Source organism: Streptomyces capoamus (assembly GCF_014654935.1). GTDB lineage: Bacteria > Actinomycetota > Actinomycetes > Streptomycetales > Streptomycetaceae > Streptomyces > Streptomyces capoamus. The sequence goes on from NZ_BNBF01000012.1 coordinate 113,047, forward strand.
CCGTACGCCGTTGTACGGGACGTCTTCAGGTGTGCCGTCAGACCGCCAGGGCGCGGTCCGTCGGGCGGATCGGGGCCGGCAGGTCGCTGGCTCCGGTCAGGAAGCGGTCGACCCCGCGGGCGGCCGAGCGGCCTTCCGCGATCGCCCACACGATCAGGGACTGGCCGCGGCCGGCGTCGCCGGCGACGAACACACCCGGCACGTTGGTCTGGAAGTCGGCGTCGCGGGCGATGTTACCGCGTTCGTCGAGGTCCAGGCCGAACTGCTCGACCAGGCCGTTCTCCCGGTCGGTGCCGGTGAATCCCATGGCGAGGGTGACAAGCTGCGCGGGGATCCTGCGCTCGGTGCCCGGCCTGGGGGTGAGCTTGCCGTCGATGAACTCCACCTCGGTGAGGTGCAGCCACTGCACGTTGCCGTCCTCGTCGCCCTCGAAGTGGGTGGTGGAGACGGAGTAGACCCGCTCGCCGCCCTCCTCGTGCGCGCTGGTGACCTTGTAGAGCAGGGGGAAGGTCGGCCAGGGCTGGCTGGCGGGGTGCCGCTCGTCGTTCGGGCGGGGCATGATCTCCAGCTGGGTGACGGAGGCCGCGCCCTGGCGGTGGGCGGTGCCCACGCAGTCCGCGCCGGTGTCGCCGCCGCCGATGACGACGACGTGCTTGCCCTCGGCCGAGATCGGCGTGGTGACGTAGTCGCCCTCCTGGACCTTGTTGGCCAGAGGCAGGTACTCCATCGCCTGGTAGACGCCCTTGAGCTCGCGGCCCGGCACCGGCAGGTCGCGCGCGGTGGTGGAACCGGCGGCGATCACGATCGCGTCGTACCGCTTCTTCAGGTCGCGGGCGTTGATGTCGCGCCCGACCTCCACACCGGTGCGGAACCGGGTGCCCTCCGCGCGCATCTGCTCGATACGGCGGTTGATGTGCCGCTTCTCCATCTTGAACTCGGGGATGCCGTACCGCAGGAGGCCGCCGACGCGGTCCGCGCGCTCGTAGACGGCGACGGTGTGGCCGGCCCGGGTCAGCTGCTGGGCGGCGGCCAGACCGGCGGGACCGGAGCCGATGACCGCGACCGTCTTGCCGGACAGGCGCTCGGGGATCTGCGGGGCGACGTCCCCGGTCTCCCACGCCTTGTCGATGATCGAGACCTCGACGTTCTTGATGGTGACCGGCGGCTGGTTGATGCCGAGCACGCACGCCGACTCGCAGGGGGCCGGGCAGAGGCGACCGGTGAACTCCGGGAAGTTGTTGGTCGCGTGCAGCCGCTCGGAGGCGGCGCCCCAGTCCTCGCGGTAGGCGTAGTCGTTCCACTCGGGGATCAGGTTGCCCAGCGGACAGCCGTTGTGGCAGAACGGGATGCCGCAGTCCATGCAGCGGCTGGCCTGCTTGCTGATGATCGGCAGCAGGGAGCCGGGGACGTAGACCTCGTTCCAGTCCTTGACCCGCTCGGTGACGGGGCGGGTCTCAGCGACCTCACGGCCGTGGTTCAGGAAGCCCTTCGGGTCAGCCATTGATCGCCGCCTCCATCATCTTCTCGGTGATCTCGGTCTGGGACAGACCGGCTCGCTCGGCGGCGTCCTTGGCGGCGAGCACTGCCTTGTACGTGCTGGGAATGATCTTGCTGAAGCGTTCCACGGCCGTGTCCCAGTCGGCGAGCAGCTTCTCGGCGACCGTCGAGCCGGTCTCCTCGGCGTGGCGGCGCACCACGTCGTGCAGCCACTGCCTGTCGGTGTCGTCCAGCGCCTCGACCGACTCGACGTTGCCGCTGTTGACGTTGTCGCGGTCGAGGTCGATGACGTAGGCGACACCGCCGGACATGCCCGCGGCGAAGTTGCGGCCGGTCGGACCGAGGACGACCGCGCGACCGCCGGTCATGTACTCGCAGCCGTGGTCGCCCACGCCCTCGGAGACGACCAGCGCGCCGGAGTTGCGGACGCAGAAGCGTTCACCGGTACGGCCGCGCAGGAACAGCTCGCCGCCGGTGGCGCCGTAGGCGATGGTGTTGCCCGCGATGGTGGAGTACTCGGCGAGGTGGTCGGCGGCCCGGTCCGGGCGGACGACGATCCGGCCGCCGGACAGGCCCTTGCCGACGTAGTCGTTGGCGTCGCCCTCCAGGCGCAGCGTGACACCGCGCGGCAGGAACGCGCCGAAGGACTGGCCGGCGCTGCCGGTGAAGATGATGTCGATGGTGTCGTCGGGCAGGCCCGCGCCGCCGAACTTCTTCGTCACCTCGTGGCCGAGCATGGTGCCGACCGTGCGGTTGATGTTGCGGATGGCCACCTGGGCGCGCACCGGCTGGGCCTCGGTCGCGTCGTTCGCGGCCAGGGCGTCGGCGGCGAGCTTGATCAGCTCGTTGTCCAGCGCCTTCTCCAGGCCGTGGTCCTGGGCGACGACCCGGTGGCGGACGGCGCCCTCGGGCAGCTGGGGCACGTGGAACAGCGGCTCCAGGTTCAGGCCCTGCGCCTTCCAGTGGTCGACCGCGCGCTCGACGTCCAGCACCTCGGCGTGGCCGACGGCCTCCTCGATGGAGCGGAAGCCCAGCTCCGCGAGCAGTTCGCGGACCTCCTCGGCGATGAACCGGAAGAAGTTCACCACGTGCTCGGCCTTGCCGGCGAAGCGGTCGCGCAGCACCGGGTTCTGGGTGGCGATGCCGACCGGGCAGGTGTCCAGGTGGCAGACGCGCATCATCACGCAGCCGGAGACGACCAGCGGGGCGGTCGCGAAGCCGAACTCCTCGGCGCCCAGCAGTGCGGCGATGACCACGTCGCGGCCGGTCTTCAGCTGGCCGTCGGTCTGGACGACGATCCGGTCGCGCAGGCCGTTGAGCAGCAGGGTCTGCTGGGTCTCGGCGAGGCCCAGCTCCCAGGGGCCGCCCGCGTGCTTCAGGGAGGTCAGCGGGGAGGCACCGGTGCCGCCGTCGTGGCCGGAGATGAGCACGACGTCCGCGTGCGCCTTGGACACACCGGCGGCGACCGTGCCGACACCGACCTCGGAGACCAGCTTGACGTGGATGCGCGCCTGCGGGTTGGCGTTCTTCAGGTCGTGGATCAGCTGGGCGAGGTCTTCGATGGAGTAGATGTCGTGGTGCGGCGGCGGGGAGATCAGGCCCACGCCCGGCGTCGAGTGACGCGTCCTGGCGACCCACGGGTAGACCTTGTGGCCGGGCAGCTGGCCGCCCTCGCCGGGCTTGGCGCCCTGGGCCATCTTGATCTGGATGTCGTCCGCGTTGACCAGGTACTCCGAGGTCACGCCGAAGCGGCCGGAGGCGACCTGCTTGATCGCCGAGCGGCGCGCCGGGTCGTACAGGCGCTCGGGGTCCTCGCCGCCCTCACCGGTGTTGGACTTGCCGCCCAGCTGGTTCATGGCGATCGCGAGGGTCTCGTGCGCCTCCTGGGAGATGGAGCCGTACGACATGGCGCCGGTGGAGAAGCGCTTGACGATCTCGGAGACCGGTTCGACCTCCTCGACGGGGATCGAGGGGCGGCCGGACTTGAAGCCGAACAGGCCGCGCAGCGTCATCAGGCGCTCGGACTGCTCGTCCACCCGAGAGGTGTACTTCTTGAAGATGTCGTAGCGGCCGGTCCGCGTGGAGTGCTGGAGGCGGAAGACCGTCTCCGGGTCGAACAGGTGCGGCTCGCCCTCGCGGCGCCACTGGTACTCGCCGCCGATCTCCAGCGCACGGTGCGCGGGAGCGATGCCGGAGGCCGGGTAGGCCTTGGCGTGGCGGGCGGCGACCTCCCGGGCGATGACGTCGATGCCGACGCCGCCGATCTTGGTGGCGGTGCCGTTGAAGTACTTCTCCACGAAGGTCTCGTCCAGGCCGACGGCCTCGAAGACCTGGGCGCCGCGGTAGGAGGCGACGGTGGAGATGCCCATCTTCGACATGACCTTCAGGACGCCCTTGCCGAGGGCGTAGATCAGGTTCTTGATGGCCTTCTCGGGCTCCAGGCCGTTGAGGAAGGTGCCCGCGCGCAGCAGGTCCTCGACGGACTCCATCGCCAGGTACGGGTTGACGGCGGCGGCGCCGTAGCCGATGAGCAGGGCGACGTGGTGGACCTCGCGGACGTCGCCGGCCTCGACCAGCAGGCCCACCTGGGTGCGCTGCTTGGTGCGGATGAGGTGGTGGTGGACGGCCGCGGTGAGCAGCAGCGACGGGATCGGCGCGTGCTCGGCGTCGGAGTGGCGGTCGGAGAGGACGATCAGGCGGGCGCCGTTCTCGATCGCCGCGTCGGCCTCGGCGCAGATCTCCTCGATGCGCGCGGCCAGCGCGTCACCGCCGCCGGAGACCCGGTACAGGCCGGACAGCGTGGCGGCCTTGAAGCCGGGCATGTCGCCGTCGGCGTTGATGTGGATGAGCTTGGCCAGCTCGTCGTTGTCGATCACCGGGAAGGGCAGGGTGACCGAGCGGCAGGAGGCGGCCGTCGGGTCCAGCAGGTTGCCCTCCGGGCCCAGCGACGAGCGCAGGGAGGTGACCAGCTCCTCGCGGATGGCGTCCAGCGGCGGGTTGGTGACCTGGGCGAACAGCTGGGTGAAGTAGTCGAAGAGCAGCCGCGGGCGCTCGGACAGGGCCGCGATCGGCGAGTCCGTGCCCATGGAGCCGATCGGCTCGGCGCCGGTGCGGGCCATCGGGGCGAGGATGACGCGCAGCTCCTCCTCGGTGTACCCGAAGGTCTGCTGGCGGCGGGTGACCGAGGCGTGGGTGTGGACGATGTGCTCGCGCTCGGGCAGGTCGCCCAGCTCGATCTCGCCGGCCTCCAGCCACTCGGCGTACGGGTTCTCCGCGGCCAGGGACGCCTTGATCTCGTCGTCCTCGACGATGCGGTGCTCGGCGGTGTCGACGAGGAACATGCGGCCGGGCTGCAGGCGGCCCTTGCGGACGACCTTGGCCGGGTCGATGTCGAGGACGCCGACCTCGGAGCCGAGGACGACGAGGCCGTCGTCGGTGACCCAGTAGCGGCCGGGGCGCAGACCGTTGCGGTCGAGCACGGCGCCGACCTGGGTGCCGTCGGTGAAGGTGACGCAGGCGGGGCCGTCCCAGGGCTCCATCATCGTGGAGTGGAACTGGTAGAAGGCGCGCCGGGCCGGGTCCATGGAGGCGTGGTTCTCCCACGCCTCCGGGATCATCATCAGCACGGAGTGCGGCAGCGAACGGCCGCCCAGGTGCAGCAGCTCCAGGACCTCGTCGAAGGAGGCGGAGTCGGAGGCGTCCGGCGTACACACCGGGAAGATGCGGTCCAGCTTCTCCTGCGGGCCGAACAGGTCGGAGACCAGCTGGGACTCGCGGGCGCGCATCCAGTTGCGGTTCCCCTTGACGGTGTTGATCTCACCGTTGTGCGCGACGAAGCGGTACGGGTGTGCGAGCGGCCACGACGGGAAGGTGTTCGTGGAGAACCGGGAGTGCACGAGCGCGACGGCGGACGCGAAGCGGCGGTCGGACAGGTCCGGGAAGAAGGGCTCCAGCTGGCCGGTGGTCAGCATGCCCTTGTAGACGATCGTCCGCGCGGACAGGGAGGGGAAGTACACCCCGGCCTCGCGCTCGGCGCGCTTGCGCAGCACGAAGGCCCGGCGGTCCAGTGCGATGCCTTCGGCGGCGTGGTCGGTGACGAACACCTGACGGAACACCGGCATGGTGGAACGGGCGGTGGCACCCAGCAGCTCGGGGGCGACCGGGACCTCGCGCCAGCCGAGGACGGTGAGACCCTCCTCGACGGCGATCGTCTCGATGCGCGAGACGGCGTCCTCGGTCCCCTCCTCGGGCAGGAACGCGATGCCTACCGCGTAGCCACCGGCGGCGGGAAGGTCGAATCCGGCCACTTCACGGAAGAAGGCGTCCGGCACCTGGGAGAGGATGCCCGCGCCGTCACCGGAGTCCGGCTCGGAGCCGGTGGCACCCCGGTGCTCCAGGTTGCGCAGGACGGTGAGGGCCTGCTCGACCAGGGTGTGGGACGCCTCGCCGGTGAGAGTGGCGACGAAACCGACGCCGCAGGCGTCGTGTTCGTTGCGGGGGTCGTACATACCCTGCGCAGCAGGGCGAGCATCCATGAATGACCAGTTCTGGCCGTTCGCGGAATGCTGGGACGGCTGGCGCGGCGTACGCATCGGCTCTCCCGTCGTCGTCATGTGGCATGTGGCAGGTGCCGAGGGACGACGTTGGCCCTCTGCGTGAGATCTGCGATGAGATCAAAATTTCGTGCAGGTTACATGATGGAGCGGATCTCGGGAACCGGATACTGCGTTCCAACATGCGGACGCCGCGGTGACGGCGGAGGTGCCGCGCGGTGGCGGCGGGTGCCGTGCGCTGACGGCGGCTGCCGCGCGGTGGCGGCCACGTTCTCTGGGGGACCGCGGCGGACGAGATCGGTCGGATCGGTGTCCGGCGGCCCGGAGGGGGCGGGGCGAGCGTCTTCGCCCGCCCACAGGGGTGCCGCAGGCCTCATTGCCCGCAGTGCTTACGGCTCATGCCCGGTGGCCACACTCTCGAAACCAGCGGGTAACGGGTACTTATGCGGTCCCTCGCATACGTACCGGCCGGGCTATCCTACGGCCGTTCCGAACAAGGTGCCCAGGGCGTACGTCACACCGGCCGCCGCACCACCCAGCGCGAGCTGCCTCAGCCCGCTGAACCACCAGCTCCGTGCCGTCACCTTGGCCACGACAGCACCGCATCCGAACAGTCCGGCGAGGGCGAGCAGGACGGCGGGCCACAGCGCGCCGGCGCCGAGCAGGTACGGCAGGAGGGGCAGCAGGGCACCGAGGGCGAAGGAACCGAAGGAGGACACGGCGGCGACCAGCGGCGAGGGCAGGTCGCCGGGGTCGATGCCCAGCTCCTCGCGGGCGTGGATCTCCAGGGCCTGCTCGGGGTCCTCGGACAGCTGGCGCGCGACCTCCCGGGCCAGCTCGGGCTCGACCCCGCGCGCCACGTACAGCGCGGCGAGTTCGGCCTCCTCGTCCTGCGGGTGCTTGCGCAGCTCACGTCGCTCGACGTCGAGCTCCGCCTCCACCAGCTCGCGCTGCGAGGCGACGGAGGTGTACTCGCCGGCCGCCATGGAGAAGGCGCCGGCGGCGAGCCCCGCGAGACCGGTGAGGACGACGGTGTGCCGGCTCACGTCTCCGCCGGCCACACCGGTCATCAGGGCGAGGTTGGAGACGAGCCCGTCCATGGCGCCGAAGACGGCGGGCCGCAGCCAGCCTCCGTTCACGTCCCGGTGGGTGTGGTTGTCACGGTGCGCCTCGTGCAGCGCGGCCTCGGTATCGATGATGGCCATGCGGGCCCCCCAGGGAAGCTTAGCCAAAGCTAACTTTGGACGAGTTCTACTTTTCGACAACACTGAACTTACGCTCATCATTCCGGGCGCGCCAGCAAGGAAAGGCTGGGCTAACCTGCGCCTTTGTCCGTCGGCGCACGCTCGCGCGCGCGGTCCGCCCGTAACGCGCCGATCTCCTGGAAGCCGTGCAACCGGCCCGGCCAGGAGGATGATTCGGGGCATGACGCCCGAACACCCCACACAGCCCTCGGAACGCGCACCGCGGGACGGTGGAGACCCGCTCACCGATCACGTCACCGGCGCCGTGGCCGGTGCCGAACGGCACGGCGACGCCTCGTACGGGCGTGGGGCCGCGCTCGGAGGCCTGCCGTGCTCCGGCTGACCTGGGTGCAGCCGGAGGACCTGCTCGGCCACGAGCTGCGCCAGGCCCGGCTGGACGGGCGCGAGCCGGCGGCGATCGAGGCGCGCCGGCGGACGGCGGACGGCCCGGACGCACCCGAGCGGGCGGGCGCCTGTGCGTCCCGGGCCGACGGCGACTTCGGCGGCTCCGTGTGCCGTGCCGTGTCGGGCGGCTGGGACACCGATTCCGGCGGCGCGACCGCCGGCAGCATCGCCGGGCTCCTCGCCGGCACCCCCGACGCGCTCCCCGACCACTGGCGGGCCCCGCTGAAGAACCGGCTCGCCACCACCGTCGCCGACTTCGACGGCACCGGCTTCGACACGCTCGCCCACCTCACCCGCCTGGAGGCGACCCGCCCATGACGCACATCGTCGTCCTCGGCAGCACGAACATGGACCTCGTCACCTACGTCGCCCAGCCCCCGCAGCGCGGGGAGACCGTCACGGGGCGGGAGTTCCGCACCGTCCCCGGCGGCAAGGGCGCCAACCAGGCGATCGCCGCGGCCCGGGCCGGCGCCACCGTCTCCATGATCGGCGCGGTCGGCAACGACGCCTACGGCGTGCGGCTGCGCGACACCCTCGAACACTCCGGTGTGGACACCGACTTCCTGCGCACGGTCGAGGGCCCCTCGGGCACCGCGCACATCGTGGTGGACGACGAGGGCGGCAACGCGATCGTCGTCGTCCCCGGCGCCAACGGCACGGTCGACCACCTCTCCCCCGGCGACGAGGGCGTGATCGCCACCGCCGACGCCCTGCTGCTGCAACTGGAGATCCCGTCGCAGGCCGTCGTCGCGGGGGCGCAGGCGGCCCGCCGGCACGGCGTCCGTACGGTCCTCACCCCGTCCCCGGTCCGGCCGCTGCCCGAGGAGCTCCTGCGCGCCACCGACCTGTTGGTGCCGAACGAGTACGAGGCCGTCACCCTCACCGGCCGCACCGACCCGCGCGAGGCCGCCGCCGCCCTGCTGGACCTGGTGCCGGAGGTCGCCGTCACTCTGGGCGCCACGGGCTGCCTGTACCTGGCCCGGGGCGCCGAACCCCTGGTGATCCCCGCGCCCCGGGTGACGGCCGTCGACTCCACCGGCGCCGGCGACACCTTCGTCGGCACGCTCGCGGTGGCCCTCGCCGAGGAGAGACCGGTACGCGAGGCCCTGTCCTGGGCGGCGGCCGCCGCGGCGATCTCCGTCCAGCGGCCAGGGGCGTCGGCGTCGATGCCGTACCGCCCGGAGATCGAGGCCCAGTACGGCGCGTGAGGACGACGACCGCCGGTGGATGCCGAGGGCGCCCGGCCGTTTCGCTGTGCGGCTGCCGCCGCGTGGCCGGGCGCCCTCGGCGCCGTGACACGAACGGTCAGCTCTTGCGGGCCGACTCCGTCTCGTCCTGCGGCGACTCCTGGGAGTCCCCGGTCCGCTCCTCGCCCTCGGCACGAGCCTGCTCGCCCGCTACCGGAGCGTCGGAGACACCCGTGGCCGGAGCGTCGGAGGCACCCGCGGACGACTGGCCGGAGGCACCCGCGGCCGGAGCGTCGGAGGCATCCTCCGCCGAGCCGCCGGAGGCACCCGGCTCGACGACGGCTTCCCGTCCCGGCCGCTTCTTCGCCGACAGCACCATGTACGCCACGGCCAGCAGGAAGACGATCAGCGCGGTCCAGTCGTTCAGCCGGAGGCCCAGGATGTGGTGGGCGTCGTCCACCCGCATGTACTCGATCCAGCCCCGGCCCACGCAGTACGCGGCGACGTACAGGGCGAACGCCCGGCCGTGCCCCAGCTTGAAGCGGCGGTCCGCCCAGATGACCAGCAGGCCCACGCCGACGCACCACAGGGACTCGTACAGGAAGGTCGGGTGGTAGTAGCCCGGCACCCGGCCGCCCTCGGAGGAGGTGATGTGCAGCGCCCAGGGGAGATGGGTCTCGCGGCCGTACAGCTCCTGGTTGAACCAGTTGCCCCAGCGGCCGATGGCCTGCGCGAAGGCGATGCCGGGGGCGACGGCGTCGGCGTAGGCGGGCATCGGGACGCCCCGGCGGCGCGCGCCGATCCACGCGCCCAGCGCGCCGAGCGCGATCGCGCCCCAGATGCCCAGGCCGCCCTCCCACACCTTGAAGGCGTCCACCCAGTCGCGGCCCTCGCTGAAGTACAGCTCGTAGTCCGTGATCACGTGGTAGAGCCGGCCGCCGACCAGGCCGAACGGCACGGCCCAGACGGCGATGTCGGCGACCGTTCCGGACTGCCCTCCGCGGGCGATCCAGCGCTTGTTGCCGAGCCAGACGGCAACGAAGACGCCGATGATGATGCAGAAGGCGTAGCCGCGCAGCGGGATGGGGCCGAGATACAGCACCCCGTGCGACGGGCTGGGGATGTAGGCAAGGTTCATGGCAAGTCCGACGCTACCGTGCCGGGCCGCGGGGACGGCAAGCAGCCCGGCTACGGGTGCGTAACGGGGGCGTGAGAAACGCTTACCCGCGGTCGGCGGCCTCCACCATCTGCTTGAGCTTGGCCGGGGTCATCGTCTGGTCCTGGTAGATGTTCTTGCCGCCGAG
>NZ_BNBF01000012.1:123273-127130 GCF_014654935.1 Streptomyces capoamus
CAGGACCGTGGGCGTACCGGTGAAGCCGCCGCTGCGGAACGCCTGCTGGGACCGGTTCACCCAGGTGTCGTGCGTGCCGGCCGTGACGCACTTGCGGAAGGCGGGCGTGTCCAGGCCGTTCACCTTGCCCGCCAGCTCGATCAGCCTGTCGTTGCCGGCGAACGCGTCGTCGGTCTCCTTGGGCTGGTTCGCGTACAGCACGTCGTGGTAGTCGCGGAACTTGCCCGCGTCCTGGGCGCAGGCCGCGGCGTTGGCGGCGCGCAGCGAGCCGCTGCCGCCCAGGTTGCCGTCGATCAGCCGGACCAGGTGGTACTCGATCCTGAGCTTGCCGGCGTCGGTCAGTTCGTGCAGCACCGGCCGGTACGCCGTCTCGAAGGCCTGGCAGGCCGGGCAGCGGAAGTCCTCCCAGACGGTGAGCGTCGACTTGGCGCCGTCCTTGCCGACCGGGATGGCGAGGCCGTCCTTGCCCTGCGCACCCGAGGGAGCCACGGCGGGGCCCGCGCTGCTCTTCTCGTGCTTGCCGGCGTTCGCGGCGACCACGCCGATCACCGCCGCGAGGCCCAGGACGCAGACGACGCTCGCGCCCACGATCAGCGTGCGCCGCCGCTTGTCCGCGGCCTTCTGCTTCTCGCGCTCGACCGCCAGCCGCTCCCGGGCGGTGCGCTTTCCGTCACGGTTCTTCTCGCTCACACCCCCAGAACGAACCGGGGAGGCGCAACGCGCCTCCCCGGACCGAGGTCCACTCGTTCGAGTGACCGGATGTTCTGATAGGGAAAGTGACCTGCGGTTACGCCTGTCCGCGCACGCCCTTGGCCAGCTCCCCGGCCAGCTCGCGGACCGCCGCGAGACCGGAGGCGTGGTCCGGCGCGTCCAGCATCCGCTTGACGAACGCCGAGCCGACGATCACCCCGTCGGCGAAGCCGGCGACCTCGGCGGCCTGGGCCCGGCTGGAGACGCCGAGCCCGACGCAGACGGGCAGCTCGGTGCCGGTGCCGCGGGTGCGCCGGACCAGGTCCTGGGCCTGCTCGCCCACCGACTCACGGGTGCCGGTGACCCCCATGAGGGAGGCCGCGTAGACGAAGCCGCTGCCCGCCGCGGTGATCTGGGCGAGCCGCTCGTCCTTGCTGCTCGGTGCCACCACGAAGACCGTCGCCAGGCCGTGCTTCTCGGCGTGCTCCCGCCACAGCGCCGACTCCTGCACCGGCAGGTCGGGCAGGATGCAGCCCGCGCCGCCCGCCTCGGCCAGCTCGGCGGTGAAGCGTTCCACGCCGTAGCGGTCGATGGGGTTCCAGTACGTCATGACGAGCACCGGTTTGCCGGTGGCGCCGTGCGCCTCCCGGACCGTGCGCATCACGTCGGCGATCTTCACCCCGCCGCGCAGGGCGATGTCGTCCGCGGTCTGGATGACCGGGCCGTCGAGGACCGGGTCGCTGTGCGGCAGGCCGACCTCGACGATGTCGGCGCCGCCGTCGAAGACGGCCTCGACGGCCTCGATGCCGCCGTCCACGGTCGGGAAGCCGGCGGGGAGGTAGGCGATGAGCGCGGAGCGGCCCTCGGCCCTGGCGGCGGCGAGGGTGTCGGTCAGCAGCTGGACGTTTCCGCTCACTTGGCGTCCCCCTCGATCTCGGCGGTGTCGGCCGCGTCGGCGGCCACCTCGGCGTCGGTGTCGTAGAGGCCGAAGTAGCGGGCGGCGGTGTCCATGTCCTTGTCACCGCGGCCCGACAGGTTGACGACGATCAGTCCGTCCCCGCCCAGCTCCCTGCCGACCTCCAGGGCACCGGCCAGCGCGTGGGCGCTCTCGATGGCCGGGATGATGCCCTCGGTCCGCGACAGCAGGCGCAGCGCCTGCATGGCCGCGTCGTCGGTGATCGCGCGGTACTCGCCGCGGCCGGAGTCCTTCAGGTAGGAGTGCTCGGGGCCGATGCCCGGGTAGTCCAGTCCGGCCGAGATCGAGTAGGGCTCGGTGATCTGGCCCTCCTCGTCCTGCAGCACGTAGGACCGGGAGCCGTGCAGGATGCCGGGTTCGCCGGCGGTGAGGGTGGCCGCGTGCTCGCCGGTCTCGATGCCGTGTCCGGCGGGCTCGCAGCCGATGAGGCGGACGCCCTCGTCGGGGATGAAGGCGTGGAAGAGGCCGATGGCGTTGGAGCCGCCGCCGACGCAGGCGACGGCCGCGTCCGGCAGGCGGCCGGCGCGCTCCAGGAGCTGGCGGCGGGCCTCGACACCGATGACCCGGTGGAAGTCGCGGACCATGGCCGGGAAGGGGTGCGGGCCGGCGACCGTACCGAACAGGTAGTGGGTGCGGTCGACGTTCGCGACCCAGTCCCGGAACGCCTCGTTGATGGCGTCCTTCAGGGTGCGGCTGCCGGACTTCACGGCGACCACCTCGGCGCCCAGCATGCGCATCCGGGCCACGTTCAGGGCCTGCCGCTCGGTGTCGATCTCACCCATGTAGATGGTGCAGTCGAGACCGAACAGCGCGCACGCGGTGGCCGTCGCAACGCCGTGCTGGCCGGCGCCGGTCTCGGCGATGACCCGGGTCTTGCCCATGCGCTTGGTGAGCAGGGCCTGGCCGAGCACGTTGTTGATCTTGTGGGAGCCGGTGTGGTTCAGGTCCTCGCGCTTGAGGAACACCCGTGCACCGCCGGCGTGTTCGGCGAACCGGGGCACCTCGGTGAGCGCGGAGGGGCGGCCGGTGTAGTTCACCAGCAGGTCGTCGAGCTCGCGGGCGAACTCCGGGTCGTGCTTGGCCTTGTCGTACTCGACGGCGACCTCGTCCACGGCGGCGACGAGGGCCTCCGGGATGAATTTGCCGCCGAACGCGCCGAAGTAGCCCTCGGCGCTGGGCACCTGGCCGGTGGGGTCAGGGAAGAAGAAATCGCTGGGCATGCGAAAACCTCACGGTGAGATTGCGGGAAGACACGAATCGCCGTGGGGGCGGAGCTTGTCGTACGACCTCAGGCCGAGTGCGCCCGGTCGCGCTCGCGCGGCAGTAGCCGCACATCGAGTAGAGCCCCGCGCCCCTTCGGGGCGCGCTGCCATCGACGTCCGTTCACCTGGCCCGGCTCGTCACCGATGACGTACCGCACCCTGCGGCCGTGGACACGCCGGGCGGGGGCGCGGCAGCCCCTCGGGCGGCAGCCGCGCGCCAGGCGGGCGTACCGGTCCACGGTCGTCACGGTGAGAGTCATCGGTACCAAGCCTAGCGGGTGATCAGCCCCGGCCGTGCCGCAGCGCCGGGTGCTCGCCCGCCGCCACCAGGTCGGCCACCGCGGCCTTGGGGTCGCGTCCGGTCACCAGGGACTCGCCGACCAGGACGGCGTCGGCGCCGGCGTTGGCGTAGGCGATGAGGTCGTGCGGGCCGCGGACCCCGGACTCGGCGACCTTCACGATGCCGTCGGGGATCTCCGGGGCGAGCCGCTCGAAGGTGCCGCGGTCGACCTCGAGCGTCTTCAGGTTGCGCGCGTTGACGCCGATGATCTTGGCGCCCGCGTCCACCGCACGGTCGACCTCGTCCTCGTCGTGCACCTCGACGAGCGGGGTGAGGCCGATGGACACGGCCCGCTCGATCAGGGACTCCAGGGCCGGCTGGTCCAGTGCGGCCACGATCAGCAGCGCGAGGTCGGCGCCGTACGCGCGGGCCTCCCACAGCTGGTACGAGGTGACGATGAAGTCCTTGCGCAGGACGGGGATGTCGACCCGGGAGCGCACGGCCTCCAGGTCGGCGAGCGAGCCGCCGAAGCGGCGCTGTTCGGTGAGGACGGAGATGACGGCCGCGCCGCCCGCCTCGTAGTCCGCGGCCAGTCCGGCCGGGTCGGCGATCGCCGCCAACGCGCCCTTGGACGGGCTCGAGCGCTTGA
>NZ_BNBF01000012.1:127167-141864 GCF_014654935.1 Streptomyces capoamus
CCTCGCAGATCACCTTGATGCCGTCGCCCTTGAGCGCGGCCACCCCGTCCTTCGCGGCGGGGGCCTTGGCCGCGCGCTCCTTGAGCTCGTCGAGGGTGACGCGTGCCTGCCGCTCCGCGAGGTCGGCACGGACTCCGTCGATGATCTCGTCGAGCACACTCACGCGAGCGGCCCCCTTCCAGACGGTGGTTCCTTCAAGGTTTTGAAAACCTGTGGTCAATGCGATGGTATCCGCAGGAGGGCCGAGGCCTCGCATCCGGCCGAGAGCGGTCCCACTACCTGGACGTTCACCCTTCCATCAAGGATGCAGCCAGCCACCGAACGGCAGGTTCCGGACGACGGTGAACACCACCAGCACCGCACCGAGTACCCACGGAGCGGCCGGTCCGGGGTCGATCCGCAGCGGCCGGCCGCGCGCCGCAGACACCACCCAGACGGTCCACAGCACGGCGAAGCCCAGGCAGGCGGCGACGCCGAGGGCGTTGTCCCGCAGGGCGGCCGCCAGATCGCCGTGCACGAGGGCGTGCGCGCCGCGCAGCCCTCCACAGCCCGGGCAGTACAGCCCGGTGAGCCGGTAGAGCGGGCAGACGGGGTAGTAGCCGGGTTCGCGCGGGTCGACGGCGCCGACGTAGCCGTAGGCCCCGGCGACGGCCGCGAGCACACCCGCCGGGACGGCGACCCGCCGCCAGGCGGGCAGGGGGGACGGATCCGGACGGCCGCAGGCGTTCACGCGGGCATTGTGCCCCGGCGGACGCGGGCCCGCCCGGCCGGCCGCGGCGAACGGCCCAGCCCCGCCCGGTGCCGGCCGGGCGCCCGGCAGACACGGTGCCGGACACGCAGAAGGCGGCCCGCATCCCCAGGATGCCGGACCGCCCGCGCGGGAAACCGTGGGCTCAGCCCTCCGCGGCCGCCGGCTCCCGCCTGGCCGCCGGCGCGCCGTGCGACAGGGTCCGTGACTCCTTCGGCTGGCCGAGACCCATGGCGCGCATGATGGCACCGACCACACCACCGAGGACCGTGATCACCATGCCGGCCCAGAAGCCGACGGGCTGGGCCATCACCATGAAGGCACCCGCGACGCAGAAACCGATGAAGGCGATGATGACACCGGTCCAGGCGGCCGGGGTGTGACCGTGGCTGCTGCCCGCCATGACTTGCTCCTCGTTGCTGTCTTCGTGTCGTACGAGCCGGACGCTCGCCGTCCATTGTCCCGTACGCGCACGCGTGCCGGACGCGGGGGTGGCGTCTGTTTCACCACATCGGTTCCGCCGGTCAGGCGCCCGTCGGGTCCTCGCCGCGGTCCAGCGCCTTCCAGATCTCCTCGGGGCGCTCCGGGTCGGCCGGCCGGGCCGTGCGCCGCGGGCGGGCGGCACCGCGTTCGTAGCGCCCGGACATCGCGGGCCACCGGCCGCCGTAGCGCAGGGCGAGGACTCCGGCGAGCAGGATCAGCAGACCGCCGGCGGCGGCGACGTAGGGCCAGCCGGTGTGGCTGAGCGCGGCGACCGTGGCAGAGGTGTCACCGCTCGCCCTGGCGGCCTCGTCGTCCAGCGCGGAGCCGTCGGAGGCGGACACCAGGGCCGCGGTGACGATCCCGGCACCGGACAGCGCGAGGAGCCCGGAGACGAGGAGCCGGCCGGCCCCGCGGACGGCGAAGACGGCGACGAGCGCGGCGAGGCCCACTATGGCGAGGGCCGCGGGGACGCCCGTGACGTCGCTGCCCTTCGCGGTGAGCGGGAACGCGCCGCCGGCCACCGTCGCGGTGCCCTCCGCCCAGCGCTGCCGGCTCGCGAGCAGCGCCAGGGCCGCGCCGAGCGCGCCGCACAGGAGGGCCACGGCGAGGCTGCGCCGGCCGGACCGGGCGGGCGCGGCGGCTTCGGAAGAGGGGTGAGGTACGGCAGTCACGTACTCCACTATCGCCTGAACCCCGGGTGAACCGTCACCCGGGGTTCGTATGAGAAGCGCCCTACTGCCCGAGGCGGTTCGCCGTGTGCACCGCCCGCAGCACCGCGGCCGCCTTGTTGCGGCACTCCTGGTCCTCCGCGACCGGGTCGGAGTCGGCGACGACGCCGGCGCCAGCCTGGACGTGGGCCGTGCCGTCGCGGAGCAGGGCCGTACGGATGGCGATGGCGGTGTCGGAGTCGCCGGCGAAGTCCAGGTAGCCGACGCAGCCGCCGTACAGGCCGCGCCGGGAGGGCTCCAGTTCGTCGATGATCTGCATCGCGCGGGGCTTCGGGGCACCGGACAGGGTGCCCGCCGGGAAGCAGGCGGTCAGCACGTCGAAGGCCGTGCGGCCGGGCGCGACCCTGCCGGTGACGGTGGAGACGATGTGCATCACGTGCGAGTAGCGCTCGACGGACATGAAGTCGACCACCTCGACCGAGCCGGGCTCGCAGACCCGGCCGAGGTCGTTGCGTCCGAGGTCGACCAGCATCAGGTGCTCGGCGCGCTCCTTGGGGTCGGCGAGCAGCTCCTCGGCGAGGGCCTGGTCCTCCTGCGGGGTGGCGCCGCGGTGCCGGGTGCCGGCGATGGGGTGCACCATCGCGCGCCCGTCCTCGACCTTCACCAGCGCCTCCGGGGAGGAGCCGACGACGTCGAACCCGTCGAAGCGGAAGAGGTACATGTACGGCGAGGGGTTGGTGGCCCGCAGCACTCGGTAGACGTCCAGGGCGCTCGCCGTGCACGGGGTCTCGAAGCGCTGGGAGGGCACGACCTGGAAGGCCTCGCCCGCGCGGATGCGTTCCTTGACGTCGTCGACGGCCCGCTGGAAGTCCGGGCCGCCCCAGCGGGCGGTGTACTCGGGCAGCTCGGAGGGCGGCAGGTGGGCCGGGGGCTGGGCGACCGGGCGGGACAGGTCCGCCTCCATGGCGTCCAGGCGGGCCACGGCGTCCGCGTACGCCTCGTCGACACCGGTGTCCAGGTCGTTGTGGTTGATCGCGTTGGCGATCAGCAGGACCGAGCCCTCCCAGTGGTCCATCACCGCGAGGTCGCTGGTGAGCAGCATGGTCAGCTCGGGCAGCCGCAGGTCGTCGCGCTCGCCGGGGCCGATCTTCTCCAGGCGGCGGACGATGTCGTACCCCAGGTAGCCGACCATGCCGCCGGTGAAGGGCGGCAGGCCCTCCTGGTGCGGGGTGTGCAGCGCCTGGAGGGTGGCGCGCAGGGCCGCGAGGGGGTCGCCGTCGGTGGGGACGCCGACGGGCGGGGTGCCCAGCCAGTGGGCCTGCCCGTCCCGGGCGGTGAGCGCGGCGGCGCTGCGTACGCCGACGAAGGAGTAGCGGGACCAGGAACGGCCGTTCTCCGCGGACTCCAGCAGGAAGGTGCCGGGGCGCTCGGCGGCCAGCTTGCGGTAGAGCGCGACCGGGGTGTCGCCGTCGGCGAGGAGCTTGCGCGTGACCGGGATGACCCGCCGGTCGGTGGCCAGCTTGCGGAAGGTGTCCAGTTCCATGGCCGCTGACCTTACTGACCGGAGCCGGGTGCGCCGGAACCGGCGTCGCGGACCAGTACGTCCTCGTCGAAGCAGGTGCGCGCGCCGGTGTGGCAGGCGGCGCCCACCTGGTCGACCTTGACCAGCAGGGTGTCGGCGTCGCAGTCCAGCGCGACCGACTTCACCCACTGGACGTGGCCGGAGGTGTCGCCCTTGACCCAGTACTCCCGGCGGCTGCGGGACCAGTAGGTGCAGCGGCCGGTGGTCAGCGTCCGGTGCAGCGCCTCGTCGTCCATCCAGCCGAGCATGAGCACCTCGCCGGTGTCGTACTGCTGGGCGATGGCGGGGACGAGCCCGTCGGCGCTGCGCTTGAGCCGCGCGGCGATCTCCGGGTCGAGGCTGCTGGGCCGGGGGTTTCCGGTCGTACTGGTCATGGGTGCCATTGTGCCGCGCGACACCGACGGCGTGGCCGTGACGTCCATGGAGCGGACCGTGGTCGTAGGCTGGCAGCATGTCGACCTTCGCCAAGCGTGAACGGCTCCTGCTCGCCGATCTCTTGGAAACCGTCGGTCCGGAGGCCGGGACCCTCTGCGAGGGCTGGCGGACCCGGGACCTGGCCGCACACGTGATCGTCCGCGAACGCCGCCCGGACGCGGCCGGGGGCACGCTGATCAAACAGCTCGCGCCGCGCCTGGAGAAGGTGATGGCCGAGTACACCGCGAAGCCGTACGAGGAGCTGATCCAGCTGATCCGTACCGGCCCGCCGCGGTTCTCGCCCTTCCAGCTCAAACAGGTCGACGAGGCGGCCAACACCGTGGAGTTCTACGTCCACACGGAGGACGTCCGCCGCGCCCAGCCGGACTGGACGCCCCGCGAGCTGGACCCCGTCTTCCAGGACGCGCTGTGGTCCCGGCTGGAGCGGATGGCGCGGCTGATGGGGCGGGGCGTGCCGACGGGTCTGGTGCTGCGCCGCCCGGACGGGCAGACGGCGGTGGCGCACCGGGGCACCCCGGTGGTCACGGTGACCGGCGAGCCGTCGGAGCTGCTGATGTTCGCCTACGGCCGGCAGCGGGCGGCCCGGGTGGACCTCGACGGTGAAGCGGACGCGATCGACCGGCTGCACGAGTCCAGGCAGCTCGGCATCTGAGGGGGCCGGCCCGTGATCAAGGTGGCCATGACCGGCGTGTTCGTCGACGACGTGGCGACGGCGCACGCCTTCTACACCGGCGTCCTGGGCTTCGAGACGCGCACGCGCATGGACCTCGGCGACGGCACCCTGTTCGTGACGGTCGGCGCGCCGGAGGGCGCCCAGCCGGATCTCCAGCTGCTGCTGGAGCCCGGCGAGGGCCCGATCGCGGAGCCGTACCGCCGGGCGCTGTACGAGGCGGGGCTGCCGTGCATCGTCTTCTCGGTGGACGACCTGTCCACCGAGTACGAGCGGCTGACCGCCCTCGGCGTCCGCTTCCCGCACCCGCCCCGGAGGCAGGGCCCGATGCTGGCGGCGGTGTTCGACGACACGGTGGGCAACCTGGTGCAGCTGGTCCAGCCGGACGGGTGAGGTCCGCTCACCCGGGGAGTTCGGCGCGGCGCAGGCCCGGTACGGCGAGGGCGACGACCCCGCCGAGGCCGCAGACGGCGGCGCTGACGATGTAGACCGGGCCGGTTCCCCAGGCGCCGGCCGCGGCGGCGGCGAGCGGCATGCTGAGCGGGGTGAGGCCGAGGCTGACCAGGCTGGAGACGGAGGTGACCCGGCCGAGGTAGGCGGGGTCGGCCCGGGTCTGCAGCAGGGCGCCGCACATCGCGCCGCTCAGACCGGTGAGCAGGCCGACGAGTACGGCCGTGCCGACGGCGGCGGGGAGGGCCGGGAGGTGGGCGAGGGTGCCGATGGCCAGCGAGCCGGTGATGATGGCGCACCCCATGACCAGTCCGGCCCGGGGCAGCCGGCCCCGGACGGCCAGCAGCAGTGAGGCGGCACCCGCGCCGGCGCCGAACCCGGCCAGCACCCAGCCCATGCCGGAGGCGCCCCAGCCGCGCCGGTCGGCGAGCAGCGTCAGTCCGACGTTCAGGGGGCCGACGAAACCCAGGTCGCCGAGGGCGATCGTGACCATCAGCGGGCCGAGGACCTTGTGCCGCCGGACGTACCGCAGGCCGGCCCGGAGGTCGCTCAGGGCGCTGCGGGCGGCGCGGGGCGTGCCGTCCCGGGGCAGGTCCCGTACGCGGACCGAGACCAGCAGCGGCAGCGAGACGGCGATGAGCGCCCCGGCGAGGGCGAAGGCGGCCGGGGCGCCGCCGAGGGCCACGCCGAGTCCGCCGAGCGGGGCACCGACCACACCGGCGCAGCGGATGGCGAGGCCGCGCATGCCTTGCACGCGGGCGAGCTGGTCCGTGCCGGTGATCCGGGCCGGCAGGGCGCCCACGGGCGGGCAGGAACACGGCGTCGACGGCGCCGAAGACCATCGCCAGCAGTGCGAGCGGCCACAGTCCGGGGCTGGTGAGGAACAGCAGGGCGGCCACCGCGAGCACGGCGCCGCACCGCACGGCGTCACTCCCGATCACCACCCGTCTCGGCCCCAGCCGGTCGGCGATCACACCCCCACCGAGCATCAGCAGAGCCCTGGGCACGGCACTCGCCGACATCACCAGCCCGGCCTGCGTGGGTGTGCCGGCCTGGACGGCCGCCCAGGACAGAGCGAGATAGTAGACGCTGTCCCCCAGCGTCGAGGCGGTGTAGGCCCCCAGTCAGCGGAGCACGTTGGGGTCGCGGTGGGCGCGCGCGGTCGCCGGCGGCAGGAGCGTGGCGGTCACGGGAGGGGTGTCCTCTCAGGCGTCGGACGCGGAACGGGAAGCCGTACACGTGCGGCGCGACGTGCTCGCGGTCTTCGGTCTCCCCGGCCGCCTCGCGCGCCCGGCATCGGCGCCCCGGTGGGCGCGCTCGTCCAGGTACCGGCGGCCCCTCTCGACGCGCTGGTCCAGGAAGAGCCGCGAGGCGGCAGGTGCGCCGCCGCCTCCTCGTCGACCTGGGGTGGGCGAGCGCCTAGAGCGGCCCCGGCCGTCAGCCGGCCGGGGCCTTGGGGGCGCTCTACCTGACGGGGTGGCCCGCCTCGCGGAGGGTTTGTTTCACCTCGCCGATGCGCAGGTCGCCGAAGTGGAAGACCGACGCGGCCAGGACCGCGTCCGCGCCGGCCCCGATGGCCGGGGGGAAGTCGGCGAGCCGGCCGGCGCCGCCGGAGGCGATCACCGGGACGGTGACGTGCTTGCGGACCGCGGCGATCATCTCCAGGTCGTAGCCGTCCTTCGTGCCGTCCGCGTCCATGGAGTTCAGCAGGATCTCCCCCGCGCCCAGCTCGGCCGCCCGGTGCGCCCACTCGACCGCGTCGATACCGGTGCCGCGGCGGCCGCCGTGGGTGGTGACCTCGAAGGTGCCCTCGGGGGTGCGGCGGGCGTCGACCGACAGCACCAGGACCTGGCGGCCGAAGCGCTCGGCGATCTCGCGGATCAGGTCGGGGCGGGCGATCGCGGCGGTGTTCACGCCCACCTTGTCGGCGCCCGCCCGCAGCAGCTTGTCCACGTCCTCGGCCGTGCGCACGCCGCCGCCCACGGTCAGCGGGATGAACACCTGCTCGGCGGTGCGCCGCACCACGTCGTACGTCGTCTCGCGGTTGCCGGAGGACGCGGTGATGTCAAGGAACGTCAGCTCGTCGGCGCCCTCGGCGTCGTACACCTTGGCCATCTCGACGGGGTCGCCCGCGTCGCGCAGGTTCTGGAAGTTGACGCCCTTGACGACCCGGCCGTTGTCCACGTCCAGGCAGGGGATGACTCGGACCGCCAGGGTCATGACTGCTCAGGCTCCTCTGAATGCTTCCAGTTCCACTTCGACCAGGATCCGCGGATCGACGAATCCCTCCACGACCAGCAAGGTCGAGACCGGGCGCACGGAGTCGAACAGCTCCTTGTGGGCCCGGCCGACGGCGTCCACGTCCCGCACATGGGTCAGGTACATCCGTGTGCGGATCACGGACCCGATGCCGAGGCCGAACTCCGCGATCGCCTCGACGGCGCTGGTGAAGGCCACCTTGGCCTGCTCGTACGGGTCGCCCTCGCCGTACAGCACGGTGCCCTTGAAGGACGTCGTGCCCGACACCAGCACCCGGTCGCCCACCGCCACGGCGCGTGCGAACCCGAAACTCTCTTCCCAGGGACTTCCGCTCTGTACGCGCCCCACCGCATCGGTCATGACACTGTGTCCGGTTTCAAGACGTAGCCTCCAGGGCCTCTTCCAGGGTGAACGCCTTCGCGTACAGGGCCTTCCCGACGATGGCGCCCTCGACACCGAGGGGGACCAGGTCGGCGATGGCCCGCAGGTCGTCGAGCGACGACACGCCGCCCGACGCCACGACCGGGCGGTCCGTCGCCGCGCACACGTTCTTCAGCAGTTCCAGGTTCGGGCCCTGGAGCGTGCCGTCCTTGGCGATGTCGGTGACGACGTAGCGGGCGCAGCCCTCCTGGTCGAGGCGCGCCAGCGTCTCGTAGAGGTCGCCGCCGTCGCGGGTCCAGCCGCGGCCGCGCAGCGTGGTGCCGCGTACGTCCAGGCCGACGGCGATCTTGTCGCCGTGCTCGGCGATGACCTTGGCGACCCACTCGGGGGTCTCCAGCGCGGCCGTGCCGAGGTTCACCCGGGTGCAGCCGGTGGCGAGGGCCGCGGCGAGGGTGTCGTCGTCGCGGATGCCGCCGGACAGCTCGACCTTGATGTCCATGGCCTTGGCGACCTCGGCGATCAGGGCGCGGTTGTCACCGGTGCCGAACGCGGCGTCCAGGTCGACCAGGTGCAGCCACTCGGCGCCGGAGCGCTGCCAGGCCAGGGCGGCCTCGAGCGGGGAGCCGTAGGAGGTCTCGGTCCCGGACTCGCCGTGCACGAGACGGACGGCCTGGCCGTCGCGGACGTCGACGGCGGGGAGGAGTTCGAGCTTGGCCATGGTCTACAGGGTTCCGATCCAGTTGGTGAGGAGCTGGGCGCCGGCGTCGCCGGACTTCTCGGGGTGGAACTGGGTGGCCCACAGGGCGCCGTTCTCCACGGCGGCCACGAACGGCTTGCCGTGCGTGGTCCAGGTGACCTTGGGGGGCTCGATCACCGGGTTGTTCGTCTCCAGGCGCCAGTCGTGGACGGCGTAGGAGTGCACGAAGTAGAAGCGGGCGTCGGCGTCCAGGCCGGCGAACAGCTGCGAGCCGGCGGGGGCGTCGACGGTGTTCCAGCCCATGTGGGGCACGACGTCGGCCTGGAGCGGCTCGACCGTGCCGGGCCACTCGTCCAGGCCCTCGGCCTCCACGCCGTTCTCGATGCCGCGTGCGAAGAGGATCTGCATGCCGACGCAGATGCCCATGACCGGGCGGCCGCCGGACAGCCGGCGGTCCACGACCCAGTCGCCGCGGGCGGCGCGCAGGCCCTGCATGCAGGCGGCGAACGCGCCGACGCCCGGCACCAGCAGGCCGTCGGCGTTCATCGCCTTGTCGAAGTCGCGCGTGATCTCGACGTCGGCGCCGACGCGGGCGAGGGCCCGCTCGGCGGAGCGGACGTTGCCGAAGCCGTAGTCGAAGACGACGACCTTCTTCGTGGACGTGGTGCTCAATTCCACACCTCCAGCCGCATGACGCCCGCCACCAGGCACAGGCCCGCGCCGATCGAGAGCAACACGATCAGGCTGGTGGGCATCTTCTGTTTGACGAAGGAGACGATGCCGCCGGCCAGGAAGAGGCCGACGACGATCAGGAGGGTCGACAGACCGTTCATGGGGTTACAGCGCGCCCTTCGTCGACGGGAGGATGCCGGCCGCGCGCGGGTCGCGCTCGGAGGCGTACCTGAGGGCCCGGGCCAGCGCCTTGAACTGGCACTCCACGATGTGGTGCGCGTTGCGGCCGTAGGGCACGTGCACGTGCAGCGCGATCTGCGCCTGGGCGACGAAGGACTCCAGGATGTGCCGGGTCATCGTCGTGTCGTACTCGCCGATCATCGGCGCCATCTTCTCGGGCTCGGTGTGCACGAGGTAGGGGCGGCCGGAGAGGTCGACGGTGACCTGGGCGAGGGACTCGTCCAGCGGGACCGTGCAGTTGCCGAAGCGGTAGATGCCCACCTTGTCGCCGAGCGCCTGCCGGAAGGCGGCGCCGAGCGCGAGGGCGGTGTCCTCGATGGTGTGGTGGGAGTCGATGTGCAGGTCGCCGTCGGTCTTCACGGTCAGGTCGAACAGACCGTGCCGGCCAAGCTGGTCGAGCATGTGGTCGTAGAAGCCGACGCCGGTGGCGATGTCGGTCCTACCGGTGCCGTCGAGGTCTATCTCGACCAGCACCGACGTCTCCTTGGTGGTGCGCTCCACGCGTCCTGTGCGGCTCATGCGTCACAGCTCCTTCTTCAACTCACGGACCGCGTCGAGGAACGCGTCGTTCTCCTCCGGGGTGCCGGCGGTCACCCGCAGCCATCCCGGTACGCCGTTGTCCCGGACCAGCACGCCCCGGTCGAGGATCTTCCGCCAGGCCTCGTGGGCATCGGCGAACCGGCCGAACTGCACGAAGTTCGCGTCGGACTCGGTGACCTCGTAGCCCGTCGCGCGCAGCTCGGCGACCAGCCGGTCCCGTTCGGCCTTCAGCTGCTGCACGTACCCCAGCAGCGTGTCGGTGTGCTCCAGGGCGGCCAGGGCGGTCGCCTGGGTGATCGCCGACAGGTGGTACGGCAGCCGGACCAGCTGGACGGCGTCCACGACGGCGGGGTCCGCGGCCAGGTAGCCGAGGCGCAGGCCGGCGGCGCCGAACGCCTTGGACATGGTCCGGGAGATCACCAGGTGCGGGCGGCCCTCGATGAGGGGCAGCAGGGACCGGCCGTGGCTGAACTCGACGTACGCCTCGTCCACGATCACCATGGACGGCTTGGCCGCCTGCGCCGCCTCGTACAGCGCGCGGACCGTCTCCGGCGGCACGGCGTTGCCGGTGGGGTTGTTGGGGGTGGTGACGAAGACGACGTCCGGCCGGTGCTCGGCGATGGCCCGGCGGGCCGCGTCGACGTCGATCGTGAAGTCCTCGCCGCGGGGGCCGGGGATCCAGCCGGTGCCGGTGCCGCGCGCGATGAGCGCGTGCATCGAGTACGACGGCTCGAAGCCGAGCGCCGTGCGGCCCGGGCCGCCGAAGGTCTGCAGCAGCTGCTGGATGACCTCGTTGGAGCCGTTGGCGGCCCACACGTTCCCGGTGCCGAGCGGGTGGCCGGTGGTCCTCGTCAGGTACTCGGCCAGCCCGGTGCGCAGCTGGACCGCGTCCCGGTCCGGGTAGCGGTTCAGGTTCCGGGCGGCCTCCCGCACCCGCTCCGCGATCCGCTCGACCAGCGGCTCGGGCAGCGGGTAGGGGTTCTCGTTGGTGTTCAGCCGTACGGGGACGTCCAGCTGGGGCGCGCCGTAGGGGGACTTGCCTCGCAGCTCGTCCCGTACTGGGAGATCGTCGATCCGCACGTCGCTCACTTGCTCCCGGGTACCTTCCAGCCGAACCTCGCCTTGACCGCCGCGCCGTGCGCGGGCAGGTCCTCCGCCTCCGCCAGGGTCACCACGTGGTGGGCGACCTCGGCGAGCGCGTCCTTGCTGTAGTCCACGATGTGGATGCCGCGCAGGAAGGACTGGACCGACAGGCCCGAGGAGTGGCAGGCGCAGCCGCCGGTGGGCAGGACGTGGTTGGAGCCCGCCGCGTAGTCGCCGAGGGAGACGGGGGCCCAGGGGCCGATGAAGATCGCGCCCGCGTTCCTCACCCGGTCGGCCACGGCGGCCGCGTCGGCGGTCTGGATCTCCAGGTGCTCGGCGCCGTAGGCGTCGACCACCCGCAGGCCCTCCTCGATGCCGTCCACGAGGACGATCGCGGACTGCTTGCCCGTGAGCGCCGGCACGATCCGGTCGTCGATGTGCCTGGTGGCCGCGACCTGCGGCTCCAGTTCCTTCTCCACCGCCTCCGCCAGCTCGACGGAGTCGGTGACCAGGACGGCCGCCGCGAGCGGGTCGTGCTCGGCCTGGCTGATCAGGTCCGAGGCGACGTGCACCGGGTCGGCGCCGGCGTCGGCGAGGATCGCGATCTCGGTCGGGCCGGCCTCGGCGTCGATGCCGATCTTGCCGGTGAAGTAGCGCTTGGCGGCGGCGACCCAGATGTTGCCGGGGCCGGTGACCATGTCGGCGGGCGGGCAGGACTCGGTGCCGTGGGCGAACATGGCGACGGCGGTGGCGCCGCCCGCCGCGTACACCTCGTCCACGCCGAGCAGGGCGCAGGCGGCCAGGATCGTGGGGTGCGGCAGGCCGCCGAAACCGGCCTGGGCCGGGGAGGCGAGCGCGATGGAGGCGACGCCGGCCTCCTGGGCCGGGACCACGTTCATGACCACGGAGGACGGGTAGACCGAGCGGCCGCCCGGCGCGTACAGGCCGACGCGGTCGACCGGCACCCACTTCTCGGTGACCGAGCCGCCGGGCACCACCTGGGTGGTGTGCGTCGTCCGGCGCTGCGCGCGGTGGACCAGCCGGGCCCGGCGGATGGACTCCTCCAGGGCCGCGCGCACCGCGGGGTCCAGGTTCGCGAGCGCGTCGGAGAGCGCCCGGGCCGGCACACGGACGGATTCCAGCCGTACTCCGTCGAACTTCTCGGCGAAGTCGATCAGCGCCGCGTCGCCACGATGATGCACGGCCTCGCAGATCGGACGCACCTTCTCCAGGGCGGCCGAGACGTCGAAGTCGGCTCGGGGCAGCAGGTCGCGCAGGGCGGGGCCCTCGGGAAGGGCGTCGCCGCGCAGATCGATTCGGGAGATCACAGTCCCAATTCTCTCAGACCGCCGTCGGGAGCCGTCCGCGCGTATCAATGGCTGATACAGAACGCGGGCCAATGACTGGTACATAGGCTGGCCGGAACCTGGAAGATCACCTTCACGTGTGGTGTTCCCGGGGTCACCCAGCGGGCATGAACGGCTGTACGAAAACCGCTGAAAACCACTGAAGAAGGAGACCAGAGCGGTGACCGAGGGGGCCGGCATCCGCACCGGGGACCTGCCGGACGACCTGACCGCGGCCGAGGCGGGCATGTGGCAGGCCTTCCGCAACGGCAGCGTGTACGACCTGAGCAGCGGGGACGCCACGGTGGACGATCCGCACGGCGGACACCCGTGGGGCCCCGGGCGGACCGTGCGCGCCCGCATCGTGTGCTGGCTGCTGCTGGACGGGCCGCCGGCGCTCGCCGGCCGGGTGGCCGCGCTGAAGCTCGTCGGCGTGCGGATCACCGGCACGCTGGACCTGGCGGGCGGCCAGGTGACGCCGTACGTGGAGCTGACCGGCTGCCGCTTCGACGAGGAGGTCCGGCTGCCGGAGGCCCGGTTCACCACCGTGCGCCTGGCGGACTGCTCGGTGCCGCGCCTGGAGGCGGCCCGCGTGCACACCGAGGGCGATCTGCACCTGCCGCGCTGCCGGTTCCGCAGCGGGGTCCGGCTGACGGACGCGCACATCGGCACCGACCTGCTGCTCAACCAGGCGATCGTGCACCGCGACCGCGGCGGGCGGGCGATCGCGGCCGACGGGATGACCGTGGGCCAGGACCTGCAGGCGGAGATGCTGGAGGCGCACGGCGAGTTCAGCCTGCGCGGCGCCCAGATCGGCGTCTCGCTCAGCCTGCGCGGCGCCCAGCTCGTCAACCCCTACGCCCGCTTCGCGCTGAACGCCCCGCAGCTGACGGTCGAGCGCGCCCTGTACCTGACCCCGGCCGGCGTGGGCAGCCCGCTGCTGAGCGGCACCACGCCGGCGCGCGGGACGCGGATCCAGCGGTTCGAGTGCCGGGGCGGGGTGCGTCTGGACGACGGGCGGTTCGGGGACGCCGTCGACCTGGAGCGGGCGTCGTTCGCCCTCACCGACGACCAGGAGCTGTCGCTGCGCCGGGTGCAGACGCCGGAGCTGCGCTTCCTCGGGGACAGGCCGCAGCGCGGCAGGGTGGTGCTGTCCGGCGCGCGGGTCGTGAACCTGGTGGACCGCGCGAGCAGCTGGCCGGAGGCGGGCCGGCTGCACATGGGCGGGTTCGCCTACGAGAACCTGGTGCCGCAGGGCCCGTTCTCGCTGGCCCAGCGCCTGGACTGGGTGGCGGCGGCCACCGCCGAGTACGCACCGGAGCCGTACGAGCGGCTGGCCGCGGTGCTGCGCGCCGCCGGGGAGGACGAGGACGCGCGCGAGGTGCTGCTGGCCAAGCAGCGCCGGCGGCGGGAGACGCTGCCGCCGGCCGGCAAGGTCTGGGGGTTCGTGCAGGACTGGGTGGTGGCCTACGGCTACCGGCCGGGCCGGGCCGCGGTCTGGATGGCGGTGCTGTGGGCGGCGGGCACGCTGGCGTTCGCGCACGCCGACCATCCGCCGGTGAATGCCGGGGGCCATCCGCAGTGGAGCCCGGCACTGTTCACGCTGGACCTGCTGCTGCCGGTGATCGACCTGGGCCAGGCCGGCCAGTGGCAGCTGCGCGGCGGCTGGCAGTGGCTGGCGACGGTGATGATCCTGTTCGGCTGGGTCCTGGCGACGACGGTGGCGGCGGGCGCCACCCGTCTGCTGCGCCGGAGCTGACCACCGCGCGCGGGCACGGGGCCTCCATGAGCTGCCGGGGGTCGTCACGGGGTGAAGCGAGGTGAAGGCCGTCCTCACGACCTGCCCGGGACGCACACAACTTGAACATTCACCTTTTGCCGGCCCTTGACCTTCCGGCGTACAACTTTCCATGACTTGTCCAGGCCCTCTGGCGCCGCCCCGACCTGCGGACATTCAATGGTCGGCACCATGGCTCTGCTGCCCTCGTTCATCCGCCCCACCCGGATGACCAAACGCCTCACGCGCCCGGCCGCCCGGCCGCCGGCCGGGGACGAGCCCGTGCTCGACGCGCCCGACGACCGTCTCTCGCCCGCGCTGGTCGCGGCCGGCCGGGGCGAGTACGCCGCCGCTGCCGGCCTGCTCGCCGCCACCCGCGCCGCGGCCGAGTGGGAGTACCGCGACCGCTACGTACGGCGCCTGGCCGCCTTCGCCCGCTCCCGCTCCGAGTGGTACGAGCAGTGGCGCGCCGCCGCCCCGGACGACCCCGGCGCACTGCTGGTCGCGACCCAGCTGACGGTCGACCGCGCCTGGCCCTCGCCGGGCCGCGCCGAGCTGCTGCGCGAGGCCAGCCCGCTGATCACCGCCGCCGCCCGCGCCGATGACCGCGACCCGGTGCCCTGGCGGATCGCGCTCGACCACGCGCGCGGCTCGCGGGCCGGGCAC
>NZ_BNBF01000012.1:141907-171126 GCF_014654935.1 Streptomyces capoamus
CGCTACTTCGAGGAGCTGTGGGAGGCCGCGATACGGCGGGCCCCGCACCACTACGGCTGCCACGTCGCCGCCCTGCGCTACCTGGCCACCTTCTGGCACGGCTCGCACCGCGAGTGCTTCGACTTCGCCGACCGGGCCGCGCAGGACGCCCCGGCCGACTCGCTCGTCCAGGCCCTGCCCGCCCGGGCCGCCTTCGGCTACCTCACCGACGGCTGCGGACCCGAGGTGCCGAGGGCCCGGCTGGACGCGGCGGCCGACCGGGCGATCGCGCTCTCCGCCTCCCTCCCGCCGGCCGACCCGTGGCCCGCCGAGGTCCGCAACAAACTGCTGTACGTCCTGCTGCGGCTGGACCGCCGGGAGGACGCCCGCACCCAGCTGCGCATGATCGGCCCGTACGCCACGTCCTTCCCCTGGGACCGGTTCTCCGACGACCCGCTCGGCCACTTCCTGCGCCTGCGCGAGCACCTGGAGACGGCGGGCCCGCAGCCCGTCCCGGCGGGGCTGCTGACACCGCCCCCGGGACCTTCGGACGGCCGCGGCGGACACACCTGCCCCGCGGACCACTAGGCTGGGGCGCCGTGACCACCGCCCGTCTCCCGCTCTTCCCGCTGAACTCGGTGCTGTTCCCGGGGCTCGTGCTGCCGCTGACCGTCTTCGAGGAGCGTTATCGCGCCATGATGCGCGAGCTGCTGAAGACCCCCGAGGACGAACCGCGCCGGTTCGCCGTCGTCGCCATCCGCGACGGCCACGAGGTCGCGCCGAGCGCCCCGGGCATGCCGGATCCCACGGCCGAGCCCGAACGGGGACCGGCCGCCGGCTTCGGCCCCGACCCGCTCAGGTCCCTCCACGGGGTGGGCTGCGTGGCGGACGCCGCGACCGTCCGGGAGCGGTCCGACGGCACCTACGAGGTGCTGGCGACGGGCACGACCCGGGTGCGCCTGCTGTCCGTCGACGCGTCGGGGCCGTACCTGACCGCCGAGCTGGAGGAGCTGCCGGAGGAGCCGGGGGACGAGGCCGGCGCGCTGGCCGAGGGCGTGCTGCGCTCCTTCCGCCAGTACCAGAAGCGCCTGGCGGGCGCCCGCGAGCGCTCGCTGTCCACCGGCGCCGACCTGCCGGACGACCCGGGCGTGGTGTCGTACCTGGTGGCCGCGGCCATGGTGCACGACACGCCGACCAAGCAGCGCCTGCTCCAGGCTCCGGACACCGCCTCCCGGCTGCGGGACGAGCTGAAACTCCTTCGCGCGGAGACGGCCATCATCCGTAGCCTGCCGTCGTTGCCCGCGTCGGAACTGACGCGGACGCCGACCAGTCTGAACTGAGGGAAGCCCGACACCCCGATGGCGAAGAAGCCGAAGAAGCAGCAGCAGTCCGGGGGGACGCCCGCGACGGTCGCCCTGACCGCGGCCGGCGTGGACTTCACGGTCCACGCCTACGACCACGACCCGTCCCACCCGTCCTACGGCGAGGAGGCGGCGGAGGCGATGGGCGTCTCCCCCGACCGCGTCTTCAAGACCCTGGTGGCCGACGTGGACGGCACCCTGGTGGTCGGCGTGGTCCCGGTGGCCGGCTCGCTGGACCTGAAGGCCCTGGCCGCGGCGGTCGGCGGCAAGCGGGCGGCCATGGCCGACCCGGCGCTCGCCGAACGCACCACGGGCTACGTCCGCGGCGGCATCTCCCCGCTCGGCCAGCGCAAGAAGCTCCGCACGGTCCTGGACGACTCGGCCGGCGCGCACCCGACGATCTGCGTCTCGGCGGGCCGGCGGGGTCTGGAGGTGGAGCTGGCTCCGGGCGACCTGGCGGAGCTGACCGGGGCGGTGCTGGCCCCGATCGGGCGGGGCTGACGCGGGCGTCCCCCGCGCCGCCGGTCAGTCCGCCTGCTCCTCGGGGTCCCGGGGCCCGAACAGCGCGGTCAGACCGAGGTGCGCCAGCAGCCCGGCCAGGGGCCAGGCCAGCAGCGCCCCCTTGGCCGACAGCTTCAGCGGCGCCGGGAACGTCACGCCCTTGCCCACGGCCCGGGCATGCGCGAGCACGTCGGACTCCGGTCCCAGCCACACCCCGAGCCGCCAGGCCAGCAGGGACCCCAGCAGGCCGCCCAGCCCCAGGGCCACCACCAGGGGCACGCCCCCGCGCCGCCGCAGGCCGAACACCACGACCGCGCCGACCACTCCGAACGCGAGCCCCAGCAGGGTGAACGTGCCGTCCACCCCGATCGCCTGCTCGCCCTCGGTGTCCTTGAGGTAGACGACCCAGTTCTTGCCGATCTCGTCCGCGACCAGCGGCACGTGCGGCGCCAGCCACCACCACAGCAGCCCGAGCAGCACCCCGCCCAGCGCCACCGCGACCGTGATCACGGCGGCCTCCCGCAGTTCCGTCTTCATCCCGGGGCCGTCCTGTTCGTACGCGCCCGCGCCGGGCTCCCCGGCGGGCGGCGGCGCCTGCCGGACCTGGTGCGCGGAGTGGTCGTTCGGCGGCGGAGTCAGCGGTGCGGTCACCTGAACATCGTGCCAGGTCGTGCTGTGGGCCGCGTCACCGGACGGCGGCCCTGCGGTACGCCCGGGTCGCGACCGCCAGCGAGACCACGCCGACACCCGCGCACACTCCCAGGTCGGCGAGGACCACGGCCCAGTCGGGGTGCGCCCCGAAAGTCCGCGCGTACGCCTCGACGGCGTAGGTCGACGGCAGCAGATCACGGGCCAGCCGTACCGCTTCCGGCATCCGGTCGGCCGGCAGCACGCCCAGCAGCAGCGCCGCCGACATGCCCAGCTGCCCGAGCAGCGTCGCCAGCTCCGGCCGTGGCGCGAGCAGCCCGCACGCGGCACCGAGCCCGGCCAGCGCGGCCCCGGCGAGCGGGATGACGGCCACCAGGATCCACAGGTTGGCCAGCGGCAGCCCGAACAGCGCACAGCCGAAGACGGCGGTCACCAGGGTCCCCGGCACGGTGAAGGAGGCGTACGCCGTCGCCGCGCCCAGCACCACGGCCGCGGGCGGCACCGGGAGCGTGGCGTAGTGGTCGAGCCCGCCGCTGGCCCGCAGCTGGCCGAAGTACTGCGACAGCAGGTTCAGTGCGACGAAGGCGACGACCAGGACGGAGGAGCCGGCCACCACGGACTGCGCCTCGTGGCCGCTGTCGACGACCCCGCGCATCATCACGGCGATGCCGACCGACTGGAAGGTCGCCACGAACAGCAGCGGGATCCGCGCCACCCGGGCCCGGGACAGCTGCGCCCGGTAGACGGCCGCCAGCGACGGCCACAGCCGCGCGGGCGGCCCCAGCTCGGCCGCGCCGGGCGCCCTCTCCGGCACGGCCCGGGCGCCGCCCGGCAGAACCTCGGCGGGTACGACACTCACGACGAGCTGCTCCTCTTCCCTGCGGCAGTCGCGATCCCCACGGCGGTCGCGCAGATCCGTACGCATGCGGGGGCCGGTGCGTTCACGCCCTCACCAGCCCCTGCCGGGCCGCGCCGCCCAGCGCCAGGTAGACGTCCTCCAGGCTGGGCGTGGCGAGCGTGAAGTCGTCCAGCGCGGCGAACGCGGCCCCGCCGG
This sequence comes from Streptomyces capoamus, assembly GCF_014654935.1. Lineage (GTDB taxonomy): Bacteria > Actinomycetota > Actinomycetes > Streptomycetales > Streptomycetaceae > Streptomyces > Streptomyces capoamus. The sequence goes on from NZ_BNBF01000012.1 coordinate 145,451, forward strand.
TCACCGTGGCGACGACGGCGCGGGCCTCCTCGGGGGCGAGCCGGAGCGTCCAGCGCCGCCCGGACTCCACGGCCCGCTCGCGCAGCACGGCGACCTCGGGCACCTCCAGCGGCGCCCGCTCCCGCCACACCAGCTCCACCCGCACCTCGCCGGCGACCTGGGCCTTGAGTCCGGCCGGGGAGTCGCAGGCGATGACCCGGCCCTGGTCGAGCACGGCGACCCGGTCCAGGACCGTCTCGGCCTCGATGACGTTGTGGGTGACCAGCAGCACGGTCGTACCGTGCTGGGCCCGCCGCCGGTCCACGGCCGCCCAGACGGCCCGCCGGGCCACCGGGTCCATGCCGGTGGTCGGCTCGTCGAGCACCAGCAGCGGCCGCTCGCCGATCAGGGCGGCGGCGAAACAGGCGAGCCGCCGCTGGCCGCCGGACAGCTTCTTCAGCGCCCGCCCGGCGATCGGGGTCAGCCCGAGCTCCTCCAGTACGGCGTCCCGCTCGGCCCGCGCCCGTCGTACGTCCAGGCCGCGCAGGCGGCCGGTGGTCTCGGCGGCGAGGGAGACGGTCAGCTCGTCCAGGGCGGTGGACTCCTGCCCCAGGTAGGCCAGGATCCGGGCGGCCCGCTCGGGGTGCCGCACGATGTCGTGGCCGAGGATCTCCACGCTGCCGGTGTCCGGCCGCAGCAGGCCGGTGACCTGCCGTACCAGGGTGGACTTGCCGGCGCCGTTCGGGCCGAGCAGCCCGAAGATCTCACCGCGCCGCACGTCCAGTTCGACCCCGTCGGTGGCCCGCACCTCGGGGGTCCCCGGCGCGCCCCGCCGGCCCTTGACGGCCGGATAGGTCTTGCCGAGCCCGCGCACGCGTACGACCTCGTCGTACCGAAGTGCCTGTCCCGCGCGCGTACTCACAAAGGACGAGACTACGGGGTCGGGGGGCTTTACTCGTCCTTGGGGGCGGCCGGGGGGTTTCAGTCGGCGGTGGGCGCCTGCTGCTCGGCCGCCGCGGGTACGTCGATCTCCCGCCAGAACCCCGCCCGGATGGCGTAACGGTCGTGCTCGTCGATCTGGTCGTCCTTGTGCGCGAGCAGCCCGAACCGTGCCGCGTAGCGCAGCAGCTCGCCGTCGATCCGGTGCGGGATGCGCGGGTACATCTGCGACAGCCGCTGCAGCTGGCTCTGGTCGCCGAGCCGGGACATCCAGCGGCGGGCGAAGACCTGCCCCACCTCGTAGGGGTCGCCGCCGACGGTGGTGATGTCCTCCTCCCGGTCGGCCCACCGCTGCTCGGCGGTGGTGAGCTGGGCCAGCGTCGGCATGGATGCGGCGTCGGGGGGCTCGGCGACCACGCCCGGCCGTTCGACCCAGCCCTTGTCGGAGGACCAGCGCAGGGTCGCGGTCGCCGGGTGCTGCACGGGCTGGGCGCCCGGCGCGCGCAGCGCGGCCAGGTCCTTGGGGGTGGGGACGCCCTTGGCGGCGGGGGCCCGCTCCGCGGTGCCGTTGCCCACGGCCGCGGCGGCCGGCGGGTGCGCGGGCTGGTCGGCGCTCCGTTCGGCCGCCGACAGGGAGGACTCGGGCAGCGGAGCCGACAGGATCGCGGCGATCTCGGGGCGGGGTGCGGGCGGCGGGGCGCAGACGCCGGTCAGCTCCTTGGCGCGGACGGCCTGGGTGATCCAGGCCCGGTCCAGCACGCGCCGCTCGTCGGCCTCGGCGACCAGGTCCTCGGACTGGTTGTAGTCGCCGTCGGCGGCCTGGACGGCCCACAGGTGGACGGCGACGCCGTGCTCCTTGGCGGCCATCATGCCGGGCAGCAGGTCACCGTCGCCGGTGACCAGCACGACGTCGGAACAGGCCCGGTTGCGGGCCAGCTCGGTCAGCTCGGCGTGCATGGCGGCGTCGACGCCCTTCTGGGCCCAGCGGCCGTCGCTGCGGGTGAGGGCGCCCAGCCGGACGGTGACCCGGGGCATCACGCGCAGCCGGCGGTGCTCCGGCTGGGGGACCCGGTCGGGGGCGCCGTCGAACCAGTAGATGCGCAGCAGGGGGCGCTCGGTGTCGGACTCCGCGCGCTCCCGCAGAGCCTGGATCAGCGCGGTGTGGTCGACGGTGATCCGGGACCGCGAGGGCTCACCGGCGAGGAGGCTGGCGGCGGCCCCCAGCAGATATCCGGCGTCCACCAGGACGATGCATCGGTCCACGCGACTCACCCTCTTCCCGGGAGGTTTTGCTCCGGACTTCCTTCGAGTCTGCCCGACCGCGCGGGGGTTAACGGCCCGAACTCGATCTTCGGCGTGGCGTTTCGACATCCGGGTGCGCCCAGCTGCCCTGTCACACACGGTAATTATCCGACATGCGCGCGATGTCGGCGTATGTGAATCTGGTCCCGGCCCTGGCCCCTAGATCCCCGCAGGAGGCAGATCCCCATGGCCAAGAACAAGAACCGCAAGCAGTCCGGCCCGCAGAACCGCACGCAGCAGACCGAGCACGCGCAGCGCCCCGCGGCGGAGGAACACGAATCGCCGGTGTCGCACATACAGGGCGGCCCCGCGGAGAGCGGGCGGAAGAAGCAGAAGAGCTTCGGCCACAACTAAAGGGCAGTTGAAGCCCGGGCACACGGAAGGGGCGCACCCGTCGCGGGTGCGCCCCTTCCCGCTGCCTCCAGCCGCGGGTCTCAGCCGGCCAGGCAGGACGGGCCGAGCAGGACCTTCAGGTCGCCGAAGAGCGCCGGGTCCGGCTTGACCCGGTGCCGGTCCAGGCGCAGCACGGTGGTCTTGCGCGGGCCCTGGAGCCTGATCCGGACCTCGCTGTCGCCCTTGTGGTGGCTGAGGATCTCGCCGAGGCGGCTGACCATCGGCGGGGTCACCTTGACGGCCGGGATGGTGAGCACCACGGGGGCGTTGGTGCCGGCGTTGGACAGGTCCGGGACCATCAGCTCCATGGCGACGAGCCGCGGCACGTCCTCGCGCTTGTCGAGCCGGCCCTTGACGAACACCACCGCGTCCTCGACCAGTTGGGTCGACACCAGCTGGTAGGTGGCCGGGAAGAACATGCACTCGATGGAGCCCGCGAGGTCCTCCACGGTGGCGATCGCCCAGGCGTTGCCCTGCTTGGTCATCTTGCGCTGCAGGCCCGAGATGATGCCGCCGATGGTGACGACCGCGCCGTCGGCGTGCTCGCCGCCGGTGAGCTGGGCGATGCCCGCGTCCGCCTTGTCGGACAGCACGTGCTCCAGACCGAAGAGCGGGTGGTCGGAGACGTAGAGACCGAGCATCTCCCGCTCCTGGGCGAGCAGGTAGGTCTTGTCCCACTCGTCGTCGGTGAACTGCACGTCGAGGCCGAAGCCGGGCTCGTCGCTGGTCTCCTCGCCCATCCCGCCGAAGAGGTCGAACTGGCCCTCGGCCTCCTTGCGCTTGACCGCGACCACGTTGTCGATCATCGGCTCGTACTGCGCCGTGAGGCCCTTGCGGGTGTGGCCCATCGAGTCGAAGGCGCCGGCCTTGATCAGCGATTCGGTGGTGCGCTTGTTGCAGACCACCGCCTCGACCTTGTCGAGGTAGTCGGGGAAGGAGGTGTACTTCCCCTTCGCCTTTCGGCACTTGATGATCGACTCCACGACGTTGGTGCCGACGTTGCGGACGGCGGACAGGCCGAAGAGGATCACGTCGTCGCCCTGGGCGGCGAAGTTCGACTCCGACTCGTTCACGTTCGGCGGGAGCACCCGGATGCCCATGCGGCGGCACTCGTTGAGGTAGACCGCCGACTTGTCCTTGTCGTCCTTCACCGAGGTCAGCAGCGCGGCCATGTACTCGGCGGGGTGGTTCGCCTTGAGGTAGGCGGTCCAGTACGACACCAGGCCGTACGCGGCGGAGTGGGCCTTGTTGAAGGCGTAGCCGGCGAAGGGGACCAGCACGTCCCAGAGGGCCTGGATGGCTTGGTCGCTGTAGCCGTTCTTGCGGGCGCCGGCCTGGAAGATGACGAAGTTCTTCTCCAGCTCCTCCGGCTTCTTCTTGCCCATCACGCGGCGGAGGATGTCGGCCTCGCCGAGCGAGTAGCCGGCGATGATCTGGGCGGCCTTCTGCACCTGCTCCTGGTAGACGATCAGGCCGTAGGTGACGTCCAGGACCTCCTTGAGCGGGGCCTCCAGCTCGGGGTGGATCGGCGTGATCTCCTGCTGCCCGTTCTTGCGCAGCGCGTAGTTCGTGTGGGAGTTCATGCCCATCGGGCCCGGCCGGTACAGGGCCGACACGGCGGAGATGTCCTCGAAGTTGTCCGGCTTCATCAGCCGGAGCAGGGACCGCATGGGGCCGCCGTCGAACTGGAAGACGCCGAGGGTGTCGCCGCGCTGGAGCAGCTCGAAGGTCGTGGGGTCGTCGAGCGGGAGCGAGAGCAGGTCGATGTCGAGGCCCTTGTTGGCCTTCACCATCTTGACCGCGTCGTCCATGATCGTGAGGTTGCGCAGGCCCAGGAAGTCCATCTTCAGCAGGCCGAGCGACTCACAGCTCGGGTAGTCCCACTGGGTGATGGTCACGCCGTCGGTGTGCCTGACCCAGACGGGGACGTGCTCGGTGATGGTCTCGCTGGACATGATCACGCCGGCGGCGTGCACGCCCATCTGCCGGACCAGGCCCTCCACGCCGCGCGCGGTGTCGATGACCTTCTTCACGTCCGGCTCGTTCTCGTACATCGAGCGGACCTCGCCGGCCTCCGAGTAACGGGGGTGGCTGGGGTCGGTGATGCCGGACAGGGGGATGCCCTTGCCGAGGACGTCGGCGGGCATGGCCTTGGTGATGCGGTCGCCCATCGCGTACGGGTAGCCCAGCACGCGCGCGGAGTCCTTGATCGCGTTCTTGGCCTTGATGGTGCCGTAGGTGCCGATCATGGCGACCTTGTCGGCGCCGTACTTCTCGGTCACGTACCGGATCACCTCGACGCGCCGGCGCTCGTCGAAGTCGATGTCGACGTCGGGCATCGAGATGCGCTCGGGGTTGAGGAACCGCTCGAAGATCAGACCGTGCGGGATGGGGTCGAGGTCGGTGATGCCGAGGGCGTAGGCGACGATCGAGCCGGCCGCGGAGCCGCGGCCGGGGCCGACCGCGATGCCCTGCTTCTTGGCCCACATGATGAAGTCGGCGACCACGAGGAAGTAACCCGGGAAGCCCATCGAGATGATCGTGTCCATCTCGTACTCGGCCTGCTTCTGGCGGTCCTCGGGGATGCCGCCCGGGTAGCGGCGCTCCATGCCGCGGCGGACCTCCTCCTTGAACCAGGTGACCTCGGTGTAGCCCTCGGGGATGTCGAACTTGGGCATGAGGTCGCGCTTCTCGAACATGCCGGCGGTGTCCACCATCTCGGCGACGAGCAGCGTGTTGGCGCAGCCCTCCTGCCAGGCGTCCGAGGAGTCGATGGCGTACATCTCGTCCGTGGACTTCAGGTAGTAGCCGGTGCCGTCGAACTTGAAGCGGTCGGGGTCGGAGAGGTTCTTGCCGGTCTGGATGCACAGCAGCGCGTCGTGGGCGCCGGCCTCGTGCGCGTACGTGTAGTGCGAGTCGTTGGTGACCAGCGGGGGGATGCCGAGCTTCTTGCCGATCTCCAGCAGGCCGTCACGGACCCGGCGCTCGATCTCGATGCCGTGGTCCATCAGCTCCAGGAAGTACTTGTCCTTGCCGAAGATGTCCTGGTACTCGGCGGCTGCCTTCAGCGCCTCGTCGAAATGGCCGAGGCGCAGCCGGGTCTGCACCTCGCCGGACGGGCAGCCGGTGGAGGCCACGATGCCCTCGGACCACTGGGCGATGGTCTCCTTGTCCATCCGGGGCCACTTCTGCAGCCAGCCCTCGGCGTAGGCGTCGGAGGAGAGCCGGAAGAGGTTGTGCAGACCCTTGCTGTTCACCGCCCACATCGTCTTGTGGGTGTAACCACCGGAACCGGAGACGTCGTCCCGCTTCTGGTGCGGCTGGCCCCACTGGATCTTGCGCTTGTTGCGCCGGGACTCGGGGGCGACATAGGCCTCGATCCCGATGATCGGGGTGATTCCGGCCTTCTTCGCGGAATGGAAGAAGTCGTACGCGCCGTGGAGGTTGCCGTGGTCGGACATGGCGATGTGCGTCATGCCCATCTCGTTGCACGCGTTGAACATGTCCTTCAGCCGCGCGGCACCGTCCAGCAGCGAGTACTGGGTGTGGACGTGCAGGTGCGTGAAGGGCGGCTTCGACACGGTTTGGCCTCCAACGGAAACACTCGGCGACGGGCTGGCGGACGATGGTGGGGTCAGCGTCGAAGTCTATGCCTCGCCGCTGACACAGGTCGGGCACCTACGCGTACCTTCATGCGTTGGGTACGGCAGAAACGCTGTCGTACAGGCAATGCACCAGGAGGCACCCCGCGATGTCGGTCCCCCAGCTCGACGAGGAGCAGCGCGGCGAGGAGATCCTCGCCGTCTTCGACACCGCCTTCGGCCGGCTCCTGGCCGCCGACCCGGCCGCGTTCCGGGTGAAATTCCGCAAGATGGCGGCCTCGGCCTTCGCGTTCTACCGGGGCACGGCGGCCCTGTTCTACCACGACCTCGACGCCGAGAAGCGAGGCGGCCCGTACCTGGACGACCGCACCTCGCGCGTGTGGATCCACGGCGACCTGCACGCCGAGAACTTCGGCACGTACATGGACTCCAACGGCCGCCTGGTCTTCAACGTCAACGACTTCGACGAGGCCTACGTCGGTCCCTTCACCTGGGACCTCAAGCGCTTCTCGGCGTCCGTGGCGCTGATCGGGTACGCGAAGGCGCTGAGCGACGCGCAGATCACCGAGCTGGTGACGGTGTACGCCGCGGCCTACCGCGAGCGCATCCACGCCCTGGCCACCGGCGCCAAGCGGGACGAGGTGCCGCCGTTCACGCTGGACACCGCGCAGGGTCCGCTGCTGGACGCGCTGCGTGACGCCCGCTCGCTGACCCGGTTCGGGCTGCTGGACTCCATGACCGAGATCCGGGACTTCGAGCGCCGCTTCGCCCCGGGCGGCGGCTCCATCGAGCTGGACGCGGCCACCCGGTACAAGGTCCTGGCGGCCTTCGACGGCTACCTGGAGACGCTGCCGGACTCCTCGCTGGCCCGCCCGGACTCCTACCGGGTGAAGGACGTCGTGGGCCGCCGGGGCATCGGCATCGGTTCGGCGGGCCTGCCGTCGTACAACATCCTCCTGGAGGGCCACAGCGACGCCCTGGAGAACGACGTCGTGATCTACATCAAGCAGGCCCAGACCCCGGCGGTCTCCCGGCACATCACCGATCCGGCCGTCGCGGAGTACTTCCGGCACGAGGGCCACCGCACGGTGATCTCCCAGCGTGCCCTGCAGGCGCACGCCGACCCGTGGCTCGGCTGGACCGAGCTGGACGGCGCGGGCCAGCTGGTCGCCGAGGTCTCGCCGTACGCCGTGGACCTGGGGTGGGACGACATCGACGACCCGGAGGAGATCGCGGCCGTCGTCGCCGACCTGGGCCGGGCCACCGCCACGATGCACGCGGCGGCGGACGACACCTCCGGCGAGTCCCTGGTGCCGTTCTCCACCGAGCGGGCCATCGACGCGGCGATCGCGGCCGACGAGGAGGGCTTCGCGCCCCTGCTGGTGGACTTCGCGCACTCCTACGGCGCACGCGCCCGCGCCGACCACCAGGTCTTCGTCGACCTGTTCCGCAACGGCCGGATCCCGGGACTGTGACCTCCGCGGACTCGCCGGCAGCTGTTCCGGTGAGATTCACAGGCACCTTTTAGGGGTCCCTTACCCGCCGACGTGACAGACTCTTCTCTCGCCATGGACATATCCGGGACCCAGTTCAGAGCCGTGCGCGCGGCGCTGTTCACGGCCGTCGTCGTGACGCTCAGCACCGCGTCGCACGTGCTGCTGTCCCGTGCTCCGCTGCCCCTGGCGACCGTGGGCGCGGTCGCCGCCGGGGTGTTCGCCGGCGCGTACGCGCTGGCGGGCCGGGAGCGCGGCTTCGGCCGGATCGCGGCCCTGCTGATCCCGCTGGAGCTGGCCGCCGACACGGTGTTCACCACCGGCCAGCACGCCTGCTACGGCCCGGCGGGCGGGCCGGTCGCCGGCCCCCTGCGGGCGGTCGGCCTGAACGTGCTGTGCGAGGGCCGGGTGGGCACCCCGCTGGCCCGGATGACCGGCGGTGCCGACCGCGCGGACGCGCTGCTCGGCCATGCCGGGCCGGCCGCGGCCTGGCTGCTGCTCGCCGCGCACATCGGTGTGGGGCTGCTCGCCGCCGCCTGGCTGCGCCGGGGCGAGCGGGCGCTGGCCCAGCTGCTGCGCGCGGTCGCCGCCACCACCTTCCGGCCGCTGCTACTGGCGATGACCGCGGTCGCCGCGCGGCCGCTGCCGGAGGGCCGGCCGGTGCGGCCGGTCCCGCGCCGCGCCGCCGCCCGCGACCGGCTCCTCGTGCACTCCCTGGGACGGCGTGGACCGCCGTGCTCCGCCCCCGCCGCGTCCGCGCCGGCCTTCGCCTGAGCGACGGCCGTCCCGCGGCCCTCGGCGGCTGAGCACGATCAGTCCCCCGCACGTATCCCGCGTACGACGTGTGCGCGTCCCCTATGGAGATCACCAACATGAGCAAGCGGAACAGTCAGGCGTCGAAGACGGCGGCCCGGGAGCGGCTGCGCCAGGAGCGCGAGCGGCAGGCCCAGCGCGCCAAGGTCAGGCGCCAGCTGATCGTGGCCGCCTCGGTGGTCGGCGTCCTGGCCGCGGCCGGCGGCATCGGCTGGGCCGTCGTCCAGGCGAACAAGCCCGCCTACTGGGAGGCCGCCAAGAAGGACAAGCTCGTCAAGCCGGCCCACACCTCCGGCGCTGACGGGACGACGGTCGTCCTCGGCAAGAGCACCGCCAAGAAGACCCTGGTGATCTACGAGGACCCGCGCTGCCCGGCCTGCGCCGAGTTCGAGCAGGTGGTCGGCTCGACCGTCAAGAAGGACCTGGACGCCGGCAAGTTCAAGCTCCGGTACATCGGCGCCACCTTCCTGGACCGCAACCTCCCCGGTGAGGGCTCCAGGAACGCGCTCAGCGCGCTGGGTGCCGCGCTCGACGTCAGCCCCGAGGCCTTCCTGGAGTACAAGTCCGCGATGTACTCCAAGAAGTGGCACCCCCAGGAGACCGTCGACACGCTCAAGGACGACGACTACCTGATCCGGATAGCCGACACGGTCCCCGCCCTGAAGGGCAACGCTGCCTTCCGGAAGGCCGTGAAGGACGGCACCTACGACCGGTGGGCGCTGGAGGAGGCGAAGATTTTCGACAAGGACGGCATCTCGGCCACCCCGACGCTGAAGATGGACGGCAAGACGCTGACGGGTCCGAACGGCAAGTCCGCGCCCGTGACGGTCGCCGACTTCAACACCGCGCTGGAGGCGGCCCTCAAGGGCTGACCCTGGCGTTCCGCCGAACGGCGGGCGAACTTTTGCCGGTTCGCCCGCCCGGGCGCGTACCGATCAGTAACCTGATCGTCCGTGACCAGTCGATACAGATCGCCCGAGGCCTCCCAGGGCCCCAACTCGTTCTCGCCCCGCCGCCGTACGGTCGTCAAGGCCGCGGCGGCGACCGCTGTCCTGGCCGGCCCGCTGGCCGCCGCACTGCCGGCCCGCGCCGCCACGGACGTCCCCGCCTTCCTGCACGGCGTCGCCTCCGGCGACCCGCTGCCCGACGGCATCCTGCTGTGGACCCGGGTGACCCCGACCCCGGAGGCGATACCCGGCTCCGGGATCGGCCCGGACACCGAGGTCAGCTGGACCGTCGCCCGGGACAAGGCGTTCACCACCGTCGTCGCCAAGGGCTCCACCACCGCGACGGCCGCCTCCGACCACACCGTCAAGGCCGACATCCGCGGCCTGGAGCCGGCCACCGACTACTGGTTCCGCTTCTCGTCCGGCGGCACCGACTCGCCCGTGGCGCGCACCCGCACCGCCCCCGCGGCCGACGCCGCCGTCCCCGGCCTGCGCTTCGGCGTGGTCTCCTGCGCCAACTGGGAGGCGGGCTGGTTCTCCGCCTACCGCCACCTCGCCGCGCGGAACGACCTGGACGCCTGGCTGCACCTCGGCGACTACATCTACGAGTACAAGACCGGCGAGTACGCCAACCGCGGCAAGGTCGTCCGCCCGCACGCACCGGCCAACGAGATCCTCACCCTCGCCGACTACCGGATCCGGCACGCGAAGTACAAGACCGACCCCGACCTCCAGGCCCTGCACCTGAAGGCGCCGGTCGTCGCCATCTGGGACGACCACGAGTTCGCGGACAACGCCTGGTCGGGCGGCGCCGTCAACCACACCGAGGGCGCCGAGGGCACCTGGACGGCCCGTCAGGCCGCCGCCAAGCAGGCCTACTTCGAGTGGATGCCGGTCCGCCCGGCCCTCGCCGGCACCACCTACCGGCGGCTGCGCTTCGGCAAGCTCGCCGACCTGTCCCTGCTGGACCTGCGCTCCTTCCGCTCCCAGCAGGCGTCCACCGCGAGCGGCTCGGTGGACGACCCGGACCGCACGCTGACCGGGCGCGCCCAGCTCGACTGGCTGAAGGCCGGGCTGAAGGCCTCCGACACCAGGTGGCGGCTGGTCGGCAACTCCGTGATGATCTCGCCGTTCGCCTTCGGCTCCCTCTCCGCCGACCTGTTCAAGCCGCTCGCCAAGCTGCTCGGACTCCCCCAGGAGGGCATCGCCGCCAACACCGACCAGTGGGACGGCTACACCGACGACCGCCGCGAGCTGCTGGCCCACCTGCGCTCCAACGCCATCGGCAACACCGTCTTCCTGACCGGTGACATCCACATGGCGTGGGCCAACGACGTGCCGGTGGACGCCGGTACCTACCCGCTGTCGGCGTCGGCCGCCACCGAGTTCGTGGTGACCTCGGTGACCTCGGACAACCTGGACGACATCGTGAAGGTGCCGGAGGGCACGGTCTCCGCGGTCGCCGCACCGGTCATCAAGGCCGCCAACCGGCACGTGCACTGGGTGGACACCGACCGGCACGGCTACGGTGTGCTGGACATCACAGCCGAGCGCGCGCAGATGGACTACTACGTCGTGTCCGACCGCACCGACGCGGACGCCACCTCCAGCTGGGTGCGCTCCTACCGCACCCGCAGCGGCACGCAGAAGGTCGAGCGGACCTACGACCCGGTCTGACCGCGCCGGGACCGCTCAGCCGAGCGAGTCGAGGAAGCCGAGCGCCACCCGCCAGGTGGCCTCGGCGGCCTCCGCGTCGTAGTCCGGGAGACCGGGGTCGGTGTAGAGGTGCCCGGCCCCGGCGTACCGGTAGACCTCGACGTCGGCGCCCGCGCGGCCCATCTGCAGGTACCAGGCGCTCAGCCAGTCGTCCGTCTCGAACGGGTCCGGCTCGGCCACGTGCAGTTGCACCGGCAACTCGTCCACCTGCGCGTTCGGCGCGATGTCCGACGTGCCGTGCAGGAGCAGCAGACCGCGCGCCCTGTCGTCGCCGAGGGCGAGGGTCTGGGCGACCGAGGCACCGAGCGAGAACCCGGCGTACACCAGACCGCGGTCGGAGTACGGCGCCGCCGCCAGCACGGCCCGCTTCAGCAGCTCCTCCTTGCCGGTCCGCTCCTTGAACTCCATGCCCTCCTCGACGGTGTCGAACGTGTGCCCCTCGAAGAGGTCCGGCGTCCACACCTCGTGGCCCGCCGCGCGCAGCCGGTCCGCGGCCTCGCGCACCGCGGGCCGGAGCCCGTAGGTCGAGTGAAAGAGCATGATGTTCATGAGGCCATGGTGCCAGCCGGGAACGACGGCGCCGGTGCCGCCTTACCCAGGAAGCCGCCGAAGTCACATGTTCAAGGTCTCCGCGCGCCGGTTAGGAGCGGAGGCATGGAGAACGTACTCCGCCCCCTGATCGTGCTCGGCGGCACGGTGCTGCTGACCCTGGCCATAGGCTGGGTCACCGACCGGCTGCTGGGCAAGGCCGACGAACGACATCACGACACACCCCTGTGGGGGCTGCTGCGCCGCGCCCGCATCCCGTACCAGCTCGTGCTGTGCTCCGCCATGCTGCGCGGATCGTACGACCAGGCGAAGCTGCTGGAACGGCACCAGGTCGGCATCGGCCGGACACTGACGCTGGTGCTGATCGGTTCGGCCGCCTGGCTGGTGATCCGGATCGCCGCCGCGGTCGTCGAGACCACCTACAGCCGGTACGCCCGCGTCCACCGCGACGCGGCCCGGGTGCGCCGGGTGCGCACCCAGGTGGAGCTGATCATGCGGGTGGTGTCCGCGATCGTCATCGTCGTGGCCGCCTCGTCGATGCTGCTGACCTTCCCGGCGATGCGCGCGGCGGGCGCCTCCCTGCTGGCTTCCGCGGGCATCATCGCCGCCATCGCCGGTGTCGCCGCCCAGTCCACGCTCTCGAACATGTTCGCGGGGCTGCAGATCGCCTTCGGCGACATGGTGCGCATCGGCGACACCGTCGTGGTCGACGGCGAGTGGGGCACCGTCGAGGAGATCACCCTGACCTTCCTGACGGTGCGGACCTGGGACGAGCGCCGGATCACCATGCCGGTGTCGTACTTCACCTCCAGGCCGTTCGAGAACTGGTCCCGCGGCACCCCGCAGATGACGGGCATCGTCTACTGGCACCTCGACCACAGCGCGCCCATCGAGGCGATGCGCGAGAAGCTGCGCGACATCCTGCGGCACTGCCCGGCCTGGGACGGCCGCGCCTACGGCCTGGTGGTGACGGACACCACCCCGAACACCATCCAGGTGCGCGCCCTGGTGACGGCGAAGGACGCGGACGACATCTGGACGGTCCGGGTCACCGTCCGCGAGCAGATGATCGCCTGGCTGTCCGCGGAGCACCCCTACGCGCTGCCCCGGGTGAACACCGCCGACGCGGTGCTCCCGCCGTACCGCGTCCCGTCCCCCGACCGTGCCTCGCTGCGCAGGGCCTACGAGTTCCCGCGCACCGGGCGCGGCTGACCGGCCGCCCTCCGCCCCGCCCGGGACCGGGTGCTCAGCGCAGACTCCGTACGTCGAGGTGGCGCAGCACCCGGTCCACGATCTCCGGATCCGCCCCGGGCTCGCTGCGCGCCGCCAGCACCTCGTGCCGGGCGGCGCTCAGCATCTCGTTCTGGATGCGCCGCACCCGCTTGAGCCGCCTGACCCGCTGGTGCTGCGCCTCCCGCCGCTCCTCCTCCCCCATGTCCGGGCTGATCCGGATCCCGATGTCGAAGGCGCGCCGCAGCATCTGCTCGGACAGGTCCTCGGGCAGCTCCTCCACCTGCTCGATCTCCCGCAGCCGGCGCTTGGCGGCCTTCGCGGCCCGCACCGCCAGCTCCTTCTCGAACTCCTTCTCCCGCTCGGAGTCGGACCGCACCCCGAGCCGCCGCACCAGCCACGGCAGGGTCAGCCCCTGCAGCACCAGCGTGACGATGATCACCCCGAAGGCGATGAAGACGATCTCGTCCCGGTCGGGGAAAGGAGAGCCGTCCTCGGTGCGCAGCGGCACGGCCAGCGCCAGCGCCACGGAGGCCACCCCGCGCATCCCGGACCACCACATCACGACGGTCTCCCGCCAGCTCACCGGGATCTCCTCGTCGTAGTCCCGGCGGGCGTGCAGCCGTTTGGTCAGCCAGGTCGCCGGCAGCAGCCACAGCAGCCGCACGACGACGACCACGCCCACGACGCCGGCGGCCCAGCCGAGCATCTCGCCCCACCGCCCCTGCGCCGTGTGGATGGCGTTGTGCAGCTCCAGGCCGATGAGCCCGAAGGCGACACCGGTGACGAGGGTGTCGATGATGTCCCAGAAGGTGTGCCCGGCGAGCCGGGTCATCACGTCGTCGGCGTCGGAGGCGTACTCGGCGAGGAAGAGCGCCGTGGTGAGCACGGCGAGCACCCCGGAGCCGTGCAGCTTCTCCGCCAGCACGTAGGAGGCGTACGGCACCAGCAGGGTCATGCCGATCTGCAGCGTCGGATCGCCCAGCAGGTCCATCAGCTTGTTCGCGCCCCAGCCCAGCACCAGGCCGACGGCCACCGCGACGACCGCGGACAGCACCAGGTCGAGACCGGCCCGCCAGGGCGAGAACGTGCCGCTCACGGCCGCGGCGATCGCCACGTGGTAGAGCACGATCGCGGTCACGTCGTTGAAGAGGCCCTCGCCCTCCAGGATCGACACCAGGCGGCGCGGCAGGCCCAGCTGTCCGGCCACGCTGGTCGCGGCGACCGGGTCGGGCGGCGCGACCAGGGCACCCAGCGCGACGGCGGCCGCGATCGGCAGCCCGGGCACGATCGCGTTGGCCATGAACGCCACGCACACGGTCGTGACGAACACCAGGGCCACGGCCAGCAGGAAGATCGGCCGGAGGTTGGCCGCGAACTGCCGCCAGGACGTACGGCGCACGGCGGCGTAGAGCAGCGGCGGCAGCAGCCCGGGCAGGATCAGGTCGGGCGGGATGTCCACATTGGGCACGAACTCGACCACCGCCAGCACCCCGCCGAACAGGGTCATCAGCACCGGCGCCGGCACCCCGAACCGGTCCCCCAGCGGGACGCTCACCAGGGCCCCGAGCAGCAGGACGAACAACAGAGCCAGCTGATCCACGGACGGCGCTCCGGGGGTCGACGATCACAGGGCAGGCCTCAAGCCTGCCACGCCGCCCGCACCGGGGCCGTCGCGACTCCCCAGGCCCGGGCGGTCCCGGCGCCGCTACAGGGACCGGCGCATCGCCCGGTGCGGTATCCCGGCGTCGGGGAACTCCGGGCCGTAGGCCGTGTAGCCCAGGCGCTCGTAGAACCCGAGGGCGTGGGTCTGGGCGTGCAGGTCCACCGCCGTGAGGCCGCGCGCGCGTGCCGCGTCCTCGATGGCGCGCACCAGGGCGGCACCGACACCGAGCCCGCGCGCCGCGCGCGACACGGCGAGCCGCCCCAGCGAACCCACCGCCGGGTCCCCACCGGTCTTCCCGGCCGCCGCCGCACCGTGCAGCAGCCGGCCGGTGCCCAGCGGCACCCCGTCCTCGCGGACCGCCAGCACGTGCACGGCCACCGCGTCGTGGGCGTCGTACTCGATGTCCTCGGGGACGCCCTGCTCGGCGACGAAGACCTCCTTGCGGACCGCGAAGCAGGCCTCGCGGTCGGCGGGGTCCTCGGCGACCCGCACGGTGTAGGCCGGGCTCATCCCCACGACTCCTCGCGGACCTGGTCGAGGGCCTTGCGCAGGTCCTCCGGGTAGTCGCTGGCGAACTCGGCCCAGGTGCCGTCGCCGGGGTGCTCGAAACCGAGGCGGACGGCGTGCAGCCACTGACGGGTCAGGCGCAGCCGCTTGGCGAGGGTCGGGTCGGCGCCGTAGGTGAGGTCGCCGACGCACGGGTGGCGGTGGGCGGCCATGTGGACGCGGATCTGGTGGGTGCGGCCCGTCTCCAGCTTCACGTCCAGCAGGGAGGCGGCGCGGAAGGCCTCGATGAGGTCGTAGTGGGTCACCGAGGGCTTGCCCTCGGCCGTGACCGCCCACTTGTAGTCGTGCTGGGGGTGGCGGCCGATCGGGGCGTCGATGGTGCCGCTCGTCGGGTCCGGATGGCCCTGCACCAGGGTGTGGTAGCGCTTGTCGACCGTGCGCTCCTTGAACTGGCGCTTCAGCGACGTGTACGCCCGCTCCGACTTGGCGACCACCATCAGGCCGGAGGTGCCGACGTCCAGGCGGTGCACGATGCCCTGGCGCTCGGCGGCGCCGGAGGTGGAGATCCGGTACCCGGCGGCGGCGAGACCGCCGATGACGGTGGGGCCGGACCAGCCCGGCGACGGGTGCGCCGCCACGCCGACCGGCTTGACGATCACGACCACGTCGTCGTCGTCGTGCACGATCTCCATGCCCTCGACCGGCTCGGCGACCACCTGCACCGGCGCGGGCGCCTGCGGCATCTCGACCTCCAGCCAGGCACCGCCGTGCACCCGCTCGGACTTGCCGACCACCGCGCCGTCGACCTGGACCTTGCCGGCCGCGGCCAGCTCCGCCGCCTTCGTGCGGGAGAAGCCGAACATGCGGGAGATGGCGGCGTCGACGCGCTCGCCCTCCAGGCCGTCGGGCACGGGCAGGGTACGGATCTCGGGAATCGTGCTCACCCGTCGAGTATGCCGGACGGGCGGGACGGCACCGAACGAGCCTGTGGAGAACCCGGCCGGGCCTCAGTCCTTGTGGACCGTGCCGTCGGGGTCCAAGCCGCGGAAGGACAGCAGCACGATCAGGATGCCGCCGCACACGATCGCCGAGTCGGCGAGGTTGAACACCGCGAAGCCCTTGGGCGCGATGAAGTCCACGACCTCGCCCTCGAAGACGCCGGGCGCCCGGAAGATCCGGTCGGTGAGGTTGCCGAGCGCACCGCCGAGCAGCAGGCCCAGCGCGACCGCCCAGGGGAAGCTGTACAGCTTGCGGGCCAGCCGGATGATCACCACGATCACGGCCGCGGCGATCAGCGTGAAGATCACCGTGAAGGCCGCGCCGAACCCGAAGGCGGCGCCGGGGTTGCGGATGGCGTGCAGCTCCAGCAGGTCGCCGACGACCTGGATCGGCGCGCGGCCCTCCAGCCGGGAGACGACGAGCATCTTGCTGACCAGGTCGAGGGCGTACGCGAAGGCGGCCACCGCGAACAGCACGGCGATGCGGCGCCCGCGGCCCGTCCGTGGCGCCGCGGCCCCCCGGTCGCCCGCGCGGGACGCTCCGGCGTCCCCGGACGCGGACGCGCCGGAGCCGGCGGCCGGCCCGTCCGCCGCCGTCCGCTCGCCGCCGTCCGGGGTGTCCGGGGTGTCCGGCGTACCGATGATGCGCTCCGCCTCTGCCACGTGAGTCCCTCAACCTAGGTGCCTGACTGGGGACGAGACTACGGCACGCCCCCTGGGCCCCACACGCTCAGGAGCGGCGTTCCTGCTTCTGCTTGCACTCCACGCACAGGGTGGCCCGCGGGAACGCCTGCATACGAGCCTTGCCGATGGGATTGCCGCAGTTCTCGCACAGGCCGTAGGTGCCCGCGTGGAGCCGTTCCAGGGCGCGCTCGGTCTGGACCAGCATCTCGCGCGCGTTGGCGGCCAGCGCCAGCTCGTGCTCGCGCGTGATGTTCTTGGTGCCGGTGTCGGCCTGGTCGTCGCCGGCGCCGTCCCCGGAGTCCCGCATCAGGCCCACCAGGGACGCCTCGGAGGAGGCGAGCTCCTCCTGCAGCCGCGTCATCTCGGACTCCAGCTCGGCGCGGGCCCCGGCGACCTCCTCCGGTGTCCAGGGCTCCTCGCCGGGGCGCACCGCCAGTTCGCCGGGCTCCGCCGCGGCGACGCGTGCCTTGGGGACGGCGGACTGTGCCGCCGTGGCCGTGCCAGGAGTCTTCTTCGCAACCACTGTCGTGGCTCCCGTCTGCTTGGCGGCCCGTGCCGCGCCCGCTTTCTTGGCCGTGCTCATGCTCTTCCCGCCCGCCTTGGCCCCGGTCTGCCGGGCCCTGGTCCTCTTCGCGGCCGTGTCCGTGACAGAACCGTCCGCGACAGAACCGTCCGTGACGGATGCGTCCGTGAGAGCCGTATCCGTGGCGGCCGTGTCCTTGGCGGCCCTCCCCCGGGCGGCCGTCTCCCGGGCGGCAGCCTTCTTCGCGGCCGTCGTCGTGACGACCGCCTTCTTCGTGGCCGTCTTCTTCACCCCGGCCTTCGCGGCGGCGGTCTTCTCCTTCGCCGCCGCGCGCTTCAGGGCGGTCCCCTCCGCGGCCGCGTCCCGCTCGGCCGGCTTCTTCCCGACCGCCTTCCCGGCCGCCTTCCCGGCCATCGCGTCCCCGGCCGCCGCCTTCTCGGCCCCCGGCTTCTTCCCCGCCGCCTTCCTGCCCGTCGCCTTCACGGGGGCCGCCTCGCCGGCGACCGCCCCGGCGGCACCTCGCTGCCTGCCGGCGGCCCGCGCGGTCCCCGGCCCCTCGGCAGCCGTCTTCTTCGTCGTGGCCGTCTTCTCCGTCGTGGCCGTCTTCCGCGCAGTCGGCTTCGTGGCGGCCGTCGTGCCCGGGGCCGTCTTCTCGGTGGCAGGCCTCGCGCCGGTCTTCCCGGTCGCCGGCTGCTGTACGGCGGTCTTCTTCGCCACCATGGCCGCGGCCCCTTCACATATTGTGATCTTGCTCGCGAATCGTGCTGGGACGATAAATCGACTCGAGTCCCGCGGCAACGGGGCACACCGCCCGATTCGCCCGCCCGCACCCCCCGAGCCACGGGCCTGCATCCGTTGTGCCCAGCTCCCCGCCCGGTAATCCGCCGGTCCCGGCCCACCCGGGCCCGCGCCCCCGCCCCTCGCCATTCGGGTCATCCGGCCGGGCCGCCCCGCGCCCGCCCCGCCGCGCGGAAACCGGTCGGCCGCTGTCCGCGCGGCGCCGTACACTGGGCGGAGCGAAAAGCGTGGATGGGGACGAGTAGCGGCGTACGCAGCCCAGAGCGACCCGGGGACGGTGTGAGCCCGGGGGCGAGCGCGACGTGAAGATCACCCCGGAGCCGCCGGAAGAAAGCCGCAGCCGAAGGGCGGCGGCGAGTAGAGCCGGCTTCGCGACCCCAATGAGGGGGCTCACCGGCGCGTACGGCGCGGCGGAGGGCCAAGGAGGGTGGTACCGCGGGAGCGCGCCGCACACGGCGTAGACAGGAACGAAGGCTCTCGTCCCTCCGACGGAAGGCAGCAAGTCCGTTGGAGGATGCTCGCAGATGACAGCGCCGACGTACCGCCAGGTGCCCGCCCAGGTCGACCTGCCCGCTCTTGAGCACGCCGTGCTCGACTTCTGGCGCGAGCAGAAGATCTTCGCCAAGAGCCTGGAGCAGTCCGAGGGCCGCCCGGAGTGGGTGTTCTACGAGGGCCCGCCCACCGCGAACGGCATGCCCGGCGCCCACCACATCGAAGCCCGCGTCTTCAAGGACGTCTTCCCCCGCTTCCGCACCATGCGCGGCTACCACGTGGCCCGCAAGGCGGGCTGGGACTGCCACGGCCTGCCCGTCGAGCTGGCCGTCGAGAAGGAGCTGGGCTTCTCCGGCAAGCCGGACATCGAGGCGTACGGCATCGCCGAGTTCAACGCCAAGTGCCGCGAGTCCGTGACCCGGCACACGGACGCGTTCGCCGAGCTGACGACCCGCATGGGCTACTGGGTCGACCTCGACGACGCCTACCGGACCATGGACCCCGACTACGTGCAGTCGGTGTGGTGGTCGCTGAAGCAGATCTTCGACAAGGGGCTCCTCACCCAGGACTACCGGGTCGCCCCCTGGTGCCCGCGCTGCGGCACCGGCCTGTCCGACCACGAGCTGGCGCAGGGGTACGAGACGGTCGTCGACCCGTCGGTGTACGTCCGTTTCCCGCTCACCTCCGGACCGCTCGCCGGCCAGGCCGCGCTCCTGGTGTGGACGACGACCCCCTGGACCCTGGTGTCCAACACGGCGGTGGCCGCGCACCCGGAGGTGACCTACGTGGTCGCCACCGACGGCGAGGAGAAGCTCGTCGTCGCCGAGCCGCTCCTCGCCAAGGCGCTCGGCGAGGGCTGGGAGACCACGGGCCAGACCTTCACCGGCGCGGAGATGGAGCGCTGGACGTACCAGCGCCCGTTCGAGCTGGTGGAGTTCCCGGCCCCGGCGCACTTCGTCGTGAACGCCGAGTACGTCACCACCGACGACGGCACGGGCCTGGTGCACCAGTCCCCGGCCTTCGGTGAGGACGACCTGAAGGTCTGCCGCTCCTACGACCTGCCGGTCGTGAACCCGGTCCGTCCGGACGGCACCTTCGAGGAGGACGTCCCGCTGGTCGGCGGCATCTTCTTCAAGAAGGCCGACGAAAAGCTCACCGACGACCTGAACCAGCGCGGTCTGCTCTTCAAGCACCTGCCGTACGAACACAGCTACCCGCACTGCTGGCGCTGCCACACCGCGCTGCTCTACTACGCGCAGCCCTCCTGGTACATCCGCACGACGGCCGTCAAGGACCGGCTGATCCAGGAGAACGAGAAGACCAACTGGTTCCCGGGGACGGTCAAGCACGGCCGCTTCGGTGACTGGCTGAACAACAACATCGACTGGGCGCTGTCCCGCAACCGCTACTGGGGCACCCCGCTGCCGATCTGGCGCTGCGGGGACGACCACCTGACCTGCGTCGGCTCCCTCACCGAGCTGAGCGAGCTGACCGGCGCCGACCAGTCGGGCCTGGACCCGCACCGCCCGTACATCGACGAGGTCACCTTCGCCTGCCCCCACGAGGGCTGCGGCGCGACGGCCACGCGCGTGCCGGAGGTCATCGACGCCTGGTACGACTCGGGCTCGATGCCGTTCGCGCAGTGGGGCTACCCGTACAAGAACAAGGAGCTGTTCGAGAGCCGGTACCCGGCGCAGTTCATCTCCGAGGCGATCGACCAGACCCGTGGCTGGTTCTACACGCTGATGGCCGTCGGCACCCTCGTCTTCGACAAGTCGTCGTACGAGAACGTGGTCTGCCTGGGCCACATCCTGGCCGAGGACGGCCGCAAGATGTCCAAGCACCTGGGCAACATCCTGCAGCCGATCCCGCTCATGGACCAGCACGGCGCGGACGCGGTGCGCTGGTTCATGGCGGCCGGCGGCTCCCCGTGGGCGGCGCGCCGGGTGGGTCACGGCACCATTCAGGAGGTCGTCCGCAAGACGCTGCTGACGTACTGGAACACGGTCGCCTTCCAGGCCCTGTACGCGCGTACGTCGCACTGGGCGCCGTCCGCGGCGGACCCGGCGCCGGCCGAGCGGCCGGTGCTGGACCGCTGGCTGCTGTCGGAACTGCACGCGCTCACCGACCAGGTGACGCAGGCACTGGAGGCGTACGACACCCAGCGCGCCGGCAAGCTGCTGTCCGCGTTCGTCGACGACCTGTCGAACTGGTACGTCCGCCGCTCGCGCCGCCGGTTCTGGCAGGGCGACAAGGCCGCGCTGCGCACGCTGCACGAGGTGCTGGAGACGGTCACCAAGCTGATGGCGCCGATCACCCCGTTCATCACCGAGCGGGTGTGGCAGGACCTCGTCGTCCCGGTCAGCCCGGGCGCGCCGGAGTCCGTGCACCTGGCCGGCTGGCCGGAGGCGGACCTGTCGGCGATCGACCCGGAGCTGTCGAAGCAGATGGTCCTGGTCCGCCGGCTGGTGGAGCTGGGCCGCGCCACGCGCGCGGAGTCGGGCGTCAAGACCCGTCAGCCGCTGTCCCGGGCACTGATCGCGGCGGCCGGATTCGAGGCCCTGGACCCGGAGCTGCACACGCAGATCACGGAGGAGCTGAACGTCGAGGGACTGGCGTCGCTCAGCGAGGTCGGCGGCAGCCTGGTCGACACGACCGCCAAGGCCAACTTCCGGGCGCTCGGCAAGCGGTTCGGCAAGCGGGTGCAGGACGTGGCAAAGGCGATCGCCGCGGCCGACGCCGCCGCGCTGTCCCTCGCCCTGCGCGAGGGCACGGCCGCCGTGGAGCTGGACGGTGAGACGGTCGCCCTCGCCCCGGACGAGGTGATCATCACCGAGACCCCGCGCGAGGGCTGGTCGGTGGCCTCCGACTCCGGTGCCACGGTGGCGCTGGACCTGGAGATCACCGAGGAGCTGCGGCAGGCGGGCCTGGCCCGGGACGCGATCCGGCTGATCCAGGAGGCCCGCAAGAACAGCGGCCTGGACGTCGCCGACCGGATCGCGCTGCGCTGGACCTCCACGGACCCGGCTGTGGTGGCGGCCCTCGCCGAGCACGCGGGGCTGATCGCCGACGAGGTGCTCTCGACCGACTTCGGGCAGGGCGAGGCCGACGACAGCTTCGGTGAGCCGTTCACCGACGAGGGGCTGTCCCTGACGTTCCGGCTGCGCAAGGCGTAGGCACCGAGCGGGTATACGCGCGGGGCCCGGCCTCCCTCGGGGAGGCGGGGCCCTTCCTTCATGGGCTACCGCGCAGGGGCTGTCCTTCATGGGCTGCCGCGCAGGGGCTGCCTCGTCACGCAACCCGCGTAAAAAGGGCGGGCCCCCGGGACCGAAGTCCGGGGGCCCGCCCTATCAGACGCTGCCGACGCCGTTGTCGTACCGGTCTCAGCGACCCGTCAGTTGTCGTCCTCGTCGATCAGGAACCCGCGCATCGGCGAGGGAGCCTGACCCATCGGGGACGGGCCCTGCGGACGGACCGGAGCCATGGGCTGGGTCATGGCCGGCGTCATCTGCTGCTGACCGCCGTAGGACGGGGCGGACGGAGCGGGCGAGCCGCCCATCGTCTGGTTGCCGCCGTACGACGGGGCACTCGCGCCGGCCGGGGCCATGGAGGGCGCCGGGGACGGCGGCAGGGACGCGGTGGCCGGAGTGCGCGGCGGGGCCAGGGAGTCGTCGGCCTGGGTCTCCAGCTGACGCAGCTGGGACTCGAGGTACGACTTCAGCCGCGTGCGGTACTCGCGCTCGAAGCCGCGCAGGTCCTCGACCTTGCGCTCCAGCGTGGCGCGCGCGGACTCCAGGGAGCCCATCGCCACGCGGTGCTTCTCCTGCGCGTCCCGCTCCAGGGCGTCGGCCTTGGCACGGGCGTCGCGCTCCAGACCCTCGGCGCGGCTGCGGGCCTCGCCGACGATCTTGTTGGCCTCGGAACGGGCCTCGGCGATCGCCTGGTCGGCGGTCTGCTGGGCCAGCGAGAGGACACGGGCGGCGCTGTCGCCACCGGGGCCCTGACCGGGGCCGCCCATCGGACCGCCCATGGGGCCGCCCATCGGACCACCCATCTGCTGCTGCATGGGCGGCTGACCGCCCATCGGGCCCTGACCCATCGGACCCTGGCCCATCGGACCGGGACCCTGCGGGCCGCCCTGACCGCCGGGGCCGGCGGGCAGCTGCGGGGCACCGCTCGGCAGCTGGGGCGGGCCACCCATGGGGCCGCCCATCTGCTGCTGCGGCGGGCCCGATATCCCGGCGGGCACCGGCTGGCCGGGACCTCGCATGCCCTGCTGCTGGGGATGCTGCTGGTCCTGCTCCGGGGGCTTGCGCATGTTCTGCTGGTTCTGCGCGGCGGCGCGCGTCGCGGCGGCCAGCTTGGCGCGCAGGTCCTCGTTCTCGCGGAGCAGACGCGTCAGTTCGGCTTCGACCTCGTCGAGGAAGGCATCGACCTCGTCCTCGTCATAGCCTTCTCGGAGGCGGACGGTCGTGAACTGCTTGTTCCGCACGTCCTCGGGGGTCAACGGCATCTCTTCACCTCAACGTAGTCATCGGCAGTCGGCAAGACCGGATCGTCCCCACCCTCATCTCACGAAACTCCCCGCGACGGAGATGAGAATGTAGACGATGATCATCAGTACGAAGAAGGACAGGTCGAGCGCCACGCCCCCGAGACGCAGCGGCGGGATGAACCGCCGCAGAAGCTTCAGCGGTGGATCGGTGACAGTGTAGGTGGCCTCCAGTACGACCACCATCGCCTTGCCGGGTTGCCATGAGCGGGCGAACTGGAAGACGTAGTCCATGACCAGCCGGAAGATGAGCACGACGAGGAACACCATCAGCGCGATGTAGATCACCTGCGCGAACACGCTCATGGCTTGTGGTTCCCTCTCCCCTGTTCCGTGCTCTTCCGTGCTTCGATCCGGTCATACGTCTCAGCTCTGGTTGAAGAACCCGCCCTCTGCGATGCGGGCCTTGTCCTCCGCCGTGACATCGACGTTAGCAGGAGACAACAGGAACACCTTCTGCGTCACCCGCTCGATGCTGCCGTGAAGACCAAACACCAAACCGGCCGCAAAGTCGACAAGTCGCTTCGCGTCTGTGTCGTCCATCTCAGTCAGATTCATGATCACCGGGGTGCCCTCACGGAAGTGTTCCCCGATGGTACGGGCCTCGTTGTAGGTCCGGGGGTGCAGCGTGGTGATCCGGTAAGGCTCTCGTTCCGACACGACCTTGGGCATGATCACCGGTGCGTTCTTCTCCAGGGACTGGCGTTCTTGTGTGATGGATGCCACGGGCGCGATCCGCGCCGGACGTCCGGATTCCGCGGCGAGCGAAGTCGCACGGGCCAGCGGCTCGCGAGGCGCGGGCGGTTGTACGATTCGCACCTCTTCGTCCCTTTGGGACTGATGTGCGCCGTGCGACTGGTGTGCCGCTTCGTGCCGTCGGTGGTCCCGCTCCGGCTCCGGGTCCAACTCGGGCTCGAAGTCGTCGTCGGGGTCGAATCCGCGGCCGTCGTACCCATCGTCCTCCACGAGGCCGAGGTAGACCGCCATCTTGCGCATCGCGCCGGCCATGCTCTGAGTCCTCCGCTCTGTGGTGGATCGACTGACGACTGCCAAGTGCCCGCGATCCACGTGGTCCTTGCGCCCACCTTGGCGCGCATTGACCATATTTTCTGCTGTGGTCCGACTTCCTGGCGACGTTACCCGAGCCTGGGGCGGACTCCGAGTACCGCGGTGCCGACGCGCACATGTGTCGCCCCGGCGGCCACGGCCTGTTCGAGGTCCGCACTCATCCCTGCCGACACCATGGTTGCAGCCGGATGAGCTCGGCGCAGGTCAGTCGACAAATCCATGAGGCGCTCGAACGCCGCTTGTTCGCGCCCCGCGTACTCCCCGGTCAGCGGAGCGACGGTCATCAGTCCGTCGAGCCGCAGTCCGGGTGAACCGGCGACGAGGTCGGCCAACTCTTCGATTCCGGCCGGGGCGACACCGCCGCGCTCGCCCCGCGCGCTCTCGCCCGCGTCCAGGGCGACCTGGATCAGGCAGCCCACCTCGCGCCCGGCGCGCACCGCCTCCTTCGACAGGGCGGTGACGAGCCGGGAACGGTCGACGGACTGCACGACACCGGCGTAACCGACCACGGAACGCACCTTGTTGGTCTGCAACTGACCGACGAAGTGCCACGTGAGGGGCAGATCCGCGCAGGCCGCGGCCTTCGGGGCGGCGTCCTGGTCGCGGTTCTCGGCGACATGGCGCACGCCGAGTCCGGACAGGATCCGCACGTCGCTCGCCGGGTAGGTCTTGGTGACCACGATCAGGGTCACCTCGTCCCGGGCGCGCCCGGCCGCCGCACACGCGGCGGTGATACGTTCCTCCACCTTCGCCAGGTTCGCGGCGAGTTCGGTCTTACGGTCCGTCATGCCCCATCAGTCCAGCCAGACGTAGCTCGCGAGCCGACCGGTGGTGCGGTCGCGGCGGTACGAGAAGTGGTTCTCCGACTCCAGCGTGCACACCGGCGCCTGCGCCCGGTCGCACACCCCGAGCCGGTCGAGCTGCGCGTGCACCCCGGCGCTCACGTCGACCGCCGGCGTACCCCAGCTCGTCTCGGCGTGCGCCGCCGGCTCGACGGCGGTCACTTCGGCGCGCATCGCCTCCGGCACCTCGTAGCACCGGCCGCACACGGCCGGTCCGGTGCGGGCGACGATCCGCTCCGGCGCGGCGCCGAGCGAGACCATGGCCCGTACGGCGGCGGGGACGACGCCCGCGACCAGGCCGGGCCGGCCCGCGTGGGCCGCGGCGGCGACCCCGGCGTCGGGGTCGGCCAGCAGCACCGGCACGCAGTCGGCGGTGAGGACGGCGAGGGCGAGGCCGCGCCGGGCGGTGACGACGGCGTCGACCTCCGGCACCGGCCGGTCCCCCCACGGTTCGTCCACCACGGCGACGCCGGCGCCGTGCACCTGGTTCATCCAGACGACCCGTCCGGCCTCCAGGCCGAGCGACTTGGCCGCCAGCTCCCTGTTGTGCCGGACCGCCTCGGGCGTGTCGCCGACCGCGCCG
>NZ_BNBF01000012.1:171160-173231 GCF_014654935.1 Streptomyces capoamus
CCGAGGTTGAGCTCCTCATACGGAGCGGCGCTCACCCCGCCCCACCGGTCGGTGAAGGCGAAGTGCGCGCCGCTCACGCTCTCGCGCCGTCCTATCACTTGAGGAAGTCCGGGACGTCCAGTTCCTCGGCCGCACTGTCCGAGTAGGCGGGCCGCGGTGCCGGCGTGACCGGCGGGGCGACCGGGATGTCGGCCACCGGCTCGGGCGCCGGCTCCGGCTCCTCCTTGGGCTTGACGCTGCCCAGCGAGCCGAAGGACGGACGGCTGGGCTCGCTCGGCCGGGCCGGGGCGGGCTCCTCGCGGCGGGCGGGAGCCGAGGCGGAGGCCGAGCCGAGGACGGTGTCCCGGCGGGCCGGCGGCTGGCCGCCGTCGAAGCCGGCCGCGATCACGGTGACCCGCACCTCGTCGCCGAGGGCGTCGTCGATGACCGCGCCGAAGATGATGTTGGCCTCGGGGTGGGCGGCCTCGCTGACCAGCTGGGCGGCCTCGTTGATCTCGAACAGGCCGAGGTCGGAGCCGCCGGAGATGGAGAGCAGCACGCCGCGGGCGCCGTCGATGGACGCCTCCAGCAGCGGCGAGGAGATCGCCATCTCGGCCGCGGCCACCGCGCGGTCGTCGCCGCGGGCCGAGCCGATGCCCATGAGGGCCGAACCGGCCTCGGACATGACCGACTTGACGTCGGCGAAGTCCAGGTTGATCAGACCGGGGGTGGTGATGAGGTCGGTGATGCCCTGGACACCGGAGAGCAGGACCTGGTCGGCGGACTTGAAGGCGTCCAGGACCGAGACCTGGCGGTCCGAGATGGACAGCAGCCGGTCGTTCGGGATCACGATGAGGGTGTCGACCTCTTCGCGGAGTTCGGCGATGCCGTCCTCGGCCTGGTTCGCGCGGCGCCGTCCCTCGAAGGTGAACGGGCGCGTGACCACGCCGATGGTCAGCGCGCCGAGCGAGCGCGCGATGTTGGCCACGACGGGCGCGCCGCCGGTGCCGGTGCCGCCGCCTTCACCGGCCGTCACGAAGACCATGTCGGCCCCCTTGAGGACCTCCTCGATCTCCTCGCGGTGGTCCTCGGCGGCCTTGCGGCCGACGGCCGGGTTGGCTCCGGCGCCGAGTCCGCGGGTGAGTTCGCGGCCGACGTCGAGCTTGACGTCGGCGTCGCTCATCAACAGCGCCTGTGCGTCGGTGTTGATGGCGATGAACTCGACGCCCTTGAGACCGACCTCGATCATCCGGTTGATGGCATTGACACCACCGCCGCCGACACCGATGACCTTGATGACTGCGAGGTAGTTCTGCGGTGCTGCCACGTCGAAGGCCTCTCGCCTCGAATTACGTTGTCGCCGCCGGGCGGTGCCCCGCGCCGGGACGACGGATGCCGAATGGGACGGTCCGTAGCGCCGACCCGAACCCTAACCTTGAAGTTTAGGGTTACCAGTGTGTCTGTTCCCTGGAGTCTTCTGAACAGGACACTAAGTCGACAAGTGGCGCCCGTTCAACGAACACGCCGAACCTCCCGTTTTTCTTTTCACCCTATGTGATCAGCCATAGCAGTGCCCAACCAGGGTGCTGGCCTGCGCAGATGTGCGTCAACTCCCCGATGACGCAGGGGCGGTGGGAACGCTGACATCAAAGTGCCGCGCGCGGGGAACTGCTTTCATGAGAGCCGTGAGGGCCCGTGCCTTCGCGCGGCCGTTCTCGCCGCTGCCCCAGGCCACCGTGCGGCCGTCGCCCAACTCCAGCGAGATGGCGTCGAAGGAACGGACCTGGACGGTCCGGGTGGCCCGCGCCACGGGTCCGGGCAGGTCACCGGCGGCGCGGACGGCCTCGCGCACCAGCCCGGCGGTACCGAAGCGCCGGAAGCTCGCGGCGCCCGGACCCGTGCGGGCCGCGGACAGTTCCAGCATCGGAACACCGCGCGGCGCCCGGGAAACCGTGGCGAACCGGACACCTTCGTCGTCGACTTCGACGAACCGTGCGCCCTTGCGGACCAGCAGGACCGGAGTGCGCTCGATCACTTTCAGACCGATTCCGTGGGGCCAGGAACGAACCACGTCCACGGTGTCGATCCGGGG
>NZ_BNBF01000012.1:173270-185683 GCF_014654935.1 Streptomyces capoamus
CAACTTCCGGCGAAGCCGGGCTTCGATCCGGTCGGTGCCGACGGAGATCATCGGGTCCCCGACGGGCACGGCCGCCGCCGCGCGGACCTGCGCGGGGGTCAGCACGCGCGTGCCCGACACCGAGACGTGCTCGACGCGCAGCCACTTCGAGCCGTACAACGTCCAGGCGCCACCGGCCCCCAGGAGCACGAGGACGGCGGTCAGTACGACGATCGTACGGAGGCGCCGGTTTTTGAGCCCGCGCACGAGCGGCGGGCCGGACGACTCCTGCTGGCGTTCACCGCGCTCGGCGGTCGTCGGTCCGGCCACGCTCACTACCCTTTCGTCATACGGTCCTATCGGCGCGAGGCGATCGCCTCGTACACCATGCCGACGAGCAGGTCGTCGGCGTCCCGGCGGCCGAACTCGCTCGCCGAGCGGGACATCTCGTACAGCCGGTGCGGGTCGGCGAGCACGGGCAGCACGTTCTGCTGCACCCACTCGGGCGTCAGTTCCGCGTCGTCGACGAGGAGTCCGCCGCCGGCCTTGACCACCGGCTGGGCGTTGAGCCGCTGTTCGCCGTTGCCGATGGGCAGCGGGACGTAGGCGGCCGGCAGCCCGACGGCGGAGAGTTCGGCGACGGTCATCGCGCCCGCGCGGCAGAGCATCATGTCGGCCGCCGCGTACGCGAGGTCCATCCGGTCCAGGTAACTTACCGGGATGTAGGGGGGCATTCCCGGCATCTGCTGCACCTGCGGCAGTTCGTTCTTCGGGCCGACCGCGTGCAGGATCTGGATGCCGGCCTGCTGCAGCCACGGGGCGACCGCCTGGGTCACCTCGTTCAGCCGCCGGGCGCCCTGCGAGCCGCCGGAGACCAGCAGCGTGGGCAGGTTCGGGTCGAGGCCGAAGCGGTGGCGGGCCTCGGGGCGGACGGCGGCGCGGTCCAGCGTGGCGATGGAGCGGCGCAGCGGGATGCCGATGTAGCGGGCGTCACGCAGCTTGCTGTCCGGGGTGGAGACGGCGACCCGGGCCGCGTAGCGCGAGCCGATCTTGTTGGCCAGGCCCGGGCGGGCGTTGGCCTCGTGGATCACGATGGGCACGCCGAGGCGCTTGGCGGCCAGGTAGCCGGGCAGCGCCACGTAGCCGCCGAAGCCGACCACGCAGTCCGCCTTGGTGCGCTCCAGGATCTGCTCGGCGGCCTTGATCGTGCCGCGCAGCCGGCCCGGAACGGTGATCAGCTCGGGGGTGGGCTTGCGCGGCAGCGGCACCGCCGGGATCAGCGCGAGCTCGTAGCCGCGCTCCGGGACGAGCCGGGTCTCCAGACCGCGCTCCGTGCCCAGGGCCGTGATCCCCACGGTCGGGTCCTGCCTGCGCAGGGCGTCCGCGAGGGCGAGCGCGGGCTCGATGTGGCCGGCGGTCCCCCCACCGGCGAGTACGACATGCACCGAAATTCACCGCTCTCCGGACGAGCGCGCCGCCGAGGCACGCCGTCGCATCGTGTTCCATCTCCGAGGCCCCCGCTCGGCACCGGAGCCTCCCGCCCGCTTTCTACCAAAGCGAGGTTGCCGCATCGCAAGCGCCGCCCGCGCAGCGGGCTCGTCGCGCGCGAAGGCGATCAGCAACCCGATGGCGAACATGGTCGGCAGCAGGGCGGACCCTCCGTAGGAGAACAGCGGGAGCGGGACGCCGGCGATCGGCAGCAGGCCGAGCACCGCACCGATGTTGATCACCGCCTGAGCGGTGATCCAGGTGGTCACGCCTCCCGCGGCATACCTCACGAAGGGGTCCTCCGTGCGTCCGGCCACGCGGATACCCGCATAGCCTAGAGCCGCGAACAGGGCGAGCACCGACAGCGTCCCCGCGAGGCCCAGTTCCTCACCGGTGACGGCGAAGATGAAGTCGGTGTGGGCTTCCGGGAGTTGGCCCCATTTTTCCACACTCGCGCCGAGTCCGGAGCCGAAGAGTCCGCCGGAGGCCAGGGCGTAGATCCCGTGCACGGCCTGCCAGCAGTCGGCGACCCCCGTCTTCGGCTCGGTGGCGCCGATGCAGGCGAGGCGGGCCATCCGGTTGGGGCTGGTCTTGATCAGGGTCACACCGATCAGCGCGGCGACGGAGAGCACGCCCGCGAACAGCCGGGTCGGCGCGCCCGCGAGCCAGAGCAGG
Organism: Streptomyces capoamus; assembly: GCF_014654935.1. Classification (GTDB taxonomy): domain Bacteria; phylum Actinomycetota; class Actinomycetes; order Streptomycetales; family Streptomycetaceae; genus Streptomyces; species Streptomyces capoamus. The sequence continues at coordinate 175,413 of NZ_BNBF01000012.1, forward strand.
CCGAACAGGATCGCCGTGAGAATGATCGCGGTGCCCATGTCCCCGCCGAGCATGATCAGCCCGAGCAGCAGGAAGGCGACCGGGACCAGCGGCACCAGCATGTGCTTCCACTGGGTCAGCAGCTTCCTCTCCTGCTTGCGCGCGATCAGGTCCGCGCCCCACAGCACCAGCGCGAGCTTGCCGAACTCGCTTGGCTGGATCTGGAAGGAGCCGCCGAGCGAGATCCAGTTCTGGTTGCCGTTGACCGCCATCCCTATCCCGGGGATCTGCACCAGGATCATCAGGAAGACGGCGCCGGCGAGGATCGGGTAGGCCAGCGCCCGGTGCAGTTTCACCGGCATGCGGGAGGCGGCGAACAGCAGTGCGCCGCCGATGAGCGCGGCCAGGGCCTGCTTGCGGAAGAAGTACGACCCGGGCAGCGACAGCTGCAGCGCGGTGATCTGGGAGGCCGAGTAGACCATCACCAGGCCGAGCACGGTGATCAGCACGCTGCCGCCGACGATCAGGTAATAGGCGGTCAGCGGCCGGTCCCAGGCCTTCCGCGCGCGCGTGAGGAGCCGCTGGACCGGGTTCTCGCGCGGGGCCCGGGGAACGGCGGGGCGCGGACGCCGGGAGGCCCGCTGGACGGGCGGCTTTCCGGTACGGCTACTGGGCATCGGCGCCTCCGTTGCACGTCGACCGTCCCACGCGTCCCTCCGAGGGTCCGCCCGGCAGGCGGCCGGGGTCAGGCGTCGAGTTCGCGGACCGCCGCCGCGAACGCGTCACCGCGCTGGTTGTAGTTGGTGAACATGTCCATGGAGGCGCAGGCCGGGGCCAGCAGCACCGTGTCGCCGGGCTGAGCCAGCCGCTTCGCCTCCGTCACCGCCTGGAGCATCGCCCCAGTGTCGGTCCGGTCGAGGTCGACCACGGGTACTTCCGGGGCGTGTCGCGCGAGGGCGTCGCGGATCAGGGCGCGATCGGCGCCGATGAGGACCACGCCGCGAAGCCGCGCGGCCGACTTGGCGACCAGCTCGTCGAAGGTCGCGCCCTTCGCCAGACCGCCCGCGATCCATACGATCGGTTCATATGCCGCCAAGGAGGCTTCCGCGGCATGGGTGTTGGTCGCCTTGGAGTCGTCCACGTACGCGACGCCGTCGACGTCGGCGACGTGCGTGATGCGGTGGGCGTCCGGCCGGAAGGCCCGCAGGCCGTCCCGTACGGCCCGGGCGGGCACCCCGAAGGCGCGCGCCAGGGCGGCGGCGGCCAGGGCGTTGGCGATGTTGTGCGGGGCCGGCGGGTCGACGTCGGAGACCTCGGCCAGCTCCTGCGCGTTCTTGTGCCGGTCCGCCACGAAGGCGCGGTCGACCAGGATGCCCTCGACGACGCCGAGTTGGGAGGGCCCCGGCGTACCGAGGGTGAATCCGACGGCCCGGCAGCCCTCTTCGACGTCGGCCTCGCGGACGAGGTCCTCGGTGGCCTTGTCGGCGACGTTGTAGACGCAGGCGACCTTGTTTCCCTCGTAGATCCGGCCCTTGTCGCGCGCGTAGGCCTCCATGGAGCCGTGCCAGTCGAGGTGGTCCGGCGCGAGGTTGAGCACGGCCGCCGAGTGGGCGCGCAGGGAGGGCGCCCAGTGCAGCTGGTAGCTGGACAGCTCCACGGCGAGCACGTCGTAGCGCTCTTCGCCGAGGACGACGTCCAGCAGGGAGACGCCGATGTTGCCGACGGCGGCCGTGCGCAGGCCCGCCGCCCGCAGGATGGAGGCGAGCATCTGGACGGTCGTGGTCTTGCCGTTGGTGCCCGTCACGGCCAGCCAGGGGGCCGCGTCGGGGCCGCGCAGCCGCCAGGCCAGCTCCACGTCGCCCCAGACCGGCACCCCGGCCTGCTCGGCGGCACGGAACAGCGGCTTGCCGGGATGCCAGCCGGGCGCGGTGACGATCAGCTCGGTGCCCTCCGGCAGGGTCGACCCGTCGCCGAGGCGCACGGTGATGCCGAGCGCCTCCAGCTCCGCGGCCTGCTCGCGCGCGCGTGCGTCGTCGCCGTCGTTGACGACCGTGACGGTCGCCCCGCGCGCGTGCAGCACCTTCGCCGCCGGGACGCCGGAGACGCCGAGCCCGGCGACGGTGACGCGCCTGCCCTGGAAGTCGGAAGGCCCTGAGGGCACCGAGGTGGTCACTTGTCCGCTGCCCATCCCGCGTAGAAGAGGCCCAGTCCGACGATCACACAGATGCCCTGGATGATCCAGAAGCGGACCACGACCAGGACCTCGGACCAGCCCTTGAGTTCGAAGTGGTGCTGGAGCGGTGCCATCCGGAAGACGCGCTTGCCGGTGAGCCGGAAGGAGCCGACCTGGATGACGACCGACATGGTGATGAGGACGAACAGGCCGCCCATGATGGCCACCAGCAGCTCCGTGCGGGAGAGGATGGCCAGGCCGGTGAGGACACCGCCGAGGGCGAGCGAACCGGTGTCGCCCATGAAGATCTTCGCCGGCGAGGTGTTCCACCACAGGAAGCCCAGGCAGGCGCCCATCAGCGCGGAGGCGACCACGGCGAGGTCCAGGGGGTCGCGCACCTCGTAGCAGGCGCCCGGGTTGGTCAGGGTGCCCGCGTTGGCGCAGGACTCCTGGAACTGCCAGACGCCGATGAACGTGTAGGCGCCGAAGACGAGGACGGAGGCGCCGGTGGCCAGGCCGTCCAGGCCGTCGGTGAGGTTCACGCCGTTCGACATCGCGAGAATCATGAACAGCGCCCAGACCACGAACAGCACCGGGCCGATCGACCAGCCGAAGTCGGTGATGAACGACAGCTTGGTGGAGGCGGGGGTGTTGCCGCGGGCGTCGGCGAACTGCAGCGACAGCACCGCGAAGCCGATGCCGACGATCAGCTGGCCGGCCATCTTCGCCTTGGCCCGCAGACCCAGCGAGCGCCGCTTGACGATCTTGATGTAGTCGTCGAGGAAGCCGACGAGACCCATGCCGAACATCAGGCCGAGGACCAGCAGCCCGGAGTAGGTGGGCGGGTAACCGGTGATGAGCTTGCTCAGGAAGTACGCGGCGATCGTCGCCAGGATGAAGGCGATACCGCCCATGGTCGGCGTACCGCGCTTGCTGGCGTGCTCGCGCGGGCCGTCGTCACGGATGTACTGGCCGTAGCCCTTGCGGGCGAGGAGTTTGATCAGCAGCGGCGTGCCGACCAGCGTCAGGAAGAGGCCAATGACTCCTGAGAACAGGATCTGCTTCATCATCGGGCGGCAACCTCGCCCTCGGCCCCGGTCTCGGTGAGCGCCTGGGCGACGCTCTCCAGACCCACCGACCGGGACGCCTTCACGAGCACGACGTCCCCCGGGCGCAACTCGCTGCGCAACAGGTCGATCGCCGCCTGTGCGTCGGACACGTGCACCGACTCCTCACCCCACGAACCCTCGTTATATGCGCCCAGTTGCAGCCAGGAGGCCTCAATCCCCCCGACGGCGACGAGCTTGCTGACGTTGAGCCGGACGGCGAGCCGTCCGACGGCGTCGTGCTCGGCGAGCGCCTCGTCCCCCAGCTCGGCCATCTTGCCGAGCACCGCCCACGTGCGGCGCCCCTTGCCCATGGCCGCGAGCGCCCTGAGGGCGGCCCGCATGGACTCGGGGTTGGCGTTGTAGGCGTCGTTGACGATGGTCACGCCGTCCGGGCGCTCGGTGACCTCCATGCGCCAGCGGGAGAGGGAGCCCGCCTCGGAGAGCGCGGTGGCGATCTCTTCCGCGGACATGCCCAGCTCATGGGCGACGGCGGCCGCGGCGAGCGCGTTCGACACGTGGTGCTCACCGTACAGGCGCATCGTCACATCGCTTGCACCGGAGGGTGTGTGAAGGCGGAAGGCGGGCTGTCCGCTGTCCGTGAGTCGTACGTTCTCGGCGCGTACGTCCGCTTCGGCCGACTCTCCGAAAAGGACCACCTTCGCCTTGGTACGGGCGGCCATGGCCTTCACCAGCGGGTCGTCGGCGTTGAGGATCGCCGCCCCGTCCTCCGGGAGTGCCTCCACGAGTTCGCCCTTGGCCTGGGCGATCTGCTCACGCCCGCCGAACTCGCCGATGTGGGCGGTGCCGACGTTGAGCACCAGGCCGATCCTCGGCGGGGTCAGCTCGGCGAGGTAACGGATGTGGCCGATGCCGCGGGCGCCCATCTCCAGCACGAGGAACCGGGTCTCCTCGGTGGCGGACAGGGCGGTCAGCGGCAGCCCGATCTCGTTGTTGAGCGAGCCGGGCGTGAACACGGTCGGCGCCTTGCGGCGCAGCACCTGGGCGATGAGGTCCTTGGTGCTGGTCTTGCCGGCCGAGCCGGTCAGGCCGACGAGGGTCGCGCCGAGCCGGCGCACCACGTGCCGGGCGAGGGCGCCGAGGGCCGTCTGCACGTCCGCCACGACGATCGCGGGTACACCGACCGGCCGGGACGCCAGCACGGCGACCGCGCCGGCCTCGACCACCGCCCGGGCGTAGTCGTGGCCGTCCACGCGCTCGCCGACGAAGGCGGCGAACAGGCTGCCGGGCACCACCTCACGGGAGTCCCGGACGACCGGTCCCGTCACCTGCACGGACGGATCCGGTATGTCGTGCGTCTGCCCGCCGACGACTGCTGCGATCTCGGCGAGGGAGAGGGCGATCACAAGTTCATCCCTGGGTGTTCTGGATAGCTTCGCGAAGCACCTGGCGGTCGTCGAAGGGACGGACCACGCCGGCGATGTCCTGGCCCTGCTCGTGGCCCTTGCCCGCGACCAGCACGGTGTCGCCGGCCTGGGCGCGGCCCACGGCGGCGGCGATGGCGGCGGCCCGCTCCTCGAAGAGCAGCACCTCGCCGCGCTCGTGCGCGGGCACGGAGGCCGCGCCCTTGAGCATGGTCGCGAGGATCGCGAGCGGGTCCTCGGAGCGGGGGTTGTCGGAGGTCAGTACGGCCGTGTCGGCGAGCCGGGCGGCGGCGGCGCCCATCGGGGCGCGCTTGGTCTCGTCGCGGTCGCCGCCGCAGCCGAGGACGATGTGCAGCCGGCCCTTGGTGACCTTGCGCAGCGCCTTGAGCACCGACTCGACCGCGTCGGTCTTGTGGGCGTAGTCGACGACCGCGAGATAGGGCTGCCCGGCGTCGACGCGCTCCAGGCGGCCCGGCACGCCCGGGACGGCGGCGATGCCGTCGGCGGCGGTCTGCGGGTCGAGGCCGGCCGCGGCGAGGGCGACGACGGCGGCGAGGGTGTTCGCCACGTTGAACGGGCCCGGCAGCGGCGACTTGGCGTGGACGCGCTCGCCGTTCGGGCCGAGCACGGTGAACGTGGAGTCCATGGGGCCGATCTGGACGTCCTGGGCGCGCCAGTCGGCGTCGGGGTGGCCCTCGGCGGAGAAGGTGACGACCGGGACGGTCGCCTCCCGCGCGAGCCGGCGGCCGTACTCGTCGTCGGCGTTGACCACGCCGAGTTTGCTGCGCCGCGGGGTGAAGAGCTGCGCCTTGGCCCGGAAGTAGTCCTCCATGTCGGAGTGGAACTCCATGTGTTCCGGGCTGAGGTTGGTGAAGACGGCGATGTCGAAGACGCAGCCGTCGACCCGGCCGAGGACCAGGGCGTGGCTGGAGACCTCCATGGCGACCGCCTCGACGCCGCCTTCACGCATGACGGCGAACAGGGCCTGGAGGTCGGTGGCTTCGGGGGTGGTGCGCTCGGACTTGATCCGCTCGTCGCCGACGCGGATCTCCACCGTGCCGATGAGTCCGGAGCGGCGGGACGCGCCCAGGCCGCCCTCGACCAGATAGGCGGTGGTGGTCTTGCCGGAGGTGCCGGTGATGCCGATCTGGAGCAGGTCGCGGCCGGGGTGGCCGTAGATGGTGGCCGCCAGCTCGCCCATCCGTCCGCGCGGGTCCTCGACGACCAGGACGGGCAGTCCGGTCGCGGCGGCGCGCTCGGCCCCCGTGGGGTCGGTGAGCACGGCGGCGGCGCCCAGGCTCGCGGCCTGGGTGACGAAGTCCGCGCCGTGCAGACGGGCGCCCGGCAGGGCGGCGTACAGGTCGCCGGGGCGGACGGCGCGCGAGTCGTGGGTGATCCCCGTGATCCCGGCGGCGCCCTCCGGCACGGTGACACCCAGCTGGTCGGCGAGCTCCGCGAGCGAGGTGGCGGCGAGCTGCGCCGGCCGGGGCAGTCCCGGATAGGTCACGGGTTGGCCCTTCTGGGTGGTTTGGGACTGATCAGCGTGTGGCACGGCGGTGAGCGTACCGGGCGCACCCGCTCCGGAGCGAAGTGAGGGGCCGGCGGCCCCGTGGTTCCCGGCGTCGGGGGTGATCGTTGTCACGAGCTCGTTCCTGGTGTTTCCGTGCTGATCAGGGCGGCGCTGATCAGGGCTTGTACTCGACGGGCAGGTTGGCCGGCCTCGCCCCGGTCGGCGGGACCTGGAGGGTCTTCAGGGCGAACTCCATCACCTGCTTGTAGATGGGACCGCAGATCTGGCCACCGAAGTAGCTGCCCGAGGTGGCGTTCTGGATGGCGCAGTAGACCGTGATCCGCGGGTTGTCGGCGGGCGCGAACCCGGCGAACGACGAGGTGTAGCCGCGGTAGCGGCCGGTGGCCGGGTCCACGCGGTTCGCCGTGCCGGTCTTGCCCGCGACCCGGTACCCGGGGATGCGGGCCTTCACGCCGGTGCCCTGCTCGTCGTCGACGACGGACTCCAGCATCTGGGCGAGGCTCTTGGCGGTCTTGGCGCTGACGACCCGTGTCTGCCGGGGCTTCGGCGCGGGGGTGAAGCGCCCGTCGGCGCCCTTGGTGCCGCGCACCAGGGTCGGCACGACGCGGACCCCGCCGTTGGCGATGGTCGAGTACACGGACGCGGCCTGCATGGCGTTGAGGGAGAAGCCCTGGCCGAAAGGGATCGTGTACTGCTGCGAGGTGGACCACTTCTGCGGCGGCGCCAGGATGCCCGGGGTCTCGCCGGGGAAGCCGAGGCCGGTGTAACCGCCGATGCCGAACTTGCGCAGGTAGGAGTAGAGGACCTGGTTGGCCGCGGGCTGGGTCCTGCCGAGTTCGCCGGCCGCCAGGATGGTGCCGATGTTGCTGGACTTGGCGAGCACGCCGTTGAGCGTGAGGTACCAGGTGCGGTGGTCGATGTCGTCCTGGAAGAGCCGGTCGCCGCGGTGCAGCCGGTTGGGTACGACGACGTGGGTGAGCGGGGTCGCCACGTTCCGCTCCAGCACGGCCGCCATGGACATCACCTTGGCGGTGGAGCCGGGTTCGTAGGCGTCCTGGAGGGCCGCATTGCCCATGGCGTCGCCGTCGGCCTTCACCAGGTCGTTCGGGTCGAAGCCGGGCGAGTTGGCCATGGCGAGGATCTGGCCGGTGCGGGTGTCCTGGACGATGACGTAGCCGCGGTCCGCCTTGGACTTCTCCACCTGCTCGGTGATGGCGTGCTGCGCGGCCCACTGGATGTCGCGGTCGATGGTCAGCTCGACGTCGGCGCCGGGCACCGCGGGCGTCTCCGTGGAGCCGGCCGTGGGCACCTCGCGGCCGCCGGCCTGGGCGTAGCGGACCTTGCCCTCCTTGCCGGACAGCTGCTTGTCCAGCTGCTGCTCGACGCCGCCGCCGCCCTTGCCGTCGGCGTTGACCCAGCCCAGTATCCCGGCGGCCAGGTCGCCGTTGGGGTACACGCGCTGGCTGCTGGGGTCGGCGAAGACACCGGCCAGTACGTTGACGGTGGTGTGGTCGGTCTCGGCCTTGTGGGTGAGGGCGCTCTTCAGGTCCTTGATCTGCTTCCAGACCTGCGGGGTCTGCCGGGCGGCGAGCCGGGTGTAGCGGGTGTTGGGGTTCTGCGGCCGCAGTTTCCTGACGAGCGCGGCCTGGTCCTGGCCGAGGATCGGGGCGAGCAGCGCGGCGGCCCGCTCGGGGCCGTCGGCGATCTTCAGCTGCTTGGCGCCGAACATCGTCGGGTCGGCCGTGATGTCGTAGGCGTCCTCGCTGACGGCGAGCGCGACGCCGTTGCGGTCGGTGATCTCGCCGCGTTCGGCGGCCAGCGTGTGCACCACGTACCGGTTCTGTTCGGCGCGTGCCGCGTACGCGCTGGCGTCGACGGCCTGCACCTGCAGCAGCCGTACGACGAAGGCGAGCAGCACCAGCGTCAGGGCGAGGCTGACCAGGCGCAGCCGGGGCCGGGGGCTGCCGAGCCGGAGGGGGCGCGTCACCGGGGGCCGGGACCCGCCGGGCCGGCGGACCGGGCGGGCACCGGGCCCGGCCTGCCGCCGGACGGCACCTCGCGGCCGCGGAGGCTTGGCGGGCCCGGGCACCCGGCGGCGCGGTGCTTGCCTGTCGGACACTTCCGTCACCTGCCGGGGGTCGGGGTGGGGATGGGCTGGGGGAGGACGGGCGGCGCCGGGGGCGCGGGCGCGGGCGCCGCCGGGGTGCTCGGGGGCGCGGGCGGGGCCGGCGCGGTGGGCGCCGGGACGGCGGTGAGGGCGTCGGCCGGGGTCAGCGCCCCGGGGGCCGCCGGGGCGGTGAGGGCGGCCGGCTCGGGCGCGGCGCCGGGGACGCCCTTGACGGTGCCGTCGGGGCCGAGGAAGGCCGGGTCGCCGCCGGGGACCATGCCGAGTTGCCGGGCGCGGCGCTGGAGGGCGTCGGGGGACGAGAAGGCGTCGATGTCCCGCTGGAGGGCCTGCTCCTGGTCGGTGAGGTTCTTCGTCTGCTTCTGCAGGTCGGCGAGTTCGAACGAGCCCTCGCTCAGCGCCGAGTTCAGTACCAGCAGTCCGATGAGGCCGCCGCCGAGCAGCACGACGACCAGCAGGACGAACGGGGTGCGCGCCGCCTGGGCGCGGCCGGCCGGGAGGAGCCGGGTGAGCCGGGCGGCCCTCCCCTTCGGTTCGGGTTTCCTGCTCACTGCTCCCCCGGTGCGTGCGGGAAGCCGCTCCCTCGGTGCGCGGCGCCGACCCTGCGACCCGTCTCGCTCACTCGACGTCCTCCCTGATGCGCTCGGCACCCCGCAGTCTGGCCGGTGCGGCCCGGCGGTTCTCGGCGATCTCTTCCTCGGTGGGAAGTTCGGCACCGCGGGTGAGCAGCTTGAGCCGCGGCTGGTAGCGCTCCGGCACGACGGGCAGCCCGGGCGGCGCGGTGGAGGCGGCCCCGGCCGCGAACACCTGCTTGACGAGCCGGTCTTCCAGCGAGTGGTAGGACAGCACGGCGATGCGTCCGCCGACGTCCAGGGCCTTCACGGCGGCCGGGACCGCCCGCTCCAGGACCGACAGTTCGCCGTTGACCTCGATGCGCAGCGCCTGGAAGGTGCGCTTGGCCGGATTGCCGCCGGTGCGCTTGGCGGCCTGCGGCAGCGCGTCGCGGATGAGTTCGACCAGCCGCGCGCTGTTGCCGAACGGCTCCTTCTCCCGCTCCCGGACGATCGCGGCGACGATCCGCTTGGCCTGCTTCTCCTCGCCGTACGCGCGCAGGATGCGCACCAGTTCGCCGGGCGGGTAGGTGTTGAGGACCTCGGCGGCGCTGATGCCGGCGGTCTGGTCCATGCGCATGTCCAGCGGCGCGTCCTGCGCGTAGGCGAAGCCGCGGCCTGCCTCGTCCAGCTGCATGGAGGAGACGCCCAGGTCGAACAGCACGCCCCGCACGCGCGCGATGCCGAGCCGGTCGAGCACGTCGGGCAGCTCGTCGTACACGGCGTGCACCAGGGTGGCGCGGTCGCCGTAGGGAGCCAGGCGCTCCCCGGACAGGCGCAGCGCCTCCTTGTCCCGGTCGAGGCCGATCAGCCGGGCCTCGGGGAACCGGGCGAGCAGCGCCTCGCTGTGCCCGCCGAGACCGAGGGTGCAGTCGACGACCACCGCTCCGGGGCGCTCCAGGGCGGGCGCCAGCAGGTCCAGGCACCGCTGGAGCATCACCGGGACGTGTCGACTCTGGCTCAAGGGGGCCTCTCAGTTCCGGCGGGCCGTACGCACCGTCGGTCCCCCGAGCCGTACGTACGCGCCGCGCGCGCGGGGAGACTGGTCCGGGCACGCGCCGGGGTCTCCGGGGGTTTCGTCCGCGGGGAGAGACTCGTCTCCCGCTTTCGCGTCACTTTAGTCCACGCTGTCCGCTGGTCAATCAACCGGCCTGCGCGTCGTGTACCGCGGTACGGCGGGAACCGCGATTCGAGCGGATCCACCCGTTCGGCCCCGTTTCGCCCTCCCTGTGGGCCGGGTCACACCCGGTCGCGATGATGCTCTTCGTCCCCTCCCAGGGAGGCCGCAGGCCGCCGTGACCAGTAACGTCGTCGGCATGACGGACGCCCGTCCGGTGCTCCGCGTCGCCGTCCTCGCCTGC
>NZ_BNBF01000012.1:185722-188067 GCF_014654935.1 Streptomyces capoamus
ATGGACGCACGGGTGTGCTGCGCGAAGTGGACCCGAACCGATCCGGGCGCCGGGCCACCGCACCGGCGCACGTCCCGCCGTCCCGTATCGAACAATGGGGTCGAAAAGTCGTAAGAGCGGCATCGGGCGGGCAGTTGTCCACAGGCGAGTGACACGAATCGGTAACGGCAGCAAGAATGCGGGGTGTGACATCACGCGGAACCTTTTCCGCGTGGTGTCCGTGTTTCGGGGTGGGCCGGGTTCGCACAGAGAGCGTCGGCCCGGAAAGAACGGGCCGAGGAGGGCCGGGTGACGACCTATGACGATCGGGCGAGCCATGGGGGTACCCCCACCCCAGTGAATACGGGGGTGGGGGAAGATCTGACCGCCACGGTGGAGCGGGTACGCGGTTCGGTGGAGGCCGTGATCGAGGGCAAGCCGGAGGTCGTACGGCTCGCGCTGACCGTGCTGCTCGCCGAGGGCCACCTGCTGATCGAGGACGTCCCCGGGGTGGGCAAGACGATGCTCGCCAAGGCGCTGGCGCGGTCCATCGACTGCTCGGTGCGGCGCATCCAGTTCACGCCGGACCTGCTGCCCTCGGACATCACCGGCGTGTCCATCTGGGACCAGCAGCGCCGTGACTTCGAGTTCAAGCCGGGCGCCATCTTCGCGCAGATCGTGATCGGCGACGAGATCAACCGCGCCTCGCCCAAGACCCAGTCCGCGCTGCTGGAGTCCATGGAGGAGCGCCAGGTCACCATCGACGGGCAGACGTACGAACTGCCCAGCCCGTTCATGGTGGTGGCCACCCAGAACCCGGTCGAGATGGAGGGCACGTACCCGCTGCCGGAGGCCCAGCGCGACCGCTTCATGGCCCGGGTGTCCGTGGGGTACCCGAGCGTCGAGGCCGAGTTGCGGATGCTCGACGTCCACGGCGGGGTCAGCCCGCTGGAGGACCTCCAGCCGGTGGCGCACGCGCACGACATCGTGAAGCTGGTCGAGGCGGTCCGCGGGGTGCACGTCTCCGAGCCGGTCCGGCGGTACGCGGTCGAACTGGTCGCCGCCACCCGCACCCACCCCGACCTCCGGCTCGGCGCCTCCCCGCGCGCGACCCTGCACCTGCTGCGCGCGGCGAAGGCCTCCGCGGCCCTCGCCGGCCGGGACTACGCGCTGCCGGACGACGTCCAGGCGCTCGCCGGCGCCGTCCTCGCCCACCGCCTGCTGCCCACCGCCCAGGCCCAGCTCAACCGGCGTACGGCCGAGCAGGTGGTGGGGGAGATCCTGCAGCACACCCCGGTGCCCGCCGCGTCCGGCCGGCCGGGCGGCTTCGACGGCCTGGGCCGCACCGTCCCGGCCTATCCCCAGCAGCCGCCGCGGAGTCGGTGATGGGCACCGGGGGCACCGCGCCGGCGCAGGCCGACCGGGGCGGGGCGAGCGGGGTCCGTACGGCCCTGGCGGGTCTCACCACCCGGGGCCGCTCCTTCCTCGCGGCCGGGATCGCCGCCGCGGTCTGCGCGTTCGTGCTGGGCCTGAGCGAGCTGCTGCGGGTGGGCCTGCTGCTCGCCGTGCTGCCCCTGATCTGCGCGACCGTGCTGTACCGCACGCGCTACCGGGTGGCCGCGAGCCGCCGTCTCGCCCCCGGGCGGGTGCCGGCCGGCAGCGAGGCCCGGGTGCACCTGCGCATGGACAACGTCTCCCGGCTGCCCACCGGTCTGCTGATGCTCCAGGACCGGGTGCCGTACGTCCTCGGGCCCCGGCCCCGCTTCGTGCTGGACCGGGTGGAGCCGCAGGGCAGCCGCGAGGTGTCCTACCGGGTCCGCTCGGACCTGCGGGGCCGCTATCCGCTGGGCCCGCTGCAGCTGCGGCTGACGGACCCCTTCGGCATGTGCGAGCTGACCCGCTCCTTCTCGGCGTGCGACACGCTCACGGTGATCCCGCGGGTGGAGCCGCTGGCCCCGGTCCGCTTCGGCGGCGAGGCCACGGGGTACGGCGACGGGCGGCAGCGCTCCCTGGCCCTGGCCGGCGAGGACGACGTGATCCCGCGCGGCTACCGCTACGGTGACGACCTGCGCCGGGTGCACTGGCGGTCCACCGCGCGCTACGGCGAGCTGATGGTGCGCCGCGAGGAACAGCCCCGCCGCTCCCGGTGCACCGTCCTGCTGGACACCCGCGGCGGTGCCTACGAGGGCGCGGGCCCGGACGCGGCCTTCGAGTGGGCCGTCTGCGGTGCCGCCTCGGTGCTGGTGCACATGCTGGAGCGCGGCTTCTCGGTACGGCTGGTGACCGACACCGGCAGCGCGGTGCCCGGTGAGGGCGCCGACGGGTTCGCGGGCACCGGCCAGGAGAGCGCGGACGCGGCCGGGCTG
>NZ_BNBF01000012.1:188115-189657 GCF_014654935.1 Streptomyces capoamus
ATGATGGACACCCTCGCGGTCGTCGACCACTCGGACGGCACCGGCCTGTCCCGGGCCTACGACGTGCTGCGCGGCGGCAACGAGGGGCTGCTGATCGCGTTCCTGGGCGACCTGGACGAGGAGCAGGCGGCGACGGTCGCCAAGATGAGCCGGCGCAGCGGCGGCGCCGTCGCCTTCGTGCTGGACCCGGACACCTGGACCCGGGAGGCGGCCGACGTGCCGCGCCCGGGCGACCGGCACGAGGAACGGCTGCAGCTGCTGCGCGAGGCGGGCTGGACGGCACTGAGCGTGCCGCGCGGCGCCTCCATGGACCAGCTGTGGCGACAGGCCGACCGGGAGCGTTCCGGGCTGGCCGCGGTGAGCGGGGAGGCACGGGGATGAGCGGGCGGGCACGACTGGCGCTGTGCGCGGCGGCGGCCACCTTGATGGCCTCCTGCGCGCTGCTGCCGCTGGTCGCCGAGCCGACCTGGCTGCTGCAGCTGGTGCCGCTGGTGGCCGTGCAGACCGGGGTGGGCGCAGCGGCCCGGCGGGTCCCGCTGGGCCGGCCGCTGACCGTGGCGGCGCAGGCCCTGGCCACCCTGGTGCTGCTGACCCTCGTCTTCGCCCGGCAGCACGCGATCGCCGGGCTGGTCCCCGGCCCGGACACCTTCCGGTACTTCGCCGAGCTGCTCCAGCAGGGCGCGGACGACGTCGGCCGGTACGCGATACCGGCGCCGCTCACCGGCGGTATCAAGCTGATGCTGATCGGCGGCGTGCTGGTCGTCGGGCTGCTGGTGGACGTGCTCGCGGTGACCTTCCGCAGCGCGGCCCCGGCCGGGCTGCCGCTGCTCGCGCTGTACTCGGTGGCCGCGGGCCTGTCCGACGGCGGCGCCGACTGGCTGTGGTTCCTGGTGGCGGCGGCCGGCTACCTGATGCTGCTGCTCGCGGAGGGCCGGGACCGGCTCGCCCAGTGGGGCCGGGTCTTCGGCGGCGCGCCCCGCGGCCCGGGCGCCCCGGAACCGGGTGCCGTGGCGCCGGTGCGCACCGGGCGGCGGATCGGCGCGGTCGCGCTCGGCGTGGCCCTGATGGTGCCGGTGGCCCTGCCCGCGATGCACGGCGGTCTGCTGGACGCGGCCGGCGCCGGCGTCGGGGCGGGCGGCGGCGACGGCGGCACGGTCTCGGCGGTCAACCCGCTGGTGTCGCTGCGCGACAACCTGAACACGGACGACGACCGCCAGGTGCTGACCCTGCGGACCGACACCGACGACCTCTCCGACCTGTATCTGCGGATCGTCTCCCTGGACGAGTTCGACGGCACCACCTGGATGCCGGCCCAGCGGCACATCGTCGGCGTGCCGGACACACTGCCCACGCCCGTCGGCCTCGGCCCGGACGTCCGGCGCGGCACGGTGCGGACGCTGGTCAGGGCGGCCGACTGGTACGCCCAGAACTGGCTGCCGATGCCCTACCCGCCGAAAGAGGTGAAGGTCGGCGGCCGGTGGCGGTACGAGCCGGTCGGGATGACCCTCGTCGGCGACCGCGGCCAGACCACGCGCGGGGCGA
>NZ_BNBF01000012.1:189701-212047 GCF_014654935.1 Streptomyces capoamus
GCTACCAGGTGACCAGCCTGGACGTGCGGCCGACCGCGCGGCAGCTGGCCGCCGCGCCCGAGCCGCCGGCCGCGCTGCAGAGCGAGTACACGAAGTTGCCGTCGTCGCTGCCGAAGGTGGTGGAGCGCACCGCCAGGCAGATCACCGCGGGCGCGGACAACCACTACGAGGAAGCGGTCAAGCTCCAGGACTGGTTCGCCGTCACCGGCGGCTTCCAGTACGACACCTCGGTGAAGGTGGGCCACGGTCCCGGCGCCATAGCGAACTTCCTGAAGCAGAAGGAGGGCTTCTGCGTCCACTTCTCCTTCGCGATGGCGGCGATGGCCCGCACCCTCGGCATCCCGGCCCGCGTAGCCGTGGGCTTCGCACCCGGCACCGTGCAGGCCGACGGCACCATCTCGGTGACCCAGAAGGACGCGCACGCCTGGCCCGAGCTGTACTTCGAGGGCGTCGGCTGGACGCGTTTCGAGCCGACCCCGACCCGGGGCACCGCACCGTCGTACACCCAGTCGGACACCCCGGGCAGCTCGCTGCCGGAGGAGGCGCTGCCCTCCAAGGGCGCGTCGTCGGCGCCCTCGGCCGCGGCGTCGCCGAGCGAGAGCTGCGGCGGCCGGCTGCGTGAGCTCCAGCCCTGCGACAGCCCGTCCGCCGCGGTGGCGGCGCAGCACGACGGCAGCGGCACGGACTGGTGGGGGCGGCTGCTGATCGCCGTGGGGGCACTGCTGGTGCTGGCGGTTCCGCTGACGCCGCTGCTGTGGCGCAAGCGGGTGCGCGCACTGCGGCTGGGCGGGCACGCCCGGACCGCGCGGGGCGTGGCGGAACACACCCTGGCGGCCTGGCAGGAGCTGACGGACAGCGCCTGGGACCACGGCATCCCGCCGGACGAGTCGCTGACCCCGCGCAAGGCCGCCGACCGGATCGTCCGGCTCGGACGTCTCGATCCGGCCGCCGGGTCCGCCGTGCACCGGCTGGCGGACGCGGTGGAGCAGGTGCTGTACGCGCCCGCACCGCGCCCGGCGGCGGGAGCGGCGCAGGACGTCCGCCGGGTGACCGAGGGGCTGCGGGCCGGGGCGAGCGGCGGGACGCGGCTGCGAGCGCTGTTCCTGCCCCGCTCCTCGGTCCGGGTCATGTGGGCGGTGTCGGCCCGCTGGGCGGCGCTGCGGACCCGGGTGGCGGCGGCCCGGCCGGCGCTGCGCCGGCCGTCCGGGCAGCGCGGCTGAACGCACACGCCTGAGGGGCGGCCACCGGATGGTGGCCGCCCCTCAGGCGTGTCTGCTGTGTCCGGCGCGGGAAGCGCCGGGGATCAGTGGCCCTGCTCGTCCCGGCGGCGCTGCCAGCGCTGCTCGATCCGGTCCATCATGGAGCGCCTCGGACGCGCCTGGCGGCGCATTCCGGCCGGGGGCTGCTCCCCCGGCTTCGGGGTCTTGCGCCAGCCGGTGACGGCGAGCACGGCGCAGCCGAGCATGACGAGGAAACCGACCACGCTGACCCAGATCAGCTGCGCGACCATTCCGGCCATGAGGAGCGCGATACCCGCGAGGAAGCCTGCGACCGCCTGGTAGACCCGCCGCCGGGTGTACGTCCGCAGCCCGTTTCCCTCAAGCGCCGACGCGAACTTGGGGTCTTCGGCGTACAGCGCTCGCTCCATCTGCTCAAGCATTCGCTGCTCGTGCTCAGAGAGCGGCACGGAGTCCTCCTCATCGTGCAGTCGCCGGGGGCGACCCGGGGGGTCCCTTCAGGATAGGCAGGGAATCGCCCCCGTGAAACCCGCCCCTCTACGCCAATCGGCCAACCGGAATCCGTCATGGCCGCACCGGCTCGCTGAGGCTTCCATTCCCCGGCGGCCGACCCGTCATGCCGGGTTGGTGTACCTCGATCATACGGCGCAAACCCCTCGATCGGGGGGCTTGTGGCGTACTCCATCCACTGCCGAGACGCTGATCAGCGGCACGGCCCGGTGGTGCGCTGCCGTGCCGGCGGGCGCTCAGGCCCCGGCGGCACCCCTGGTCTCACCGAGCACGTGCAGCTGGGTGGCCACGGAGTGGAAGGCGGGCAGTTCGGCCGCCGCGGCCTCCAGCTTCAGCAGCGCGTCCAGGGCGCCGGGCTCGGTGTCCACCAGGACACCGGGCACGAGGTCGGCGAAGACGCGCACCCCGTGCACCGCGCCGACCCGCAGGCCGGCGCCCTCGACGAGCGCGGTGAGCTGCTCGGCGGTGAAGCGGCGGGGCACCGGGTCGCCGCTGCCCCAGCGGCCGTCGGGGTCGGTCAGCGCCTGCCGTGCCTCGGTGAAGTGGCCGGCGAGGGCGCGGGCGAGGACGGCTCCGCCGAGGCCGGCGGCGAGCACGCTGAGGACGCCCTCCGGGCGCAGTGCGGCGACCGCGTTGCGGATGCCCTCCGCCGGGTCGTCCACGTACTCCAGGACACCGTGGCACAGGACGGCGTCCTGGCCGCCGCGCTCGACCACGTCGAACAGGCCGTGCGCGTCGCCCTGGACACCCCTGACCCGGTCGGCGACGCCGGCCTCGGCGGCCCGGCGCTCCAGTGCGAACAGGGCATTGGGGCTGGGGTCGACGACGGTGACCCGGTGGCCGAGGCGGGCGAGGGGCACGGCGAAGTTGCCGCTGCCGCCGCCGGTGTCGAGGACGTCCAGCGAGTCCCGGCCCGTGGCCTTGACCCGGCGGTCGAGGGCGTCCTGCAGGACCTCCCAGACCACGGCGGTACGGAGAGAGGCGCGGGGGCGCGTCGGGTCCGACACGAGATGACTCCTCGGCAGGGCGAACGTCAGGAGAGGTCCACCCTATTGCTTCCGTCCCGTGCCTGGTCACCGCGGCGGCGTACGACTCGCGGCGCCCGGCCCGACGAAGACCGTGCCGGGGCCGCACGGGACGCCGAGCACGCGGCCGGACCGCGGCACGCCGGACGCCGGGGTGGGAGCGGCACGCCGGACACCGGGCGGGGATGCGGACGCCGGGGCGGGGCGCCGCACGCCGGCCGGCGGGACGCGGACGCCGGCCGGCGGGGCGGGGCGCAGCACGTCGGACCGCCGGGGCGGGAGTGCCCCACGCCGGCCGCCGGGGCGCGGCACACCGAACCGCCGGGGCGAGGCGCGGACGCCGGGCGGGGATGCGGACGCCGGGGCGGGGCGGTGTGGTTCGCCGGTGCTCGGCCGGGGCCGGCCGCGGGATGATGGGCCGGTGCCCGCGCCCGTGCCGGTGGAGGGGTGTTGTGGCGCGCGCCGGGTTGGCGGCCCGTCAGCCCGCGTCCGGCAGGCCGTTTCCCTTCCGGCCGCCCTCCTTCCCCGGGCCGTCCGCCCCGGCGCCGGTGTCGCCGTCTGCGTCCTGGCGGGGCTGCGGCAGCACCGGCTGGAGGACGAGCATCCGCTCCACGATGCGCAGGAACATCGCCACGTCCCTTATCAGGTCGTCGGCGTCCCGCCGCCCGGCCGCGCCCTGGATGCCCGCCTCGGCGCGGGCCCGGCGCGCGGCGCCCGAGGCGAACAGCGCGCTCCACTCGGTCAGCTCGGGCGCGATCTCGGGCAGTACCTCCCAGGCGCTGCGGATGCGAGCCCGGCGGCGCGGGGAGGTCTCGGGCCGGCCCCGGGCGGCGAGTACGGCGGCGGCGGTGCGCAGGGCGGCCAGGTGGGCCGTCGCGTAGCGCTCGTTCGGTGTGTCCTGGACGGTGGCCTCCTCCAGTCCGGCCCGGGCCTGGGCGAGCAGGTCGAGGGCGGCGGGCGGGGCCGTGGCCCGGCGGAGCACGGGGTGCACGTCGCTCGCCGGGCCGGTCAGTGAGGGGGCAGGGCCGGTGGCGCGGCGCCGGCGGGCGGCGGCTGCGGACGAGTGGGCCATGACGAACCTCCTGTCGTCTGGTGACGGCACGTATGCCGTATGTGCCCATCGTGCGGTATGCCACTGACAATCCGTTCTGACCTGCACTTTTGCCTCGACCGTAGGTTCGGGCGTATTTTTGCACTGACCAGTCAGTTCAAATCAGCCACGCAGGGGGGCCAGTGGACGCCACGGTCGGCGCGGACGTCAGGGCCGAGGGCCTCGGACTCAAGGGGCCACGGGGGTGGGCCTTCCGCGGCGTCACCCTGGACGCGGAGCCCGGCTCACTGATCGCGATCGAGGGACCGTCCGGCTCCGGCCGCACGAGCCTGCTGCTCGCGCTCACGGGACGGATGAAGCCCACCGAAGGAGTGGCCGCTGTCGGGGGGTTCAAACTCCCCCGCCACATGGCGGCCCTGCGCCGGGTCAGCGCGGTGGCCAACGTCAGCGGGGTGACCGACCTGGAGCCGGCCCTCACCGTCGGCGAGCACCTGCGCGAACGGGCCCTGCTGCAGCGCCGGTTCGACGACTCCCTGCGCGAGCTGCTGCGGCCCCGCGCCCAGCGCACGCACGAGGCGCGGCTGCGGGTCGACGCGGCCCTGGCCGCCGCCGGGCTGGACCTGGAGACGCTGCCGAAGGGTTCCCGGACCGCCGTGCGCGACCTGGAACGGCCGCAGGAGGTGCGGCTGTCGCTCGCGCTGGCCCTGCTGGGCCGGCCCCGGCTGCTCGGCGTGGACGACATCGACATGAAGCTCTCGGACGCCGAACGCGACGAGATCTGGGCCGTACTGCGGTCCCTCACGCGCGCGGGGACGACCGTCGCGGCCGTGTGCCGCACCGCCCCCGGGGACTGCGTCACCGTGCGCACCGGGCGGACGGCGGCCGAACCGGACGGCCCCGGCCCGCGGAACGCACCGGGCGCCGGGCCGGACGCCGGCCCGCGGTCCGGCCCGGACGACGGCCCGGACGACGACCCGGACGACGACCCGGCCGGCGGCCCGGACGACGAGCCGCAGCACGAGTCCGCGCGACCCGAGCCGAAGAAGGAGGAAGCCGGCGATGCGCTCACCGAGGCTGGCCGCGCTTGAGCTGAGGCGCTTCGGACGCGGCAGGCTGCCGCGCGCCGCCCTGGTCGCCCTGCTCGTGCTGCCCCTGCTGTACGGCGCCCTGTACCTGTGGTCCTTCTGGGACCCGTACGGCCGCCTGGACCGGATCCCGGTGGCCCTGGTGAACGACGACAAGGGCGCCACGGCGGGCGGGAAGAAGATCACCGCCGGGGACGACATCGTCGACGGGCTGCGCGACAGCCGGACCTTCGAGTGGCACGAGGTGAGCGACGAGGAGGCCCGCGCGGGCGTCGAGGACGGCACCTACTACCTGTCACTGACCATGCCGGCCGACTTCAGCCGCCGCATCGCGTCCAGCTCGGGTGACTCCCCCGAGACGGGCGCCCTCCGGGTGCGCACCAACGACGCGAACAACTACATCGTGGGCCAGATCTCCCGCACCGTCTTCAACGAGGTGCGCTCGGCGGCCTCGTCCAAGGCCTCCCGGGGCTTCCTGGACAAGATCTTCGTGTCCTTCTCCGACATCCACGACAAGACCGTCACGGCGGCGCGGGGCGCGGACAAGCTGAACAGTGGCATCGGGAAGGCGGAGAAGGGCTCCAAGGACCTGGCGGACGGGCTGAAGGAGGCCAAGGGCGGCAGCGGCAAGCTGGCCAAGGGCCTGAGGAAGCTCGACACCGGCTCCGGCGACCTCCAGCAGGGCTCGCGGCAGGTCGCCGACGGCACCCAGGCCCTCGCCGACAAGGTCAACGGCGTCTACGCCGAGGCGGGGCCGTTCCTGAGGACCAACGAGAGGACCATCGGGGACACCGCCCGGCTGGTCTCCGACTCGGCGAAGGCGGTGAAGGACAACCTGGACGTGCTCGTGAAGCGCGCGCCGGCCGCCGCGAAGGTCGCCCACGGGGCGTCCGCCCTCCTCGACAAGATCTACCAGGAGCGCTGCACGGGCGCGACCGTCCCGGATCCCAACTGCCCCGAGCTGAAGCGGGCCAGGACGGCCGCCGCCGAGGTGGCCACCGTCGCCGACGACCTCAACACGCTGATCGCCGACCAGGACGGCGACCTGAAGACGATGCGGGACAACCTCGGCACGCTGCAGAAGCAGGCCGACGCCCTCGCCGCGCGCGCCCCGCACCTGTACGAGGACGTCGACGACGCCGTCAAGAAGATCAACAAGCTGAACACCGGCGCGCAGAAGGTCGCCGCCGGTGCCGAGAAGCTGCACACGGCGATCGGCACGGCGCACACCGGCGCGGTCACGCTGGACCAGGGCATCGGCACCGCCAAGTCGGGCGCCGAGACCCTGAACGGCGGCCTGTACAAGCTCTCGGACGGCTCCGGGAAGCTGGCCGGCGGCCTGCATTCGGGCGCGAAGAAGATCCCGGACTACGGCAAGCAGGACCGCGACCGGCGCACCGGCGTGATGGCCGACCCGGTGAAGCTGGCCACGCACGACCTGCACAAGGCGCCGAACTACGGCACCGGGTTCGCGCCCTACTTCATCCCGCTGTCCCTGTGGGTCGGCGCGATGGTGGCCTACATGCTGATCCCGCCGCTGAACCGGCGTGCCCTCGCGGCCGGTTCCTCCGCCTGGCGGATCGCGCTGGCCGGCTGGCTCCCGGTGGTCGTGCTGGGCGTGCTCCAGGTGGTCGCGCTGATGGCCGTGCTGCACTGGGCGATCGGGCTGCAGATGCTGCGGGCGGCCGGCACGATCGGCTTCCTGTGCCTGGTCACGGCGTGCTTCGCGGCGATCGTGCAGTGGCTGAACGCCCGCTTCGGCGCGGCCGGCCGGATCCTGGTGCTCGCGCTGCTGATGCTCCAGCTGACCTCGGCGGGCGGAACCTATCCCGTGCAGACGAGCCCGGGCTTCTTCAACGCGATCCACCCGTTCCTGCCGATGAGCTACATCGTGGAGGCGCTGCGCCGGCTGATCACGGGCGGCGGGCTCGGTCCGGTGTGGCAGGCGTGCGGGGTGCTCACCGCGTTCACCGCCGGCGCCCTGGCGCTGACGGCCCTGGCGGCCCGCCGCCGCCAGGTGTGGACGCTGGACCGGCTGCACCCGGAGCTGAGCCTGTGATCCGGGGGCGGCGTCCGCACACGCGCGCACCTGTGAGAATCGGTGCCATGGAAAGCAGCAGCGCCAGGGCCGGCGGCAGCACACGCCGCGAGGCCACCCGGCAGAAGCTCTACGAGGCGGCCGTCACCCTCATCGCCGAGCAGGGCTTCTCCGCGACCACGGTGGACGAGATCGCCGAGCGGGCCGGGGTCGCGAAGGGCACGGTCTACTACAACTTCGCGAGCAAGTCGGTTCTCTTCGAGGAGCTGCTGAGGCACGGCGTCGGCCTGCTCACCGCCTCCCTGAAGGAGGCGGCCGAGCAGACGGAACGCGAGGGCGGCGGCAAGGTGGACGCGCTGGACGCGATGGTCCGCGCGGGACTGGTCTTCATCGACCGCTACCCGGCCTTCACCCAGCTGTACGTCGCCGAGCTGTGGCGCACCAACCGGGCCTGGCAGTCCACCCTGATGGTGGTGCGGCAGGAGGCGGTCGCGGTGGTCGAGGGGGTGCTGCGCGAGGGCGTGGCGGCCGGCGAGTTCAGCGACGAGATCGACGTCCAGCTGACCGCGGCGGCGCTGGTCGGCATGGTCCTGGTGGCCGCGCTGGACTGGAAGTCCTTCCAGCCCGAGCGCTCCCTGGACGACGTCCACGCGGCCCTGTCCCGGCTGCTCCAGGGACGGGTCAGCGGCACGGTCTGAGGGCGGGACACACGCGGAAGGCGCCGGTCCGCTGCCGGACCGGCGCCTCGCGCTTCCCCCTCCCCCGTGTCCCCCGTCTCCCCCGTCTCCCCCGTACGGACCCCCGTGGTGGTCTCTCCCCCGAGGCCCCCGTGTCTCGCTTCCGCCGACGGATCGGCGGAAGGAGCGACCGGCGGGCGCGCACCGTTCCGCCGCCCCGTGCCGGCGGTGCCGGGCCACGCCCCCTGCCGTGCCTCCACTCTCCCGTCCCGGCGGCCCGCGTCCCATCCGCGCACGTACTCATCTCGCGGTCTGAGTACCCGTACTCAGCCGTCCGCGCCGGCCCCGTCCGCGCCCGGGCCGCCCGGCGGCCGGGGCGCCGGGGGCGGTCGATAAAGTCGCGGTCATGGCACGGATTGCGGTGATCGGCGCCGGGATGGGCGCGATGGCGGCTGCCGCCCGGCTGGCCGTCGCGGGCCACCGGGTGGTGGTGTACGAGCGCATGGGGACGTACGGCGGTGCGGTGCGCCGGTTCGAACGGGAGGGTTTCCGCTTCGACACGGGCCCGGGGCTGCTGACGCTGCCCGCCGTGTACCGCGATCTGTTCCTCAAGACGGGCAAGGAGCCGCTGGAGGACTGCGTCGAACTGGTCCAGGTCGACCCCTCGTCGCGGCACGTCTTCGCCGACGGCACGGAGGTGTCCCTGCCCAACGCCTCCCGCGCGGGCGTGGTCGCGGCGCTGGACGAGGCGCTGGGCGCGGGGGCGGGCGAGCGCTGGGGCGAGTTCCTGGTGCGCGCCCGCGAGGCCTGGGACCGCACCCGCCGGCCGCTGCTGGAGGAGCCGCTGTGGCCCAACTGGGAGGTGCTGGCCGGCAAGGAGCCGTACCCGGGCACCCGGTACAAGCGGCTGCTGCGCACCCACCGGGTGGTCAAGCTGGACGAGATCGGCCGACGGGAGCTGCGCGACCCCCGGCTGGTCCAGCTGTTGGCGGGGTACGCGCTCGCGTACGGCGTCGACCCCGGCATCGCCCCGGCGAGCGCCGCCGTACTGCCCTACATGGAGCACGCCTTCGGCACCTGGTACGTGCGCGGCGGGGTCCGCGAGCTGGCGCGCGCGGTGTACGAGCGGTGCCTGAAGCGCCGGGTGGAGTTCGTCTTCGGCGCCGAGGCGGTCCGGGTCCTGGAGGAGGACGGCCGGGCGGCCGGGGTGGAGCTGGCGGACGGGACGGTGGCCGAGGCGGACTTCGTCGTCGGCGGGGGTCCCTGGCGGCTGCGCGGCCTGCTCGCGGACGGGGAACTGTACGGCCCGCGGGACGTGCCGCCGGCCGCCGAGGACCGCTGTCCGGGCCGGGTGGTCGTGTGCCTGGCGCTGCGCGGGGCGCGGGAGCCCGGCGCGGCGCACCGCACGGTGGTGCACTCGGCCGACGCCGACGGGGACCTGGAGCTGTTCCGGCACGGGGTCGTGCCGGACCTGCCGGAGGTCGTCGTGGACCGGCCGGACGACCCGGCGCTGCGCCCCGACGCCGGCCACGAGTCCGTGGTGCTGACGGCCACCGTGCCGTCAGCGGCGCGGTACGACTGGGCCGCGCCGGGGGCCGCCGACGCCTTCGCGGACCGGCTGGTGGCCGCCGCCGAGCGCGCCGTACCGGGGCTGCGCGAGCGGGTGCTGTGGCGGGAGGTCCGCACCCCGCTGGACACCGAGCGGGAGACGGGCGCCACGGGGGGTGCGGTTCCGCCGCCCGCGCTGGCCGGGCCGGAGGGTGTGCTGCACCCGGCCAACACCACGGCGGTGCCGGGTCTGTTCGCCGTGGGCGGCTGGTCGCACCCCGGCGGCGGCCTCGCGCACGCCGGCATGTCGGGTGCGCTGGTGGCCGGGCTGATCGTGGAGGGGCCGGAGTTCCGCGGCTCGCGGTAGGCGGGCCGGCGCGGGGCGCCTCCCTCAGAAGCGGTACTGCTCGTCGTACCCGGCGCCGGGCTGCTGCTGGCCGCCCGTGGTGTGCGGGTACGGCTGTTCCTGCGGGAGTGCGCCGCCGTACGTCTCGTCGGTGCGCTGCTGCGGCACCCACACCCCGCCGGCCGGGGTTCCCTCGTAACCGCCCGTGGCGTAGGGGTCCTGGGCGTAGCCCTGCTGCTGGTACTGCTGGCCGTACCCCTGGTCGTAGGAGCCGTAGGACTGGCTGCCGATGTACGGGTCGGAGTAGTTGGCGTAGCCCTGCTGGCCCGTGGTGTCGTAGCCGTGGGCCTGCTGGGCGTAGCCGGAGTAGTCGTAGGCGTAGCCCTGCTGGGCGGGGTCCGTGGGGGCGGGGTTCGCGTGGGCGGGGTCGCCGTAGAGGCCGTAGGTGCCGGTGTCGTCGGGCAGGGGCTGCGGCTCGTAGACGGCGGTGTTCCCGGCGGGGTCGGTCGCGCGCGGGGGTGCCGGGGTGAAGACGTCGTCGCGGTCGTAGTCGTCGTCGTGGTCGGCGTGGTCGGCGTAGTCGGCGTGCGTCCGGCCGGAGCCGTGCACGTCCTGGCCGGCGTCCCGGTCGTCGGCGAGCGCGGCGTCGGTGTCCCGCGGATCGGGTCCGGGCCGGTCCGACCGGCCGCGGCGGCGCTTGCTGCCGCCGCCCGTCTCCGCTTCGGGCCGCTTGACCGCCCAGCCGGAGGCGAAGCCGCGGCGGAACGACAGCGTGACGTAGGTCTGTCCGACGGCGAAGGCGATGGCGCCGGCCCCGATCACGATGACGGAGGGCATCAGCACGCCCAGCACGACGCCGAGGAAGCCGGCGAAGGCGAGCAGGCGCCAGCGCAGCCGCGCCTTGTACTGCAGCAGCACCTCGCCCAGCAACCACAGCGCGACGACGCCGAACGCGATGTAGAGGACCGTCCAGCCCATGTACGCCCCTCTCCCAGTGGCCGTTACGCAGTGTGTCGTACCGCGGTGCGGCCGGTCTAGGCCCGCGGGGGATGGTGCAGGCCCAGGTTCTCGTAGATTTCCAGGGTCGCCGTGGAGCTGTTCAGCGTGATGAAGTGCAGTCCGGGCACTCCCTCGGCCAGCAGCCGGGCGCAGAACTCCGTGGCGAACTCGATACCGATGGAGCGTACCGCCGCCGGATCGTCCTTCGCCGAGAGGATCCGCTCTTTCAGGGCGTCCGGGAAGCGGGCGTTGCTCAGTTTCGGCAGCCGCTCCAGCATCTTCACGCTGGTGACCGGCAGGACCTCGGGGATCACCGGGGTCTCGCAGCCCGCGGCCGCCACCCGGTCGCGCAGCCGCAGGTACGACTCCGGCCGGAAGAACATCTGTGTGATGGCGTAGTCGGCGCCCGCGCGGCACTTGTCCACGAAGTGGGCGACGTCGGTGTCCCAGTCCGCGGAGCGCGGGTGCATCTCCGGGAATGCGGCGACGCCCACGCAGAAGTCGCCCGACTCCTTGATGAGCCGGACGAGTTCGGCGGCGTAGGTCAGCCCCCGCGGGTGCGGTACCCACTCGCCCATCGGGTCGCCGGGCGGGTCGCCGCGCACGGCGAGCATGTTGCGGATGCCGGCGTCCGCGTACTGGCCGATGATGTTGCGCAGCTCGGCGATGGAGTGGTCGACCGCGGTGAGGTGGGCGACCGGGGTGAGCGTGGTGTCGGCGACGATCTGCTGGGTCTCCTTGACGGTGCCCGCGCGGGTGGAGCCGCCGGCCCCGTAGGTCACGGAGACGAAGTCGGGGGCGACGGCCTCGACCCGCCGGAGCGCGCTCCACAGGTTCCGCTCGCCCTTGGGGGTCTTCGGCGCGGAGAACTCGAACGAGTACGTCGTCTTGCCGGCGGCAAGGACGTCGCGCACGGTCCGTGCGCGGTCAGTCCTGGTGGATGCGGTTCCGAGGGCCATACCGGCAGGTTAGCCAGGGGTGGGCGGTCCCCCAACCGGATGCCGGATATTTGCCCGATTTGTCGGTGCTGTGTCCAGCAAGTGGACAGAAAGACTCTAGTCGGCGTCCCGCAGCCGCTTCGCGAGCTGTGCCGCCGCCGTGCCCGGGTCGTCCGCCTCGGTGATCGCGCGGACCACGACCACCCGGCGGGCGCCGGCGTCCAGCACCTGGTCCAGGGTGCCCAGGTCGATGCCGCCGATGGCGAACCAGGGGCGGTCGGTGCCGAGGGCCGCCGTGGAGCGGACCAGGCCGAGCCCCGGGGCGTGCCGGCCGGGCTTGGTGGGGGTGGGCCAGCAGGGGCCGGTGCAGAAGTAGTCCACGCCCTCCTGCACGGCGGCCGCGGCGGCCTCCGCCTCGGCGTGCGTGGAGCGGCCGATGAGGACGCCGTCGCCGAGGATCGCGCGGGCCGCGGGGACCGGGAGGTCGCCCTGGCCGAGGTGGAGCACGCCGGCGCCGGCGGCGTGGGCGACGTCCGCCCGGTCGTTGACCGCGAGCAGCTTGCCGTGCCGGGCGCAGGCCTCGGCGAAGACCTCGAGGTGCTCCAGCTCCTCGGCGGCCTCCAGGCCCTTGTCACGCAGCTGGACGATGTCGACACCGCCGGCCAGGACCGCGTCCAGGAACTCGGGCAGGTCGCCCTGGCGCTTGCGGGCGTCCGTGCAGAGGTACAGGCGGGCGTCGGCCAGCGCGGCGCGGGCGGTGTCGGACATGCGTGGGTCCCCCCGTGGTCGGTGTGCCTGGTGGTTCGGGGCGGTGGCGTACGGGTGTCCGGCCCGCACGCCACCTCCTGCCGCGGGTCGTGCCGCGGGTCGGCTCAGACGGCGAGTGCCTGGGCGCGGCGCTTCACCTCCGTGCCGCGATTCTCGCTCAGGGCCTGCGCGGGGGTGCCGGGCAGGGTCGGGTCGGGGGTGAAGAGCCACTCGATCATCTCTTCGACCGTGAAGCCGTCGTCCCGCAGGAGCGTCAGGGTCCCGACCAGGCCCTTGACGACCTTGTCCTCGTCGATGAAGGCGGCGGGGACGTGCAGCGCCTTGTTCTCACCTCGGCGCACGGCGATGAGCTGGCCCTCCTTGACCAGCTGCCGGACGCGCGTCACCTCGACGCCGAGCATGTCGGCGATGTCGGGAAGAGTGAGCCAGGCGGGGACGAGAGCATCGATCTTTGCGTCAATCTCGGTCACGGGGACAAGCCTAGGCGCTCCGCCGGACCGGCCGCGATCCGTCATCGGCCGTCCGCGGGTCCGGTGGCGCCGCTCGGAGTGCTCCCGCGCCCCTTTCGGGCCCCTCAGCCGGCCGTGGTGTCCTTCAGGGGGCGGCCCGGGTCGGCCAGGGCTTCGGGGTCCATGGTCCGGCCCGCCTCGATCAGCCGGCGGCCCTGGGCCAGGTCCCGGGGGCGGCCCACCGCCAGCAGGGCCACCAGGCGGCCCTCGCGCAGCCAGCACACCGTCCAGGACGGGCCGGCCGGGTCGCCGCGCCACACCAGGCGGTCGGCGGCGGCGTGGTGCCCGGCGTACTGCACGAACCGGCCGAACTGCTCGGACCAGAAGTACGGCACCGGGTCGTAGACGGCCGGGGTCTCGCCGAGGATGTTCGCGGCGACCGTGCGCGGGCCCTGCAGGGCGTTGTCCCAGTGGTGGACCAGGAGCCGTTCGCCGTAGCGGGCCGAGGGGAAGGAGGCGCAGTCGCCGACGGCGTACACGTCCGGGAGCGAGGCGCGCAGGCGGTCGTCGGCGAGGACCTCGCCGTGCGGGCCCAGCTCGATGCCGGAGCCGGCCAGCCAGGCGGTGGCGGGGCGGGCGCCGATGCCGACGACGACGGCGCCGGCGGGCAGCCGGGTGCCGTCGGTGAGCACCACCTCACCGGGCTCGACGCGCTCCACGCGCGCGCCGGTGCGCAGGTCGGCGCCCGCGTCGGCGTACCAGGCGGCCATGGGCGCGGCGACCTCGGTGGGCAGGGCGCCGGCGAGCGGGTGCTCGGCGGCCTCCACGACGGTCACGGCGCAGCCGGCCTCGCGGGCGGCGGTGGCGAACTCGGCGCCGATCCAGCCGGCGCCCACGACCACGACGTCGTGCCGGCGGGCGAGCACGGGCCGCAGCCGTTCGGCGTCGTCCAGGGTGCGCAGCAGGTGCACACCGGGCACGCCCTCGGCGCCGGGCAGCCGGACCGGTTCGGCGCCGGTGGCGACGACCAGGACGTCGTACGGCACCGGGCCCGCCTCGGTGTCCAGCTCGTGCCCGGCGGGGCGCAGGCCCAGCACCCGGCAGCCGAGCCGCAGCTCGACCCCCAGGGAGTCGAAGTCCACCTCGAAGGCGGAGCCCTCGGCCTTGCCGAGCAGCACCGCCTTGGACAACGGCGGCCGGTCGTACGGCTGGTGCGGCTCGGCGCCGATGACGGTCACGCTGCCCCGGAAGCCCTGTTCGCGCAGGGCGACCGCGGTCTGCACCCCGGCCATGCCCGCGCCGACGACGACCACGCGCCGGCCGGCCGCCGCGCCCTCTTGCGCTGTCTGCTCGCTCACCCGATCACCATAGACAATTGACGAACCGTCAGTCAGGGGGCCTGCCCGGTGACCTGTCCGGTGATCTGTCCGGTGATCTGTTCCACGATGCTCGTACCGGAACCCGGCCCGGACTCCCACTCCCAGGTCTCCTCCAGCCGCACCCGCCCGTCCGGCAGCTCGACGACCGTGGACACGCAGTGCCCGGAGGCGGTCGTCCCGTCGGTCTTCAGCTGCACGTACCGGAAGTCCAGCCGGTCCCCCTCCCGGGTGCCCACCAGACGGCCGCGTACGACGTCGCCGCCGGCGTACTCGGCCCAGATCCCACCGTCCTCCTCGTGGTAGGCGAAGCGGGTGCGGGTGCCCACCTGACCTGGCGCCTGGTCCGCCACGGGGGCGAGGATCAGTCCGTCGAGCGACCGGGCCATGGAACGGGCTCCCTTACGGGTGAGGAGGGCTGCGGGCTAGGGTGGCCACCGTACAAGCACTCGCGGGAGCCCGGACGCACCGGGCTGAGAGGGAGGCTGGCGGCCTCCGACCGTACGAACCTGATCCGGGTCATGCCGGCGAAGGGAGGGGCTGGACGCCCATGTCGTCACGTACGTCCGACGTCCTCGTCATCGGGGGCGGGATCATCGGCCTGGTCACGGCCTGGCGCGCGGCGCAGCGCGGGCTGGCCACGGCCGTGGTGGACCCCGAGCCCGGCGGCGGGGCCGCGCAGGTCGCGGCCGGGATGCTGGCCGCGGTCACCGAACTGCACTTCGGCGAGGAGACCCTGCTCGCCCTCAACCTGGAATCGGCCCGCCGCTACCCCGGCTTCGCGGCCGAGCTGACCGAGCTGACGGGCCATGACCTCGGCTACCGCCGCTGCGGCACCCTCGCCGTCGCGCTGGACTCCGACGACCGGGCCCACCTGCGGGAACTGCACGCACTCCAACGGCGCTCGGGGCTCGACTCGGAGTGGCTGTCCGGGCGGGACTGCCGACGCCTGGAGCCGATGCTGGCGCCGGGCGTGCGCGGCGGGCTGCGGGTGGACGCCGACCACCAGATCGACCCGCGCCGGCTCGCGGCGGCCCTGGTGGCCGCGTGCGAGCGGTCCGGGGTGGTGTTCCACCGCGCCTGGGCGGAGCGCCTGGACGTGGTGCGCGACCGCGCCGCCGGGGTCACCACCGCGGACGGCACCGCGCTGCGCGCCGGCCAGGTGGTCCTGGCGGCCGGCAGCCTGAGCGGGCGGCTGCCGGGCGTGCCGGACGAGCTGCTGCCCCCGGTGCGGCCGGTCAAGGGGCAGGTGCTGCGGCTGACCGTGCCGCGCCGGTACGCGCCGTTCCTCAGCCGGACCGTCCGGGCCGTGGTGCGCGGCAGCCACGTCTACCTGGTGCCCCGGGAGAACGGCGAACTGGTCGTCGGGGCCACCAGCGAGGAGCTGGGCTGGGACACCACGGTCACGGCGGGGGGCGTGTACGAGTTGCTGCGCGACGCCCATGAGCTGGTGCCCGGCATCACCGAACTGCCGCTGGCCGAGACCCGGGCCGGGCTGCGCCCCGGCTCCCCCGACAACGCGCCGCTGCTCGGCCCGTCCGGCCTCGCCGGACTGCTGCTGGCCACCGGGCACCACCGCAACGGGGTGCTGCTGACGCCGGTCACGGGGGACGTGCTGGCACAGCTCCTGGTGACCGGTGAACTCCCGGAGGAAGCCCGTCCGTTCGCCCCGTGGCGCTTCGGCGCCGCGCCCGCGCAGAAGCTGGAGCAGCCCGCGTGAACAGCCCGGTCCGGATTTCCGTCAACGGGGAGCGCCGGGAGATCGCCCCGGGCACCGCCCTCGACACCCTCGTGCAGACCCTCACCGCGGCGCCGCGGGGGGTGGCCGCCGCCGTCAACGAGACCGTCGTCCCGCGCGCGCAGTGGGCGACGACCGCCCTCGCCGACGGCGACCGGGTCGAGGTCCTCACCGCCGTACAGGGAGGCTGAGCCATGGCCGACGACTCCTTGGTCCTCGGTGACCTGACCCTGTCCTCCCGGCTGATCATGGGCACGGGCGGGGCGCCCAGTCTCGAGGCGCTGGAACGGGCGCTGGTCGCCTCCGGCACGGAACTGACCACGGTCGCGATGCGCCGGGTGGACCCGTCCGCGCACGGCTCGGTGCTGTCGGTGCTGGAGCGGCTCGGCATCCGGGTGCTGCCCAACACGGCGGGCTGCTTCACCGCCGGCGAGGCCGTGCTGACCGCCCGGCTGGCCCGGGAGGCGCTCGGCACGGACCTGGTGAAGCTGGAGGTCGTCGCCGACGAGCGGACCCTCCTGCCGGATCCGGTGGAGCTGCTGGAGGCGGCGGAGACGTTGGTCGACGACGGGTTCACGGTGCTGCCGTACACCAACGACGACCCCGTGCTCGCGCGGAAGCTGGAGGACGTGGGGTGCGCCGCGGTGATGCCGCTGGGGTCGCCGATCGGGTCCGGGCTCGGCATCCGCAACCCGCACAACTTCCAGCTGATCGTGGAGCGGGCCCGGGTGCCGGTGATCCTGGACGCGGGCGCCGGTACGGCGTCCGACGCGGCGCTCGCGATGGAGCTGGGGTGCGCGGGGGTGATGCTGGCCTCCGCGGTGACGCGGGCGCGGGACCCGGAGCGGATGGCCTCGGCGATGAGGCTCGCGGTGGAGGGGGGCCGGCTGGCCCGGCTGGCCGGGCGGATCCCGCGCCGGTACCACGCCGAGGCGTCGTCCCCCGCGGAGGGCCTGGCCGTGCTGGATCCCGAGCGTCCCGCTTTCTGACCGGTGCCGCGGTCCCGCGCGCCCCGTCCTGCCCGCGCGAGGTCGTGGGTGCGTCACAGGTCGGCTGCAGTGCCGGTGGGAAAGCGGTCTCGGCGCGGGAACCGCCGGTGCCCCCTCGTAGACTCCCCTGCGTGGATACGACCCTTCAGGACCCCCTCCTCGGGCAGGTGCTCGACGGCCGGTACCGCGTCGACGCGCGCGTCGCGGCCGGCGGTATGGCCACGGTGTACCGGGCCCTGGACACCCGTCTGGACCGCGTCCTCGCGCTGAAGGTGATGCACCCGGCGCTCGCGGCCGACGGGACCTTCGTCGAGCGGTTCATCCGGGAGGCGAAGTCCGTCGCCCGGCTCGACCACCCCAACGTGGTGCAGGTCTTCGACCAGGGGACCGACGGGTCGTACGTCTACCTGGCGATGGAGTACATCGCCGGCTGCACCCTGCGGGACGTGCTGCGCGAGCGGGGCGCGGTGCAGCCACGGGCCGCGCTGGACATCCTGGAGCCGGTGCTCGCCGCGCTCGGTGCCGCGCACCGGGCCGGGTTCGTGCACCGGGACATGAAGCCGGAGAACGTGCTGATAGGCGACGACGGCCGGGTAAAGGTCGCCGACTTCGGGCTGGTGCGCTCCGTGGACACCGTGACCAGCACGACGGGCGCCGTGCTCGGGACCGTCTCCTATCTCGCGCCGGAGCAGATCGAGCAGGGCACCACCGACCCGCGCGTCGACGTGTACGCGTGCGGGGTGGTCCTGTACGAGATGCTGACGGGCGGCAAGCCGCACTCAGGGGACTCCCCGGCCCAGGTGCTCTACAAGCACCTCCACGAGGACGTCCCCCCGCCCTCGGCGCTGGTGCCCGGGCTGCCGTACGTGCTGGACGAGCTGGTCGCGTCGGCCACGGCGCGGGTCCCGGACGTCCGGCCGCCGGACGCCGTCGCGCTGCTCGCCCAGGTCCGCGAGGCCCGCCCGACGCTGACCGACGAGCAGCTGGACGCGGTGCCGCCGCAGGCGCTGACCGCGGAGCACGACAACGCCGAGGACCGCACGAGCGTGCTCCCGCGCGCGCTGACGGTGCCCCGGCCGCCGCTGCCCGTCGACGAGGACCCGGACGGCGTGGACCGCACCGCCCGTTTCGCGAGCCCGCCCGTGCCGCCCCGCCGGCGCCCCGCGCGGCCTCCGCGCACGGTGCTGGCGCTGATCGCGGCCGTCCTGGTGGTGCTCGGTGTGGGCGCCGGCGTCTGGTACATCAACTCCGGCCAGTTCACCAAGGTGCCGCCGCTGCTGGCGCAGAGCGAGGCGCGGGCACGGGACCGGCTGAGCGCGGCCGGCCTGGACGTGGGCCAGGTCAAGCGGGCCTACAGCGACACCGTGGAGCGCGGTGCCGTGATCGGTTCCGATCCGGCGCCCGGCGCGCGGATCCGGGACCACGACTCGGTGGCGCTGACCGTGTCGCTGGGCCCGGAGACGGTGCACGTGCCGAACGTGAAGGGCCAGCCGCTCGCCAAGGCGCGGGCCCGGCTGAAGGCGGACGGCCTGGAGCCGGGCATGGTCACCCGGGAGTTCAGCGAGGACGTGGCCCGGGGCTCGGTGGTCGGCACGACGCCGGACGCGGGTACCGAGCGGCACGCGGGCTCGGCGATCGCGCTGATCGTGAGCAAGGGCAGTCCCGTCGACGTGCCGGACGTCAGCGGCGACAGCGTGGACGACGCCCGGCAGGAGCTGACGGACGCCGGCCTGAAGGTGCGGATCGCGGCCGGGCGGGTCAACTCCGCGTACGACAAGGGCCGGGTCGCCGCGCAGAGCCCGGACGAGGGCAGCCGGGCCGCCGAGGGCGACACGGTGACGCTCACCCTGTCCAAGGGCCCCGAGATGATCGAGGTCCCGGACGTGACCGGGGACAGCGTGGACGACGCGCACAAGGCCCTGGAGGCCGCCGGGTTCCAGGTGGACGAGGACCGCGGGCTGCTCGGGCTGTTCGGCGACACCGTGAAGAAGCAGTCGGTGGCGGCCGGCGACAAGGCACCCAAGGGGTCGACGATCACCATCACCATCCGGTGACCGGTCTCACCGGCGGCCGCGGCCCGGGGCGCGGGGCGGACATGACACCCTGAACGGGTGAGTCCCGTTGTCTCCCCCCTCCCCCGCAATCCCGTCGGCAGCCATGTGCCCGTGGCCGGCGGCCTGCACTCCGTGGGGCTGTCGTACGCCCGTGACCTGGGGGCGGAGACCGTGCAGGTCTTCGTCGCCAACCCGCGCGGCTGGGCCACCCCGGCCGGCAATCCGCGGCAGGACGAGGCGTTCCGCGCGGCGTGCGCCGAGGAGTCGGTCCCGGCGTACGTACACGCGCCGTACCTGATCAACTTCGGCTCGCACACCGAGGCGACGGTGGAGCGGTCGGTGGAGTCGCTGAGGCACTCACTGCGGCGCGGACGGGACATCGGCGCGCTGGGCGTGGTGGTGCACACCGGGAGCGCGACCGGCGGGCGGACCCGGGAGGCCGCGCTGGCGCAGGTGCGCGAGCGCCTGCTGCCGCTGCTGGACGAGCTGACCGAGGACGACGACCCGTTCCTGCTGCTGGAGCCGACCGCCGGGCAGGGCTCCTCGCTGTGCTCGCGGACCTGGGACCTCGGGCCGTACTTCGCGGCGCTGGACGCCCATCCGAAGCTGGGTGTGTGCCTGGACACCTGCCATGTCTTCGCCGCCGGGCACGACCTGGCCGGGCCGGGCGGGATGCACCGGACGCTGGACCTGCTGGTGGAGACCGTGGGCGAGGGGCGGCTGAAGCTGATCCACGCCAACGACTCGCAGGACGTGGTGGGCGCGCACAAGGACCGGCACGCGAACATCGGTGCCGGCCACATCGGCGAGGACCCGTTCCGGGCGCTCATGAGCCATCCGGCGACAGAGGGCGTCCCGCTGGTCATCGAGACGCCCGGCGGCAAGGAGGGGCACGCGGCGGACGTGGAGCGGCTGAAGAAACTGCGCGACGGGTAACCCCTCGGAATACCCCTGAGGGGTATACGGTTCCCGTCCGGTGCAGGAGCCGTCGTCCGACAGGGGGTACGTCATGCAGCACGAGGCGCACACGGAACAGGTACACCGCCACGCACATCACGGCGGCCGGCCGGGCGGGGCCGGCTGGAGCACGGCCGCGCGGGCCACCCTGCACTGCCTCACCGGCTGCGCCGTCGGCGAGGTGCTCGGCATGGTCGTCGGCACGGCGCTGGGCTGGGGCAGCCTGGCGACCACCCTGCTCGCGGTCGTGCTGGCCTTCTTCTTCGGCTACTCGCTCACCCTGCGCGGCATCCTGCGGGCCGGCGTCGGCTTCCGTGCGGCCCTGCGGGTGGCGCTCGCCGCGGACACCCTGTCCATCGCCGTGATGGAACTGATCGACAACGGGGTGATCGTGCTCTGGCCGTCCGCACGGGACGCCATGCTGGACGACGCGCTGTTCTGGATCTCGCTCGCGGTCTCGCTGGTGATCGCCTTCGTGGTGACCACCCCGGTCAACAAGTGGCTGATCGGCCGGGGCAAGGGGCACGCGGTGGTGCACCGGTACCACCACTGACGCGCCCGGGTGCCCGGCCTCAGAGCTCGGGGCCCTCCCCGGGCTGCTCCTGGTAGGAGTAGCGCTGCTCCTTCCAGGGGTCGCCGATGTTGTGGTAGCCGCGCTCCTCCCAGAAGCCGCGGCGGTCGGCGGTCATGTACTCCACGCCCCGCACCCACTTCGGGCCCTTCCAGGCGTACAGGTGGGGCACGATCAGGCGGACCGGGAAGCCGTGCTCGGCGGTGAGCAGCTCGCCGTCCTTGTGGGTGGCGAAGAGGGTGCGGTCGGAGGCGAAGTCGGACAGGCGCAGGTTGGAGCTGAAGCCGTACTCCGCCCAGACCATCACATGGGTGACGTCCGGCGCCGGCGGGGCGAGGTCCAGGACGGCCCGGGCGGGAATGCCGCCCCACTCGGCGCCGACCATGCTGAACTTCGTCACGCAGTGCAGGTCGGCCACCACGGTGGTGTACGGCAGGGCCGTGAACTCGTCGTGGTCCCAGGTGCGCTTGTCCCCGTCGGCCGTGGCGCCGAAGACCCGGAACTCCCAGCGCTCGGGCCGGAACTTCGGGACCGGCCCGTAGTGCGTGACCGGCCAGCCCCGCTGGAGCCGCTGACCCGGCGGAAGCTCGGACCCGGCCGCTGCCCCAGACTCTCGCTCCACCGGATGACCCATGTATCCATCCTGACAGACCTCGGGCAGTGCCCTTGACCACCCGCTCCCGAACCGGACAAGGTGCAGCAATCCAGCACGTACTTACTAAGTACGCACTTACTGGACGATCTTCGCCTCCGGTGCAATCATGCCGCCGCACCCTCTCCCGTGTCCCGTGTGGAAGGAGCCGCTGCGATGCAGGGCGACCCCGAGGTCATCGAGTTCCTCAACGAGCAGCTCACCGGCGAGCTGACCGCGATCAACCAGTACTTCCTGCACGCGAAGATGCAGGAGAACTTCGGCTGGTACAAGCTCGCCAAGTACACGCGGCACGAGTCGTTCGACGAGATGAAGCACGCGGAGGTGCTCACCGACCGGATCCTGTTCCTGGAGGGGCTGCCCAACTACCAGCGGCTCTTCCACGTCCGGGTCGGGCAGACGGTGCGGGAGATGTTCGAGGCCGACCGGCAGATCGAGGTCGAGGCGATCGACCGGCTGCGGCGGGGCATCAAGGTCATGCGCGAGAAGGGGGACGTCACGTCCGCCAACATCTTCGAGGACATCCTCGCCGACGAGGAACACCACATCGACTACCTCGACACCCAGCTGGAGCTGCTGGAGAAGCTCGGCGAGGCGCTCTACCTCGCCCAGGTGATCGAGCAGCCGGAGAGCAGCTGAGACCTAGGCCGCCTCGGGGAGACCCGTCGGCGCGGCAGATGTCCGGCCGGCCGGCTCGCGGCGCGGCAGGGCGCCCCGGCCGAGGAGGGCCTGGATGCGGCGCACGCACGAACCGCAGTCCGTGCCGGCCTTGCAGGCGGAGGCGATCTGGCGGGGGCTGCAGGCGCCGTTCTCCACGTGCTGCTTGACCTGCTCCTCGGTGACGCCGAAGCAGCTGCACACGTACACGCGGATCCACCTCCCGACGGGATCGCTGTCTCTGGTGCCGTCCCGTTCTCGGTGAGGCAAACCTAACCTAACCCATGCCGCGGGGGCCGCAAAAGGGAAAGGGGCACGGATCCCGTGTGATCCGCGCCCCTTCCGGTGTTCACCGGCCGCTCACTGGTCCCGGTACATCTCCGCGACGAGGAACGCCAGGTCCAGCGACTGGCTCCGGTTCAGCCGCGGGTCGCAGGCCGTCTCGTAGCGCTGGTGCAGGTCGTCCACGAAGATCTCGTCGCCGCCGCCCACGCACTCGGTGACGTCGTCGCCGGTCAGCTC
This sequence comes from Streptomyces capoamus, assembly GCF_014654935.1. GTDB lineage: Bacteria > Actinomycetota > Actinomycetes > Streptomycetales > Streptomycetaceae > Streptomyces > Streptomyces capoamus. The sequence continues at coordinate 211,890 of NZ_BNBF01000012.1, forward strand.
CACGTGGATGCCGCCCGGGTGGGTGCCGAGCGCCTTGTGGACCTCGAAGAAGCCCTTGACCTCGTCCAGCACGTCGTCGAAGCGGCGGGTCTTGTGCCCGGAGGCCGCCTCGAAGGTGTTGCCGTGCATCGGGTCGGTCACCCAGGCCACCGTGGCAC
>NZ_BNBF01000012.1:212099-226682 GCF_014654935.1 Streptomyces capoamus
CGGACGCCGTGACCTTCTCGACCAGCTCGGGGAGCTTGTCGCGGATCTTGCCGGCGCCCATGCGGACGATGAAGGTCAGCCGGCCCGGCTCCCGCTCGGGGTCGAGGCGGTCGATGTACCGCAGCGCCTCCTCGGCCGTGGTGTTCGGGCCGAGCTTGATGCCGATCGGGTTGCTGATCCGGGAGGCGAACTCGATGTGCGCGTGGTCCAGCTGCCGGGTGCGCTCGCCGATCCACACCATGTGCGCCGAGACGTCGTACAGCTTGCCGGTGCGGGAGTCGACCCTGGTCAGGGCGGACTCGTAGTCCAGCAGCAGCGCCTCGTGCGAGGAGAAGAACTCGACGGTCTTGAACTCCTCCGGGTCGGTGCTGCAGGCCCGCATGAAGTTCAGCGCGTTGTCGATCTCGCGCGCGAGCTGCTCGTAGCGCTGGCCCGAGGGGGAGGTGCGCACGAAGTCCTGGTTCCAGGCGTGCACCTGGCGCAGGTCGGCGTAACCGCCGGTGGTGAAGGCACGCACCAGGTTCAGCGTGGACGCCGAGGCGTGGTACATCCGCTTCAGCCGCTCCGGGTCCGGGATGCGGCTGGCCTCGGTGAAGTCGAAGCCGTTGACGGAGTCTCCCCGGTACACCGGGAGCGTCACGCCGTCGCGGGTCTCGGTCGGCTTGGAGCGGGGCTTGGAGTACTGCCCGGCGATCCGGCCGACCTTCACCACGGGCACGGAGGCCGCGTAGGTCAGCACGGCGCCCATCTGGAGCAGCGTCTTGAGCTTGTTGCGGATGTGGTCGGCGGACACCGCGTCGAAGGCCTCGGCGCAGTCGCCGCCCTGGAGGAGGAACGCCTCTCCCTTGGCGACGGCCGCCATCCGGGCGCGCAGCTGGTCGCACTCGCCCGCGAAGACGAGCGGCGGATACGACTCGAGGTCCGCGATCACTGCGCGCAGAGCCTCGGGGTCGGGGTACTCGGGCTGCTGCGCCGCGGGCAGGTTTCGCCAGGTGTTGCCAGCGCTCGCGCTGGTCTTAGCGTTCACGGTCACGAGCTCCACATTACGGGGTGATGTCGTGCGTTCCCGCCGGTGCTCAGGTAATGAGACACGGCATACAGAGTGCGGACATACGGAGTGCGGGCATGCGGTAGGGTTCCCCGCATGTTCGCGCCGTCGATCCAGAACTGGTGGTGGACCGCTTCTCCGGCGGCCCACTGATCGCGCGCACCACGAACTCCGCGAAGGCCGCCCGAGGGGCGGCCTTCGGCGTTTCCCGGGGCCGTTCCTCCACACCGCGTCATCACCGACGGAAGAGGAACCATGGACCTGACCCGGCTGCTGCACGACCCCCGGCCCTTCGCCCTGCTGCGCCGCCGCGCCCCGGGCCGCGACGAGCACCCGGTGGAGGTGCTGCTCGGCCCGGTGACCGGCCGGGACCGGCTCGCCGACCTGCCCGACGAGGGGCTCGCCCTCGTCCCCTTCCGGCAGCTGCGCGAGCGCGGCTTCGACGTCCGTGACGACGGCACCCCGCTGCTGGTGCTGACGCCCGAGGAGCGGTACGAGGTCCCGCTCGCCGAGGCGCTGGACCGGCTCCCGGCGCACGAGGTGCGGGTGGAGGGCGGGGGCTTCGACGTCGGCGACGAGGAGTACGGCGAGATCGTCGGACGGGTGCTGCGCGAGGAGATCGGCCGGGGCGAGGGCGCGAACTTCGTCATCCGGCGCACCTACGAGGGCCGGATCCCGGGCTTCGGCCGCGCGGACGCGCTCGCGCTGTTCCGGCGGCTGCTGGCGGACGAGCGGGGCGCGTACTGGACGTTCGTCGTGCACACCGGGGACCGCACGCTGGTCGGGGCGAGCCCGGAGGTGCACGTCCGGATGAGCGGCGGGACCGTGGTGATGAACCCGATCAGCGGGACGTACCGCTATCCCGCCGGGGGGCCCACCCCGGAGCACCTGCTGGAGTTCCTCGCCGACGGCAAGGAGACCGAGGAGCTGTCGATGGTGGTCGACGAGGAACTGAAGATGATGTGCACCGTCGGCGACATGGGCGGGGTCGTCGTCGGCCCCCGGCTGAAGGAGATGGCGCACCTCGCGCACACCGAGTACGAGCTGCGCGGGAAGTCCTCCCTGGACGCGCGGGAGGTGCTGCGGGAGACGATGTTCGCGGCGACCGTCACCGGCTCGCCGGTGCAGAACGCCTGCCGGGTGATCGAGCGGTACGAGCCCCTCGGGCGGGACGGCGTCGGGCGCGGCTACTACGCCGGTGCCCTGGCGCTGCTCGGCCGGGACGCCGGGGGCGCGCAGACCCTCGACTCGCCCATCCTGATCCGTACCGCCGACATCTCGGCCGACGGCCGGCTGCGCGTGCCCGTCGGGGCGACGCTGGTGCGCGGCTCGGACCCGGCCGGCGAGGTCGCGGAGACCCACGCGAAGGCGGCGGGCGTGCTGGCCGCCCTCGGGGTGGGCCCGGCCCGGCCGCGCCGGGAACGGGAGCTGCCGCGGCTGGCGGACGACCCGCGGGTGCGGGCCGCGCTGGACGGGCGGCGGGCCGGGCTCGCCCCGTTCTGGCTGCGGATGCAGGAGCGGTCCGACGCCCTGGCGGGCCACGCCCTCGTCGTGGACGGCGAGGACACCTTCACCGCGATGCTGGCGCACGTCCTGCGCTCGGGCGGGCTCGACGTGACCGTCCGGCGCCACGACGAGCCCGGGCTGCGGGAGGCGGTGCTCGCCCACCCGGGGCCGGTCGTCCTGGGGCCGGGTCCCGGCGACCCCCGGGACCTCGGCGACCCCAGGATGCGGTTCCTGCGCGGCCTGACCGCCGAGGTGCTCCGGACCCATCCGCACGGGGTGCTCGGCGTCTGCCTCGGGCACGAGCTGATCGCGGCCGAGCTGGGCCTGGAGATCGTCCGCAAGGAGGTGCCGTTCCAGGGCGCGCAGACCGGGATCGACCTGTTCGGGCGGACCGAGACCGTCGGTTTCTACAACAGCTTCGTCGCGCGCTGCGACGAGGACGCGGCCCGGGAGCTGGCCGCGCACGGGGTGGAGGTGAGCCGGGCGGAGAACGGGGAGGTGCACGCGCTGCGCGGCCCCGGCTTCGCGGGCGTGCAGTTCCACCCCGAGTCGGTGCTGACGCTGAACGGGGCCGCGGTCGTACGGGAGCTGATCGGCCGGCTGCGCCGCACGACCGTGTAGCCGTCCGGGCCCCGTCAGCCGAAGAACACCCCGGCCTCCGTGTACAGCGCCGGGTCCACCGTCTTCAGCCGGGCGGTGGCCTCGGCGATCGGGACGCGGACGATGTCGGTGCCGCGCAGGGCGACCATGGTGCCGAAGTCGCCGTCGTGCACGCAGTCGACGGCGTGCAGGCCGAAGCGGGTGGCGAGCCAGCGGTCGAAGGCGCTGGGGGTGCCGCCGCGCTGGATGTGGCCGAGGACGGTGGTGCGGGCTTCCTTGCCGGTGCGCTTCTCGATCTCCTTGGCCAGCCACTCGCCGACCCCGGAGAGCCGGACGTGTCCGAAGGAGTCCAGCGACCCGTCCTTGAGCACCATCTCGCCGTCCTTCGGCATGGCGCCCTCGGCGACGACCACGATCGGCGCGTACGACGCCCGGAAGCGGGAGGTGATCCAGGCGCACACCTGGTCGAGGTCGAAGCGCTGCTCGGGGATGAGGATGACGTTGGCACCGCCGGCCAGGCCCGAGTGCAGGGCGATCCAGCCGGCGTGCCGGCCCATCACCTCGCAGACCAGCACCCGCATGTGGGACTCGGCGGTGGTGTGCAGCCGGTCGATGGCCTCGGTGGCGATGCCGACGGCGGTGTCGAAGCCGAAGGTGTAGTCGGTGGCGGACAGGTCGTTGTCGATGGTCTTGGGCACGCCCACGCACGGCACGCCGTACTCGTCGGACAGGCGCGCGGCGACGCCCAGGGTGTCCTCGCCGCCGATCGTGACGAGGGCGTCGATCTCCTGCTTGGCCAGGTTGTCCTTGATCCGGCGGATGCCCCCCTCCACCTTGAGGGGGTTGGTGCGCGAGGAGCCGAGGACGGTGCCGCCGCGGGGCAGGATGCCGCGCACCGCGGGGATGTCGAGGCGCACGCTGTCGCCTTCGAGCGGTCCGCGCCAGCCGTCCCGGAAGCCGACGAAGTCATAGCCGTACTCCTGTACGCCCTTGCGCACGATGGCCCGGATGACGGCGTTGAGCCCGGGGCAGTCGCCGCCTCCGGTCAGTACTCCGACCCGCATGGAATTGTCCCTTCACCGCGGTTCCCTGACAGAGAGTCACGCTAGTGGTGATCCGCGTCACATCGGGAGAGGCGGGAAGGGTGATTCCGGCGCGTCACGCGTCGTCGAGACCGCGCTCGATCGCGTACCGCACCAGCTCCACCCTGTTGTGCAGCTGCAGTTTGCCCAGGGTGTTCTGCACGTGGTTCTGGACCGTGCGGTGGGAGATGACGAGCCGTTCGGCGATCTGCTTGTAGCTCAGGCCCTTCGCCACCAGCCGCAGCACCTCGGTCTCCCGGTCCGTCAGCCGGGGCGCGCCCGGCTCGCCGGCGTCCGGGGCGGGCACCGGCTCGGCCGCCAGCCGCCGGTACTCGCCGAGGACCAGTCCGGCCAGCCCCGGCGTGAACACCGCGTCACCCACGGCGGTACGGCGCACCGCGTCCAGCAGTTCCTCGGTGGAGGCCGACTTCAGCAGGTAGCCGGTCGCGCCGGACTTCACCGCCTCCAGCACGTCCGCGTGCTCTCCGCTCGCCGAGAGGACCAGGACCCGCAACGCCGGGTTGTGGCCCACGACTTCCTTGCACACCTGGACGCCGGGCTTGGCGGGCAGGTTGAGGTCCAGCACCAGGACGTCCGGGGCGGCGGCCCGGGCGCGGCGGACCGCCTGCTCGCCGTCACCGGCGGTGGCGACCACCTCGAAGCCCGACTCGGCCAGGTCACGGGCGACCGCGTCCCGCCACATCGGGTGGTCGTCCACCACCATGACCCTGATCGGGTCCCGCTGCTGTGTCATCGCTGCTCCGCCTTCTTCCCCCGCGCCCGCACGGCGCCCTTCGGTACCTTCAGTTCCACTTCCGTGCCCTGCCCCGGGACCGAGACGATCTCGGCGCTGCCGCCGAGGTCGCGCAGCCGGCCCCGGATCGACAGGGCCACCCCGAGCCGGCCCTCCCCCTCGGCCTGCGCGAGCCGGCCCTCGGGGATGCCGGGGCCGTCGTCCCGCACGGTGACGACGATCTCCCCCGGCTCGTCCTCCACCAGGATCCAGGCCCGCGCCCCGGGGCCGGCGTGCCTGCGCACGTTGTCCAGCGCGGCCCCGACCGCGGCGGCCACCTCGCGGGCCGCGGCCGGCGGCAGCGGCACCGGGGCGCCGGGCTCGGCGAGCGCGACCCGGCCGCAGGCGAAGCCGGCGAGCAGGGGGCGCAGGTCGACCGGGCCGTCCGCGTCCCGCGGGTCCGGCTCCTCCACCGCGCGGACGACGGCACCGGCCGCGAGGTCCTCCGAGACCCGGGACACCGGGACCATGCCGCCCGACACCAGCGTGCGCAGGGCCACCTCCTGCTCCCCGGCCAGCCGGCCCAGCTCGGCCGCCTCGCCGCCGAGGGCCGTGCCCCGGCGCTTCACCATCGCCAGCACCTGCAGCACGCCGTCGTGGATGTCCCGGGCCAGCCGCTCCCGTTCCCGGGTCGCGGCCTCGATCTCCAGGGCGCGGGCGAGGGTGCGCTCGGAGGCACGGGCCACCTCCACGACGTAGCCGATCGCGATGGACGCCACCCAGACGAGGATCACGTTGTGCACGGTGTCGCGGGCGGGGTGGCCCCGCTCGGCCAGGTTGGCGGCGGCCACGGCCGTGGAGGCGGCGGCCGCCCAGCGCCAGCCGCCCTTGATGGCGAAGGCCAGGACCGCGCCCGCGGTCCATATCGACGGCAGGGTCGGGCCGCCGCCGGCGATCCGCTCGTGGCTGTCGGCGACCGGGGTGAGCAGGATGCCGACGACGGCGACGGTCAGGTCCGCGGCCAGGAAGCGCCGGGTGCAGCTCGCCGCGCCGGCCACCTTGGGCAGGGTGGCCAGGGTCCACACCACCAGGACCGCGTAGTAGGCGACCGCGACCCACGGCCGGACGAAGTGCTCGTACGCCGTGGCGCACAGGCCGATGGCGTACAGCATGGTCAGGACGCGGTAGCCGGCGAGCGCGCGCCACAGCGGCAGCTCCACCGACATCCGCATGACGCGCTCGCGTTTGGGCATGTCCCCCGGTCCCCCCGGCTCCCCGTCGTGCCCCCGTCTAGGACTCGTCCTGCTTCTTCCCGGCCTTCTGGGCCTTCTCGGCTTCCCTGGCCGCCTTCGCCGCCTCGGCCAGCTGCCGTTTCGCGGCGGTGGCGTACACGTCGACGTACTCCTGGCCGGACAGCTTCATGATCTCGTACATGACCTCGTCGGTCAGGGCGCGCAGCACGAACCGGTCGTGCTCCATTCCCTGGTAGCGCCTGAAGTCCAGGGGCTTGCCGATGCGGATGCCGGGCCGCATCAGCTTCGGCACCACCTTGCCGGGCGGCTGGATCTTCTCCGTGCCGATCATGGCGACCGGGACGACCGGCGCCCCGGTGGCGAGCGCCACGCGCGCCAGGCCGCCGGGCTTGCCCCGGTACAGCCGCCCGTCCGGGGAGCGGGTGCCCTCCGGGTAGATCCCGAACAGCTCGCCGCGCTCCAGCACCTCCACGCCGCTGCGGACCGCCGCCTCCCCGGCGCCGCGCGCCCCGGAGCGGTCCACCGGGAGCTGGCCGACGCCCTTGAAGAAGGCGGCGGTGAGCCGGCCCTTGACGCCCGGGGTGGTGAAGTACTCGGCCTTGGCGATGAAGGTGATCTTGCGGTCCAGGACGGCCGGCAGGAAGAACGAGTCCGAGAAGGACAAATGATTGCTGGCCAGGATGGCCGGGCCCGTGGCCGGTACGTTCTCCAGGCCCTCCACCCAAGGCCTGAAGGCGACCTTCAGCGGCCCTCCGATGGCGACCTTCATCGTGCCGTACAACACCCGTGTGCCTCCTGTTTGCTTCGCAGAGACCTTAACCCGCAGGACCGCCGATGAGCCCGACGGCCCTGGTCGGTGTCAGTGCGGTCGCGTACGGTGAAGCACATGCCAGTTCTCCCCGGAGCCGAGCCGTACCGCCACCAGGGCGGAGAGGTGGGGGTCCTCCTCTGCCACGGCTTCACCGGCTCGCCCCAGTCGCTGCGCCCCTGGGCGGAGCACCACGCGGCGCACGGCCTGACCGTGTCCCTGCCGCTGCTGCCCGGCCACGGCACCCGGTGGGAGGACATGCAGCTCACCACCTGGCAGGACTGGTACGCGGAGGTGGACCGCGAGCTGCGCCTGCTCGCCGAGCGCTGCTCCCGGGTCTTCGTCGCGGGCCTGTCGATGGGCGGCGCGCTGGCCCTGCGGCTCGCGGCCCGGCACGGCGCGCGGGTCGCGGGCGCGGTGGTCGTCAACCCGGCGAACCGGGTGCACGGCCTGTCCGCGTACGCCCTCCCGGTGGCCCGGCACCTGGTGCGCACGACCCGGGGCATCGCCAGCGACATCGCGAAGGAGGGCGTGGCCGAGCTGGGCTACGACCGGGTGCCGCTGCACGCGGCGCACTCGCTGCGGGTCTTCCTGCGCCGGCTGGACGGCGAGCTGCCCCAGGTGACCCAGCCGCTGCTGCTGCTGCGCAGCGCCCGGGACCACGTGGTGCCGGCGGCCGACTCGGCGCGGGTGCTCAGCCGGGTGTCGTCCACGGACGTCACCCAGATCGTGCTGGAACACAGCTACCACGTGGCGACGTTGGACGAGGATGCGGACCGGATCTTCGAGGAGAGCCTCGCCTTCATCGGCCGGCTCGCACCCAGTGTCGGCAAGGAAGGGACGGCCGCAGTTGGCTGAGCACGACTCCGACCGTGAGGGCCGTGAGGAACGCGACGGCCGTGGGGAACGCGACGGCCACGAGGCCGGCGAGCCGGACGAGCGGCAGGTGCCGTTCGACGAGGACGCCGCCTGGCGGGCCATCGTCGCCGGGTACGGCGAGGAGCCGCCGGACCCGCCCGGTGCCCGGCCCTTCAAGCCGGTGGAGGACCTGGCGCTGCCGGAGCCGGAGAAGCAGCCGGCGAAGACACCGGTGACGGAACCGGTGACGGAACCGGCGAAGGAGCCGGTGCCGGAGCCCGACGGGGACGCCGGCGGCGACGCGGAGGACCCCGCGGGGCGGCCGCCCGCCCGCCCGCTGGGCGGCTCCGTCTCCTTCGCGCCGGGCGTCGGCCCGCGCGACTACACGGTGGCCGAGCCGTCCGACGACGACTTCGACGAGGACGACGAGGGCCACTTCGTCCCGCCGGAGCCGCCCCCGCTGCCGACCGCGGACACCACCGCCCGCTTCGCCTGGCTCGGGGTGACCGGCGGCCCCGTCCTGCTGCTGCTGGCGGTGCTGCTCGGCTGGGACATGACCTGGTGGCTGGCGACCGCCGGCATCGGCGGCTTCCTCGGCGGCTTCGCGACGCTGGTGGCGCGGATGCGGACGGACGACGAGGAGGACGACGACCCGGGGCGCGGGGCGGTCGTCTGACGCAGGACAGGGCCCCGCGCGTAGGTGATCGCCGAGTGGCGGCCAAGGGCCTTGCTGGACTCAGTCCACGTCGGTCGCCGGGACGCGCAGGGCGGCCAGCACCGGGAGGTGGTCCGTGGCCGCCCTCAGGTCCGCCGCGCGCACGCCCGGCTGGTCCAGGGGCACCCCGCAGCCCAGCACCTCGATGCCGGGCGTGGCGAAGAGCGCGTCGATGCGCTGGTGGGGGTCGGTGGGCGTGGAGGTGAACTCACCGCCCCAGGGAGCGGCCGTGCGGCAGTCCTGGAGGGTGGAGGCGAGGCGGCGGAAGGTGCGGCCGTCGGGGCGCTCGTTGAGGTCGCCGCCGACGACGGCGTGCTCCGTGCCCAGTGCGGCGAGGCGCTCGAGGAGCATGCCGCCCTGCTCCTGGCGCTCGGCCTGCTGGAGGCTGAGGTGGCAGCTGATGACGCCGAGCCGGGCGCCGCCGAAGCGGACCACCGCCGTGGCCAGGCCGCGCCGGTGGAGGCCGGGGGTGAGCGGGAGGAGGACGTCCTCCGTGCGGTCGACGACGGCGCGCAGGGAGCACAGGACGGCCGGGCCCGCCGCCGTGGCGCCACCGGTGAGGACCACCTGGCCGCAGGCCGCGGCGAGCCGCGCCAGCTTCTTGCGCCAGCGGAAGAACCGCGGGGCCTCCTGGACGAGCACCAGGTCGGGGGCGCAGGCCGAGATCACCCTGGCGAGGGCGGCCGTGTCGTCCCGCAGCGAGCGGATGTTGTAGCTCAGGACGCGGATGACCGCGGAACCATCGGATTCCGTGCGGGAGTTGGGCAGCAGCTCCATGTGGATCAATGTACGCCCCGGGCACGGGGCGCGAGGCCGGCTCCCCGCGCCCCTGAGGGGTCTACATGACGGGGTCCGGCTCCCGGGCCAGGTCCGCCGCGCCCACGAGTCCCGCCTCGTTGCCCAGCTGGGCGGCGATCACGTCGGCCATCGGACGCCAGTTGGCGCCGACCAGCCAGCGCTTGTACGACGTACGGATCGGGTCGAGGACCAGATCGCCCTCGTCGGAGAGGCCGCCGCCGACGATGAACGCGGACGGGTCGAACAGGGAGGCCAGGTCGGCGAGGCCGGCGCCGGCCCAGCGGGCCAGCTCCCGGTAGGAGTCCACGGCGACCGGGTCGCCCTGCCGGGCGGCCATGGAGATGTGCTTGCCCTCGATGCCCTCGGGGGTGCCGTCGCCGAGCGCCAGCAGCACCTCGGCACGCTCGGGGGTGGCGTTGGCGCGCTGCTTGGCGTAGCGGACGAGGGCGCGGCCGGAGGCGTACTGCTCCCAGCAGCCCTGCGAACCGCACCCGCACAGCAGGCCGTCCGGGACCATCCGGATGTGGCCGAACTCGGCGGCCACGCCGAAGTGGCCGCGGCGCAGCTTGTTGCCGATGATGATGCCGCCGCCGAGTCCGGTGCCGAGCGTGATGCAGATGACGTTGCGGTGGCCCTTGCCGGCGCCGAACTTGTACTCGCCCCAGGCGGCGGCGTTGGCGTCGTTCTCGACCACGACCGGGAGGCCCGTGCGGGCCTCGACCTTCTCCTTGAGCGGCTCGTTGCGCCAGTCGATGTTCGGCGCGAAGTACACCGTGGACCGCTGGCGGTTGACGTAACCGGCCGCGCCGATGCCCACGCCGACGATCTCGTGCCCGGCGCGCGCACCCTCCACCGCCGAGGCGATGGCGTCCACGATGGCCTCGGGCGTGGTGGGGGTCGGCACCTTGAAGGTCGAGAGGATGTTGCCTTCCTCGTCGACCACGCCGGCCGCGATCTTCGTGCCGCCGATGTCGACGCCGATGGTGAGTCCCATGAATCCCTCAGTTTCGGTCGAGCCCCGCTACGGCCAACCGTACCCGAGGCCCCGCCGTGCCAGGGCTTCAGTCCAGGTCGATGCGTTCGCCCGGTCCGGTGCCCTCCCCCGGGTCGCGCCGGCCCGGGCGGTCGCCGTCCGCGGGGCCGGCGGGGCGGGCGGGGTCGGCGCCCCGGGCGGTCCAGCGCTGTTCCTGGGCCTGGACGGCGGAGCGGTAGGCGGCGAGCAGTTCGCTGCCGGCCGCGGCCAGGTGGTCGAACACGTCCGGGTTGCGCTCCATGACGGGCTCGACGGCGGCCTTCGCCTGCTGGACGACCTGCCGCACCATCTGCTGGGCCGCCGGCCCGGCGAGGCCGCCGAGCAGCGGCGCCTGGAGGCCGGACAGCTTGTCGGCCACCGTGTCCACGAGCTTCCTCAGTTCCTCGGCGGCCGATCCGGGCGGCGGGCCGTGCCGGTCGCGGCGGCGGGCCTGCTCGGCGGCGAGGTCCTCGGCGCAGGCCGTGGCCCAGGCGTCGGCGTCGGTCGCCCTCGGCCGCTCCTCCTCGGCGGGGTCGGGTGCGGGGCGCTCTTCGCTCATGGCGGCTCCTGACTACGGTTCGCCCTTACGACGTTACCCGAACGGCCCTGCCCGTTCACCGTCCCGCGGCGGGCCACAGGTCCGGGTCCGGTGCGAACCGGATGCGCAGCTCGCCGTCGCGCAGCGCGGCGCCGGCGACGGTGCAGCGGCGCAGGGCGGAGGGCAGCGGAACGATCCGGCGGTACGGGCCCGCGGTGATCAGCAGCTCGTCGCCGCGCCGGACGAGGTCCAGTTCGTCCCGTATCGCGCCGGGCAGCGGCAGGTGCCACACCAGCACGCCGTCCTCGGCGAGCCGGTCGGTGACGGGCCACCCGACCGGGGTGGGCACCGGGTTGACGGCGGGCACGGCGAGGGCCGCGAGGTCGTCCGGCCCGTGCGGGTCGCGGCCCAGGTGCGGGACGGGGCGGACGTCGTAGGCCTCCTGCCAGTCGGCGAGCGTCTTGCGCTGCTGGGCGAGGAGGGAGCCGAGCCAGCTGTCGGGGGCCGCCTCGGGCAGGATCCGGTTGGCGACCAGGGCCTCGACGGGCAGGCCGCGCAGGGCGAGGCCGAGGGTGGCGGCGCGGACGGCGTCGGCACCGGCCGGGCCGGGTTCGGCGACCAGGCGTACGGCGGTGTCCCGGTCGGTGAGGACGGCCTCGACGGCGGCCAGTTCGACGTCCCAGCGGGCGGCCGTCTCGTACAGCCAGTCGGCGGGCATGGGAACGCCGGCCAGCCGGCCGAGGACCGGGCGCAGGGCGCGGGCGGCCTGCCGCTCGGGCGGCAGCAGGCGGCGCAGGTAGCGGCGCAGCTCCTCGGGCAGGGCGAGCAGGGCGAGGGCCTGCGGGAGCGGCGGGAGATCGACGACGAGCAGGTCGTAGCGCTCGGACAGGGCCGCGTCCCGCAGCGCGCGCAGGAAGGACAGCTCCTCGGCGCCGGGCAGCGGGGTGACCTCCTCGGCGTCCAGGCGGGCCGCGCCGAGCAGGTCCAGGACGCCCGCGGCGCGGGTCTGGAAGGCGGTGAGGTCCGCGCGGAACCGGGCGCCGGCGTCCGGCCGCCAGGCGGTGAGGTGGTCGGTGACGGGGGCGGGGGCCGGTCCTGTCGCGGTGCCCAGTGCCGCGCCCGGGGTGTCCGTGCGGTCGGCGCTCAGCAGAAGGGTGCGGTGGCCCTCGCGGGCGGCGGTGAGCGCGGTGGCGGCGGCGACGGTCGTGCGCCCGCTGCCGCCCGGGCCCGTGATCAGGATGGTGCGCATGGGGGTGAACGCTACCGTCGTGCGCGCGAACCGGGCCGGAGCGACTACTTCTCCCCGGACTCGACCCGCTTCTTCAGGCCCGCCAGCGCCCGGTCGATGATGACCTTCTCCGCCTTGCGCTTGATCATGCCCAGCATGGGGATCTTCACGTCGACCGTCAGCCGGTAGGTGACCTCGGTGGCGCCCGCGCCGGCCGGCTTCAGCAGGTAGGTGCCGTCCAGGGAGCGCAGCATCTGGGACTTGACCAGGGTCCAGGAGACCTCGTGGTCGCCGGTCCAGGTGTAGGCGAGGGTCTGGTCGTCCTTGATGGCGCCGGCGTCCATGACCAGGCGGACCTGCTCGGCGCGGCCCCGTCCGTCGGCGGCGAGGACCTCCGCCTCCTTCACCTCGCCCGTCCAGTCCGGGTAGCGCGCGAAGTCGGCGATCACCGCCATGACGTCGGCCGGAGCCGCCTCGATCGTGATGCTCGAACTGGTGTGTTCCGCCATCGCGGTGGCTCCTCCAGATGCGGGCCGGTGGGAGAGGTGTGTGTGCGCCGGGCTGCGCACGTGTGTGCAGCGTGAAGGCTACCGCGCCGCCGGGCCGCCGCCTCCACCGCGCCCGCGCGCCTCACCATTCGAGTGCCCAGGGCGTGCCGGTGCCGGCGAAGTGCCCCACGTTCACGCACTCGGTGGAGCCGATCCGCATCCGGCGCACCAGCGGCTGGTGCACGTGCCCGAAGAGGGCGTAGCGCGGCCGGGTGCGGCGGATGGCGTCGAGCAGGGCCCTGCTGCCCCGCTCGAAGCGGCGCGCCACGGTGTCGTACACCAGCTCGGGGACCTCGGGCGGGATGTGGGTGCACAGCACGTCGACCTCGCCGAGGGCCTCGATCTTCGCCGCGTACTCCTCGTCGTCGATCTCGTACGGGGTGCGCATCGGGGTGCGCAGGCCGCCGCCGACGAAGCCGAAGACACGGCCGCCGATCTCCGCCCGCCGGCCGTCGAGGACGGTGGTGCCGGGGCGGGCGTACTCCGGCCACAGCTGCGGCATGTCGACGTTCCCATAGGTGGCGTACGTCGGTGTGGGGAAGGCGGCGAACAGTTCGGCGTACTGCTTGCGCACGGCCCTCTCGATGGCCGTGGCCCGGTCGGTGCCGATCCCCTCCCACAGCCGGGCGCCGAACTCGCGGGCCTCGGCGAAGCGCCGGGCGGTGCGCAGCTCGACGATGCGGTCGGCGTTCTCCTTGCCGAACAGGTCCGGGAAGATGCCGCGCGAGTGGTCGGCGTAGTCGAGGAAGAGGACGAGGTCGCCCAGGCAGATCAGGGCGTCGGCACCGTCGCCGGCGCGGGCCAGGTCGCGGGCGTTGCCGTGCACGTCGCTGACGACGTGGACGCGGGTCCGCCGGTTGCCGGAGCGTGCGGATGTCATGGCGATCAAGCGTAGGCGTGTGCGGCGGAGGTGAACAGTGCCGGTCAGGCCTGCGGTTACTCGCCGGTCGGTTCGGCCGTGGACTACTGTGCGCAAAGGAACGCCCACGTGTGTGACGCAGCGAACATCTCGCCGGGACCCCCTGTCCTAGACGCCATACCGGCGGGTAACGTCCGGGCAGTCCAGTCGTGCTCAGGATTTCAACATGTGAATCCTCATGTTGTTCCGGAGCACTTGCCCGAGCCATGGACCGCACCGTCGCATCGCACAACGTCGTGGCGCCGGCGCCCTACGAGGAGCAGCAGTCTTGCGCGAGTTCAGCCTTCCGGCTTTGTACGAGGTCCCCGCGGACGGGAATCTGACCGACATCGTCCGCAGAAACGCCGCGCAGCATCCCGACGTCGCCGTGATCGCCCGCAAGGTGGCAGGCGCCTGGCAGGACGTGACCGCCCGGGAGTTCCTGGCCGAGGTGCACACCGCCGCCAAGGGCCTCATCGCCTCCGGTGTGCAGCCGGGCGACCGGGTGGGCCTGATGTCCCGCACGCGGTACGAGTGGACGTTGCTGGACTTCGCGATCTGGAGCGCCGGCGCGATCACCGTGCCGGTGTACGAGACCAGCTCGCCGGAGCAGGTGCGGTGGATCCTGTCCGACTCGGGCGCCACCGCCTGTGTCACGGAGCTGGACGGCCACACGGCGGCCGTGGAGTCGGTGCGCGAGGCGCTGCCCGCGCTCAAGCACGTCTGGCAGATCGAGGGCGGGGGCCTGGCGGAGCTGGGCCGGCTCGGGCAGGACGTGTCCGACGCGACGGTGGAGGAGCGCGGCTCGCTCGCCCGCGCCGACGACCCGGCGACCATCGTCTACACCAGCGGCACGACCGGGCGCCCCAAGGGCTGCGTGCTCACCCACCGCAGCTTCTTCGCGGAGTGCGGCAACGTGGTGGAGCGGCTGCGTCCGCTGTTCCGCACCGGTGAGTGC
>NZ_BNBF01000012.1:226722-241614 GCF_014654935.1 Streptomyces capoamus
TCGGTGCTGCTGTTCCTGCCGCTCGCTCATGTCTTCGGGCGGCTGGTGCAGGTCGCGCCGATGATGGCGCCGATCAAGCTGGGCTGCGTCCCGGACATCAAGAACCTCACCGACGAGCTGGCCGCGTTCCGGCCGACGCTGATCCTCGGGGTGCCGCGGGTCTTCGAGAAGGTCTACAACTCGGCGCGGGCCAAGGCCCAGGCGGACGGCAAGGGCGCGGTCTTCGACAAGGCCGCGGACACCGCGATCGCCTACAGCAAGGCGCTGGACAGCCCGTCGGGTCCGTCGCTCGGCCTGAAGATCAAGCACAAGGTCTTCGACAGGCTGGTCTACAGCAAGCTGCGCGCGGTCCTGGGCGGCAAGGGCGAGTACGCCATCTCCGGCGGCGCCCCCCTCGGCGAGCGGCTCGGGCACTTCTTCCGGGGCATCGGCTTCACGGTGCTGGAGGGCTACGGCCTGACCGAGTCCTGTGCGGCGACGGCGTTCAACCCGTGGGACCGGCAGAAGATCGGCACGGTCGGGCAGCCGCTGCCCGGCTCGGTGGTGCGGATCGCGGACGACGGCGAGGTGCTGCTGCACGGCGAGCACCTGTTCAAGGAGTACTGGAACAACCCGGGCGCGACCGCGGAGGCGCTGGCCGACGGCTGGTTCCACACCGGTGACATCGGCACCCTGGACGAGGACGGCTACCTGCGGATCACCGGCCGGAAGAAGGAGATCATCGTCACGGCGGGCGGCAAGAACGTGGCCCCCGCGGTGATCGAGGACCGGATCCGGGCACACGCGCTGGTCGCGGAGTGCATGGTGGTGGGCGACGGGCGGCCGTTCGTGGGCGCGCTGGTCACCCTCGACGAGGAGTTCCTGGGCCGCTGGGCCGCCGAGCACGGCAAGCCGGCGGGCGCCACCGCGGCGTCGCTGAAGGACGACCCGGAGCTGCACGCGGCGGTCCAGGCGGCGGTCGACGACGGCAACGCCGCGGTCTCGAAGGCGGAATCGGTGCGGAAGTTCCGCATTCTGTCCTCCCAGTTCACGGAGGAGTCGGGCCACCTCACCCCGTCGCTGAAGCTCAAGCGGAACGTGGTGGCGAAGGACTACGCGGCCGAGATCGAGGCGATCTACGCCAAGTGACCCGGGCGGTGCCTCATGGCGCGGTGTCCTCGGCGAGGACCCGCGCCATGGTGCGTTCGGCGAGGGCCGTGATGGTGACGAACGGGTTCACACCGATCGACCCGGGGACGAGCGAGCCGTCGGTGACGTACAGCCGCGGGTACCCCTTCACCCGTCCGTAGCCGTCGGTGGCCCGGCCCAGGACGCAGCCGCCGAGCGGGTGGTAGGTGAAGTCGTCCGCGAAGACCTTGCTGCCGGAGCCGAACAGGTCGTACCGGTAGATCGTGGCGTTGGCCGCGTTGATCCGGTCGAACAGCTTCCTGGCCATGCGCACCGAGACCGCGCTCTGGTCGGCGGTCCAGCCCAGCCGCACCGCCCCGGAGGTGCTGTCGTAGGAGAACGCGGCCCGCTCGGGGTTCTTGGTGATCGCCAGGTACAGGCTGATCCAGTGCTCGAAGCCCATGGGCAGCGGGGCGATCTCCGCGAAGACCGGGTTGTCGGGGTTGGCCCAGTCGTCGATGCCCATCACGGGCATGGTGGCCTGGTGGGCGCCGACGGTGTCCCACACGTGGTTGGCGCGGCCGAGCATGGTGTTGCCGTTGGTGCCCCAGCCGGCGCCCACGTCGGCGCCGAGGCCGGGCAGGGTGCCGGTGTCCCGGGCGCGGACGAGGAGTTCGGTGGTGCCCAGGCTGCCGCCGCCGAGGAAGAGGTACGTGCAGCCGTACTGCCGTCTCGCCACGACCGCCCCGGTGTCGTCGATCCGGTCGGTGGTCAGCACGTACGACCCGTCGCCCGCGCGGCTGACCGCGGTGACCTTCTCCAGGGTCTGGATGGTGACGTTGCCGGTGCCGAGGGCGGCGGCCAGGTAGGTCTGGTCGAGGCTGCGCTTGCCGTGGTTGTTGCCGTAGATGACCTCGCCGGCGAGCGCGGACTTCTCGGCCGTGCCGGCGGCCTCGCGCTGCATGTGGCCGAAGTCGTAGACGTTGGGCACGAAGGTGGTGCGCAGGCCCGCGTTGGCGGCGGCCTTGCGGGAGGTCCGGGTGAACCGGTACCACTCGGTCGACTCGAACCAGGCCGGGTCGACGGCGTTCACGCCGAGCATGGCGCGGGCGCGCGGGTACCAGGTGCCGTACATCTCGTCGGCGTCCACGGCCGGGAACTGCTCGGTGAAGTAGGACCGCGGCGGGGTGACGGCCATGCCGCCGTTGACCAGGGAGCCGCCGCCGACGCCCCGGCCGACGTAGACCGACATGGCGTCGTAGTGCACGCGGTCGAGGACGCCCGGATAGGGGCTGATGTCCCGGTTGACCAGGTCCAGCCAGAGGAAGGTGGCGAGCGGCGCCTCGGTGCGGGTGCGGAACCACATCGAGCGCTGGTCGGGGGCGTTGGTGGAGCAGAACACCTTGCCGTCGGCGCCTGCGGTGTTCCACAGCCGGCCCATCTCCAGGACCAGGGTGCGGATGCCGGCCTGGCCGAGGCGGAGGGCGGCGACCGCGCCGCCGTAGCCGGAACCGACCACGATCGCCGGGGCGTTGTCGGTGGGGGCGGGTTCGGCCGCGCGGGAGGACTGGAGTCCGATGCGGGTGAACCCGAGGGCGGCGGCCGTCTGGAGTGCCGCCATGCCGAGGATGTGACGTCTTGTCAGCTGACGCTGCATCAGTTTTGCTGTCATGCGCGCAGCATGTGCGGATTTTCCGGTTCCGCCTAGGGCCGCGACGGGTTTCTAGAGCAGAGCTTTCAACTTCTCCGCCAGCAGGTCCCAGCGCCACTTCTCCTCGACCCACTGCCGGCCGCGCGCGCCCATCCTCCGGCGCAGCTCGGGGTCCTGGAGCAGGGTGACGATCCGCTCGGCCGTCTGCTCCGCCGAGCCGCCCCGGACCACCCAGCCGGTCTCGCCGTCCAGGACCGCGTCCGGGGCGCCGCCGGAGTCGCCCGCGACGACGGGCAGGCCGGTGGCGGAGGCCTCCAGGTAGACGATGCCGAGACCCTCCACGTCGAGGCCGCCGCGGCGGGTGCGGCAGGGCATGGCGAAGACGTCGCCGGCGCCGTAGTGGGCGGGCAGCTCGGACCAGGGGACGGCGCCGGTGAAGCGCACCGAGCCGGCGACGCCCGTCTCACGGGCCAGGCGGCGCAGGTTCCGCTCGTAGGGACCGCCGCCGACGATCAGCAGGACGGTGTCCGGCTCGGCGGCGAGGATCCGAGGCATCGCCCGGATCAGGGTGTCCTGGCCCTTGCGGGGCACCAGCCGGGAGACGCAGACCACGACCGGCCGGTCGGTGAGCCCGAGCCGCGCGCGGACCTCGTCGCCGCCGGAGCCGGGGTGGAAGGTCTTCTCGTCGACCCCGGGCGGCAGCTGCACCATCCGGCCGGCCGCGTCCGCGGTCAGCGCGGCGGCTATCCGGGAGCGGGTGTACTCGCCGAGGTAGGTGATCGTGTCCGTGGACTCGCCGATCCGGCACAGCAGCCGCCGGGCGGCGGGCAGCTGGGCCCAGCCGGCCTCGTGGCCGTGGGTGGTGGCCACCAGCCGCTCGGCGCCGGCCCGGCGCAGCGCGGGTGCCATGAGGCCGAGCGGGGCCGCCGCGCCGAACCACACCGAGGTGCAGCCGTGCTCGCGGAGCAGCCCGGCCGCGCGCCGGGTGGCCCCCGGGGTGGGCAGCAGCATGGTCGTGCGGTCGCGCACGACGGGGAAGGGCTGCTCGGCGTCGAACGCGGCGGTGGCCTCGGCGCCCTCCCGGCCGCGCTTCCAGGTGGAGGCGTAGACGACCAGCCGGCCGGGGTCCAGGCGGAGCGCCATGTTGTGCAGGAAGGCCTGGATGCCGCCCGGCCGGGGCGGGAAGTCGTTGGTGACGATCAGGGTCTTGTGCATCGCCGCCGACCCTACCGAATGGGCCGTCCGGCGGGCCGGGTCCGGCCGAGCCTGTGGCATGTCCACAGCCGCGCAGGACATCATGGTCGCCCGACGCGGAAATCGAACGGCAGGGGATCACGTGGACACGAAGGGTGCCGGGCGGTCCCTGGCCTGGCTGCTCGGGACCTGGGCCGCCACGCGCGCCGTGCTGCTGCTGTTCGTGTTCCGGGTGTACGCCTTCCCGGGCCCGGACGTCACCTCGGACGTGTCGGTGATCTACCGCGGCTGGTACGAGGTCCTGCGGCAGGGAACGTTCCCGCTGGACGACGTGACCTGGCAGTACCCGCCGGCCGCCGCCCTGGCGGTGCTCTCCCCCGCCCTGCTGCCCTTCCTGTCGTACGCGCACGCCTTCTACCTGCTGGCCTGGCTGGCCGACGCCGTCGTCCTGGTGCTGCTGGTGTCCGCGGGCGGGCGGCCGGAGCGGTCCCGGCGCGGGGCCTGGGTGTGGGTGGCGGGCGTGCCGCTGCTCGGGCCGACGGTGTACGCCCGCTACGACGTGATGGTGACCGCCGTGGCCGTGGCGGCGCTGCTCGCCGGGGCCGCACGGCCGCGGGTGCTGGGCGCGCTGACGGCGTTCGGGGCGCTGCTGAAGGTGTGGCCGGCGCTGCTGCTGGTCGGTGCCGTGCGGCGGCGGGCGTGGGGCGCGGCGGCGGTGACCGCGGCGGGCCTGGCGCTGGTGTTCACGGTGGCCATGCCGGGCGCCTTCGCCTTCCTGACCTTCCAGCGGGACCGGGGCACCGAGGTGGAGTCGCTGGGCGCCCTGGCCTTCCACGTGGCCCGGCACTTCGGCTGGCAGGGGCAGGTGCTGCTGAACTACGGATCGATCGAGTTCCTCGGCCCGCACGTGGACGAGGTCAGCTCGGCGGCGCTGGCGCTGACCGGGGTCGCGTTCGGCTGGCTGCTGCTGTGGCGGCTGCGCGCGGCCCGCTTCGCGCCGCACACCCTGCCCGACGCGGCCCTGACGGCGGTGCTGCTGTTCACGGTGACCAGCCGGGTGATCAGCCCCCAGTACCTGGTGTGGCTGGTCGGCCTGGCCGCGGTCTGCCTGGCACACCGGGCGAGCCGCATGGGACCGCCGGCGCTGCTGGTCGTCCTCGCCTCCTTCGTGACGGTCCTGGAGTTCCCGCTCGGCTTCTCGCACGTCGTGCTGAGCGACTGGTACGGCGTGGCGCTGCTGGCGGTCCGCAACGGCCTGCTGGTCGCGGCCACGCTCACGGCGGCCCGCCGCCTGTGGCGGGCGACCGTGCCGCGGTCCGCGGACGCCCCCTTCCCGCCTCAGGCCACCCGCGCGAAGGAGACCCCCGTCTCCTCCTGACGCCGGGCCCGCCGCAGCAGCGTCGCCACCGCAGCGCACTGCACGGCCATCGCGAGGGCCAGCGCCAGGCAGACGCCGGGCAGGCCGAGGCCGGAGAGGGCGTAGGCCAGCGGGAGCTGGACGGCGGTGCCGAGCAGGGTGACCCGGAGCAGCGCGGGCGCTCCCCCGCTGCCCTCGAAGACCCCGCCGAGCGCGATGAAGCAGGCCATCAGCAGCAGGTAGGGGCCGATGCAGCGGAGCAGGAGCACGCCCTGGCGGGCGACCTCGTCACCGGCCCCGAAGGCGGCCATGATCCAGGGCGCGGCGACGGCGAACAACGTGGCGGCCGTGAGGGCCGCGGTCCCGGCGACGAGCACCGCCTGCCGGCCGATGTCCCGGCGGGCGTCCCCGCCCGAGCCCCGGGTGTGCGCGGTGTGGATGGCCGCGGCCTGCCGCACCGAGTAGAAGGCCATCGTGGCGAGGTACAGGACCTTGTAGGCGATGGAGTAGGCGGCCACCGCGGTGACGCCGACCCGGGCCACGATCGCCACCAGGACCAGGGCGCCGCCCTGGCGGACGGTGAAGTCGGCGGACATGGGCAGCCCGGTGGCGAGGGTGCGGCGCAGGGCCGCCGCGAGGGGCGCGGCGGGGCGGGTCCGGGCGGCCGTGCGCAGCAGGGCGGTGCGGCGCAGGGCACGCAGGCCGAGGGCGAGGGCGGCGGCGCGGCACAGCACGGTGGAGGCGGCGGCGCCGGCGACGCCGTGGAGGTGGATGAGGACGGGGTCGCAGACCAGGATCAGCCCGTTGGCCAGCAGGGCGAGCCGCAGGGGCGTGCGGGTGTCACCGGCGCCCTTGAGGATGCCGTCGACGAGCTGCTGCACGAAGAAGACGGCCGTACCCGGCAGGGAGAGGGCGAAGTAGGCGGTCGCGAGGCGGACGGCCGCCGGATCCCCGCCGCCGAGCACCAGGCCGGCCAGCGGCTCGCGCAGCAGGAAGCCGCCCGCCGCCACCACCGGCGTGACCACCGCGCACAGCGCCCAGCCCCCGCGTACGGCGGCCCGTACGGCGGCCGGGTCGCGGGCCCCCCGGGCGTGCGCCACCAGCACGGTGGTGCCGGAGGCGAACACGAGGGCGATCCCGAGCAGGACGTTCTCGGTGTTGGTCGCGACGGCCACGGCGGCGACGGCGGCGCCGCCGAGCCGGGAGACCCAGACGGTGTTGATGATCCCGGAGGCGACGGAGGCGAGCAGGGACAGGTAGACGGGGTGGGCGAGCGCGATGAGCTGTCTGCGGTGGGCGTTCACGGTGCGGCTCCCGGGTCGGCTGTCGTGCGCGGCATACCTCGCAACGAGCTACCTCGATTCGAGGTAGCTCGATAAGAGGTAGCATGGGGCGCCGGAGAGCCGCAAGGAGGAATGCGCGTGCTGGAGCTGTCGATCCTGGGCTTCCTCGCCGAGGAACCGCTGCACGGCTATGAACTGAAGGACCGCATCAGGGCGCTGAGCGGCCACGTCCGCCCGGTCAGCGACGGAGCGCTGTACCCGGCCATCAACCGGCTCGTCGCCGCCGGCCTGCTCGACCAGCGCACCGCGGACGGCGTGAGCGCCGCCCCGCGCCGGATGCTGTCCCTGACCGGGAAGGGCCGCGCGGAGCTGCGGGAACGGCTGCGCCGGCCCAAGCAGGCGGAGATCACCGACCACGTCCGCTTCAACACGGTCCTGGCCTTCCTGCGGCACCTGGACGACCCCGCCGAGCAGGCCGCCGTGCTCCGCCGCCGCCTGGAGTTCCTGGAGACCCCGGCGAGCTTCTTCTACCGCGGAGGCGAGCCGGTCCGGGCGGAGGAGAGCGGGGACCTGTTCCGGGAGGGCATGCTGCGGGTGGCGCGGGCCACCGGACGGGCCGAGCGGGAATGGCTGCGCGAGGCGATCGAGGTGCTCAGCCGAGCTGCGCCCTGACGTAGGCGCGCCAGCGGGCGGTGAACTCCCGCGGGCTCGTGCCGAGCACCTTCTCCAGCGCCTCCTCGACCGCGCCGGCCCGCTGCCCGTGGGCGCCGACCGTCCGGTAGAAGGCGCCGAGCCGGGCCGGACCCCACTGGTCGGCGATCATCCGGCAGGCCAGCCAGCCGCCCTCGTAGGCACGGGCCAGCGCGGTGGGTTCGCTCGTGAAGGCGAAGTCCGCGTCGCCGGGGAGCGCGGGGGGTGTCTCGCCGTCCCGGACGGCACGGGCGAGTTCCGGGGCGGCCTCGGCCGGGGCGCGGCCGGTGCCGAGGTAGCCGATCCAGTCGGCGTAACCCTCGGAGAGCCACAGCGGGGTGGCCGCGGTGGTGCGCGCCCGGGTGGCGACGTGGGTGGTCTCGTGGGTGAGGACGACCTGCTTGCCGGGGTCGCCCAGCCCGGCGTACGCCTCCGGGTTGACCACCACCCGGTCCGCCGGGGTGCGGCCCGAGCCGCCCGCCTCGCCGGTGGTGACGGCGGCGATGCCCCGGTAGGCGGCGGCGGGCGAGCCCAGCAGGGACGCCATGCCCGCCAGGGACCGCGGGACGAGCACGACGACCCGGCGGCTCCAGTCGGTGCCCCACGCCCCGGAGACGGCCGGGACCGCGCGGTCCGCCAGCCGGACGTACGACCTCAGGTCGGCGGCCGCGCCCCCGGTGCCGAGCACCAGGCTGTGCGCGCCCCGCGCGGCGGTCACCGTGCCCTGGTCCCACAGCTGCTGCCCGGCCCGCGCGGCGGGCCGCTCGGCGGTGACGTACCACTGGCCGCCGGCGGTGCGGCCCAGGACGAGGGTGCGGCGGACGTCGACGGGGGCCCTGTCGTAGCCGGCGACGCGGTAGCGCAGGTCGGCGTCGGCGGTGGCGCCCGCGCCGGTGCGGCGCACGGCGGTGACCCGGTAGCTCCAGGAGGCCAGCGGGAGGGCGCGCAGCCGGGTGTACGCGGTGCGGGTGCCCGTCGCGCCGTACGCCGTCTCGTCGTGGCCGAGCAGGGCCGCGGCGCGCCGGTCCAGCACCCGCTGCACCTCGGCCCGCGCGGAGTCGGCCGCCGTGGGCCCGCCGCACCCGGTCAGCGGCAGCAGCAGACCCAGCCCCACGACCCCGATGCTCCACGCCCGCCTGCGACCAGCCACTTCCCGATCGTACGGCGCGCGGCGCGGTCAGGGCCGGGTGACCGAGGAGACCGGCATCATCCCGACCGGGTCGTACCGCACCGGTGCGCCGGGGTAGGGCGCGTGGATGACCTGGCCGTTGCCCGCGTACATCGCGACGTGACTGGCGTCGGAGCGGTAGACGACCAGGTCGCCGGGGCGGGCCTGGGAGAGCGGGACCCGCCGGCCGGCGAACCGCTGCTCCTGCGAGGTGCGCGGCAGGTGCACGCCGGCGTGCGCGTACGCCCACTGCATCAGGCCCGAACAGTCGAAACCGGAGGGGCCGTTGGCCCCCCACACGTAGGGACGGCCGAGGGCGGAGCGGGCGGCGGCCAGGGCCGCGGCGGCACGGCCGCCGGGCGCGGGGACACCGGCCGGGTCGGGCAGGTCGGCGCGGCCACCGCGGGAGGCCCGGTCGTAGGCGGCGCGTTCGGCGGTGGGCAGGGCGTTGACCAGCTGCCGGGCCCGGGCGAGCTTGCGCTCCACGGTCCGCTTGTGCGCGGCCACGGCCTTGCGGCTGCGCTCCAGCTCGGCCAGGGTCCCGGCCGCCTCCGCGCGCTCCTGGGCGAGGTCGCGCAGCACCGACTGCAGCTCCTTGAGCCGGCCGGCCTGCCGGGTGCCGATGCGGTCGAGCGTGGAGGCCTTGTCCAGGTAGTCGTCGGGGTCGGCGGAGAACAGCAGGGCGACCGTCGGGTCGATGCCGCCGGTGCGGTACTGGGCGCCGGCCAGCGAACCGAGCTGCTCGCGCAGGTCGTTGACGCGCTCCTGCTGGCGCGCGATGTGGTCCTGCGCGTCCCGCAGCCGACGGCGCAGCCGCCCGGCCTGTTCGTCGGCCTTGTCGTAGGCCTGGGTCGCCTTCTCGGCCTCCTCGTACAGGCGGTCCACCTCGGCCCGGGCGCCGCCGCCCGGCGCCGCATGCGCCGGTACGGCGCCGAGCGCGGCCATCGCGGCGGACAGTACGCACAGGGCGAGGGCCCCCCGGTCGAATCCGGAGGGAACAAGGCGGCGATGGGACCCCACGGCAGTCCTTCTGCTGGCGGACACAGACCGTTTCCCCGGCGCCTGGGGACGGGGAGGCCCCGGCGCCGGGGAAACGCGGCAGACAGTAGCCGTGCGGAGCGGTCCGGGCCAAAGACCTCGGAGTCAACGCAGAGTGACGCCCCGCCGCTGACGCAGGTCATGGGCGGGGCGTGGAGTCAGTTTCAGTCCCGGTGATTCGCCCGTTCGGGCGCCGTCGTGTCCGGTGTGTCGCCGGGTGTCAGACCCGGACGCCGAACATGAACGGGCCGCCGATGGTCGTCATGGACTCGTACCGGACGACCGTGCCGGTGCGCGGGGCGTGCAGGATCTGGCCGTTGCCCGCGTAGAGGCCGACGTGGTGGATGTCGTTGAAGAAGAAGACCAGGTCGCCGACCTTGAGGTCGCTCTGGTTGTAGATCTTCGTACCGATCTGTGCCTGCGCCTCGGAGGTGCGCGGGATGGAGACGCCGGCCTGGGCGTAGGCCCAGGAGGTCAGACCCGAGCAGTCGAAGGAGGAGGGGCCGGTGGCGCCGTAGACGTACGGCGAGCCGAGCCTGGTCTGCGCGGCGGCGAAGGCGGCCTGGGCGCGGTTGGAGGCCGGCGGGGCGTCCTTGAGTTCCACGCGCTCGGTGGAGGAGCGGTTGGCGCGCTGCTCCTTCTGGGCCAGCTCCGCCTTCTCCTTGGCGGTCAGGGAGTTCAGCAGCTTCTGCGCCTCGGCGAGCTTGCTCTGGACTTCCTTCTTCTTGTTGCCCAGTTCGGTGCGGGTGGCGGAGAGGTCCTTGAGCTTCTCGGTCGCCTCCGCCCGCTCCTGGGCGAGTTCGCGCTGCTTGTCCTGGATCTTCTTCAGCGCGTCGACCTGCTGGCTGCTCAACTGGTCGAGCGTGGACGCCTTGTCGAGGAAGTCGTCCGGGTCCGAGGACAGGAACAGCTGGACCGAGGAGTCGATGCCACCGGACCGGTACTGCGCGGTCGCCAGCGAACCCAGGCCGTCGCGCAGCTTGTTGAGGTCCTCCTGGCCACGGGCGACGTTGTCCTGGATGGTGGCGATTTCCTTCTGCAGCTTCTGCTGCTTCTCCTTGGCGCCGTTGTACTTCTCGGTCGCCTGCTCGGCCTGCTCGTAGAGCTTGTCGACCTTGGCCTTGACCTCGTCCTTGCCGAGCTTCTCGCTCGGCGCGGCGTTGGCGGCGTTGGCGCTGAGCGCGACGGCAGCTGCGGCAGCGGTGGTGAGCACGGTCACGCGGGTGCGGCTCGGCTGCTTGGGTCGACGGTGGGACGCCACGGAGGACGAACTCCTTCTTGTGAGTGATCACCCGTTCGGAGGTTCGAGCCCAGACCCTAGTGACCCCGCTGTGATCAGTTCAAATCCCACAGCAAAAAAACCCGTCACGCAATGCATTCTTTGCACACAACTCACATGCAGTGAGTCCCGATTGACACTACGTTGCGTGACGATACGGCCAATTCGGGCATTACCCGTGCCCGTTGGACCTTCAGGACAGTCGCTTCAGAAGCACCGCAGAGGCCACCGGTCGGGCACCCGCCTTCGCGACCCCGTCGGCGACCTCGCGGTCGGTGGAGGCGACGATGACCGGACGCCCCGGCGGCTCCGCGCGCACCAGCTGGCGGATCAGCTCGTCGGCCGTCACGCCCGGCTTGGAGAACAGCACCCGCACCCCGCGCGGCGGCGCGAGCAGCACCGGCGCGGCCAGTTCGGCGCCGTCGAAGACACACGTCACCTCGGCGCCGGTCTGCGCGGCGAGCGCCGACAGCTGACCCAGCAGCCGCAACCGCTGCTTCTCCAACGGCATCTGCGGATAACCGGTCTTGGTCACGTTGTAGCCGTCGACGACCAGGTGCGCCTGCGGCAGGGCCAGCAGCTGGTCGAGGATCGCCGGATCGTTCTCCGACAGGGCGCGCGCCGCGATGTCCTTCGGGGTCATCCGGCCCGGCTCCACCGCGTCCACGGTCTCCGCCGGGCGCACGGACACCGGCGGCAGCGCGAGTTCGCGCCGCAGCCCCTGGGTGGCGTCCAGCAGGGTGTCCAGCAGCAGCCGCACCCGCATGTCCTCCACGCTGCGGCCCTCCCGGGCGGCCCGGCGGGTGGCCTCCAGCGCGGCCTCCGCCTCGCCGAGGCGGGTCTTGAGCCGCCTCGACTCGCTCTCCGCCGCCGACACCTGCGCCTGCGCCTCGGCCCGCAGGGTGTCGGCCTCACCGCGCGCCTTGCGCAGCGCGGCCTCGCCCCTTTTGACGTCGCTCAGCGCGGCACGCAGCTTGCGGTGCAGCGATTCCGCTTCCTTCCGGGCCGACTCCAGCTCCGTACGCAGCCGTTCGGTCTCGGCGCGGGTGTGCTCCCGGGCCTGCGCCAGCTCCGCGCGCAGTCGCTCCAGCTCGGCCCGGCTCTCCTCGTCCGCGCGCTCGGCGTCCGCGCGCTGGGCCTCCTCGCCGGCCGCGGTGACCAGCTTCACCCAGCCCGCCGGGCGCAGCACGTAGGCCGCGGCGGCCACGTCGAGCGGGTCGGCGGCCGGCGGCGGGGAGCCGGAGTCGAGGGCAGCGGCGAGTTCCGGCTGGGCCTCCCGGAACTTCTCGCCGATCCGCTGCCGGAACAGCGGATCGGTCTCCAGTGCCGCCGCCATCGCGTTCCCGGCGAACTTGGCCCGACGATTGGGGGCGAAGCGGGCGTACTGTCTCAACTGGGCGGGCAGTTCGGCCACGGTCAGCCCGCCGAAGCTGTCGGACACGATCTGCACGACCCGCCGGCGCACGCCGTCGGGCAGCGGACGGTCAAGCACCTCGGCGGTGCCGTCGCCCGGCCCCCCGCCTGCGGTCTCCACCATCCGTCACACCCCAATACCGGAAAAAGCCTCTCCGGGGCCGCCCGCTCAGGAGCCGGCGCCCGGCCTGTCCACCAGTTCCACCTGGTCCACCGCGTTGCACCAGCGGCAGCGCACCGACTCGATGGTCTCACTGACCACCTCGCGCTCCTCCACCGTCGGCTCGCCCGCCAGATCGAGGTGGACGTACTCGACGACCTTCGACGAGCGGGTGACGTCGAAGCGGGTGAGGTTGCCGCACAGGGTGCAGCGCCATCGCGTGGTGGCCGTCGGCAACGGAACCGTCATGGTGACTGTTCTCTTCCTTGTCGTGTCGGTCCGCGCCGTCCCCCGACGCGTGTGGCTCGTAACCCTACGGCCTGGCGGGGACCCGCCGCCCGTCCGTTCACGGCGGCGAGGCGGTCTGTCAGCTTGCGTCCCGTTACGTCATGCTCTGTAGTCATGATCAGCACCTGGAGCAGGGCGGCCGGCCGGACACTCGGAGCGGTCCGGCGCGCGCCGGCCGCGACGACGTACGGCCTGATCGCCCTGTGCACCCTGGTCTTCGCCCTCGGCCCGGCCTCCGGACTGGTTCCCGGGTACGGCTCCGGGGAGGCGCTGTCCGCCGCGCAGCGGACGTACTTCCGGCACTGGGGGGTGGTGCCGGCCGAGCTGTTCGACGGACCCGCCGGGGCGGCGCTCACCCCGGTCACCGCGCTGTTCGTGCACGGCAGCTGGGTGCATCTGCTCGGCAACATGCTCTTCCTCTTCGTCTTCGGGGCGATGACCGAGGAACGGATGGGCCGGGTGGAGTTCACCCTCTTCTACGTCGGCTGCGGCTGCCTCGCCCTGCTGGGGTACGCGGCCGCCAACGCGGCCTCCGAGCAGTCGCTGGTCGGCGCCTCCGGGGCGATCTCCGCGGTGCTCGGCGCGTTCCTCTACCTGTTCCCCCGCGCGCGCGTGACCAGTCTTCTGCCCTTCCTGTTCTTCCTGCCGCTGCGCTTCCCCGCGTGGGTGGTGCTGCCGTTCTGGGCGGCCCTGCAGTGGCTGGCGGCGGGGCGGGCCGCCGACGGGCCGGGGGTGGCCTACCTGGCGCACCTGCTGGGGTTCGGTCTCGGGTTCGGCTACGCCTGGGTGCGGTACGGGCGTACCACTAGAGTGAAAGCCGCCCCAGCTCCGGTCCCCGAGGGAGAGAAACAACCGTGATCACCGCGATCGTCCTGATCAAGACCAGTGTGGACCGGATCCCCGAGATCGCGGAGCGGATCGCCGCGCTCGACAGCGTCAGCGAGGTCTTCTCGGTCACCGGCACCTACGACCTGATCGCCATGGTCCGCGTCGCGCAGCACGAGGACCTCGCCGAGGTCATCCCGGGCCGGATCAGCAAGATCCCCGGTGTGGAGGCCACGGACACGCACGTCGCGTTCCGCACGTACTCCCAGCACGACCTGGAGGCCGCCTTCGCGATCGGCCTCGACAACTAGGGCCCGCCGTTCACCCCCGGGCGATCAGGTCCACCGCGGCGACACCGGTGCCCGAGGGGACGTAGAGGCGGCTGCCGCGGACCAGCGGGGCGTGCTGGTCGTCGGCCGCGGCCCGGCCGAGGGCCGCGTCCCAGCGCCGCCCGCCGTCCAGGTCCAGCGCCCACACCCGGTCGCCCGCACGGGCGTACACGGTGTCGCCGGCCACCACCGCCCGGGGCTCGACCGTGCTCCCCGCGACGTCCTGCGCCCAGGCCCGGGTGCCGTCGGCCGCCCGTACCGCGTACACCGAGCCCTGCTCCGTGCCGACGGCCAGCGCCCGGTTGCCGGCCGTCAGGGGCCCTGAGCCGGCGTCCCTGCGCCACAGGCGACGGCCGTCCGAGACGCGGAAGCCCTGGCGTACCGCACCGGCGTGCGTGATCAGGGTGGGGCCGACGAGGGCCAGGACGGTGACGTCGGTGCCCGCGCCCACCTGCCACTTCCGCGTCCCGTCCCGCGCGTCCAGCGCCAGCAGCTCGTCGCCGTAGCTGCCCGTGTAGACCACCCCGGCCGCGACCAGCGGGGCGCCGGTGGGGCCGGCCGGCATCCTGAAGGTCCAGTTCTCGCTGCCGTCGGGGCCGTAGCTGCGCAGGCCGCCCGCGTACCTGCCGCCGACGGGGACGAGCACGTCCGCGCCGAGCGGCACCGGGACGACGTGGCCCGTGTCGCCGAGGGTACGGGTCCACAGGGGGCTGCCGGACGGGCTCACCGCGGTCAGCCGGCGCTCGCCGTCGCCGTGCAGGCCGACCACGCAGTACACGGCGTCCCGGGTCGCCACGGGCGTGGAGACGTCGTCGCCGAGCCGGACCTTCCAGCGCCGGGAGCCGTCCCGGGAGATCGCGTGCAGGGCACCGCCCGAGGTGCCGGCGTAGACCACGGAACCGTCCGGGGAGAGCGCGCAGCAGGCGCCGTCCAGACCGCCGATGCCGCCCAGGTCGTACTGCCAGCGCAGCACCGCGGAGCGGGCGGCGGCCCCGGTCTTCGCCGCGGCGGGGGCCGAGCCCTCGGACTCGGGCGGCCGGTAGCCGCCGTCCAGCCCCTCGGTCTCGGACCGGAACCCCTGCTGCCACAGCAGGCCACCGGCCGCCACGG
>NZ_BNBF01000012.1:241647-241922 GCF_014654935.1 Streptomyces capoamus
CGGCTCCCCCGGCCAGGACCTTCAGCAGCCGCCGCCGCCCGGGAGCGACGGGCCCCAGCCGACGCCCGGCGGAGGTGGGGCCGACGGGGTCCACGGAAACGGCGGTACCGGCAACGGAGTCCGGGACCGCGGGGGCGACGGCCCCGACGCCGGGGGCGGCGGGGGCCGGGGGCACGGGGTCGGCGGCGGGGGCCGGGGGGAGCCGGCGGTTCCGGGGGCGGCGGCGAGGGCCCCAGACGCGAGGTCGGCGGGGGTCGAGGAGCCGGCGGTCCCGG
>NZ_BNBF01000013.1:0-6716 GCF_014654935.1 Streptomyces capoamus
GAAGCACGGTAACGTGTGGAGGTGACCGGTACTAATAGGCCGAGGGCTTGTCCTCAGTTGCTCGCGTCCACTGTGTTGGTTCTGAAACCACGAACAGCCCCATGCTGCCACGCATGGTGCGGCGTTCAGTTTCATAGTGTTTCGGTGGTCATAGCGTGAGGGAAACGCCCGGTTACATTCCGAACCCGGAAGCTAAGCCTCACAGCGCCGATGGTACTGCAGGGGGGACCCTGTGGGAGAGTAGGACGCCGCCGAACAATTATTGAAAAGGTCGGATCCTGAACTTCGGTTCGGGGTCCGGCCTTTTTTCTTTGTGCGTAACGTGTCGTTCACGTTGCGGGCCCAGCATCCCGGACATGGGAACTGCAGCAATGCTCAGGGCCGCCGGTGTCGGAGCCGGTGACGAGGTCGTCGTACCGGCCTTCGGGAACGTCGAGGTCGCCGAGGCCGTGACCCTGGCCGGCGCGCTCCCGATGTTCGCCGACATAGACCCGGTGACGTACTGCCTGGATCCGGATGCGGTCGAGGCGGTCGTAACCTCCCGTACCGCCGCGGTGGTTGTCGTCCACCGCTTCGGACGGCGTGCCGACATCGGGCGGTTGCACACGCTCGGGCAGCGGCACGGGCTGCTGGTGCTGGAGCAGGGCGAATGCGACGCGCCGTACGACGAGTTGGCGCAGCGCAGGGAGCGGGCCGCCTATCTCGACGCCAGGCTGAAGGGCGTCCAAACGCCGGACGGTGGGACCGGGCACACGTATCAGCAGTACGTCGTGCGGGTGCCGGGGAACGGCCGGCCGGACCGGGACGCCTTCGCCCGGGCGCTGCGGGCCAGGGGCGTCGCGTGCCGGGTGCCGGTGAAGACGCCCGTGCACCGGCTGCCGGAGTTCCGCCGGCACGTGTCGTTGCCGGTGACCGAAGCGGCCGCCGACGAGACCCTCGCGCTGCCCGTGGACGCGGCCCTCACCAAGAGGGAAATGCACCGGGTCGTGTCCGCCTGCAACGCCCTGGGCGGGCTGCTCCAGCCCGCATTCTGACCGGGCGCCGAACGAATTTGGGAACTGGGGCCCGCTCGGGGTACAGTTTCTTCGTCGCCGCGAGGGAAACCTCGGAAACGACAGGCCCCTATAGCTCAGTCGGTAGAGCGTCTCCATGGTAAGGAGAAGGTCAACGGTTCGATTCCGTTTGGGGGCTCCGACAAAAGGCCCCACCCTTCCGGGTGGGGCCTTTTTGCTGTGTCCTCACACGTCCCTGTGGATTCCCGGCACCCGCATCGCCAGGATCGCCATGTCGTCGGAAGGGGCGTCCGAGGCGAACCGTTCGACCGCGCGCATGATGCGGGCCGCGACCGCGCCCGCCGTCAGGCCCGTGCACGTCGTGAGGACGTCGGCGAGGCCGTCGTCGCCCAGCATGCGCGTGCCTTCCCGGCGTTCCGTGACGCCGTCCGTGACGCACAGGAGGACGTCACCCGGGTCGAGGGTGACCGTCTCCTCGTAGAGGTCCAGGTCCTCGATGACGCCCAGCAGCGGCTGCGGTTCGGCCGCCGCCGTCACCGTGCCGTCCTGGCGCAGGCGCAGCGGGAGGGGGTGCCCGGCACAGACCACCTTCAGCTCGGCGCTGCCGTCCTCCTGGGGGCGCAGCTCGCCGTAGAGCAGGGTCAGGAAGCGGCTGCGGTCGCCCTCGTCGAGGATCGCGGAGTTGAGGCGCTCCAGCACCGCGGGCCCGGACAAACCCTCGCGGGCCAGCAGGCGCAAGGCGTGCCGGGCCAGGCCGGTGACGGCGGCCGCGTTGGGGCCCGTACCGCAGACGTCGCCGATGGCGAAGCCGTACGCGCCGTTGCCGATGGGGAACAGGTCGTAGAAGTCGCCGCCGACCTCGTTGCCCTCGCCGGCCGCGCGGTAGATGACCTCGACCTCGACGCCGTCGATGTGCGGCAGGCCCGGCGGGAGCAGGCTGCGCTGGAGGGACTGGCTGATGGCCGTGCGCTCCGAGTACAGGCGGGCGTTGTCCAGGGCGAGGGCGGCCCGGCGGCTCAGGTCCTCGGCGAGTTCCAGGATCTCCTGGCGGAAGTGTTCGTCGGTGGGCTTGCCGAGGGTGAGCATGCCGATGACGCGGTTGCGGGCCACGAGCGGCAGGACGACCGTCTCGCCGCCGACCGCGGAGGCCGTGGCGAGCGTGGGGCCGATGCCGGAGGTGACTTGGTGGGCGGAGCCGCCGGACAGTCCGAGGCTGCGCATGGAGCTGCGCAGGGCGGCCTGGTGGGCGACCTCGGCGGGGGTGGTCCACACCCGGGCGCCGGGCGTCGGCACCGGGTCCGGCGGGGAGATCTTCGACAGCAACGACTTGATGCCGTCGATGAGTTCCTCGTCCTCGTGCAGGACGTACGACAGGTAGGGCTCGGAGGCCTGGTCGGCGATGGTGTAGACCGCGCACCAGGTGGCCAGGGTGGGGACGGTCATCTGGGCCATCAGGGCCAGCGTCTGGTCGCGGTCGAGGGTGCCGGCCAGCAGGTCGGAGGCCTCGACCAGGAAGCTGAGCGAGCCGCGGCGCAGCCGTTCCAGTTCGCCGAGGCGGGCCGATTCGACGGCCAGGGCGATGCGGTCGGCGGCGAACTGCAGGCGCAGCGCCTCCTCGTTGGTGTACCGGCCGGGCGCCTCGGCGGCGACGCCGAGGGAGCCGGTGAGGCGGCCCTCGACCTTCAGCGGGACGGTGACGACCGAGCGCATGCCGGTGCCGGTGAGCAGGGGTACGGCTCCGGGGACGGCGGCGAGGTCGTCGTGGACTGCGGGCATGCGGGCGGAGCCGTAGCGGCCGGGGCCCGCCTCGACGGGCACGCGCGCGAAGCGCTGGCGCGCGGAGGGCAGGCCGGTGGAGGCGCGGACCTCCAGCTCCGTCTCGTCGTCGGTGGCGAGCAGCAGGAAGGCGGAGTCGGCGTCGAGCATGTCGCGGGCCCGTTCCACGGTGCGCTGGAGCAGGCCGTCGAGGTCGTCCGGGGCGGGGGAGCCGATGAAGACCTCGAAGGGGTCGGTGCTCTGCCCGTCGGAGGCCGGGGACTGGTCGGTGGCCGGCATCCGGGGCGGCGACTGCAGGACGGCGCGTTCGTGGTCGCGGACCAGGAGGCAGACGGTGGAGGGCTCGCCTCCGGTGTCGCGGACGCGCAGGTGGGAGGCGTACACCTGGGCCACGCGGCCGTCGGCGCCGCGGATGCCGTAGGTGCCCTCCCAGCGGGAGAGCCGGAGGGCCTCGGCGATGCCGGTGCCGGTGCCCGGGGTGTGCGGCCAGGCGGCCAGCTCGGTGAGGGGTTTGCCGATGACGTCGGCCGCCGGGTAGCCGAACAATTCCTCCGCGTCCTCGTTCCAGGCGCTGATGCCGCCCTTGCGGTCGACCTGGAGGACGGCGACGCGGACCCGGCCGTCGGCCAGCGGGAGCAGGTCGGCGGGCAGGGCGGGGCCGGCGGAGCGGGTGCCGACGGGGCGCTCGGGCAGGTCGAGCTGGAACCAGACGTTCTTGTGGGTGGGGGTGTAGTCCACGCCCCAGCGGGTGGCCAGGGCCGCGCAGAGCTGGAGGCCGCGGCCGCCCTCGCGGTCGGGGCTGCCCATGGTGGCGGTGGAGCTCTGCAGGGGTACCTCGCGCTCCGGGTAGCGGTCGGCGACCTCGATGCGCACGCCGTCCTCGGTGCGCAGGCACAGCACCTCGGCGTGGGTGCCGGCGTGGACGACGGCGTTGGTCACCAGCTCGCTGGTGAGGACGACCGCGTCGTCGACGATGTCGGCGAAGCCCCAGCCCTGGAGGGTGTCGCGGACGAAGGACCGGGCGGTCGCGACCGATCGTCCGACGGGCTCGAAACTGGCAGCCGCGCGCGCGGTGATCACAAAACTCCTCGGCCGGTCGTCGACATGCAGGGCTGCGGGGCCGGCCGGCTCGCGCCGCTGCTGCGGCATCAGCTCGCCCGTCGGCTGTGGCTCCGGGGGCTGTCCCCCGGGGATCAGTCCGGTGGTCATGGTGTCCGGCCGCCCCTCCGATGCCCGCTCGTACTCGTGCCACCGCCCAGACCGGTCGGACCGGTGCGGCTGGACAGCCGCATGCAAGGTTACTTACCTTCGCCGTCCGAGCGGATGCCGGTCGCGGGTGTTTACGCCCCCCGGGTGTGCGGACGATGTGCGAAGCTGCCGAACTGTTATGGCCTGGTTGGGCCGGGGTGAAACACTGGGCAGGCTTCTGATGGAGTCGGGCCGGGCTGCTTGGGTTCCGTGCGGGGTGGGCAGCAGCCCCTGGTGAGGCCGGATCTCGTCTGGCAGGCAAACGCAGGAGTCACCGGTACGCGGAAGCAACCGGTGTGCCGATGACCGGCACGCCGGGGCCGAAGCGGCCGAGCACAGCAGTAACGGTCTACCCCTCCGGGAGGGACACAGTGGAGTCTGGCGCGGCGACGCGAGGCACGAAGACGCGCGCGAAAGGCGGACCGTCCCTGGGCAGGAGCGGCGGTACCACCGCCGTGGACACGGCTGCCCTCAACCGGCTGCTGGCGGCTCTGGTGTCGATGCGGGACGGCAATTTCCGCAAGCGGCTCACGGTGTCCGGCGACGGTGTCATGTCGGAGATCGCGGCCGTCTTCAACGAGGTGGCCGACCGCAATCTGCACCTGACCGGCGAGCTGGCGCGGGTGCGCCGGATGGTGGGACGTGAGGGAAAACTCACGGAACGGCTGGAGACGGGGGCCTGCGAGGGCTCCTGGGCGGCGGCCATCGACCACTCCAACGCGCTGGTGGACGATCTGGTCTGGCCGGTCTCCGAGGTCGGCCGGGTGCTCACGGCGGTCGCCGAGGGCGATCTGTCGCCCCGGATGGAGCTGCGGACCCAGGCGGCGGACGACGGCACGGGGCATCCGCTGCGCGGTGAGTTCCTGAAGGTCGGCCGTACCGTCAACAACCTGGTCGACCAGTTGTCGACGTTCACGGACGAGGTCACGCGAGTGGCCAGCGAGGTCGGCACCGAGGGCAAGCTCGGCGGTCAGGCCCGGGTGCGCGGCATGTCCGGTTCGTGGAAGGACCTGACCGAGTCCGTCAACACGATGGCGGACCGGCTGACCGCCCAGGTGCGGGACATCGCGCTGGTGACGACGGCGGTCGCCAAGGGCGATCTGTCCCGCAAGGTGACCGTCCACGTGGCCGGCGAGATGCTGGAGCTGAAGAACACCGTCAACACGATGGTGGACCAGCTGTCGGCCTTCTCGTCGGAGGTCACGCGGGTGGCCCGGGAGGTGGGTACCGAGGGCATCCTGGGCGGCCGGGCGCAGGTTCCCGAGGTGGCCGGCGTGTGGAAGGAGCTGACCGACTCCGTCAACACGATGGCGGGCAACCTGACCGCGCAGGTGCGGGGGATCTCGCAGGTGACGACGGCGGTCGCCAACGGTGACCTGTCGCAGAAGGTGACCGTCCCCGCGCGCGGGGAGGTGGCGCAGCTCGCGGAGACCATCAACCAGATGACCGAGACGCTGCGGATCTTCGCGGACGAGGTCACGCGGGTGGCGAACGAGGTCGGTGCGGAGGGCCGGCTCGGCGGGCAGGCGAACGTGCCGGGCGCGGCGGGGACGTGGAAGGACCTGACGGACTCGGTCAACACGGTGTTCCGGAACCTGACCACGCAGGTGCGGGACATCGCCGCCGTGACGACCGCGGTGGCCAGTGGTGACCTGTCGCAGAAGGTCACCGTCGACGTGGCCGGCGAGATGCTGGAGCTGAAGAACACCGTCAACGGGATGGTGGACCAGCTGTCGGCGTTCGGTGCCGAGGTGACGCGGGTCGCGCGGGAGATCGGTGTCGAGGGCGAGCTGGGCGGCCAGGCGCAGGTGCCGGGGGCGGCCGGTACGTGGAAGGACTTGACGGACTCCGTCAACACCGCGTTCCGCAACCTCACCGGGCAGGTGCGCAACATCGCCCAGGTGACCACGGCGGTGGCCAACGGTGATCTGTCGCAGAAGGTCACCGTGGACGTGTCCGGTGAGATGCTCCAGCTGAAGAACACCGTGAACACGATGGTGGACCAGCTGTCGAGCTTCGCCGACCAGGTGACGCGGATGGCCCGGGACGTGGGTACGGAGGGCCGGCTGGGCGGTCAGGCCCGGGTGGACGGCGTGTCGGGGACGTGGAAGGAGCTGACGGACTCCGTCAACTTCATGGCCGGCAACCTGACGTCCCAGGTGCGGCAGATCGCCCAGGTGACGACGGCCGTGGCGCGCGGTGACCTGTCGCAGAAGATCGATGTCGACGCGCGGGGCGAGATCCTCGAGCTGAAGAACACGATCAACACCATGGTGGACCAGCTGTCCGCCTTCGCCGACCAGGTGACCCGGGTGGCGCGGGACGTCGGCACGGAGGGCCGCCTGGGCGGGCAGGCGCAGGTGCCCGGGGTCGCGGGTGTGTGGCGGGACCTGACGGATTCCGTGAACGGCATGGCCGGCAACCTGACGGCCCAGGTACGCAACATCGCGCAGGTCGCCACGGCGGTGGCGCGCGGTGACCTCTCCCAGAAGATCACCGTGGACGCGCGCGGGGAGATCCTGGAGCTGAAGAACACCCTGAACACGATGGTCGACCAGCTGTCGTCGTTCGCCCAGGAGGTCACCAGGGTGGCCCGTGAGGTGGGTACGGAGGGCATCCTCGGCGGTCAGGCCGAGGTGCAGGGTGTCTCCGGCACCTGGAAGGACCTCACGCAGTCCG
>NZ_BNBF01000013.1:6766-10129 GCF_014654935.1 Streptomyces capoamus
TGAACTTCATGGCGAACAACCTGACCATCCAGGTGCGCAACATCGCCGAGGTGACGACGGCGGTCGCCAAGGGCGACCTGTCGAAGAAGATCACCGTTGACGCGAAGGGCGAGATCCTGGAGCTGGTCACCACGGTCAACACCATGGTCGACCAGCTGTCGAGCTTCGCCGAGCAGGTGACCCGGGTGGCCCGTGAGGTGGGCACCGAGGGCATCCTGGGCGGTCAGGCGCACGTACCGGGTGTGACCGGCATCTGGAAGGACCTGAGCAACAACGTCAACCTGATGGCCAACAACCTGACCATGCAGGTGCGGAACATCTCGCAGGTGGCCGCCGCGGTCGCCAACGGTGACCTGACGCGGCAGGTGACGATCGAGGCGCGCGGTGAGGTGGCGCAGCTCGCCGACACCATCAACACCATGGTCAAGACGCTGAGTTCGTTCGCCGACCAGGTGACCAAGGTGGCGCGCGAGGTGGGCACGGACGGCATCCTGGGTGGTCAGGCGCACGTGCCCGGTGTGGCCGGCACCTGGAAGGACCTCACCGAGTCGGTGAACCAGATGGCGTCCAACCTGACCGGTCAGGTGCGCAACATCGCCATGGTGACCACGGCCATCGCCAAGGGCGACTTGACCAAGAAGATCGACATTGACGCCCGCGGTGAAATCCTCGAACTGAAGACGACGATCAACACCATGGTCGATCAGCTGTCCAGCTTCGCCGAGGAGGTCACACGCGTGGCCCGCGAGGTGGGTACGGAGGGCCAGCTGGGCGGGCAGGCACGGGTGCGGGACGTCGACGGGACCTGGCGCGACCTGACCGAGTCGGTGAACGAGATGGCCGGGAACCTGACCCGTCAGGTGCGGGCCATCGCGCGCGTGGCGACCGCGGTGACCCGCGGCGACCTGAACCTGAAGATCGACGTGGACGCGTCCGGCGAGATCCAGGAACTGCAGGACTACATCAACAAGATGATCGCCAACCTGCGCGACACCACGATCGCCAACAAGGAGCAGGACTGGCTCAAGGGCAACCTGGCCCGTATCTCGGCCCTGATGCAGGGCCGCCGGGACCTAGAGGACGTGGCCTCGCTGATCATGAGCGAGCTGACGCCGGTGGTGTCCGCGCAGCACGGGGCGTTCTTCCTGGCGATGCCGCTGATGGAGGGCAAGGACGTCGGCAACGGCGAGGACGACTACGAGCTGCGGATGCTGGGTTCGTACGGCTACTCGATGGGCTCCATGCCGACGTCGTTCCGGCCCGGTGAGGCGCTGATCGGCACGGCCGCCCAGGAGAAGCGCACGATCCTGGTGGACCGGGCGCCCAGCGGCTACCTGAAGATCTCCTCGGGGCTCGGCGAGGCGCCGCCCGCGCAGGTGATCGTGCTGCCGGTGCTGTTCGAGGGCAACGTGCTCGGCGTGATCGAGCTGGCGTCCTTCACGCCGTTCACGCACATCCAGAAGGACTTCCTCAACCAGATCGCCGAGATGATCGCGACCAGCGTCAACACCATCTCGGTGAACACCAAGACCGAGCAGCTGCTCAAGCAGTCGCAGGAGC
The DNA here is from genome assembly GCF_014654935.1 of Streptomyces capoamus. GTDB lineage: Bacteria > Actinomycetota > Actinomycetes > Streptomycetales > Streptomycetaceae > Streptomyces > Streptomyces capoamus. The sequence goes on from NZ_BNBF01000013.1 coordinate 8,327, forward strand.
TGACCGAGCAGCTGCGGGAGCGGTCGGCCGAGCTGGAGAACCGGCAGAAGGCGCTGCAGGCCTCCAACGCGGAACTGGAGGAGAAGGCCGAGCTGCTGGCCCGGCAGAACCGGGACATCGAGGTGAAGAACACCGAGATCGAGGAGGCCCGGCAGGTCCTGGAGGAGCGTGCCGAGCAGCTCGCGGTCTCGATGCGCTACAAGAGCGAGTTCCTCGCCAACATGTCGCACGAGCTGCGCACCCCGCTCAACTCGCTGCTCATCCTGGCGAAGCTGCTCGCGGACAACGCCGAGGGCAACCTCTCGCCGAAGCAGGTGGAGTTCGCCGAGACCATCCACGGCGCCGGCTCCGACCTGCTCCAGCTGATCAACGACATTCTGGACCTGTCGAAGGTCGAGGCGGGCAAGATGGACGTCTCGCCGACGCGTATCGCGCTGGTCCAGCTCGTGGACTACGTCGAGGCCACGTTCCGGCCGCTGACCGCGGAGAAGGGCCTGGACCTGTCCGTGCGGGTGTCCCCGGAGCTGCCGGCCACCCTGCACACCGACGAGCAGCGGCTGCTGCAGGTGCTGCGCAACCTGCTGTCCAACGCGGTGAAGTTCACCGACTCCGGATCGGTGGAGCTGGTGATCCGGCCGGCGGCCGCGGACGTTCCGGCGGGCATCCGCGAGCAGCTGCTGGAGGCCGGTTCGCTGACGGATCCGGACGGGCCGCTGATCGCGTTCTCGGTGACGGACACCGGTATCGGCATCGCGGCCAGCAAGATGCGGGTGATCTTCGAGGCGTTCAAGCAGGCGGACGGCACCACGAGCCGCAAGTACGGCGGCACCGGACTGGGGCTGTCGATCTCGCGGGAGATCGCGCAGCTGCTCGGCGGCGAGATCCACGCGCAGAGCGAACCGGGCCGCGGCTCGACGTTCACGCTGTACCTGCCGCTGCACCCGAGCGAGCTGCCGCCGCAGGGCTACCAGCAGTCCGTGCCCGCGCTGGAGGCGGGTGACCTGGTCGCCGCCGCCGAGGCGCGGCTGGCGTCGGAGCTGTCCGCGGCGGAGATCGAGACGCCGGCCGAGGTGAAGTCGTACCGGGAGACGCAGAACGGCCCGGCCGCGCTCTTCCGGCGCCGGCGGCGGAGCCTGCCGCAGGAGGCGCCGCGGCCCGAGCAGTGGACGGCCGTCCCGGAGCAGGAGCACGCGCCGCAGCAGGGCCGCGCGGTGCGCTTCGGCGGCGAGAAGGTGCTGATCGTGGACGACGACATCCGCAACGTGTTCGCGCTCACCAGCGTGCTGGAACAGCACGGCCTGTCGGTGCTGTACGCCGAGAACGGCCGTGAGGGCATCGAGGTGCTGGAGCAGCACGACGACGTGGCGGTCGTCCTGATGGACATCATGATGCCCGAGATGGACGGGTACGCGACGACCACCGCGATCCGCAGGATGCCGCAGTTCGCGGGCCTGCCGATCATCGCGCTGACGGCGAAGGCGATGAAGGGCGACCGGGAGAAGGCGATCGAGTCGGGCGCCTCCGACTACGTCACCAAGCCGGTCGATCCCGACCACCTGCTGTCGGTGATGCGCCAGTGGATGAGGGCCCAGTGAGCGTGACCGGCCCCGCGGGCGGGCACCCGGCACGTGCCGGGGGAACTTCCGGCGGGTGCCGGGAGTTGCTGCATGATGGAGGCCGGAGACGCACGGAATCCCGTATTCCGGGAACTGTGCGGGGACGGGCCGCGTTTCCGGTACGTGCACAGTGACATCGCGGTGACAGGGTGTGTCGACGGGCGGGGTGCGGCTACGATGACCGGCA
>NZ_BNBF01000013.1:10172-10394 GCF_014654935.1 Streptomyces capoamus
CAAGGACGGGCGGCGAAAGGGAGTCGTCCCCTGGGGCGGCGCCCGGTGTACCGCCGGGGCGAGGAGGGCGGGCCATGGTGCAGAAGGCCAAGATCCTCCTGGTCGATGACCGGCCGGAGAATCTGCTGGCGCTGGAGGCCATCCTCTCTGCGCTCGATCAGACGCTGGTGCGGGCATCGAGCGGGGAGGAAGCGCTCAAAGCACTGCTCACGGACGATTTCG
>NZ_BNBF01000013.1:10428-10946 GCF_014654935.1 Streptomyces capoamus
CGGTCATTCTGCTGGATGTCCAGATGCCGGGCATGGACGGGTTCGAGACCGCCGCGCACATCAAGCGGCGCGAGCGGACCCGGGACATCCCGATCATCTTCCTCACGGCGATCAACCACGGCCCGCACCACACCTTCCGGGGCTACGCGGCGGGCGCGGTGGACTACATCTCCAAGCCGTTCGACCCGTGGGTGCTGCGTGCGAAGGTCTCGGTCTTCGTCGAGCTGTACATGAAGAACTGCCAGCTCCGTGAGCAGGCCGCGCTGCTGCGGCTGCAGTTGGAGGGCGGCGGCAAGGGCGGTGTCGCCGGCAAGGAGTCGGCCGGCCTGCTCGCCGAGCTGTCCGCGCGGCTCGCGGCCGTCGAGGAGCAGGCGGAGGCACTGTCCAAGCAGCTGGACGACGACTCCGCGGACGCGGCGGCGGTGGCCACGGCGGCGCATCTCGAGCGTAAGCTCACCGGATTGCGCCGGGCCCTCGACGCGCTGGAGCCGGGCGCGGGCGGCGCGGGCGCCCCGGTG
>NZ_BNBF01000013.1:10990-13221 GCF_014654935.1 Streptomyces capoamus
CCCTCGCAGAACTGACCCGCGCCGGGACGCGGTTGCGGATGAGCGTGCGTCAGTTTCGCGCCCCGGCAGGCACGACACGAACGGGTGAAGCTGTGGGCACACGTGTCCGCAGTCGTCTCCACCGGTAACCTCACACCCATGGCCTCACGTCCCTCCGCAGCCAAGAAGCCCGCCAGGAAGGCGGCCGCTCCCGCGAAGGCTCCGGCGAGGAAGGCCGCCGCGAAGAAGGTCCCGGCCAGGAAGGCGCCCGCCAAGAAGGCCGCGGTGAGGAAGGTCGCGCCCGCGAGACCGGCACCCAGCCCCACCGGGGGCGTGTACCGGCTCGCGCGCGCCCTCTGGCTCGGCCTGGCGCACGCCGTCGGCGCCGTCTTCCGCGGCATAGGGCAGGGCGCGAAGAACCTCGACCCGGCCCACCGCAAGGACGGCATCGCGCTGCTGCTCTTCGCCCTCGCGCTGATCGTCGCCGCCGGCACCTGGGCGGACCTGCGGGGACCCGTCGGCGACCTGGTCGAGATCCTCGTCACCGGCGCCTTCGGCCGGCTCGACCTCCTGGTGCCGATACTGCTCGCGGTGATCGCCGTACGGTTCGTGCGGCACCCGGAGAAGCCGGAGGCCAACGGACGGATCGTGATCGGCCTGTCCGCGCTCGTCATCGGCGTGCTCGGCCAGGTCCACATCGCCTGCGGCTCGCCCGCGCGCAGCGCCGGCATGCAGGGCATAAGGGATGCCGGCGGTCTCATCGGCTGGGCGGCGGCCACCCCGCTGACGTACACCATGAGCGAGGTGCTCGCCGTCCCCATGCTGGTGCTGGTGACGGTCTTCGGGCTGCTCGTGGTCACCGCCACGCCGGTCAACGCCATCCCGCAGCGGCTGCGCCTGCTCGGCGTCCACCTCGGCCTGCTGCACGATCCGGAGGCCGACCGGTTCGGGATCGTGGACGACGAGGACTACGACGATCAGTGGCGCGAGGCCACGCCCGCGCGCCCGCGCCGGCGCCCGGGCGCCGCCCGGGCGTACGACCCGGAGTACGCCGAGGAGGAGGCCCTCACCCAGCGCCGCGGGCGCCCCAGGCGCTCCGCGCTGCCCCAGCCGGACCCGCAGCGGCATCCGGACGCCGTGGACGTGGCCTCCGCCGCGGCCGCCGCGCTCGACGGTGCCGTGCAGCACGGCATGCCGCCGTCCCCGCTGGTCGCCGACCTCACCCAGGGGGTGAGCGCGGGCGAGCGCGAGGACACCACCCCGGTGCCCGCTCCCGCCGTCCCCTCGGCTCCCGCGCCCGCGCAGGTCCCGGCCGCCCGCCCCCGGCGGGACAAGCCGACCACCGGCACCGTCCCCGACCTGACCAAGAAGGCCCCCGAGGAGCCCCGGGACCTGCCCGCGCGCGCGGAGCAGCTCCAGCTGTCCGGTGACATCACCTACGCGCTGCCCTCGCTGGACCTGCTGACCCGCGGCGGCCCGGGCAAGGCGCGCAGTGCCGCCAACGACGCGGTCGTCGCCTCGCTCACCCAGGTGTTCACCGAGTTCAAGGTCGACGCGGCCGTCACCGGCTTCACCCGCGGCCCGACGGTCACCCGCTACGAGGTCGAGCTCGGTCCCGCCGTGAAGGTGGAGCGGATCACCGCGCTGACCAAGAACATCGCCTACGCCGTCGCCAGCCCCGACGTGCGGATCATCAGCCCGATCCCCGGCAAGTCCGCCGTGGGCATCGAGATCCCGAACACGGACCGGGAGATGGTCAACCTCGGGGATGTGCTGCGCCTCGCGGAGTCCGCCGAGGACGACGACCCGATGCTCGTCGCCTTCGGCAAGGACGTCGAGGGCGGGTACGTCATGCACTCGCTGGCGAAGATGCCGCACATGCTGGTCGCCGGCGCCACCGGCTCCGGCAAGTCGTCCTGCATCAACTGCCTGATCACCTCGGTCATGATGCGGGCGACCCCGGAGGACGTCCGGATGATCCTGGTCGACCCCAAGCGGGTCGAGCTGACCGCCTACGAGGGCATCCCGCACCTGATCACGCCGATCATCACCAATCCCAAGCGGGCCGCCGAGGCGCTGCAGTGGGTGGTGCGCGAGATGGACCTCCGCTACGACGACCTGGCCGCCTACGGCTACCGGCACATCGACGACTTCAACCGGGCGGTGCGCGAGGGCAAGGTCAAGCCGCCCGAGGGCAGTGAGCGGGAGCTGCAGCCGTACCCGTACCTGCTGGTGATCGTCGACGAGCTGGC
>NZ_BNBF01000013.1:13257-41030 GCF_014654935.1 Streptomyces capoamus
GGACCTGATGATGGTGGCCCCGCGGGACGTCGAGGACGCGATCGTGCGCATCACGCAGCTCGCGCGCGCGGCCGGCATCCACCTGGTCCTCGCCACCCAGCGGCCCTCGGTCGACGTGGTCACCGGCCTGATCAAGGCCAACGTGCCCTCCCGGCTGGCCTTCGCCACCTCCTCGCTCGCCGACTCCCGGGTCATCCTCGACCAGCCGGGTGCCGAGAAGCTGATCGGCAAGGGCGACGGCCTGTTCCTGCCGATGGGCGCGAACAAGCCGACCCGTATGCAGGGCGCCTTCGTGACCGAGGAGGAGGTCGCGGTCGTCGTCCGGCACTGCAAGGAGCAGATGGCGCCCGTCTTCCGGGACGACGTCACCGTGGGCAGCAAGCAGAAGAAGGAGATCGACGAGGACATCGGCGACGACCTGGACCTGCTGTGCCAGGCGGCCGAGCTGGTCGTCTCCACCCAGTTCGGGTCGACCTCGATGCTCCAGCGGAAGCTGCGCGTCGGCTTCGCCAAGGCCGGGCGGCTCATGGACCTCATGGAGTCCCGCAACATCGTCGGTCCGAGCGAGGGCTCCAAGGCGCGTGACGTTCTCGTGAAGCCTGACGAGCTGGACGGTGTGCTCGCCGTGATCCGCGGGGAGTCCGACGGGTGAGGGGCGAAGGGTGAGAGGTGAAGGGCCGTTCGGCGGACGTGGGTTACGCCGGCTGGCGGGATCGCCGTGATCCACCTGTTAGATGTCCGTGAGCAACCGTTTCCGTTTGTCGTACGTCCAGTTGAGCGAGAGGACAGGTAGGGCCCGGATCCTGGGGTACCTGCCTGTCGCGTCCCCGGGATGTCGGGCCATTCCGATGGCGTACAAAGTCCTACCGCCCGGTTGCCCCACCCTTTCGTACCCCCCCTAGACTGAGCTTCCAGCACAGGTGGCTACACGCTCGAAAGGCGCCCCCGTGTCCATCGGCAACTCCCCTGAAGACGAGCGTCCGTTCCCAGACGAGTCCCAGGAAGCCCGTCCCACCGTGGGCCGCGCGCTGCAGCAGGCGCGGATCGCGGCCGGGCTCACCGTGGACGACGTCAGCAGTGCCACTCGTGTCCGTATGGCCATCGTGCACGCGATCGAACGGGACGACTTCGCCCCCTGTGGCGGCGCCGTGTACGCCCGTGGGCACATCCGCACGCTGGCCAGGGCCGTCCACCTCGATCCCGAGCCGCTGATCGCCCAGTACGACGCCGAGCACGGCGGCCGGCCCGCGCCCACCCCCGCCGCACCCCTGTTCGAGGCGGAGCGGATCAGGCCCGAGCGGCGCGGCCCGAACTGGACCGCGGCGATGGTCGCCGCGATCGTCGTCGTGATCGGATTCGTCGGGTTCACCGCGTTCAAGGGCGGCGACGGCTCCGGCGACGCCAAGTCGCCCGTCGCCGAGGGCACCAAGCCGGCCACGGTGAAGTCCGCCTCGCCCACGCCGAGGAGGCTCAAGCCCGCCGAGCCGACCGGCGAGCCGTCCGACAGCGCCATCGCCGCCGCGCCCCAGGACAAGGTGACCGTCCAGGTCAGCGCCCCCAACGGACGCAGCTGGATCTCCGCCAAGGACCACAACGGGCGGATGCTCTTCGACGGGCTGCTGAAGAAGGGGCAGTCCAAGACCTTCCAGGACAGCGCCAAGATCAACCTGATCCTGGGCGACGCCGGCGCGATCGAGCTGTACGTCAACGGCAAGAAGATCGAGGACACCTTCCGGCCCGGCGCGGTGGAGCGGCTCACCTACACCAAGGGCGACCCGGTGGCGGGCTGACGGGTCCGGCCCGGCGGGTGTGACGGAGTCGGCCGTGCTCGGCCAACCCCGTCGACGTGGGCTGTCAGCGAGACAAAGTAGTCTTGAGCCCATGCCTGAACGCCGTACCGTCGCACTCGTCACTCTCGGCTGCGCTCGTAACGAGGTGGATTCCGAGGAGCTCGCAGGCCGTTTGGAGGCGGACGGCTGGCAGCTCGTCGACGACGCCGCGGACGCCGACGTCGCCGTGGTCAACACCTGTGGCTTCGTGGAAGCCGCGAAGAAGGACTCCGTCGACGCCCTCCTGGAGGCCAACGACCTCAAGAACCATGGGAGAACCCAGGCCGTCGTGGCGGTCGGCTGCATGGCCGAGCGGTACGGCAAGGAGCTGGCCGAGGCGCTGCCCGAGGCCGACGGCGTGCTCGGCTTCGACGACTACACGGACATCTCCGACCGCCTGCAGACCATCCTGTCCGGCGGCATCCACGCCGCTCACACCCCGCGCGACCGCCGCAAGCTGCTGCCGATCAGCCCGGCCGAGCGCCAGGAGTCGGCCGCCGCGGTGGCCCTGCCCGGCCACGCCCCCGCCGACCTCCCGGAGGGCGTCGCGCCGGCCTCCGGCCCCCGCGCGCCCCTGCGCCGCCGCCTGGACGGCTCCCCGGTCGCCTCGGTCAAGCTGGCCTCCGGCTGCGACCGGCGCTGCTCCTTCTGCGCCATCCCGTCCTTCCGTGGCTCCTTCATCTCCCGCCGCCCCAGCGACGTCCTGAACGAGACCCGCTGGCTGGCCGAGCAGGGCGTCAAGGAGATCATGCTGGTCTCCGAGAACAACACCTCGTACGGCAAGGACCTCGGCGACATCCGCCTGCTGGAGTCCCTGCTGCCGGAGCTGGCCGAGGTCGACGGCATCGAGCGGGTCCGGGTGAGCTACCTGCAGCCGGCCGAGATGCGCCCCGGCCTCATCGACGTCCTGACCTCGACCCCCAAGGTCGCCCCGTACTTCGACCTCTCCTTCCAGCACTCGGCGCCCGGCGTGCTGCGCGCCATGCGCCGCTTCGGTGACACCGACCGCTTCCTGGAGCTGCTCGACACCATCCGCAGCAAGGCCCCCGAGGCCGGCGTGCGCTCCAACTTCATCGTCGGCTTCCCCGGCGAGACCGAGTCCGACCTGGGCGAACTGGAGCGCTTCCTGAACGGCGCCCGGCTGGACGCCATCGGCGTCTTCGGCTACTCCGACGAGGAGGGCACGGAAGCGGCGACCTACGACGACAAGCTGGACGAGGACGTCGTCGCCGAGCGCCTGGCCCACATCTCCCGGCTCGCCGAGGAACTCGTCTCGCAGCGCGCCGAGGAGCGCGTCGGCGAGACCCTGCGGGTCCTGGTGGAGTCGGTCGACGCCGAGGAGGGGGTGCACGGCCGCGCCGCGCACCAGGCGCCGGAGACCGACGGCCAGGTCCTGCTCACGAGCGGCGCGGGTCTGAGGGTCGGACGTATGGTCGAGGCGAAGGTGGTCGGCACGGAAGGCGTCGACCTGGTGGCCGAGCCGCTGACCGGCTCGCTCGCGTGTAGTGAGGAGGCGGGCAGATGACCGGAGTCCCGGCATCCGCCGCGGGCGGCTCCTCCGGCGCGCCGGGTGCCCGGGGTGCCGCCGCCGCTGCGGACGGAACCCGGTCCGAGGTCTCCGGTTCCGCCGCGGGCCCGGCCGCGGCGCCCGACGGCGGCGGCAAGCCCGCGCGCGGCGCGAAGATCGCGGCCGCGGCCGTCAACCAGGCGAGCGTCTGGAACGTCGCCAATCTACTGACCATGCTCCGCCTGCTCCTGGTGCCCGGCTTCGTGGCCCTGATGCTGACCGGCGGCGGCTACGACCCGGCCTGGCGCTCCGTGGCCTGGGCCGCCTTCGCCATCGCCATGATCACCGATCTGTTCGACGGTCATCTGGCGCGCACCTACAACCTCGTCACCGACTTCGGGAAGATCGCCGACCCCATCGCCGACAAGGCCATCATGGGTGCGGCGCTCATCTGCCTGTCCGCCCTCGGCGATCTGCCCTGGTGGGTGACGGCCGTGATCCTCGGCCGGGAACTCGGCATCACGCTGCTGCGTTTTCTGGTCATTCGCTACGGCGTGATCCCCGCCAGCCGGGGCGGCAAGCTGAAGACGCTCACCCAGGGCGTGGCCGTCGGGATGTACGTCCTGGCGCTGACGGGGTGGCTGGCCAGCCTGAGGTTCTGGGTGATGGCCGTGGCGGTCGTTCTCACGGTCGTGACCGGCCTCGACTACGTAAGACAAGCCATTGTGCTGCGCCGGCGGGGAATCGCCGAGCGCGCAGCGGCGTCGGAGGAGAAGGAAGCGTGAGTTCCGCGGCCACCGAACTGGTGCGACTACTGACCGTGAGGGGCCAGACCCTTGCCGTCGCCGAGTCGCTGACCGGTGGCCTGGTAGCGGCGGAGATCACCGCGGTGCCCGGTGCCTCCCGGGTGTTCCGCGGCTCGATCACCGCCTACGCCACCGATCTGAAGCACGCGTTGCTGGGGGTCGACGCCGCCCTACTGGCCCAGCGCGGAGCGGTGGATCCGCAGGTCGCGGGCCAGATGGCGGCCGGCGTCCGCAAGGCCCTGCGGGCCGACTGGGGCATGGCGACCACCGGTGTCGCCGGCCCCGATCCGCAGGACGGACAGCCCGTCGGGACGGTCTTCGTGGCCGTCGACGGACCGCTCACCGACCGGGACGGTTCTGCCGGTGGCGGAAAAGTCGAGGGTCTGCGGTTGAACGGCAGCCGTGCGGAAATTCGTATGGAGAGTGTACGGAGCGTACTCGCAGTGCTCCTGGAGCAGCTTGCGGGCGAACAGACTGGGAATGAGCGGGCACAGGATACGGAACGGAACGGGGGGTTTTGATGTTTGCAGCCCTGAGTGAACACGACATCGCTCCCCGCACGGCCGCGGCGCAAGGCGGTACGGTGGGGCGAGAAGGATGCGGCTACGCGGTCCGAGGAGGGAGCCACCGATGATTCTGCTCCGTCGCCTGCTGGGTGACGTGCTGCGTCGGCAGCGCCAACGCCAGGGCCGTACTCTGCGCGAAGTCTCCTCGTCCGCCCGAGTCTCACTCGGCTATCTCTCCGAGGTGGAGCGGGGGCAGAAGGAGGCTTCCTCCGAGCTGCTCGCCGCCATCTGCGACGCGCTGGACGTACGGATGTCGGAACTCATGCGGGAAGTGAGCGACGAGCTGGCGCTCGCCGAACTGGCCCAGTCCGCCCGGGCCACCGAGCCCGTGCCCGCGCCGGTTCGTCCGATGCTGGGTTCGGTGTCGGTGACCGGTGTGCCACCGGAACGGGTGACCATCAAGGCGCCCGCGGAGGCGGTGGACGTCGTCGCCGCCTGAGGTGCGTGCGCGCGGCCCAGCGATACGAGACGTGGAAAGCCCCGGCCGGCTGTCCCAGGAAGACCTGGGGAGCCGTCCGGGGCTTTCGTCGCTCCTCACCCGTCCGGCGTGCGTTTGCCGAGGTCGTGCGGTGCGGTCATCGTGGAGGGGACGTGACGGCGCCCCACGCACCGGAGGAAGCGGATGTACGTCGTGAAGAGCCCCTTGGCCGACACGGACCTGAAAACCGTGTCGGAGGCGCTGCAGAGCGCGGTGGTCGACCTCGTGGACCTCGCCCTGGTCGCCAAGCAGATCCACTGGAACATCGTCGGGCCCCGCTTCCGCTCCGTCCACCTGCAGCTGGACGAGGTGGTCGACTCCGCCCGCACGCACATGGACACGGTGGCCGAGCGCGCCTCGGCGCTGGGCATCCCGCCCGACGGACGCGCCGGCACGGTGGCCTCCAGCAGCGGCATCAAGACCACTCCCGCGGGGTGGATCAAGGACACGGACGCGGTCGGGGCGATGGTGGACGCCCTGGGCGCGGTGATCACCCGGATGCGGGACCGGGTGGAGGCCACCGGGGCGCCCGACCCGGTCACCCAGGACATCTTTATCGGGATCACCGCCGACCTGGAGAAACACCACTGGATGTTCCAGGCGGAGAACGCGTAAGCGGCCGGCCCCCTCCATGCCGGACGGACTGTTTCCTCCCGGCGCTGCATCAGTGAGCCCTCGGTGCGCCTTCCCGGCGATCGGGGTGGCGGTCTAGCGTCCGGCTGGAGGTGGTGGCGGCATGGCGGGGCGAATAGTGCGCCGGGTGGTGGCGCTCGGGCTCGGTGCGGTGTGGTGGTGCGCCGTACTGCGGATCGCCGCGGGCCGCGACCCGGGTGTGCTGGAAGGGGCCGTCGTGGCCGGCGGGTGGGGGCTCAGCCTGCTGCCCGTGCACTGTGCGCCCAAGGGACACGCGACCGGGGCCGTACCGGCGGGGCGCTGGGCGGCCGCCTGGCGCGCCGGGGACGTCACCAGGGCATCACCGCACCCCCGTTCGGGCGAAGTATCTGACCCGTCGTGAAGGCCGACGCGTCCGACGCCAGGTACAGCACCGCGTGCGCGACGTCGGCCGGCTCGCCGACCCGGCCCAGCGGGGCCAGCCGGGTCATCGCCGCCTCCGTGTGCGCCTGCGCCTCGCGGTCGTGGCGGTCGGTCATGGGGGTGCGGATCCAGCCCGGCGCGACCGCGTTGACCCGGATGCCGTGCGGACCGACCTCGGTGGCGAGCGTCCTGGTCAGCTGGACGACGGCCGCCTTGGCCGCGCCGTAGCAGAGCAGCCCGGCGCCGCCGGTGTCGACCGCGCCCGAGGCCATGGTGACGATGCTGCCGCGGGTCCCCCGGGCGAGCATCAGACGGGCCGCCTCCTGGCAGGCGTACAGCACTCCCTTGAAGTTGACGTCCAGCACCCGGTCGAGGTCCTCGTCCCGGGTCTCCAGCACCGGGCTGCTGTGCATGATCCCGGCGATCGCCGCCAGCACGTCCAGTCGCTCGCAGGACCTGACCGCCTCACCGAGCCGGGCCCGGTCGGTGACGTCGAGGACGTGGACGCGTGCCGTGCCGCCGCGCTCCTCGATCAGCGCGGCCGTGCCGTGCAGGCCGTCCGGGTCCTGGTCCGCGCAGTGCACCCTCGCACCCGCCTCGGCGAGCAGTACGGCGGAGGCCCGCCCGATCCCGCCGGCGGCTCCGGTGACGAAGGCGGTGCGTCCGCTGAGGTCGTACGCGGTGAGGGCCATGCAGGTGACGGTACGAGCACATCTGACGGGTCGTCAATTGCCGGGCGCCGCTCGCACCGTGGGGCGGTCGGCTCGGCACCGGTGGTCAGCCGGCGCGGCGGGGGTACTTGTCCCGCCAGCGCTGGGGGGAGCCCGGCGCCGGCGCGGGGCCCGTCTGGCAGGTGGGGCACCAGTAGGTCGGTCGTTCCTGGGAGCCGTCGCCTTGGTCGGCCACCCGGACGGGGGTGTGGCAGCGCAGGCACGGGCGGGGTGCGCGCCCGTAGACGAACAGGTCGTACCGGGGCAGACCGGTGGTCTGCCGGACCGGACGGTCACGGTTCGCCTCCAGCAGCCGCTTGGCCAGACCGGGCAGCTTCTCGGCGCGGTCGGCGGGGAGCGCGCCGGCCGGCAGCCAGGGGGTCACGCCGAGCAGGAAGCACAGTTCGCTCTTGTAGACGTTGCCGATGCCCGCCAGATTGCGCTGGTCCAGCAGGGCCTCGCCGAGCTGGCGGCCCGGGTCGGCGAGGACGTTGGCCAGGGCGCGCCCGGGGTCCCAGTCCGGGCCCAGCAGGTCGGGGCCCAGATGGCCGACGATCCGTTCCTCCTCGGTCGTGCGCAGCAGCTCCACGACCGGCAGGCGGTAGCCGACGGCCGTCCGGTCCGAGGTGGCCAGCACCGCCCGGATCTGGTACGCGGGCCCGCCCCGCCAGCGCTCGCCGGCGTCGAAGACCTTCCACGCGCCCTCCATGCGCAGGTGCGTGTGGAGGGTCAGGCCGCCCTCGATCCGCGTCAGCAGGTGTTTGCCGCGCGGGATCGTGCTCAGCACCCTGCGGCCGGCGAGGTCGACCGTCGCGTACTTCGGCACGCGGAAGTCGCTCCGCGTCAGCGGCTTGCCCGCGAGCGCCTCGTGCAGCCGCCGCGCGGCCTGCCAGACCGTGTCACCTTCGGGCATGCGTCAAGGGTGCCACGACGGGGCCGGGGTGGTTGGGGTGCCGGGGGGCGTCCGGGTGGAGTCCGGTGGGGTGGGGAGACGGGTAGGTGGCCGTCTGGGGTGCGGTGGGACGGCTGGTTCGGTGCGGGATGGTGCGCCGGCTCGGGCGGCGGCCGGCGGGCAGGGCGGCGGCCGGCGGGCCGGCGGGCCGGGGCAGGCCGTGCCCGCGGCCCGGTGCCGGTCAGACCCGCAGCCGCAGGCCGCGCGGTGTCGCCACGAATCCCGCGGCCTCCAGCAGGGTGCCCATGGGGGAGGTCAGGGCCTGGGTGCCGTTGATCCGCTCGACCGTGACCGTGCCGAGGGAGCCCGCGCGGGCCGCCGCGGCCAGTGCCTCGGCCGCCGTCCGCAGGCGGGGATCGTCCGGCGCCGCGGTGTCCGGTGTGGCGGGCCACGCCAGCAGGGTCTTGCCGCCGCGTTCCATGTACAGCGTCAGCTCGCCCTCCACCAGGACGACCAGCGAACCGGCCTTGCGCCCCGGCTTGTGACCGGCCCCGGTCGGCGGCTCCGGCCAGGGCAACGCGGAACCGTAGGCGTTCGCGGGGTCGGCCGCGGCGAGAACCACGGCGCGGGGGTCGGGTGCGGGGGCGCCCGTACGGCCGTTGCCGAAGCCGCGGTGCGGGGCCCTTCCGTAGGCGGCCGGGCCGTAGGGGGCCGGGCCGTTGTACGGGGCGGAGCTGCCGCGGGGGCCGCCGTAGCCGGGGGAGGCGAACGGGTCGGCGGGGCCCTGGGGCGGTGCCTGGTCGCCGTCGGGGGCGGGGCGGTCCTGCGGCGGCCAGGTGAAGTCGCCGTCCAGGCCGGGGTGGGCGAAACCGTCGGCGGGCGTGTCGAAGACGCCGGGGGAGGCGTGGCCGTGCGAGGTGGCGTCCGTTCCTCCCGGTGCGCCGTCCGTTTCGTCGAACGGGTTCGCGGCGGCCGGTCCGGCGAAGCCGTCGGCGGCGCCCGGGAAGCCGAAGCCGCCCGGTCCGGCCGGGGCGGGCAGGCCCTCGGCCCGCTCCCGGGCGTTCGCCACCGCGCGCAGGCGGTCGACCGCGCCGTCCATCGCGAACTGGGCCGCGCCCAGGCCCTCGACCACGTAACCCCGCCGGGCCTGACCAGTCTCCTCGAAGGCCGACAGCACCCGGTACACCGCCGAGAAGCCTCCCTCGACGCCCTCGGCGGCGACCGCGCCCCGGGTGACCACGCCGTGCCGGTCCAGCAGGGTGCGGGCCAGGGCGTGCGCGCGCACGGTGGCGTCCGGCTCGGCCGCGGGCAGCAGTGACCAGCGGCCGGCCACGGTCGGCGGGCCGGTGCGGGACGCGGTGCGCGCGGCCGCCGTCAGGGAGCCGTACCGCCCGCGCGGGACGGCACGCTTGGCCCGGTGCGCGGTCGACCCCGCCGTGCGGCCCGAGCCCAGGAGAGCGCGCATCGGAGCCAGCGTGTCGTTGGTGAGCCGGCCCGACCAGGCCAGATCCCACAGCGCGTCGGCAAGCTGGGGATCGGTGGCCTCGGGGTGCGTGGTCGCCCGGACCTGGTCGGCGATCTGCCGGAAGAACAGGCCGTAGCCGCCGGAGAGGGTGTCGAGGACCGACTGGTGGAGCGCGGTCAGCTCCAACGGGTGCGCAGCCGGGAGCAGCAGCGGGGCCGCGTCCGCCAGGTAGAGGCAGACCCAGCCGTCCTTGCCGGGCAGGGCACCCGCGCCGGCCCACACCACCTCACCGGCGGCGGTCAGTTCGTCGAGCATCGAGGGCGTGTAACCGGCCACGCGGGAGGGCAGCACCAGCTTCTCCAGCGCGGAGGCCGGCACGGACGCGCCCTGCAGCTGCTCCACCGCGCGCACCAGCCCGTCGACGCCCCGCAGCCCGTGCCCCCTGCCGATGTGCTGCCACTGCGGCAGGAACTGGGCGAGCGCGGCGGGCGGCACCGGCTCCAGCTCGTGCCGCAGGGCCGCCAGGGAACGGCGGCGCAACCGGCGCAGCACGGCCGCGTCGCACCACTCCTGGCCGATGCCCGCCGGATGGAACTCGCCCTGTACGACCCGGCCGGCGGCGGCCAGCCGCTGCAGGGCGCCCTCGGTGACGGCCACCCCCAGGCCGAACCGGGCGGCTGCGGTGGCCGAGGTGAACGGGCCGTGGGTGCGGGCGTACCGCGCGAGGAGGTCACCCAGCGGATCCTTGACCGGCTCGGTGAACGCCTCCGGCACGCCGACCGGCAACGCCGTGCCGAGCGCGTCCCGCAGCCGGCCCGCGTCCTCCACCGCCGCCCAGTGGTCGATCCCCGCGATCCGCACCTTGATCGCCCGGCGGGCCCCGGCCAGCTCCCGCGCCCACTGGTGGTCGGCGCCCCGTGCCACCAGTTCCGCGTCGGTGAGCGGGCCGAGCAGCCGGAGCACGTCGGCGACGCCCTCCACGTCCTTGATCCGGCGGTCCTCGGTGAGCCACTGCAGCTCGCGCTCCAGCTCGGTGAGCACCTCCGCGTCGAGCAGTTCCCGCAGCTCCGCCTGGCCCAGCAGCTCGGCCAGCAACCGCGAGTCCAGCGACAGCGCGGCGGCGCGCCGCTCGGCCAGCGGGGAGTCGCCCTCGTACAGGAACTGGGCCACGTACCCGAAGAGCAGGGAGCGGGCGAACGGGGACGGCTCCGGGGTGGTCACCTCGACCAGGCGCACCCTGCGGGACTCGATGTCACCCATCAGCTCGACCAGCCCGGGCACGTCGAAGACGTCCTGGAGGCATTCCCGGACCGCTTCCAGGACGATCGGGAACGAGCCGAACTCGCTCGCCACCTGCAGCAGCTGCGCCGCCCGCTGGCGCTGCTGCCACAGCGGGGTGCGCTTGCCGGGGTTGCGGCGCGGCAGCAGCAGCGCGCGGGCGGCGCACTCGCGGAACCGGGAGGCGAACAGGGCCGATCCGCCGACCTGGTCGGTGACGACCTGGTCGACCTCGCCCTTGTCGAAGGCGACGTCGGCCGCGCCGACCGGGGCCTGGTCGCTGTCGACCGCCGTGTCGAGGGGCGTGCCGGTCCTCATCGGATCCTGGTCGAGCAGCTCCATGCCCATCAGGTCGGCGTCGGGCAGGCGCAGCACGATGCCGTCGTCGGCGTGCATCACCTGCGCGTCCATGCCGTACCGCTCGGACAGGCGGGCGCCGAGGGCGAGGGCCCAGGGGGCGTGGACCTGGGCGCCGAAGGGGGAGTGGACGACGACGCGCCAGTCGCCCAGCTCGTCACGGAACCGCTCCACGACGATCGTGCGGTCGTCCGGGACATGACCGCAGGCCTCGCGCTGCTCCTCCAGGTAGGACAGCACGTTGTCCGCCGCCCACGCGTCCAGGCCGGCCGTGAGCAGCCGCAGTCGCGCGTCGTCCCGGGACAGCGAGCCGACCTCGCGCAGGAACGCGCCCACCGCGCGGCCCAGCTCCAGCGGGCGGCCCAGCTGGTCGCCCTTCCAGAAGGGCAGCCGGCCGGGCACGCCCGGCGCGGGCGAGACCAGGACGCGGTCGCGCGTGATGTCCTCGATCCGCCAGGAACTCGTGCCCAGGGTGAACACGTCACCGACCCGGGACTCGTAGACCATCTCCTCGTCCAGCTCGCCGACCCGGCCGCCGCCCTTCTTCGGGTCGGAACCGGCGAGGAAGACACCGAACAGCCCGCGGTCGGGGATCGTGCCGCCGGAGGTGACGGCGAGGCGCTGGGCGCCCGGGCGGCCGGTGATCTCGCCGGTCACGCGGTCCCAGACCACGCGCGGGCGCAGTTCCGCGAACGCGTCCGACGGGTAGCGGCCCGCGAGCATGTCGAGGACCGCCGTGAACGCCGACTCGGGCAGCGAGGCGAACGGGGCCGCGCGGCGGGCCACGGCCAGCAGGTCGTCGAACTGCCAGGACTCCAGCGCCGTCATGGCGACCAGCTGCTGCGCGAGGACGTCCAGCGGGTTCGCGGGCACCCGCAGGGACTCGATCGAACCCGAGCGCATCCGCTCGGTCACCACGGCCGCCTGCACCAGGTCACCGCGGTACTTCGGGAAGACGACACCGGTGGAGACGGCACCGACCTGGTGTCCCGCGCGCCCTACGCGCTGCAGGCCCGAGGCCACCGAGGGCGGGGACTCGACCTGGACGACGAGGTCCACCGCACCCATGTCGATGCCGAGCTCCAGGCTGGAGGTGGCGACCACCGCCGGCAGCCGGCCCGCCTTCAGGTCCTCCTCCACCAGGGCGCGCTGCTCCTTGGAGACCGAGCCGTGGTGCGCGCGGGCGATCACCGGCGGGGCACCCTGGGCGGCGCCCGAACCGCCCATCAGCTGGGCCGGGGAGTGATGCTCGTCCAGGGGCTCGCCCGTCGCCCGCTCGTACGCGATCTCGTTGAGCCGGTTGCACAGCCGCTCCGCCAGCCGGCGGGAGTTGGCGAAGACGATCGTGGACCGGTGGGCCTGGACCAGATCGGCGATCCGCTCCTCCACGTGCGGCCAGATCGACGGCCGCTCGGCGCCCTCGGCGGCGTCGGCGGCCGGGGCGCCGCCCAGCTCGCCCATGTCCTCGACCGGGACGACGACGGAGAGGTCGAACTCCTTGCCGGACTCCGGCTGGACGATCTCCACCTTGCGGCGCGGGGACAAGTACCGTGCCACCTCGTCCACCGGGCGCACCGTCGCCGACAGGCCGATCCGGCGCGCGGGCCTGGGCAGCAGCTCGTCCAGCCGTTCCAGGGAGAGCGCGAGGTGCGCGCCCCGCTTGGTGCCCGCGACCGCGTGGACCTCGTCCAGGATCACCGTCTCCACGCCCGTGAGCGCGTCCCGCGCGGCCGACGTCAGCATCAGGAACAGCGACTCGGGGGTGGTGATCAGGATGTCCGGCGGGCGGGTGGACAGGGCGCGGCGCTCGGCCGCCGGGGTGTCACCGGAGCGGATGCCGACCCTGATCTCGGGCTCGGGCAGGCCCAGGCGCACCGACTCCTGGCGGATGCCGGTCAGCGGACTGCGCAGGTTCCGCTCGACGTCGACGGCCAGGGCCTTCAGCGGGGACACGTAGAGCACCCGGCAGCGCTTCCTGGGATCGGCCGGGGGCGGGGCCGAGGCCAGCTGGTCCAGGGCGGCGAGGAAGGCGGCCAGTGTCTTGCCGGAGCCGGTCGGGGCGACCACCAGCACGTCCGAGCCCGCCCGGAGGGCGTTCCACGCGCCCGCCTGGGCCGCGGTGGGCGCGTGGAACGCCCCCGTGAACCAGCCGCGGGTCGCGGGGGAGAAGCCGTCGAGGGCTCGGTGTGCGGAGCTGACCATGCGTCCATCCTGCACCCGCCCACTGACAATCGCCGTGACCTGCGCGAACGGACCCGGGGGGTGCCTGGGCGGTGAGGCCCGGGGTGGGCCCGCGGTGCCGGCGCGGTACCGGGCGCCGGAGGGCGCTGTCGGGGTGGTCCGGCCGGGGCGGACAATGGGCGCATGGCGGGTTCAGGAGAGCGGGCGCGGCACTGGCGGTACGCGGAGTTGCCCGGCGTCGACCTCCTCCGGGCCCGGTACATCCGCAAGACGTTCATCCGGCACACCCACGAGAACTTCGTGATCGCGGCCATCGCCGACGGCGTCGAGGTGTTCCACCACCGCGGCTCCGACGTCTCCGCCGGTGCCGGGGGGCTCGCTCTGGTCAACCCGGACACCCCGCACACGGGCCGGGCCGGTGTCCCCGAGGGCTGGCGGTACGGCGCGCTGTACCCGCCGCCCGACCTCGTCGCTGCGATCGCCGCCGAGACCACCACCCTCCGCGGCACCCCGGGCTTCGTCAGCCCGACCCTCGACGACCCCTACACCGTCCGCCTGGTGCACCAGGTGCTGCGTGCCGCCGACGAGGGCAACGCGCTGGCCGCCGACACGCTCCTGCGGGTGGCCGTGACCAGGCTGCTGCGGCTGAACGGCGGCCCGCTGCCCCAGCGGCGGACCCGGACGGCCGGCGCGAGCGTCGCGGCACGCGCGCGTGCGGTGCTGGAGGACCGGATGGCCGCCCCGCCGACCCTGCAACAGCTGGCCGCGGACCTCGGCACCAGTCCGTTCGCCCTGCTGCGGGCGTTCCGCGACGCCTACGGCATGCCGCCGCACACCTGGCTGACGGACGCCCGGGTACGGCGCGCGCGGTTGCTGCTGGACGCCGGTACGGCTCCGGCCGAGGTGGCCGCCACCGTCGGCTTCACCGACCAGCCCCACCTCAATCGGCACTTCGCCCGGATCGTCGGCGTGCCCCCGGGCGCCTACCAGCGCGAGCGCACGGGCCAGGACGAGCGCAAGAACGTACAAGACCGGGGCTGAGGACCGGCCGTACCGTCGGGGACGTGGCACAGTACACACCTCTCATCGACCAGACCGCCGACGGGGCGGACAAGCCGGACTCGGCCGTCGTACGGGACGCCCTGGGAGTCGGCGTCGCCGTGGGCCTGTCCGGATTCGCCTTCGGGGTGACCTCGGCCGGCAGCGGACTGGGGGTGCTGCAGACCTGCGCGCTCAGCCTCCTGGTGTTCACCGGCGCCTCCCAGTTCGCGCTGGTCGGGGCGCTCGCCGCCGGGGGCAATCCGTTCACGGCGGCCGCCGGCGCCTTCTTCCTCGGCGTGCGCAACGCCTTCTACGGGCTGCGGTTGTCGCAGCTGCTCGCCCTCCCGCGCGCACTACGGCCGTTCGCCGCCCAGTGGGTGATCGACGAGACCACCGCGGTGACCCTGGCCCAGCCGAACCGGCGGGCCGCGCGTCTCGGCTTCACCGTCACCGGTCTCAGCCTCTACCTGCTGTGGAACCTCACCACGCTGCTCGGCGTGCTGGGCGCCCGGGCGATCGGCGACACGCGCGCGTGGGGCCTGGACGCGGCGGGGCCCGCCGTCTTCCTGGCGCTCCTCGCACCGATGCTGAAGACGGCCACCGAGCGCGCGGTGGCGGCCCTCGCCGTCCTGCTGGGGCTGGGCCTGCTGCCTGTCCTGCCCGCCGGTGTGCCGGTCCTGGCGGCAGCACTGGCGGCCCCGCTCGCCCTCCTCGCGGAGGGCCGGCGCAGGGGGCGTGGGCGAAAGGAACAGACGGGCTCGGAGGAAGAGGAACGGTGAACACCTGGATCGCGATCGGCCTGACCGCCCTCGGCTGCTACGCCGTGAAACTCGCCGGACTGCTGGTACCGGCGCACACGGTGGAGCGGCCGTACGTGCGCCGGCTCGCCGCCCTGCTGCCGGTGGCCCTCCTGGCCGCGTTGACCGCCCAGCAGACGTTCGCCGACGGGCACGCGCTGGTGCTCGACGCGCGGGCCGCGGGGCTCGGCGCGGCGGCCGTGGCCCTGGTGCTGCGCGCGCCCTTCCTGCTGGTCGTGGCGGCGGCCGTGGTGGTGACGGCGGGCGTGCGGGCCGTCGGCGGCTGAGGTCCGCCGACGGAACGGGCCGGTCCCGGGCGCGGGTCAGCCCACGAAGCGGCCGTAGGCCCTCAGGGTGCGCAGGGCCTCGATCGTCACCAGTGGGCCGGCCTCCAGTGCCGGGGCCGGGGCCCACCGGCGCCACCGGACCGGCCAGCCGCCGTCGTCCTGCTGGGCGGCGGCCAGGTGGTCCAGCGAGCGCGTCATCTCGTCGTCCGTGAACCACGCGCGCGCCAGCGAGTCGGGACTGCGGGCGAAGTCGTGCGGGAAGTGGTGCTCGCCCGGGGCGTAGCCGGGGGCGACCGGGAACGCGTCGAGACGGTCCGGGTCCAGCACGGCGAGCCGCTGCTCGCGCACCAGGCGGCCCAGCCGGTCGGCGGCCGCCTCCGCGCGCGGGCGGTCGGGAGCGGAGTCCAGGAAGGCGACGGCGGCCTGCACCTCGTAGGGGTGCGACCTGCGCAGGGACTCCACCGCCTGCCAGCAGAAGTCGGTGGCCCGGAAGAGCCAGGCGTGCCAGACCTGGTTGCGGTGCAGCAGCCCGACCACCGGCCCGGTGGCCAGCAGCTCGCTGGGAGGGTCGTCGACGACCGGGACGAACGGCGCCGTCGGGTACCCGCGCTGGCTGGGGTGGATCGCCGGCAGGGCGCCGTCCGGGGTCGACACGGACGTCAGGTAGCGGCACAACCGCTCCACGCGCTGCCCGCCGCAGCACCCGACGGCGTCGAGTACCCGCAGCGCGTGCGCGGCGTGCAGCGGCTGGCTGACCGGTCCGCGCAGATCGGGTTCCAGAGCGTGCCCGTACCCGCCGTCGTCGTTGCGGTAGGCGTCCAGGGCCGCTTCCACCGCCTCGGGGCTGCCGTGCAGGAAGTGGTACGCGAAGAGACGCTGCTCCAGCACGCGCGCGGTGAGCCACACGAACTGTTCGGCGCGGAAGAGCGGGGAAGGCGCCGGGGGCGTGGTGGGCAGTGGGGGAGCTCCGGTTTCGGCCATGGGTCAGACCGTAGGGCGGAAAGCGGTCTCGGCAGGCGCTCCGGGGCAGGGCCACCCCCAGGGGCGGGATACTGGAGTCATGCGGTTGACGGTCTTCTGGCAGCGGATGGCGGAACACTTCGGTCCGGGGTACGCCGACACCTTCGCGCGCGATCACGTCATGTCGGACCTGGGCGGACGCACGGTGCACGAGGCGCTGGACGCCGGCTGGGAGGCCAAGGACGTGTGGCGCGTGGTCTGCGCGGTCATGAACGTGCCGGGCGAGAAGCGCTGACCCGGCTTCCGGAATGCCGCTCTTGTCGGGGAAGGGCGCGACGGTACGGCACTGATCTGTCACGAAGATCGCCGGCGGGGTCCGGTTGTCGGTGGCGTGGGCGACACTGGGCGCGTGGCACCGACTGACGAGGACCCCCTGGCACCCAGCGCCGCGGCCGGCGAGCCGCCCGCCCGGCAGGCGGCACCGGCCGCAGCGCCCCCGCCCGACCGGCCCCCGGCCTCCGCCGTCGCTCCGGACGGACGGATGCCGCGCTGGCTGCCGCGCGCCATGGTGCTCGCGCTCGCGCTGATCGCCGCGTTCCAGCTGGGCAGCTGGGCCTTCCACCAGCTCACCGGGCTCTTGATCAACATTCTGATCGCGTTCTTCCTGGCCCTGGCGGTCGAGCCGGCGGTGAGCCGGATGTCGGCCCGCGGCATGCGCAGGGGCCTCGCCACCTTCCTGGTCTTCACCGGCCTGACCGTCGCCGCCGCCGGGTTCGTCACCCTGCTCGGGTCGATGCTGGCCGGCCAGATCATCAAGATGGTCGAGGGTTTCCCGGACTACCTCGACTCGCTCATCAACTGGACCAACCACACCTTCCACACCGAGCTGAGGCGCGTCGACATACAGGAGGGCCTGCTCCACTCCGACTGGCTGCGCAAGTACGTGCAGAACAGTGCGACCGGTGTCCTCGACGTGTCCGCCCAGGTGCTCGGCGGTCTCTTCCAGCTGCTCACGGTCGCGCTGTTCTCGTTCTACTTCGCCGCCGACGGTCCCCGGCTGCGCCGCGCCCTGTGCTCCGTGCTGCCGCCCGCACGCCAGGCCGAGGTGCTGCGCGCCTGGGAGATAGCCGTCGACAAGACGGGCGGCTACCTGTACTCGCGCGGCCTCATGGCGCTCATCTCCGGGATCGCGCACTACGTCCTGCTCCAGGCTCTCGGAGTGCCGTACGCGCCGGTGCTCGGCGTCTGGGTGGGCCTGGTCTCGCAGTTCATCCCCACCATCGGCACGTACCTCGCGGGCGCGCTGCCGATGCTGATCGCGTTCACCGTGAACCCCTGGTACGCGGTGTGGGTTCTGGTGTTCGTCGTGGTCTACCAGCAGTTCGAGAACTACGTGCTGCAGCCCAAGCTGACCGCCAGGACGGTCGACATCCACCCGGCGGTCGCCTTCGGTTCGGTCGTCGCGGGCACCGCGCTGCTGGGCGCCGTCGGCGCGCTGATCGCCATTCCGGCGGTGGCCACCCTGCAGGCGTTCCTGGGGGCGTACGTGAAGCGGTACGCCGTCACGGACGATCCCCGGGTGCACGGGCACCGCAGCCGGGGCCCGGGCGGCCCCGGGATGTTCACACGTGTGCGACGCCTCTGGACCGGCCGGCGCCCCGGCGGAGCGCAGCGGCCGTAGGCCCGTGGACGCCCCGGCGGTGTGCCGCGTGGTGCGCTTGACACCAAAATCGAACATCCATTCTTATGGAGGCTCAGGCGAGGCCGACGATTGGGGATCTTGTCCCGTTTCACGGTGATGTGTACCTCGGTTATCCACAGGCTGGGCCTGCGTCGGGGCGCATTGTCAGTGGCAGGCGTTAGCGTCTTTGACGTGAAGCGATCGACTCAAGCAAACCGGGTGGAACCCATGGCAGGAACCGACCGCGAGAAGGCGCTCGACGCCGCGCTCGCGCAGATTGAACGGCAATTCGGCAAGGGCGCGGTCATGCGCATGGGCGAGCGGTCGAGGGAGCCCATCGAGGTCATCCCGACCGGATCGACCGCGCTCGATGTCGCCCTCGGGGTCGGTGGCCTGCCGCGCGGCCGTGTCGTGGAGATCTACGGACCGGAGTCCTCCGGTAAGACCACGCTGACCCTGCACGCCGTGGCCAACGCCCAGAAGGCCGGCGGCCAGGTCGCGTTCGTGGACGCCGAGCACGCCCTCGACCCCGAGTACGCGCGCAAGCTCGGTGTCGACATCGACAACCTGATCCTCTCCCAGCCCGACAACGGCGAGCAGGCCCTGGAGATCGTGGACATGCTGGTCCGCTCCGGTGCCCTCGACCTCATCGTCATCGACTCCGTCGCCGCGCTCGTGCCGCGCGCGGAGATCGAGGGCGAGATGGGCGACAGCCACGTCGGCCTCCAGGCCCGCCTGATGAGCCAGGCGCTGCGGAAGATCACCAGCGCGCTCAACCAGTCCAAGACCACCGCGATCTTCATCAACCAGCTCCGCGAGAAGATCGGCGTGATGTTCGGCTCCCCGGAGACCACGACCGGTGGCCGCGCGCTGAAGTTCTACGCGTCGGTGCGCATCGACATCCGCCGCATCGAGACCCTGAAGGACGGCACGGAGGCGGTCGGCAACCGCACCCGCTGCAAGGTCGTCAAGAACAAGGTGGCTCCGCCCTTCAAGCAGGCCGAGTTCGACATCCTCTACGGCCAGGGCATCAGCCGCGAGGGCGGCCTGATCGACATGGGCGTGGAGCACGGCTTCGTCCGCAAGGCCGGCGCCTGGTACACGTACGAGGGCGACCAGCTCGGCCAGGGCAAGGAGAACGCGCGCAACTTCCTCAAGGACAACCCCGACCTGGCCAACGAGATCGAGAAGAAGATCAAGGAGAAGCTGGGCGTGGGAGTCCGGCCGGTGGAGCCCGCGGCCGAGCCGGGCGCCGACGCGGCGGTCACCACCGCGGCGGCCGACGACGCCAAGACGGTGCCCGCCCCGGCAGCCGCCAAGGCGACCAAGCCCAAGGCCGCCGCTGCCAAGAGCTGACCCGTGACACGACGAACCGACTGGGCCGAGTACGAGTACGCCGACCCCGGTGTCCCACGGCGAAGGGACACCGGGAGCTACCCGGACTCCGCCCCGGACGGGAGCTACGGGCAACACGGCGACGCCGGAGCCGGGAACGACGGGTACGGGAACGACGGGTACGGGAACGACGGGTACGGGGGCGACGGGCCCGGAGGTGACGGCCATCCGGCGGGCGAGCCGTTCGGGGGCGGTTCGCCCGGCGGCCGTGGCTCCGGCGGCCGTGGCTCCGGCGGCGCGCGGGGCGGTGGCCGGGGTCGTGGCCGGCGGCGGCGCGGCTTCGGGGACGCGCCCGGTGAAGACGAAGGCACCCCTTCCTCGGCGAGGGACGAGCAGGGGGAGTCTTCAGGGGACCCGGCTGAGCGGGCCCGGGCGATCTGCCTGCGCCTGCTCACCGGGACCCCGCGCACCCGCAAACAGCTCGCGGACGCCCTGCGCAAGCGGGAGATCCCCGAGGACGTCGCCGACGAGGTGCTGGACCGGTTCGAAGAGGTCGGACTCATCGACGACGGCGCCTTCGCGGACGCCTGGGTGGAGTCCCGGCACCACGGCCGGGGGCTCGCCCGCCGGGCCCTCGCCAGGGAACTGCGCACCAAGGGGGTCGACTCGGCGCTGATCGAGGACGCCGTCGCCCAGCTCGACCCCGACCAGGAGGAGGCGACCGCCCGGGAACTCGTCGCCCGCAAGCTGCGCGCCACCCGCGGTCTCGACCGTGACAAGCGGCTGCGGCGGCTCGCCGGCATGCTCGCCCGCAAGGGCTACTCCGAGGGCATGGCCCTTCGCGTCGTCCGCCAGGCCCTGGAGGAGGAGGGCGAGGACACGGAGTTCCTCGGGGACGGCCACCTCTGACGGGGTACTCCCGTGTGTCCCTCCGGTCCTTGGGCGGGGTGCTTCCGTGTGTCCCTCCGGCCCTCTGACAGGGCTCGCGTGTCCCTCCGGCAGGTCTGTTCGGGGCGGCCGGTCTCGACCGGCGCCCGGGTAGGGCTAACCCCCGTAGCCGACGGGCGGGTTGGCCCCCTGGGGAAGACACCGGACCACCGCAGTGCTCTCCCGCTCCGCACCGGCGAGTCTGTAGGCGTGCCCAGCGCACGACGACACAGCCGACGCGTACAACAGAAGAGAGCCCCGCCCCCATGATGCTCCGTTACGCCCTGCAGACAGTCCGCGCCCGCAAGGCGGGGTTTCTCGGCGCCTTCCTCGCCCTGATGTGCGCGGCGGCTCTGATCACCGCCTGCGGCACCCTTCTCGACACCGGCCTGCGCGGCACCATCCGTACCGAGCGCTGGGCCGCCGCTCCCGTCGTGGTATCCGCCGACCAGTACGTGCACCGGACCACCGTCAAGCACAAGAAGGGCAAGACCAAGGTCAAGCACAAGGCGAAACCCATCGCCGAACGCGCCTGGCTCGCCGGGAACCTGCGCGGCACCATCGCCCGCACCCCCGGCGTGGCCCGGGTCGTCCCCGAGCTCACCTTCCTCGCCCAGCCGCTGACCCCGGCCGGCACCGGCGGCCGTACCGCCTACGGCCACGCCTGGGACTCCGCCGCCCTCACCCCGTACCGGCTGACCGCCGGCCGAGCCCCCGCCGCCGCGGACGACCTCGTGATCGACGGTGACCTCGCAGCGCGGGCCCGGCTGCGGCCCGGTGACCGGCTCACCGTGCAGTCCACGCGGGCCCCGCACCGCTACCGGATCACCGGTATCGCGACACCGGCCACCGCCGTACGCCACCAGACGTCCCTCTTCTTCTCCGCCGCCGAGGCCCGTCGGCTGGCCGGGCACCCCGGCGAGGTGACCGCGTTCGGTGTGCTGACGGCCAAGGGGGCGGAGCCCGAGCGAGTGCGCCGGGCGGTGGAGGCCGCGCTGCACGGCACGACGGCGCAGGTCAGCAGCGGTGACGCCCGCGGGCCCGTCGAGTTCCTGGACGCTGCCACCGCCCGTACCCGGCTGGTCAGCATGGGCGGCGCCATGGGCGGCACCTCGCTGCTGGTGGCGGTGCTCGTGGTCGTCGGCACCTTCGCCCTCACCGTCCAGCAGCGCCACCGCGAACTCGCCCTGCTCCGGGCCATCGCCGCAACCTCCGGGCAGATCCGCAGGCTGCTCGGCCGGGAGGCATTGATCGTCGGCGCGGCAGCGGGCACCGTCGGCGCTCTGCTCGGGCTGCCGCTGGGCGGCTGGCTGCACTCCCGGTTCGTCGCCCTGGGCGCCATACCCGACACGCTCGAACACACCGTCGGTGTCTTCCCGCCGCTGGCCGCTCTCGCCGTCACCTTGCTCGGCGCCTGGGCCGCGGCACGGATCGCCTCCCGCAGGGTCGCCCGGATCCGCCCGGCCGAGGCCCTGACCGAAGCGAGGGCCGAGCGCACCCGGCCCGCCTGGGGCCGGATCGCCGCCGGGCTGCTGTTGCTCGCCGGGGGAGCCGTCCTCGTCGCCGTGCTCACCGTCCTGCGCACCGAGCCCGCCTCGACGCCCGTGACCTTCCTCGCCGTCGTCGTCCTGTCCACCTCCGTCGCCCTGCTCGGTCCCCTCCTGGTCAGGGCCGCCGCGCTGCTGCTCGCCGGCCCGCTCCGGCTCACCGGCCACGGCGGCCGGCTCGCCACCGCCAACCTGCGCGGCAACGCCGCCCGGATGGCCTCCGTCGTCACCCCCCTCACCCTGCTCGTCGGCATGACCTGCACCGTCCTGTTCGTGCAGGACACCCTCGGGAACGCAGCCCGCACCCAGGCCCGGGAAGGTGTCAGGGCCGACTGGGTCGTCGCCGCCCAGGGACCCGGCATCCCCGGCGAGGCCGCCGAACGGCTGCGCGCACGGCACGACACCGTCACCGAGGTGGTCCGCACGACCGTCCGCGTCGGCCTCGACAAGTACCCCGCACAGGGCGCCACCCCCGCCGGACTCACCCGCACCTGGGATCCGGAGGTCACCGCGGGCTCCCTCGACCGGCTCGGCCCCGGCACCGTCGCCGTCAGCGAAGTGGCCGCCGACCAGCAGCACCTCAGGCCGGGCAGCACCCTGAAACTCACGCTCGGCGACGGCACGCCCGCCACGCTCACCGTCGCCGCCGTCTACGCCCGCGGTCTCGGCTTCGGCGACCTCACCTTCGCCCACGACCTCGTGGCCCGGCACGTCGACAATCCGCTCGCCTCCTCCGCCCTCGTCAGCACGTCCCGTACACAGACAGAACTCGCGACTACCCTCCGTGAGTTCCCGGGGCTGCGGATTCTTTCGCCGGCCGGTGCCGACTCTCTCCAAGCCGACCGGCAGCAGCAGAACGCCGAGGTCAACTACCTCGCCATGGGACTCGTCCTGGCCTTCACGGCCATCGCGGCCGTCAACACGCTGGCCATGTCGGTCGCCGAGCGTGTCCGGGAGTTCGCACTGCTCCGGCTGGCCGGTGTGACCCGCCGCCAGGTGCTGCGGATGCTGCGCACCGAGGCGCTGTGCGTCCTGTCCCTCGCCACGTCGGTCGGTACCGGTATCGCGCTCGCCGTGCTCACCGCGTTCAGCGTCGGCATGACGGGCCGGGCCGCACCGGCGGTCACCCCGCTGTTCTACGTGGGCGTGGTCGCGGTCGCCGGCCTCCTGGCGCTCGTGGCCAGCGCCCTGCCCGGGCGCGCGGCACTCCGGGTACGGGCGGTGACGGTCGCCACGACGCAGGAGTGACACCGGCGCCGTCCCCCGCGGGGCCGGCGACGCCGTGAACCCCCGGGCAGGGCCCGGGGGTTCACCGCTTCTCGTAGCCGACGGATCAGGCCGTCACCGGCTCCACCGGCAGCCCCTGGGCACGCCATGCCTGGAAGCCGCCCACCAGGTCCGTGGCCCGGTGCAGGCCCAGCTGGTGGAGGGAGGCGGCGGCGAGACTGGAGGCGTAGCCCTCGTTGCAGATCACCACGACCCGCAGGTCGTGCCCGGTGGCCTCGGGGAGGCGGTGACTGCCCCGGGGGTCGAGGCGCCACTCCAGTTCGTTGCGCTCGACCACCACGGCGCCGGGGATCAGCCCGTCCCGCTCGCGCAGGGCGGCGTACCGGATGTCGACCAGCAACGCCTCGCCCGCCCGCGCTTCCTCGTGCGCCTGGCGTGCCTCGATGCGCTGGTAGCCCGCGCGTACTCGTTCCAGCAACTCGTCGATGCCGGGCGGCGGGCCGTCCGGCACGTTCGCCGGCGCACCGGACCCGCGGGATGCCTCGGCCACCGCCGACCGCTCGCTCGTGCCGCTCACTGCCAGTCCTCCGGGCGTTCGACCTGCTCCAGGCGCAGCACCTGGCCCGTGCGACTGTAACGGCGGATCTGCGGCAGCGGCGGGTAGTAGGCGTGCACCGAGATCGCGTGTCGGTCGCGGGACTCGTTGAGCACCTCGTGCACGTGGTGGCGGCCGAAGGCGCGGCCCTGTCCGGCGGACAGTCGTCGTACCCGGTCCACGCCCTCGGTGAGTTCCAGGGTCTTCCAGCCGTCGCTGGGCAGCCGGGCGGCGAGCGAGTGCTCCGTGAGATCACCGGAGGCGGTGAGGAAGGCGCCGACGGAGTCGGCGTGGTCGTGCCAGCCGGTACCGGTGCCGGGCGGCCAGCCGATCAGCCAGGCCTCGCTGCCCCCGGGACCCTTCAGCCGCACCCAGGTGCGGCCCTCCGGGTCGAGCGGCAGGGAGGCGATCAGTTCGGCATCGGCCGCCGTACGCCGGACGAAGTCGAGGAGGTCCGCCTGGGTGGGCGCCGAGCCGGCGGCCGGGGACGCGGACGCGGACGCGGGCAGGGAAGGTGAAGGGACAGACACGTGCACCGTCCTGAGATGCGTTCGCGGAAACGGGCGCACGACGGCGCCCGGAAAGGGAAAGGGTGCGAATTCAGCAGGACGGGCGACACACGCAGCCCGCGTAGCGGACGAGGTCCATATGGACCCTCCGCCACAGGTGCACACAGGTGTCGGTCACGATCCGGAGTACAGCATGCTGCCGCAGTCGGGTCAACCGAGTGTCACCTTGTGGACGGGGGCGCGGGAACGCTCGGGCGAAGGTGCGGGAGCGCTCGGGCGGGGGTGCGGTGCACGGCTTGCGGGGCGCCGTGAGCCGCCTTTGGGGGGCGCGCGCCTGAGCCGCGTGCCAGGCGGTACGGCCGGCGCGCGCAGCCCGGGGCGTGCACGGCCGGCATGCGCCGGAGCCGCCTCTCCCGGCACGCGCCGGAGGGCCAGCGTGCGCCGGCCGTCAGCGTGCGCCGGAGCCGGCTCGGGCCGTCGCTGTCCGGTCGTCCCCTGCCGCCTCGTCCTTGTCCTCCTCGCGCCGCTGCTCCCCGTGCGCCGCCTCGCCCAGCGTGGCCTCGGCCGCCGCGTACAGGTCGGCCGGGCGTACCCCGCTCAGGGCGGTGACCAGGTGGCCGTCGGGGCGTACGAGCAGCACGCTGTGCGCCGGCGCACCCGGGTAACTCTCGGCGACCAGCAGCTCGGCGGGGTGCGGCAGCGCGGTCACGGCCGCGGCGAGCCGGGGCATCACCCCGGCGGACATCCAGTGCTTGCGGTCCCAGACCCCCGTACCGGGCGCGATCAGCACGACGAGCAGTGCCCCGCGGTCGAGACGGTCGCGCAGCCGGACGAAGGAACCGTCCTCCGCCGTGACCCGGACGTCGGTCACCTGAGCGCCGGGCGGGGTGCCGACCGGGATCTCCGCTTCCGGCCGCCGGGGCGCGAGCGGTGAGCCGGCGTGCGTGCCGGGCGCGCCCAGCGGGCCGCGTCCCAGGTGACCGTCGGTGAGCAGGGTGTCCTGGCTCCGGGCCGCGCCCGGGACGATGTGGCGCAGTGCGCCCCCGCCGCGCAGCACCGGCAGCACCTGGTCGGCGGCGCGCAGCCGGGCGGCGACCACCGCGCGCCGCTCGGTCTGGTAGCTGTCCAGCAGGGCCTCGTGCGGGCCGTGGTGCCAGGCCGCCGCCAGCTTCCAGGCGAGGTTCTCGGCGTCCCGGAGCCCCTCGTCAAGACCTTGGGTGCCCAGCGCGCCGAGCAGATGGGCCGCGTCCCCGGCGAGGAAGACCCGGCCGGCGCGCCACCGGCGGGCGAGGCGGTGGTGCACCGTGTGGACACCGGTGTCGAGCAGCTCGTAAGCCGGTGCGGGGCCGTCCGACCAGCCCTCGAGGGTCTCCCGGATCCGGGTCAGCAGGACCTCGGGCGTGACCAGGTCGTTGCCCGGCGGCAGCAGCCAGTCCAGGCGCCACGCGCCGTCCGGGAGGGGGCGGGCGGTCACCTCCCCGGCCGAGGGCCCGGACGACCGCCACGGCGGCATCCGGTGGAGCAACGCCCGGCCTTCCCAGGGAAGTTCCACGCGCAGCGCCGCGACCGCGTGCCGTTCCACCGCCGTACGGCCCGGGAAGCGGATGTCCTGGAGCTTGCGCACGGTCGAGCGGGGGCCGTCGCAGCCGACCAGGTAGCTCCCGCGCCACCAGGTGCCCTGGGGGCCACGGGTGCGCGCGCTGATGCCGTAACGCTCCTGCTCGATCGCGTCGAGGCGGCTGTCCACCACCGTCCTCACGAGGGGCTCTCCGGCGATGGCACCGCGCAGGAAGCCCGTGAGGACGTGCTGTGCGATGTGCAGCGGGGCGGGCTCGGCCGCGTCGAAGGCGATGTCGCTCACCACGTGCCGCCGCCGCAGGGACCGCCATCCGGCCCAGCGCACCCCGTGCTCACCGAGTGCCGCGCCGGTCAGCCGCTCCAGCAGGGCGGCCGTGTCCTCGCGCAGGACGACGGTGCGCGCCGGGCGGGGTTCGTCCTTGCCGGGTCCTTCGTCCAGGACGACGGACGGCACCTCCTGGCGCGCCAGCGCCAGGGCGAGCGTGAGCCCGACGGGCCCCGCTCCGACGATGATCACCGGGTCCACGGTGTGGCGCCCCCTGCTCGCGGCGAGGCCTTGACGGAGACGAGTGAACGGGAAGGTGAAGCGGGGTGCACGATCACACAACGTATGCAACCCATTGGCAGAGTTTGCGTCAAGTGACCAGGGGCAGTGGCGATCATGCCACTGCCCCTGGGTGCCTCATGTCACTTGAATGCCCCGTCAGGCGCCGTGCGGATGCCCCGTCAGGTGCGTGTGGATGCCAGTCAGGCGCGCGCGAATGCCTGTCAGGCGCCTCGTGGATGCCGGTCAGGCGTCGTGCTTGCCGCCGACGAAGGGCCCGCTGAGGTCCAGGCCGCCGGGGGCGCCTCCCGCTCCGGTGGCGGCCGTACCCCCGATGCCCGCCACGTCCTGTGCACCCAGCACCGCGCCCGTCGACTTCTTCCCCCGCCGCAGCCGGCCCTCCAGCCAGCCGGCGAAGGAGGTCAGGGAGAAGTTGATGATCACGAAGATCACGGCCACGACGGTCAGGGACGCGATGATGTTGCCGTAGTAGCCGCTCATCGTGTTCGCCGAGGCGAGCAGTTCGGGGAAGGTGAGGACGGCGCCGCCGAGCGCGGTGTCCTTCACGATGACCACCAGCTGGCTGACGATCGCCGGGAGCATCGTGGTGACCGCCTGCGGCAGCAGGACGAGCCGCATCACCTGCCCCTTGCGCAGACCGATGGCCATGGCCGCCTCGGACTGACCCCGCGGCAGGGCGAGGATGCCCGCACGGACGATCTCGGCGAGCACCGACGCGTTGTACAGCACCAGACCGGTGACGACCGCGTAGAACGGACGGTCGTCCGAACTGACGTCGGTGTACTGGCTGTACAGCGCGTTGCCGAAGATCATCAGGACCAGGACCGGGATCGCGCGGAAGAACTCGACCACGACCGCGGCCGGGACGCGCACCCACACGTGGTCCGAGAGCCGGGCTATGCCGAGGGCGGCACCCAGCGGAAGCGCGATGACCATCGCCAGCGCCGCCGCCTCCAGGGTGTTCTGCAGTCCGGGCCAGATGTACGTCGAGTACGCCTCGGTGCCGCTGAAGAAGGGCTTCCACAGGGCCCAGGCCAGCTGGCCCTTGTCGTCCAGGGCCTTGTACACCCACCACACGACGGCCGCGACGACCACCAGGAAGACGGCCGTGTACAGGACGTTCCGCCGCTTGGCGCGGGGCCCCTGGGCGTCGTACAGAACGGAACTCATCGCTTCACCGCCATCTTCTTGCCCACCCAGCCGAGGATCAGCCCGGTCGGCAGGGTCAGGCACACGAACCCGAAGGCGATGACTGCCGAGATGAGCAGCAGCTGTGCCTCGTTCTCGATCATTTCCTTCATCAGGAAGGCGGCCTCCGCCACGCCGATCGCGGCGGCCACCGTCGTGTTCTTCGTCAACGCGATCAGCACGTTGGTCAGCGGGCCGATGGCTGCCCGGAACGCCTGCGGAAGCACGACCAGGCCCAGCACCTGGTTGAAGCTGAGGCCGATGGCCCGGGCGGCCTCGGCCTGCCCGACCGGCACCGTGTTGATCCCGGAACGGATCGCCTCGCACACGAAGGCCGAGGTGTAGAGGATCAGGCCGAGCACGGCCAGCCGGAAGCCCCGGACGCCGAAGTCCTCCGCACCGAGCGTGACGCCCAGCGTGTTGCTGAGGCCG
>NZ_BNBF01000013.1:41076-44821 GCF_014654935.1 Streptomyces capoamus
AGCGAGGAGAAGAGGATGATCACCGTGAGCGGGATGTTGCGCACGATGTTCACGTAGGCGGTGCCGAAGCCGCGCATCAGCGGCACCGGGCCCACCCGCATGCCGGCCAGCAGGGTGCCCCAGACCAGGGAGCCGGCGGCCGACAGCAAGGTGAGCTGCACGGTCGTCCAGAAGGCGCCCAGTACGTCGTAACGTCCAAGAAAGTCGAACACGATCTCCCGCGCTTCCGCGTGTAGGGATGCCCCGGTGCGCCGCCGTCAGGGGCGGCGCACCGGCGGGCATTGCCTCAGCTCTTGATGTCGCCGATCTTCGGGGCGGGCTCGTTCTTGTAGTTCGCCGGGCCGAAGTTCTTCTTCACGGCAGCCTCCCAGGAACCGTCGGAGACCATGTCCTCGAGCGCCTTGTTGATCTTGGCCTTGAGGTCGCTGCCCTTCTTGACGCCGATGCCGTAGTTCTCGTTGGTCATCTTGAAGCCGCCCAGCTTGAACTTGCCCTTGAACTGGGCCTGGGAGGCGTAACCGGCGAGGATCGAGTCATCGGTGGTGAGGGCGTCGATGGCACCGCTCTGCAGACCGGACAGACATGCCGAGTACGTCGGGTACGTCTGCAGGTTGGCCTTGGGGGCCAGCGTCTTCTTGACGTTCTGCGCCGAGGTCGAGCCGGCCACCGAGCACAGCTTCTTGTTGTTCAGGTCCGCCGGCGACTTGATCTTGTTCTCGTCGGCGCGCAGCAGCACGTCCTGGTGGGCCAGCAGGTACGGGCCGGCGAAGTCGACCTTCTGCTGGCGCTCCGGGGTGATCGAGTACGAGGCGGCGATGAACTGGACGTCACCACGCTGCAGCATGGTCTCGCGGTCCGCGCTCTTCGACTCCTTCCACTCGATCTGGTCGGCGCCGTAACCGAGCTTCTTGGCGACGTAGGTGGCCACGTCGACGTCGAAGCCCGCGTAGCCCTGCGGGGTCTTCTGGCCGATGCCCGGCTGGTCGAACTTGATACCGACGGTGATCTTCTTGCCGCCACCGGAGGAGCCGTTGTCGTCCTTCTTGTCGTCGCCGCCGCACGCGGTGGCGGCCACGGAGAGGGAGAGAAGGACGGCCGCTGCGGCGGAGACCTTGCGGAGCTTCATGGTGAACATCCTTTGCGTGGTGAGGAACGAGGTCCGTCTGAGGGAGCGCCCGGACGGCGCGGGCGCCGGGCCCCGCGCGGTCAGTGGTGCAGGATCTTGGACAGGAAGTCCTTGGCCCGGTCGCTGCGCGGGTTGCTGAAGAACTGCTCGGGCGCGGCCTGCTCGACGATCCGGCCGTCCGCCATGAAGACGACCCGGTTCGCCGCCGAACGCGCGAAGCCCATCTCGTGGGTGACCACGATCATCGTCATGCCCTCGCGCGCGAGCTGCTGCATGACATCCAGGACCTCGTTGATCATCTCGGGGTCGAGGGCCGAGGTCGGCTCGTCGAACAGCATGACCTTGGGGCCCATGGCGAGCGCCCGCGCGATCGCGACGCGCTGCTGCTGGCCGCCGGACAGCTGGGCGGGGTACTTGTCCGCCTGGGTGCCCACGCCCACCCGGTCCAGCAGGGCCCTGGCCTTCTCCTCGGCCTGCTTCTTGTCCGCCTTGCGGACCTTGACCTGGCCCAGCATCACGTTCTCGAGCACGGTCTTGTGCGCGAAGAGGTTGAACGACTGGAACACCATCCCGACGTCCGCCCGCAGCCGGGCCAGTTCGCGGCCCTCGTGCGGCAGCGGCTTGCCGTCGATCGTGATCACGCCCGAATCGATCGTCTCCAGGCGGTTGATGGTGCGGCACAGCGTCGACTTGCCGGACCCGGAGGGCCCGATGACCACGACGACCTCGCCGCGGGCGATCGTCAGGTCGATGTCCTGGAGCACGTGCAACGCGCCGAAGTGCTTGTTGACGCTCTTCAGGACGACCAGTTCGTCGGACGTGGCCGCGTCCTCCTTGGCCACCGTTACTTTGGTCATCGCTCTCAGGCTCCGTCCTCCTCGGGTTTCCGAGGACACTAGTAAGGGCCTGTGACCTGCGTCATCACATCTGAGGGAGACTTGAGCATCACGATCCGATAGCAATCGGACACATGTCGTAGCATCTGCGACCGCCGCGCATATCGGCCGGGTAACGGTAGCGACAGGCAACCCGAACCCTCTTGACGCCGTCCTTAACCATCAGCGTCACTGCCATGGTGCACGCGCGCGTGGACGCACATGGCCGACGCGTCGCGAACCGAGACCGTACGACCGCTGAACCGGAGGGGGCCGGATGAGACTGCTGCTCGTCGAGGACGACAACCACGTCGCCGCGGCCCTGTCCGCCGTCCTCGCGCGGCACGGCTTCCAGGTCACCCACGCGCGCAGCGGCGAGGAGGCCCTCCAGGCGCTCGTCCCCGAGGGCACCGGCTTCGGCGTCGTCCTGCTCGACCTCGGCCTGCCCGACCAGGACGGCTACGAGGTCTGCGGCAAGATCCGCAAACGCACCAGCACCCCGGTGATCATGGTGACCGCGCGCTCCGACGTCCGCTCCCGCATCCACGGGCTCAACATGGGCGCCGACGACTACGTCGTCAAGCCGTACGACACCGGGGAACTGCTCGCCCGGATCCACGCCGTCAGCCGGCGCACCGCCCACGAGGACCCCACGACCGCCGGCGAGGACGCGCTGCACCTCGGCTCCGTCCGGATCGAACTGCCCACCCGTCAGGTCAGCGTGGGCGGCGCCGTCGTCCAGCTGACCCGCAAGGAGTTCGATCTGCTCGCGCTGCTCGCCCAGCGGCCCGGAGTGGTCTTCCGGCGCGAACAGATCATCAGCGAGGTCTGGCGCACCAGCTGGGAGGGCACCGGCCGCACCCTGGAGGTGCACGTGGCCTCCCTGCGTGCCAAACTGCGCATGCCCGCGCTGATCGAGACCGTACGCGGCGTCGGCTACCGGCTCGTCGCCCCGGCCGCCTAGCGGGGACGGGTGCGCACACGCCTCCTGCCGCTGCTCATCGTCCTGTTGGCGGCCGTGCTGCTGGCCCTGGGCATCCCTCTGGCCGGCAGCGTGGCCGCCGCCCAGCAGCAGCGGGTCGTCGTCGACCGGATCGACGACACGGCACGCTTCGCGGCGCTCGCCCAGTTCGTCACCGACGCGCCCGGCGGCTCCCGCCGCACCACCACGGACGAGCGCCGGGCGAGCCTGCGCAGCGAACTGCAGAACTACCACGGCGTCTACGGCATCCGCGCGGGGGTCTTCTACCGCAACGGCGCCGCCATGGCCAATGCGCCCGACGACTGGTTCGTCCCCCGGACGGGCGAGGTCCGCCGGGCGTTCGACGAGGCGCTGCTCAGCCGGCGCAGCCATGACCCGCGGCAGGTGTGGCCGTGGCAGCGCGGCCGGCTCGTCGTCGCCTCGCCGGTGATCCGGGACGGGGACGTGGTCGCCGTCGTGGTCACCGACTCGCCCACCGGACAGCTGCGGTCCCGGATCCTGCGCGGCTGGCTGCTCATCGGCGCCGGAGAGATCGCTGCCATGCTGCTCGCCGTCGGCGCCGCGCTCAGACTGACCGGCTGGGTGCTCCGACCGGTCCGGGTGCTGGACGCCACCACCCACGACATCGCCACCGGGCGGCTGAAGTCGCGGGTCGCGGCCGCGGGCGGGCCGCCGGAACTCAGACGGCTGGCCCGTTCGTTCAACGAGATGGCGGACAACGTCGAGGCCGTGCTGGAGCAGCAGCGCGCCTTCGTCGCCGAC
>NZ_BNBF01000013.1:44860-58367 GCF_014654935.1 Streptomyces capoamus
GCCTCGCACCAGCTGCGCAACCCGCTCGCGGCGCTGCTGCTGCGCATCGAACTGCTCGCCCTCGAACTCCCGGAGGGCAACGAGGAGATCGCCTCGGTCCGTACCGAGGGCAAGCGCCTCGCGCAGGTCCTGGACGACCTGCTCGACCTGGCGCTGGCCGAGCACGCCGAGGCCGACCTCCGGCTGACCGACATCGGCGCACTGGCCGAGGAGCGGGTGGCCGCGTGGGCACCGGCCGCCCGCGCCAAG
The DNA here is from genome assembly GCF_014654935.1 of Streptomyces capoamus. Classification (GTDB taxonomy): domain Bacteria; phylum Actinomycetota; class Actinomycetes; order Streptomycetales; family Streptomycetaceae; genus Streptomyces; species Streptomyces capoamus. The sequence goes on from NZ_BNBF01000013.1 coordinate 45,110, forward strand.
GACGTGCGGCTGACCGGCGACTGTCCGCCCACCACGGCCTGGGCCGACCCGATCGCCCTGTCCAGCGCCCTGGACGCGGTGATCGACAACGCCGTGAAGTTCACCCCCGGTGGCGGCACGGTGGAGATCGCGGTCCGCGTCGAGGGCGAGACCACCACGGTCGTCGTCACGGACACCGGCCCCGGCCTCACCGACGAGGAACTCACGCGCGTGGGCGACCGTTTCTGGCGCAGCGGCCGGCACCAGAACGTGAACGGCTCGGGCCTGGGTCTGTCCATCACCCGCGCCCTGCTCGCGGCGGGCGGCGGCACGATGGAGTACGCCCACCACGAGCCGCGGGGCCTCCGGGTGACGGTGCGGGTACCGCGGCACGCGGAGAGCGCCGGCGACACCGGGGGCGCTCTCCGCGGGCCTGGCCGGACTGATCCGGAAGGCACCCTCTAGGGCTTCACCGACCGGTAGTAGCGCCGGGCGCCCTCCTGGAGGGGGAGCGGGTCGGTGTAGATGGCGGTGCGCAGGTCGACCAGTTGTGCGGAGTGGACGTGGGCGCCGATGTCGTCGCGGCTCTTGATCACCGTGCGGGTCACCCACTCGGTCAGCCGGGGATCGACGTCCGTACGGGTCATCAGCACGTTGGACACCGCGATCGTCGGCACCGGGACGCCCTGCTGGACGTCCGGGTAGGCCGACTCGGGGATGTTGGTGGCCCGGTAGTAGCGCGCGCCCCCGCCCTGGTCGTGCAGCTTGGTGACGAGGCTTTCGTCGATCGGCACGAACCGGAAGTCCCGCTTCTGCGCCAGCGCGACCAGCCCCTTCGTGGGCAGCCCGCCGGACCAGAAGAACGCGTCGATCTTCCCCTCCCGCAGCCGCGCCGGCCCGGTGTCGATGCCGTCGGCCACCGGTGTGACGTCCTTGCGCGGGTCGATGCCGGCGGCCCGCAGCACCCGGTCGGCGATCAGCCGGACCCCGGAGTCGGGCAGCCCGGTCGACACCCGCTTGTGCCGCAGGTCGGCGACGGTCCGGATGTCCGAGTCGCTGGGTACGAGGAGGTGCACGTAGTCGTCGTACAGGCGGGCCACACCGCGCAGCCGTCCGGCGCCGCTGCCGTTGCGCAGCTCGTACGTCGCCACGGCGTCCGCCGCCGCGATGGTGAAGTCGGCCCGCCCGGTCGCCACCCGCTGGACGTTCTCCTGCGAACCGGCGCTGTCGAGCAGCTTCACCTTCAGGCCCGGCATGTCCCTGCCCAGTTCGGCACGGAGCCGCTCGCCGTACTCCTGGTAGACGCCGCGGGGGCTTCCGGTGCTGAACACGATCGTCCCGCTCGGCGGCTCTTGGCCCAGGGGCAGCAGCCACCACAGCAGCAGCCCGAGGGCCACGGCACCGACGGCCGCGCCCTGCAGCGCTCGGCGCCTGCCGAGCCGGGGGATCACCTTGGACATGCGGGCGATCCTGCCAGGCGACGCGCGCCACTGACCAGGGGCGGTGGCCCTGCGGGGGAGGGGCGAAGCGGACGCCGAGGGTCCGCTCGGGGCGGGGGCGTTGTCGGTGGCGGCCGTTAGAGTCGCCGTATGAGCTCTTCGCCCGCCCGCCTCGTCCGGGAGTTCCACAGTGCCTTCGGCCTCGACGTCCGCGGCACGCCGACCGAGGTGGACCCGGAACTGGCCGCCCACCGGGGCGAACTGCTCGCCGAGGAGGCCGCGGAGGTCGCTGAGGTCGCGGTGGAGGGACCGCTGGACCGGCTCGCGCACGAACTGGCCGACGTCGTGTACGTCGCCTACGGCACGGCCTTGGTGCACGGCATCGACCTCGACGAGGTGATCGCCGAGGTCCACCGCGCCAACATGAGCAAGCGCGGCCCGGACGGGAAGGTGACCCGCCGGGCCGACGGCAAGGTGCTGAAGGGGGAGCACTACCGGGCGCCGGACGTCTCGGCCGTACTGCGCCGCCAGGGCTGGATACCGGACGGGGCGGCCTGACGCCCTCGCTCGGGAGGACGCGCCTGACGCCCTCGCTCGGGAGGACGCGGTCCGGCGCCTCCGCCCGGGAGGCTGGGGCCGGCTCCGCCCAGGGGACGCGGCCTGGCGCCTTCGCTCAGTAAGGACGCGGCCTGGCGCCTCCGCCCGGGAGGCTGCGGCCCGGCGCCTCCGCTTCGGAGGACGCCGCCCGGCGCCCCCGCCTAGGAGGACAGGGAACCGCCCGCCAGCTTCCACTCGTGGTGCAGCGCGCCCAGCGGGACGCTTCGCCGGACGACGGGGGTGCCGAAGACGGACAACTGGATCCGCAGGGTCCCCGACAGGTCCACACCGCCGTAGACGCCCCAGGTGCCCGTCGCCTCCGGTGTGCTTCCGTCGGAGGACGCGGTGAGTGCGCCGGCGGCCTCGCCGCGCAGGTACGGGGCCAGGTCGGCGGTGACGCCGACGGTGCCGTAGAGGCCCACCGCCGCCTCGGCGCCGAGCGCCGTCTTCACGCTGCCGGCGGTGGTGACGGAGGCGTGTACGGGGGTGCCGGCCATGTGCGAGGAACTGACCGGCGTCCACCCCCGGGCCGGGCCGAAGGTGCCGCCGGCCTTGAAGTCGCCCTTCAGGCTCTGCTCGACGTCGACGGTGGCGCGGCCGTCGGCGCTGATCTGGAGGTAGCAGGTCAGGTCGAGGTTGACGACGACGGGCACCGGGCCGACCTGCAGGACGGGGTCGGCGTGCAGCTTGGCGAACGGGATGCGCAGCGGGGTGCCGGTGCCCGCCGCGGCCCGGCCCTTGACCGACCAGCCGGACGCCCAGTCGCCGGACACGCCGAGGTAGGCCGAGCCGGGCGGGGCGTCGCCGCGGGTGCCGCCGTAGGCGAAGTCGACCTGCGGGGCGACCTGGACGAAGCCGTGCACCGAGGCGGTGGCCGACGCGGCGGCGTCCCCGGCCGCGGGCACCTCGGCGCCGACGTCCAGCCGGAGGCTGCCCAGCGGTACGGTCGCGCCCTTGGGGCCGGCGTGTGCGTCACCGGTCTTCGACCAGGACACCTTCACGTCGGGCAGCAGCTTGTCGACGGTGAAGGACGCCGGGTCGACCGGCACGTCCCCCTTCGCCGTCGCGTCACCGAGCAGGGCGTTGAGCGTGGCCGGCTCGGTCTGCACCTCGGTGCCGCCGTCGGTCTCGCCGATCACTTTGGTGACCTTGGCGAGCAGTCCGCGCGGCGCCCCGGGCGCGGGCGCGCTGGCGATCACGTCGCCCACGGCGGTCCGGTGCGGTGCGGCGGAGGCGGAGGACGTGGCGGACGGCGCGGGCGAGTGCGGTGCGCTTCCGTCGGGACGGCCGGAGATGACGGCCCGTCGGGTGCGGCCGTCGTACGAGCTGACGGTGAGCGTCGTCCGGTGCGCTCGCGGCCCGGAGCCGTGCGGGGCCGCCGTGGCGGTCGCGGCGGCGGTGGGAGCGGCAGCGGGGGCCACGGTGAGCGAGTGGCCGGTGTTCCCGGCGACGGGCTCGGTGGTCCCGATCCGCTGTCCCTCTCCGGCGGCCGGCAGTCGCGCGGCCTGCGGTGCGGGCGAGGAGCAGGCCGCCGCGAGGAACAATGAGGTCACGGCGAGGGCGGGCAGCAGGGCACGTCTGTGCCTCATGCGTCTGCGCAAGGTGGGTCCTGTCTGGGGTGGGGGGTGGCAGAGAGGTACCGCGCTGTCCTACTCGTGGGTAGAACCGGTCGGTAACTCGGTGACGCGCATGAGCATGCCACCCCCGCGCACGGATCGCGCACGGATCGCGCACGGATCGCGCACGATCCGGCCACCGCCCAACGTGACCTGCGCCACGGGGAGTTGTCGTGTCGGCCGGGGAACGGGATCAGCGCCCCGACAGCCCCGTACCGCCGAGGCGGGTCAGCAGATCCGCGAGGCCGGCGATGTCCGTCGCCGGCCACGCGGGTCCGGTGAAGATCTCCGCCGCGGTCTCCTCCGCCGTGACCAGCATCCGGGTCAGCCGTCGCCGTCCCGTCGCGGTCAGCGCCGCGTACGCCACGCGCGCGTCCCGGGCGTCCGGTTCGCGGGTCACCAGTCCGATCCGCTCCAGCGGAGCCAGCCCGCGCGTGACCCCGGAGGCGGTGAGCCCCAGCGCCTCGGCGAGATCGACCCGGCGCATCCGGCCGCCGGGTGCCTGTCCGAGCCGGAGCAGCAGGGTGAAGTCGGCGAGACTGACTCCGTGCAGGCCGCTCAGCCGGGCGTCGAAGCGCCGGACGAGCGCCGTCTGCGCCCGCACCAGCCGCAGTGCCGTGTCCAGGGCGTCACTCACCCGCCCCGCCTCCTTCCCTTCCTCGGTGATCCTTGCTGGATTCTTGACTACTCAAGTTTATGGGCGATGTTCATGCGCCGGCACTGCGGGCGGCCCGGCGCCGGCGCTTGCCCAGGGGCGCCTGGGAGAGGTCCTCGGCGTTGGTCCGCAGGTGCTTGAAGCCGTAGCCGCGCCCGGTGAGCCAGGCCCGCGCCGTCTCCTCGGCCTGCTCGGTCGCCTCCAGGATGTCCTCCTCCTTCTCGCCCGTCGCGGAGAAGCGGAAGACGAAGGCGGGCCGGGCGGCGATGTCGTAGGTGAGGCTGCCCTCGGGGGTGAAGGCCGCGCGCAGCAGGTCGTGTTCGGCGGCGTCGGCCAGCAGGGTGGCGCGCTGGGCGTCGGTGAGGGCGTCGAAGGCGCCGCGGACGGTGATGCGGAAGGTTCGCGTACTCATTGCGCGACCTTAGGCACAGCGGGGGCGCCCGCTCCACCGGGTTTCCGCACCGGGCGAGTGGCCGGTGCGCGACGGTGTGGGAATGTGATGCCATGACGACGTACATCGCGCTGCTGCGCGGGGTCAACGTCGGCGGCAGCGCCAGGATCGCCATGCAGGACCTGCGTGCCCTGTTCACCGACATGGGGTACGACGACGTCCGGACGTACCTGCAGAGCGGGAACGTCGTGTTCCGCGCCCCCGCCGGAGCCCCCGGTGCGCGGCCCCCGGCCACCGACCCCGCTGCGGCCCCTGGCGCGCGGCCCCCCGCCGGTCTCGCCGCCGGCATCGAGGAGCGGATCGCCGACGGCCTCGGCGTGTCCTGCACGGTCCTGCTGCGCACCGCTGAGTCGCTGACCCGCACCCTCGCCGCGAACCCGTACCTCCACCGGGCGGACGACCCGGCGAAGCTGCACGTCACCTTCCTCGCCCGGGAGCCGGCCGCCGAGCAGGCCGCCCGCCTGGAGGTGCCGGCCGGGGAGACGGCCGTGTTCACGCTGGTCGGCGACGAGGTCCACCTGCACGTCCCCGACGGCTACGGCAGAACCAAACTGAACAACGCCTTCATCGAGCGCCGGCTCGGCATGCGGGCGACCACCCGCAACTGGAAGACGGTCACCGCCCTGCACCGACTGGCCGCCGGCGGCTGAGCGGGGAGCCGTCGCGCATGACGGCGAAGTCCGGCCATCCCGACCGTCATAGCGCCGCGGGGCCCGGCCGGAGCCCGCGTCGGCGGCGGCGAGCGGCTCGGGCAACAGCGGGCGCACGAGCCACGACATCACGCGCGTGGGGCCGCCGTCCCGTGGGCGCCGCCCGTGATCCGACGCGGCGGGCGGCCCCGGCCGGCGCTGGCCGGAAGTCGTCTCCAGTGGATCAACGGGCCCTAAGCTCGAAGACGCCTGGCGTGACCAGGCGCTGTCGGCGAGGTCGGGGAAGGGACCGGAACTGCGGTGGAGGACAAGCGCGTTGTCGTCGTGACGGGCGGGGGTTCGGGCATCGGGCAGGCCACGGCCCGGCTGCTGGCGGAGGCGGGTCACCACGTGGTCGTCTCCGGCCGGCGGACCGAACCCCTGGAGCGCCTCGCGCAGGAGACGGGCGCGCTGGCGCACCCGTCCGACGTCGGGGACCCCGACGCGGCCGAGGGGCTCGTCCAGGCCGCCCTGGCCGCCTACGGACGGCTCGACGGACTGGTGCTGAACGCCGGCATCGGACGCGGCGGAGCCGTCGGCGACATGTCGCTGCGGGACTGGGACGAGGTCATGCGCACCAACGTGACCGGCCCGCTGCTTCTGCTCCGCGCCGCCGTCCCGCACCTCCTGGAGTCCAAGGGCTCCGTGGTCGCCGTCGCCTCGGTGTCCGCACTGCGCAACGGCACGAGCAACGCGCCCTACGCCACCTCCAAGGCTGCCCTGCTCCAGTTGTGCCGCTCCGTCGCCGTCGACTACGGGCGGCAGGGCGTGCGGGCCAACATCGTGTGTCCCGGCTGGGTGCGCACCGAGATGGCCGACCGGCGCATGGCGCGCTTCGCCGAGGAGGCGCAGCTGCCCGGCGGAAGCACGGAAGCCGCCTACGAGGAGGCGACCCGCCTGCTGCCCCAGGGCCGCCCCGGCGAGCCGCGCGAGATCGCCGAGGCGATCAGCTGGCTGCTGTCCCCGGCGGCGTCGTACGTCAACGGCGCCGTGCTCACCGTCGACGGCGGAGCCACCGCGCTCGACCCCGGGACCCTCGCCTTCGACTACCGGATCGTGCCGCGCGGCGGCGAGAACGGCCCCGGCGCGCCCAGCTGACCGGGCCTCAGCGCAGCCGGGCCGACGAGGCCCGGTCCGGACCGGGCAGTACGCCGGTCATGGCGGGCCACATCCGGGCGATGCCCAGCAGCGTCTCGGTGCTGCCGTGCGTCACCCCGGGCAGCGGGTGCGGGTCGGACGGCGGTACCCCGGCGAGGACGGCCCGCCGGGCCTCGTCCACCGCACCGGCGAGCGCCGCCGACGCCAGCCGGTCCGTACGCACCCCCGCCTGCCGGGCGTGGCGGTGGGCCCGCTCGTAGGCGTCCGGCCGCACGTACTGCTGCAGGGTCAGCAGGGCGTCGTACGTCTCGATGGTCTGCCGGTGCGCCTGCAGGGCGGGTGGGTGGCGTGGCCGGAGCACCTCCAGCAACCGGGTCCGCCGCGGCCTGGCGAGGGCCACATGGGGCACCGCCGTCACCAGGTCGTGCCACAGCGGCCACAGCCGCCAGATGGTCCGCAGCGCCCCGGCGGACCGGGCGAGGGCGCTCGCGGTGGGGGCCAGCAGGGACGCCGCCCGCAGGAAGCCGTGCACGCCCATGATCACGGACAGGCAGGGCAGCAGCCGCGGGCCGGGGTCGTAGAGATGGAACAGGTAACCGGACCAGAAGACGAGCGCGAGCACGCTGCCCGCCGCGAACAGCCGCAGGGACCAGACGAGGTCGCGCTCCGTCGTGCGCAGGCTGTACGCCCAGCAGACCACGACGGCGACGGCGTCACCGGCCAGGTGGGAACCGATGAGGATGAGCCAGTAGGCCGACGACGCCGACGCGGGCCGCTGCGCGGACGCCGTCCCCCCGCTCGCCTGGTCCGCCTGGAGCAGGTCGAGGACGGGCAGGGCGACCAGGGCCGCCGTCATCGTGACCGCCACGTACAGACACAGCCGCGGAGTACGACGGGAGTCGGTCACGAACAGCAGGACCAGTCCCGCGCTCAGGACGCCGATCAGATTGCGGGCCAGGGACACCGAGTGGACGTCGATCCCGGCGGCCGCGAGCCGGCCGACGATCCAGGGCTGGAAGAGGGTGATGGCGGTGGTCGCGGCCAGCACCGTGAGCCAGAGCCCGCGCAACTGCGGCCGGCGCAGCGCGGACCGGGCCCGCCAGAGCAGGGCGAACCACAGGGCGAGGACGCTGGCGAGCCCGACCCGCGCCGCCAGCTCACTCACCGGCGTCCGCCGTCACCCCGAGGAACGCGCCGAGCCGCCCCAGGGGTCCGGCCACCCGGCCGGTCGTCCCGGCGCTCTGGATGAGGGTGGCGATCATCTCGGCTTCTTGTTCCTCTGTGTTCGTGTAGCTGGTCCTGGCCATCAGCCGGGCGACGAGGTGCGGCTGGAGGCCCGCCAGGAGGTCACCGGCCGGCTGTCCGCCCTCCTCCGTGAGGCTGCGGTGGTGGTCGCAGAGCACGTGGCCGATCTCGTGGAGGATGATGTGCTCGCGGTGCAGCGGGGCGGTCCGGGCCTCGTAGAAGACGTAGTCGGCGTTGGCCGTGCCGAGCCATAGACCGCAGGCTCCGGTGGCCGCGGCCTCCTCGGGCAGCTCCCTCAGGACGAGCGGACGGCCCCTGAGTTCCTCCACCCGCTCCCGGACGGCCTCCAGGGGGAGCGACCGCGGTATGCCCAGGTCGCGCAGAATCCCGGTGCATCGGCGCCGTAGCGCGGCGTACTCGCCCGTTCTCCTCACCTGCCGTGTCACCCCGTTCGGGCGAGAAAGCACTTCCCGCTCCAGCGGACAAGCCGTGGGTGACACCTAAGCAGGTCGCCCGCCCTCTTGCCCACGCCTGCCCGGTCTTTCGGTCGCCCTTTGGCGCAAAACGTCCGCCGGCGCGCGGGCCCTTGAACCGGCGGCGGTCACCCGGGACTGCTCGTTCCCTGGGACTGCTCGTTCCCTGGGACTGTTCGTCCCCGGGCGCCCACCACGCCGTAATCACCTGATCGGGTGATGAACCGGAGACGTCGTGCTGGGGACGTGACCCACCGCGTAGCGTCCGGACGGGAGCAACACGTGCCAGGAGGACCCGGGGGGAGGGGCTGTGAGCACTCGTCACCACGTCTCGCGGACGCGCCCGCCGGAATCCGGCAGCGGGCCGCCCCTGTCGCGTCCGCAGCGGTACGCGCCGCTCGTCCTGGCCCTCCTGTGCGCGGGGTACGCCGTCGGGTCCGCGCTCGGCTGGTGGTCCCCTCGAGGGGCCCTGATCATGCGCGACTTCGGACCGGGCGCCGCGGCCGGAGCCGCGGCCGTGTCCTGCCTCCTGGTCGCCCGCTCCCCGAAGCACCGCTCACGGCCCGCCTGGCTCCTCTTCGCACTCTCCTCGGTGATGGCGGCTCTCGGCCACCTGGTCCTCGGGTGGTACGAGGTCGTCCTGGAGCGGCCCGTGTCCGGCGCGGGCTACGCCGACCCGTTCTTCCTGTGCTTCGCGCCCCCCGCCCTCGTGGGCCTGCTGGTGTTCGTCGAGCGGCCGGTGACCAGAACGGGTTGGCTCCGCCTGGGACTGGACACCTGGCTGGTCGGCGGCTCGCTGCTCACCCTGGCGTGGAGCCTCGCCCTCGGCCGCGGGCCGAAGTCCGGCGGGCCGGGCGTGGCACGTACCGCCCTGTACCTGGCGTACCCGCTGCTGGACCTCGTGGTGGTCGGCATGGTGCTCGCGCTGCACTTCCGGCGCTCGGCGCTCCACCGCACCGCCGTGAGGACCGCACTCGGCGCGCTCGCTCTGACGGTGGTGTGCGACCTGCTGTTCACCTCGCCGCTGCTGCACGGCGGTCGCCAGTCCGGCCGGCTCCTGGACGCGGGCTGGTTCGCGGGCTCCCTGCTCCTCGCGTACGCCCCGTGGGCCGGGCACCGGGGCGGTCGGCCGGAGAGCGACGGCCGGACCAGCGCGCCGCACGCTCACTTCCCTGGCGGGCCCGGCCGGCATCCGGCCGCGGGACCGACGGCGAACTCGCTGGCGGCTCTCACGCCGTATCTCGCCGCAGCCGTCTGCACCCTGGGCATCCTCTACGACGTCCTCGACGGCCACAGCGTCGACCGAGTCGTGCTCGGCGCGGGCGGATCCGTCGTCCTCGCGCTCGTCGTGCGCCAGGGCCTCATGCTGCTGGACAACATCAGCCTGACCCAGGAGCTGGCGCAGAAGGAGAGTCACTTCCGCTCCCTGGTGCAGGGCTCCAGCGACATGATCATGATCGCCGCGCCCAACGGCATCCTGCGGTACGTCTCTCCGGCCGCGAGCGCCGTCCTCGGCCGCGAGGCCGACGAGCTGGTCGGTACCGAACTAGCCCTGCTCATCCACCCCGAGGACCTCGGGTCCGTCGTCCACGAGATACGCCGCTTCCTCGCCGCCGACCCCGGGGCGGAACCCACCACCCGCATCCAATGCCGCTTCCGCTCCGGCGACGGCGGCTGGCGCAACGTCGAGTCCACCGTCAACCGCCATTACGGCGGCCTGCTCCTCAACAGCCGGGACGTGACCGAAAGAGTGCGCCTGGGGGCCGAGCTGGAGCACCGCGCCGAGTTCGACCCGCTCACCGGCCTGGCCAACCGCGCCCTGTTCACCCGCCGCGTACAGCAGGCCGTGTCCGGCCGGCGCGACGACACCCGAGGCATCGCGGTGCTCTTCGTCGACCTCGACGACTTCAAGTCCGTCAACGATCGACTCGGCCACGTGGCGGGCGACGAACTGCTCGTCCGGGCCGCCCTTCGGCTCAAGCGCGTCCTGGGGAGCGAGGGCACGACCGCCCGCCTCGGAGGCGATGAGTTCGCGGCCCTCGTCGTGGACGACAGCGGCCGTGACCACGCGGCCCGCGAACAGCACCTCATGGAGCTTGCCCACCGGCTGAGAACCAGCCTCTCCCGGCCCTGCACCGTCGACGGCAGCGATATCACGGTCACCGCCTCCATCGGAGTCGCGTCGGCCGATCCGGAGATCACCGCCGGTGAGTTGCTGCGCAACGCCGACCTGGCCATGTACCGCGCCAAGTCCTGGGGCAAGGACCGGGTCATGCTGTACGCACCCCACATGCAGGACGAGACTCCAGCCGTCGCCAGAGCGGCCGGCGAGACACTGGAGCACACCCTCGCCCGGCTCCTCGTACGTCTCGGGCCGCCTCCCGAGCCGATCCAGCTCGAATACGCCCCGGCAGGCAACGGCGACGGAGGCGCCCGGCAGTGACCACGGAAGAAAACAGCAGTGCTCTGCCTCTCCCGCACGACGATCCCGTCGTCTCGGCGGGTCTCGACATCGCCATGAAATGGGGCGCCGCCCTGGGCGGCCCGGAGAAACTCAAGATCGCCTTCGAAGCGCTGGAGCCCCAGCTGAAACGGGAGCACCAGATCCGGCTCAGACAGCTGGACATGCAACGGGAGGCCACCGCACGCGCCGAGGAGAACGCCAGGGCCGCGGCGGACCGCATGGTGCGGCTGGAGCGGGAGAAGCGCCAGCACGCGCTCTGGATGACCGGCCTGTACCTGGGCTCCGTGATCAGCGTCGCCATGCTCGTCGCCGGCATCTACGCGGCCAGGGACTCCTGGTGGCTGTCGCTCGTCCTCTGCGGCCCCAGCCTGGTCGCCATGGGCAAGCTGTACGTACTGCGCCGCAACGACCCCGATGACATGAGGGCGGTGTCCACGGCCGCCAGGAGCGCGGCGAACGCGGCCCAGCAGGCACAGCCTCCGCCCGTCCCGTGACCGCCCTCACGCTCCGCGCAGGCGGCGCTACGCGGACAGGACGGCGGCAGCGGCCCCCGGGAACCGCCTACCCTTGAGGGATGACCAGCAGCAGCGACCGGAGCCCGGCAGTGGACGTTCCCGCCCCCAAGAGTTACGAAATCCGCACCTACGGGTGCCAGATGAACGTCCACGACTCCGAACGGTTGGCCGGGCTGCTCGAGCAGGCCGGATACGTGCGCGCCCCCGAGGGCTCGGACGGCGACGCCGACGTCGTCGTCTTCAACACCTGCGCGGTCCGGGAGAACGCCGACAACCGCCTCTACGGCAACCTGGGCCGGCTCGCCCCCAGGAAGGCCGGCCGCCCCGGCATGCAGATCGCGGTCGGCGGCTGCCTCGCGCAGAAGGACCGGGACACCATCGTCAAGAAGGCGCCCTGGGTGGACGTCGTCTTCGGCACGCACAACATCGGCCAGCTCCCCGTCCTGCTGGAACGCGCCCGCGTCCAGGAAGAGGCGCAGGTCGAGATCGCCGAGTCCCTGGAGGCCTTCCCCTCCACGCTGCCGACCCGGCGCGAGAGCGCGTACGCGGCCTGGGTGTCGATCTCCGTCGGCTGCAACAACACCTGCACCTTCTGCATCGTGCCGGCGCTGCGCGGCAAGGAGAAGGACCGTCGTCCCGGTGACATCCTCGCCGAGGTCGAGGCCCTGGTCGCCGAGGGCGTCTCCGAGATCACCCTGCTCGGCCAGAACGTCAACGCCTACGGTTCCGACATCGGCGACCGCGAGGCCTTCAGCAAGCTGCTGCGGGCCTGCGGGAACATCGAGGGCCTGGAGCGCGTCCGCTTCACCTCCCCGCACCCCCGGGACTTCACCGACGACGTCATCGCCGCCATGGCCGAGACGCCGAACGTGATGCCCCAGCTGCACATGCCGCTGCAGTCGGGCTCGGACACCGTCCTGAAGGCGATGCGCCGGTCGTACCGGCAGGAGCGCTACCTCGGGATCATCGAGAAGGTGCGCGCCGCCATCCCGCACGCCGCGATCACCACGGACATCATCGTGGGCTTCCCCGGCGAGACCGAGGAGGACTTCGAGCAGACCCTGCACGTCGTCCGCGAGGCCCGCTTCGCGCAGGCCTTCACCTTCCAGTACTCCAAGCGTCCCGGCACCCCCGCCGCGACCATGGACGACCAGATCCCCAAGGAGGTCGTCCAGGCGCGCTACGAGCGGCTGGTCGCCCTCCAGGAGGAGATCTCCTGGGAGGAGAACAAGAAGCAGGTCGGCCGCACGCTGGAGCTGATGGTCGCCGAGGGCGAGGGCCGCAAGGACGGCGCCACCCACCGCCTGTCCGGCCGCGCCCCCGACAACCGCCTCGTCCACTTCACCAAGCCGGAGCAGCAGGTGCGGCCCGGAGACGTGGTCACGGTCGAGGTGACGTACGCCGCCCCGCACCACCTCCTCGCCGAGGGCCCCGTCCTCGACGTGCGCCGCACGCGCGCGGGCGACGCCTGGGAGAAGCGCAACGCCGAGGCGGCCGCCAAGCCGGCCGGCGTCATGCTCGGCCTGCCGAAGATCGGCGTCCCGGCCCCCCTGCCGGCGGCGGCGAGCGCCTGCGGCTGCGACTGAGGTCCAGCGGTGATCGGCCTGGCGATGATCGGCTGGCCTGTGAGGGGCTCTGCGGTGAGGGGCTCTGCGGTGAGGGGCTCGACGGTGAGCGGTTTGGCGGACGTGCCGGTCGGGGAGTGAGCCGCGGCCCGGCCGCGGCGGGTTACCCTGCCGATCATGCTTGTCGCCGCCGCCGTATGCCCCTGTCCGCCCCTGCTCGTCCCCGAGGTCGCCGCCGGTGCCGCGCCGGAACTGGACGCCGCGCGCGCGGCGTGCACGGACGCGCTCGGCGTCCTCGCCGCCGCCCGCCCCGAGCTGCTGGTCGTCGTCGGCACCGCCGAGCAGGGCCGGAGCGGCGTGTTCCCGCAGGGCAGCCCAGGCAGTTTCCGTGGCTTCGGGGTCGACCTGGACGTCCGCCTGGGGCCCGCCGCCCACTCCGTCCCGGAGCGCGAGCTGCCGCCCTCGCTGGCCG
>NZ_BNBF01000013.1:58414-59831 GCF_014654935.1 Streptomyces capoamus
TCGGCGCCTGGCTGCTGGAGCGGACCGGCTGGGCCGGCGCTCCCGTCGAGGGGCTCGCCGTCGTGGACACGCTGGAGCCGGACCAGTGCGCGCGGACCGGCCGTGAACTGGCCGGCCGGGCCGGACGGGTGGCCCTGCTGGCGGTGGGGGACGGCAGCGCCTGCCGCACATTGAAGGCACCGGGCTACCTGGACGAGCGGGCGGCGCCCTTCGACGCGGAGGTCGCACGGGCGCTCGGAGCGGCGGACGCAGCAGGGCTCGAGGCACTGGACCCCGGGCTGGCCCGCGAACTGCAGGCGGCCGGCCGTGCGCCCTGGCAGATCCTGGCCGGCGCCGCCGAGGGAGCAGACCTCACCGGCAGCCTGCTGTACGAGGACGCGCCGTACGGAGTGGGCTACCTGGTAGCGACCTGGTCCTGAGCCCCGTACCCCGGCGCCGGTCGAACCGGTCCCGCCGCCGTACCCCGGCGTTCCGCACGGCCGCCGGGGCGCGCCCCGCGTTTGGAGGACGGCCGCCGGCTCCCCGGAAACCGGCGGCAGATCCTTCCCGAGTCCTGAGCCGGGCGTACCTCAGGAAGCCGGCGGCGGCCCTTCCGGAGGAGCCGGGCGGGTCGGAGTCGTCGGCTCGTGGGGCGCCGCTCCCGGGCCGCTCTTCTGCGCGAGGCGGTCCACCGCCTCCTTGGCCTTGCCCGTGCCCGCCTGGATCTTGTCGCTGTACTTGTGCTTGGTCCGGTCGTCGACGGCCTTCGCGGCCTTGTCGAGCCCGTGCTGGACCTTGTCCCCATGCTGCCGCGCGAGGTCCGACACCTTGTCCTTGGCCGGGCCCAGCTTGGCCTTCACGTTGTCCATCAGACCCATGGTCCACCTTCCCTCACGGGACAGTCATCTGCGGGCGCCCTCACCGGCCTCGCTGTCGGCGGTCTCGCCGTCGGCTGCATCGCCGGCGGACTGCTGCCGCGGGATCCCGGCACCCTCGGACGCGCCGTCCGCACCGGAGCCCGACCGCGCGACACCGACCTCGGGCCCGTCCCCGGGCGCGTCCTCCGTTCCCGCAGGGCCGGCCCCGGCCGTCGCCGGCGTCGCGGACTCCGCCGCCTCGGCCGCTTCGTGCTGTTCCGCCTCCACTCCGGCCGGCTGCGCGCCGGAGGCCGCTGCCGCGTCCGCATCCTCCGACGCGGCCTTTGACACCGCTTCCGACACCGCCTTCGACGCGGCCTTCGACCTGCCGAGAAGCCGTGCGATTACGCCCATATCCACTCCATACGGTACTCGTGCGGGCGAATTCCCGCGTCGTCCGGTGCGTACGGTTGCCCCGCCCGGGTCACCGCCTCCCGGCGCTCGGCGGGCGGCACCTCGCCACGGGCAACGACCTGGGAAGCGTGCCGTCACGTAACTCGTTCGAGACCCCGCCCGGAGGT
>NZ_BNBF01000013.1:59888-61181 GCF_014654935.1 Streptomyces capoamus
TTGCGAGACTGGTGCGGTGAGCAGTGCACCCCCCGCCCCCCGCGTCATCGCCGTCGTCGGACCCACCGCGGCCGGCAAGTCCGATCTCGGCGTCTTCCTGGCCCAGCAGCTAGGCGGCGAGGTCGTCAACGCCGACTCCATGCAGCTGTACCGAGGGATGGACATCGGTACCGCCAAGCTGACGCCCGAGGAGCGTGACGGCGTCCCGCACCACCTGCTGGACATCTGGGACGTGACGGTCACCGCCTCGGTCGCCGAGTACCAGAAGCTGGCCCGCGCGCGGATCGACGCCCTGCTCGCCGAGGGCCGCTGGCCGATCCTGGTCGGCGGCTCGGGGCTGTATGTGCGCGGTGCCGTCGACAACCTGGAGTTCCCCGGCACCGATCCGGAGGTCCGGGCCCGGCTGGAGGAGGAGCTGGCCCTGCGCGGCCCGGGCGCGCTGCACGCCCGGCTGGCCGCCACCGACCCCGAGGCCGCCCGCGCCATCCTGCCGAGCAACGGCCGCCGCATCGTCCGGGCCCTGGAGGTGATCGAGATCACCGGCCAGCCGTTCACGGCCAACCTGCCCGGCCACGACTCCGTCTACGACACCGTCCAGATCGGCGTCGACGTGGCCCGGCCGGAACTGGACGAGCGCATCGCGCGGCGCGTCGACCGCATGTGGGACGCGGGCCTGGTGGCGGAGGTGCGCGCACTGGAGGCGCAAGGGCTGCGCGAGGGGCGCACGGCGTCGCGCGCGCTCGGCTACCAGCAGGTGCTCGCGGCATTGGCCGGGGAGTGCAGCGAAGCGGAAGCGCGGGCGGAGACCGTGCGTGCCACCAAGCGCTTCGCGCGCCGTCAGGATTCATGGTTCAGGCGCGACCCCCGGGTGCACTGGTTGAGTGGGGCCGCCGCGGACCGCGGGGAACTTCCGCAGCAGGCCCTGGCGTTGGTGGAACGACCGGTTACAGCCTGATCACGTCATGGCATCGGGATGCGCCGCCGGTCATCGCGGCCTTCGGTGCCGTGCCATCATCGAGCTTCGATCGACCAAGTGGAGCCTAGTTGGGAGGGCGCGTGGCGATGGAGGCCGGCCCTCGCGACACCGCACAAAGTGCCGAGCACCTCACCACTGAGGGTGACGAACCGGAGCCGGACGAGCCGCGCTCCGGCGAGGACCGCCCGCGGGTGAACGGTGCGCTCGACGCCGGGCCGCCCGGCCACGCCCTGGTCGAGGGCCTGCGCCCCGACGGCCCGCTGACCACCGGCTCCCTGACCGGCAGCCCGGACCCGGCCGGCCTCGTTCCCGATGGC
>NZ_BNBF01000013.1:61223-62741 GCF_014654935.1 Streptomyces capoamus
TCGACATCCGACTACTCGCTGTCCGAGGACCGGCTCGCCGAGGACGGTCCCAACGACATCGTCGGCGGTGTGACCGCCGACGGGCCGGAGCCGGAGGAGATGTACCCGGGCGGTCCCGAGGTCGAGGTCGAGCTGCGCCCGCAGCGTCGGCTGCGCATCTGGCAGCTCGCCCCCATCGTGGGCCTCGCCGCCGTCGGCTCCCTGATGTTCGCCTTCCCGCTCGCCTTCGACTTCGGCGACAGCGGCGCGGTCATCGCCATGCTGGGCCTGCTGATCTGCTCCTGCGCGGCGGGCTGGGGCATGATGGCCGCCCGCCGGGTGGGCTACACCTGGCCCGGACTGCCCCCGCGCGGCTCCGGCCGCCGCCCCGACTGGCGGGTCGTCCTCGGCTACGTCCTGCTGGTCGCCGTGGCGGTCGTGCTCGCGGTGTGGCGCGTGGCCCGGCTCCGCTAGCCCCCGCCGGGGCGGCCACGGTCGTATCCGGCCCGTGGCCGGAACCGATCCTGTCGTACCCAACCCGTACGATCGAGGAATGAGCACACGGATCGCCTTCCTCAAGGGGCACGGCACCGAGAACGACTTCGTGATCGTCCCGGACCCCGAGAACGCCCTCGACCTGTCTCCGGCCGCCGTCGCCGCCCTGTGCGACCGTCGGGCGGGCATCGGAGGCGACGGCGTGCTGCACGTGGTGCGGTCCGCGGCCCACCCGGAGGCCCGGGAGATGGCCGCCGAGGCCGAGTGGTTCATGGACTACCGCAACGGCGACGGCTCCGTGGCCGAGATGTGCGGCAACGGCGTCCGGGTGTTCGCGCGCTACCTCCAGCACGCCGGACACGTGGCCGAAGGCGACCTGACGATCGCCACGCGCGCGGGTGTGCGGACCGTCCACCTCGCCAAGGACGGCGACGTCACCGTCGGCATGGGCGCCGCCCGCCTGCCCGAGGGCGAGGTCACGGTGGCCGTCGGCGAGCGCAGCTGGCCCGCGCGCAACGTGAACATGGGCAACCCGCACGCGGTGGCCTTCGTCGCCGACCTCGCGCACGCCGGTGACCTGTACACCGCGCCGCCGGTCAGCCCGGCGGCCGCCTACCCGGACGGGGTGAACGTCGAGTTCGTCGTCGACCGCGGTCCCCGCCACGTCGCCATGCGGGTGCACGAGCGCGGCTCCGGCGAGACCCGTTCGTGCGGCACGGGCGCGTGTGCCGTCGCCGTGGCCGCCGCCCGGCGCGACGGGACCGACCCGGCCGTCACCGGTACCCCGGCCACGTACACCGTCGACCTGCCCGGCGGACGCCTCGTCATCACCGAGCGCCCCGACGGAGAGATCGAGATGACCGGCCCCGCGGTGATCGTCGCCGAGGGCGAGATCGACGCCGACTGGCTGGCCCGCGCGGTCGGCTGAAGCGGCAACCTTAAACCTCGAATTCATCGCTCGATTGGGTGATCCGTTTCACGCTGGGCCGGAGGCGGTCCGTCGTGCGTGGTGGGCTCGGTAGCATCAAGCACCGGCACGGACGG
>NZ_BNBF01000013.1:62782-66317 GCF_014654935.1 Streptomyces capoamus
GGGAACGTCGCCATTCCCTGAGCCGCGCATGCCCTGGGGCTCCGTCCGCCGGTCCACGAGCCGGAGGTGCCCATGAGTGCGGAGGCCACGAACCCTGCGACCGCTGGCCCGGTAGCGCCCGCAGCGCCACAAGCGCTCACAGCGTCCGCGGCGCCCGCAGCGGCGCGCAGGAAGTCCCGGCCCCGGATCGACCTGCGCCGACTGGGCCGGGCCGCGCTGCTCGGCCCGGCCGGCCGCGGCAGACTGCCCGACGCGATCAGCCATGTGGTGGAGGCGCACCGGGCCCATCACCCCGACGCCGACCTCGAACCCCTCCGCCGCGCCTACGTCCTGGCGGAGTCCTCGCACCGCGGACAGACACGCAAGAGCGGCGAGCCGTACATCACACACCCACTCGCCGTCACCCTGATCCTCGCCGAACTCGGCGCCGAGACGACGACGTTGACGGCCTCCCTGCTGCACGACACCGTCGAGGACACCGAGGTGACGCTGGATCAGGTGCGGGAACAGTTCGGCGAGGAGGTCCGTTACCTGGTCGACGGGGTCACGAAACTGGAGAAGGTCGACTACGGAGCCGCCGCCGAGCCGGAGACCTTCCGCAAGATGCTCGTCGCCACCGGCAACGACGTGCGGGTGATGTCGATCAAACTCGCCGACCGCCTGCACAACATGCGCACCCTCGGGGTGATGCGCCCCGAGAAACAGGCGCGGATCGCCAAGGTCACGCGCGACGTCCTCATCCCGCTCGCCGAACGCCTCGGTGTGCAGGCGCTGAAGACGGAACTGGAGGACCTGGTCTTCGCCATCCTCCACCCCGAGGAGTACGAGCACACCAGAGAGCTCATCGCGGAGAACGCCGCCCGCCCCGGCGATCCCCTCGCCGAGGTCGCGGAAGAGACGCGCGGAGTGCTGCGCGAGGCCGGTATCCCCGCCGAAGTCCTCATCCGCCCGCGGCACTTCGTCTCCGTGCACCGCGTGTCCCGTAAGCGCGGACAACTGCGCGGAGCCGACTTCGGCCGACTGCTGGTGCTGGTGAACGAGGACGCGGACTGTTACGGCGTCCTCGGCGAACTGCACACCTGTATGACGCCGGTGGTCTCGGAGTTCAAGGACTTCATCGCCGTACCCAAGTTCAACCTCTACCAGTCGCTGCACACGGCCGTCGCCCGCCCCGACGGCCAGGTCGTCGAAGTCCTCATCCGCACCCACCAGATGCACAAGGTCGCCGAGGCCGGTGTCGTGGCCCTCGGCAACCCGTATGCACCCGCCACCGACACATCCGCCACCGGCGCATCCGTCACCGGCGCATCAGTCACCGGCGCACCCGCCGGTGACACCCCCGCCACCGGCAGCCCCGCCCGGCCCGGCCCCGCCTCACCGGACACCCCCGCACCCGGCCCGGGCCCCGCCACACCGGACAACCCGACCCCCGCCCCCGGTTCCGCCGCCTCCAAGGCCCCGGTCCGCGGCGTCGTGGCCTCCGACGCCGTGGCCTCCGGCGCCCCGGCCGACGGCGAGCGCGCCGACCCCACCCGTCCCGGCTGGCTCTCCCGCCTCCTGGACTGGCAGCAGGCCGCCCCCGACCCCGACACCTTCTGGTCCACCCTGCGCGAGGACCTCGCCCAGGACCGCGAGATCACCGTGTTCCGCCCCGACGGCGGCGCCCTCGGTCTGCCCGAGGGTGCCACCTGCGTCGACGCGGCCTACGCGCAGTACGGCGAGGACGCCCACGCCTGCATCGGCGCCCGCGTCAACGGCCGGCTGGCCACCCTCAGCACGGTCCTGCGCGACGGTGACACCGTCCAGCTCCTGATGGGCCAGGACCCGGCCTCCGAGCCCTCCCGGGAGTGGCTGGAGCACGCCCACACCCCGGCCGCCCGCATCGCCATCCAGCGCTGGCTGGCGGCCCACCCCGGCGGCGGCACCGCCACTGCCGAGCCGGGCACCCCCGCCGACTCCGTCCACCCGGTCCCCGCCCGGGACGGGCAGGCCGCACCGTCCGGACCCGGAGCGGCCCCCGCCTCGTCCGCGCGCCCCTCGAACGGCGCCCCCGCCCCCTACTCCCGGCGTGCCGACGTCGTCGCCGACCGGCCGGGCGCCACCGTACGCCTCGCCGGGTGCTGTACGCCCGTACCGCCCGACGAGATCACCGGCTTCGCGGTACGCGGGGGAGTGGTGACCGTGCACCGCGCGGAATGCGCGACGGTGGCGCACATGAAGAGCAGGGGGCGCGCGGAGATCGTTGTGCGCTGGGGGGACACCACCGCATGCCGGGTCACCCTGGTCGCCGAATCGTTCGGCCGCCCCCACCTCCTCGCCGACCTCACCGAGGCGATCGCCCTCCAGGGCGCCGAGATCGTCTCCGCCACCGTCGAGCCGCCGAGCCAGCAGCGGGTCCGCCACACCTACACCCTCCAGCTCCCCGACGCGGCCCACCTCCCGGTCCTGATGCGCGCCATGCGGGACGTACCCGGCGTGTACGACGTGAGCCGCGCCCAGCACCAGGCGCCGGCCTCCTGACGCGGCGCCCGGCCTACCCGTTCGGGTGGGCCGGGCGCGCGCCGCCGCAGCGGAGCGGGCGGGCACTGGTAGCGGTGGTCCATGCCGCTCACCCCCCGCCCCCGGTTCCCGCTCACCCCGCGCCGGAGCCCGCGCACGCTCTCCCGCACCCGGCACCGGAAGGCGGCCCTGCTCGCCTCCGCCGTCTCCGTCTGCCTCCTTGCCGCCGCGGCCCCGGCCGAGCCGCTCGGCGTCGGCGACCGGCTCTACCCGTACCTGGGCAACCCCGGCTACGACGTCGCCTCGTACGACATCTCCCTCACCTACCCCGGCACCCATGACAAGCCGCTGCAGGCCGTCACCACCATCGACGCCTGGACCACCGAGGACCTGGAGCGGCTGAACCTGGACTTCGCACACGGCACCGTCCGGTCGGTCGAGGTCGACGGACGTCCCGCGCGCTTCACCAGCGCCGGCGAGGACCTGGTCGTGACCCCCGAGCACCCCTTGGCCGAGCGCAGCTGGACCCGGATCACCGTGCGGCACACCAGCGACCCCGTCTACGGCGAGGACCAGCAGGGCGGCTGGGTGCGCACCACCGACGGCCTCGCCATGGCCAACCAGGCCGACGCCGCCCACCTGGTGTTCCCGTGCAACGACCACCCGTCCGACAAGGCGATGTTCACCTTCCGGATCACCGTGCCGGACGGCTACACGGCCGTGGCCAACGGTCTGCCCGCCGGCACCGACCGGGTCGGCCGCACCACCACCTGGACCTACCGCACCCAGCACCCCATGGCCACCGAACTCGCCCAGGTGTCCATCGGCCGCTCCGCCGTGGTGCACCGCGAGGGCCCGCACGGGCTGCCCCTGCGCGACGTCGTGCCCGCCGGCGACCGCAAGACCCTGGAACCCTGGCTGGCCAGGACACCCGAACAGATCGCCTGGCTGGAGAGCAAGGTCGGCCGCTACCCCTTCGAGACCTACGGCGTGCTCATGGCGCAGGCCGCCACCGGCTTCGAACTGGAGACCCAGA
>NZ_BNBF01000013.1:66349-71191 GCF_014654935.1 Streptomyces capoamus
CCCTCTCGCTCTTCGAGGAAGCCCTGTTCACCGAGCCCGCCTACCCGAAGTGGTACGTCGAGTCGGTCATGGTGCACGAGCTGTCCCACCAGTGGTTCGGGGACAGCGTCACCCCGCGCAGCTGGTCCGATGTCTGGCTGAACGAGGGCCACGCCACCTGGTACGAGGAGCTGTACGCCGAGGAGACGGCGCACCGGCCCATGGAGGAGCGGATGAAGGCCGCCTACGGCGCCTCGGACCGGTGGCGCGAGGCCGGCGGACCGCCCGCCCGGCCCAAGCCGCCCGTGCCCGGCCAGAAGATCAGCATCTTCCGGCCCAACATCTACGACGGTGCGGCCCTCGCGCTCTACGCGCTGCGGCAGGAGATCGGCCGGCCGGCCTTCGAGCGGCTGGAGCGGATCTGGGTCCAGGAACACCGGGACACCACCGCCACCACCGGCGACTTCGTCCGGCTGGCCTCCGCCGTCGCCGGCCGCGACCTCAGGGGCTTCCTCACGGCCTGGCTGTACGGCGAGAAGACCCCGCCGATGCCCGGCCACCCGGACTGGAAGCCGCAGCCCCCGCCTAGGACCGCCCCGCTCACGGCCCGGCGATGACCCGGTGGGACCGGCGATAACCCGGTGACGAGACGTGCCGTACCGTGCGACCATCGAAAGGTCGCGGCACGCGCACGGGACACGGGAATCTCCCGGGGTACTCGTACGTTGAACACGACGAACGGCCCGGGCGTCAGACCGCGGTACCGACGCGGCGACGGCAGTCCCACCGCCGTATCACCGACGCATCTCATCGACGTAAGGATCCAATGACCTCCTCTTCTTCCCCTTCCCAGGACACCAAGCGCCTCGCGCACGCCTACCCCGAGGGTCTTCGGGCCGATGCCCTGATGGAAGAGGACGTCGCCTGGAGCTACGAGATCGACGGCGAGCGGGACGGCGAGCAGTTCGACCGCTCCGAGCGCGCGGCCCTGCGCCGCGTGGTGGGCCTCTCCACCGAGCTGGAGGACGTCACCGAGGTCGAGTACCGCCAGCTCCGCCTGGAGCAGGTCGTGCTCGTCGGCGTGTGGACCACCGGCACCGCGCAGGACGCCGAAAACTCCCTCGCCGAGCTGGCCGCCCTCGCGGAGACGGCGGGCGCGGTCGTGCTCGACGGCGTGATCCAGCGCCGCGACAAGCCCGACGCGGCCACCTACATCGGCTCCGGCAAGGCCAACGAGCTGCGCGACGTCGTCCTCGAGACGGGCGCGGACACCGTCATCTGCGACGGTGAGCTGAGCCCCGGCCAGCTGATCCAGCTGGAGGACGTCGTCAAGGTCAAGGTCATCGACCGTACGGCCCTGATCCTCGACATCTTCGCCCAGCACGCCAAGTCCCGCGAGGGCAAGGCACAGGTCGCGCTCGCGCAGATGCAGTACATGCTGCCGCGGCTGCGCGGCTGGGGTCAGTCGCTGTCCCGGCAGATGGGTGGTGGCCGCGGCGGCCTCGCCACGCGTGGTCCCGGTGAGACCAAGATCGAGACGGACCGGCGCCGGATCCGCGAGAAGATGGCGAAGATGCGCCGGGAGATCGCGGACATGAAGACCGGCCGCGAGATCAAGCGCCAGGAACGCCGGCGCAACAAGGTGCCGTCCGTCGCCATCGCGGGCTACACCAACGCCGGGAAGTCCTCCCTGCTCAACCGGCTCACGGGCGCCGGTGTCCTGGTCGAGAACGCCCTGTTCGCGACCCTGGACCCGACCGTCCGCCGGGCCGAGACCCCGAGCGGCCGGCTGTACACGCTGGCGGACACCGTCGGCTTCGTCCGGCACCTGCCGCACCACCTGGTCGAGGCGTTCCGCTCCACCATGGAGGAGGTCGGCGACTCCGACCTGATCCTGCACGTGGTGGACGGCTCGCACCCCGATCCGGAGGAGCAGCTCGCCGCCGTACGCGAGGTGATCCGGGACGTCGGCGCCACCGGCGTGCCCGAGATCGTCGTGATCAACAAGGCGGACGCGGCCGACCCGCTGGTGCTCCAGCGGCTGCTGCGGGTCGAGAAGCGCTCGATCGCCGTCTCGGCACGCACCGGACGGGGCCTCGAACAACTGCTCGCCCTGATCGACGACGAGCTGCCCCGCCCCTCGGTCGAGATCGAGGCGCTCGTGCCGTACACCCACGGCAAACTCGTCGCCCGCGCCCACACCGAGGGCGAGGTGATCTCCGAGGAGCACACCGCGGAGGGCACCCTGCTCAAGGTCCGGGTGCACGAGGAGCTGGCCGCGGACCTGGCGCCGTACACACCGGTGTCCGCGCGCTGATCCGCCACACCACGAAGGCCCGTCACCCCCTCGGGTGACGGGCCTCGTCATGTCCACCGCGTCATGCCCACCGTGTCATGCCCACCGTGTCAGGTGGACCGTCGGCTTCACCGCTGACGCATCGCCGGCTCACCGGCCGGCGACCTGCTTGTCTCACCGGCCGGCGAACTGCTTGCTCACCGACTCGTACACACCCTTGGCCACCTCGCCCAGCCGGGGACCGGCCAGCCACCCGGCGCTCACCGGACCGATGGACGTGTTGGAGACCAGCTCGGGCTTGCCGTCCGCGCCCGTCTCCACCCAGCCGCCACCGGAGGACCCACCGGTCATCGTGCAGCCGATCCGGTACATCGTCGGGTCGGACTGCTCGATGGACAGCCGGCCCGGCTTGTCCTGGCACCGGTACAGCAGCTGACCGTCGTACGGTGCCGCCGCCGGGTAACCGGACGCCGTGATGCCGGTGACCTGCGACACGGCCGGCGCGTTGAAGTTCACCGGCAGCGCCCCGCCGACGGTCTCCTCCAGCGACTTGCCGCCGCTGCCCTGCTCCGGCGTCACATGGATGACGGCGAAGTCGTACGAGGCTCCGTTGCCGCCCGTCTGCCCGCCCTCGCTGATCCACTGCTGCGAGGTCTTCGCCGCGTCGGCCCACCACACGCCGTACGGGGCGACCTCGGACCGGCTGGCGTTCTGCAGTCGGGCCGCTGACATGCCCTGGTTGTTGTACGACGGCACGAAGGCCAGGTTCCGGTACCAGCCGCCCTTCTTGCCGGCGTGCACACAGTGCCCCGCCGTCCACACGAGGTTGGACTTGCCCGGGTGCGCCGGGTCCGTCACGACCGTCGCCGAGCAGACCATGGTGCCCTCGGGGGCGTCGAAGAGGAGCTTGCCCGAGGCGGCCGCACTGGTGTGGTACGGCGGCGCGACCGCCTGCGCCTTCACCGGCTGCGGCGTCGGGTCCGTGACGCCCTGGTCACCGGAGATGTCGTTGTCGTCGACCCCCTGGTCCGGGTCGTCGGCGTGACGCATCCGGTCCGGGTCCCACAGGCCCTTGATGATCGGGTTGATGAAGTCGTTGGCCTCGCGCAGCCAGTCCTGCCTGTTCCAGTTCTTCCAGGCGCCGTTCTTCCACTTGTCGACATCGATCCCGTGGTCCTTGAGCCTCTTCTTGAGGTCGTCCGGGATCGAGATCTTTCCGTCGCGGTTGCCCCCCGCTGTCGCGGTGGCGGTCGGCTTGCCGTCGGCGTTGTCGTCGCCGTCGCCGTTGCAGGCAGTGGCGGTCAGGGCCAGCGCCGACACGAGGGCGACCGCCGTCAGCGAGGTGGAGGTGCGGCGAGCGCCCCTCCCTCGCCGAGCGGTGAACGACGGCCGTATGGATCGCATGTTCTTGACTCCCCTGCTGTGAAACGAACTCGGCGCTCAGGCCCCGACACCGGCGGCGAACTCATGGACGGTCCATGCCGGTCTCACGACCTCCTGGGAACGGCATCACACACTATGCCGTCGTCGTGGGGGAGTTCCGACGGGAGGGCTACGGTTCCGTCACACAGCCCCTGAACCGGACGCGCCGCGCGGCGGAGGCGCGGACGTGCGGGACCACCGGGCAACCGGTATCCACACCCTCCCGCCAAGGAACTGAACGCGTCCCCGTAACCGCCCGAACGGTCCGCGGTTGTAGCCGGTGGGGACGGCCGCCTGGATCCGGTCCCCGATGACCAACTCGCCCTTGGACAGCGGAGGACGACGCACAGTGGCCGTTACGGAGTCGATCGCTGGAGGAGCCCCCGCGGAAGTGCGGGCCGTGCACGAGGGCATCCTGAGACGCCAGTCCGCGCGGGAGTCCTCGGCGCGCACCTACGCCCGCGCCCTGCCCATCGTGCCCGTCCGGGCGCGCGGGCTCACCATCGAGGGCGCCGACGGTCGCCGTTACCTGGACTGTCTCTCCGGCGCGGGCACGCTCGCCCTCGGCCACAACCACCCGGTGGTACTGGAAGCCATCCGGGGTGTCCTCGACTCCGGCGCCCCCCTCTCCGTCCTCGACCTCGCAACCCCCGTCAAGGACGCCTTCGTCACCGAGCTGTTCCACACCCTCCCGCCCGGCCTCGCCGACCGCGGCCGTGTCCAGTTCTGCGGTCCGGCCGGCACCGACGCCGTCGAGGCGGCCCTCACCCTGGTCCGGGCCGCGACCGGACGCTCCGGCATCCTCGCCTTCACCGGCGCCTACCACGGCATGACCGCCGGCGCCCTGGCCGCCTCCGGTGGCGCCCGCGACATCCAGGTGACCCGCCTGCCCTACCCGCAGGACTACCGCTGCCCCTTCGGTGTCGGCGGGCCGACCGGCGCCGAACTCTCCGCCCGCTGGACCGAGTCCCTCCTCGACGACCCCAAGTCCGGCGTACCCCTGCCGGCCGGCATGATCCTCGAACCGGTCCAGGGTGAGGGAGGGGTGATCCCCGCACCGGACGACTGGTTGCGCCGCATGCGCCGGTTCACGGCGGAGCGGTCCGTCCCGCTGATCGCGGACGAGGTCCAGACCGGGGTCGGCC
>NZ_BNBF01000013.1:71239-91500 GCF_014654935.1 Streptomyces capoamus
GCTTTCTGGGCCGTCGACCACAGCGGCATCACCCCCGACGTCATGGTCCTGTCCAAGGCCATCGGCGGCAGCCTGCCACTGGCCGTGATCGTCTACCGCGACGACCTCGACGTCTGGCAACCCGGCGCCCACGCCGGCACGTTCCGCGGCAACCAGCTCGCCATGGCCGCGGGCACCGCCACCCTCGCCTACGTCCGCGAGAACGCGCTCGCCGAACGCGCCGCCGCCCTCGGCTCCCGCATGCTGGAGCAACTCGCGGAACTCACCCGTCACTTCCCGTGCGTGGGAGACGTACGAGGACGCGGACTGATGATCGGGCTCGAACTGGTGAACCCCGACGCCGACCCTGTCGCCTCCCGCACGACACCCCCGCTCGACCACCCGGACGCGGTACCGGTCGCACCGGGACCCACCCGCACTCCGCACCCGGCCGCACCGGAACTCGCCGCCGCCGTACAGCGGGAGTGCCTCCGGCGCGGACTGATCGTCGAACTCGGCGGCCGGCACGCGTCCGTCGTCCGACTGCTCCCGCCCCTGACGATCAGCGACGAACAGGCGAACGCCGTACTCGACCGCCTGACCGACGCCGTGGCGGCAGCGGCCCGCGACCAGCAGGCCCACGGGCCGCACCAGCAGGCCGAAGGTCCACATCATCAGGCCGAGGATCCACACCATCAGGCCCCTGGCCCGAATCACCAGCACGCTCACGGGCCCCACCAGCAGCACGACCCGGGCAGTGCCCAGCCCAAGGGCTGAACCCCGCGCAAGGACTGAACCCCGCGCACGCGCCGCCCGGCCCCCGTACCGGCACCGGCCCGCATCCCGGCCGCCCACCCGTCCATCCCCGCATCGTCCCCTTCCCGGCCACCAGAGCCGACACCCGCCGTCGGCAACGACCGCACGTCCCTCTCGTCCACGCCCCGCCCGTCACCCCACGTCTCCTCGATCGCGAAGCACGGCGACCGGAGCGGGAGCGGACGACGGAACCCGCCCGCAGCAACCCGTACCGCTCAGCCCGCACGAGCCCGCACGAGCCCGTACCGGCCCGCCCCAGCCCCAGAGGAGCCGTCATGAACGCCGCCCCCACCCCCGACGGCCGCTCCGGCGCCCCTGATGACCAGGGAGCCGCTGCAGCCCCGTCCTCCGCCGCACCGCTCACCGAATCGGTCCCGCAACAGAAGACGCGCGACACCGACCCCATCCGGCTGACAGCACCCGGCGCCGACCCGCTGGAGGACTCCGATCCCCACGCCGTGGCCCAGTCCGCCGCCGTGGAGAACCTCCTGCGCTGCTGGATCCGCGAGACCGGCCTCGCCGCTCCTACGACCACCAGCCTCCACATCCCGCTGCCCGCCAGCGGCACCGCCCTCATCGCACCGGTCCGCTACTGGTCCCTGACCGGCTGGCACCGCTTCGGCCAACCGCGCCTCGCCCACGCCCCCGACACCGCACCCCCAGTCGACGCCGTCACCCTCGCAGCGCTGCTCACCAGAGAGACCGCCGGCCATCCGGACGGCACCGGCGACGTTTCGGGACCCCTCACCACGGGGCCCCGCCCCGACACCGTCACCGACGGCGGAGCCGGCACCGCCCGCGACTACGGCACCGTCCCCGGTGAGGGCGCTGTCCCTGAGCCCGCCAAGGGCACCGCCCCCAGCTCCCACGACAGCACCGACCTCGTGGCCAGGGTGGCCGACTCCGTCCGCCGTACCGCGGTCTTCGTCCGGCACCGGCGCGAACACCCGGCCGACGCCCCCGACCTCTTCCTCAGCGCCGAACAGGCCCTCCTCCTCGGGCACCCCCTGCACCCGACACCGAAGAGCCGGGAAGGCCTGACCGAGGCCGAAGCCCACCGTTACTCACCGGAGGTACGCGGCTCCTTCCCCCTTCACTGGCTGGCCGTCGCCCCCTCTCTCCTCGCGACCGACTCGGCCTGGACCGAGCGAGGTCGTCCCGTTCCCGCGACCCACCTCATCGGACGGCTCGCCGGAGCGGAACTGCCCCTCCCTCCCGGTCACACCGCCCTGCCGCTGCACCCCTGGCAGGCGCGCGAGGTACGCCACCGCGCATCCGTCGCCGCTCTGCTCGACTCCGGACTCCTGCGTGACCTCGGCCCCCTCGGCGCCCCCTGGCACCCCACCTCCTCCGTGAGAACGGTCCACCGGTCAGGCGCACCCGCGATGCTCAAGCTCTCGCTGGCCCTGCGCATCACCAACTCCCGCCGCGAGAACCTCCGCAAGGAACTCCACCGCGGCGTCGAGGTGCACCGCCTCCTCCGCACCGGCCTGGGCCGCCAGTGGCAGGCGGCACACCCCGGCTTCGACATCGTCCGGGACCCGGCCTGGCTCGCCGTCGACGGCCCGGACGGCCTGCCCGCGCCGGGACTCGACGTGGTGATCCGGCACAACCCGTTCACCTCCAACGACGATGTCGGATGTGTGGCCGGACTCGTCTCGCCCCGCCCGCTCGCCGACCCGGTCACCGGCACCCCACGGCACCAGCCCGCTCCGCCGATGCGGTCCCGCCTGGCCCAGCTCGTCGTACGCCTGGCCACACGCACCGGCCGGCCCGTCGGCGCCGTAGCCGCCGAGTGGTTCCTGCGCTACCTGGAGCAGGTCGTACGACCCGTCCTCTGGCTGGACGGCGAGGCAGGCGTCGCCCTCGAAGCGCACCAGCAGAACACGTTGCTCCTGCTGGACGGCGACGGCTGGCCCGCCGGCGGCCGGTACCGGGACAACCAGGGCTACTACTTCCGCGAGTCCCGGCGAGCGGAGCTGGACGCCCGGCTGCCCGGCATCGGCGAACGCAGTGACACCTTCGTCCCGGACGAAGTCACCGACGAACGCTTCGCCTACTACCTCGCCGTCAACAACGTGCTCGGGCTGATCGGCGCCTTCGGCTCCCAGCGTCTCGCCGACGAGCGACTGCTCCTCGCGGCCTTCCGCCGATTCCTCACCGACCTCGCCTCGGGGCCCGCCCCGCTGCGCACCTCCCTGACCGGCCGTCTGCTCGACTCACCCGTCCTGCGCTGCAAGGCCAACCTGCTGACCCGACTGCACGGCCTGGACGAACTCGTCGGCCCGGTCGACACCCAGTCCGTCTACGTCACCATCGCCAACCCCCTTCATTCCTAGATCCAGATGTGTCCGCGTTCCACCTGAGCGGACCGCCCGTCCCACGCATCGCACCGCCCTCCGCACATCGCACTTCGCACTTCGCACATCCGAGGACATGCCCCACCCCGACTCCCGAGAGGAGCGCACCGTGCCTCCCACCGATGCCCGCACCACAACCGGTCCCGCCCCCGCCCACCCGGACAGCCTCGCCCCCAGGGCGGACACCGCGGGGCCCTCGAATCTTCCGTTCGGCCGGCTCACGGTCGAGGACGCGGACCAGGGCAGCGAGGACACGCTGGAGCTGCGCCTGCCCGCCCGGTTCACCGCCCTCCACACGTGGGCGCCCGGCGGCCACCTCGGCCGACTCGCCGCGTGGGGACCGGTCACGACCCCTGCCGGCTCCTTCCAGCTCGTGCCGGTACGCATCGACCAGGACCTGTCCCTCGTCCACCGCTGGATGAACGACCCCGCCGTCGCGGAGTTCTGGGAACTGTGCGGACCCCGGAACCGGACGCAGGCCCACCTGCGGGCGCAACTCCACGGCGACGGGCGCAGCGTGCCGTGCCTCGGCGTGCTCGACGGCTCCCCGATGAGCTACTGGGAGATCTACCGGGCCGACATGGACCCACTGGCCGCCTGTTACCCGGCTCGTCCGCACGACACCGGCATTCACCTCCTCATCGGCGACGCCGCGGACCGGGGGCGTGGACTGGGTTCCGCCCTGCTCCGGGCCGTCGCCGACCTGATTCTCGATCGGTATCCCGCCTGCGCACGTGTCGTGTCAGAACCTGATGTCCGTAACATCCCCTCCGTCTCCGCGTTCCTGCGCGCCGGCTTCCGGCACGCGGCCGAGGTCGACCTGCCCGGGAAGCGGGCCGCCCTCATGATCCGGGACCGGGTCCAGCACGATGTCTGTAGCGTCGAGTGACCGGCTGCTCACAATGAGATACGAACGGCGGGGTCGCGGTGTTCCCGGCCCGAGAAAGAAATCCGATGGACACGGCGGCGGTCCGCCCACGCGGTGCCGCTCACCCCGGGCCGTCGGCGCTCAACCGGATCCGTCGGCACTGCGCCCCAGTCGGCGGCGGCGCCCGGCTCAAGTCGCCGTTTCCCGCTGAACCCCCACCCGCCGATGGCGCCCGAAACGACAGGACGCTCGGAAGCCGGCTCGGACGCAGCCCCGCACCGCACCCGACACCAGCCACCTCATCCGCCCACCCCGCCCAGGAGCCCCGGCGTGATCCCACCTCCCGCCTCCGCCGTGACCACCCGCTTGTCAGTGCAGGGCCGTAGGGTGGTCTGGCTATGACGAAGCCCTCACTCCCCGAACTCCTGCATGCCGCCGTCGCAGCCGTCGGCGGCACCGAGCGCCCCGGCCAGGTGACCATGGCCGAAGCGGTCGCCGAGGCGATCGACGACGGATTCCACCTGCTGGTCCAGGCCGGCACCGGCACCGGAAAGTCGCTCGGCTACCTGGTGCCCGCGCTCGCGCACGGGGAACGGGTGGTCGTCGCGACGGCCACACTGGCCCTGCAGCGCCAGCTCGTGGAGCGGGACCTGCCGCGCACGGTCGACGCCCTGCACCCGCTGCTGCGCCGCCGCCCGGAGTTCGCGATGCTCAAGGGCCGGTCGAACTACCTGTGCCTGCACCGCCTGCACGAAGGGATGCCGCAGGACGAGGAAGAAGGGCTGTTCGACCAGTTCGAGGCCGCCGCGCCCACCAGCAAGCTCGGCCAGGACCTGCTGAGGATGCGGGACTGGGCGGACGAGACGGAGAGCGGCGACCGCGACGATCTCACCGCGGGTGTCTCGGACCGTGCCTGGGCGCAGGTGTCGGTTTCGTCACGGGAGTGCCTGGGCGCGTCGAAGTGCGCGTACGGCGCCGAGTGCTTCGCCGAGATGGCCCGCGAGCGGGCCAAGCTCGCCGAGGTCGTGGTCACCAACCACGCTTTGCTGGCCATCGACGCCATCGAGGGCGCCCCCGTGCTGCCCCAGCACGAGGTGCTGATCGTCGACGAGGCACACGAACTCGTCTCCCGGGTCACCGGTGTCGCCACCGGGGAGCTCACGCCCGGCCAGGTCAACCGTGCCGTGCGGCGTGCCGCCAAGCTGGTCAACGAGAAGGCCGCCGATCAGCTCCAGACCGCCGCCGAGGGCTTCGAGCGGCTGATGGAACTCGCGCTTCCGGGTCGCCTGGAGGAGATCCCGGAGGACCTTGGCTACGCCCTGATGGCGCTGCGCGACGCGGCACGCGCGGTGATCAGCGCGATCGGCGCGACCCGCGACAAGTCGGTCCAGGACGAGGACGCGGTCCGCAAGCAGGCGCTGGCCGCGGTGGAGACGGTGCACGACGTGTCCGAGCGGATCCTGAACGGCTCGGAGTACGACGTCGTCTGGTACGAGCGGCACGACCGCTTCGGCGCGTCCCTGCGTGTCGCCCCCATGTCGGTTTCCGGCCTGCTGAGGGAGAAGCTGTTCGCCGACCGGGCCGTCGTCCTCACCTCGGCGACGCTCAAGCTGGGTGGTGACTTCAACGGCGTCGGAGCCTCCCTGGGTCTTGGTCCTGAGGGCGCGGAGGGCGAGGACCTGCCGAAGTGGAAGGGCGTCGACGTCGGCTCGCCCTTCGACTACCGCAGGCAGGGCATCCTCTACGTCGCGAAGCATCTGGCACGCCCCGCGCGTGACGGCGACCGCGCCGACATGCTGGACGAGCTGACCGAGCTGATCCAGGCGGCCGGCGGGCGCACCCTCGGTCTGTTCTCGTCGATGCGGGCCGCCCAGCTCGCCGCGGAGGAGCTGCGCTCCCGGATCCCGGAGTTCCCGATCCTGCTCCAGGGTGAGGAGACGCTCGGCGAACTGATCAAGAACTTCTCAGCCGACCCGAAGACCTGTCTGTTCGGCACGCTGTCGCTGTGGCAGGGCGTCGACGTTCCAGGCCCCAGCTGTCAGCTTGTCGTCATGGACAAGATCCCGTTCCCCAGGCCCGACGATCCGCTGATGAGTGCGCGCCAGAAGGCGGTCGAGGACGCCGGCGGCAACGGCTTCATGGCCGTGGCCGCCACCCACGCGGCCCTGCTCATGGCCCAGGGTGCCGGCCGTCTCGTGCGGGCGTCCGGGGACCGCGGAGTGGTGGCCGTCCTGGACCAGCGACTGGCCACCGCGCGGTACGGCGGATACCTCAAGGCGTCACTGCCGGACTTCTGGTACACCACGGACCGCAATCAGGTCCGCAAGTCGCTCGCCGCGATCGACGCGGCGGCGAAGCAGACCGAGGCGCAGTCGGCGCTGGTGAAGTGATCGCGGGGCGGCCTGGCCGGCGCCGATGAGGCCGCGGCCGTCCGCCCTGCGCCCCTAGCCACACCAGTAGTCGTCTGCCGACGCCTCCAGAGGTCGGCTGCCGATGCCCCCAGACGGGAAGATCCGGGCAGTCCGGACATGTGCAGGACCCCGGAACCGGCGCAGGGGTTCCGGGGCCCGGTCAGGGAGCGAGCGGCCGCTCGCTCGCCGCGGCTGTCACACGCGGCGCAGCACTGCGACGACCTTGCCGAGGATGGTCGCGTCGTCGCCGGGGATCGGCTCGTAGGCCGAGTTGTGGGGCAGGAGCCACACGTGGCCGTCCTCGCGCTTGAAGCGCTTCACGGTGGCTTCGCCGTCGAGCATGGCGGCCACGATGTCGCCGTTCTCGGCGACCGGCTGGCGGCGCACGGTGACCCAGTCGCCGTCACAGATGGCGGCCTCGATCATGGAGTCGCCGACGACCTTGAGCACGAACAGTTCGCCGTCACCGACGAGCTGGCGGGGGAGGGGGAACACGTCCTCGACGGACTCCTCCGCGAGAATCGGGCCGCCGGCCGCGATACGGCCGACCAGCGGGACGTACGATGCGGCGGGTTTGCCGGCAGTGTCCGTCGGCTGCACGGTGACGGCCTGGTCGGATCCGCGCACCTCGTACGCGCGCGGGCGGTGCGGGTCGCGGCGCAGGAAGCCCTTGCGCTCGAGCGCCATCAACTGGTGCGCGACGGAGGACGTGCTGGACAGGCCCACGGCCTGACCGATCTCCCGCATCGACGGCGGGTAACCGCGCCGCTGGACGGAGTCCCTGATGACCTCGATCACCCGGCGCTGCCGGTCGGTG
This sequence comes from Streptomyces capoamus, assembly GCF_014654935.1. GTDB lineage: Bacteria > Actinomycetota > Actinomycetes > Streptomycetales > Streptomycetaceae > Streptomyces > Streptomyces capoamus. The sequence goes on from NZ_BNBF01000013.1 coordinate 78,491, forward strand.
AGTCCGGAACTGTCCGCCCGGATGCCTGGAGGTCGCCCCGGCAGGGAGCGCTTGTGCGCCTCGGGATTCGTGGCTTCGTTCATCGCATGTACCGGCTCGACTCGGCCCTGGGAGCGGTCCTGGGCGGTGATGGTGGCACTGTCTGCGGTGGTGGTCACGTCGGCCCCTCTCGATGGTCTCCCTGCTGCACAACGGTAGTTGCTTTCGAAAGGTTGCGCCAAACACACGTTCGAGTGAAAAAGTGCGTTTCGCCGGACGTAATCACGTCTCTAGGTGTATGGCTGACGCGATGCGTGGCGGACAAAAGCACCCATTGCTGTACTCTTCACCGCCGGGGCGGGAGGCCTCGTGGGCCGAGCCCCAGTCTGCCATCCGGAATCCCGCGGTCCGGAATCCGGGTCCTTCCTGCCCGGGAGTGTCACGCGTCCTCCCTGCGGCGCCCACGGTATCCCCGCGAGCCCCGCGCTGGCACCGCCCGTGCCCCGCGTGTCCCCGCAGACCGCCGCCGGCGCCCGGCCCCGCTGCCGCCGCGCGACACGCGCGTGGAGCGCCGATGCAAGCGCCAATTCCCACATGTAGTGGTTGGATGGCTACAGCTACCCAGAAGTTGTGGTCCCCCGGGTCGGAGACGGCTCACCGATCGCCTATGCTTAGGGCTGCTTCGCGGGGCCCCTGGGTCCAGTGGGGCTGACGAGTCTGCTGTGAGGAGGGTTGGAGACCATGTACTGCCCCTTCTGCAGGCACCCCGACAGCCGTGTGGTCGACAGCCGTACGACCGACGACGGCACGTCCATCCGCAGGCGCCGCCAGTGCCCCGACTGCTCCCGTCGTTTCACGACCGTGGAGACGTGCTCGCTGATGGTGGTCAAGCGGTCCGGAGTCACCGAGCCCTTCAGTCGTACCAAGGTCATCAATGGCGTGCGCAAGGCGTGCCAGGGGCGGCCCGTCACCGAGGACGCGCTCGCCCAGCTCGGCCAGCGGGTCGAGGAGGCGGTGCGCGCGACCGGGAGTGCCGAGCTGACCACCCACGACGTGGGTCTGGCCATACTCGGCCCGTTGCAGGAACTCGACCTCGTCGCCTACCTGCGGTTCGCGTCCGTCTACCGGGCGTTCGACTCGCTCGAGGACTTCGAGGCCGCCATCGCGGAGCTGAGGGAAGCGAGGCGGGACCCCGTCGCGGACGAGGAAGACGCGGGAGCGGGGAGCCAGGAAGACGACGGCGGGCCCGGCGGGACCACTCAGGTCCCCGTGCCCGCCCGCGCCGCCGACTGACCGGCGGGCCGGAAACCGGTAGGAGACCCGGGTTCCGGCCGGGAGGCGGCGAACGAAGACCTGTTGCGGGTGGCAGCTGAGGGTGCCCGCAACGCAAGACACCACACGTACCCACGGGAACAAATGGGTACTTCAGGGCGTTTCAGCCCGTACAGGGAGGCGGCATGACAGAGACGGCGAGCGGTCCGGCACGAGGCCCCCGGGCCAAGGGCGCCAAGGCCACCAAGGGGCTGCGTATCGAGCGCATCCACACGACCCCCGGCGTGCACCCGTATGACGAGGTGTCCTGGGAGCGCCGTGACGTCGTCATGACCAACTGGCGCGACGGCTCGGTGAACTTCGAGCAGCGTGGCGTCGAGTTCCCCGACTTCTGGTCGGTGAACGCGGTCAACATCGTCACCAGCAAGTACTTCCGCGGCGCCGTGGGCACCGCGCAGCGCGAGACCAGCCTCAAGCAGCTGATCGACCGCATCGTGAAGACGTACCGGAAGGCCGGTGAGGACTACAAGTACTTCGCCTCGCCCGCCGACGCCGAGATCTTCGAGCACGAGCTGGCGTACGCCCTCCTGCACCAGATCTTCAGCTTCAACAGCCCCGTCTGGTTCAACGTCGGTACCCCGCAGCCCCAGCAGGTCTCCGCCTGCTTCATCCTGTCCGTCGACGACTCCATGGAGTCGATCCTCGACTGGTACAAGGAAGAGGGCATGATCTTCAAGGGCGGCTCCGGAGCCGGTCTGAACCTCTCCCGCATCCGCTCCTCCAAGGAGCTGCTCTCCTCGGGCGGCAACGCCTCCGGTCCGGTCTCCTTCATGCGCGGCGCCGACGCCTCCGCCGGCACCATCAAGTCCGGTGGTGCCACCCGCCGCGCCGCCAAGATGGTCGTGCTCGACGTCGACCACCCCGACATCGAGGACTTCATCCAGACGAAGGTCAGCGAGGAGGAGAAGATCCGCGTCCTGCGCGACGCGGGCTTCGACATGGACCTGGGCGGCGACGACATCACGTCCGTCCAGTACCAGAACGCCAACAACTCGGTCCGCGTGAACGACGAGTTCATGACGGCGGTCGAGAACGGCGGCAAGTTCGGGCTGCGCGCGCGGATGACCGGCGAGGTCATCGAGGAGGTCGAGGCCAAGGCCCTCTTCCGCAAGATCGCCGAGGCCGCCTGGGCCTGCGCCGACCCGGGCATCCAGTACGACGACACCATCAACAACTGGCACACCTGCCCCGAGTCCGGCCGGATCACCGCGTCGAACCCGTGCAGCGAGTACATGCACCTGGACAACACGTCCTGCAACCTGGCCTCGCTGAACCTGATGAAGTTCCTGAAGGACGACGGCAAGGGCAACCAGTCCTTCGAGGCCGAGCGCTTCCAGAAGGTCGTCGAGCTGGTCATCACCGCGATGGACATCTCGATCTGCTTCGCGGACTTCCCGACCCAGAAGATCGGCGAGAACACCCGCGCCTTCCGCCAGCTCGGGATCGGCTACGCCAACCTCGGCGCCCTGCTGATGGCCACCGGCCACGCCTACGACTCGGTCGGCGGCCGCGCCCTGGCCGGCGCCATCACCTCCCTGATGACGGGCACGGCCTACCGCCGCTCCGCCGAGCTGGCCGCGGTCGTCGGCACCTACGACGGCTACGCCCGCAACGCCGACGCCCACAACCGCGTCATGAAGCAGCACGCCGACGCCAACGGCACGGCCGTCCGCATGGACGACCTGGACACCCCGGTGTGGGCCGCCGCCACGGAGGCCTGGCAGGACGTCCTGCGTCTCGGTGAGAAGAACGGTTTCCGTAACTCCCAGGCTTCCGTCCTGGCGCCGACCGGCACCATCGGTCTCGCGATGTCCTGCGACACCACCGGTGTCGAGCCGGACCTGGCGCTGGTGAAGTTCAAGAAGCTGGTCGGCGGCGGCTCGATGCAGATCGTCAACGGCACCGTCCCGCAGGCCCTGCGCCGCCTGGGCTACCAGGAGGAGCAGATCGAGGCGATCGTCGCCCACATCGCCGAGCACGGCAATGTGATCGACGCCCCCGGCCTCAAGCACGAGCACTACGAGGTGTTCGACTGCGCCATGGGCGAGCGCGCCATCTCCCCGATGGGCCACGTCCGCATGATGGCCGCGATCCAGCCGTGGATCTCCGGTGCCATCTCCAAGACGGTCAACATGCCGGAGACGGCGACCGTCGAGGAGGTCGAGGAGATCTACTTCGAGGCCTGGAAGCTGGGCGTCAAGGCGCTCGCTATCTACCGCGACAACTGCAAGGTCGGCCAGCCGCTCTCCGCCAAGACCAAGGAGAAGGAGAAGACCGAGGTCACGGAGAAGGCCGAGGCGACCATCCGCGAGACGGTCGAGAAGGTCATCGAGTACCGCCCGGTCCGCAAGCGCCTCCCCAAGGGCCGCCCCGGCATCACGACTTCCTTCACGGTCGGCGGCGCCGAGGGTTACATGACCGCCAACTCCTACCCGGACGACGGTCTCGGCGAGGTCTTCCTGAAGATGTCGAAGCAGGGCTCCACCCTGGCGGGCATGATGGACGCCTTCTCCATCGCCGTCTCCGTCGGTCTGCAGTACGGCGTCCCGCTGGAGACGTACGTCTCGAAGTTCACCAACATGCGCTTCGAGCCGGCCGGTATGACCGACGACCCGGACGTGCGGATGGCGCAGTCGATCGTCGACTACATCTTCCGCCGCCTGGCGCTGGACTTCCTGCCGTTCGAGACCCGCTCCGCACTCGGCATCCACTCCGCCGAGGAGCGCCAGCGTCACCTGGAGACCGGCTCCTACGAGCCGGCCGACGACGAGGTCGACGTCGAGGGCCTGGCCCAGTCGGCCCCGCGTGCCCAGGAGCTGAAGGCCGTCGCCACGCCGAAGGCGGAGTCGGAGTCGGCCAAGCCCGCCCCGCGCCAGGCGCACACCAGCGCCGAACTGGTGGAGATGCAGATGGGCATCCAGGCGGACGCCCCGCTGTGCTTCTCCTGCGGCACCAAGATGCAGCGGGCCGGTTCCTGCTACATCTGCGAGGGCTGCGGTTCCACCAGCGGCTGCAGCTGATGACACGCCGCTCGTGAAGTCACGCCGCTCGTGAAGTAGGGGCGCCGGCCTGTGCCGGCGCCCCTTGCTTCGTACCGCGGGAAGGCGTCAGGACCGGTGCGCCCGGCCCATCACCCGGGTGAAGGCCGCCGGGTCCTCGTCGTAGCCGCGCACGCCGGGACGGAACGTCCAGTCGGCGGAGTCGTCCCGGGCGAACTCGGCGATGGTGGCGGCCGTCGACCCGAGGACCGAGCCGAAGTCGTCCTCGGCGAGCACGGTGTAGCCCTCGCGGACGCGTACGGCGGGGCCGAGCACATCGGCGAACGTCTTGTGCCCGGACCGCTGCTGGATGACGACACCCACCACCACGCGCGCGTAGCGGTCGCTCAGGCGGTCCAGTTCGAGCGTCATGACCTCGTCCCAGCCGAACCCCCTGCCGTCGGTGCTGTCACGGTTGAGGAGAATCGTGCCGTCCGGCGAACGGCTGTCGAAATGCACCAGATAGGCCGGCGCCCCGTACGGGTCACCGGTCGAGAAGGTCGCTGCGACGATGTCGAGGTCGGTCGGCGGGCGACCTGCCGGACTGGGGTCCCACTTGAGCGCGACCTCGACCTTGCGGATGCCCTTGCTGAAGCCGGTCACCAGGCTCTTCCCTTCCCCCTGTGGCTCGGTCGGACCCCAACTCCCCATCCGTCAGGGTTCCTTGCCCATCGTGCCACGCGCGTGGGGGCGTGTGCGCGGGCGATCTCCGCCGGAGCGTGACCGGCGCCACGCCCCGTGGCCTTACGATGGCGCGGTGCTGGTCAAGTGGATTCGCTGCACCGTGGTGGACCGCCGCGGGTTCGAGCGGGGGCAGCGGAAATGGGCGGGGCTTCTGGGGGAGCCGGGTTTCAGGGGACAGGGCGGAGGCTGGAGCCGGCAGCGACCGGGGGTGGCGCACACCTTCGCCTTCTGGGAGAGCCGGGCCTTCTACGACTCCTTCATGGCCCGCTCCCACGACCGCCTGGCCGCCGCCCAGTCCGGCACCATCAAGGACGTGCAGGCCAGGCTGTTCGAGTACCGCTTCGACGTGAAGACGGGCTTCGAACCCCGGTTCACGGACGCCGATCTGATCCGCGTGGCCCTGTGCCGGATCCATGAGGAGCGCGTCGAGCACTTCACCCTCATGCAGGAGAAGGTCTGGAACCCCGCGATGGCCGGCTCGCCCGGGATGATCCGCGGCATGTTCGCCGAGGCCTCCGAGCGGGAGTTCCTGATCCTGTCGATGTGGCGGTCGGCGGCCGAGCACGGAAAATACCGCACGGAGCGTATCGAACGCCTCGCTCTGCGTGCCCAGACCGAGGCGGACGTCGCGGCGCTCTCCGGCGACATCGTCGACCTGGAGCCGTCGTGGACGGTATGAGGCGTCCTGAGGGGTACCTGTCGTCCTGGCGGTACCTCCGGTCCTGGGAACCTGTCGTCCCGGGTGCTCGCAGTCCCGGGCGGGACGAGCCGCCGCTTGGTTCGATGAACGAGCGCACTGCGGTGAGCCGCGGCATGCCTGGTCCGGACGCGCGGAAGGTGTGACCTACGCCGTATACGGGCCGTTCGAGTGCTCGACTCCCCGCCGTTCGATCTAGGGTTTTGGCATGGCACGACCACGGCGCATCGTCCTTGTCCGGCACGGCGAGTCAACGGGCAACGTCGACGACTCCGTGTACGAACGCGAGCCCGACCACGCGCTCGCGCTGACCGAGCGCGGCCTGCGGCAGGCCGGGGAGACCGGCAAACGACTCCGCGAGCTCTTCGGCCGGGAACGCGTGAGCGTGTACGTCTCCCCGTACCGCCGCACCCACGAGACGCTCCGCGCCTTCCACCTCGACCCCGACCTGATACGGGTCCGGGAGGAACCCCGACTGCGCGAGCAGGACTGGGGCAACTGGCAGGACCGCGACGACGTGCGCCTGCAGAAGGCCTACCGCGACGCCTACGGCCACTTCTTCTTCAGGTTCCCCCAGGGTGAGTCCGGCGCAGACGTGTACGACCGGGTCGGCGGCTTCCTGGAGAGCCTGTTCCGCAGCTTCGAGGCGCCCGACCACCCGCCTAACGTCCTCCTGGTCACCCACGGGCTCGCGATGCGGCTGTTCTGCATGCGCTGGTTCCACTGGACGGTCGCGGAATTCGAATCCCTGTCCAATCCGGGGAACGCCGAGATGCGGGTGCTCGTTCTGGGGGAGGACGGCAGGTACACACTCGACCGGCCCTTCGAACGCTGGCGGGAGCCTGACCCGTACTGGGTGACCGGATAGAGTGGCAGGGCGATGACCGCTGACTCCTCTTCCCTCGGGCGCCTGGAGCGTGCCCTGGCCAGCCTGCGTGGCCTTGCCGTGGGGGACGCCCTGGGTTCCCAGTTCTTCGTTCCCGTGCACTACCCCCTGCTCAAGCGCCGCGAGCTGCCCGCGGGCCCCTGGCAGTGGACGGACGACACCGAGATGGCGTGCTCCGTGGTCGCCGTCCTCGCCGCCCACCACCGCGTCGACCAGGACGCGCTGGCCCGCTCCTTCGCCGAGCACCACGACTTCGACCGAGGTTACGGCCCGGCGGTCAACCGGCTGCTGCGCCTGGTCCGGGAGGGCGGGGACTGGCGGGAGCTGGCCGCCGGCCTCTTCAACGGACAGGGATCCTGGGGCAACGGCGCCGCCATGCGGATCGCCCCCCTGGGTGCCTGGTACGCGGACGACCCGGAGCAGGCCACCCACCAGGCGGAGATCTCGGCCTACACCACCCACCAGCACCGGGAGGCCGTGGTCGGCGCCATGGCCGTCGCCGCCGCGGCGGCACTGGCCGGTTCGCCGGACGGGCCGCCCGCCCCCGAGGCCCTCCTCGACGGCGTCGTCGCCCTGGTGCCGAAGAGCGCGGTCGGCCAGGGCCTGCGCCGCGCCCGGGACATGCTCGACTACGGCGACGCGGCCACCGTCGCGGCCGTCCTCGGCTGCGGACGCCGTACGACGGCCCACGACACCGTCCCCTTCGCCCTCTGGTCCGCCGCACGGGCCCTCGGCGACTACGAGACCGCTTTCTGGACGACCGCCCAGGTGGGCGGGGACGTCGACACCACCTGTGCCATCGTGGGCGGCGTGCTCGCCGCCGGCAAGGCCGGGGCGCCTCCCGCCGAGTGGGTACGGCACACCGAGGCTCTGCCCGACTGGGTGCCCACGGGGGTCTGACGGCGGTCTGCGGTCCCGCTCCCAGCGTCAAAACTCTGCGTGCGCGCCGGGAACTCTGCGTGACGATCACCCGTTGTTCTGGTATCCGCCGTGCAGTGCCCCCGTGGACGCGAGGGGCCGGCGGAGCCTGGACGACGAGCGGCGGAGGGGGAGGGATGGCGACGGTCCGGCAGGCGCCTACGCAGGCACCCGTACGGGTGCTGTGCCTGATCCCGGCCCTGTTCCTGCCCCGCTTCCTCTCCCGCTTCCTGCTCCTCTTCTCGTCCCTGTCCCTGTTCCTGCTGCTCGCCCGGTCGTGGACGCTGCCGGCCGTGGTGCGGCGGGGGACCGGACCGCCACGTGTGCGGTCCGCCCCCCGGCGGCCGTCCGCGCGGCCGCGGCTTCCCACGGCCCGGCGCGGATCAGCCGAGGTGGGGGCCCGCTGTGCCCGCGAGGGAGTCGAGGTCGCTCTTGTCGACCCGGAGCACCAGCCAGGCGGTGACGAAGGCGAGCCCGGCCATCGCGGCCGCCGGTACGAAGGCGGTGGAGATGCCATGGGCGAGTACCTCGTGCCCCCAGGGAGCGGGCAGCTGGTGACTCTCGGCGAAGCGTGCTTTCTGCTCCGGCGAGGCACCGGCCAGGAACTTCGGGAGCTGCTTCTTCGCCTCGTCCTTGCTGGCCGATCCGAAGACGGTCGTCAGGATGGACAGACCCAGCGAACCACCGACCTGCTGCATGGCGTTGAGCAGCCCGGAAGCCGCGCCGGCCTCGTGCGGGGCGACGCCGGACACGGCCGTGACGGTGGCCGTCACGAAGTTCAGACCCATGCCGAAGCCGAACACCAGCATGGGGCCCAGCACTCCGCCGACGTAGGTGCTGTCGGGCCGGATGAAGGTCTGCCACACCAGCCCGGTCACCACGAGCGCCGAACCGCCCATCATGAACGGCTTGGGGCCGAGCACCGGCAGCAAGCGCTGCGACAGACCCGCGCCCACCGCTATCGCGACGGTCACGGGGAGGAAGGCGACCCCGGCCTTGATGGCGCTGTAGCCGAGCACGTTCTGCACGAACAGCACGATGTAGAAGAACATGCCGAACATCGCGGCGGCCAGGCTCAGCATGATCACATACGTGCCCCAGCGGTTGCGGTCGGTGAACATCCTGAGCGGGGTGATCGGCTCCTTCGCCCGCATCTCGGTGACCACGAAGGCGAACAGCAGCACGACGGCCGCCGCGAAGGAGCCGAGGGTGAGTCCGTCGCGCCAGCCGTCCTCGGCGGCGCGGATGAACCCGTACACCAGCGAGGCCATGCCGAGGGTGGACGTCAGCGCGCCGGTGATGTCGAACCGTCCCGGGTGCCGCTCGGACTCGTTGATGTACAGCGGCGCGAGCGACGCGATCAGCACGCCGATGGGTACGTTGACGAACAGCACCCACCGCCAGTCGAGCCAGTCGGTGAGCATTCCCCCGGCGAGGAGACCGATGGCGCCGCCGCCGGCGGAAACGGCGGCGAACACGCCGAAGGCCCGGTTGCGTTCGGGGCCTTCGGGGAAGGTCGTCGTGATCAGCGCCAGCGACGTGGGCGACGCTATCGCGCCACCCACGCCCTGCAGGGCCCGTGCGGCCAGCAGCTGCCAGGGATCCTGGGCGAGGCCGCCCAGCAGGGAGGCGAAGGTGAACAACAGGATGCCGGTCATGAACACCCGGCGGCGGCCGAGGATGTCACCGGCCCGCGCGCCGAGCAGCAGCAGGCCACCGAAGGTGAGCGTGTAGGCGCTGACCACCCACGTCAGGTCGGTGGTGCTGAACTCGAGAGCGTCTTGAATGTGCGGGAGCGCGATGTTCACAATCGTCGCGTCGAGTACCACCATGAGTTGGCAGGCCGCGATGACGGTGAGTGCGATGCCGGGATGCCCCTCCCGGCGGGCCGCGCCCGGCTTGCGATCGTCCTTGAGCAGCTGAGAGGTCGTCACTATGGGTCCCCCACAAAGGCCTTAGTGAACGCTCGCGTTCACTGTCGCGTCCACGGTAGTGAGTCCCCAACAGTGAACGCAAGCGTTCACTTAATCGCGCGTCGCGCCCTGCGTCCCCTTTCTGCTGCAGCGTGGCGCCACCGACCCCGGAATGACCGCTTCCCATGCATGCTGGAGAGACACGGATGGTTACCTCGCGCTGGACGGCCGCGCCTGCCCGGACGGCTTCCCCTCGTCGGCGCGGAGCGGTGCTGGAGCGCGCGATCCTGAACGCCACCCTGGAGCAGCTCAGCACGGTCGGCTGGAAAGGGCTGACCATGGAGGGCGTCGCGGCCGGCGCTCAGACCGGGAAGGCCGCGGTCTACCGCCGTTGGCCCTCCAAGGAGGATCTCGTCGCGGACGCCCTGGTGTCCGGGCTGCCCCGGGTTGAGGAGGCTCCGGATCTCGGCAGTGTGCGCGAAGACCTGCTGGCCCTGTGCCGGCACGTGCGGGAGATCATGTACTCGCGCCCTGGTGTCGCGCTGCGTTCCGTCATTCACGAATGCGATCACGTGCAAGTGGAACGCTTCGAGGGTGTCATCGCCGAAAGTGTCGTGGAGCCGACGGTCAAGCTGCTGTGCGAGGTCATCACCCGTGGAATAGAGCGAGGGGAAGTCCGCACCGACGCGGCCAACGGATACGTCTTCGACGCCATTCCGGCCATGATGATGTACCGGTCGAAAATGTGCGGCAGCGAATGGAGCGACCAGGATCTCGCCGAGATGATCGACCAGCTCATGCTCCCGCTGCTGCGGCCCTAGAAGACCTGACCCGCCGCGCCGGCGCTCTTCGTGCGGGCCGGGGGCCGGGGTGTCGCGCGGTGATACCGGCGGCGTACGCTAAGGGCGCCATGCCGTACGAACCACCTACTCACACCGTCGAGCGCTCCCTGCGCGCCACGACCGGAGCGAAGGTCATAGCCGGTGTCGACGAGGTGGGACGGGGTGCCTGGGCCGGGCCCGTCACCGTCTGCGCCGCGATCACCGGACTGCGCCGCCCGCCCGAGGGTCTGACCGACTCCAAACTGCTGACACTCAAGCGGCGTACGGAACTCGCCCGGACCCTGCAGTCATGGGTGACGGCCTATGCGCTGGGGCATGCTTCCCCCGAGGAGATCGACGCCCTGGGGATGACGGCCGCGCTGCGGCTGGCCGCGTGCCGTGCGCTGGACGCCCTGCCGGTCCGTCCCGAGGCCGTGATCCTCGACGGGAAGCACGACTATCTCGGTGCCCCGTGGCGGGTGCGCACGGTGATCAAGGGTGATCGGTCGTGCGTGGCCGTAGCGGCGGCGTCGGTGATCGCCAAGGTTCAGCGCGACAAAATGATGGCCGAACTGGGTATCGACCATGCACACTTCGGATTTGCGGACAACGCCGGGTATCCGTCGCCCGTGCACAAGGCCGCACTGGCGGAGTGGGGGCCCACCCCTCTCCACCGCTTGTCGTGGGCGTATCTTGATGCGTTGCCTCAGTGGCGGCACCTCAAGAAGGTCCGCAGCTGGGCGGACGGAAACGTTCCGGAAATCGAGGGCCAGCTCGGCTTCGATTTCTGACGGTTCTGCTCGCACTGATGTGCCACCCGGTCATCCGCACCGCACCAACGTTTGATAAATATCAGCTCATGCCTCTCATTCCCGAGGAGCCTCAGATTCACGAGAGTGCCCAGGGTCCCCGCGCCACTCCGGCCACCGGCCGTACCGCGCCGACCCCTCGCCCCGTACCCGGCCCCCGCCCCGCGGCTCCGTCCCGCCCCGGTCGTCCCGGCCCTCTGCGGCCCACGCCGCCGGTGCAGCGCACGCCGCGTGACGTGGCTCCGGCCAAGCCCGGCCCCTCCGGCCCGGCCGCTCCCGCCGCCACCGCGGCGAGCCCGCAGATCCAGCTGATCCCGGCCTCGGCCGAGGGCGCGCTCGACGCCGCCGAGGAGGCGGTGGACCTCCTCCTGGACTCGGGCCGCGCCCCCGGTGACGTGCTGGTGATCACCACGGGTGCCCAGCACCCGTGGGCCGAGCACGAGTTGTCCTTCGGTGAAACGTCCTACTGGGCGCAGCACGACGCCGGGGACGACGTGTTCTACGCGGATGCCGCCCTCGCTTCCCGCGCCGCCACCCGCCCGGTGGTCGTCGTGGCCGTCAACGGAGGCGCCGCCTCGGCCGCTGCCACCGCCCTTCCGCTGGCGCACAGCCGAGCCGGTGCCCTGCTGATCGTCTGCGGTGACCCGCAGCAGATCAACTCGGTGCTGGGCGCCGGCGTCTGAGCCGCGTCCGGCTCCCCGGGACATCGGGGAGCCGGAAGAGCCGCTCCGGCGGAATCCGCACGGCGCGGCTTTCGGCGTGCCCGGACGGCAGTCTGTTGTCGTGCGGTGCGAGGACGCACCCTTGCACAACTGGGGGAACGGTACCGGCCGTTGTCGGGCGGGCCTGATCAGCGGGCCGCGCCGACGCCCGCCAGGAGCGGAACCTGCGGCGCGGCCGGTGTGTGCAGCCCCGGTCCGGACGCGTCCCTCCCGCCGCCGGTTCTCGTACCCGGAGCCTCAGGCATGAAGCCGTCCGCGCTCTGCGGCGCGATCCGCGGTGCCCGTCGCCGGCCCCTGCCTTGACGACACCGGCCCTCGGCCGGTTCGTGCCGCGGACCGGCGGCACGAACCGTCGTACCGCCGGCTCCGCTGTCCTCAGCGGGCCGCCGCCCGGCGCAGCACATCGGACACCGGGCCGCCGGTGCGGGGCGCCAGCGGCGGAGCCTCCGCGATGGCGCCGGGGTCCGGCACCGAGTGGGCGTTGGGCTGGCGACCGCCGCGGCCTTCGCCGAGCACCTGCCAGCCCTCGTGCGTCAGCGTGATGTACGCCCCGCACCGCAGGCCGTGCAGTGTGCAGGCGTCGCGCAGCCCCCACATCCAGGCGCCGTCCTCCTCGGTCCAACGCGCGTCGCCGTCCCGGCAGTAGAGCAGGACGGCCGTGCGCACCGGAGTGCGGCGGCGCAGGTCGTGGGGGATCACCCGGCGCAGCTGAGCCAGCAGCGCGTTGCGGAACATCCACCCGTCGGCCGGGTCCGGACGGCGCGTGAACGAGGCGCTCGCCCGCAGCCGCTCATCCGGGTCCAGAACCGCCACGATCGCCGTGAGCGGCTTCGGGTGGTGCCGGGCGTGCAGCCCGCTGACGACCTCACGGGGGTTGCGCAGCAGGGGGATACCGGCAGCGGCCCACTCGGCCGGCTCGAGCAGGCGACTGGCGGAGGCGGCGGACGCGGACGTCGACAACGAGGTCGCCGAGGACGAGGCGAATCCGAAGGTCACGTTCCTCCCTTCGGCTACGCGCCCATACTGCGGGCGAGGTCGGATTAGGGGGAGCGCGCACCGCAGCGGAGCCCAACCGGATCACGGACGAGCCGTGCGGGGAGCGGACCTCAATTCTTCCTGTCGAACTTGGTTGCGGCAACGAGCAATTGGGGCCGTCGACTGTTATCAGGTGGTGCGTGGCTTATATCCCTACCCAAACGATCGGCCGATGA
>NZ_BNBF01000013.1:91552-98371 GCF_014654935.1 Streptomyces capoamus
CGCCCGGGGCGCCCCGCCCGTATCCGTCGATCCGCCGTGAGCGACCGCACGGTCACCCACCGGATGCACGAGGACCGCCACGGCACACGGCTCGGTCCCTGAGGCGCGGTGCTGACGCGTCGCAGGTCACCCCTGCACGGCCAGGACCAGGGGCAGCACTCCACGCGCCCCGGACCTCCTGAGCAGGCGTGCGGCCACGGCCAGCGTCCAGCCCGTCTCCGTGAAGTCGTCCACCAGCAGCACCGGGCCCTGCGCCTCGGTGAGGGCCGAGACCAGCGCGGGCGGCACCGTCAACGCGCCGTCGAGGGCCTTCAGCCGCTGCGCGCTGTTGCTGCGCGGCGAACGCGGTGCGTCCGCGGCGTACTCCACCGATCCGAGCAACGGGAGCCGGCCGATCTCGGCGATCTTCGCACCGAGGGAATGGATCAGCCGGGGCCGGCTGCGCGAGGCCACGGTCACCACCCCCACCGGCCGGGCCTGGGCGTCGGACGCCCCGGAGGCCCAGCCGCCGGGGCCTCGGGCCCAGTCGGCCAGGACATCGACCACGGCTCGCGCCACGTCGTCCGGCACCGCGGCGTCCGGTGCCTGGGGAGCCAGCAGCGGTCGCAGCCGGTTGCCCCAGCCGATGTCCGACAGGCGCCCCAGGGCCCGCCCCGGTGAGGCCTGTTCACCGGCCGGAATGCGCCCCTTGAGGCCGATGCCGATGGCGGGGAGGCCGGTCGGCCACATGCGTCGGGGTTCCACCTCCACACCCGCACGCCCCAGGTCGCTCCGCGCCGCGTCCAGCGCCGCGGTGGACAGACCGGTGCTGAAACGGGGGCTCGCACAGTTGTCGCAGCGGCCGCAGGGTTTGGCGCCCTCGTCGTCCAGATGGCGCTGCAGGAACTCCATCCGGCACTCGGTGGTGGTCGCGTACTCGCGCATCGCCTGCTGTTCGGCCGCACGCTGCCTGGCCACCCACGCGTAGCGCTCGGCGTCGTACGACCACGGCTGTCCGGTCGCGATCCAGCCGCCCTTGACGCGGCGCACCGCACCGTCCACGTCGAGGACCTTCAGCATGGTCTCCAGGCGTGAGCGGCGCAGCTCGACCAGCGGTTCCAGGGCGGGCAGCGACACCGGGCCGTCCGCTCGGGCGAGGACGTCCAGCGTGCGCCGCACCAGGTCCTCGGAGGGGAAGGCCAGCGAGGCGAAGTACTCCCAGATCGCCTCGTCCTCCTTGCCCGGCAGGAGCAGTACCTCGGCGTGGTCGACGCCGCGCCCGGCCCGTCCGACCTGCTGGTAGTAGGCGATGGGGGAGGAGGGCGAGCCGAGATGGACCACGAAACCGAGGTCCGGCTTGTCGAAGCCCATGCCGAGCGCGGAGGTGGCCACCAGGGCCTTGACGCGGTTGGCGAGCAGGTCGTCCTCGGCCTGCTGCCGGTCGGCGTTCTCCGTCTTGCCCGTGTAGGAGGCGACGGCGTGCCCGCGCTGCCGCAGGAAGGCGGTGACCTCCTCGGCGGCGGCGACGGTGAGCGTGTAGATGATGCCGGAGCCCGGCAGGTCGTCGAGGTGGTCCGCGAGCCAGGCCAGCCGGTGGGCGGCGTCCGGGAGCCGCAGTACGCCGAGGCTCAGGCTCTCCCGGTCGAGCGGTCCGCGCAGCACCAGCGCGTCGGAGGTGCCGCCCGTGCCGAGCTGCTCGGCTACGTCCGCGGTCACCCGCGCGTTGGCCGTCGCGGTGGTGGCGAGCACGGGGACGCCGGCCGGCAGGTCGCCGAGCATGGTGCGCAGCCGGCGGTAGTCGGGGCGGAAGTCGTGGCCCCAGTCGGAGATGCAGTGGGCCTCGTCCACGACCAGCAGGCCGGTGGCGGCGGACAGCGCGGGCAGCACCTGGTCACGGAAGTCGGGGTTGTTCAGCCGCTCCGGGGAGACGAGCAGCACGTCGACCTCGCCCGCCGCGATCTCGGCCTGGACCGCCTCCCATTCCTCCGTGTTGGCGGAGTTGATGGTCCGGGCGTGGATGCCGGCCCGGGCCGCGGCGTCCACCTGGTTCCGCATCAGCGCGAGCAGCGGCGAGACGATCACCGTGGGCCCGCTCCCGGCGGCCCGCAACAGCGACGTCGCCACGAAGTACACCGCGGACTTGCCCCATCCCGTGCGCTGCACGACCAGGGCCCGGCGCCGGTCGGCCACCAGTGCCTCGATCGCCCGCCACTGGTCCTCGCGCAGCCGGGCGCCGCCGGTGGCGTCCCCGACGAGACGGGCGAGGACGGCGTCGGCCTGTGCGCGGAGATCCGCGTTGCTCGTGTGCTCCATGCGTCCCATACAACAGGACCGCACCGACAACCGGGCGGGCGCGGACCGAGCCTGTGGACGAGGAGCGCTGCCTTGTCGTGCACCTGATTCGACTTATCCACAGGCTCAACCGGAATGTCGAAATCCGCGAGATCGTCGCCGCATGACGCATCACAGCGAGACCACGGGACCCTTCGACAGCAACGACATCTCGGCTCAGGAGCCGCCCACCGGGCCGGCCGAGCACGCCACACAGGTCACCCTGCGCACCCCGGCCGAGCTGGCCGACGCGCTGCCCTACCTGCTCGGTTACCGCCCGGAGGACAGCATGGTGCTCGTCGCCCTCCACGACCACGCCGGCCGAGGCAGGTTCGGCGGCCGGGCCCGGCTCGGCATCCCGGCGAACGACGAGGACTGGGAGGCCGCCGCCCGGCAGCTGGCCCGCGGCTTGGTGACCGGCAGCGAGCGGCGCGGCGGCCGGCCCGAGCGCATGGTGGCTTACGTCTGCCAGGAACCGGGCCCCGGGGAGTCCGGCCGGGACGTCAAACACCGGCTGGGCCGGCTGGCCCACCTCATGCGCATCGAGTGCGGCAACCTCGACGTGCCGGTCATCGAGGCCCTGTGCATCTCGGACGGCCGCTTCTGGTCGTACTGCTGCCCGGTCGAGGACTGCTGCCCCGAGGACGGCTCGCCGATGGGCCTGCCCGGCACCTCCGTGCTCGCGGCCGCGGCCACCTACGCAGGCCTCCAGGTGCGCGGCACCCTGAAGGACCTGCGCGCCAGGCTGCAGCCCTGGGAAACGAGCGCCGCGCTGGAACAGGAGATCGCCCTGGACGCGGTCGGCATGCATCTGGTGCCCCGCATGCTGGACGAGACAGCCCGCCTGGAGGTGGCGCAGGAGACCATCGCCCTCGCCGAGCTGATCATCAGCCGCTACGCCACGGCGGCACCGGCCTGCGGGGCGCGCCCCGCGGACGTGCGCGACGACGGCCTCCTCGGGGGCGACGAGGCGGCGGCTCTCATCCTCGGGCTCCAGGACCGCACGACCCGCGACAAGGCCGCCGCCTGGATGGAGGGGGACGAGGCCGGTCCGGCGCTCCGCCTCTGGCGCGCCCTGGCCCGTCGCTGTGTCGGGCCCTACGGCGAGCACGCTGCCGCACCGTTGACCCTCGCGGGCTGGGTCGCCTGGTCCACGGGTGACGAACTGGAGGCGCGAGAAGCGTTGGCCATGGCTCTGGCTGCAGACCCCGACTACCTCTTCGCCCGACTGCTGCACCAGGCCTGCAACGACGGGCTCGACCCCGAGGCGGTCCGCCGATGCCTGCGCGTGGACCGGGCGGAGCGCCCGACGACACAGCCGGCGAGCAAAACTGCGCCGGCACCGGGGACCGTCCTCGCCGAGCCCTCGCAGACCTCGCCCCTGACATCGGAAACCGACCGCCAGGACAGCGGCCCGCGTGTCGAACCAGGCTCCCGGAAGGCCACGCAGCGCCGGCGCCGTGTGCGCAGCGACGAGGAGGGCGGCCGCCCCACGGCCCGGACCAAGCGAGACCGGCGGAGGCCGGCCCACCCCCGACCCCGCACCGCTTCGACCGACACCACCGGTACCGGCACCCGCGGTCCGGCCGCCACGCGCACGCGCGCGGCGGCTCCGGGCGACGCCACGCCCGACTGCCCGCCGTCCGACAGCGGGCAGCCGGGAGGGGACGGATGACGACGGGCCGGTTCCGGGCCTCGACCGGCGTCACCGGAACGCGTCTCGCTTCCCCAGGCGACAAGAACCCCGGTCCTTGTTCCGGCCGCCGCACGCACGAGGCGGCTACGCGCGACGCCGCGGACCGGTGGGCATGCCGTCGGCCGGCGGGAACCCCTGGCCAGGGTCCCAGCCCCGGCCGGACCCTTCGTCCAGGGGCCCAGCAGGCCCCCGTCCGGGGTCGACGCATGAGGATGGGCCGGTGCGGGCCCGCGCAGGCGTGGTCCCTCATCGCGGCGGCCGGCCCACCGACGGCGGACGCAGAAGGCACCGCACGTCACGGGAGCACGGTCCCGGTGCCGGCTCGGGGCAGTCGGACGGAACGCGTCCCGACGGTCACCCGAGTGGACCGGTCACACCGCCATTCGGTCGGCTCGCGACGGGCGGACCGTGACCCGGACGAGTCCACACCCGTTCACCTGAGTGGCGGAACGCCTGGACGGGTCCTGCCGCCGCACCACCCCTGTCCTCCAGGGCGACCCACCAGCCGCCCAGCACGTCCGAGGCGCACCGAGCGCAGAAGAAGCGACCTCATGCACCGACAGCCGACTCCGCCCTCCGCCGCCGGCGAACGTCCGCCCTGGAGCAGGCACGAGCCGTTCGCGACGGCGGGCGCCCGCCCCGGTACACCGACGACGGCCACCGGTCCACCACCGCCGTCGTCCGCGGGCCCCCGTGCCTGCGCCCCGGCCACCCAGGGGAGCCCCCCGGCTCCCACCGGGACCCGGGCCCGTCGCCCCGCCGACGCTCCGACACCACGCACACCCCCGGCGGCCCGCCCGGCACCCCAGCTGCCGCCCGCCCACACCGCGTTGATCTGTGTGGCTCTGCCCGGCCTCGCCATCTCGGACGGGCAGGGCCAACTGACCGGGCAGGGGCTGGACGGGTTCTACCGGGGCGGCCGACGGCTGCTCGCCCGGTGCCAGGTCCGCGTGGCGGGCCGGGAACCGTTGCCCGTGCAGGCCAGGATGACCGGATCCGACAGCGCCCGCTTCGTGGGGACGCTGCGCGCTTCCCCGGCCGCCGGCCCCGACCCCGATGTCGTCGTCGAACGCACCCGCCACGCCGACGGCACCGAACGCATCACACTCCGCAACGCCGCCCCGCGCCCCCTGCGCCTGCCGGTCGAGGTCTCCCTCGGCACCGACCTGGCGGAACTCGCCGCCATCGCCGCCGGAACGGCAGCGTCCGAACTCCCGGCCAGTGTCCACGACTCGGGCCTGCGCTGGGCCGCGGCCGACGCCGCCGCCTGCGTCACCGCGAACCCTCCGCCCTCCGACGCCCTGGCGTCCGCGGGACTGTTGCGCTGGGAACTGGATCTGCCCCCGGCCGGGACGGCAACGGTGGAACTCAGGGTGCGACCCGAAGGCGCGGGTCCCCTGCGGCCGGCGGGACACGCGGCCACCAGCCCGCTGGCCCCCGCGCGGGCGACGGGCGACGACCCCCGGGTGGCCCCGCTGCTGCACTCGGCCGTCGCCGACCTCCAGGCACTGCTCCTGCGCGACCGCGCACACCCCGCCGACACCTATCTCGCGGCCGGCGCGCCGTGGCGCTGCGGAATGGCTCCCGCCGAGGCGCTCGCCGCCGCCCGCATGGCCCTCCCCCTGGGCACCCGCCTCGCCTCGGGAACCCTGCGCAGCCTGGCCCGGACCCAGCTCCCCCGCCCGGGCCCCGGGGCCGGCATGATCCCGGGCCCCCGACGCGACAGCGGCCCCCACCTCCCCCCGAGCTGCACCGGAACGGAAGCCACCCTGCTCTTCCCCGTCCTGCTCGCCGAAGCCCGGCGCTGGGGGCTCCCCGAGCAGGAGACACAGGAACTGCTGCCCGCCGCCGAGCGCTGCCTGACCTGGCTGCGGTCCACCGTGGGCGACGGCTCCTACCTCCACGACCCGTACCCCGGGGGCCCGGTCCGCTGCGAGACGCAGGCCCACGCCTATCGCGCCGCCCTGCTCGGCGCCGATCTGCTCGACGCGTACGACAGACCGGGCGCCACGGAGTTGCTCCAGTGGGCCGAGACCCTGCGGGCCGCCTTCCGTGCCGACTTCTGGGTGGAGGACCGCGGCGGCGGACGACCGGCCACGGCCCTGGCCCCCGACGGCCGCCCCCTGCCCCACCTGTCCGCCACCGCCGTCCACCTCCTGGACACCGGCCTCCTCGGCGGCGGCCGGCCGGCCCCCGGCCTGCTCGACGAGGTGCGCACCGAGCACCTCGCCCGGTTGCTCGGTACCCCCGCCATGGACGCGGGCTGGGGACTGCGAAGTCTCGGCGCCAAGGAGGCGGGACACAATCCGTTCGGCCACCGCAGCGGGGCCGTGCGGGTCCACGAGACCGCCCTCGCCGTAGCGGGACTGGTGGCGGCCGGTCACGACAAGGAGGCGGCCGGCCTGCTGGAGGGGCTGCTGGAAGCGGCGGAGCACTTCGGACACCGGCTGCCCGAGATGTTCGCCGGCGAGCAGCGTTCCGCCGGCGCAGCGCCCCTTCCGCACCCCGCCGCCTGCCGTCCGGCGGCAACCGCCGCCGCATCCGTCGTCCTGCTGCTCACCGCCCTGGCCGGGATCCGCCCCGACGTTCCGGCTCGCACGGTCACCCTGCGGCCGGTGCGGAGCGCGCCACTCGGAGAGATCAACCTCAGCGGACTGCGTGTTGCGAGGGCGCCCTTCGCGGTGCGGATCAGCCGACAGGGGCTGGCCGTGGCGGAGGAGGCGGCGGACGGTCTGCAGCTGGGCGCGTGACCATGCCGCCGGGCCGGTGACCTCGCACGACGGCACCGGACAGGCGCACCGGGAGCCGGCCGC
>NZ_BNBF01000013.1:98566-101379 GCF_014654935.1 Streptomyces capoamus
CATGCCCTACGACCCGTCAGCCTTCCCGCCCTTCGCCGTCACCGTGGACCTGGTCGTGCTGACCGTGCGCCGCCATGCCCTGTGCGCGCTGGCGGTCCGCCGGGGCGAGCCTCCCTTTCAGGGGCGCTGGGCGCTGCCCGGGGGCTTCGTACGGGACGACGAGGACCTGTCGCAGGCGGCGGCGCGCGAGCTGGCCGAGGAGACCGGGCTGTGCGCCCACGACCCCTCGGCCCCCGCCCAGGACAACGGGGCCCACCTGGAGCAGCTCGCCACCTACGGCGACCCCAAGCGGGACCCGCGCATGCGGGTGGTCAGTGTCGCGCACCTCGCGCTCGCCCCCGACCTGCCCGCCCCGCGCGCCGGAGGCGACGCCAGCAACGCCCGCTGGGCCCCGGTCGAGGAGTTGCTCCAACAGGGCGGCTGCGGCCGCGACGGCGAGCCCGTGGCACCGCTCGCCTTCGACCACGCCCAGATCCTCGCCGACGGAGTGGAGCGCGCCCGCTCCAAGATCGAGTACTCGTCGCTGGCCACTGCCTTCTGCCCGCCCGAGTTCACCGTCGGAGAGCTGCGCCGGGTGTACGAGGCGGTGTGGGGCGTGGCACTCGACCCGCGCAACTTCCACCGCAAGGTCACCGGAACCCCGGGTTTCCTGGTCCCGACGGGCGGTACGACCACGCGTCAGGGCGGCAGGCCCGCTCAGCTCTTCCGCGCCGGCGGCGCCACCCTGCTCAACCCGCCGATGCTGCGCCCCGAGGTCTGAGGACCGCGGCGGCGGGCCTGTCGCACCGCCGGCGCGCCGGTCACCCTCGCCGGCTACACGCTCCACCGAATGGCGGATGGATGAGGGGACAGATCACACGGCATATGTTCGCAAGACGCCCTATACCGGAAAAAACGGATATGGCGCGCTATCTTGCTGCAGGTGATCCAGGCCTTCGGACTGACCAGCAATCCCCGCAAGGCGCATCCGCCCGCCGTCGACGACGTCTCCTTCGAAGCGCGTGCCGGGCATGTCACCGCGCTCCTCGGGAGCGCCGGCGCGGGCAAGACGACGCTGCTCAAACTGATGCTTGAGCTCCAGGCGGGGCGGGGCATCACCTACTTCAAAGGCCGGCCCCTGCACCTGATCGCCCACCCCTCACGCGAAGTGGGCGTCCTCCTCGGCGACGTACCGGGCCACCCGGCCCGCACGGTCCGCGGGCACCTGCGCATGCTGTGCGCCGCGGCGGGGGTCCCCGCGCGACGGGCCGACGAGGTCCTCGAAGTGGTCGGCCTCGTCAGCCTCCGTGAAGAGCGCCTCGGCACGCTGTCGCGCGGCATGGACCGCAGGCTCGGACTGGCCTGCGCCCTGCTCCCCGACCCGCACACGCTCGTCCTGGACGAACCCACGGACGGTCTCTCCGTCCGCGAAGCCCAGTGGCTGCACGGCATGCTGCGGGCCCACGCCACCCAGGGCGGCACTGTACTCTTCACCACGGCCGACCCGAAGGAGGCCGCACGCACCGCCGACCGGGTCGTCACGCTCGACGGCGGCAGAGTCCTCGCCGATCAGGAGGCCAAGGCCTTCGCCCGCAACCGGCTGCGCCCGCGCGTGGCCGTCCGCAGTCCCCACGCCACACGCCTCGCGGCCCTGCTCGCCAAGGACGCCCGCACCACCCGGCGCTCCGTCGAAGTCGTGCGCGAGGACGGCAACCGCCTGTCCGTGTACGGCACGACGACCGCCGACGTGGGCGAGATCGCCTTCCGCCACGGCATCCTCGTCCACCAACTGGCAGACGAGGTGGGCGACATGGGGCCGGGCGCCGGTGCCGAGAGCAACGCGGGGAAGTGCGCACCCGAGTCCCGGCAGGCCCCGGGGGACGCCTCGCCGGACCGGGAATCCGCACCGGATCACACCCCGGCGGAAGGAGGCCCGGCAGCTCTCGACCACCCGCACGGGGAGCCGCAGCACGTCTCGGCCGGTCGCGTGCGGGCGGGTGGTGAGCGCGTGGCGGCCCGTGGCGGTCCGGCGGAGCCCGGCCCCGCCGCACTCGACGGCCCGACCGCGGATCCGAGCCGGACCGTGGACGAGTTCCCGCCGCCGGCACCCGAGCACGCACAGGCGGACAGGGCACAGGGGCCCGGGAGCGCCGGCGCCCCGACGGCGGAGCCGCACACCGCGGGTCCGGCCACGGAATCCGGTGCCACGGGGTACGGTCCGGCAGCGGCAGAAGCGCGCGCCGACGCCTGGTCCGCACCGGACCCCGGCGCCCCGGCGCCAGGACTCCGGGCGGGAAGCGCTCCACCCTCCGGGCAGCCGGCGGGACGGCACGAGCGCACCCCGGCCGACCCGTCGGTGCCGGAGCCGGAACGGGCTGCGGGCGGCCGTTCTTCGGTCGGTGAGGAGGATCCTCGGCGGGGGTTTACCGAGGCCCCCTCGCTCGCCGGCGCGCCGGCCACCGGCGACGCGTCGGCCGTCACGGCAGCGTCGGCAGTCACATCAGCGTCAGCGGCCACAGCAGCGTCGGTCACAGGGTCGCCGGAGGACGGCCTGGCGCACAGTGCGACCGCATCCGGCGGGGAGCGCACGGCCGGTGGCGGACCCGGCGACACGTCGGCCGGATCCGTCGCAGCCCGGTCGGGAGACCCGTCGGCCGCCTCGGACACCGGCCTGGGGGCAGTGGCGACTGCCCCCGAGCCGCAGACCGGCAGCACGCGTGTCCTGGCCAAGGCCGTCACCGGCGCCCGCACCTTCCTCCCCGGAGCCAGGAACCCGGGCACCCGTCAGCCGCAGGCCGGACGCGCCGCCCGCCTCGACGGTGATGTCCGCCCCC
>NZ_BNBF01000013.1:101444-107724 GCF_014654935.1 Streptomyces capoamus
TCACCCCCTCCTCCCCCCTCCCGCCCCCCATCGCCGTGCGTCCCGCCCGCAGCCCCCTGCGCCCCCTTCGCTACGAGGTCCGGCGCGCCACCGGAATCGGCACCGGCTTCCTCGTCTGCGGCGGTGCGCTGGTGATGTCCGCGCTCATCGCCGTCCTCCTGGCGCGGCTCGGCCACACCCCGCGCGAGCGGCTCTTCGCGGCATGGCCGCGGGAACTGCCCCTGCCGCCCGCCGCGCTCGCCGCAGGGCTGCTCGGTGCCCTGGCCTTCGGGGACGAGTTCCGCCACCCCGCCCTGGCGGCGGACCGCGGCACCGTCCCCCGCCGGCTGGGGCTGCTCATCGCGAAACTGTGCGTCTCCGGGGCCACCGCGGTGCTGCTCGCCTTCCTCACCGTGGGCTGCGACGCCGAAGTGCTCTACATCGTGTACGGACGGGAGCCGGCGCGAGTTCCCGCGGACTGGCTCCCGCTCACCGCGAGTTGGTTCGGGCTCGTCGCCGGCTGCGCCTGGGCCGGCGTGCTGGCGGCCGGGGTGTTCCGGTCCACCACGGCTGGACTGGCCGCCGTTCTCGCCGTACCGGTTCTCGTCGTTCCCGTCGTGCACAAGGCCCTCGGGGGCCCGGCCGTGCGGCTGGCGGCCGACTTCCCGGTGCGGTTGCGGGCGGTCCACCTCCTGCAATGGCCGTTGGGCGGGGAGCGGTATCTGCTCGCGGCCGGGCGGATCCTGGCTCAACCGGTGGCTGCCGCAATGGCCTTGTCGCTCGCGGCACTGCTCTGCGCCTATCTCTTCACGGCACTGCGCACCCGGGTTCGATGACTACCGTGCGTGCGCTTCCGGTACCGATCTGTACGCAACTTCCCGAAGAGCGCCCATTTCTTTCCGATAAGGCGTCAATTGCGACGGCGTGAGCGATCACCCTTTCGTGTGCTTTTCACCAAAGACCTCAAGGGAGTTGGAGGCGGCGCCGACAAAGGATCCGTGAGTACCCTTGCGCACACCATGATGACCGCCGCCCGCTCCGCAGACTCAGGTCTGGCCGGCCCGGGCGAACTCGACCGCTACCCCTACGCCGAGGCCTCGGTGGCCGACCGCGTCGGCGCACCCCACTGGGACACCGGGGAGCCGGAGCTGGGCCGTGTCGGCCGACGGGCCGCGGGCAGCCGCGGACGCGGACTGCACGGCCAACTCGTCCAGCAGCTCGGGCAGATGATCGTCTCGGGCGATCTCGGGGCGGACCGCCCGCTGGTGCCGGAGGAGATCGGCCAGCGTTTCGAGGTCTCCCGCACCGTCGTCCGCGAGTCCCTCCGCGTCCTCGAGGCCAAGGGCCTGGTCAGCGCCCGCCCGAACGTCGGCACGCGCGTACGGCCCGTCAGTGACTGGAACCTGCTCGATCCGGACATCATCGAGTGGCGGGCCTTCGGGCCGCAGCGCGACGACCAGCGCCGGGAGCTGAGCGAGCTGCGCTGGACGATCGAGCCGCTCGCCGCCCGCCTCGCCGCCGGGCACGGGCGCGAGGAGGTGCAGCAGCGCCTGTGCGACATGGTCGAGATCATGAGCCACGCCATGGCGCAGGGTGACGCGCTCACCTATGCGCGCGCCGACACCGAGTTCCACTCGCTGCTCATCCAGATCGCGGGCAACCGCATGCTGGAGCACCTCTCCGGCATCGTCTCCTCGGCCCTCCAGGTCTCCGGCGGCCCGGTCACCGCCTGTGACCGGCCGAGCGAGGCGTCCCTGGCGCAGCACGCGCGGATCGTGGACGCGCTCGGCACCGGCGACGGCACCGCGGCGGAGGCGGCCATGCGCCAGCTGCTCACGGTCCACCCCGAGGTGGAGCGCGTGGTTCCCGCCCCGCGCGAGCACTGACCCCGCGAGGGGCGCGGTGCGGTCGCCGGTGTGCGGCGTGCGCGTGGTGCTTTCGGCGGCGCCGGGCCACGGGCGCCGGCCGTCGCCGGACCCCGCCGGACCTTCTGGAGTCCGGCGGGTCCGGCGGGTCCGATGGCGCGACGACAGGACCCGGTCGTCGGCGTGACCGGGATGGAGGTCAAGTGTGTCCATCTCTGTGCAGGTATGACCGCTTTTGACCGCTTACGGGGTGTGACTCGGGCCACGCAGATTGGGCGTAACGCTCGTGGGGACAGCGCGATGACCTAAGAGGTGACAGCCGCGGAGGGAATACGGACGCCAGACAAGGCGCTGTGCCTCTTCCCGGCCCCCGCCCGCGCCGTCGGCCCATCCCCAGGCCGGTGGTCGGCTCCCGTCCGCAGTGGACGGTGCCGGAAGCCGTTTTCCAACGTTCCGAGAGGTTGTTCGTGTCGGCCAGCACATCCCGTACGCTCCCGCCGGAGATCGCCGAGTCCGTCTCTGTCATGGCGCTCATTGAGCGGGGAAAGGCTGAGGGGCAGATCGCCGGCGACGATGTGCGTCGGGCCTTCGAAGCTGACCAGATTCCGGCCACTCAGTGGAAGAACGTACTGCGCAGCCTCAACCAGATTCTTGAGGAAGAGGGTGTGACGCTGATGGTCAGTGCCGCAGAGCCCAAGCGCACCCGCAAGAGCGTCGCAGCGAAGAGCCCGGCCAAGCGCACCGCCACCAAGACGGTCGCGGCGAAGACGGTGACCACCAGGAAGGCCACCACCGGCACGGCCGCCCCCGCGGCGCCCGCCGCCCCGGCCGTCGCCGAGTCCGCCGAGGAAGCCGCACCCGCGAAGAAGGCCGCCGCCAAGAAGACGGTTGCCAAGAAGACGGTCGCCAAGAAGGCCGTCGCGAAGAAGACGGCCGCCAAGAAGACCACGGCCAAGAAGGACGACGTCGAGCTCCTCGAGGAAGAGGTCCTCGAGGACACCAAGGTCGCCGAGGAGCCGGAGGGCGCCGAGAGCGCCGGCTTCGTCCTGTCCGATGAGGACGAGGACGACGCGCCCGCGCAGCAGGTCGCCGCCGCCGGCGCCACCGCCGACCCGGTCAAGGACTACCTGAAGCAGATCGGCAAGGTCCCCCTGCTCAACGCCGAGCAGGAGGTCGAGCTCGCCAAGCGCATCGAGGCCGGGCTGTTCGCCGAGGACAAGCTGGCGAACTCCGACAAGCTCGCCCCCAAGCTCAAGCGCGAGCTGGAGATCATCGCCGAGGACGGCCGCCGCGCCAAGAACCACCTGCTGGAGGCCAACCTCCGTCTGGTCGTCTCCCTGGCCAAGCGCTACACCGGCCGCGGCATGCTCTTCCTGGACCTCATCCAGGAGGGCAACCTCGGTCTGATCCGCGCGGTCGAGAAGTTCGACTACACCAAGGGCTACAAGTTCTCCACGTACGCCACCTGGTGGATCCGTCAGGCGATCACCCGCGCCATGGCCGACCAGGCCCGCACCATCCGTATCCCGGTGCACATGGTCGAGGTCATCAACAAGCTCGCGCGCGTGCAGCGCCAGATGCTCCAGGACCTGGGCCGCGAGCCCACCCCGGAGGAGCTGGCCAAGGAGCTCGACATGACCCCGGAGAAGGTCATCGAGGTCCAGAAGTACGGCCGTGAGCCCATCTCGCTGCACACCCCGCTCGGCGAGGACGGCGACAGCGAGTTCGGTGACCTCATCGAGGACTCCGAGGCCGTCGTCCCGGCCGACGCGGTCAGCTTCACGCTCCTGCAGGAGCAGCTGCACTCCGTGCTGGACACCCTGTCCGAGCGCGAGGCGGGCGTCGTCTCCATGCGCTTCGGCCTCACCGACGGTCAGCCGAAGACCCTCGACGAGATCGGCAAGGTGTACGGCGTCACGCGCGAGCGCATCCGCCAGATCGAGTCCAAGACCATGTCGAAGCTGCGCCACCCGTCGCGTTCGCAGGTGCTGCGGGACTACCTCGACTAGATCCCGCCCGCACGACGGCGAAGGCCCGGTCCCCTCGCGGGGGCCGGGCCTTCGTGCTGCGCGCCTGCGCCCCATGGATCACTCTGGGTGTCCCACGAGCACCGCGGAGTCAGGAGCATGCATGCGCCGTTCCCTTGCCCGGGCACTGATCCGGCCGCTGGCCCTGGCGGCCGCCTGCACGGCGATACCACTGGCGAGCCCCCCTCCCGCGGTCGCCGACAGCGTGGTGGTCGGGGGGTTCCCCATAGACGTGTCCCAGGCTCCCTGGACGGTGGCGCTGGCCAGCCGTGACCTGTTCGGAGGAAGGCGGGCGGGCCAGTTCTGCGGCGCCGTGGCCGTCGGGCGCAGCACGGTGCTCACCGCGGCCCACTGTCTGGCCGAGGAGGCCCTCGGGGTACCACCGGACCGGCTGCGCGACCTCAAGGTCATCGCCGGCCGCACGGATCTCCTCTCGGGGCAGGGCCAGGAGATCGCCGTCCGGGAGATCCGGGTCAATCCCGCCTACGACCGCCGGACGAACTCCGGCGACTTCGCGGTCGTCGGACTGGCCGACTCCCTGCCGCCGAACGCGGTCGTCGCCATGGCGGGCCCCGGCGACCCGGCCTACGCGCCGGGCACCGAGGCCCTGGTGTCGGGGTGGGGAGACACGACCGGCGCGGGTACGTACGCGCGCCGACTGCGCGCCGCACGCGTGCGCGTACTGTCCGACGAGCTGTGCGCCCGCGCGTACCCGGGCGGCCCTGACGGCGCGTACCGTGCCGACAGCATGCTGTGCGCCGGCGAGCCCGCCGGGGGCCCGGACGGCTGCCAGGGAGACAGCGGAGGGCCTCTGGTGGCCCAGGGGCGGCTGATCGGGCTGGTGTCGTGGGGGAGCGGCTGCGGACAGCCCGGACTGCCGGGTGTCTACACGCGCGTCTCCGAGGTCGTACGAGCGCTGCAGCCGGCCGCGACAACCCGCGCTCGGCCCTCCTCGTCCACGTGAGGGCGCGCGGGCATGAGCGCGGGCGGCCACTCCCTGGTGAGGAGCGGCCGCCCGTTCACCGGCCTGTGCCGGAGCTGGCTCGTCGTGGGTGCGAGATTCAGCGCTCTTCTTCCGAAACGGTGTTCGGAACGGAGGTCAGCCGCTCCGTCTCGTCCTGTATCTCAGCGGCGATCTTCTTGAGTTCCGGCTCGAACTTGCGACCGTGGTGGGCGCAGAAGAGCAGTTCTCCGCCGCTCAGCAGGACGACGCGCAGGTATGCCTGGGCGCCGCAGCGGTCGCAGCGATCGGCGGCCGTCAGCGGGCTCGCGGGGGTCAGAACAGTAGTCACGTCGCCTCTTCTCTAGCTCGACGAGCTGTCGTACCAGGGTCAACATCCAACCAGCCCGAAAACGTTCCCGCTCGTGGCTTTTCCTCGAAAAAATCTTTCGGGGTGGCGGTCTGCTGCCGGTTTGGCGGCGAATGTGCCGTATTGCGTCTCTTGTATGCGTACGGGTTCGCGCTGTCTTGCTGTCTCGGTCCTCCCGGCCGGGTTGCCGGTTGTTCATGAGGACGTGCCCGGAGCCTAAATGGTTCATGCCTCGAAGGGAACGTGATGTGTACTTCACCCCATCGAAGGATCGAACGCGTATGCGAGTGTGGACTAGTGTGAGATCCCGCCGAGGGTGGCGTTACACCGGCTCTACCAGGGCTCGGTACCCTCTGAGCGGCGACCGAAGCCGCCCCCTTACCCAAAAGGGGGCCACCTGAAATTCAGCGAGGAGCGAACCGCGTGACCGCCGATACGTCCGTGCCGTCCACAGCGCTGCTGGCAGGAGCAGACCGCGACGGTTCCAACTACACCGCGCGGCACCTACTCGTCCTCGAGGGCCTCGAGGCCGTGCGCAAGCGCCCAGGCATGTACATCGGCTCGACCGACAGCCGCGGTCTGATGCACTGCCTGTGGGAGATCATCGACAACTCCGTGGACGAGGCCCTCGGCGGCTACTGCGACCACATCGAGGTCGTCCTCCACGACGACGGCTCCGTCGAGGTGCGCGACAACGGCCGCGGCATCCCCGTGGACGTCGAGCCGAAGACCGGCCTGTCCGGTGTCGAGGTCGTCATGACCAAGCTCCACGCGGGCGGCAAGTTCGGCGGCGGCTCCTACGCCGCCTCCGGCGGTCTGCACGGCGTCGGCGCCTCCGTGGTCAACGCCCTCTCCGCCCGACTCGACGTGGAGGTCGACCGAGGCGGCCACACCCACGCGATCAGCTTCCGGCGTGGTGTGCCCGGTGCCTTCGCCGGGGACGGCGCCGACGCGAAGTTCGAGGCGAAGAGCGGTCTGCGCAAGGCCAGGAAGATCCCCAAGACGCGCACCGGCACCCGCGTGCGGTACTGGGCCGACCGGCAGATCTTCCTCAAGGACGCCAAGCTCTCCCTGGAGAACCTGCACCAGCGCGCCCGCC
>NZ_BNBF01000013.1:107752-107963 GCF_014654935.1 Streptomyces capoamus
AGACCGCGTTCCTGGTACCGGGCCTGACCATCGTCGTCCGCGACGAATACGGCCTGGGCGAGGGTGGCAGCAAGGGCGAGGAGTCGTTCCGCTTCGACGGCGGCATCAGCGAGTTCTGCGAGTACCTGGCCAATGACAAGGCGGTCTGCGACGTCCTCCGCTTCTCCGGCAAGGGGACCTTCAAGGAGACCGTTCCCGTCCTGGACGAGCA
>NZ_BNBF01000013.1:108002-114200 GCF_014654935.1 Streptomyces capoamus
CGGCCAGATGACCCCCACCGAGGTCACCCGTGAGCTGGGCGTCGACGTCGCGCTGCGCTGGGGCACCGGCTACGACACGACCGTACGATCGTTCGTCAACATCATCGCCACGCCCAAGGGCGGCACCCACGTCGCCGGCTTCGAGCAGGCGCTCACCCAGACGATGAACGATGTGCTGCGGGCCAAGAAGATGCTGCGCGTGGCCGAGGACAACGTCGTGAAGGACGATGCCCTGGAGGGCCTCACCGCCGTCGTCACGGTCCGTCTGGCCGAGCCGCAGTTCGAGGGGCAGACCAAGGAGGTGCTCGGCACCTCGGCGGCCCGCCGCATCGTGAACACCGTGGTCGGCAAGGAGCTCAGGGCGTTCCTGACGGCGACCAAGCGCGACGCCGCCGCCCAGGCCCGCGTCGTGATGGAGAAGGTGGTCGCGGCCGCCCGCACCCGGGTCGCGGCCCGCCAGCACAAGGACGCCCAGCGCCGCAAGACCGCCCTGGAGTCCTCGTCCCTGCCGGCGAAGCTCGCCGACTGCCGCAGCGACGACGTCGACCGCAGCGAGCTGTTCATCGTGGAGGGCGACTCCGCGCTCGGCACGGCCAAGCTGGCGCGCAACTCCGAGTTCCAGGCCCTGCTGCCGATCCGGGGCAAGATCCTCAACGTGCAGCGGTCGTCGGTGACCGACATGCTCAAGAACGCGGAGTGCGGGGCGATCATCCAGGTCATAGGAGCGGGCTCCGGCCGCACCTTCGACATCGACCAGGCCCGCTACGGCAAGATCATCATGATGACCGACGCCGACGTGGACGGCTCGCACATCCGCTGTCTGCTGCTCACGCTGTTCCAGCGCTACATGCGGCCGATGGTCGAGGCCGGCCGGGTCTTCGCCGCGGTGCCGCCGCTGCACCGCATCGAGATCGTCCAGCCGAAGAAGGGGCAGGACAAGTACGTCTACACGTACTCGGACCGCGAGCTGCGCGACAAGCTCATGGAGTTCCAGAGCAAGGGCATCCGGTACAAGGACTCCATCCAGCGCTACAAGGGTCTGGGCGAGATGGACGCCGACCAGCTGGCCGAGACCACGATGGACCCGCGCCACCGCACGCTGCGCCGGATCAACCTGTCCGACCTGGAAGCCGCCGAGCAGGTCTTCGACCTGCTGATGGGCAATGACGTCGCCCCCCGCAAGGAGTTCATCTCCGGCTCGGCGGCGACGCTGGACCGGTCGCGCATCGACGCCTAGCCGCTGCGCGGGTTCTGCCGACGGGGGAGGCGGATCTGGGGGCTCGCCGGGAGACGTCCGCTCCGGCAGGCGGGCCTCCGCAGGATGGCCGGCCGGTGGGGAAGCGGTACTCGCCGGACGGTGCCGACACCGTGTCCGCCGGGTGAGCGGACCCGGTCCCCGCGGCGGAGCCGGGCGGCCCGCCGATGGGGTTCGCGGCCGGCGGCCCACGAGGGCGGTCGGCTGACTGGTCAGGGGAGGTCCCGGGAGCGGGCCCGGCCGCCAGGCCCGCCGGGCCGGGGTCTACCACCCTGGGCGACCCGGCCTCGTTCAGGCCGAGGCGACGGCGTGCCCCCGCATGGACATGCCCCGGATGGCGAGGCCCTCCGGCTGGTCGTGTCGCGGGTGGCGGGCCCTCCGCCTGGACGCACCCCGTTCGCGGTCCTGACCATCTCTCCACCCGTGGGTGGAGTGGGCCGCTTCGATGATCCACCCTTGATCCACCCGGGCTCCGATCTCCTGGCCTGCACACCTCCGTAACGTCGAAGGCGTCGGCAGCACTCGCTGCCGGCACCGTCTTCTCGCACACGGGGGTTGCGATGTCCGGTCTCGTCAACGCGCTGGCGATCGCGGCCGTCGCCGCGATAGTGATCGCGCGGCAGTTCCGCGCCCGGGCGATCGACACGGACCGCCGCTGGTGGCTCCTGCCCGCCGTGCTCGCCGTCGTCGCGCTGCGCGAACCCGGTGTCCTCGACGCCCACCACCGCCTCGAATCCGCCGCCCTGCTCGCGGTGGAGCTGCTCATCGCGCTGGTCACCGGCATCGGCTGGGGCTGGACCACCCGCATCTGGACGGCGCCGGACGGCATCCGGTGGACCAAGAGCACGAAGGCGAGCGTCGCCGTCTGGGCCGTGGGCATAGCCCTGCGGGCCGGCGTCTTCGCCCTCGGTTACGCACTCGGTCTGCACCAGGACGGCTCCGCACTGATGCTGGGCCTCGCCGGCACCCTGCTGGTGCGTGGCGGGATCCTGACCTGGCGGGTCCGGTCCGCCGGCGCCGGGGACCGTCCCGCCCCGGCGTACGGTGACGTCGAGCGGCCGGCCCGGAAGGAGCACGTGTGACAGGGAACGTCTGGACACGCTGGCCGTCGCGGGAAGCGCTCGGCCGTGCGGGAACCACCCCGGCCCGGCGTGTGCTCGTCCGGGCCGTCCGACTGCTCGTGCTGGCCCTGCTCCTCTGGGGCGCCTTCAGCCAGAGGCACGTCGGCGTCGGGGGAGCGGTCGCGGCGGTGGCCGGAGTCGGCCTCGCCGCCCTGGTGTCCTGGGCCTATTTCCGGACCACCTACGCGCACCGGCTGTTGCCCTCCCTGGCGCTCATGGGCGTGCTCCTCGGTATCGGGGCCGCCGCCGAGGCCACGGGGTTCAGGGGGCCGGCCCTCGTGATCTGGTGCGGCTGCGGAATCGGCGCGCTGGAGCGGCTGCCGCTCGGTGCCGCTGTCCCCGTCGCGTCGGTGGCGCTGGCCTCGTACGCGGCGTCCACCAACGACGTCTGGCTGTCCACGGCCGCCACCGTGGCCGGCATGGCCCTCGCCGGGTACGTGCTGCGGCTGGACGCGGAAGCCCGGGGCAGCGCGCAGCGGCTGCTCGCCCAGGAACGCGCCGCCCGCGTGGCCGAGGCCGAGTCCGCCGCACTGGCCGAGCGGGCCCGCATCGCCCGCGAGATCCACGACGTCCTGGCCCACAGCCTCTCGGCGCAGCTCGTGCACCTGGAGGCAGCCCGCTTGCTGATCGAGAACGACGCGGACCGTGCACGGATCCTGGAGCGGGTGGTGGCCGCCCGGGGCATGGCCCGCGAAGGGCTCGCCGAGACCCGGCAGGCACTGTCCGCCCTGCGGGGGGAACTGACCCCGCTGGAGGACTTCCTGACCGGACTCGTCAGCTCCGCGGCCGGGGCCGAGGTCACCGTCACAGGTGAACGCAGACCCCTGCCGGCCGAGGCGTCCCAGGCCGTGCGGCGCGTCGCGCAGGAGGCGCTGACGAACGTGCGCAAGCACGCCCAGGGCGCCGAAGTGGCCGTGCGGCTCGACTACAGCGAACACGAAGTGACGCTGAACGTCCGGGACTCGGGCGGACGACCGGGCGAACTCGGGGCGGCCGGAGGCGGGTACGGTCTGCGGGGCATGCGCGAGCGCGCCGAACTGCTGGGCGGTTCCCTGGAAGCCGGGCCGGACGAGGAAGGGTTCGTGGTGACGCTGAAGGTGCCCGTATGACGGAGCCGGAAGGGGAGAGGAAGCCCGCACGGGTGGTGGTGGCCGACGACCAGACCGTCGTCCGCGAAGGCATCGTGATGCTGCTCGGGCTGCTGCCGGGCGTGGAGGTCGTAGGGGCCGCGGGAGACGGTGAGGAGGCGGTGCGGCTGGTGGGCGAACTCGCTCCGGACGTCGTGCTGATGGACCTCAGGATGCCCCGCTGCGACGGAGTGGAGGCCACTCGGCGGATCCGGGCCAGGTACCCCGGCACCCAGGTCGTGGTGCTCACCACCTTCGCGGACGACGAGTCACTGTTCCCTGCGCTGCGGGCCGGTGCCCGCGGGTATCTGACGAAGGACGCGGGCGGCGACGAGATCGTGCGGGCCGTGCACAGTGTGCTCTCGGGGGACGCGGGGCTGTCACCGAGTGTCCAGCGCCGGCTGCTGGAGCGGCTGTCGCAGCCGGAACCCGTGCCGGCCGTCCAGGAGGCACCCGACGGACTGACCGCGCGCGAGACCGAGGTGCTGGTGCTGATCGCCGAAGGCCTCAGCAACCAGGAGATCGCCCGAAGACTGCACGTGTCGACCGCGACCGTGAAGACCCACATCAACAATCTCTTCGCCAAGACGGGCCTCAAGGACCGGGCGCAGGCCGTGCGGTACGCGTACGGCAGGGGGCTGGTGCGGCCGCCCACCGGGTGAATCACCTGATGGGGTGAAGAGCGCGAGGAAGAAGAGTCAGAGATCTATCCCTTCTGTCCATCCTTGGGCATGCAGTCACGCAATGGTCGGCCCGGGGACGCCGGGGACGGTTCCGAAAGATCGGCCGACAACCAGGAAGACCACGCCACGCCCTCCCGGGACATGACGTACGAGGACCCTTGGTACGACACGCTGGCCTCCGGCTGGGGAGAACTGGACGGCACCGGCAGGCCGGCGCCGTCCGTGCCGCCCGCGCGCGGTGAGCCCGGGGCGGCCGCGGTGGACGCCCGCCAGGTCTACCTCCAGGTGCAGCGCAGTGAGGCGTTCCAGGAGGTCCGCGGCAGGTATCGGCGGTTCGTGGTGCCGGGAGTCGTCGGCTTCCTGGTCTGGTACGTGGGGTACGTGGTCGCCGCGACGACCGCGCCCGGGTTCATGGCCCGGCCCGTGGCAGGGGCGGTGAACGTGGGGATGCTCGCGGGGCTGGGGCAGTTCCTCAGCACCTTCCTGCTCACCTGGGCCTACGCCCGGCATGCCCGGCTGCGCCGGGACCGGGCCGCGCTGGAGCTGCGCTGGGACACCCAGGAACTGGCCCGCTGTGCGCGAGGAGGCGCCTCGTGAGCGGTGACCACCAGACGCTGGCGCTGCTGCTGTTCATCGGGTTCGTGGCGGTCACCCTGGGGATCACGACCTGGGTGAGCCGCAGGCGGCAGGGTTCGGCCGAGGAGTTCTACGCCGGCGGTCGGTTGTTCTCCCCGATGGAAAATGGTTTTGCCATCGCGGGCGACTACATGTCGGCCGCCTCCTTCCTCGGGATCGCCGGGCTCATCGCGCTGTACGGGTACGACGGACTGCTGTACTGCGTGGGGTTCCTCGTGGCGTGGCTGCCCGTGCTGTTCCTGGTGGCGGAACTGGTGCGCAACTGCGGGCGGTTCACCCTGGCCGACGTGGTGGCCGCCCGGATGAGGGAGCGGCCGGTGCGGATCGCGGCGGGCGTCTCCTCGGTCACGGTGTCCGTCCTGTACCTGGTGGCGCAGATGGTCGGCGCGGGCAGCCTGGTGGCGCTGCTGCTGGGGCGGACGGGCGGCGCGGCCCAGGCCTGGACGGTCATCGGCGTCGGCGCGCTCATGGTGATCTACGTGTCGTTGGGAGGGATGCGGGCCACTACGTGGATCCAGATCGTGAAGGCGGTCCTGCTGCTCGGCGGGACGGCCGTACTGACCGCGCTCGTCCTGCTGCGCTTCCACGGCGACGTCGACCGGCTGCTGCTGACGGCGGCGGACCGCAGCGGCCACGGGAAGGCGTTCCTGGCGCCGGGACTGAAGTACGGCGGGGACTGGACCGACCGGCTCGACTTCATCAGCCTGGGGCTCGCCCTGGTGCTGGGCACAGCCGGGCTGCCGCACATCCTGTCCCGCTTCTACACCGTGCCGACCGCCCGGGCCGCCCGCCGTTCCGTGGTGTGGTCGGTCGGTCTGATCGGCAGCTTCTACCTGATGACGATCGTCCTCGGGTTCGGCGCGGCCGCGGTGGTGGGGCCGGACGCCGTCCGCGGGTCCAACGCGGCCGGGAACACCGCCGTGCCGCTGCTCGCCCTCGATCTGGGCGGCGGGCCGGGCTCCACGGGCGGCACGGTGCTGTTCGCGGTGGTCGCCGCGGTGGCCTTCGCGACGATCCTCGCGGTGGTCGCGGGCATCACGCTCGCCTCCTCGGCCTCGGTGGCCCACGACCTGTACGCGTCGCTGCGCCGGCCGCGCGGCGAGCCCCGCAGCGAGGTCGCGGTGGCACGGTGGGCGGCGGTCGGCATCGGTGTCGTGGCGATCGCGCTCGGCCTGCTGGCCCGCGACCTCAACGTCGCCTTCCTCGTCGGCCTCGCCTTCGCGGTCGCCGCCTCGGCCAACCTGCCCGTCCTGCTCTACTCGCTGTTCTGGCGCGGCTTCACGACGCGTGGCGCGGTGTGGGCGGTGTACGGCGGGCTGCTGCCGGCGATCGGGCTGGTGCTGCTGTCCCCGGTGGTGTCCGGCAGCCCCGACTCG
>NZ_BNBF01000013.1:114240-115030 GCF_014654935.1 Streptomyces capoamus
CTGTTCCCGGCCGTCGACTTCCAGTACTTCCCGCTGGACGACCCGGGCATCGTCTCCATCCCGCTGGGCTTCCTGGCCGGCTGGCTGGGCACGGTCACCTCGGAGAAGGTCGCGGACGAGGGCAAGTTCGCGGAGACCGAGGTGCGCTCGCTGACCGGGGCCGGAGCCGTGTAGCCCGCGCGTCACCCGTCGCTACGGCGTCACCCAGGCGTACCGGTGCTCAGGGCGGCCGGTGTCGCCGTACTTCAGGGACAGGCGGAGCCGGCCCGCCTGTTCCAGGTGGCGGAGGTAGCGCTGGGCGGTGGAGCGGCTCAGGCCGGTCCGGGCGGCCACCTCGTGGGCCGAGAGCGGATGCCCGGCGCGGTGCAGGACGCCGCAGATCAGGTCGGTCGTGGGCTCGGAGTGTCCGGTCGGCAGGCCGGGCGCGGAGGGAGCGGGCGCGGTACGCAGGGCGCCGAAGATCCGGTCGACCTGTTCCTGGCCCGTCAGGCCCCGGCCGCCCACCCGGTCGACCGTGCGGCGCAGGGCGGCGTAGGAGTCCAGGCGGGTGCGGAGCGCGGCGAAGGTGAACGGCTTGACCAGGTAGTGCAGGGCGCCCAGGCGCATCGCCTGCTGGACGGTCGTCACGTCACTGGCCGCCGTGATCATGATGACGTCCGTGCCGTGGCCCTGCTCCCGCATGCGGTGCACGAGTTCCAGACCGGTGCGGTCGGGCAGGTAGTGGTCGAGGAGCACCAGCTCGATGCCGCCGCGTTCGACGGCCGCCAGGGCCTGGGCGGCGCTGTGCGCG
>NZ_BNBF01000013.1:115057-176591 GCF_014654935.1 Streptomyces capoamus
CGGGCGGCCACCCGGAAGCCGGGAACCTTTCCCACGTACTTGGCGTTGATCTCGGCGACGCGGAAGTCGTCGTCCACCACCAGGACGTCAATCATCAGGCCTCTCCTCCAAGGCCGGCGAGCATCGAGCCCGTGTTCGGCTCCGCAGTTGTAGCGCGAGCAAAACGAGCACAACAGGTCCTTGCGAGCAAAAGAACGGCTTGTGCTCACAAGACTGCTGCTGTGGCGGGGGCCACACCTACCGTCCCGGCTCATGAGCGCACACACCAGCCCCGCCATCGAGCTGCGGGGCGCGAGCAAGATCTTCAGGACCCCGTCAGGGGGACTCCACACGGCCGTGCGCGGCCTGGACCTCACCGTGGGGCGCGGCGAGTTCGTGGCCGTCGTCGGACCGACGGGCTGCGGCAAGTCCACCACGCTGACCCTGGTCAGCGGGCTGGAGGAGCCCACCGAGGGCGAGGTGCTGGTGGCCGGGGAGCCGGTCGACGGGGTCGGCGGCAAGGTCGGCTTCGTCTTCCAGCAGGACGCCACCTTCCCCTGGCGGACGGTGCTGTCGAACGTGATGGCGGGCCCCCGCTTCCGGGGTGTACCCAAGGCGGAGGCCAAGCGGAAGGCGCGCGAGTGGCTGGCCCGGGTGGGTCTCGCCGCCTTCGAGGACCGGTATCCGCACCAGCTCTCCGGCGGTCAGCGCAAGCGCGTCGCCCTGGCGGCGACGTTCGTCAACGACCCCGAGATCCTGCTGATGGACGAGCCGTTCTCGGCGCTCGACGTGCAGACCCGGGCGCTGATGTCGGACGAGCTGCTGGAACTGTGGGAGGGCACCGGCGCCTCGGTGGTCTTCGTCACCCACGACCTGGAGGAGTCCATCGCGCTGGCCGACAGGGTCGTCGTGATGACCGCCGGGCCCGCGACCGTGAAGCAGATCTTCGACATCGACCTGCCCCGCCCGCGGAAGGTCGAGTCGGTGCGCCTGGAGCCGCGGTTCATCGAGATCTACCGCGAGATCTGGGAGTCCCTCGGCGAAGAGGTCCGCATCACCCGCGAGAGGGGTGCCGCTCATGTCGCCTGAGGTTCTCGGCACTCCGGTCGTGGACACCGCCAAGACACCCGGTCGCGCACAGACCCGCGCCCAGGCCGCCCGCCGGCGCAAGGTCCTGGTCGGCGTCGCACGCGTGGTGCTGCTGGTGGTCGTCCTCGGCGCGTGGGAGACGCTGTCCCGCGCCGAGGTCATCGATCCTTTCAACTTCTCGATGCCCTCGAAGATCTGGGACCAGATCTACACCTGGGTGACCCATGGGACGGCGCTCGGTTCACTGGGCGAGCAGATCTGGTACACGCTCCACGAGGCACTGCTCGGCTGGGTCATCGGTGTGGTCGCCGGGGTGCTCCTCGGTATCGCGCTCGGGCGGATCCGATTGCTCGCCGAGATCCTTGGTCCGTACATCAAGGTGCTCAACTCGATTCCCAGGATCGTGCTGGCGCCCATCTTCCTGATCTGGTTCGGCCTCGGTCCGTCCTCCAAGGTGGCCTCCGCCGTGGTGCTCGTCTTTTTCCCGGTGTTCTTCAACGCCTTCCAGGGCGCCCGCGAGGTGGACCGCAACCTGGTGGCCAACGCCCGCATCCTGGGCGCCGGCGACCGCAGGGTGACCCTCCAGGTGGTGGTTCCGTCGGCCACCTCCTGGATCTTCACCAGCCTCCACGTCAGCTTCGGCTTCGCGCTCATCGGCGCGATCGTCGGCGAGTACATCGGCGCGACCAAGGGCATCGGCCTGCTCGTCGCGCAGTCGCAGAACACCTTCAACGCGGCCGGCGTGTACGCCGCGATGGTCATCCTCGCCGTCGTCGCCCTCGTCGCCGAAGGGCTGCTCACCTTCGCCGAGCGCCGCATCTTCCGCTGGCGGCCCAGCGGCTCCGACGGCTGACCGGTCCCCTCGCCGCCCCCCCGCGCCTCCTCCCGCACCGCCCACTCACAAGGACGTGAACCGCATGCGCAAGACCGCCGGATACGCCTCCCTCGCCGTCACCGGACTGCTCGCCCTCTCCTCCCTGACCGGCTGCG
The DNA here is from genome assembly GCF_014654935.1 of Streptomyces capoamus. Taxonomy (GTDB): domain Bacteria; phylum Actinomycetota; class Actinomycetes; order Streptomycetales; family Streptomycetaceae; genus Streptomyces; species Streptomyces capoamus. Next base: position 117,116 of record NZ_BNBF01000013.1, read on the forward strand.
CCAACGACGCGGCAGGCTCCACGGCCGACGCCGGCGGCGGTGGCGGCAAGGGCGAGAGCGTCAAGATCATGGTCGGCGGCCTGGACAAGGTCATCTACCTGCCGGCGATGCTCACCCAGCGCCTCGGCTACTTCCAGGCCGAGGGACTGAACGTCCAGCTCCTCAGCGAGCCCGCCGGCGTCCAGGCCGAGACCGCGCTCGTCTCCGGTCAGGTGCAGGGCGCGGTCGGCTTCTACGACCACACGCTCGACCTGCAGGTGAAGGGCAAGTCGGTGGAGTCGGTCGTGCAGTTCTCGCACGCGCCCGGCGAGGTCGAGGTCGTCTCGGGCAAGGCCGCCGGCGAGCTCACCTCGCCCAAGGATTTCAAGGGCCGCAAGCTGGGCGTGACCGGCCTCGGGTCCTCGACCGACTTCCTCACCAAGTACCTGGCGGTCAAGAACGGGGTGAGGATCAGCGAGTTCACGCCGGTCGCGGTGGGAGCGGGGCCGACGTTCATCGCGGCCCTCCAGAACGGCGCGATCGACGGCGGCATGACCACCGACCCGACCGTCGCGACGATCCTGGACAAGAAGGCCGGGAAGATCCTCATCGACATGCGCACCCCCGAGGGCTCGCAGCAGGCGCTCGGCGGGCCGTACCCCTCGTCCAGTCTGTACATGCAGACGGACTGGGTGAACGGACACAAGGACACCGTCCAGAAGTTGGCCAATGCATTCGTCAAGACGCTCAAGTGGATGTCCACGCACAGCGCCGACGAGATCGCGGCGAAGATGCCCGCCGACTACTCCCAGGGCGACAAGGCCCTGTACGCGCAGGCCATCAAGAGCACGCTGCCGATGTTCACCGACGACGGCGTGATGCCCCAGGGCGGTCCCGAGACCGTCGAGAAGGTCCTCAAGGCGTTCAACCCCAACGTCAAGAACGCGAAGGTCGACTTGAGCAGGACGTACACGACCGAGTTCGTCAAGGCGGTCAAGTGACCGCCGCCTGACACGCGCTCAGGCGCGGGTCGCCCACACGTAACGGTGTTCCGGGCGGCCCGCGTCGCCGTACTTGAGGGTCAGCCGGGCCCTGCCCGTGCGCTCCAGCAGCTTCAGGTACCGCTGGGCGGTCTGCCGGCTCACCCCCGTCCGCTCGGCGATCTCCTGGGCGGACAGGGGACGTTCCGCGCCCAGCAGAGCCTGGCGCACCAGCTCGGCCGTCGTGGGGGAGTGGCCCTTGGGCAGTCCGGGCTCCGACGGGGCGGACAGGGCGCCGAAGATCCGGTCCACCTCCGCCTGCTCGGCCTCGCCGCCGCCGTCCAGGGTCCGCCGCAGCTCGGCGTACGCTTCCAGCTTCGCCCGCAGCCCGGCGAACGCGAACGGCTTCACGAGGTACTGCAACGCACCCTGCCGCATGGCCGCCTGCACGGTCGACACGTCCCGCGCCGCCGTCACCATGATCACGTCGGTCTGGTGGCCGCGCCGGCGCATCTCCCGGACGACCGAGAGCCCCGTGTCGTCGGGCAGGTAGTGGTCCATCAGCACCAGGTCCAGCCGGGGCAGGGTCTCCACCCGGCGCAACGCCTCGGCCGCGCTGTGCGCCTCGCCGGCCACATGGAAACCGGGCACCTTCTCCACGTAGGCGGCGTTGACCCGGGCTACGCGGGTGTCGTCGTCCACGACCAGGACCTCGATCATCGCGCTTCCTCCTCGGCGACGGCGGCTGCCCCCAGGGGCCGTTCGGGCACCGCGGGGGGCCCTTCCGGTTCGGTCAGCGCCTCGGGCAGGACCACGGTGAATTCCGCGCCGCCTCCGGCGGCCGTGCCCACGGTCGCGCTCCCGCCCTGCCGCTCGGCGAGCCGGCGCACCAGGGACAGCCCGATCCCCCGCTTGCCGTGCGCCGGCGGCTTCTTGGTGGTCCAGCCCTCCGTGAAGACCAGCTCGCGTTGGTCCTCGGGGATGCCGGGGCCCGTGTCGTGCACCGTCAGGACGACCGTACGGCCCTGTGCGCGCAACTCGACCTCCACGCGCGCGTGCGCGGTGCCCGCGACCGCGTCCAGCGCGTTGTCCACGAGGTTGCCCACGACCGTGACCACGCCCCGGGGATCGATCAACCGGTCCGGGAGCCGGGTGCGCTCGGACACCCACAGGGCGACTCCGCGCTCGGCCGCCACGGTCGCCTTGCCCACCAGCAGCGCGGCCAGGAGCGGATCCCCGATCTTCTCCGTGACCTGCTCGGCGGTGACCCTGTGGTCCCCGACCACCTCCCCGACGAACTCCACGGCGTCCTCGTACATCTCCAGCTCCAGCAGTCCCAGCAGGGTGTGCATGCGGTTGGCGTGTTCGTGGTCCTGCGCGCGCAGGGCGTCGATCAGCCCGCGCGTGGAGTCGAGTTCACGCCCGAGCTGCTCCAGTTCGGTGCGGTCGCGCAGGGTGGCCACGGCGCCGCCGTCGCCGGTGGGCATGCGGTTGGCGACCAGGACGCGCCGGCCGCGCACGGTGAGCAGATCGGTACCGGTCACCCGGCCGGTCAGCACGTCCGTCGCGCGACCCGCGCCCAGCGCCTCGTCGGGGGTCCGTCCGACGGCCTCGTCACCGATGCCCAGCAGTCGTCGCGCCTCGTCGTTGAGCAGGCGGACACGGCCGTCCCGGTCGAGGGCGACGACGCCCTCCCGGATGCCGTGCAGCATCGCCTCGCGCTCCGCGAGCAGCGCCGAGATGTCGGAGAAGGCCAGGTCCCGGGTCTGCCGCTGGACCCGGCGGGAGATCAGCCAGGCGGCCAGCGCGCCCACCGCGAGCGCACCGCCGGCGTACGCGAACAACCCCGGGATCGCGCTGATCAGCCGCGCCCGCACGCTGTCGTAGGCGATGCCGACCGAGACCGCGCCGACGATGCGGTGCCGGGCGTCGTACAGCGGCACCTTGCCGCGCGCCGAGCGTCCGAGGGTGCCCTTGTCGATCTCCATGACCTCCTCGCCCCGCAGGGCGTCGGAGGGGTCGGTGGAGACGTGCCGGCCGATCTCCGAGGGCGTGGGGTGCGACCAGCGCACCCCGTCCCGGTTCAGCACCACGATGTACTCGGCGTGCGTGGCCCGCCGGATCCGCTCGGCCTCCCGCTGCACCGGGCCGTTCCGGGCCGGGGGCGTGGTCAGGACGCCCTCCGCGATGTGCGGGTCCTGGGCGGTGGTCTCGGCGATGGCCAGCGCGCGGCGCATCGCCTCCTGGTCCAGCTGTTTGCTGAGCGGCGCCAGGAAGAGCCCGGTCGCGAGCACCGCGACTCCCGCGGCGATCGCCACCTGCATCAGCAGCACCTGGGAGAACATCCGCCGGGGCAGTCCGAGGCGCAGACGACGGGCGGGGGGAGTCGGGCTCATGCCCACGACGGTACGTGGGGCGGCCGGGAGCACCCCAGGGGGTGTGGTGTGGATCTCCGGGTCAACCTGTTGATCCATGGTTGACGGCGAGCGGGTCGGCAGCGGTACGACGCTAGCTCGCCAGTGCCGTCGGCCCCAGCTCGCGCACCTCGACCACGTCCATCCGCGCCGGCGTACCGAACACCGCGGCGCCACAGCTCTCCGGGCGGGGCGGCAGCGACGCCCCCTGGACCATGGTGACCCGCCACCGGCGGCCGTCCGCGTGCACGACGGTGACCTCGCGGCGCGCAGCCGTGCCGGCCGTCCGTACGACGCTCAGCACACCGGTCCGGTACTCGCCCGCGAACGACCGGACGGCCAGCTCCGCCGCCTGCCCGGGCCGCTCCCACGCGGTGCACCCCCGGCAGCCCTCGACGACCACGCGCCCCTCCTGGACGCCGAGCAGGGCCTCCTTGACGGTGTGCGCCTCGGCACGGCCGTAGGCGTAGCCGTAGGGCAGGACGAGCACCGTGGGCGCGAACCGATGGCCACCCAGATGGGTGACCTCCCAGACGCCGCGCACCCCGGAGGCGACCAGCTCCGTGGCGAGGGGACGGCCCAGGAGGGCGCAGCAGCGGTCGCGCTTGCCGTTGGTGCACACGAGCGCGAGCGGGTCACCGCGGTGCGGCTGCCCGCCGAGGACCGCGCCGAAGGAACGGTGGTCGCCGGCTCCGAGGCCGGCGAGGTCCAGGTCGAGCAGTCGTTCCGGATCGCGGGTGGTGGCGCTGTGCAGCCACACGTTCCCCGGGACGGTGTGGGCGGCGTACACCCGCCGGATCGCGGGCGTGCCGGGGTCCGCGTGGCGCCCGGGGCGCCGGATCAGGGCGACGCGCACGCCCGTTCCCTCGGCGGCGGCCTCCAGCGCCCGGCCCAGCGCGGGGTCCAGGTGGCTGGAGGTGAGCGCTTTGTCGCCCCACGGACCGGGCTGTTCCAGCAGCAGCCACGTCGTCGCCGTGGCCGCCGTGCCGGAAACGGGCTCGTCGAGGCTCCGGGAGACGGTCGCACACCTACTCACACAGGTGAGCCTAACCTGACTCGTCCCGGCGGCACTTCCGGTGGTGCCGTGTCCTACTCCGGGAGGGGCTGCGGCGGGCGCGGACCGACGTAGTGGCCGCTGGGGCGCATGCGCAGCGGGCGCTCGCCGTACTCCTCCAGGGCGTGGGCGATCCAGCCCGCGGTGCGGGCCACGGCGAAGATCGTCTCGCCGGCCGTGGCCTGCATGCCGCTGGACGCGGTGAACACCGCGAGCGCCAGGTCCACGTTGGCGTGCAGCGGGGTGTGCCGGGCGGTCGTGGTGACGATGTCGCGGGCCGCGAGCAGCGCGGACTCCGCGCCGGGCAGCTCCTCCAGGAGGCCGAAGAGCGCCCGCGCGCGCGGATCCTCGCCCGCGTACAGCCGGTGACCGAGGCCGGGGACGCGGCGGCCCGCGCGCAGTTCGGCGGCGATCACCGGGACCGCCGTGCCCTGGTCGAGCACGTCCAGCAGCATCCGGTGGGCCAGACCGCTGGCGGCGCCGTGCAGCGGTCCCTCCAGAACGCCGAGCCCCGCCGAGACCGCCGCGTACGCGTGCGCGCGGGCCGAGGCGGCGACGCGGACCGCGAGCGTCGACGCGGCCAGGTCGTGGTCGGCGAGCAGCGCCAGCGCGGTGTCCAGGACGCGCAGGGAGGCCTCGTCGGCCGGGCGGCCGGTCAGCCGGGTCCACAGGCGGTGGGCCAGCGGACCGTCGTCCTTGCGTTCGTACCCGGCCGGCGGGAGCGCGGCGACCAGGGTGGGGACGAGGATGCGCGCGGTGCTCAGCACGGCCTCCTCCGACAGGTCGAAGCGCAGCGGGTCCTCCGCCGCCGCGGCGACCGCTGCGACCCGCAGCCGGTCGACGGGGGAAGCGTGCTCGGACAGGGCGTCCACCGCGCGGCGGGCGACCTCCACGGTGGCCCCGGGTGCCCGGAAGGCCGCCCCCGGGCTCGTCCGGCCCGTCCACAGCCACTCCGCGACCTCCTCGTAGGAGTGGCGGGCGGCCAGCTCGACGGCGTCCGCGCCGCGATAGAAGTACCGGCCCTGCTCGATCAGCGTGATCCGCGTGCGGACCGACAGGTCCCCGCCCGAGCCCGGACTCCCGGCCGCCTCGCGCCGGTTGCGGCGGGCGAGGGCCTCCACCTCCTTGGCGTCGAAGGTGCTGGCCCGGCCGCCGGGCTCGCGTCTGCTGCTGAGCAGGCCGCGGCTCACGTACGCGTAGACCGTCTCGGGCTTCACGCCGAGGAACTCGGCGGTCTCCCTGGTGGTCAGCCGGTGCCCGGAGCGTCGGGGAGCGGTGTCGTGATCGCGCATGGACGCCACCGTAGCCGTGTCTGCACACGTTGATGACTACACATTGATCAGGTCAATATTGACAGTTGGTAAGTCAAGCATGGACAGTCTGATCAAGTCGAAGGAGGAAACCATGGCCACCAACAGGACCGACACCCCGCTCATAGAAACCCCGCGCGGCCTCGCGGGCGTCGTCGTCGCCGAGACCGAGATCGGCGACGTCCGGGGCCGGGAGGGCTTCTACCACTACCGCCAGTACCCGGCCGTCGACCTCGCCCGTACCCGCGGCTTCGAGGACGTCTGGCACCTCCTGGTCCACGGCGCGCTCCCTGACGCGCGCCGCGGCGCCGCCTTCGCCGCCGAGACCGCCGCACTGCGCCGCCTGCCCGCCGAGGTGCGTGCGGCGCTGCCCGCGATCGCCGAGGCCGGCCGGCTCGCCGGGCCGCTGGCCGGGCTGCGCACCGCCCTGTCCCTGCTGGGCGCCGCCCGCGGCTTCCGGCCGGTGTACGACATCGACCCGGACCAGCGGCGGGCCGACGCCGTGGCCGCCTGTGCGGCCGTACCCACCCTGCTGACCGCGCTGTACCGGCTCGGCCGCGGCCTCGACCCCGTGGAGCCGCGCGAGGACCTCTCCTACGCGGCCAACTACCTGTACATGTTGACCGGTTCGGAGCCGGATCCGCGTCGGGTCCGTGCGGTCGAGCAATACTTGATCTCCACCATTGATCACGGGTTCAATGCGTCAACCTTCACCGCGCGCGTCATCGCGTCCACCGGTGCCGACGTCACGGCCTGCCTCACCGGGGCCGTCGGCGCCCTCTCCGGCCCGCTGCACGGAGGGGCGCCCAGCAGGGCCCTGGACACGCTGGACGCGATCGGCACCCCCGACCGGATCGACGCCTGGATCCGCGCACGGGTGCTCGCCGGCGACCGGATCATGGGCTTCGGTCACGCCGTCTACCGCACGGAGGACCCCCGTTCGCGGATGCTGCGCGAGATCGCCCTCGGCTTCGGCGGCCCCCGGGTCGACTTCGCGGTGGAGGTCGAGCGCCGGGTGGAGGCCCTCCTCGCCGAGCTGAAGCCCGGCCGCGAACTCCACACGAACGTCGAGTTCTACGCCGGTGTCGTCATGGAACTGTGCGGCCTGCCCCGGGAGATGTTCACCCCGACCTTCGCGGCGGCACGCGTGGTCGGCTGGAGCGCCAACATCCTGGAACAGGCCGCCGACCCGAAGATCATCCGCCCGGTGGCGCGGTACGTGGGCCCAAAGCCCCAGGTGCCGGTGGCCTCCGGCCGCTGACGCGCCGGCCACCCGGGCGGGGAGCCCCGGCGGCCGGCGGGCGCCGGGACGGGTCCCCACCGCTCGTATGCTGGACGACCAGTCCACGCCCTTCCGCGCGCCGGGCCGCGAGCCGGTGCGCGCTGATACGTCAGAGAGGTCGCCCGTTGGGGAACAGCCCGGCAGACAGCGGCAGCCCGCAGCAGATCCCGGTCGTCGTGCTCGCCGGTTTCCTGGGCTCCGGGAAGACCACGCTCCTCAACCATCTGCTGCACCGCAGCGGGGGCAGCCGGATCGGGGCCATCGTCAACGACTTCGGGGCCATCGAGATCGACGCCATGGCCGTCGCGGGAGCCCTCGGCGACTCGACCGTCTCCCTCGGCAACGGCTGCCTGTGCTGTGCCGTCGACGCGAGCGAACTCGACCTCTACCTGGACCGGCTCGCCGCGCCCGCCACCGGCATCGACGTGATCGTCATCGAGGCCAGCGGTCTGGCCGAGCCCCAGGAACTCGTGCGGATGGTGCTTGCCAGCGAGCATCCCGGCATCGTCTACGGCGGTCTGGTCGAAGTGGTCGACGCCGCCGAGTTCGACGACACGCGCGCGAGGCACCCCGAGATCGACCGGCACCTCGCCCTCGCCGACCTGGCCGTCGTCAACAAGCTCGACCGGACCGGCGATGCGGACCGGGTGCTGCGGCTCGTCCGCTCGCTCACCGACCGCGCCGCCGTCGTCCCCGCCACCTACGGCCGCATCGACCCCGAGTTCCTCTTCGACTGCCGGCCCAGCGAGGAGCGCGTCGGGCAGCTGTCCTTCGACGACCTGCACGATCACGACGACCCCGACCACGGCGCCGGCGACCACGGACACCTGCACACCGGTTACGACAGCCTGTCCTTCACCTCGGACGTGCCGCTGGAGCCCCGCCGGCTCATGCGGTTCCTGGACAGCCGGCCCGAGGGGCTGTACCGGATCAAGGGCTACGTCGACTTCGGGCCGTACGACCCGGTCAACCGGTACGCCGTGCACGCCGTCGGCCGGTTCCTGCGCTTCTACCCGGAGCCCTGGGTGCCCGGTGAGGACCGTCGCACCCAGCTGGTGCTGATCGGCTCCGGCATCGACGCGGGCGCTCTCGGCAAGGAACTGCAGGGATGCAAGAACGACGCCCCGCACGCCGACCAGCACGGCATGTGGGGCGTCCTGCGCTACGTACAGGGCCCGGACGACCCGGGCGGCGAGACGGACAGCGACACGGACGACGTGACGCACGACGAGACGGAAGCGGACCTGGAGGATCCGCCCGCCCTGGCTCCACCCGCCTGAACCCGTGCCGTACGGCCGGAGCCGCGCGGCCCGAGCTACCGGGCCCGAGCCGCACGGCCTGACCGGCACAGCCCGAGCCGCGCCGCCCGTCCCTGCCGCCTCAGAGCACCGGCCCCGCCACCACGGCCACCGTCTTGGGCAGCGAGACGCCCGAGCCGTCCCGGCGCGGATCCACCTCCGGCAGCGTCACCGGGGTGCCGTTCTTCTGCGCCGCGCGCGCGGGCAGCGGGCCCGCCCAGCCCAGCGACAGGCAGTCCTCGCCCTTGAGGAACCGCTGGCAGCGCACGCCGCCCGTGGCCCGGCCCTTGCGCGGGTACTGGTCGAAGGGGGTCAGTTTGGCCGTCGTCTGCACCGAGTCGTCCAGCGTGCCGCGCGAGCCCGCCACCGTGAACACCACCGCGTCGGCCGCCGGGTCGACCGCCGAGAAGGCGATCACCTTCGCGCCCTCGGCGAGCTTGATGCCCGCCATGCCGCCCGCCGGACGGCCCTGCGGCCGGACGATCGAGGCCTGGAAGCGCAGCAGCTGCGCGTCGTCCGTGATGAACACCAGGTCCTCGTCGCCGGTGCGCAGCTCCACCGCGCCGACGATCCGGTCGCCCTCCTTGAGCGTGATGACCTCCAACTCGTCCTTGTTGGACGGATAGTCGGGCACCACCCGCTTGACGACACCCTGTTCCGTGCCGAGCGCGAGACCCGGGGACGACTCGTCCAGCGTGGTCAGGCAGACCACCGTCTCGTCGTCCTCCAGGGACACGAACTCCGCCAGCGGGGCCCCGCCGGAGAGGTTCGGGGCGGGCAGCGGCTCGGGCAGCTGCGGCAGGTCGACCACGTTGATCCGCAGCAGCCGGCCCGCCGAGGTCACCGCGCCGATCACTCCGCGCGCGGTCGCCGGCACCGCCGAGACGATCACGTCGTGCTTGACGCGCTTGGCGCCCGCCGCCTCCGGGAACGGCTCCGCGGTCGCCGTACGGGCCAGCAGCCCCGTCGAGGACAGCAGCACCCGGCACGGGTCGTCGGCCACCTGCAGCGGCACCGTGGCCGCCACGGTGCCCGCGGACTCCAGCAGGACCGTGCGCCGGTCGGTGCCGAACTTCTTGGCGACGGCGGCCAGCTCGGCCGAGACCAGCTTGCGCAGCTCCGCGTCCGACTCCAGGATCCGGGTCAGCTCCTCGATCTCCGCGGTGAGCCGCTCCTTCTCCGCCTCCAGCTCGATCCGGTCGTACTTGGTGAGCCGGCGCAGCGGCGTGTCGAGGATGTACTGCGTCTGCACCTCGCTCAGCGAGAAGCGCTCCATCAGGCGCTCCTTGGCCTGCGCGGAGTTCTCGCTGGACCGGATGATCCTGATGACCTCGTCGATGTCGACCAGCGCGGTCAGCAGGCCCTCGACCAGGTGCAGCCGGTCGCGCTTCTTGCTGCGGCGGAACTCGCTGCGGCGCCGGACCACGTCGAAGCGGTGGTCGAGGTAGACCTCCAGCAGCTCCTTCAGGCCCAGGGTGAGCGGCTGGCCGTCGACCAGGGCGACGTTGTTGATGCCGAAGGACTCCTCCATCGGGGTCAGCTTGTACAGCTGCTCCAGGACGGCCTCCGGCACGAAGCCGTTCTTGATCTCGATGACGAGGCGCAGGCCGTGCTCGCGGTCGGTGAGGTCCTTGACGTCGGCGATGCCCTGGATCCTCTTCGCGTTGACCAGGTCCTTGATCTTCGCGATCACCTTCTCGGGGCCGACCGTGAACGGCAGTTCGGTGACCACCAGGCCCTTGCGGCGGGCGGTGACGGTCTCGACCGTCACGGTGGCGCGCATCTTGAAGGTGCCGCGGCCGGTGGCGTACGCGTCCCGGATGCCGTCCAGGCCGACGATCCGGCCGCCGGTGGGCAGGTCCGGGCCGGGGACGTGCTTCATCAGCGCGTCCAGGTCGGCGTTCGGGTTGCGGATCAGGTGGCGGGCGGCGGCGACGACCTCGCGCAGGTTGTGCGGCGGCATGTTCGTCGCCATGCCGACCGCGATGCCCGAGGAGCCGTTGACCAGCAGGTTCGGGAAGGCGGCGGGCAGCGCCACCGGCTCCTGCTCCTGGCCGTCGTAGTTCGGCGCGAAGTCGACCGTGTCCTCGTCGATCGACTCGGTCATCAGGCTCGTCGCCTCGGCCATCCGGCACTCGGTGTACCGCATGGCGGCCGGCGGGTCGTCGTTGCCCAGCGAACCGAAGTTGCCGTGGCCGTCGACCAGGGGCACGCGCATCGAGAAGGGCTGCGCCATGCGCACCAGGGCGTCGTAGATCGAGGCGTCGCCGTGCGGGTGCAGCTTGCCCATGACCTCGCCGACGACACGCGCGCACTTCACGTAGCCGCGCTCGGGGCGCAGGCCCATCTCGTTCATCTGGTAGACGATCCGGCGGTGCACCGGCTTGAGACCGTCACGGGCGTCCGGCAGGGCGCGTGAGTAGATGACCGAGTACGCGTATTCGAGGTAGGAGCCACGCATCTCGTCCACGACGTCGATGTCGAGGATCCTCTCCTCGAACGAATCGTCGGGCGGCGGGGTCTTCGTGCTGCGGCGGGCCATCGCTGCCTGGCTCCTTCTGATCTGGTCGCTCGCCTACGGGGCGCTCGTGCTGCTGAAGCGTTTGACGGATCTGACGCGGACCATTGTGGACCCAGGCACTGACAGCCCGTGCCACCGCCCGCTCCGGTCGGGCTCGCCCGGACCGGCGGGGCGGAGTCCGACGCAGGCTACGCGATCCGCTGTGGGCGTACGTCGCGCGGGAACTTCGCCGAGGCCCCGCACGCTTTGCATACAGTGGCAGGAACGGCAGGAAAACCGCGGTTTCCATCAACCGCCTCCGCTCGCGAAGGGACGTACATGCCCATGGGTCACACGACCACAGCCGAGGCAGGCTCCGGGGGCCTGACAGCGACCGAGCACCGCCTGGCCAACGGTCTGCGCGTGGTGCTCTCCGAGGACCACCTGACCCCGGTGGCGGCGGTCTGCCTCTGGTACGACGTCGGCTCGCGCCACGAGGTCAAGGGCCGTACGGGCCTGGCGCACCTCTTCGAGCACCTGATGTTCCAGGGTTCCGCGCAGGTCAAGGGCAACGGCCACTTCGAGCTGGTGCAGGGCGCCGGCGGCTCGCTCAACGGGACGACCAGTTTCGAGCGCACGAACTACTTCGAGACGATGCCCGCCCACCAGCTGGAGCTGGCGCTCTGGCTGGAGGCCGACCGCATGGGCTCGCTGCTGGCCGCCCTGGACGAGGAGTCCATGGAGAACCAGCGGGACGTCGTCAAGAACGAGCGCCGCCAGCGCTACGACAACGTGCCGTACGGCACCGCCTTCGAGAAGCTGACCGCGCTCTCCTACCCGGAGGGCCACCCCTACCACCACACGCCGATCGGTTCGATGGCGGACCTGGACGCGGCCACCCTGGAGGACGCCCGCCAGTTCTTCCGCACCTACTACGCGCCGAACAACGCGGTGCTCTCCGTGGTCGGTGACATCGACTCCGAGCAGACCCTCGCCTGGGTCGAGAAGTACTTCGGCTCCATCACGTCCCACGACGGCAAGCCCGCGCCCCGCGACGGTTCCCTGCCGGACGTCATCGGCGAGCAGAAGCGCGAGGTCGTCGTGGAGGAGGTCCCGGCGCGCGCGCTGATGGCCGCCTACCGGCTCCCGCACGACGGCACGCGCGCGTGCGACGCGGCCGACCTCGCCCTGACCGTCCTCGGCGGCGGCGAGTCCTCCCGCCTGTACAACCGGCTGGTGCGCCGGGACCGCACGGCGGTCGCGGCCGGCTTCGGCCTGCTGCGCCTGGCCGACGCGCCCTCCATGGGCTGGCTGGACGTGAAGACCTCCGGTGACGTCGAGGTGCCGGTCATCGAGACCGCCATCGACGAGGAACTCGCCCGGTTCGCCGCGGAGGGCCCCACGCCCGAGGAGATGGAGCGGGCCCAGGCCCAGCTGGAGCGCGAATGGCTGGACCGGCTCGGCACGGTCGCCGGCCGCGCAGACGAACTGTGCCGGTTCGCGGTCCTGTTCGGCGACCCGCAGCTGGCCCTGACCGCCGTCCAGCGGGTCCTGGAGGTGACCCCGGAGGAGGTCCAGGAGGTCGCGGCAGCCCGCCTGCGGCCCGACAACCGCGCGGTCCTCGTCTACGAGCCGAAGTCCCCGCAGACCGTCGAGGACGCCGGCGTCCCCGAGGACCCGGAGCAGGAAGCCACCGTAGAGGCGGGCCGCAACGAGACCGAGACCGAGGAGACGGCCAAGTGACCGAGCTCGCCACCATGGACTTCCACCCCCAGCCGCAGCCCGGCGAGGCGCGGCCCTGGGCGTTCCCGGCCCCGGAGCGCGGCACCCTCGGCAACGGCCTGACCGTGCTGCGCTGCCACCGCCCCGGCCAGCAGGTCGTCGCCGTGGAGGTGCTGCTGGACGCGCCGCTGGACGCCGAGCCGGCCGGCCTGGACGGCGTGGCCACGATCATGGCGCGGGCCTTCTCCGAGGGCACCGACAAGCACTCCGCCGAGGAGTTCGCCGCCGAACTGGAGCGCGCGGGCGCCACCCTGGACGCGCACGCCGACCACCCCGGCGTCCGGCTCAGCCTGGAGGTCCCCGCCTCGCGGCTGGCCAAGGGCCTCGGGCTGCTCTCCGACGCCCTGCGCGCGCCCGCCTTCGCCGAGAGCGAGGTCGAGCGCCTCGTCCGCAACCGCCTGGACGAGATCCCGCACGAGCTGGCCAACCCCTCCCGCCGGGCCGCCAAGGAACTCTCCAAGGAGCTGTTCCCGGCGACCTCGCGCATGTCCCGGCCGCGCCAGGGCACCGAGGAGACGGTCGAGAAGATCGACGCCGGGGCCGTACGCGCCTTCTACGACCGCCACGTGCGGCCCGCCACGGCCACCGTGGTCGTCGTCGGCGACCTGACCGGCACCGACCTGGACGCGCTGCTCGACGACACCCTGGGCGCCTGGACCGGCACCCCGGGCGAGCCCCGGCCGGTGCCCCCGGTGACCGCGGACGACACCGGACGCGTGGTCATCGTGGACCGGCCCGGCGCCGTCCAGACGCAGCTGCTCATCGGCCGCATCGGCCCCGACCGGCACGACCGGGTGTGGCCCGCCCAGGTGCTCGGCACGTACTGCCTCGGCGGGACCCTCACCTCGCGCCTGGACCGCGTGCTGCGCGAGGAGAAGGGCTACACCTACGGCGTGCGCTCCTTCGGCCAGGTCCTCAGGTCCGCGCCGGACGGCACGGGCGCGTCGATGCTCGCCATCAGCGGCTCCGTGGACACGCCGAACACCGGCCCGGCCCTGGAGGACCTGTGGAAGGTGCTGCGGACCCTCGCGGAGGAGGGCCTGACCGACGCCGAACGGGACGTCGCCGTGCAGAACCTCGTCGGTGTGGCGCCGCTGAAGTACGAGACCGCGGCGGCCGTCGCGAGCACGCTGGCCGACCAGGTCGAGCAGCACCTGCCCGACGACTTCCAGGCCACGCTGTACCGGCAGCTGGCCGCCACGGGCACGGTGGAGGCCACCGCGGCCGTCGTGAACGCCTTCCCGGTGGACCGCCTGGTGACCGTCCTCGTCGGTGACGCGGCGCGGATCAAGGCGCCGGTGGAGGCGCTGGGCATCGGTGAAGTGACCGTGGTGGCGGCCGAGTAACGGCACGCGCGCGAGGGCCCTGGCGACCTACGGGTCGTCAGGGCCCCGCTGTTCCACTCGACCCCTCAGATGCCCGTTTTGGGGCGGAGGTTGCCTGTCTGCCCTGTGGGATGCGCTACAAAAACCCGGCTGCGTTTGAGGATTGAAAGCGTGCCGCCGTAGCGTCGTCCGGGCTGTTCGTCAGGCAGTGCGCCGCACCCGCGGCACCGGACAGTCATCGCCGAGTCCCCGTACGGCGCGAGCCAGGGGAGCCGGGGACCCACGTCCCTGGGGTGAATCGGGCGCCCGCGCGACCGCGAGGGGGCTCGTAGGAGACCTTCCTGCTCCGAACCCGTCAGCTAACCCGGTAGGCGAGAGGGAAGGAAAGGACCAGCCACTTCATGGCGTTCATGTGCGCCACCGGGAAGCACCGCAAGCCCGGCCGGGTCAAGCGGACCACCGCCCAGGCGGCCGGCGTCGCGGCCCTCACCACCACCGGCGTGATCGGCACCCTCGCCGCCTCTCCGGCGCTCGCCGCCGAGAACCCCTCGGAGCAGACCGGCCTCGTCCCCGTCGTGGCCGTGACCGAGGACGTCCCCGAGCAGATCGACGCGCAGGCCACCGCCCAGCAGCAGGCCGCCGAGCTGAAGGCGGCCCAGGAGGCCGCGGCGAAGGCCGCCGCGAAGCGGGCCGAGGAGGTGCGCGCGGCCAAGGCGCGTGCCGCCCGCGAGGCGGAGCGCAAGCTGCTGAACAGCTTCGTGGCCCCCATCGTGCACTCGTACGTCTCCACGGGCTACCAGGCCAGCAGCTCCCTGTGGTCCTCCGGCTCGCACACCGGTATCGACTTCCACGCGGCCAGCGGCACCGCCGTGCACGCGGTGGGCTCCGGCACGGTCGTCTCCACCGGCTGGGGCGGCGCGTACGGCAACCAGATCGTGATCCGCATGGCGGACGGCATGTACACCCAGTACGGGCACCTGTCGTCCATCGGGGTCACGGTGGGCCAGAAGGTGGTCCCGGGCCAGCAGATCGGCCTGTCCGGCGCCACCGGCAACGTCACCGGACCGCACCTGCACTTCGAGGCGCGGACCGGCCCCGAGTACGGCTCGGACGTCGACCCGGTCGCCTACCTCCGCAACCACGGCGTGCACATCTGACGCCCGCGCACGACCGCCCGAGGCCCCGGCTCACCGAGTCGGGGCTTTCGCCGTTTTCGGGGCATCCGCCGGATCCGCTGACCAAAAAATATCCATTATCGAGGGCCCGCCGTCGGAAATTCCGGCTCATTGCAATAGAGTCACCGGACACACGTCCATCGTCGGCGTTTCACGGGGATTAAGGCGGAGGTCGGTCATGCGTATTCCGGCGCACTCGGTGTGCACCGCTGTCCGGGACGACATCGTCGCGGGTGTCTACGAACGCGGCAGCCGTCTCACCGAGGAAGTCCTGGCCCGTCGCTACGGCGTCTCGCGCGTCCCCGTGCGCGAGGCCCTGCGCACCCTGGAGGCCGAGGGCTTCGTGGTGACGCGCCGGCACGCGGGCGCGTGCGTGGCCGAACCGACCGAGCAGGACGCCGCCGACCTGCTGGAGATGCGGGTGCTGCTGGAGCCGCTGGGCGCCGCCCGGGCCGCCCAGCGGCGCACGGAGGCCCATCTGAAGGTACTGCGCGGCCTGGTCCGGATGGGCCAGGAGCGGGCCCGGCGGGACGGCGGCGAGGACCTGCGCTCACTGGACGGCTGGTTCCACGAGACCCTCGCCCAGGCCTCCGGCAGCCCCTCGCTGACCTCGATGCTCACCCAGTTGCGGCACAAGATCGCCTGGATGTACACGGTGGAGGCGCCGGCCGGCCCGGTGCAGTCCTGGGCGGAGCACGGCGCCATCGTGGACGCGGTGGCGCGCGGGGACGCCGAGCGCGCGCGGGCGCTGACCACCCTGCACGCCGAACGCGCCGCGGGTGCGCACCGGCTGCGTTTTTCCGGTGCCGCGGAGCGTGTGAGGACTTCGCAACGTGCCGTCAACATGTCGGGCCAGCGGCATTAACACGGGCGCCGTATACAAAGGGGAGCAATTCCCGGGCGAGCGTCTTTTCTGCTGCCCGAAATCCGGGTGCGGTAATTCACGCGGTTTCCCGGAGAGTCGTCATGCGGTTTCCGGAAGTGTGGTCACGCGGTTTCCGGGAGGGGCGTCACGCGGTTTCCCGGGCGTCCGGTGAATCGACGGTCGCGGCGGGGCGGCGGAGGGCGCGGGTACGGCGGAGCCGCGCCGCCCCGGAAGGCGAACGCGGCTCCGGTGTCATGCGCGGTGCTCGCTCAGACGGTCTCGGGCAGCTCCTCCAGGCCCTCGGAGACCAGCTTGGCCAGCCGGTCGAGTGCGGCGTCCGCACCCTCGGCGTCGGAGGCGAGGACGATCTCCTCGCCGCCCTGGGCACCGAGGCCCAGGACGGCGAGCATGGAGGCCGCGTTGACGGGGTTGCCCCCGGCCTTGGCGATCGTCACCGGGACGCCTGTGGCCGTGGCGGCTCGGACGAAGATGGAGGCGGGGCGGGCGTGGAGGCCCTCGGCCCAGCCGACGTTGACGCGGCGCTCAGCCATGTGTTGCTGCCCTTCGGTGTTCAGGGTTGTCTAGACCAGTTTCCCATATCGTGAAGCGTGCCCGGAGGGGGACGTGCGTCCCCCTCCGCCGTGGCGCCGGACCGCGGCCTCGGTCCGGCTTCCCGTCCTCCACAGACTGCCTCGCGCCACTGTCGTACGCGAGCCGTACTCTGGGGCCCATGCAGACCTCGGCGGACCGGCAGGACCGGCACCAGTACCCCGCCCACTGGGAGGCGGACGTGGTGCTGCGTGACGGGGGCACCGCACGCATCCGGCCCATCACCGTTGATGACGCCGACCGCCTGGTCAGTTTCTACGAGCAGGTCTCGGACGAGTCGAAGTACTACCGCTTCTTCGCGCCGTACCCACGACTCTCCGCCAAGGACGTCCACCGCTTCACGCACCACGACTTCGTGGACCGGGTGGGACTCGCGGCCACCATCGGCGGCGAGTTCATCGCCACCGTACGCTACGACCGCATCGGCGCCGACGGCATGCCCGCCTCCGCGCCCGCCGACGAGGCCGAGGTCGCCTTCCTGGTGCAGGACGCCCACCAGGGCCGCGGGGTGGCGTCCGCCCTGCTGGAACACATCGCGGCCGTCGCACGCGAGCGGGGCATCCGCCGCTTCGCCGCCGAGGTGCTGCCCGCCAACACCAAGATGATCAAAGTGTTCACGGACGCCGGCTACACGCAGAAGCGCAGCTTCGAGGACGGGGTCGTCCGCCTGGAGTTCGACCTCGAACCCACCGACCGGTCCCTCGCCGTGCAGCGCGCGCGGGAGCAGCGCGCCGAGGCCCGCTCGGTACGACGGCTCCTCGCACCCGGCTCCGTCGCGGTCGTCGGCGTCGGCCGCGCCCCCGGCGGAGTGGGCCGCAGCGTCCTCGGCAACATCCGGGACGCGGGCTACGCCGGCGCTCTGTACGCCGTGAACACGGTCTTCCCGGAGGATCTCGGGGAGGTCGACGGGGTGCCCGCGCACCGCTCGGTGCGGGACATCGGCGGGCCGGTGGACCTCGCCGTCGTCGCCGTACCGGCCGAGCAGGTGCCCGCCGTGGTCGCCGAGTGCGGCGAACACGGGGTGCAGGGGCTGGTCGTGCTGTCCGCCGGGTACGCCGAGAGCGGCCCCGAGGGGCGCGAACGGCAGCGGGCCCTCGTCCGCGCCGCGCGCGCGTACGGCATGCGCATCATCGGCCCCAACGCCTTCGGGATCATCAACACCGCCCCGGACGTCCGGCTGAACGCCTCGCTGGCCCCCGAGATGCCCCGCCCCGGCCGCATCGGGATGTTCGCCCAGTCCGGCGCCATCGGCATCGCCCTGCTGTCCCGGCTGCACCGGCGCGGCGGAGGCGTCACCGGCGTCACCGGCGTCTCCACCTTCGTCTCCGCGGGCAACCGCGCCGACGTCTCCGGCAACGACGTCCTGCAGTACTGGTACGACGACCCGGAGACCGACGTCGTCCTCATGTACCTGGAATCCATCGGCAACCCCCGCAAGTTCAACCGCCTCGCCCGGCGGACGGCGGCCGCCAAGCCCCTGGTGGTGGTCCAGGGGACCGGTACGGCACCGCAGGGCCACGCGGTGCGGGCCACGCGGCTGCCGTACGCGACCGTCTCCGCGCTGCTGCGGCAGGCCGGCGTGATCCGGGTCGACACGATCACCGAGCTGGTCGACGCCGGGCTGCTGCTCGCGCGCCAGCCGCTGCCCGCGGGCCCCCGCGTGGCCATCCTCGGCAACTCCGAGTCGCTGGGCGTCCTGACGTACGACCGGTGTCTGGCCGAGGGGCTGCGGCCCGCCCGGCCCGTGGACCTGACGACCGGGGCGAGCGCGCAGGACTTCCACCGGGCGCTCGCCGCGGCGCTGGCCGACGGCACGAACGACGCCGTCGTCGTCACGGCGATCCCCGCGATCGGGGAGGCCTCGCCGGGGGACGCCGAGCTGGCGGAGGCGCTGCGCTCGGCCGCGGCCGCCGTGCCGGGGAAGCCGGTGCTGGTGGTGCACGTGGAGCTCGGCGGGCTGGCCGAGGCCCTGTCCGCCGCGGCGAGCACCGCGCCGGGCGCCGGGGACAGGGCACCCGGCCTCGCGGAACGGGCCGCACAGGCAACCCCCGCCGCCCTCACAGCCCCTCCCGAAGGCACCCACCTCATCCCCGCCTACCCGGCCGCCGAACGCGCCGTACGGGCCCTCGCCGAGGCCGTGAAGTACGCCGGGTGGCGGCGGGAGGCGGCCGACCCCGGCAAGGTGCCCGAGTACGACGACATCGACGAGAAGGGGGCCGCCCGGCTGATCGGCGAGCTGCTCACGCGCGGGGAAGGGCTCACCATCCCCGACGCGGAGACGTGCGAACTGCTCGGCAGGTACGGCGTGCCCGTGCGCCGCGCCCTGCCCGCGCTCACCCCCGGGGCCGCCGTCGAGGCCGCCCGCGCGCTCGGCTACCCGGTCGCCCTCAAGGCCACCGCCCCGCACCTCAGGCACCGCGCCGACCTGGGCGGAGTCCGCCTGGACCTCGCCGACGAGGACCAACTGCTCCGCGCCTACACCGAGTTGACCGACCTGTTCGGGAAACCGGAGGAGCTGCGTCCGGTGGTGCAGGGCATGGCACCGCGCGGGGTCGACACGGTCGTCCGCGCGGTGATCGACCCGGCGGCCGGCGCCGTGCTGTCCTTCGGCCTGGCCGGTGCCGCCTCCCAGCTGCTCGGCGACATGGCCCACCGGCTGGTCCCGGTCACCGACCGGGAGGCGGCCTCGCTGGTGCGCTCGATCCGGACGGCCCCCCTGCTGTTCGGCTGGCGCGGCTCCACCCCGGTGGACACCCCGGCGCTGGAGGAACTGCTGCTGCGGGTGTCCCGGCTGGTCGACGACCACCCGGAGGTGGTGGCGGTCACCCTGGAACCGGTCGTCGTCGCCCCGCACGGCGTCAGCGTCCTCGGTGCCACCGTACGGCTCGCGCCCCCGCCCGCCCGCGACGACCTGGGCCCGCGGACCCTGCCGGCCTACTGAGCGGGCCGGGGGAGGGGGAGCGCATGGAGATCGCCGGCCGGAAGCTGCCCGAGGGCAGTTGGTGGGACTGGGAGATCACCGCCTGCGACGCGGGGCGGCTGCGCCTGGCCGCCGGGTACGACGTGACCTACCACCACGGTCTCGAAGTGATCTTCACCGATCCGCTGTTCGTCTCCTGCCCGCCGGCCTTCCGGGACCCCGTCTTCCGTCCGCCCGCACCCGCGGAGACGGCGCGTCTCGCGCGGGTCCTGGGGGAGGCCGCGCCCCTGGTCGTCGCGTTCGAGGCGGACGCCGGCGGCCGGGAGGCCGTCTCCTGCCTGGTCGCCGCCGAGGGGTTGGTCATCCGGCCGGGGCGCTGGTCGAGAGACCCGCGCGCGGGGGCGCAGGCTCTTCCCGGTCCGCGCGACTGGCCCGGACCGCCCCTGCCCACGGATTAGGATGGACGCCATGGCCAAGACCAGTACGACGACCCAGGGGCTGCGCGCGGCGATCGAGCGCAGCGGCTACTACCCGGCCCTCGTGGCCGAGGCGGTGGAGGCCGCGGTGGGCGGCGAACCCGTCCGGTCGTACCTGGTCCACCAGGAGACGACGTTCGACCAGAACGAGGTCCGCCGGCACGTGACCGTGCTGGTCCTCACCGGCAACCGCTTCATCGTCAGCCACACCGACGAGCAGGCCGCCGACAGCACCTCCCCGACGCCGTACGCCACCACCTCCACCGAGTCCGTGAAACTCGACCGGATCTCCTCGGTCGTGGTGAGCCGGGTGGTCGCCAACCCGGAGCAGTACACGCCGGGCACGCTGCCGCGCGAGGTCGTGCTGACCATCGGCTGGGGCGCGGTCAGCCGCATCGACCTGGAGCCCGCCGCCTGCGGCGACCCCAACTGCGACGCCGACCACGGCTACACCGGCAGCTCCACGGCGGACGACCTCAGCCTGCGGGTCAGCGAGGCCGGGGACGGTCCGGAGACGGTGCGCCAGGCGCTCGTCTTCGCGCAGGCCATCTCGGAGGCGACCGCGGACCTCGCGCGCTGATGTCCCAGCTCTCCGCCTGGGACCACCCGGAGCCCCTCGCCCTGGACACCGCTCCGCTGCCCGAGTACGGCACCGGCTCGCTGGCCGACCTGCTGCCCACCCTGGCCGCCGGCATGGGCGTGCCCGGCATGACCGCCACGATCGCGGAACTGACCGCCGCCGACCGGGTCTGCGTCTTCCTGATCGACGGGCTCGGCTGGGAGCAGCTCAGGGCGCACCCGGACGAGGCCCCTTTCCTGACCTCCCTGCTCGGCAGCTCGCGCGGCGGCACCGGCCGCCCGCTCACCGCCGGCTACCCGGCGACCACCGCCACCTCCCTCGCCTCCGTCGGCACCGGGCTGCCGCCCGGCCTGCACGGCCTGCCCGGGTACACCGTGCGCGACCCGGGCACCGGCGCGCTGATGAACCAGCTGCGCTGGCAGCCGTACACGGAACCGCGCGCCTGGCAGCCGTACCCCACCGTCTTCCAGCGGGCCCACGAGGCCGGGGTGCACGCCGCCCAGGTGTCCTCGCCCGCCTTCGCGCAGACCCCGCTCACCAAGGTCGCGCTCAGCGGCGGCAGCTTCCACGGCCGGCTCAGCGGCGAGGACCGCATGGACCTGGCCGCCGCACAACTGGCCGCCGGGGACCGCGCGCTGGTCTACACGTACTACTCCGAGCTGGACGGCGCCGGGCACCGCTACGGCATCGCCTCCGACACCTGGCGCGGCCAGCTCATGTACGTCGACCGGCTCGTCCAGCGCCTCGCGGAGCAGCTGCCCCCGCGCAGCGCCCTCTATGTCACCGCCGACCACGGGATGGTCGACATCCCGTTCGACGAGCAGCACCGCATCGACTTCGACGAGGACTGGGAGCTGCGCGCGGGCGTGGCCCTGCTGGGCGGCGAGGGCCGGGCCCGGCACGTGTACGCGGTGCCGGGCGCCGCGAACGACGTCCTGACCGTCTGGCGCGAGGTGCTCGGCGGGCAGTTCTGGGTGGCCTCGCGGGACGAGGCGATCGCGGCCGGCTGGTTCGGGCGGCCCGGCGAGTGCGACGAGCGCGTGTACCCGCGGATCGGCGATGTGATCGCCGCCGCGCACGACGACGTCCTGATCATCGCCTCCGAGCGGGAGCCCAAGGAGTCGGCGCTGGTCGGCAACCACGGTTCGATGACCCCTGCCGAGCAACTGGTCCCGTTGCTCGAAGTACGTTCCTGAAGCACTCCGCACTCCCGGCCGCCCCTCCCGACGACTCACCGAAAGGTGCCCAACCCCTCATGCCCGAGCTGGTGTTCTTCTCCGGAACGATGGACTGCGGGAAGTCGACGCTGGCTCTGCAGATCGAGCACAACCGTTCCGCGCGCGGACTGGCGGGCATGATCTTCACCCGGGACGACCGCGCGGGCGAGGGCAAGCTCTCCTCCCGGCTGGGCCTGGTCACCGACGCGGTGGAGGTCGAGGACGGCCAGGACCTGTACGCCTACCTCGTGGACCACCTCTCCCAGGGCGGCCGGGCCGACTACGTGATCGCGGACGAGGCGCAGTTCCTCGCGCCCGAGCAGATCGACCAGCTCGCGCGCGTGGTGGACGACCTCGGCCTGGACGTCTTCGCCTTCGGCATCACCACCGACTTCCGTTCCAAGCTGTTCCCCGGCTCGCAGCGGCTGGTAGAGCTGGCCGACCGGATCGAGGTGCTCCAGGTGGAGGCGCTGTGCTGGTGCGGCGCCCGGGCCACGCACAACGCCCGCACGGTGGGCGGCGAGATGGTGGTCGAGGGCGCCCAGGTGGTCGTCGGCGACGTCAACCAGTCCGCGGGCGAGGTCGGCTACGAGGTGCTGTGCCGCCGCCACCACCGGCGCCGGATGACCGCCGCGTCGGCCCGCGCGGCGGCCCTGTCCCCGGACGTCCTGCCCGTCCCGGCGCCCTGAGGCGCCCCTGAGGACTCCCGGCGGCTCCCGGCGACTCCCTTGGTGTCCTGGTGACTTCCGTGGGTTCCCGGCGACCGGCGTGGCCTTCCGTGGCCTTCCACGGCCTCCCGTGCGGGCACCGGCCCGCACGGCTCGCTCACCGCGGGTCCTGGACCACCGAGAACTCGGCGCCCTCCGGGTCCGCCACCGTCGCCACCCGCCCGTGCGGGCTGTCGTGGGCCGGCCGGAGGACCCGCCCGCCCAGCCCGGACACCTGCCGCAGTGTCGCGCCGATGTCGGCGACCTCGAAGTACGTCTGCCAGTACGGCCCCCGGTCCCGGGGGAGGGCCTGGCCCACGCCGTGCAGCCCGGCCACCGGCCGGCCGTCCAGGCGCAGGGTCAGGTAGTCGAAGCCGGCGGAGGCCACCGGCTCCTCCTCGTAACCGAAGACGCTCTTGTAGAACTTCCCGACGCCTTCCGTGTCGTAGGTGACCAGTTCGTTCCAGACAGGCGTGCCGGGCACCCCGCTGATCGCCGTACCGAAGTACGCGGAGCCCTGCCAGATCCCGAACACCGCCCCGGAGGGGTCGGCGGCGATCGCCATCCGCCCGGCCTCGGCGGCGTCCAGCGGCCCGACGGCCACCGTGCCGCCGCGCAGCCGTACCGTATCGGCGGTCCGGTCCACGTCGACCGAGGCGAAGTACGGCGTCCAGGCGACCGGCAGCCGGCTGTCGGGCGGCAGGTGTCCCATGCCCGCCACCTCACGCCCGTCCAGCAGCGCCCGCACGTACGGGCCCAGCTGCTGCGGGCCCGGCCGGAACTCCCAGCCGAACAGCTCACCGTAGAACTCCTCGGTGGCGTCCAGCCCGTGCGCCATCAGGCTCACCCAGCAGGGCGTGCCGGGCACGCGCCGCGCGTGCGGACCGGCCGGATCCCGTGCCTCGGTCATC
Source organism: Streptomyces capoamus (assembly GCF_014654935.1). Lineage (GTDB taxonomy): Bacteria > Actinomycetota > Actinomycetes > Streptomycetales > Streptomycetaceae > Streptomyces > Streptomyces capoamus. The sequence continues at coordinate 140,500 of NZ_BNBF01000013.1, forward strand.
GATCACTCTCTCCCCGGCCCCTCGCGGTGGCCGTGTCGCTTCCGCTCCCCGGAAGGGGTGTCCGCGCCGCTGGCGCGTATGCCCGTGCCGGTACCGCATCCTCCGGCGGCGCCGCAGCTCCGCTCGGCCGTCACCCCGGGAGGATGCCCGTTCTGCCGTCTTTCGCCGCTTCCTGACGAGGGCCGGCGGATGTCCGTCGGCTGTACAGCCCGTGCTCGATCCAGTACACCCGGTGATCGAGCCTGTCCGGCCGAGCAGAGTAGCCGGACCTGGACGCCGCGGCCACCCCTGGCGTATGGATGGACGCCATGACAGTCATCATCACCGCATCCCATCTCGCGGACGAGCTGGCCGGGGAGACCCCGCCGACGCTGCTGGACGTGCGCTGGCAGCTCAGCCTGGCGAAGGCGGCGGGCGCGCCGACCTTCGACGGCCGGGCCGAGTACGCGGCCGGCCACATCCCCGGCGCGGTCTTCGTCGACCTGGACCGGGAGCTGGCCGCCGCGCCCGGCGCGCGGGGCCGGCATCCGCTGCCCGACCTCGCGGAGTTCGGTGCCGCGATGCGCCGTGCGGGCGTGTCGGCGCGGCGGCCGGTCGTCGTGTACGACGGCGGACAGGGCTGGGCCGCCGCGCGCGCGTGGTGGCTGCTGCGCTGGACGGGTCACCCGGACGTGCGGGTGCTCGACGGCGGGTTGCCGTCCTGGCGGGGCGAGCTGTCCACCGAGGTGCCGGATCCGGCCGGGGGCGACTTCACCCCGGTGCCGGCCGCCGCGGGGCTGCTGGACGCGGACGGGGCCGCGGCCCTGGCCCGTACGGGTGTGCTGCTGGACGCGCGCGCGGGGGAGCGCTACCGCGGCGAGGTGGAGCCGATCGACCGGGTCGGCGGGCACATCCCGGGCGCGGTGTCGGCGCCGACGACGGAGAACGTGGGCCCCGACGGCCGCTTCCTGCCCGCGGCGGAGCTGAAGGACCGCTTCAAGGCCCTGGGCGTGTCCGAGGACACCGAGGTGGGCGTGTACTGCGGCTCGGGTGTCTCCGGCGCCCACGAGGTCCTCGCCCTGGCGGTGGCGGGCATCGAGGCGGCCCTGTACGCGGGTTCGTGGTCGGAGTGGTCCTCGGACCCGGCGCGGCCGGTGGCGGTGGGGGCGGACCCGCAGTAGCAGGCAGCGGCGGGCAACCCGAAGAGGGGGCACGCGCGTGCCCCCTCCCACGGCCCTGCGGGCGGCCTACTCCTGCTTCTTGCGGCGGGTGCCGAAGACGATCTCGTCCCAGCTCGGCACGGCGGCGCGGCGGCCGGGGCGGACGCCGTCGGCCTCGGCCTGCCGGTCGGTGGCGCCGACGAGCCGGTCGCGGTGGCTGCCGACGGAACGCGGCATGAGGACGTCCGCGTAGGCGGAACCGGCGGACGCGGCGGGTGCCGGCGGCTCCTCGGCGGCGGGTTCGTCGTCGGGTTCCTCCGTGGGCTCCGCCGGGAGTTCCGGGACCACCAGGTCGCCCCGGAAGCTCGGGACCGCCTCCAGCAGGCTGGTCAGTGAGTCGCGCTCGCCCGTGCTCTCCTCGTCCGGCTCCGGGACCTGCGCGGGCAGGCCGGGCCGATCGCGGTCGAGCCGTTCGAGCGCGCGGTCCATCGAGCGCTCGCGCGGCAGCCGGGCGATGCGCGGGACGAACGGGAAGCTCGGCTCGGGCACGGCGAGGTCGTCGGACTCGCCGATCAGCGAGCGCGCCTCCCCGTCGACGGCCTGCACGAGCCGCCGGGGCGGGTCGTACGTCCAGCTCGCCGAGTGCGGTTCGCCCGCGACCCGGTAGACGAGGAGCACCTCCCAGGTGCCGTCGTCGCGGCGCCAGGAGTCCCACTGCACGGTGTCCTTCTCGGCGCCGCGCAGCAACAGCCGCTCCTGCACGGCCTCGCCGAGCAGCGGGCCGGAGTTCTCGCCGGGGCGGCGGACGGGGGTCTTGCGGGCCCGCTCGGCCATGAAGGCGCGCTCGGCGAGCACCGGGCCCTCGAAGCGCCGGACCCGGTCGACGGGGATGCCGGCGAGCTGGGCGACCTCTTCCGCGGTGGCCCCAGCGCGTATCCGCGCCTGGATGTCACGCGGGCGCAGATGGCTCTCGACCTCGATCTCGATCTGGCCGAGGCGGGGACGGTCACCGCGCACGGCGGCGCGCAGGCGTTCGTCGATCGGTAGCGTGTACTCCGTGGAGTCGGCAGCCTTGAGCACCAGCCGTGTGCCGTCATTGGAGACGGCCACGACACGCAGTTCGGGCATGGGGACCTCCCGGGTGGTGCCTGCCGACGTCACGTGCGTCGCTGCTTCCGCTAGTCGAGTGTGGCCTGCCCGGGTGCAGCCTGCCACAACCTTGCCGAGTTGCCCGGCGTGTCGGGCACGGGCCCGGGACCGCCGTTATGGCACGGTTACCTGTTCGCAACGCTAAGTGACCAACTCCGTCACCCTGTGCAACTAGCCCCCCTCCCGGCGGTCCTGGCAAGGCCCCGGACACCCAGGTGGGAGACCGGACCCAGGGCTCGCAACAGTACTCCATTCGGACCACCTGCGTGGATCGGCGCGCCGCCCAACTTCTGGCAAGGAATGCGACTTGGCCCTCCGCAACCGGTTTTCCTTGATCATGCCCGTGGCGAACGTCACGTTCCCCGCCGGAAGCGGAACCGATGGTTTCGGCCCGGCTACGCCCCCAGCACCCTGCGCAGGTAGTTGTTCTGGAACAGCTGGTCGGGGTCGAGGCGGTCGCGCAGCGCGGTGAACTCGCCGAAGCGCGGGTACACCCGGGAGAAGTACCCGGCGTCCCGCGTGTGCACCTTGCCCCAGTGCGGGCGGCCCTCGTGCGCGGTGAAGATGCGTTCGGCGGCGGTGAAGTACGCCTGGTAGGGCGCGCCCCGGAACATGTGCACGGCGATGTAGGCGCTGTCCCGGCCGGAAGCGGTGGACAGGGTGATGTCGTCGGCCGGCGCGGTGCGCACCTCGACCGGGAAGCCGATCCGCAGCCCGGAGCGGTCGACCATGGCCTTCAGCTCACGCAGCGCCGGCACCAGGGCCGCGCGCGGGACGGCGTACTCCATCTCCACGAAGCGCACCCGGCGCGGGGAGGTGAAGACCTTGTAGGGGATGTCCGTGTACGTGCGCGCGGACAGGGCCCGGCTGGAGACCCGCGCGATCGCAGGGACGGTCGCGGGGGCCGCGCGGCCGACCCACTGGGCCACCTGGAAGACGCCGTTGGAGAGGAACTCGTCCTCGAACCACCCGGCCAGCCGCCCCACCGGCTGTTCGGGGCCGGCGCTGCGGTTGTTGCGCTTGGTGTTGGTGTTGCCGGTGTGCGGGAACCAGTAGAACTCGAAGTGTTCGTTCTCGGCCCACAGTTGGTCGAACTCGGCGAGGACGCGCTCGAAGGGCATGGGCTCCTCGCGCGCGGTGAGCAGGAAGAGGGGCTCCACGGCGAAGGTGATCGCGGTGACGACGCCCAGCGCGCCGAGGCCGATGCGGGCCGCGGCGAAGACCTCCGGGTTCTCCTTCTCGGAACAGGTGAGCACCGAGCCGTCGGCCGTGACGAGTTCCAGGCCCTTGATCTGCGCGGCGATGGACGCCGACGCGCGGCCCGTGCCGTGGGTGCCGGTGCTGGTGGCCCCCGAGACGGTCTGCTCCATGATGTCGCCCATGTTGGTGAGCGAGAGGCCCTCGCGCGCGAGAGCGGCGTTCAGTCGCTTGAGTGGGGTGCCCGCCTCCGCCGTGACCGTCATGGCGGCCCGGTCGATGGTGCGTATACCGGTCAGCAGGTGAGGACGTATCAACACACCGTCGGTGGCGGCGATCGAGGTGAAGGAGTGCCCGGTCCCTACCGCCTTCACCTTCAGGCCGTCCTCCCGCGCCCGGCGCACCGCCGCGGCCAGCTCCTCCACCGAGGCCGGCGCGACCTGCCGGGCGGGCCGGGCGGAGACGTTCCCGCCCCAGTTACGCCACGTGCCGTTCTTCCCGCTCGCTGTGCTGCTCAACGGTGCCTCCCCGACCCGTGGCCGGCCTGCGCAGCCGGCGGTACCCGAGGAAACCGACCACGACCGCGACGGCCCCGGACACGGCCGGAACCCCGTACCCGGCCCGCGCCCCGGCCGCGTCGATCACCCAGCCGGCCACGGAGGAGCCGACCGCGATGCCGACGGCGAGGCCGGTGCTCACCCAGGTCATGCCCTCGGTGAGCTGCGCGCGCGGTACGTGCTCTTCGATGAGGGACATCGTCGTGATCATCGTCGGTGCGATGGACAGGCCCGCAACGAACAGCGCCACGGCCAGAAGCGGCAGGTTTCCGACCAGTAGGAGGGGGATCATACTCACGGCCATCCCCGCCACGCCCAGCAGCCAGCGGCGTTCCGGCGCACCGCGGAAGCGCAGCAGCCCGAAGACCACGCCCGCCACGCAGGATCCGGCCGCGTACAGCGCCAGGACCAGGCTCGCGGTGCTCTTGTGGCCGCGCTCGTCGGCGAAGGCGACGGTCACCACGTCCACGGCGCCGAAGATCGCGCCGGTCGCCACGAAGGTCGCCACCAGCACCTGCAGCCCCCGCGCGCGCAGGGCGCTGCCGCCGCCGTGGCGCTCGCGCGGGTGCGGTTCCGGTTCGGTGGCGCGCTGGGCGGTCAGCCAGAGGACGCCGGCCGCCAGGAAGCAGGCGGCCAGCAGGGGACCCGCCTCCGGGAACCAGGCCGTGGACAGGCCGATGGAGACGATCGGCCCGAAGATGAAGCAGACCTCGTCCACGACCGACTCGAACGAGTAGGCGGTGTGCAGCATGGGGGTGCCCCGGTACAGCGCCGCCCAGCGGGACCGGACCATCGCCCCCAGGCTCGGCACCGTCCCGATCCCGGCCGCGCAGACGAACAGCACCCAGTCCGGCCCCCTCAGGTGGGCGGTGAGCAGCAGCCCGGCCGTCGCGGCCAGCGCCACCAGGGTCGCCGGGCGCAGCACGCGGCGCTGCCCGTGCCGGTCCACCAGCCGGGAGATCTGCGGGCCCACCGCGGCGGCCGACAGCGCCATGGCGGCCGACAGGGCGCCCGCGAGGCCGTACCGCCCGGTGAGCTGGGAGACCATCGTGACCACGCCGATGCCCATCATCGACAGCGGCATCCGGCCGATGAGGCCCGCGGCGGAGAAGGCCTTGGTGCCGGGCTCGGCAAAGAGGGCTCTGTAGGGGCTGGGCACGTGGTCTCCGGGACGGCTCGGTAAGGCGCGATGGCGGCTGATACAGCTTACGAGCCGGAACGCCCCGGCGGCACCGGGCGGAACGCACCGGGAAACCACCCCGGCCCGGCCGGATCCGACTCCCCGCCGCGCTGTTTCCTCGCTGTCGGTGCCGGGTGGCAGGATCGACCCATGCCAGACGCGCTCGATGCCACCCCGTACGACGCCCTGCTCCTGCTCTCCTTCGGCGGCCCCGAAGGCCCGGACGGCGTGGTCCCGTTCCTGGAGAACGTCACGCGCGGGCGCGGCATCCCCAAGGAACGCCTGAAGGAAGTCGGGCAGCACTACTTCCTGTTCGGCGGGGTCAGCCCCATCAACGACCAGAACCGGGCGCTGCTGGACGCCCTGCGCGAGGACTTCGCCGAACACGGCCTGGACCTGCCGGTCTACTGGGGCAACCGCAACTGGGCGCCGTACCTGACCGACACCCTGCGCGAGATGGCCGCCGACGGCCGCCGCCGCATCCTCGTCCTCGCCACCAGTGCCTACGCCTCCTACTCGGGCTGCCGCCAGTACCGGGAGAACCTCGCCGACGCGCTGGCCGCCCTGGAGGCCGAAGGCCTGGAGCCGCCCAGGATCGACAAGCTGCGGCACTACTTCAATCACCCCGGGTTCGTCGAGCCCATGACCGACGGCGTCCTGCGCGCCCTGGAGGACCTCCCCGAGGACGTCCGCGCGGGCGCCCACCTCGCCTTCACCACCCACTCCATCCCCACCGCGGCCGCCGACACCTCCGGCCCGGCCGAGGCGCACGGCGAGGGCGGGGCCTACGTCCGGCAGCACCTGGACGTGGCCCGGCTGATCGCCGACGCCGTCCGCGAGCGCACCGGCGTGGACCACCCCTGGCGGCTCGTCTACCAGTCCCGCTCCGGCGCCCCGCACATCCCGTGGCTGGAGCCGGACATCTGCGACCACCTGGAGGAGCGGCACGCGGCCGGCGTCCCCGCCGTGGTCATGGCGCCCATCGGCTTCGTCTCCGACCACATGGAGGTCCTCTACGACCTCGACACCGAGGCGAAGGCCAAGGCCGAGGAGCTGGGCCTGCCGGTGCGCCGCTCGGCCACCGTCGGCGCCGACCCGCGGTTCGCCGCCGCCGTCCGCGACCTGATCGCAGAGCGCGCCGCCGTCGAGCGCGGCGAGGAGGTCACCCCGTGCGCCCTGGGCGCCCTGGGCCCGAGCCACCACCTCTGCCCGGTCGGCTGCTGCCCCGCCCGTGCGCCCCGCCCGGCCGCCGCCGGCGCCGACAGCCCCTACGCGTGAGGAGAGCCGTGACCGACGCCCTCCACCGGGACCTGCTCGCCCTCGCCCGGGAGGCCGCCCGCCGCGCCGGCGAGCTGCTGCGCGACGGCCGCCCCGCCGACCTGGCCGTGGCCCGGACGAAGTCCAGTCCCGTCGACGTCGTCACGGAGATGGACATCGCGGCGGAGAAGCTGATCACCGACCTGATCTCCGGGCAACGCCCGGACGACGGCTTCCTCGGCGAGGAGGGGGCCTCGGTCGGGGGCACGAGCGGCGTCCGCTGGGTGATCGACCCGCTCGACGGCACCGTCAACTACCTGTACGGACTGCCGACCTGGGCGGTGTCGGTCGCGGCCGAACAGGACGGCGAGACCGTCGTCGGCGTGGTCGCCGCTCCGATGCGCGGCGAGACCTACCACGCCGTGCGCGGCGGTGGCGCGTGGGCGACCGGCGCGTGGGAGGGCGAGCGGGCGCTCGCCTGTCGTCCCGCGCCCCCGCTGGACCAGGCCCTGGTCTCCACCGGGTTCAACTACGTCACCGAGGTCCGCACCCACCAGGCCGAGGTGGCCGCCCGGCTGCTCCCGCTGCTGCGGGACATCCGGCGCGGGGGCTCGGCAGCCGTCGACCTGTGCGACGTGGCCTGCGGCCGGCTCGACGGGTACTACGAGCGGGGTCTGCACCCGTGGGACGTCGCGGCCGGGGACCTCATCGCCCGGGAGGCGGGCGCGCTGACCGGTGGGCGGCCCGGGGAGCGCCCCTCGGGGGACCTGACCGTGGCGGGGACGCCGGGGGTCTTCGAGCCCCTCCAGCGGCTGCTGGAGGACTTCGGGGCGTGGCACGACTGACCGGGACGCCGGGGCCGGCCGCGGAGGGCCGCCGGCACCGGACCGCCCTCGCGCGCGAAGGGACCCCGGCGCTGGATTCGCCGGGGTCCCTCCGCGTGCTTCGGGCCGATCAGACGCGTGACGCGCCGACCTCCACACCGTGTTCGGCGGCGAGGCGTCGCAGGTCGTCGAGCTCTGCCTGCTCCACCTCTACGAGGAAGTCGTCGCCCTCGTCACGAGCCCGCGACAGGTGGGACTCGGTCGCTCTTATGCGCTGCAGAAGTCCTGCGGTGAAAGCGTCCATGCTGCGCCCCCTCGTCCAGGGTCGTGGGTCGGTGGCACGGGGGTGTGCCGTAGGGAAGGGGCGATCACGTCTCTCGCGGGTGCCCAGCGCTGCCCGGCCGGGCGGCGACGGTGCCGGACACCCACGCCCGCTCTGCGAAGCGGAGGGCAAGGTGCCGCATGGTGCTGCGGCACATGCAGAGCGTGATCGCGGGGTGTAAAGCCGTCCTCCCCCAGCTCCCTCCCGCGGAAACCTCAACCGGCGGAGTATTTCGCGTATTCCCGCCCCCGAAATCCCGTGCCGGCGGCCCGGACCCCGCCTTACAGCCGACTTATGGCCGAAAAGGGCAGGATGGGGGTCACACCCACGGACATCCCTGCCCGCGCGCGCCCACGGCGCGCTACGCGGGTGGACATGAGGAAGGACAAGCGACGTGCGCGTACTCGTCGTCGAGGACGAGCAATTGCTCGCCGATGCGGTGGCCACCGGACTGCGCCGGGAGGCCATGGCCGTCGACGTCGTGTACGACGGTGCCGCCGCCCTGGAGCGCATCGGCGTCAACGACTACGACGTGGTCGTCCTCGACCGCGACCTCCCGCTCGTGCACGGCGACGACGTCTGCCGCAGGATCGTCGAACTGGGCATGCCCACGCGCGTGCTCATGCTCACCGCGTCCGGCGACGTCAGCGACCGCGTCGAGGGCCTGGAGATCGGAGCCGACGACTACCTGCCCAAGCCGTTCGCCTTCAGCGAGCTCATCGCGCGCGTGCGCGCCCTCGGCCGCCGCACCAGCGTGCCCCTGCCGCCGGTCCTGGAGCGCGCCGGCATCAAGCTCGACCCCAACCGCCGCGAGGTCTTCCGGGACGGCAAGGAGGTCCAGCTCGCGCCCAAGGAATTCGCGGTGCTGGAGGTGCTCATGCGCAGCGAGGGGGCGGTGGTCTCGGCGGAACAGCTGCTGGAGAAGGCCTGGGACGAGAACACCGACCCGTTCACCAACGTGGTGCGGGTGACGGTGATGACGCTGCGCCGCAAGCTGGGCGAGCCCCCCGTCATCGTCACCGTGCCCGGCTCCGGCTACCGGATCTGATCCCCCGTGGCCACGACACCCGCGCCGCCCCAGGCACCCCCGAAGCCCACCTGGGACCCCAGGAGGCCGCAGCCGCCCTTCCCCTGGCTGCGCCCGACCATCCGCATACGGCTGACGCTGCTGTACGGCGGCATGTTCCTGATCGCCGGCATCCTGCTGCTGTCGATCATCTACCTGCTCGCCGCCCAGGCGATCAGCACCGGCAACCAACCGCTGTTCAAGATCGTCAGCGGTTCGGCGATCAAGGTCACCAGCGACAACTGCCCCGCGGTCACGGCGATCAACAACGGCCCGGTGCCGCTGCCGGACTTCAATGACGCGATCGCCCACTGCGTGGACCAGCAGCGCCAGGGGGCCCTGGACAACCTGCTCAGCCGCTCGCTGCTGGCCCTGCTCGGCCTGGCCGTGATCGCCTTCGCGTTCGGCTACGCGATGGCCGGCCGCGTGCTGTCCCCGCTCGGCCGGATCACCCGCACCGCCCGCCAGGTGGCCGGCTCGGACCTGTCCCGCCGCATCGAGCTGGACGGCCCGGACGACGAGCTGAAGGAGCTGGCGGACACCTTCGACGACATGCTGGAGCGGCTGCAGCGGGCCTTCACCGCCCAGCAGCGCTTCGTCGGCAACGCCTCGCACGAGCTGCGCACCCCCCTCGCGATCAACAGGACGCTCCTCGAGGTGCACCTGTCGGATCCGAACGCGCCGGTGGAGCTTCAGCAGCTCGGCAAGACACTGTTGGCCACCAACGAGCGCAGCGAGCAGCTCGTCGAGGGCCTGCTGCTGCTCGCCCGCAGCGACAACCAGATCGTCGAGCGCAAGCCGGTCGACCTGGCCGAGGTCGCCACGCAGGCCGTCGACCAGGTGCACGCGGAGGCCGAGACCAAGGGCGTCTCGATCCGCGGTGAGCGCAAGCCGGCCGTGGTGCAGGGCAACGGCGTGCTGCTGGAGCGGATCGCGCTGAACCTCGTGCAGAACGCCGTGCGGTACAACGTTCCTGAGAAGGGCTGGGTCGAGGTCACCACCGAGGTCCGGCACGGGCAGGCGGTGCTCACGGTCACGAACACCGGGCCGGTGGTGCCGGCGTACGAGATCGACAACCTCTTCGAGCCGTTCCGGCGGCTGCGTACCGAGCGCACCGGCAGCGACAAGGGGGTGGGTCTGGGTCTGTCGATCGTCCGGTCGGTGGCCCGGGCGCACGGCGGGCACATCCTGGCCCAACCCCGTGAGGGCGGTGGTCTGGTGATGCGCGTCACCTTCCCGGTATGACTGCATAGCGACACACGCGGACGTTGTTCGCTGCACGCGGAATTTTTCGACCGCCGGTCGGGGTTCTTCTTGTGTGATCGATCACATGGGCGGAATTCCGGCCATGTACCCACAGTGATCATGACACAGGGTGGAAAGCCGGGAAAGTCCTGGTTTTCAGGGCTCTTGATCACGGGAAGTACACGGTGAGGCGCCTTTGAGGTGCGGCATTCGAACCGTGTACGGTCCTCACCGCCAGCCAAGCCGATCACTCTTGAGAGGTCGGGTTGGGTGTCGATTGAGTAACAGACCTTGATGTGAGGCAAAATCTCCGCCTCAGGTCGGGCACAAGTCCGGCCTCTCACGCGTTACGTGCGCTGGAGACACCGCAGACACCCAGAGGGGGAGAGCGATATGGCAACCGATTACGACACTCCACGCAAGACCGACGACGACGTCGACTCGGACAGCCTTGAGGAACTGAAGGCCAGGCGGAACGACAAGTCCACCTCATCGGTGGACGTCGACGAGTTCGAGGCCGCCGAGGGCCTCGAACTGCCCGGAGCCGACCTTTCCAACGAGGAGCTGGCCGTCCGGGTGCTGCCCAAGCAGCAGGACGAGTTCACCTGCATGAGCTGCTTCCTGGTGCACCACCGCAGCCAGCTGGCCCGGGAGAAGAACGGTCAGCCGATCTGCCGCGACTGCGACTGAGGACGGGTCGGCCATGTCTGGCTCGACCCCTCCCCGGAAGCGCCGCTTCTCCCTCCGGAAAGCGGACCAAGGGCCGGTCGACGGCCCGCACGACGCGCGTGACGACGAGCGGGGCTCATTTGGAGCGGGAGCCTCGCTCGGGCCGGCGCCCGACCGGGACGACCTGTCGGCGCCGGCACAGCACCCCGCTCCCGCCGCCCGGCGCCGGGCGGCGGCGATCCGGGACAGGGCCAGGGAACTGACCCGGGAAGGCGCCCAGCGGGGCGGCAGCCGGGCCCGCGCGGGACTGGCGTACCTCGCCGACCGCCTCATCGAGATCGCCCCGCGCATCCCCGTACGCGACCTCGCGACCCTGCGGCGGCAGTTCCCCGGCCTCGGACCCGAGGAACTCGCCGACAGACTGGTGGCGGGCGCGGCGGCCGGCACCTCCACCGTCGGGGCCGGGATCGGGGCGGCGGCGATGCTGCCGGTGCCGCCGGCCATGCCGACCGAACTGGCCGCCGAGATCACCGGGGTCGCCGCGATCGAGCTGAAACTCATCGCCGAGCTGCACGAGGTCTACGGGGTCCGCCCGCCGGGCAGCCTCAAGACCCGCACCGCCGCGTATCTGTCCTCCTGGTCGGAGGAGCGCGGGATCGACGTGCTGAAGCCGTCGACGTACGACACGGCCCTGGGCGGCCGGATGAAGCGCCGGCTGCGCCAGCAGATCATGAAGCGGATGATCCGTGACCTGCCCAACCTGATGCCGTTCATGGTGGGAGCCGCGGTCGGGGCGGTCATGAACCGCCGGGACACCAGGAGAATCGCCGCCCGCGTCCGGGACGACCTGCGCAAGATCCAGGTTCCCTGGGACGCGCTGCCGGAGCTGCCACCCCTGGAGGAGCCGGCCGATCCCGTCGACCCGGGCCGGCTGTAGGCGCACCGCTGCCCGGCCACGGGCGGGCCGGGCCGGCTGCAGGCGGGCGACGGGGGCCGGGCCGCCCTAGGGGTGTGCTGTCCGGGCCGCCTCGATGGCCGCGGCCAGCCGCTCCGGTTCCCGCGTCGACAGGTACAGGTACGGCGTCGGGTCCTGCGGGTCGGTGACCTCCACCTTCAGCGCCGTCGGGATGTAGGCGCGCAGCAGCAGGAAGGCGCGGGTGTCGGCCTTGTACGTCCGCCAGGCGCGGGCCTCCTCCGCGTCCAGCACCTCGGCCGCGCCCAGCGCCGTCACCGGCACCTTCGCCTCGCCCGCGATCAGGAAGCCGCCCACGACCCGGATGCGCGGGGAGCCGTACGCGCTCGCCACCACGGCGGCGGCCGCCGTACCGCCGACCAGGCCGCCGAGCAGCGGCAGGGTGCCGAAGGGCAGCAGGATCAGGGCGAACGAGACGCCGACCAGGAAGCTGACCAGCCACCACGAGCGGGGGGCGGTGAGGCGTTCTTCGTAGGGGGTGGCGGAGAGCTGCATGGAGCCAAGCTTGGCACGGGATCGGCACACCGCCGGAGCCGGGGCGCTGCGCGCGGAGCGCTGTCGGGGAGGGCGGCCGTGGGTGCCGGGCGGGCGGGTAAGGTCTGCGGCTGTGAGTGGTAGTTCCGCAGCTCTTCAGCCCCCCGCCGACGCGGGGAAACCGGTACGGCACCCCGACGCGCCCGCGCCCGGGGAACTTCTCGGTGCCCACTACGAACACTGTTTCGGGTGCGGCCCCGGGCAGCCGCACGGACTCCACCTGGAGGCCCGGGCCGGCGAGGGCGTCTCGCTGACCGCCGAGTTCACCGTGCAGGTGGCCCACCAGGGTGCCCCCGGCCTCGCGCACGGGGGAGTACTGGCCACGGCGCTGGACGAGACCCTCGGTTCGCTGAACTGGCTGCTGCGGACCATCGCCGTCACCGGGCGGCTGGAGACGGACTTCGTGCGGCCCGTGCCCGTGGGCACAACGCTGCACCTGGAGGCCGAGGTCACCGCCGTCGCCGGGCGGAAGATCTACTCCACCGCCACCGGACGCCTCGACGGCCCCGACGGACCGGTGGCCGTGCGCGCCGACGCGCTCTTCATCGAGGTCAAGGTGGACCACTTCATCGACCACGGCCGCGAGGAAGAGATCCAGGCCGTCATGAACGACCCCGACCGGATCCGGCGCTCCCGCGCCTTCGAGGTGAACCCGTGAGCCGTGACCCGCTGAACGTGCTGATCCGCCGCGTCGACCCGGACGTACCGCTCCCGGCGTACGAGCACCCCGGGGACGCCGGAGCCGACCTGCGCACCACCGAGGCGTGCGTGCTGGAGCCGGGCGAACGGGCCGTCCTGCCCACGGGGGTGTCCATCGCGCTGCCCGAGGGGTACGCGGCCTTCGTGCATCCGCGTTCCGGCCTCGCCGCCCGCTGCGGTGTCGCCCTCGTGAATGCCCCGGGGACGGTTGATGCCGGGTACCGTGGGGAGATCAAGGTGATCGTGGTGAACCTCGACCCGCGCGAGCGCGTGCGGTTCGAGCGCTTCGACCGGATTGCCCAACTGGTCGTCCAGCAGGTCGAGAGGGTCCGCTTCCAGGAGGTCGCGGAACTTCCCGGCTCGGCGCGGGCCGAAGGGGGCTTCGGGTCCACCGGCGGCCATGCCGCGGTGGGCGGCGAGAGCGGCACAAGCGGTCAGGCCGCCGAGGGCGGTCCGACGGGTGGGAATCGATACGCTTCGGTCGTATCCGACCGGGAAGGACAGTGACGTGTTCGGACGTCGCAAGAAGAAGGGTGCCGCCGAGGACGCGGCCGGCGAGGCCGAGCAGGTCGTCGACAGCGTCGACACCGAGGCGGACGAGGTGGAGGCCGGGCGCGAGCGCGTCCGGCTGGAGCCCGGGCCCCGGCCCGACGGGCCGTGGGACAGCAGCGAGGTGCGCGACCCGGCCGAGGGCCGCGTGGACCTCGGCGGTCTGTTCGTGCCGGGCGTCGACGGCATGGAACTGCGGGTCGAGGTCGCCGGTGACGCCATCGTCGCCGCGACCGTCGTGCTGCGTGACAGCGCCATCCAGCTCCAGGCGTTCGCCGCGCCCAAGCGCGAGGGCATCTGGGGCGAGGTCCGCGAGGAGATCGCGTCCGGCATCACCCAGCAGGGTGGCGTCATCGACGAGGTCGAGGGCCCGCTCGGATGGGAGCTGCGCGCCCAGGTGCCGGTGCAGCTGCCCGACGGCACCGGCGGCTTCCAGGTCGTGCGGTTCGTCGGCGTGGACGGTCCCCGCTGGTTCCTGCGGGGTGTGATCTCCGGGCAGGGCGCGGTGCAGCCGCAGGCGGCCGGACTGCTGGAGCAGATCTTCCGGGACACCGTCGTGGTCCGCGGCGAGGGCCCGATGGCCCCGCGCGACCCCATCGTCCTGAAGCTGCCCAACGACGCGCAGATGGTCCCCGAGGGGGTCCAGCAGCAGGAGGAGGGCTCGCGCTTCTCCGGCGGGATGGGGCAGCTGCAGCGGGGTCCCGAGATCACGGAAGTCCGCTAGACGCTCCGCTGGTTCCGCCGTTCGTCCCGGCGGGCCGTGCCTCCTGGCGCGGCCCGCCTTTTCGCGTGGTGACGCTGTCGGGCGTGCTGACGCTGTCGGGAGCCTCGTCGCCGGGTGGGGTCGCGGCGTCGGGACGGGCCGTCGCCGGGGCGTTGCCGGGTGGGGGTCGCGGCTCGGGGTGTGGTTGACGGGGCGTTGCCGGGTGGGGTCGCGGCTCGGGGTGCCGTTGACGGGGCATTGCCAGGTGGGGGTCGCGGCTCGGGGTGCCGTTTACGGGCCGTCGCCGGGTGTGGGTCGTCCGGGGAGACGTCGTTGCCGGGTGCGGGTCGTTCCGGGCCGGTCGCGCCGTTCCCCGCGCCCCCCACGGGCGCTGCCCGTCAGGGTTGCGTCAAAGTCGTCCGCTGCTCGCCCTCCCCGCCCCGCGCGCCGTGATCGCCGGCCGTAGAGTCGGCCCTGCGCAGGCGACAGGCACGGGAAGACAATGGAGCCATGGCACGCGGCAAGCTTCGGATCTACCTCGGCGCGGCGCCGGGCGTGGGCAAGACCTACGCCATGCTCGCCGAGGCGCACCGCCGGGTCGAGCGGGGCACCGACTGCGTCGTCGCGTTCGTGGAGCACCACGGCCGGCCGCGCACCGAGGTCCTGCTGGACGGGCTGGAGCAGGTGCCGCGCAGGGAGATCACGTACCGGGACAGCGTCTTCACCGAGATGGACGTGGAAGCCGTCCTACGGCGTGCCCCCGCCGTCGCCCTCGTGGACGAGCTGGCCCACACCAACACCCCCGGCTCCCGCAACGCCAAGCGCTGGCAGGACGTCGAGGAACTGCTCGCCGCCGGCGTCGACGTGGTCTCCACGGTCAACATCCAGCACCTGGAGTCACTCGGCGACGTCGTGGAGTCGATCACCGGGGTCCGTCAGCGGGAGACCGTGCCCGACGAGGTCGTCCGCCGGGCCGACCAGATCGAGCTGGTCGACATGTCCCCGCAGGCCCTGCGCCGCCGCATGGCGCACGGCAACATCTACCAGCCGGACAAGGTCGACGCGGCCCTGTCCAACTACTTCCGCCCCGGCAACCTCACCGCCCTGCGCGAGCTGGCGCTGCTGTGGGTGGCCGACCGGGTCGACGAGTACCTGAACGCCTACCGCAGCGAGCACCGGGTGTCGCGGATATGGGGCTCCCGGGAGCGGATCGTGGTCGGCCTGACCGGCGGCCCCGAGGGACGCACCCTGATCCGGCGCGCCGCCCGCCTGGCGGAGAAGGGCGCCGGCGGCGAGGTCCTCGCCGTCTACATCGCCCGCAGCGACGGGCTGACCTCGGCCTCCCCGAAGGAGCTGGCCGTCCAGCGCACCCTGGTCGAGGACCTCGGCGGCACCTTCCACCACGTGGTCGGCGACGACATCCCGGCCGCCCTGCTGGACTTCGCGCGCGGGGTGAACGCCACCCAGATCGTGCTCGGTTCCTCGCGCCGCAAGGCCTGGCAGTACGTCTTCGGGCCCGGCGTCGGCGCCACGGTGGCCCGGGACTCCGGCCCCGACCTGGACGTGCACATCGTCACCCACGAGGAGGTCGCCAGGGGGCGGGGGCTGCCCGTGGCCCGCGGCGCCCGGCTCGGGCGGGCCCGGATCGTCTGGGGCTGGGCGGTCGGCGTGGCCGGTCCCGTCGTCCTCGCGGTGCTGCTGAACGGCGCCGGCCTGGGCCTCGCCAACGACATGCTGCTGTTCCTGGCCGGCACGGTCGCCGCGGCCCTGCTCGGCGGTCTGCTGCCCGCGCTGGCCTCGGCCGCCCTCGGCTCGCTGCTGCTGAACTACTTCTACACCCCGCCGCTGCACCGGCTGACCGTCGCGGACCCCAGGAACATCGTCGCCATCGCGATCTTCTTCGGGGTCGGCATGTCGGTCGCCTCGGTGGTCGACCTCGCCGCCCGGCGCACCCACCAGGCCGCCCGGCTGCGCGCCGAGTCCGGGATCCTGTCCTTCCTCGCCGGGAACGTGCTGCGCGGTGAGACGAGCCTGGAGGAGCTGCTGGAACGGGTCCGCGAGACCTTCGGCATGGAGTCGGCCGCCCTGCTGGAACGCGAGGACGACATGGCGCCGTGGACCTGCGCGGGCCGGGCCGGACTCGGACCGCCGCTGGAACGCCCGGAGGACGCCGACGTGGACGTGCCGGTCGGCGACCACATGGCGCTCGCGCTCACCGGCCGGGTGCTGCCCGCCGAGGACCGCCGGGTGCTGGCCGCCTTCGCCGCCCAGGCCGTCGTCGTACTGGACCGCAGGAGACTCCGGGAGGAGGCCGACCGGGCCCGCGCGCTCGCCGAGGGCAACCGCATCCGCACCGCCCTGCTGGCCGCCGTCAGCCACGACCTGCGCACCCCGCTGGCCGGCATCAAGGCCGCCGTGTCGTCCCTGCGCTCGGACGACGTCGCCTGGTCCGAGGAGGACCAGGCGGAGCTGCTGGAGGGCATCGAGCAGGGTGCCGACCGGCTCGACCACCTCGTCGGCAACCTGCTCGACATGTCCCGCCTGCAGACGGGTACGGTCACGCCGCTGATCCGGGAGATCGACGTGGACGAGGTCGTACCAATGGCGCTGGGCGGCGTGCCCGAGGGCAGCGTCGGACTGGACGTACCGGAGACGCTGCCGATGGTCGCCGTCGACCCGGGCCTGCTGGAGCGGTCGGTGGCCAACCTCGTGGAGAACGCCGTCAAGTACAGCCCGCCCGGGCGGCGCGTCCTGGTGTCCGCGAGCGCCCTCGGCGACCGGGTGGAGGTGCGCGTCGTCGACCGTGGCCCGGGCGTGCCGGACGAGGCGAAGGATCGTATCTTCGAGCCCTTCCAGCGGTACGGCGACGCTCCGCGCGGTGCCGGCGTCGGGCTCGGCCTCGCCGTCGCCCGGGGCTTCGCCGAGGCCATGGGCGGGACCCTCACCGCCGAGGACACGCCGGGGGGCGGACTCACCATGGTGCTCACCCTCCGCGCGGCCGGATCACGTACCGAGCCCCTCCCCGCCGGGGCGGGGACCGCAGAACCAGGAAGGCAGAGCCTGTGCTGAGCCCGGACGGGGGGACTCCCCGCACCTCCACGAGGGTGCTCGTGGTCGAGGACGAGCCCCAGATCGTGCGCGCCCTCGTGATCAACCTCAAGGCACGCGCATACGAGGTCGACGCGGCCCCCGACGGCAGGACCGCCCTCGAACTCGCCGCCTCGCGCCACCCGGACGTCGTCGTCCTCGACCTGGGGCTGCCCGACATGGACGGCGTGGAGGTGATCAAGGGCCTGCGCGGCTGGACCCGGGTACCGATCCTGGTGCTGTCCGCCCGCCACTCCTCCGACGAGAAGGTCCAGGCGCTGGACGCGGGCGCCGACGACTACGTGACCAAGCCGTTCGGCATGGACGAGCTGCTGGCCCGGCTGCGGGCCGCCGTACGCCGCGCCGAGCCGGCCGGACCGGGCGAGGACGAGCCGACGACCGTGGAGACCGCGGGTTTCACCGTCGACCTCGCCGCGAAGAAGGTCGATCGCGACGGCAAGGACGTACGGCTCACGCCGACCGAGTGGCACCTGCTGGAGGTGCTGGTCCGCAACACCGGCCGGCTGGTCGGCCAGAAGCAGCTGCTGCGCGAGGTGTGGGGGCCGTCGTACGGGACCGAGACCAACTACCTGCGGGTCTACATGGCCCAGCTGCGGCGCAAGCTGGAGTCGGACCCCTCGCACCCGCGGCACTTCATCACCGAGCCGGGGATGGGCTACCGGTTCGAGAAGTAGGCGAGGCGGCCGGGGACCGGCGGGCTTACGGTCGCGTCGGTGGTGCCCGGTACGCTTCAGATATGAGTGCTGTTCCTCGTTCCGAAAAGCCGGCCGGCCGGTTCCGGCGCATGCTCGACCGGCTCTCCTCGTCGCAGGAGGACCTGGAGTCCGAGGAGCTGCGCGAAGACGCAGAGACGGCAGGCTGTACGAAGATCGGCGACTGCCAGGACCGGCAGATCGTCACCGTTACTGGTACCTTGCGCACGGTCACCCTGCGCCCGCGTGCCGGAGTACCCGCCCTGGAGGCCGAGCTGTTCGACGGCTCCGCCGCGCTGGACGTGGTGTGGCTCGGCAGGCGCTCCATCGTCGGCATAGAACCGGGGCGCAAGCTGATCGCATCGGGCCGGATCTCGATGAGCCGGGGCCGCCGGGTGCTCTTCAACCCGAAATATGAACTGCGACCCCTCGGACGGGAGTAGCCGGTGACGTCCCTCGACAAGCCGACCGAAGACACCGACCAGACCCGGCCCGGCGACGCCCGCGCGGTGACCGAGGCGGCACTGTTCGAGGCCTTCGGCGGAGTCCGCGGCATGGTCGAGACGGTCCTGCCGGGACTGCTCTTCGTCACGATCTTCACGATCGACAAGGACCTGCACCTGTCCGCGATCGCCGCGCTGGCGGTCTCTCTGGTCCTGGTCGTCGTCCGGCTGGCCATGAAGGACACCGTCAAGCACGCCTTCAGCGGCGTCTTCGGCGTGGTCTTCGGCGTGGTGTTCGCGATGTTCACCGGCAACGCCAAGGACTTCTACCTCCCCGGCATGCTCTACACCCTGGGCATGGCGCTGGCCTACATCGTCACGACCCTGGCGGGCGTCCCCCTGATCGGCCTCATCCTCGGCCCGATCTTCAAGGAGAACCTCTCCTGGCGCACCCGCAACCCCGGCCGCAAGAAGGCCTACGCCAAGGCCAGCTGGGCCTGGGGTCTGATCCTGCTCGCCAAGTGCGCGATCCTCTTCCCGCTGTACTGGTGGGCCGACACCGCGCAGCTCGGCTGGGTCCTGGTCACCCTGAAGATCCCGCCGTTCCTGCTGGCGGTCTGGCTGACCTGGGTCTTCCTCGCCAAGGCGCCCGCGCCGATCGACGTGTTCGCGGAGCTGGAGGCCGAGGAGAAGGCCGAGCAGGAGCGCAGGGCCGCGCAGACCGCGGAGAGCGGCGAGGCCACCGGGGGACGGCACCGCCGGGAGGCGTGAGCGGTCCGCTGTGCGGCGCGGTTCGCCGTATGACGCGGTCGGCCGTGCGACGCGCTCCGCGACAGGGCGGTGTGGCGCGGTCCGTGGCACGACGGGCACGACGCCGGTATGTGGCACGACTCGGTCCGCCGTACGACGCGATCCCGCCGTACGGCGCGGTCCGCCGTGCAACGCGCTCCATGGCACGACGCGCTCCATGGCACGACGCGCTCCCCGGTACGACACGGAAAGGGCGCCCCCAGCAGCGGGGGCGCCCTTTCTCCGTGTGGTCGGGTCAGTCCTCGCGCCGCACCGACAGCAGGTCCTCCAGCTGCTCCTCCCGGGCCTGCGCGGCCACGAACAGCAGCTCGTCGCCCGGCTCCAAGGAGTCCTCCTTGGACGGGGTCAGCACCCGGGTGCCGCGGATGATCGTGACCAGGGAGGTGTCCTGGGGCCACTCCACGTCGCCGACCTGGGTGCCGGCCAGGGCCGACTCCTCCGGCAGGGTCAGCTCGACCAGGTTGGCGTCGCCGTGGCTGAAGCGGAGCAGCCGGACCAGGTCGCCCACGCTCACCGCCTCCTCGACCAGGGCGGACATCAGGCGCGGAGTGGAGACGGCGACGTCCACGCCCCAGGCCTCGTTGAACAGCCACTCGTTCTTGGGGTTGTTGACGCGGGCGACGACGCGCGGGACGCCGTACTCCGTCTTGGCGAGCAGCGAGACGACCAGGTTCACCTTGTCGTCGCCGGTCGCGGCGATCACGACGTTGCAGCGCTGCAGCGCCGCCTCGTCCAGGGAGGTGATCTCGCAGGCGTCGGCGAGCAGCCACTCCGCCTGCGGCACGCGCTCGACCGAGATGGCGGTCGGCGCCTTGTCGATCAGCAGGACCTCGTGGCCGTTCTCCAGCAGCTCGCCCGCGATCGAGCGGCCGACCGCGCCGGCCCCGGCAATGGCGACCCTCATCAGTGACCGCCCTCCTCTTCCGGGCCACCGGCGAACGCCGCCTCGACCTTGTCCACGTCGTCCGTCCGCATCATCACGTGCACGAGGTCGCCCTCCTGCAGCACCGTCTGCGAGGTGGGCAGGATCGCCTCGCCCAGGCGGGTCAGGAACGCCACCCGGACGCCCGTCTCGTCCTGCAGCTTGCTGATCTTGTGCCCGACCCACTTGGGGGAGGCGTGCACCTCGGCGAGCTGCACCCCGCCGGTGGGGTCGCGCCACAGCGGCTCGGCCCCCGAGGGCAGCAGCCGGCGCAGCATCTGGTCGGCGGTCCAGCGGACCGTGGCCACCGTCGGGATGCCCAGGCGCTGGTAGACCTCGGCGCGGCGGGGGTCGTAGATGCGGGCTGCCACGTTCTCCACGCCGAACATCTCGCGCGCCACGCGCGCGGAGATGATGTTGGAGTTGTCACCGCTGGAGACCGCGGCGAACGCGCCGGCCTCCTCGATGCCCGCCTCGCGCAGGGTGTCCTGGTCGAAGCCGACCCCGGTGACCCGGCGGCCCCCGAATCCCGGGCCCAGCCGGCGGAAGGCGGTGGGGTCCTGGTCGATCACGGCGACCGTGTGTCCCTGTTGCTCCAGGGTCTGGGCGAGAGCGGAACCCACTCTCCCGCAGCCCATGATGACGATGTGCACGACCGTCCTTCCGGTGTCCAAAAGCTACTGCTGAGCATCAGGGTCTCAGACCGACGCCCAAAGCTACACACGGGCGCCACGCGGCGGGCACCCCCGTGCCGGCACCGGTCTCAGGCGCCGACGAGTGATGCTGCGCACGCTGCACAGGGTCAGGATTCCGAGGCCGCCGAGGGCGAGCAGCCCCCCGATCAGCTCCGCGGTCGCGGGCATGGAACCTCCGAAGTGCGATGACGGGCGGGGTTTGCCATCTAGGCACGCGGGGCACAAGGACCACGGATTCCGCAGTTCAGTGCGCCCTTGTTTTCACTCGGGAGGCATATCCAGCACGCCGGGTGGGCGGGTGCCAGTTCGAAGGCTTACGATCCTCTCTCGTGTCCAAACTGACCGACGTGCCCAAACGGATCCTGATCGGGCGCGCACTGCGCAGTGACCGGCTGGGCGAAACGCTCCTGCCGAAGCGCATCGCCCTCCCCGTCTTCGCCTCCGACCCTCTGTCCTCCGTCGCCTACGCGCCGGGGGAGGTCCTGCTGGTCCTGTCCATCGCGGGCGTGTCGGCGTACCGCTTCAGCCCCTGGATCGCCGTCGCGGTCGTCGTGCTGATGTTCACCGTGGTCGCCTCCTACCGGCAGAACGTGCACGCCTACCCGAGCGGCGGCGGCGACTACGAGGTCGCCACCACCAACCTCGGCCCCAAGGCCGGCCTCACCGTGGCCAGCGCGCTGC
Organism: Streptomyces capoamus; assembly: GCF_014654935.1. Classification (GTDB taxonomy): domain Bacteria; phylum Actinomycetota; class Actinomycetes; order Streptomycetales; family Streptomycetaceae; genus Streptomyces; species Streptomyces capoamus. The sequence continues at coordinate 161,914 of NZ_BNBF01000013.1, forward strand.
TCGTCGACTACGTCCTGACCGTCGCCGTCTCCATCGCCTCCGGCATCGAGAACCTCGGCTCCGCGATCCCCTTCGTGGTCCAGCACAAGGTGCTCTGCGCGGCCGCCGTCATCGTGCTGCTGACGCTGATGAACCTGCGCGGCGTGAAGGAGTCGGGCAAGCTCTTCGCGATCCCGACGTTCGTCTTCGTCGGCGGCGTCTTCGTCATGATCGCCTGGGGCGCCTTCCGTGGGCTGGTCCTCGGCGACACCATGCGCGCCCCGACGGCCGACTACCACATCAAGGCCGAGCACCAGGGCCTCGCCGGCTTCGCGCTGGTCTTCCTGCTGCTGCGCGCCTTCTCCTCCGGCTGTGCGGCCCTCACCGGCGTCGAGGCGATCTCCAACGGCGTCCCGGCCTTCCGCAAACCCAAGTCCAAGAACGCGGCGACCACCCTGGCCATGATGGGCCTGCTGGCCGTCACCATGTTCTGCGGCATCATCGCGCTCGCCATGGTCACCAAGGTCCGCATGGCCGAGCACCCGGCCACCGACCTGCTGCGCGGCGGCGTCCCGATCGGCTCCGACTACGTCCAGAACCCGGTGATCTCCCAGGTCGCCGAGGCGGTCTTCGGCAAGGGCAGCTTCCTGTTCATCCTGCTCGCCGCCGCCACCGCGCTGGTGCTGTTCCTGGCCGCCAACACGGCGTACAACGGCTTCCCGCTGCTCGGCTCGATCCTCGCCCAGGACCGCTACCTGCCGCGCCAGCTGCACACCCGCGGCGACCGGCTCGCCTTCTCCAACGGCATCGTGCTCCTCGCGGGCGCCGCGATGCTGCTGGTGTTCATCTATGGCGCGGACTCCACCCGCCTGATCCAGCTGTACATCGTCGGCGTGTTCGTGTCCTTCACGCTCAGCCAGACCGGCATGGTCCGGCACTGGAACCGCCACCTCGCGGTCGAGAAGGACCCGGCCAAGCGCAGCCACATGATCCGCTCCCGCGCGATCAACGCCTTCGGCGCCTTCTTCACCGGCCTCGTGCTCGTCGTCGTCCTGGTCACCAAGTTCACGCACGGCGCGTGGGTGGCCCTGCTCGGCATGTGCATCTTCTACGCGACGATGACCGCGATCCGGAAGCACTACGACCGGGTCGCCGAGGAGATCGCCGCGCCCGAGGGCCCGAGCGACGACATGGTCCGTCCGTCCCGCGTGCACTCGGTCGTCCTGATCTCCAAGATCCACCGCCCCACGCTGCGCGCCCTGGCCTACGCCAAACTGATGCGCTCGGACACCCTGGAGGCGCTGACCGTCAACGTCGACCCGGCGGAGACCAAGGCGCTGCGCGAGGAGTGGGAGCGGCGCGGGATCGACGTACCGCTGAAGGTTTTGGACTCGCCCTACCGCGAGATCACCCGGCCGGTCATCGAGTACGTCAAGGGCCTGCGCAAGGAGTCCCCGCGCGACGCCGTCTCCGTGATCATTCCCGAGTACGTGGTCGGCCACTGGTACGAGCACCTGCTGCACAACCAGAGCGCCCTGCGCCTGAAGGGCCGCCTGCTGTTCACGCCGGGCGTCATGGTGACCTCGGTGCCGTACCAGCTGCAGTCCTCCGAGGCGGCCCGGGCCCGCGCCCGCAAGCGGCAGGAGTGGAACGCACCGGGCGCGGTCCGGCGGGGCCCGGCCGTGGAGCGGCCGAAGGAGCCGTCGGCCAAGGACTGAGGCGCGGTGGGGAGGCCGTAGACTGGTGGGCTGTTGTCGGGCCCGCCGGTGCGGGCCGCCCCGCTGTCGATCTGGAGTCTCCCCACCATGCCCGCAGAACCGAAGAAGTCGCTGGTGGGGGAGGAGTACGAGGTCGAGATCGGCCCCGTCGCCCACGGCGGTCACTGCATCGCCCGCACGACCGGGGGACAGGTGCTGTTCGTCCGGCACGCGCTGCCCGGTGAGCGGGTCGTGGTCCGGGTGACCGAGGGCGAGGAAGGGGCCCGCTTCCTGCGCGCGGACGCCGTACGGATCCTGGAGGCGTCCAAGGACCGTGTCGAGGCTCCCTGCCCCTTCGCCGGCCCCGGCCGCTGCGGCGGTTGCGACTGGCAGCACGCCAAGCCGGGCGCCCAGCGCCGGCTGAAGGCCGACGTCATCGCCGAGCAGCTCCAGCGGCTCGCCGGCCTCACGCCCGAGGAGGCCGGCTGGGACGGCACGGTGGTCCCGGCCGAGGGCGACAAGCTGCCCGCCGGCCAGGTTCCCCAGTGGCGCACCCGTGTGCAGTACGCCGTCGACGCCGAGGGCCACGCCGGTCTGCGCCGGCACCGCTCGCACGAGGTCGAGCGCATCGACCACTGCATGATCGCGGCGGCGGGCGTGAGCGAGCTGGGCATCGAGAAGCGGGACTGGACCGGCATGGCCTCCGTCGACGCGATCGCCGCGACGGGGTCCCAGGACCGCATGGTCATCCTGGAGCCGCGTCCCGGCGCCCGGCTGCCGCTAGTCGAGCTCGACAGGCCCGTCTCCGTCATGCGCGTCGACGAGCGCGACGGCGGGATCCACCGCGTCCACGGCCGGGCGTTCGTGCGCGAGCGGGCCGACGACCACACCTACCGGGTCGGCAGCGGCGGCTTCTGGCAGGTCCACCCGAAGGCGGCCGACACCCTCGTCACGGCGGTGATGCAGGGGCTGCTGCCCCGCAAGGGCGAGATGGCCCTCGACCTCTACTGCGGCGCCGGCCTCTTCGCCGGCGCCCTCGCCGACCGCCTCGGCGAGCAGGGCGCGGTCCTCGGCATCGAGTCCGGCAAGCGGGCCGTCGAGGACGCCCGGCACAACCTGGCCGACTTCCCGCGGGTCCGCATCGAGCAGGGCAAGGTCGAGTCGGTCCTGCCGCGCACCGGCATCACCGAGGTCGACCTCATCGTCCTCGACCCGCCCCGCGCGGGCGCCGGCCGCAAGACGGTCGCGCACCTCGCGTCCCTGGGCGCCCGCCGCATCGCCTACGTCGCCTGCGACCCCGCCGCGCTGGCCCGCGACCTGGGCTACTTCCGCGAGGGCGGCTACCGCGTGCGGACGCTGAGGGCGTTCGACCTGTTCCCGATGACCTCGCACGTGGAGTGTGTGGCAATTCTTGAGCCCGCAGTAAAGGGCCGCTGACCTGCTGATCCTCTGATTCCCCAGGTTGCGGGCGGATTGTGCCGACATGTTTCCGTAGGTTCACCGCGTGGAGCATGCTGTAGGTTCCCGCCATGCGTCTCACCTGCGGTTTCGCAGCAGGCGTGAGTCGAGAACGCTCGGCCTCAACTCCGTAAGGGACGGGTTCGGGAAATGTTCTTGACGCTGCTTCTGACGGGGCGTGAGGTGGTCGTCCTGGATCAGATAGCGCGGGTCAATCGATGTGTTGGGCTTTTGCGGAACCTTCCGTTTTCACCAACCTGCGGTGCCTCGATGACGGTGACGCGTCTGCCGTACCGAGGGCGGGCGTCACCGGTACCGACTGACCTGACTCATGGACTGGTTCCTGCTCCGGCACGGAGACGAGGAGCGAACCGTCTTCGCCGTCGAGTCTGAGGATATCGGCTGCATGCGCTGCACCCGGTTTTCGAACCACACTTGCCTGCGGCACGAGGTCCACCGTGTTCGCCGTCCGGTGTCAAGGTTGTCATCGCCGCGTAGTGTGGACTGTTGCTTGTCAAAGCCGTCAGTCCTTGAATTCCTCTCGCGTCCACTCTCGGGCGAAATACTCCAGCTGCTTGGTGATGAGCTCGACCGCGTCCAAGACCTCGGCGGGTGGGTATCCGTGCCGGGCGAGTAGCCGTTTGATGGTGCTGCGCAGTCTGGCGCGGACCGGTTCGTGGGAGACCCAGTCGGGTGTCAGTTGCCGACGCACAGCCGTCACCAGCCCGCGGGCGATGTCGGCAAGCGCTGCGTCACCGATGAGGTCGCGGGCCTTGCCGTGGCTGGCGATCGCGTCGTAGAAGGCGAGTTCGTCCTGGCTCAGCGGCGGGTCGAACCGCTCACCGCGGTGGGTGTCCGAGGCTATCTCGTGCACCATCTCGGTCAGCTCGGCGATGATCTCCCCGCTGGTGAGCCGCTGCCGTTCGTATTCGCTCGTCAGGTCCCGCAATCGTGCCGACAGGACGCCGCGCCGTACGACATTGTGCTGGGTGACTTCGTGTACGGACCGCTCGACCAGCCGCCGCATGGCCTCGGTGGCCAAGTGCGGGGTTTCGGACGCCTGGAGTCCTGTGGCGGGCGCCTCCGGTCCGGTGGTCTGCGCCAGCTGGTGCACCATGTGCGCCATATTTTGGGATTCATCCGGGCCGATTGCCTCGCGGTCTGCGGCGTCGAATCTGGCCATCCAGGTACGGACCTGCGTCATGAACTTCAGGTCGGATCGCCAGTCCGGAGCATCTGGAAACCGTTCCGCGATCTTGGTGCTGGCGAAGGTCAGTGCATGGAAGCGCTCCAGGCGATAGGCGTGCTCGCGATAGCGCTGCCCGAGATTGCGGGCCGGGTCGGCAGTGTCGTTTCCGGGAGTGCGGGGGTCGCGCAGATGATTCAAGGTCTTTAGTACGGCTTCCAGGTGTGACCGGGGACCTGGTCTTGCGAGCAGCGCGCGCCAGTCGATGTCCGCGAGGATGCCGCACAAGGCGTCGTACTCCTTGCGCAGCTCATCCAGTGCCGTGTCGATGTCCGCGGCCGCGTATCGGACGGCCTGGCCGGTGTCGGAGCGTTCGGCAAGCATCTGCCGGAGGTTGTCGGCAAGAGGCACGTAGCCGACGAGGAGACCGTCCGGCTTGCCGCGGAAGCGACGGTTGACCCGAACCATGGCCTGCATCAGCAGGTTGCCCTTGAGGGAGCGGTCCAGATACATGGTGTGGACCGGCGGCGCGTCGAAGCCGGTGAGCAGCATGCTGTGCACGATGAGCAGTTCGAGCTCGTCGTCAGGATCCTGGGCCCGTCTGACTACCGTCGAGCGCTCCGCTGGAGTCAGAGCATGGGAACGCAGCCGATCCGGATCCATGCCCAAGCCCGAGAAGACAATCTTCATCGTGCCGTGGTCAACCGCCTGATGGGCCCACCCGGGCCGTAGTTCCCGGATGGCCTCGAACATCCGCACGCACATCTCACGTGTGGCACAGACGACCATGGCCTTGCCGGGTGTGCCGATGAACGGCGTCATGTGCGCGCGACGCTGCTCCCAGTGCTCCACCAGGTCGGAGGCTAGGGCGTGGACCCGAGCCGGGCTGCCGTGTGTGGTGTTCAGATCGGCGACGGTCCGCTCGGTGCGACGGCGTCCGGATCCTGCAGTCAGTCCGGACTCCTCGTCGAACTCTGGAAGATCCGGCCAGGATTCCCCGGCGAGTTCGAGGGTCCGGTCCTCGTAGTGGACGGGGACCGTTACCCCATCGCAGGTGGCCCGCTCGAGGTCATAGGTGTCGATGGAGCGTCCGAACACCTGGCGGATCGTCCGGTCGGCTGACGAGAGCGGTACGGAGGTGAAGGCGAGCAGGGTTGCATTCGGCAGGGCCCCGCGGAGATGGCGGGCGTGCAGGGAACGGTGCGATCGGTGGGCTTCGTCGACGATGACGACGATGTTCCGCCGTTCGGACAGCGTGGGGTGTCCGGACCCTGACGTGTGCTCACGTGAGGTGAGGCCGAATTTCTGCAAGGTGGTGAAGACGGTGCCGCCGGCACGCATGTCGGACAGCAGCCCACGCAATTCCTCACGGGAGTCCGCGTGGTACAGGGGCTCCAGCGGAGGCCCGTGCTCCTGGAAAGTCGCGAACAGTTGGTGGTCGCGCTCGGTATTGTCCGTGACAACGACGAGCGTAGGCCAGTTCAGTGCCGGGTCGCGAGCGATGGCGCCGGAAGTCAACACCATGGTCCAGGACTTGCCGCTTCCGGCGGCGTGCGCCACGACACCTGCCCGCCCGTCGGTGCGGTAGGCGTCGACCACGCTTCGTGTGGCCTTGGTTGCTGCGTAATACTGGTGCGGTCTGGCGATGCGCTTCCCGGTGGACGTGAAGTCGATGAACCCATCGACGAAGCGCAGCAGTCGGGTCCGGTCGAACAGGCCACGCAGGGCCAGCTGTTCCGCTGTCGCGTCTCCCTCACCGGCTTGGTCCGGTCGCACAGGCCGGCCCGACTCGTCTACGTTCCAGGCAGCATATTGCTCGTACGGAGTGAAGGGCGTCCCGTATACGGCTTCTGTCCCAGATGAGAGCAGAGTGACGGCGTTGTAGCGGAAAGCGGCGGGGAAGTCCTCCGCACACCGCTGAATCGTGCGGTGCGCCCCTCGCAGCGCCCCGTCCCCGTCCTGGGCCCGCTTCGTCTCGATCACGGCCACCGGCAGCCCGTTGACGTAGAGGACGAGATCCAAGCGGCGACGCTGCCCGTCCCCGCCGGCGAGTGCGGTGTCGGTCGACACGATGTACCTGTTGGCGTCCGCGTTCCTCAGATCGATCAGTCGGATCGGGGGGTTGTGCCGTGCGCCGAACTCGTCCGTGTAGACGACGGATCGAATCCCATGGGTCATATACGCGTGCGTCTGCCTGTTTTCGGTGTACGCGTCCTGGGATACAGGACCGGCCGCGACGGACACGGCTTGGCTCACCGCCTCCGGAGGCAGGCCAGGGTTGAGGCGGGTGATCGCCTCGCGGAGCTGGTCGTGGAGGATCAGACCGTCCCAGTCGCGGCGGTGGCCGGACCCGGGCGCGAGCCGGTTTCCGGGACACGCCTCCCAGCCGAGCCGCGTCAGCTCGGTCACCGTGAGCTGCGCCAACTCGGCCTCGATGGGCAGGCTGGTCACGTAGCGTCCTCCACGACTGCTTCGGCGTCTCTTACCCGCAGGCGGCCCGTCATCAGCTGGGGAAGAAGGCTGTCGCGGAGCTCGGCCAGGGTGGCCGACTCAGCCTGTCCGTGGTCGGCCCGGTTCTCCAGCGCATCGAGCGTAGCCCGTAGCGCGGGTCGGTGGGCGTCGGCGGGCAGGAGGAGCTCCAGGGCTGCCAGGTGGGTCTCCCGAAGTAAGGTCTGCCGGGGCGTCCCCTCGGCCATGGCCTCGATGCGGGGCTGTGCACGCAGCATCGCGAACCCCGCGCAAAGCGGGTCGGTCAGTTCAGGCGCGAAGCGGACCGTCAGCAGACGGGCGCCCGGCACCGCATTCGCGTCCGCGGTCCAGCGGGCGACACGGCCGAGTGTGCCGGCGCCGTACGAGGTGACCAGCACGTCGTGGCGCTGCAGTATTCTGGCGGCGTCCACCTCCTCCCTGAGCGCCCGGCGCGCGGACTCGGTGATCACCCGGCCTTCTCGGACGCACTCCTGGTCGAGCAAGATCACCCCATCAGGGGCGTCCGTGTACCGGTGTGTGACGCCCCGGTGCAGCGCACTCGTGACGGACCCCACGGCGACCCGGACAGCGTCTGCCGACTCGACGGCCCGGTCGTAATGTGCCAGTGCCAGCTCGCGGGTGGCGGCCAGGATGCGGCTGTTTGCGGCGATCTTGTCGTCCAACGCGCCGAGAACGGCGACCACCCCCTCCTGCTCGGCCATCGGAGGGTGCGGGACCGGAAGGGTGCGGATCGACGTCAGGGGAGCGGCCATGCCCGACCCGCCCACAGCCGACGTGTGGGTCAGAAGCGAACGCCGTCCCGCCTCCGACCGGAACCAGTAGTGGTAGAACTCGGGCAGTGCTCTCGCCGGATCCAGCCGGGACCGCAGCTGGGACGAATCGATGACGTACCGGCTGTATCCCAGCCTGCGAGGTACCACGGACACCTGGCCGATGGCACCCCGGTGGGTGAACACGACGTCTCCCGGGAAGACGTTCGCCGACAGCACCTCGTCCGCCTTCTCCTCCGTGATGTAGACGAATTCACCGTCGAGAATTCCCCGTGCCAAATTCGTCCCGCGGATGACGGGTACTCCGTCCCGAACGTAATCTTCCTTCGTGATCCGTGATCCGAACGGGCCCATGGCGAAGGCCGAACGGTCTTCGGGCGCGGCCAGCGACTGGTACTCGACGAACTTCCAGTCAGCCATCGACCCTCCGCAACTGCGCCCGCACCGCCTCCGTCAGGTCGTCCGCCAAGCCGAAGAGCCCATCGAGCTCCTTCGTCAGGCGCCCGATGCGTTCGGCAGCCGACTCGACACCGACCTCGGCGATGTACCGGTTCGGCGACAGCACATGGCCTTCGCGCCGGACGTCCGCCACATCCGCAGAGAAACAGAATCCGGCAACGTTCTTGTACCGCTTGCCCCCGGCCGAGGCCGTGCCCCGCCATGCGCGATACGTGCTGACGATCTTCGCGAGGTCCCCGTCGGAGAGGGTGCGCTCTCCTCGGCCCGCTGTCTCGCCCATGGCCCCGGCGTCGATGAACAGTATGCGGCCACGCCGGTCTTCCAGGTTCTTGGTTCCCCGGGAGGACTTGTCCTTGTCCAGGAGCCACAGATATACGGGAACGCCGGTGCCGCGGAAAAGGAGCGGCGGTAGTGCGACCATGCAGGCCACCAGATCTTCCTCGACCAACGCTCGGCGGATCTCGTCTTCGCGGCCCCGGCCGCGAGTGACCGAGGCACCGGCCAGAACGACGCCGGCGGTGCCCTTGTCTCCGAGCTTGGCGATGATGTGCTGCAACCATGCGAAGTTCGCGTTGGCTTGCGGCGGCACACCGAACCGCCAACGCGGGTCCTCCGGGTTTCGTGGCCATTCCTTGAGGTTGAAGGGGGGAATGGACAGGACGAAGTCGGCTTCCAGACCGGGGTACCGGTCCTCGCCGAGGGAATCCCCCCACGCCAGGTCGCCTTCGACACCGTGCAGCGCGAGGTTCATCCTCGCCAGCCGCCACGTGCGTTCATCCCGCTCTTGACCGTGCACCGCCAAGCCGTATGTGTGTGCCGTGGTCTCGCGTCCGGCAGCGAAATTTCCTGCCCGGACGAGCAGCCCGGCCGTGCCGCAGACCGGGTCGTAGATCCGGCCCGCGTACGGCTCCAACATCTCCACCAGCAGCCGGGCCACGCTCCCCGGGGGGTGGAAGTCACCGCCTCGTTTCCCTTCCGCCCGGGAGAACCTGTCGAGGAAGTCCGCGTACACCGCGCTCAGGACGTCCCGTGCCGGCCTGCCTCCGGGGCCCGTGAACCGCGCGTCGTCCATGAGGGCGACCAGCTCGGCGAGACGACGCCAGCTGATGTCTTCCTGACCGTAAATTTTTGGCAGGACATCGGCGAGCGGTGGGTTCTCTCGCATGACGGCGTCGATCGCGTCATCGAGGTACCGGCCGATGTCCTCGCTCCCCGTGCGGGCAGCGATGGCGTTCCAGCGGGCGGACTCCGGCACCCAGCAGGCGCCGTAGCCGATGTACTCGTCCTTGTCCTCCAGGAAGACGGCCCGTTGTGCCGCGTTCATGCCTTCCTCGGCGAGCTCCTCGTCGAGCTTGGCGCGGCGCTCGTCGAAGGCGTCGGATAGGTACTTCAGAAAGACCAGGCCGAGGAGGAACTCCTTGTACCGGGCAATGTCCATCGAGCCACGCAGCTTGTCCGCGGCTGTCCACAAGACGTGCTGGATCTCACCGGAGCCCGGTACGCCGGACAGCTCGGTTCGGACGTCGGCTCGGTTCATCCGCGACGGCATGGCAGCGCTTCCTCTTCCTTGAGCGGCGGATCACTGGTCGGCATGCAGGGTAAGGGTGCCGTCGGCCATCCCGGCGGTGGCGAGGCTCCCCAGCTCGTCGAGAGCCCCGATCTGCTGCCGCAGTACCGATGACCGCCGTTCGATGTCCTCGAGCAGGGCATCGAGACGATCGGCTTCCACCGGACCGACATCGGGAAATTCCAGCTCTTCGAGCGTCAGCGCGGAGTGTACGGAGCCCCGGGTGCGCCGGTACTCCGCGGCTGCCATGGACAGGAACGCGGCCAGAACCCGGGGCCGCACAGGGCGCGCGGCCTCCGACCGGACCCTCAGCACGCGGGCGGGATAGGCGACGACGGAGAAGCCGCCCGCGTCGATGTACGCGCCGAATTCTGGCTGAGCCGTGATCACAAGATCACCGGGTTCGGTAAAGGCGACGTGCCGGTATGCCGTCATCAGCAGGGCCCGGTCGATGCGGTGGGTGCCGACCGGTTTCCTGCCAAGGACCTCGGCGGGGGTCAGGACGTTGTGGTCACCGCGGTCCAGCAGGTACTCGGTGGCGATCCTGTGCCCCGGGAGCATACGCACGCGACGCTCCTTGCGCAGCTGCGCGATGGTGGTGGACGGTGGGGTGCTGCTCTCCGGGCGGAGTGAGGCATGGGCCGTCAGTTGGCCACCCGCACCGGACTCGCGATGGGCCCGCTCGCCGAGCTCCTTCAGCCCAAGTTCCAGATCGGCCATGCGAAGGACCCTGTCCCGAGCCCCCGTAGTAGCGCGCGTCCGGGCCGTGAGCGCGGCACCGGCACGGCTGTTGAGCCTCTCGACGGACACGATCACGCCGTGGTGGAGCGCGGGGAGACCGTCCTTGCCCCAGCCACCGGCTCGCCACCGTCGGATGTCCTCGGTGATCCCGGTGAGAGTCCGCTCGGTCATCTCTTGGCCCGACAAGTCGGCGAGGAGGACTCGGCCCCGCTTCTCCTGCTCCGGTGTACGAGCCAGCACCCAGAGCGCGGTGCGGTACCCCGGCCGGTACGGCATCATCCCACCAGGCAGAGCGACCACGGCCTTCAATAGGCCGTTGGTCAGAAAATCCCTGCGGAAGCGGTCGGCCCAGTCGTGGGGACGCAACGGCTCCGTCAAGGCGTCGGCGGGACCGAGTACGACGGCTGTGCACCTCTCGGCAAGGAGATCGGTCAGGGCCTCGATTCGCTCCAGCGTTTTCTCTGGCAGCCGTTCCTCGCGGGGCAGGTAGGGGAGGACGGAGGCGACGACGTTCGGTCCGTCGACCGCGTCGGGGACACTCTCGCCTTCCTGCACGTCAAGGGCCTGTCCCAGGACGCCGCGGACCAGCATCCGACGTCGTACGAGACGTACCAGTGAGCGGTTCGTGTCGGAGGCAACGAATCTTGGCGTGATATCGGGCCCGGCCGCGGAGTGCAGGGCGACGAGGAGGTCTCCGCCGCGGGCACCCGGGTTGGCGACGACCGGGTCGGTCGTGCCATCGATCCCCGTGAGCCGCGCGATGCACTCGGTCATCCCGGGGGTAAGGGTGTCTGCGGTCAAATCGTGGAACCCCAGCCTGTGGCGCACGCCGAGCAGCCATTCGAAGGCATCCGCTGCAGGCCCGTGACGAACCGCCAGCATGCCACCGTGGCGTCGGCCTGTGTTCGCGGCGGCCGCCACCAGTTCGTCGGCGAGCCGGGACAGCGGCGGTCCCCAAGGGCCGGCGTTGGTCAACTCGCTGATCAGACAGGTGTCGTTCTCGTCCAGCATTCCAGCCCGCTCCACGATCGACTCCCAAGTGGTGTCTTCCCCCGAAAGCAGTGGTACGCCCTCGTGGTGGCGCAGGCACATGAGCGCAGTCAGTACGTCCAGCAGCTGCCGACCGGGAATGCGCGAGGTCCAGGCTGAGAGGCTGTGCAGTGCCAGCTCCGTGCCCAGGTCGTTCTCGTCGGCATTGCCGTGGCCCGTCGTCAGAAGCCAATCGACGATCTCTCGGCCGTCGAAGAAGGTACGGCCGCCGTCCCGGGCGATGGGTTCCGGGAAGTCGCCGTGGCGGCGGCGCCAGTTGGCAGGCACGGCTCGCTCCACCCGGGCGAGAGCCGCGATCTCCGTTGACGAGATGCGCCATGTCGTCTCCCCGGACGGGCCGAGAGCATGGGTTTCGTGCGTGCTGGGCATTTCGGTCCCCCTCTTCGCCCGACCACGGTGCTGCGGCACCGGCGCCGTTCGCACTCTACGACCGACCTGGAAGTGCCAATGCAGGAAAGCCTGATAGCAGGTGCTATCAGGCAGTCAGATTCTGGACGTGGACTTCGCCTGTCAATGTCGATGTCCGTCACCCGACCGGCACGTCCGCGGTCCTGAGACCGGTGACGTACGCGACCGACTGGAGACACACATGGCTCCCAGCACGTCCCTTCGCACCCTCTACCGTCTCGTCGACGTCGTCCCGAACCGGGACGGCATGCGCGCGGCCCTCGACCACGAGCAGCTTGCTTCGCTCGACGCCGAGTTCCACGACGCCCACCACGAAAGGCTCCCGGTGCCCTGGCTGTTCCTCAGCGCTGGAATCGAAAAGGAGAAGGCGGCCTGGTGCGACGAGATCGCCCGCACCACCGGATGCGACGTTTCCGAGCGTGTCCGGAGGACGGCCGCACTGCTCATGCTCGCCGTCGACGGGGAGGTGTACGCCATCGGGTACGACCAGGGGCACCGCCTGATCCCGGACCGCCTGAAGGACCGGCGTTTCGGGCTCCGCTACGCCGCACGCCAGGTCGACCCGCTGCAGGTGAGGGGCCTCATCGCGCACACCATGGGCGAGGCCAGGACCGACATCGCCCTCGTGCCTGGCGGGACGTCCGTCACGCGCTTCGGCGTGCGCGAGCACCAGCAGTTCGTCACCAGCCTGCGTGGCGTCCTCCAGTCCAACGGTCTTACGCGTGCTCAGAGCGGCAGAGGCGTCACCGTCAGCGTGGAAGGGGGTGCCGGACTCCGGCTTCCGCTCGGGATCGAGCCGGCCGACCTGGTCGCGAACATCCGGGAGATCGCGCGGGTGTGCCGTGACGACTCTCCCGATCCCGCGCTGGAATTCGTCGAGCACATCACACCGGTCAAGGACACGGCAACGCTGGCCCTCCTTGAGCAGGAGCTCGAGGCTGCGTTGGGCGATCCCGCCGACGGACGGATCACCCTGGGGGTCCCCGGGGACCACTGGACGTACTACCAGGCTGCTGGCGCCGTCCAGCTGAGGATCGACGGCTGCGGTGTCACCACGGGGGAGGCCTTCGAGCTCGACCATGTGCTGGACCGGCTGCGCACACGCCCGGCAGGCGGGCGCCTGGCCGCGCTTCGGCGCAGCACCGTCACCCTCTACCGTCACCACCGGGCCGCTCACGAGGACCGGCTCGTCGCCACACCCCTGCTGCGGTGGATCGAGGCCGGTATCTCCCTCGGGGAACGACGCTTCCTCCTGATGGACTGCGAGTGGTACGAGATCGGGGCGCGGTACCTCGCCGCGATCAAGGACACCGTGACACGGTTGATCAACCGTCCGCCGTCGGTGGAGCTGCCTGCCTGGGAACGGGGCGAGAAGGAGGACCTGTACAACGAGTCGGTCGCCCGGATGGGGGACGGCTACGTCTGCCTCGACCGCAAGAACGTAGGCAACCCGCTCAAAGCTGGCAATGAGGTAGAGATCTGCGATGTCCTCACACCTGACAACACGCTGGTCCTGGTGAAGCGCGCCCACCGGTCTGGTCCGCTCAGCCACCTTTTCAGTCAGGGGCTGGTGGCTGTTCAGATGCTCAAGGAGTCGGCTGAGGTGCGCGCGCAGTTCGCCCGCAAGGTTTTCGAGCAGAGCAGGGGGAGGCGCATCATGCCCCTCGACTTCGTCCCCCGGCGTCTCGTGTTCGGCATTCTCTTGAAGGATGGTACGGAGGAGTTGACCCCGGAGACGCTGTTTCCCTTCTCCCAGGTGACGCTTGTCGAGACGGCGAAGACACTGCGGTCGTGGGGAGTGGAAGTGGAGGTCGTCGGCATCCGGGCAGCCCCTTCGCAGACTCCCCGGGCTGCATAGTTGAGCGTCACGGTTCGTACGGGTCAGGAGCCACCGCGGGGCGTCCCGAGATGGCTGCGCGTGACAGCGGGGCCGCTGAAGTGCAGCTTGCACGGGTCCCTTGAAGACGTAGGTGCACAGGTCGGGATGCCGACACCGGTCGGGTCGGGGACCCTCTGCCAACGTCGGACGGTTCCGGTCCCGGTTGGATGACATGCAGTGTGGTTTCGGCGATGCTCCTGCCGGAAGCGCATTGTGGAGCTGGTGGAGTCGGCCCCGATGTCTGGATCATGGGACTCCTTGAGGAGCTGGGGCGCGAGGTCGTTGGCCCACTCCGCGGCCCAGATTCGGAGAGCGGTAATGGTGGCCTGCCTCCTCCACACGGTAGGCGGCGAGGCTTGGTCGTCAGTCCGCTCGGCGCCCGTGACGTTCGCCTGCAGGTCCTCGTGGTCGAAGCGGCCGCGGGCGTGGCGGCGGCCGACCTCCTCGAGCTTGGCATCGGACCAGCAGTGGGAGATGCGATCGGGGAGGGCATGGATCTTGGTCTCGACTGTCGGCTATGACGCTCGTTTGACGCTCTGGGCGTCCGTATACAGACCGATGAGCCGAGAAAGTGCATCTGACCTGGGCTTTTCTGTGACCCGCCCAGGCCAACGTCTTTCCGATGACGCACCACGTGGAGTGCGTGGTGATCCTGGAGCCCGCCCAAAAGGGTGTCTGACCTGAGCTGCTCAGGGGCTGTCGGGTCCTGTTAGCCGTGAGGTCGGCGACACGGCGGCTTCGGCGTGATCAGCCTGAGGCATCTGTCGTCCCACCTGCGCCGCTCACCGCGTAGTGGACATGCGCGGAGCCGCCCCAGGACTTCGGTCCCGTGGCGGCTCCGTGCCTCCGTGAGTGTCAGCTGGTGTGGGCGGGGACCTGCTTGATGTCGTCGACAACGGCCCGCTGCAGGACGGCGCTGGTGAACAGCACGGTTCCGGGCTTGATGAGGTTCTCGGGGCCGTCGGCCCTGCTCACCTGGACGGACCGCTGGCCC
>NZ_BNBF01000013.1:176644-177700 GCF_014654935.1 Streptomyces capoamus
AAGAAGACGTGGGTGTGCTTGTCGAAGATCCATTCCTCTCGCTGGCCGCTCTTCTGGTCCAGCCGGGCGACCGCCACGCCGTGCCGGCCTACGGCGTCGACGGCGTCGTTCACGGTGACGACACCGGGGATCTTGGCCGCGGCCTTGAACAGCGCCTTGGACAGAGCGGGCGGAGGGTAGCTCTCGCCGAGCAGGTCGCCGATCGTGGTGAACGCCTCCTGGTCCGGGGAGTTGCCGTGTCCCCTGGTCTCCTTGTAGATCTTCGCGAGCAGCGTGTCGGGGTCGGTGGGCAGCTTCGTGAGGTAGTCGTAGGAGGGGTGGTTCAGGCCGGCGACGGGGGTGTTGCCCTGCTCGTCGGGGAGGCTGAGGGTCTCCCCCTCGGGACTGTCGTTGACGGCGGGATCGATCAGCCATCCCTTGGTCCCGTCGGCGGAGTACCACACCTGGCGCTTGTGCAGGGCGTGGCTGGCGAGGCTGCGCTGGTCGTCGACGGTCTTCACGAACGTGTCGGCCGCCTTGGTCTCGATGTACACGTACTGGCCCGCCTTGAGGACGGGGCGGTGGCCGTCCTTCGCCGCCACGAGGGAGACCTGGTCGAGCAGTCGGCTCACCCCTTCCGGGCTGGCCGCGCCGATCGGCGTGGTCAGGGCCTGCCCGGTGGCGAGCCGGCTGGGGCCGTGCCCGTTCCCGCCGGTCATCGCCGTCCCGGCGATGACGGCCGCGGCCACGGCGGCGGCCAGCGCGGGCAGGGCGATCGCCGGTCGGGGCAGCCGGAGCCGGCGCGCCTTCGCGGGGCCCGGAGAAGTCTCCTGCACGCGCTGTGCCTGCTCGATGTGTGCCATCAGACGCTCCTTGTGGTGCTGGTGGCGGCCCGTAGGCAGGTCCCGCGCGGTACGGGACAGCAGCCGTGCGGCTTCCTCCCACTCACCCGGGCCGGGCCGGGACGTGTTCGCGCTCATCGGTTTCCTTCCTGTGCGGGCCGGACGGTGTCGATCCGATCACCAGGTATCTGTCGGCCGGTCACCCCGGCTTCCCGTCTCCCGCGGCTTTTTTCCG